>NZ_MBFM01000009.1 GCF_001696715.1 Thauera phenolivorans | reverse complement strand
GGGGGTCTCTAAGTGCATGATCGTAAACCGTTTACGTCATATGGGTATGCAATGTCGGTGCGATCGCCCTGGTTTCCCAGTGTGGATGTTTGTTGCTTTGGCGCTCCAATGTTTTTATTGGCCTCATCTACAATCCCATAAGCAGCAATCAACATGATCCCAGCGCAGCAAATGCGAATGGTCCATCGTAGAACCTTGGCTCTCCCGGGATTTGGGTCGTCTTCGGAAAGAAGACGCAGCGACATAGCAATAAGGATTGGGGCGATCATAAATGTCGCGACCATAAGAATGAGTCCAACCCCCGCTTGCACTTCTGTCGAGTTTCCTGCCTGATAGAAGGCAGCCGTCATTCCAGCTATTACTCCGATGAACGCGCCTCCAACTTTCAGCACTCTTCCGAGAGCTTTTTCTGTTGCGATCTGCATCAATCTTGGGGAAACCTTGAAGCTAATGAGCAGCTGCGTGAGTGCTGAGGCCATCAATAATAAATATATAGAGATGGGAAATGACTTCGCTGCTGTCTTCGATTGCGTGTATTTCTCAATTCCAACCTGAATAAGATTTGGAAGACTTGTGCCTAAAGCGGCATGCGAAAGATAGCCTGCAATTGCTGCGAGGAGAAAAGCTAGGAGAAATGTTCTGGCGTATTTCATTCGGCGAATTCGAAATGGCGTGAATATGATGGCTAACTTTGTTTTAGGGCGACTGCCCTGCTGCGTAACATCGTTGCTGCTCCATAACATCACACATCGACCCACGGCATAACGCGCTTGCCGCTTGGATGCCGGAGGAATAGACTGTACAAAAAAACAGTCATAACAAGCCATGAAAACCGCCACTGCACCGTTACCACCGCTGCGTTCGGTCAAGGTTCTGGACCAGTTGCGTGAGCGCATACGCTACTTGCATTACAGCTTACGAACCGAACAGGCGTATGTCCACTGGGTTCGTGCCTTCATCCGTTTCCACGGTGTGCGTCACCCGGCAACCTTGGGCAGCAGCGAAGTCGAGGCATTTCTGTCCTGGCTGGCGAACGAGCGCAAGGTTTCGGTCTCCACGCATCGTCAGGCATTGGCGGCCTTGCTGTTCTTCTACGGCAAGGTGCTGTGCACGGATCTGCCCTGGCTTCAGGAGATCGGAAGACCTCGTCCGTCGCGGCGCTTGCCGGTGGTGCTGACCCCGGAGAAGTGGTTCGCACCCTCGGTTTTCTGGAAGGCGAGCATCGTTTGTTCGCCCAGCTTCTGTATGGAACGGGCATGCGGATCAGTGAGGGTTTGCAACTGCGGGTCAAGGATCTGGATTTCGATCACGGCACGATCATCGTGCGGGAGGGCAAGGGCTCCAAGGATCGGGCCTTGATGTTACCCGAGAGCTTGGCACCCAGCCTGCGCGAGCAGCTGTCGCGTGCACGGGCATGGTGGCTGAAGGACCAGGCCGAGGGCCGCAGCGGCGTTGCGCTTCCCGACGCCCTTGAGCGGAAGTATCCGCGCGCCGGGCATTCCTGGCCGTGGTTCTGGGTTTTTGCGCAGCACACGCATTCGACCGATCCACGGAGCGGTGTCGTGCGTCGCCATCACATGTATGACCAGACCTTTCAGCGCGCCTTCAAACGTGCCGTAGAACAAGCAGGCATCACGAAGCCCGCCACACCGCACACCCTCCGCCACTCGTTCGCGACGGCCTTGCTCCGCAGCGGTTACGACATTCGAACCGTGCAGGATCTGCTCGGCCATTCCGACGTCTCTACGACGATGATTTACACGCATGTGCTGAAAGTTGGCGGTGCCGGAGTGCGCTCACCGCTTGATGCGCTGCCGCCCCTCACTAGTGAGAGGTAGGGCAGCGCAAGTCAATCCTGGCGGATTCACTACCCCTGCGCGAAGGCCATCGGTGCCGCATCGAACGGCCGGTTGCGGAAAGTCCTCCCTGCGTCCGCTGATGGCCGCCTGCCGCTATTGGAAACCGCCTCCGCATAGCTGCCGTTGATCGCGAGTCGAGGCAGATGGCGAGCGTCAGGGCAGGCCGACGACCTGCCCGTGATCAGTCGTCACGAACATCCGGTCCACGCAGTTCGTCGAACTCGTCAGGCCGCAGCGGCCATGTGCGTGTCGACATGGATGTCGACGAACGGACAGCGCAGCGCACCGGCTTCGTTTCGCTCGACAAGGCCCAACGCCACCAGCTCGGTCGCATCTTCATGTACACCCGAGTTCGACAGTTACGCTCGCAAGTGCTTGTTTTTGCTAGAGCGCACTTTCAAAAATGCCACTACA
>NZ_MBFM01000008.1:14509-15625 GCF_001696715.1 Thauera phenolivorans | reverse complement strand
AAAACGGAAGCCGAAGCATGCGGGCTCACCCAGGGCTACGTAAGGATGGGGTTCGTGGAGCGCTTACAGTGCATGAAGCACCTCGTTCTGCTCGGTGCTGAGCGTCGACACCCCGGCCACCGGCTCGCCGCCGTTCAGGCGCACGCGGTGATGCTGGATGCGCTGCAGTTGCTCGAGCGCGCGCTCGGGCGTGTAGCCCGCATCGGCCGCCTTCAGGCGACTGCGCATCACCCGGTGCAGGATCAGCGCCATGAAGCAGATCGACGCGTGCGCGCGAATCCGCTCGGGCAGGCGGTGATACACCGGGCCGATCTCGATCTCGGACTTGAGCACCTTGAAGCCGCGCTCGATGTCGGCGAGGGACTTGTAGCGCTGAATCACGTTCTGCGCGGCGAGCCCCTCGGCGTTGGTGACCAGCAGCAGCTTGCCGTCCATCATTTCGGCAAGACGCTTCGCCTTGTCGTCGATGTGGTAGCTGAAGAGCTCCTCGCCCAGATCCACCTTGATGATGCGCGACAGGTGCGCTTCGCTGACCGCGTGGTAGAAGCGCGCCTTGGCGCCGCTGTCCGAGAGCTTGCGGCCCCGGTGCTTCACGCCTTCGTCCTGCTCGGTGAGCTTGCCGGTCCATTGGTCCGCCTGGCGGATCAGCGCGTCGATGCGCTCGTTGCGCTGCCCGGTCTTGGCAGCCGCTGTTGCCGGGTCGTGCGCGACCACCAGCCGCAGATCGTTCCAGGCGTGCTCCGAGACCACTTCCTGCGTGGCCGCTGCGCACTGTTGTTCGTGGAAGGGTTCGAGCAGGTCGATGAACTCGTTGTAGCGCCGACCGGGCACGGCGACGATGAATTCGAGCGGCTTGCCGCTGGCCAAGCGCACGGCCTTCAGCGCCTCGAGGTTATCCAGGCTGAGCAGTCCCCGGTCGGCCACCAGCACCAGGCGCTGCACCGACGGGAAGCGCTCGAGCACCTTGGTGAGCGTGGGCAGCAGAGTGCGCGTCTCAGCCGTGTTGCCGTCGAACACCTCGTGGTAGATCGGCAGCCCCTCGGCGGTCTGCACCACGCCGAGCATGAACTGGCGGGCGATCAGCCCCTCCTTGGCCATGCCGTACTGGCGCACGTC
>NZ_MBFM01000008.1:0-13140 GCF_001696715.1 Thauera phenolivorans | reverse complement strand
GTAAGCGCTCCACGAACCCCATCCTTACGTAGCCCTGGGTGAGCCCGCATGCTTCGGCTTCCGTTTTCCGGGGAGCACGAGCATGTCGGAGCGCAGCACGTTTTGGTTGTCGCACCTGTCGGCGATCGAGGCCGAGGGCATCACCACGAAGGCCTACGCCGAGCGCGAGGGCCTGTCGCCGCAAGCGCTTTACCAATGGCGTAAGCGCCTGGTGGCCGGCGGTCGCCGCAGCCGCGCCAAGCTTGGCGGATTCGTTCCGATCCAGATCGAGCCTTCGATGACGGCCCGCACGGGCTGCACGGTAATGATCGGCGCACAGCTGCGGCTCGAGTGCGCGACGCTGCCCGGCGTCGACTGGCTGGCCGCGCTGTCGGCGGCGCTCTCGGAGCGGAGGCGCTGATGCATCCGGGGCACACCATCGGCGCGGTGTATCTGTACCGGCCGGCGATCGACTTCCGCAAATCCATCGGCGGGCTGTCGGCGCTGGTCGAGCAGGAACTGGGGCTAAACCCGTTCGGCGACGCGCTGTACCTGTTCATCAACCGCCGCCGCGACAAGCTCAAGGCGCTGTACTGGCACCGCAACGGCTTCTGCCTCTGGTACAAGCGACTCGAAGCCGAGCGCTTCGCCTGGCCGGCGGCCGAGGCGGGCCAGCCCACCTGCACGCTGACGATGAAGGAGCTTGAGTGGCTGCTCGAAGGCTTCGATCTGTGGGCGGCTAAACCGCATAAAACGCTGCATTACCAATCAGTTACGTAGCATGATCGGGTATAATTCCGGCATGCCGCAACGTACCGCCGTCCCTCGCTCGAACCCCGCCGTCGGCGTGTGCGCATCCGTCCTCCCCGAGCAGTTGCCCGACGATCCAGCGGCGCTCAAAGCTTTGCTGCTGGCACAGCAGCAGGCGTTCGAGGCACGTGAAGCCGAACGGCAGGCAGCCTTTGATGCCCGCGAGGCGGAACTGCAAAAGGCCTTCGAGGCGCGCATCCTCGAGATCTACGAGCAACTACGCCTGGCGCGTCGGCGCATGTTCGGGCCCAGCAGCGAATCGCACGCGGGCCAGGGCTGGCTCTTCGACGAGGCCGAAGCGCTGGCCGCATCCGCACCCGAGGCGGACGACACCGCGACTCTGCCGCCCCCGGCCACCGAGCCGTCTGGCCAGACCCCGGCCGACGCCGGCAAGAAGAAGGCGCGCGGCAAGCGCAAGCCCTTGCCCATCGAGCTGCCGCGCATCGACGTCATCCATGACGTCCCCGAGGCCGAGCGCACCTGCGCCTGCGGCACGCCCATGGTCGAGATCGGCCAGGACGTCAGCGAACAGCTCGATATCGTGCCGATGCAGGTGCGCGTGCTGCGCCACATCAAGAAGCGCTACGGCTGTCCCAAGGGCGACCAGGCGCCCGTCAGCGCCCGCGCCCCGGCGCAGGTGCTACCCAAGAGCAACGCGAGCAACGACCTGCTGGCGATGCTGCTCGTCACCAAGTACGTCGATGGGCTGCCGCTGGCGCGTTTCGAGTACGTGCTCGCCCGCGCAGGCGTGCTCGTGCCGCGCCAGACCCTGGCGCGCTGGGTGATCGGCACCGCACGGGCACTGCAGCCGGTCGCCAACCTGATGCGCGATGTGCTGCTCGGGCACGACGTCATCCACATGGACGAAACCCCGGTCCAGGTGCTCAAGGAGCCTGGCCGGGCGGCGACCAGCAAGAGCCAGATGTGGGTGCAGCGCGGTGGCCCGCCGGGTAGGCCGGTGATTCTCTTCGAGTACGATCCGAGCCGCGCGCAGGCGGTGCCCTTGCGCCTGCTCGAAGGCTGGAAGGGGCATCTGATGGCCGACGGGCTCGAGAGCTACGGCGCCATTGCCTTCACCGAAGGGGTGACCCGGCTCGGTTGCTGGGTCCATGCACGCCGTCGTTTCGTCGATGCCGGCAAGGTGCTGCCCGAAGGCAAGCGTGGTCGCGCCCACGAGGCGCTGGCCCTGATCGGCAAGCTCTACGCCATCGAGAAGGAGGCGCGCGAACTGAACGACGCCGAGCGTCTGGCGCTACGCCAGAGCCGAAGCCGTGCCGTCATCGGTGAGCTTCGCGGTTGGCTCGATCAGGTGCTCCCCACCGTGCCGCCCACCTCGATACTCGGCGGTGCCCTAGGCTACCTGCATCGGCAGTGGCCGCGACTGACGCGCTACCTCGAGCGCGGCGACCTGCCGATCGACAACAACCCGGCCGAAAACGCCATCCGACCCTTCGTCGTTGGGAGGAAGGCGTGGCTCTTCTCGGACACCCAGGCCGGCGCGCGTGCCAGCGCGCTCATCTACTCGCTGATCGAGACCGCCAAGGCCAACAACGTCGAGCCGTACCTGTGGCTGCGCCACGTACTGCGCGCCTTGCCTACCGCGACCACCGTCGAACACTTCGAGGCCCTCCTGCCCTGGAGTCTCAAGGCTGAGCAGTTGATCACAGCGTAGCGAGCCCCGGAAGGATGGGGTTCGTGGAGCGCTTACGATCGAAGCAGCCAGCGATGCACTGGCGGCAGAAATGCCAGTGGCTTGACCGTCACGCCAAGCGTCCACAGGCGAATTGGGTCCTTCCTCGCCATCAAGCAATACGGGGGGCGCGAGCGCGCTGCCCCGCTACCGACAGAACCCGAAACAGGGTTACCAGTTACCACCCCGGTTACCGCCCCGCGCCGTGCCGGGTTACCACTCAAGGAGCCTTTGATGAACCACACGACAGAACACCAAGCCAGCAATGGCACCCGCCACGTGCCCGTTGAACGCCTTCAACACTACAACCCAGAAGTCGAGAAGCGCGTGCAAGGCTGGTTCGCCAGCGGCCAGCCGCTGGTCTGGGTTCCCATCCTCAGCCAGGAGAACTTCCCGGACGTGCCTCAGCAACTCCTGGAGTTTGCCGACCACTACCAAGAGGCCATGCGCTGGCCCATCCACCAGATAGAAGACCTGCTGCAGTTGCCCAATGGCATCACCGGCTGGTTGATGCCTGCCACGGCCAGTGACACCGACGTGGCCTGCGGTGTGTGGGACGGCGAGGTCTACATCCTGAGCATCAAGGACCGGCGCACCGGCAAACCGCAGACGCTGCTGGGCGAGCGTGTCGATGTTGCGACAGGGCAAGCCGACGCCCCCGAACAGAGCGCGGTTTGACTTGGCTTCTGGTCGCCACAGCGCGTTCATGGACCTGTCTCAACAACAGGAGTTTGTGCAATGACAGATAACAAGAACACGGGTATCCAGGCCACGCCCATCTCGGTCCAGCTGGCCGCGCTGCCATCCCTGCCCATGGCCGAGCTCTGGGCACTGTGGGATCAGCACTTTCCCCGGCGGCCCAGCCACCGCAATCGCAATTACGTGGAATCGCGTCTGGCCTACCGCATCCAGGAGCTGGCCTACGGCGCGCTGCCCACCAACATCCGCAAGATGCTGGTTGAGGCCGGTGCCAAGCATTCCAAGATCAAGTCGGCCGCCGGGCGCAGCGCGCAGACCCTCCTGATGCCCGGCACCACGCTGATCCGGGAATGGGATGAACGCGAGTACCGCTTGACGGTCACGCCCGATGGTCTGTATGCCCTGGATGGCCAGGTGTTCAAGAGCCTGTCGGCGGCGGCCCGCCACATCACTGGCACGCGCTGGAACGGGCCGAAGTTCTTTGGTCTGCGCGATGGCAAGGGGGATGGTCAATGAACGCACCCCTGCTTGTGCCCCCAAAACGCTGCGCGGTGTACTGCCGCGTGTCCAGCGACGAACGGCTGGACCAGTCCTTCAATTCCATCGATGCCCAGAAGGAAGCCGGACAAGCCTTCATCAAGAGCCAGAGCCACGAGGGCTGGATCGCCGTGGCCGATGATTACGACGATGGCGGCCTCTCTGGCGGCAATATGGATCGACCCGCCCTGCGCCGACTGATGGCAGACATAAAGATGGGCAAGGTCGACATCGTGGTCGTCTACAAAATCGACCGGCTGTCACGCTCGCTGGCGGATTTTGCGCGGATGGTCGATGTGTTCGACCGCCACAGGGTCAGCTTCAGCGCGGTCACGCAGCAGATCAACTCGGCCACCTCGATGGGGCGGCTGATGCTCAACGTGCTGCTGTCCTTCGCGCAGTTCGAACGCGAAGTGACCGGGGAACGCATCCGCGACAAGATCGCCGCCAGCAAGGCAAAGGGAATGTGGATGGGAGGGCCGCTGCCGCTGGGGTATGTCGTTGATAACCGTCTGCTGGTGATCAATGAGGTCGAGGCCAAGCTGGTCCGCCGCATTTTTGATGACTTCGTGACCGTGCGCTCGGCCACGCTGATGGCCAAGGCCTACGGCGCGGAAGGCGTGGTCACCAAGGGTGGCAAGCCCTTCACCAAGCAGACCCTCTACAAGATGCTGCACAACCGGATGTACCTGGGCGAGATCGTCCACAAGGGGCAGAGCTTCCCTGGCCAACATCAGGCCATCATCACTCAGGCGCAGTGGGACGCGATTCACGCCCTGATCGCCACCGACGGCATTGAGCGGCGGCGCGAAACCAACGACCGCCAGCGTGATCCGGTGTTGTTGCGCGGGCTGCTGTTCACGCCCGATGGCGAGCGGCTGGTGCCCAGCTACACCGTCAAGAAGGACAAGACCTACAGCTACTACACGCCGAACAAGCACCGGCGCTTCGGCGCCTGGGCCAGCAGCCACGGGCCGTTGCCAGCGGCGCCCATCGAAGACTTGGTTACGCAGCAGATCGTCGCCGCGCTGTCAGCGCCGCACATCGTTCAGTCGGTGTGGGACCGGATTCGGACAACCCGCCCGGACCTCTCGGAGCCTGAGGTGGTCTTACCGATGCGAAATTTGGCTGGCCTGTGGCAACAGTTGTTCCCCGCCGAACAGTGTCGCCTGGCGCAGTTGCTGATCGAGCGCGTGGTGATTGCCGATGGCGGGTTGGAAATCATCTGGCGCGATCAGGGCTGGCACGAACTGGCCGGGGAACTGATGCCCGGCACCATCGGGGCGGAGTTGCAGGAATGGGAACAGCAGGAGGTGGAGGCATGAAGCCGAAAGCGCAGGCTTTGGGCGGACCCGTTGCGCGCGAGCGCCGGGACGGCGGCCAGGTCAAGCTGTCCACCTTTATCCCGTTGAAGATCCGCAAGCGCGGCGCCAGCAAGGTGGTGGTGCGGCCGGATGGGGCGGTCGAGTCGCCGGGCAAGGTCGCCACTCAGATCGACCAGCCCTTGCTGGTGGCGCTGACGCGGGCTTTCTACTGGCAGCAGCTATTGGACGAAGGCGTGGTCGGCAGCGGCAGCGAGATCGCCCAGCGCGAAAGCCTGCACCACTCGACGGTCAATGAACTGCTGCGACTGACCCTGCTGGAGCCCGCCATCATCCAGAGCATCCTGGCCGGGCAGCAGCCCAAGTGCATGAGCCTGCTGTGGTTCCAGCGCAATCCGCTGCCAACCGACTGGGTGGCGCAGCGGGAAGTAGTGGCGGGGTTTGACGCCTGACCGGGTTACGAGCCCTCGATCACCCGTGCTACATCACTGCGGCATTCAGCACACGTGCCCACCAGCAGCAAGTCACCACCCTTGATGGCGCCGCTGAAATTGCTGATCGTTGTCTCAAAACGGCACTGGCCGCACCAGACGTTGGACAGCAGCCGCTGGCGGATATTGGCGGGAATCGATTCCCAGCGCTGACGGGCTGGCTTGGTGAAAGTGGGCAGTGATTCAATCGCCACGGATCACTCCTCGAACAATTCTGAGTGCGTGCCTGCCCGCACAAAGAGGATGGTGTTGCCATCCAGACGGTAAATGAGCAGGAAGTCGCCGCCGATGTGACATTCGCGGTGGTCGGCCCAATCACCCTTCAGCGGGTGATCCAGCCATTCAGGCCCCAGCGGCGCATCGTTGCCAATGAGCAGCAACATCGCCTCCTTCAGCCGCTTCAGGTCGTAGCGGCCCGAACGTGAGAGGCGTTCCCAGTCTTTGAGGAAAGTTTTGGTGTAATCGCTCGCCCTGGGCAGCGGCGCCCGCTTACTGCTGGCGGGCTTTTTCGAGGTCATCGATCAGGGCGTCTGCAGACTCAAAACGGGCGGTGCGCGCCTTGGCCATGGCGCGGGCTTCTTCCATCGCCGCGCGGGTCTGGGCGTTAGGCACCTTCAACTCCAGCGGGAAGGCCTGGTCGTTCACCACGCGCTTGAGCAGGATGCGCACGGCATCAGACACCGACAGCCCCATGGCTGCCAGAGCCTCGCTGGCTTGCGTCTTGATTTCGTCGTCCACTCGGACGTGCAGCATCGTGGAATGAGCCATGATCGAATCCTCCGTTTGCGTAATTATGTATCTCGATTGCGATACGGTCAAGTAGCCGCTGGCGGTGCTCTGGCGGCGTTCGATGCCTGACTGGCGGCCTTGGTTGACGCTGAACCTGCACGCGTAAGTTGTTGATTTTGCGAGAACCCCATCTGCGCCTACCCGCAGGCCAAACGGAGAACAGAGACGGCTCTGACCGAGAAAGTGGCCGATTTCGGGCGTTTCGGGTGATGGTCACCCGCAGCACAGGTGGCCGGAACCCCGCGTGGTGCGGGGATTTCGGGCAAGAAAAAGGGCCCGGAGATTATCCGAGCCCTTATATATGGTGGACCGAAAGGGGATCGAACCCTCGACCTCTGCATTGCGAATCCAAAAACACCGTCCCTATATCATTGCCTCTTGGCGTCATAAGCGCATATTTGCCACAATACTGCCACACTCAGATCGAAAGTCACACTGACGAATGGCAACCATACGCAAGCGCGGCCCCTACCAGTGGGAGGTCCAGATCCGCCGCAAGGGCTACCCACCGCAGAACAAGACCTTCACCACCAAGGCCGAAGCCGACGCCTGGGCGGCGATGACCGAATCCGAGATGGCCCGCGGTGTGTGGATCAGCCGCGGCGAGGCGGAGGACACAACGCTGGAAGAAGCGCTCGACCGCTACGAGAACGAGATCCTCCCCGGCAAGAAGGGGGCCGAGCCGGAACGCTCCGTCATCCGCACCTGGCGCGCACTGAAGCTCGCCAAGCGCGCCCTCGCCTCCATCCGCAGCACCGACGTCGCCGCCGCACGGGACGAGTGGCTCAAGCTCTACAAACCGGCCACCGTCCTGCGCCGACTGGCGGTGTTGTCCCATCTGTTCAGCATCGCGCGCAAGGAATGGGGCATGGAGAGCCTGTCGAACCCCGTCGAGCTGGTGCGCAAGCCGCAAGCCAACAACGCGCGTACGCGGCGTATCGCCGAGGTCGAACAAACGACCGTCGAATCGTCGGACGAAGCAGACCAAGGGCGCGGCGCCCCGGGGTTCGACACTTCCCCCCGATTTTCGCCCCTTTTCGGAAAGTGCCTCCAACGCCGGCGCGGGTTTGAAGGCCGCGACCGCAAAAGTGCTGTGGTGGCACGTTTGTAACAGCCACCCTCAAGCTTGACGGCGCTTCTTAGGTGGTTAAAGTGGCGGCAACATGCACGTCAAGCTCACCACCTCCGGAGGCCGCCGCTACGTCCAACTCGTCGAGTCCTATCGCGACGAGGCGGGACGGGTGAAGAAGCGCACCGTCGCCACGCTCGGCCGCGCCGAGCAGGTCGATGGTGCGCTCGACGCGGTGATCAACGGCCTGCTCAAGATCACCGGCCGCGAGCCGATGGCCGCCAAACCGCCGGCGCCGACGGTGTCGTTCGAGTCCGCGCGGGCGCTCGGTAACGTGTGGGCGCTGACCGAGCTGTGGAAGTCGCTGGGTTTCTCGGAGCTGCGGCGGGTATTTCGCCGCACGCGCCGCACCACGGACGTGGAAGCGCTGATTCGGCTGATGGTGCTCAACCGCCTGTGCGACCCCGAATCCAAACTCGGCGTGTTGCGCTGGGTGCAGACGGTGGCGCTGCCCGACTTCGGACCGAAGGCGGTCACCCACCAGCAGTTGCTGCGCAGCCTCGATGCGCTGATGGATCATCAGGACGAGGTCGATGCCGTGGTCGCCGGGCTGCTGCGACCGCTGATCGACCAGGATCTGTCGGTGGTCTTCTACGACCTCACCACGATCCGCAGCGAAGGGCTCAGCCAGCAGGCCGGTGACGTGCGCCAGTACGGCATGGCCAAGGAGGGGCTGATCGCCCGCCAGTTCATGCTCGGCGTGGTGCAGACCGCCGAGGGGCTGCCGATCTACCACGAGGTGTTCGACGGCAACACGGCTGAGACGCGCACTCTGCTGCCCACGCTCACCAAGGTGCTCGAGCGCTTCCCGTCGGTGCAGCGCCTGGTGCTGGTGGCCGACCGGGGACTGCTCAGCCTGGATAACCTCGAGGCGCTGAAGGCCGTGCGCTTGGCCAGCGGCAAGCCGCTCGAATTCATCGTCGCCGTGCCCGGTCGGCGCTACAACGAGTTCATCGAGCTGCTCGAACCCTTCCACGAAGCGCAGTGCGCTGGCGCCACGCAGGAGGTCATCTCGGAGCACGCCTGGAACGATCTGCGGCTGGTGGTCGCGCACGACCCGGTAACAGCGGCTGCCAAGACCGGGCAGCGCAACGAGCGCATCGACGCGCTGATCCGCCAGGCGGACCAATGGTCGGGCAAGCTCACCGAGCAGGACGAAGGCGTGAAGCACCGGGGGCGCAAGCTCTCGGATAGCGGCGCCAAGGCGCGCTTCTACCACGCGGTCAGCGAAGCGCACCTGTCGCGCATCCTCAAGGTGGATCTGGGTGAGGAACTCTTCAGCTACCACATCGACGACAAGGCGAAGCGTCTTGCCGAAATGATGGACGGCAAGCTGCTGCTGGTCACCAACGCCGAGGGCCTCGCCGCGCAGAACGTGATTCAGCGCTACAAATCGCTCGCCGACATCGAGCGCGGTTTCAAGGTGCTCAAGTCCGAGATCGAGATCGGCCCGGTGTATCACCGCCTGCCCGAGCGGATTCGCGCGCATGCGTCGATCTGCTTCATGGCGCTGATCCTGCACCGGGTGATGCGCAGCCGCCTCAAGGCCGCCGACGCGGGCTACACGCCCGAGCGGGCGCTCGAGCAGTTGCAGCGTATCCAGCATCACCGCGTGCGCCTGAACGGCGGCGAGCCCATGGCGGGGGTGTCGACGATCAGCACGGAACAGAACGAGGTGCTTCATGCGTTAGGAATAGAAAGACCGGCGGCGCCGGAGCAGTTGGCGCTGTTGTAGTGGCATTTTTGAAAGTGCGCTCTAACAAAAACAAATACTTGCGCGCGTAACTGTCGAACTCGGGGGCGCCGACGAAGGTGAGCTCGAGCGCATCGTCGCCGCCACAGGCTCCACCCTCCTCCCCTCGATCATCTGGCTGGCCGTGGAGACGGCAATGCGCCGGGGCGAGATCGTCGACCTGCGCTGGGAGCACATCGACCTCAAGCGTCGCGTCGCCCACCTCCCAGCGACGAAGAACGGCAGTGCCCGCGACGTGCCCCTATCGACAAAGGCGGTCGCCACGCTGCAAACCCTGCGCGACAAGCGTGCCAATCGGGACGCCGGGGTGACGGGGCGTGTGTTCAGCATCCGCAGCGATGCCGTCACGCGGGCGTTCGAGCGCGCTGTTGCGCGGGCGCGGAAGCTCTACGTCGAAGAATGCCGCGAAGCACAGCAGCGGCCAGACGAGCGCTTTTTGACCGATCTGCGGTTCCATGATCTTCGGCATGAGGCGACCTCCCGCCTGGCATCGACCTTTCCGATGCACGAGCTGACGAAGATCACGGGGCACAAGGATCCACGGATGTTAATGCGGTACTACCATCCGAGGGCGGAGGATTTGGCGAAGCGGCTGGAATGACGATGTGCATGCTTGCCATACAGCGGTAGACAATCCCATTCTCGTCGATGGCCGCAGCTGGCCTCAGTTGCCAGTGACACAATGCGTGAAGTCAGTCAGCAATGTGGCGGCGACCTGCCGTTCGTCTGTCGGGCGACGGCGAACAGCAGCTTTCCCACTCTGCGGAATGGCACAACCGGCCCGTTACTGCCGTTGAGCTTTTGAGAAGTGCTGTCGTTCAACATAAAGATTAGGAGCGCGAAGCCGATTTAGCTGCAGAACCTGACTCTGGAGCGGCCTCCCGAGTTCGACAGTTACGCTCGCAAGTGCTTGTTTTTGCTAGAGCGCACTTTCAAAAATGCCACTACAACAGCGCCAACTGCTCCGGCGTCGCTGGTTTTCCTATCCCCAGTGCATGAAGTACCTCGTTCTGCTCGGTGCTGATCGTCGACACCCCGGCCACCGGCTCGCCGCCGTTCAGGCGCACCCGGTGATGCTGGATGCGCTGCAGTTGCTCGAGCGCCCGCTCGGGCGTGTAGCCCGCATCGGCGGCCTTCAGCCGGCTACGCATCACCCGGTGCAGGATCAGCGCCATGAAGCAGATCGACGCGTGCGCGCGAATCCGCTCGGGCAGGCGGTGATACACCGGGCCGATCTCGATCTCGGACTTGAGCACCTTGAAGCCGCGCTCGATGTCGGCGAGCGACTTGTAGCGCTGAATCACGTTCTGCGCGGCGAGGCCCTCGGCGTTGGTGACCAGCAGCAGCTTGCCGTCCATCATTTCGGCAAGACGCTTCGCCTTGTCGTCGATGTGGTAGCTGAAGAGTTCTTTACCCAGATCCACCTTGAGAATGCGCGACAGGTGCGCTTCGCTGACCGCGTGGTAGAAGCGGGCCTTGGCGCCGCTGTCCGAGAGCTTGCGCCCTCGGTGCTTCACGCCTTCATCCTGCTCGGTGAGCTTGCCCGACCATTGGTCCGCCTGGCGGGTCAGCGCGTCGATGCGCTCGTTGCGCTGCCCGGTCTTGGTGGCGGCCGTCGCGGGATCGTGCGCAACCACCAACCGAAGGTCGTTCCAGGTGTGCTCAGAGATGACCTCCTGCGTGGCGCCAGCGCACTGCGCTTCGTGGAAGGGTTCGAGCAGGTCGATGAACTCGTTGTAGCGCCGGCCCGGCACGGCGACGATGAACTCGAGCGGCTTGCCGCTGGCCAGGCGCACGGCTTTCAGCGCCTCCAGATTGTCCAGGCTGAGCAGTCCCCGGTCGGCCACCAGCACCAGGCGCTGCACCGACGGGAAGCGCTCGAGCACCTTGGTGAGCGTGGGCAGCAGAGTGCGCGTCTCGGCCGTGTTGCCGTCGAACACCTCGTGGTAGATCGGCAGCCCCTCGGCGGTCTGCACCACGCCGAGCATGAACTGGCGGGCAATCAGCCCCTCCTTGGCCATGCCGTACTGGCGCACGTCGCCGGCCTGCTGGCTGAGTCCTTCGCTTCGGATCGTCGTGAGGTCGTAGAAGACCACCGAGAGATCCTGATCGATCAGCGGTCGCAGCAGCCCGGCGACCACGGCATCGACCTCGTCCTGATGGTCCATCAGCGCATCGAGGCTGCGCAGCAACTGCTGGTGCGTCACCGCCTTCGGCCCGAAATCCGGCAGCGCCACCGTCTGCACCCAGCGCAACACGCCGAGTTTGGATTCGGGGTCGCACAGGCGGTTGAGCACCATCAGCCGAATCAGCGCTTCCACGTCCGTGGTGCGGCGCGTGCGGCGAAATACCCGCCGCAGCTCCGAGAAGCCCAGCGACTTCCACAGCTCGGTCAGCGCCCACACGTTACCGAGTGCCCGCGCGGACTCGAACGACACCGTGGGCGCCGGCGGCTTGGCGCCCATCGGCGCGCGGCCGGTGATCTTCAGCAGGCCGTTGATGACCGCGTCGAGCGACCCATCGACCTGTTCGGCGCGGCCGAGCGTGGCGACGGTGCGCTTCTTTACCCGTCCAGCCACGTCGCGGTAGGACTCGACGAGTTGGACGTAGCGGCGACCTCCGGAGGTGGTGAGCTTGACGTGCATGCCGCCACTCTACCCAGGCAAAAAGCCTCGTCAAGTTTGATGGTGACTGTTACAAACGTGCCACCACAGCACTTTTGCGATCATGGCCTTGAAACCCGCGCCGGTGCTGAAGGCACTTTCCGAAAAGGGGCGAAAATCGGGGTGAAGTGTCGAACCTCGGCGGCCTGTTCGAACGTTGTGTTAGCAATACCAAAAGGTATGTGAACCATTGGTATATCGCCCGCCTCCGATTCAAGATGGCTTCTTTGATCGTCAAAAAACATATGAGGCTTTAACCGAGTTAGAATTCGGTCCTTTTTCATTCCACCCAAGAAAAAAGTTTCGTTTGCACTAACCCCCCAATGCTCGAGCGTTGTGATCACTCGTTCATGCGCTGGAGCATTTCGAGCCGTAACGATTGCCGTTCGAATAATTCTCTTGTAGCTCCTATCCTTCTCTTGCTCCTTGTCTTCAAGCTTCTGCATAAACGAGAGCTTCTGAAACAGGTCAGCGAGCGGGCCGGGCTTGTGTGGAATGTGTGCATTGGCAGCTTCATAATTATGAAACTCAGGCAAGTCACCCCCTTTGTAAACAGCTTCAGATTCATCGTCTGCAATAACGCCATCGAAGTCGAAGGCTATCCGAAGCTCTTCCTCTGACTCGTCATCATTTACTTTGCTGGGCAGAACAGTTCCTGCAGGGTACTTACTGCATATAGCTTTCTTTACATCATCCTCGTTAGCCGACAAAAACAGGGATGCGTTGAATGCAGGGATATATTCGTATGGAGACTCTCCCTCCATAAAGGCGGCGCGTGTGATATCTAACCCATAGTGGGCAATTGAACGAAAAACCCTCTTCCCTGTGGCGGCTGAATTTCTAGACAAAAGCACCACCTCTACAGGCGACTGCTTCGGAAATCGCTTGTTGATGTTCAAGAAACGTCGAACAAATGGGAAAGCCACCCCTTTGGAAAGCACCGTATCTAAGTTGGCCTCCTGAAACTCTTTGTATGCCTTCGGCCCTTTCTCGACGAAAACGGCATGGGATTCTGATAGATCAAAAAGTGCGCTTGAAGAGACTGCGACAACGAGTTTTCTTTCAATAGGGTACGCCATCTCTCATCTTCTCCATCGAATGTTCCGCTTGAGTCGCCGCTTACCCTGAAGCACAGCGAAAGGGTACGCGGTCGGCTACGAAGCGAGTACCAAACTGAAACTATGTATACCTCGGCCTTCCGAGCATGCTAGGGAACCCCTGATCAATTGATGTTCTGAGCACGCTCACCCAAGCCAACCGCTTTCGCCGACTCCGATG
>NZ_MBFM01000007.1 GCF_001696715.1 Thauera phenolivorans | reverse complement strand
TCCCCTTGTAGCGCACCTTCGTGTAGCCGAACTGGCGCTTGATGACGCGCAAGACATGCTCCACCCGCGCGTGGATCGAGGACATCTTGTGGTTGAAACGCTTGTTCGCCTCGGTCAGCGGGTGCTGCTTGCTGGCCTTGAGCGAGACGCCCCAGAACAGGCCCGCCTTGCGCGCGACGCGCTTGAGCTTGTTGTTCACGTACCCCTTGTCGCCGAACACCGCCCGGTCATCCTCACGCACCAGATGCGGCAATTGGTTGATGTCCGAGACGTTGGCAGGCGTCACCGAAACGGTATGCACGAGCCCGGAATTGACGTCGGCGCCCACATGAACCTTCATGCCGAAGTACCACTGGTTGCCCTTCTTGGTCTGATGCATCTCGGGGTCGCGCTTGCGTTCCTGGTTCTTCGTCGAGGGCGGCGCATGGATGATCGTGGCGTCGACCATCGTGCCGCCCTTGAGCAAGAGACCACGCTGCTCGAGCGTGTCGTTGATGATGTTCATCATCTGCGAGGTCAGCGCGTGCTTCTCGAGCAGGTGGCGGAACTTGAGGATCGTCGTTTCGTCGGGCATCGCGTCGTCGGTGAGGTCCAGCCCAGCAAAGCGGCGCATCGACTCGACCTCGTAGAGCGCATCTTCCATCGCCGGATCCGACAGCGCGTACCACTGCTGCATGAAGTAGATCCGCAGCATCGTCGAGAGCGGCATCGGCGGGCGCCCGCGCCGGCCCGTCGTCGGGTAGTGCGGCTCGATTACTGCCAGCAGCGCTGCCCAAGGCACGACCTTCTCCATCTCGGCCAGGAAGCGCTCCCGGCGGGTCTGTTTCTTCTTCCGTTCGAAAGCCAGCGAGGCGAAGGTCGTTTGCTTCATGGTGGCAGCGCGGGTTATGACTTCAGTATTTTACCGGCGCTGAATAGATCAGAGCTTCCCTAGTAACTCTGATTCGGTCTTCGAGGCCATGCGCTTTCGCAGCAGCCCGAATCGCCTCGACGTCATTCTCGGATAGCGACGGGCCAAGATAGATGCGTTCGACGAGTTGTGGAATATCAAACTCAATTTTTACTCCGTTTTCGGGCACATTAACACCGAACTCATACGCCATGCGGACTGATACTGCCAAACGAAACTCTCGCTCCCAAGCGAATGCCATATGTTTGTACCAAAACCGGTCCAGCATGCTTACGTGAAGCCGCTCTTTAAGTAGATCTACGTATTTTACGTTCCCGGCCCAAAGGTCCTCATGTCCGTACTGAGGCTTCAGACGAAATGGTTTGGCGGCAGCGCGAATTCGCTCTGCATTCGTGCGCACGGCAACGCCCTTTCGGGATCCAGCGTAGAGCTGCCACATTGCATCGCTTTCATAACTTGCACGGTGCCAGCAACAGACTTTCGTAAGTAGCCGCAGTTCTTCGAACGCTTTCTCACCGTGCTCGAGTTCCGTATAGCGAGGATCAACGGGGAGTCCTGGCGGTAGCACAGCAACAGCCCCTTCGAACGGGTCGTCAAATTGCCGCGCTGACGCAAAATACAGGCAACTCGACTGAAGCAGCTCCATGACCCTTTCTGTCCTGAAATATCGCCAAAGGGGCTCGTTTAAGTCGAGTTCTTGATTGCCAATGATCCGCACAAAGTCTCCTGTGCTGCCTAAAGAATAGGGCTTATCCCTCGCGCCGCAAGCGTCGTTCATCTCGTGGGTGCCTGCCGCGAGGGATAAGCATTGTTGAACTGAACCGCCGCTCGAGCAGTGATGCTAGCGATTCTACGCGCGAGCCATCCACAATGGATAGAGAGCAATAGGATCATGGCATCATCGACTAGCCGATCCCGGCACACCGCGCGTCCATCGCTGTTGTCAGCCTCGATCGGTTACCTACCATGCATCTAGCGTGCGGTGTAGGTCGCGCTCACCGAACTGGAGACGTGCCACTGCTTTCCGGTCGGTACGTTGCATCGGCAAGGAGCGAGACCGGACTGCATCGTCGTTGATGACGGCTCATCCCGACAGCGCGGGGCCGGTGCAGGCGGATCGCACCAGCGAGCCATGACGCTCTCGACCGTGTCCTGACCCACGACCCCACAGTGCGGGCAGCCTCGCAGATCCTCCCCGTCACGTGGATGAAACTGTCGACCTCGAGACGACGGGCTCGAGGTTCGCAAGCGGACAGCCGAACGCTAGTGTGGCACGTAGAGCGGCCGTTAACCGGAAGGCGGCACGTAGCGAGACCTTGAGGCGTGACTTCACGCGCTGATCGAGCATTTCCTTTGCTCCTTGCCTTGCGTCTGCAGCCGCCTCATCATTTCGAGTTGATCGCCCGACCCGAAATCATCCAGACAGTCTTTGAAAAGTTATGTCCATCTCCGGTATCCTCAGTTCGCCGTCGCAGCGACGAAGCTTTTTGCTCTTATCCGCGGCGCTCTTGGTATGTGGCTTTATTGCCATCTTCGCGATTGCCTTTCATGCGCCAACAACCCCCGCTTGGGCGGCCTTGAACAGTTTCGTGATTTCGGTCGTTGCGGGTGGAGCCTTTGCGCTCGTCTCCGGCCTGTACATTTTCTTTTTCTTTGTCGATCCAAACGATAACGCGGCGTCCTCCGTTTTACTCCCGGAAGACATTCGGCAGACGTTGGAGGACGTTGCAGAGATGGCGCCTGACTACAAAATCTTCGTGCGAACAGGTCGACATTTTCGTGCAGAAATCCTTCCGATCCTCGCGAGGAAAGCTCGCCAGAACCGGCTACGGATTCGCATAGAAGTTGTCCTCCTCGATTTTCGCGACGAAGCTCTCTGCGAAAAATACGCCGCCTATCGGAAAGCGTCGTCGTTTGACCGTAACTCTTGGTGCGCCCGGTACGTCCAGGCAGAAGTGGTAGCGACCATTCTCAAACTCATCGAGGCTTCACGGGAAAATCGTGGATTGCTGGACATCCATTTGTTCCTCAGTAGGCGACTCTCAACGTTCCGCATCGAGGGCTCATCCGACGAGATTCTTGTCACTCGCGAGGATCCGAAGGACACTGCCTCCCGCTATCGGCGGACTCATCGCGATTTTCCCGCCTTCGTCAACGAGTTTGACTGGATACGAGATGAGGCGCACGAAGTTGCCGTAGATGGTCATAAAGGGTTGCCGACAACGCTTCACGCAATGTTTGGCGAGAATACCCTTATCACGAGCCTGGAGGCGGAAGCCATTCAGGCTACGAAATCCAAATCGCCTTATGCTCGCTGATCTTGAATTCCCACTCGAGTTGAGCCGCGTTCGCGCTGAGCCGCTCCCCGCTCTTCGATGTGCCGTGAAGACATGGCTGACAAGGGGGAACCCCACTTGTCTTATCCATCCCCATGGCTTCTACGTTGCCCTCCTCGGACGTACCGAGACCGAGGAGTGGCGCTTGCACTTCTGGCCCAAAGGACCACGAATTGTGACCGGGATGCCTGCTTTCATCCACACGCATAACTGCCACGTCGAAAGCCGGATTCTCAAAGGCCAGATGACCAATATTCTATACGACGTGACCGCAGACTCGTCCGGCTACCATCCACTTTACGAAGTCGAATATAGCGGCGATCGGTACGCTGCGGCCACTTCCAACAACCTAAGGAAGACTGGCATTCGAGCCCATGCTGCTGTTAAGCGGAGGAATACATATAAATGTGGCGATACGTATAACGTTGAACGCAATGCCTATCATGAAGCCTTTGTTTCGGATCACGACTCCACATCAACGTTGGTATGCATGCATGGGCGCTCAACGGATTCAGTGATGGTCGTTGGGCTGGATGGATATCCGCAAAACATCCTCTTCACACGCGCCGAGTATCTCGTGCGAGATTTTTTAGATTGGCTTTAGCGATAAGTTATATTCGCCCGCAGGGTGCCAAACTAGACGCCGACACGCACGCGCACGTCTCCTGGTGATCTGTAAGAAATCATTCGCACTGCTGGGACTCTCGTCGAAACCGTACGATTGGCACGCAAGAAGCGAACGTTGTGCGGTGGGAGGCCGTCATTGGGCTGGCACTAATCCGAATGACTGCTGTGGGCAGGTCAGTAGTTGCAACTCGCAGGATGAAAAGCTGCCGCATTGCTGCCCGACGTCACGCATCTGGGCACCGGCAACCAAGGTCGAGAACTCGACTCACCCCCTCTCCTGCCCTCCCCAGCAACTGCGCCCGAACCTCCCCCGCCCCCGCCGCAAGATCCACCGTCGCAAACCGAATCCGCTGCCCCTGAATCACCACCGTCTCATCGACTGTCTCCCCAACCGCCGGGTGCAGCAGCAGCCCGCTCGCGCCATCCGCCATCGGATCGCCCTGACCCACCTGCGAGCGCAGGTAGGCGTAGATCTGATACACGTAGCCGCTGCGCAGCGTTTCCTCGCGGTACCAGCCGCTGGTGACGATGGCGTTGAACTTGGTGTCGATGACGATGCGCCTGCCCCTGGCCGGATGGTCGAGCACGATGTCGGTGCGCATCGATGGCAGGATGCGGTCGATGCCTTCGGTCCTCTCCTCGATCTGCCAGCCCAGCGTGGCACCGCACTTCACCTTCCAGCCCTGCGGGCTCAGCGTCACGGCGTAGAAGCCGCCTACGGCGCGCTCGAATAGGCGGCGCACCCATGCGACTTCCCGATCCGGTAGCACAAGCAGGTTGGCGCCCGAGGCTTCGGTCGGCAGGGCGAGGTCGAACGCCAATTGGGCGGCGGCGACCATGAAGCGGTCTTCCGCGTCGTTGCGGCCGAAACGGTCGGCGCTCATCTGGGCGCGCGTCGGCGCCTGGCCCGAGACGCCCATCGCCTTCATTCCGTTCGCCAGCGCGCGGCAGCGGTGGACGAGGTCCTTCCTGCTCACGACGCGGGCGATCGATTCCAGCGCCGCCCGCACGAAGCGATTGCGCGGGGTGTCGATGCTCAGCTCGTCGAAACGGCAGGCGACCAGGCCGCGCGACAGCAGTTGGTGGCGCTCGGTGCGCAGCACGTCGATGCGTCCGCGCACGCGGTTGAGCACCTCGTCGCGGACGTAATAGCCCAGGCTCAGGCGACGGCGCCGGCGTTCTTCGACCGCGTGCGCCAGCAACTCGGCAACGAGGTCGGGGAGATCGTCCGGGTTGTTCTCCAGCGCGACGGCCTTCTGGCCGCCAGTTCGGAACAGGTCGGACGCATAGAGCATCAGCAGCCACAGGTTGCGGACCGGAATGCGGCCGATGTGGCCCGCCGCGCCCGGCGCCGCGCTTGCCGTGGATGTGGCCACAGCCGACATCACCACCCCTGGGTCAGTTGCGCCGTCGCCTGTTCGGCTTCAGCCGGCGCGTCGAACCAGTATTCTTCGAGCAGCGGGCCGATCTCGGTGGCGACGACCTGGCGGAACCACTTGCGCGTGTCGCCCGGCTCCAGACGGTGGGCCGGCGTTACGTAGCTGTGGCCGATCTGGAACTGCTTGCCCAGGCGCGCATCGGCGGCGATCGCGTCGTTCAGCTCGGTGATGCGGTGCTCGATGTCCGCCACCAGCAGCGCATCGACACCGCAGGCCTCGACGATCCATTTCCGCCATGCAGGGCCCAGCCGCGGCTCGAGCCCGACGAAGGCGAAGCGGCGGCGCAGCGCAAGGTCGACCAGGGCGAGCGAGCGGTCAGCGATGTTCATGGTGCCGATCACGTAGAGGTTTTCGGGGATGTGGACCGGGCGCCGCTTGCCGTCGGCATCCGGGTAGCACAGCTCCAGCGCCTCGCTGGGCGTGCGCTTGCCGGCTTCCAGTAAGGTGAGCAGCTCGCCGAAGATCTGCGCCGGGTTGCCACGGTTGATCTCCTCAATGACCACGACGAACTTCGCCGACGGCGCCTTGCGCGCGGCGATGATCGCCTCCATGAACACGCCATCGGCCAGCGCGAGCTTGCCGTCTCCAGTCGGCCGCCAGCCGCGCACGAAGTCCTCGTACGACAGATTGGGATGGAACTGCACCGCGCGGATCCGGTTCGGGTCCTTCTCGCCCATCAGCGCGAAGGCCAGCCGCTTCGCCAGCCAGGTCTTGCCGGTGCCGGGCGGCCCCTGCAGGATCAGGTTCTTCTTGGCGCGCAGACGGTCGATCAGGAGGTCGAGCTCGGCGCGCTCGAGAAAACAGCCGTCGTTGAGGATGTCATCGACCGAATAGGGCACGATCGGCGGCGCAGCCTGAACGGTGTCGGGCGGCACCTCGTCGCTTTCCTGTTCCCCCGCGTGGTCGTGTGCGTCCTCCGGCGACATCACCTCTACGCTGGGCCCCTCGTACTTCCAGGATTCCAGCGACAACTCGGGGAAGCTGTGGACCGGGTAGTCGCTCTCGCCGAAGCGTGCACGCAGATCGTCCATCAGCTTCAGGTAGGTGGCGGCGTCGCACGGTCCTTGCTGGCCGCTGACGGGCACGTTGAAGCCCAGTCGCTTGTTGAGGTAATGCCGCGACTGGCTGTCGAGGGTCGGGAAGTCCCACGGATGCGCCCAGTACAGGCCCGCCGACAGATTCCATGCCACGCCCCACACCTGGGTCGCCGCGTCATAGGCCTGGATGAAAGCCTCGCGCGTCTCCGGCTGGTCGTCTTCCACCAGCGCATGCCCCGCCACGAACACCCGCCACAGCGCGTCGATGTCGCCCGCGCCGCGCTTGTCGGCATAGCGGAAGAACCAGGAGCGCTGGTTGTTCAGGATCGGGATGCCCTCGAACGAGGGCGGCACCGGCACGGTGACGCCGATCAGCTTCGCCAGCTCGCCGGCGATGACCTTGCGATTGGCGTCGGTCAGGCCCCGATTGAAGGTGCCCATCACGGTAAAGGGGCAGATGTCCTGCAGCGGGCCGACGCTGCCGTCGGCAAACTTGTCCTGCAAGTAACCGAGGCCGGGCACACGCGCAGCGATCTGGTGAATGCCCTCGATCAGCGGGCTGCGGTCATTCGCGTAATCGAGCAGCTTCTCGGCCACCGCCTCGTAAAACCGGGTCCACGGAAAGCGCAGCTTGTCCGGCGCGATGGTTCCGAAGCGCTCGCGCCAGTAGGGCTCGTTGCGAAAGCGCTCGATGTCCTGCGGCTGCTGGTCGAAGGCGAATGCGATCAGTGCGTCGTTCATCCAGTCGCCCGGCAGCACGCGCCAGATCGTGGAGCGGTAGGTATAGAAATACCATTCGCGCACGCCCTCGGCCGGCCGCCATTGCACCTGGACGCGCTCGCCGTCCTGCGGGTTGTGGACGATGGTGCCGACGGCCTTGATCCCCATCACCGACACGCTATGGCCGCGGCCGTCGAACGGCAGCCCGTTCTTGCGCACGTAGGCGGCCTTGATGGCAATGCGCTCGCCCGGCTGCATGGCGCGCACCAGCGCGCGCTCCTTCTCTGTCGGGGTGAGGATTTCCCAGATGCCGTCCTTGAGGAAGCGTGCGGTCTGGTCGTCGGTGTGTCCGAAGCTGGCGCCGACGAACCAGGTGGTGGTCGAGGGGTTGGGGTGGGTCTGCGTGGTCATGTGTCGTTGTGCCCGTCGATGCTCGGGTCGCTCAGTAATACTGCCGGATGTAACTGAACGCCTTCTCGAACAGCTCCTCGTCCGCGTGCAGCTTGTACTTGAACAAGGCCTTTCTCAGCGCCTTCTTCACTTCCCGCTCGCCCGCCTGCGTCCCCTGCCATCCCGGGAAGCGCACCAGGCGCACGATCTCGTCGATGTCCGCCACCACGCGCTCGACAATGATCGGGGTCTCGGGGGTCTTCACCTCGTTGAATAGCGCGGTCAGCGCGGCCTTGCCACGATCCTCGTCTTCCTCGGGCGGGGTCTCCCTTTCGGCCTGCAGGGTTTCCTTGGCGATCTGCAGCAGCTGCTTGAGGAAGTCGACGCTGTTGATCTGGCCGGATTCGAAGCGCTCCTTCAGTGCATCCAGCCGTTCGGACAGATCTTTGAACTTCGGATTGCCCTGGTGCTTGCGCAGCCGGCGCTTGAGCTTGATCTCGATTTCCTTCGCCTTCTTCGGGTCGGGGTTCGACAGCACCGCTTCGAGCAAATCGGCGTCGAGCACCAGGGTGTCGAGGTCGTCGCGGATGGTGTCGACATGCACGTTCTGGTGGATCAGCTCGATGGTCTTGGCGCCGAGCGAATGCCAGATCAGCTTGCCGTGGCCGCTCGAGGGCTGTACCGACTGGTAGATCTGCGACAGCCACTTGTAATCGGTCTCGTAATGGCCGAGCAGCGGGTCGGGCGACAGCGCTTCCCAGATGCGCGCGAGCACGCTGTATTCCGCGGCAAAGGCGTCGCGGATGTCGTTGTTCGGCAGGCACTGCTGGGCAGCGATCAGGCCTTCGTAGCCTTGCTGGCTGCGGTCGACGCCGGGTAAGAAGGCGAGGCATTTCTGCATCGCCTCGGGCAGCTTGTCCTTCAGCTCCTGGATGTTGCTGATGACCTGCTTCACGCTCTGGTCGTCGAACTCCAGGGCGGCGGCCACGTCGTCGAAGATGCCCAGGTAGTCGACGATGAGGCCGTGGGTCTTCTGCTCGGAATAGGTGCGGTTCACCCGGCAGATCGCCTGCAGCAGCGTGTGGTCACGCAGCGGCTTGTCGAGGTACATCGCCTGCAGGATGGGAGCGTCGAAGCCGGTGAGCAGCTTGGCGGTGACGATGATCAGCTTGAGCGGGTCGGCCGGGTCGCGGAAGCGGTCGA
The DNA here is from genome assembly GCF_001696715.1 of Thauera phenolivorans. Lineage (GTDB taxonomy): Bacteria > Pseudomonadota > Gammaproteobacteria > Burkholderiales > Rhodocyclaceae > Thauera > Thauera phenolivorans. The sequence goes on along the minus strand of NZ_MBFM01000007.1, from coordinate 41,783 downwards.
GCAGGCGCTCTTCCTCGTCGCGGCTGCGGTCGTAGCGGGCGTATTCGGGGCGTTCCTTGCGATCGCCCGGCTGCACCGACATGACGATGTCGGTCGCCTCGGCGGGCAGCCGCTTGTCGAGCTCGGCCTTGAACAGCAGGCAGGACTCGCGATCGAAAGTCACGATCTGGCCCTTGAAGCCGTTGGGCTCGACCTTGCTCTGGTAGTGCTGGACGATGTCCTCGCAGATGCGGCGGATGCGCTCGGGCGTCTTCACCAGCACCGCCATCTTGGCGGCGGTCTTGGCGAGGTTGTCGCGGTCGAGGTCGGACAGGCCGCCGGTCAGGTCCTTGTAGGCCTCGTCGATCGCCGCCTTGTCAATGTGCAGGTCCACCAGCCGCGGCTCGAAGTGCAGCCGCAGCGTGGCACCGTCGCGGATCGACTCCTCGAAGCCGTAGCGGCTCAGGTAGCCCTTCTCATCCTCGTCGGCGCCGAAGGCGTAGAAGGTGTTGCGGTCGGCGCGGTTGATCGGCGTGCCGGTGAGCCCGAACAGGAAGGCGTTGGGCAGTGCCTCGCGCATCTTGCGGCCGAGGTCGCCTTCCTGGGTTCGGTGCGCCTCGTCGACCGGGGCGATGATGTTGCTGCGCTCGTTCAGCGCCCCGGCTTTCCCGTTTGGCGTCTCGCCGAACTTGAAGATCGTCGTGATGATGATCTTGCGCACGTCCTGCGCCAGCAGTTGCTGCAGCTTCTCTCGGCTGTCGGCCTTTTCCAGGTTGGGGATGTCGGCGCCGGTGAAGGTGCCGGTGATCTGGGTGTCGAGGTCGATGCGATCCACCACGATCAGCACCGTGGGGTTCTTCAGCCGCGGGTGCATGCGCAGCTTCTGCGCCGCGAACACCATCAGCAGCGACTTGCCCGAGCCCTGGAAGTGCCAGATCAGACCCTTCTTCGGCTGGCCCGCCAGCACGCGCTCGACGATCTTGTTGGCCGCCTCGTATTGCTGGTAGCGGCAGATGATCTTGATGCGGCGCTTCTTCTTGTCGGTGGCGAACAGCGTGAAGCTGGCGAGGATGTCGAGCACCACCTGCGGACGCAGCATGCTCTCCACCGACTGCCGCAGCGACTTCAGCGGATGCGTTTGGCCGCGCGTATCGCCCGCCCCGCCATCCAGGTTCCACGGCCCCCAGTCCTTCACCGGCAGGCCGATCGAGCCATAGCGGAACGCCTTGCCCTCGGTCGCCACCGAGAACACGTTGCAGACGAACAGCTCGGGGACGAACTTCTCGTAGTCCTCATGCACCTGCAGCGCGCCGTCGACCCAACTGATGCACTTCTTCACCGGCGTCTTGGCCTCGATCAGCACCAGCGGCAAGCCATTGACCAGCAGCACCAGATCGGCCCGGCGCTCCGCGGGGCCCGCACGGAAGGTGAATTGCCTAGTGAGGACGAAGTCGTTGCGCGCCGGGTCGTCGAAGTCGATCAGCCGTACCGCCACATGCGCGTTGTTCGGCCCGAAGGGCATCGAGCGCTCGCCGCGCATCCAGGCGGCCATTTCCTCGTTGGCGCGGATCAGGCCGTCGGAACGCACCGACAGCACGATGGCGCGCAGCTTGTAGAGGACTTCGTCGGCCAGATCGGGCCGGGCGGCGATCTCGGGGTTGAGCCGGATCAGGGCGTCGCGCAGCCAGGGTTCGACGAGGAGTTCGTGGGGCTGACGGGGGATGTCGGCGGGGGCTGCGAAGTGCCAACCGGTACCCCTTGGCTTGCGGAGGTAGTTGGCAGAGGGCTCTTCGGCCTTGTTAGCGAGGGGATTGCCGACGCCAGCCAGAAGATCGGACAGGTAGGCTTCTACGGTGTTGGATTCAGTGAACATCTAACCTCCGTCCAGCGCCATTGCGGCGGCTTTTCTCGCAAAACTACGCGCCGTTTCGAGTCGCTCCAACTGTCCACTCATGGCTTTCCTGAACGTATCCAGAGTTGACAGAAACACTCGCTGATCCTCAAGCGGGGGCACCCTGAGTGGCATATTGAGCAGATTGGCGCGATTGATCTTCTTCATGCTCGCGCTCGTTCCTGCAGCAATCCTCATGAGATATTCGCGTGCCGGAGTCGCTTGCAGCAATGCTTCGAGGTAGCGAGGATCGATCAGGGAAGGGTTCGACTTCAACCGCATCATTGTGTCGGGGAAAGAGATGTCATTTCGTTCGTCCGTGAAGATCCCTACGTATCCGACGCGATCTGCTGTATTCGATCGAGATATCAGGAGGTCGCCGGGAGTAAGCCTTGCGGCGAGCATTTTGCTACTCGGTTCCACAGCCTTGAAGTCTCCCGATACGTATCCGCGACGCGATAGCGATGCGAGACCCAGAACGAAGTGACCTGTGCTCGCATCTTTCGGGGGCGCACTACAGCCACTCTCTGGAGATCGAACCAACAGAGCACTGAGCAGATACTCCTTTGCTTTCAAGAGGGAGGCGCCGTCGCCCAAGACGTCCTTTTGTGCCTGAATGACACTTCCGAATGCCTGGCACGCTTGTTCGATCGACTGAACACACTCGTACGCAGCCCGACATAGCTTGATTAGCTCTTTCTGCCGAAGCATTGGCGGCAGCAAAAGGACGAAATCCGCCAAGCTCGTCCAGTTCGTCCTCGGACTCAACGACCCCGCCGACGTCCCGACCGCATGCTCAAAGAACGCATCCGTCTGGCAGATGAACGGCAGCAACTCCGGCAGCAGGACGTCCGCGTCCTTGCTCTCCAGCACGTAGATGTCGCCCGAGCACACGCCGGCGAAATCGGCCACCGCCACCTTGCGCTGATACGCGCGGCGCTTGCCGAACAGCACCTGACCGGGCTCGAAGCGGTTGGTGAAGGTTGTGCCGTCCGCGACATTGCCCCAGCTACGAATGCGCAGGTCACCCGGCTCCAGATGCTCCAGGCCGACATAGCGCTCGAGCCCGTCTGCCAGCGGGTTCTGGCTGCGCGCCTTGGACAGGCGCACCACGTCGCCAAACTTCACTCGCCGCCAGCCGGATTTAAGGGGGGCCGCCATATCAAGCGTCACGAGCGTTTTCCTTCTTGTCTTGGTCCGCAACCAGATACGCCTGGTGTGGATGCTTCTCACTTTCCGGGAAAAGGAGCGTCAGGATGCCGGCGTTACGCATCGGTTTGAGGTGTAGCCGTTTCAATTCACCAGCATCACGCCCACCGAGCAGTGCGCTCAGCTCATTTGCGGTGAAAGGTCGCAGGCGGCAAAGATCTTGAATCAGGTCTCGAAGCACGGCCTGACGAGGTTTCTTGCCTGCACGCTGAAGTCGAAGCAGCAGTTCCTCTGGAATCCCCTCATGCAAACCATATGGGGTTTGAGCCCCAAGCATATGGGGATTCGCGCCAACCCCATATGGGGATTCATGTCCGTCTGCAGGCGTCTCGAGCGGCAAACGAACCTGCCCCCTCACATCCATGCCGCCTCCCGAAGGCCTCACCAGCGCGTAGTGCGTGCGACTGCCTGCCCCCTGTTTTACCAACAGCCCCCTGTCCCGCAACCGCCGAAGCGCGCGACTGGCGCTGAGCGTGTCCAAGCCGGTGAAGTCCCGACATGCGGTGTTATCCACGGCCCCCGTGGCCCGCGCGTAGATCAGCACCTTGACCTCGTCCGAGTCGAGCGCCTCAGTGGTCAATGAACGCAGCCAGGCGTGATCGTCCTCCGTGAGCAGGTTGTGCAGGAAGAGCGTGACGCGGAACTCGTCCGACTCGCGGCTGGAGTAAAACTCGGGCAGCGTCAGCCCGGCCTCGGCGGCCAGCCGGCGCATGCTGCGGATGCCGGTGCCTTTGGCTTCGGCCAGGTTCAGGTCGTGGAGCACGGCGGCCAGGGTGGGGTTGCGCAGCCGGGAGCCTGGAATGCCGAGCTCGGCCACGGGCTTGAGCGAGTGACCGACGTTGCGGATCTCGATGCGGTTGCTGTAGCGGATGATCTGGATCGGGCTGTGCTGCGTGTAGCTGCGGTGCATCACCGCATTGGCCAGTGCCTCGCGGATCACCTTGCGCGGGACGATCGGCTCCTGGACGCTGTGCAGTTCGCCCTCGGGCAGATGAAAACCCTTGGGCAGTTCGTCGATGATGCTGGCTTCGGCCAGGGGCAGCGCCAGCAGCAGCGGCTTGCGGATCTCGATGGACTGGAAGCGCTCGTGCGGGTCTTCCATCCACTCGATGCCAGGCACGCGGATGTAGTCGATCTTGACCATCGGCAGCATGCGGCGCAGCGCCATCGGTTTGCCGAACAGCAGGATGCCGGCAAGCGTGGGGCGCGGCTCGCCATCGACGCGACGCACCGCGCCGAGCGCCTCGAGCAGATCGTCGTCGCTGTAGGCGAGCTCCTCGGCGCTGGCGTTCAGGCGGCTGCGCACGCGGCGGTATTCGGCCAGCGCGGCGGGGTCGAAATCGTCCAGTCGTGCATCGGTGAGAATGCTCTGGTCCGGCCCCTTCTGCGGGCGGGTGTCGCCGCGCAGTACCCACAGATCCTCATCCGTGCAGCGTTGGTCGGTCGACCCGATGCGGCGAAACGCTCCTCGCGGCAGACCGGTGGCCTTGAGATAGACCGGCTTGTGTCCGCTGTCGACCTCGGCCACATACACCACGACCAGGGTCTTGCCGTCGATGCGTTCGACGCTGATCTCCGGACGCAATGGAAAACTGAGCATGCTCGCGCATTGCGAGGCCAGGTCCCGCTGCAGCTTGTCGGGGTCGGGCACGCCCTCGGGGCGATAAACGGTGTCGCCCTTGTCGTTGATCGACCAATCGACACCTAGCAGCAAGTAGCCGCCGTCCATGCCGGGCTCGTTGGCAAAGGCGATGACGGTCTCCAGCACCGACTTGCCGATTTCCCGCGCACGCTTGGCCTCGATGCGCGGCGACTCGTCGCTGGCATTGAGTTCGTCGAGCAGTTCCTGCGCGCTACGCATCTCTTACCTCCTTCGCCACGCCGAGCCCGTCGAGCGTCTCCACCAGCGCATCCATCTGCTGCCAGAACGCCCGCCCGCTTTCCTGCCAGGCGCCCCAGGCCTCGGCGAGGCTGGCCGGCTGGTCGCCGCCAGTCGCACCGGCGGCAATAGCCGACTGGCGTTTCACGTACAGCGGAATCGACAGGTTGCCGGCGTTCTTGTGCAGCTCGGCCAGCGTCGCCACCCGGGCAAAGCCGGGCGCATCGGCGAAGGCCTTGAAGGCTCCGAGGATGCGCTGCTGGTGTTCGGGCTTGAGGAAGCTCTGCGCGCGCTCGCGCGTGACCTCGCCCACCGCGTCGATGAACAGCACCCTGCCCTGGCGTTCGGCCGGTTTGCGTCGGTTGCAGATCAGGATGCAGGACTCCATGGGAGAGTTGTAGAACAGGTTGGGGCCGAGGCCGACGACCGCCTCCACCCAGTCCTGCTCGATCATCTTGCTGCGCATGGCCTGTTCCTCGTTGCGGAACAGCACGCCGTGCGGCCACAGGATAGCGCAGCGGCCGCGGTCGGACAGGCTGGCGAGGATGTGCTGCTGGAAGGCGTAGTCAGCCCGCCCCTGCGGCGGGGTGCCGAGGAAGTTGCGGCCCCACTTGTCCTGCGTCCAAGCCTCACGGTCCCATTGTTTGATTGAGTACGGCGGGTTGGCGAGGATGACGTCGAAGCGGCGCAGCCGGTCGCCTTCGATGTGGCGCGGCTCGGCGAGGGTGTCGCCGCGGATGATCTGGAAGTCCTCGACGCCGTGCAGGAAGAGGTTCATGCGCGCGATCGACGAGGTGATGAGGTTGCGCTCCTGGCCGTAGAGCTTGAGCGTGCGGTATTCGCCGCCCGAGCGCTTCACCTCGTCCAGCGCCGAGATCAGCATGCCGCCGGTGCCGCAGGTGGGGTCGTAGATGGACTCGCCCGCCTGCGGGGCGAGGAGCTGCGTCATCAGGTGGACGACGGTGCGGTTGGTATAGAACTCGGCCGCGGTGTGGCCGGAATCGTCGGCGAACTTCTTGATGAGGTATTCGTAGGCGTTGCCGAGCTCGTCCTCGGGCACGTTGGCGACCGAGAGGGTCTGCGTGGAGAAATGCTCGATGAGGTTCTTGAGCGTTTCGTCGGGCAGGCGCTCGCGATTGGTCCACGGCGCGTCGCCGAAAATGCCGTCGAGCAGGTCCGGGTTGGCAGACTCGATCGCCCGCATCGCCTGCTGAATGGCGGCGCCGACGTTGCGCGGCGTCTGGCGCACGTCGTTCCAGTGCGCGCCCGCGGGGATCTGGAAGCGATGGTTCTCGGCGAACTGCGCGTAGGACAGGTCGCCATCGGACTCGGCCATCGCGGCCTCGTATTCCTCGTCCCAGACGTCGGAGGCGCGCTTGAAGAAAAGCAGCGGGAAGATGAACTGCTTGTAGTCGCCGGCGTCGATCAGCCCGCGCAGCAGCACGGCTGCGCCCCAGAGGTAGCTTTCGAGTTCTTGCTGGGTGATGCGCTTGCTCATTTCAGCCAGCCCCCTTCGGCCATGACCTGAGCGAGGCGCTCTTCGGCCTCGCGGCAGCGCTGGAGCGCGTCCTTGAAGGCGGCGATCGCCTCGGGCAGCGGCGGGATGTCTTCCTGCAGCGGCGGCAGCACGTAGCGCGAGATGTTGAGTGTCCAGTCCTCGGCCTCAATCTCGTCGAGCGCGACGACCCGCACGGCGTCCTGCACGTCCTGGAAGTCGCGATACCAGCCGAGGATCTGCGCGGCGTGCTCGGCCTCGAGATAGTTCTGCGCCCTGCCCCGCCGGAACAGACGCGAGGCGTCGGCGACCAACACCTTGCGCCGGCGCGCGGCCGGCTTCTTCTTGCGCAGCACCAGGATGCACGCGGCCAGACCGGTGCCGTAGAACAGGTTGGGCGCCAGACCGATCACCGCTTCGATGAGGTCGAGCTCGAGCAGCTTCTGGCGGATTCCTCCCTCGGCCCCTTTGCGAAACAGCGCGCCTTGCGGCAGCACGACCGCCATGCGGCCGGTGCCGTCCGCCATGGACTTGACCATGTGCTGCACCCAGGCGAAGTCGCCGCTCGACGAAGGCGGCAGGCCGGCGAAGTTGCGGCCGAAGGGGTCGTTGAGCCACAGATCCTCGCCCCACTTCTCCAACGAGAACGGCGGGTTGGCAATGACGCAGTCGAAGGCGGACAGGCGATCGCCGTCGAAGAAGGCCGGGTTGCGCAGCGTGTCGCCGCGCACGATCTTGAAGTCCTCGATGCCGTGCAGGAAGAGGTTCATCCGCGCGATGGACGAGGTGGTGAGGTTTTTCTCCTGCCCGTAGAGCTTGCCCCACAGGCGCTTCACGTCGCCGTGCATCTCCTGCACGTGCTGCACCGCGGCCAGCAGCATGCCGCCGGTGCCGCAGGCGGGGTCGTAGATGGCCTCACCTTCGCGCGGGTCGAGCATGTCGATCATCAGCCGCACCACGCTGCGCGGCGTATAGAACTCGCCGGCCTTCTTGTTGGTGGCGTCGGCGAACTTCTTGATCAGGTATTCGTAAGCGTCGCCGAGCAGGTCGGACGTGACGTTGCGGTTGCCGAGCGGCAACTTCGAGAAGTGCTCGATGAGGTCCTTGAGCAGCGCATCGGACAGGCGCTCCTTGTTCGACCACTGGGCATCGCCGAACACGCCATAGAGCGTGTCGGGGTTGGCCTTCTCGATCTCGCGCATCGCGTGCTGAAGCGCCGCGCCGACGTTGGCCGCCTTGGCGCGTACGTCGTTCCAGTGGCAATCGTCGGGGATCTGGAACCGGTGCGACTCGGGGAACCACGCGAGCTGCTCGTCGCCGGTCTCGTCGACGATCTCCTGGTATTCCTCGTCCCAGACGTCGCAGATGCGCTTGAAGAAGAGCAGCGGAAAGATGTAGGTCTTGAAGTCGGCCGCGTCGACCGGCCCGCGGAGGATGTTGGCCGACTCCCAGAGGTGCGATTCGAGCTGGGCGAGCGTGATGCTGGGTTGATGCAAGGCGCGTACTCGCAGGTGGAAAACTGGGCTGGATTATCGCAGATAGGCGACGGATGACCTCGCTACGGAGCGCTCAAGCCATGTCCGTATCGTTTTGCGACGCGTGCGTCACATTTTCCGGACACCCTCGCGCCGTACGTGGTCGAAGGAGAAGACATGCGCCGCTGGCGCCTCCTCACAGCGCCCGACGAGCTTCCAGGGCAGCATGAAGCCTCCTGAACGCGCGACGACCTTGCCGCCACACAGAGGGCACTTCGCCGTGTAGCGGACGGCCTTGATGGATTTGTCGGTATGACGCGGCGGGCAGCGCCACTCCACGAGGCGGTCATCGTCAACGGACTGCATCCACCACGGTGCTAACGCGATACGCCACTGATGCAGCATCAGAAGCGTGCCGAGCGTGCTCCAAAACGCATATCCAAAGACCGCGGCAGCAATCACTGCATTCATGCTCTCGGTCAGAGGTCGCTTGGCAATCATCATCAGTGCGACCAGAAGAACGGAAAGCCAGACGGCAAGAATGCCAACGATGAACACGCTGCGAAGCGCGTGCCGTCGCCAGCCCGACAAAAAGAAGCCTTCGGCGAAGCTCCTCGCCAACCACGAGGCGTCCTCCACGTCCTCGCAGATGTAACTGACGCGCTCGTCGCCACCAGCGACGGAAAACTGCGCTGGCTGTTCGGCGGCTGACGTTGAGGCTGAATCCTGCCCTTCACCAACCGCGGCCATCGGCAGCGTCACGAGCCGGAACCTGTACCGCGTCGGGTTGCCCTGACCGCCGCCCTCCTCTCGCGACAGCTCGGGAACGAAGTCCAATCCAAGTTGCTGAAAGTGCTGCCGGACCCCCTCCTCTTTCGTGGGCCAGGTTTTGGATACCAGGTTGAGCCAATGCTGGCGAACCTTGTCGGCAGCATCGTCCCAATCCGCGCCAACCACCCACGCCCTGCCGATCACCGTGCCGACCGCCTCGGCGACCTCCATGGCATCGAATCCGCTGTCGGCCCGCTCAGGCTCGCGGCGCGTCAGCAACAACAGCGCCCTCAGTACCGCAACGTTGAGCAGACGCGACTCGCGCCAACCCGCCGCAAGCTCATCAAGCCGCTTCGCTGCCAAAACAATGGCTTGCGTATCCACAAACCCCCTTTCAACCCCGTTGTCCGGGTGTTCTGGCAAAGCGGTCTGCGCGGTAATTCGACTCGTCACTGTCATCAACGAAGGAGCAATCGACATGGAAGCCACGAGTCTGCTGCAATCATTTGCCATTGCCAAGGACGGCCGGGTCGTCTCGGTGAACGAGGTTGAACGCGGACAGGCGTGCGGATGCACCTGCCCGTCCTGCCTCCGAGCTCTCATTGCACGGCAGGGGGACGTGCGGATCTGGCACTTCGCCCATGCAAGCGGCGCCGACTGCGAAGGCGGCGCCGAAAGCGCGCTGCATCTGGCGGCGAAGGCCGCCATCGAGCGCGCGGGCGGCATCACCTTGCCGGGCTTGTCAGTGAAGCGCTCGGTCACGCTGCCGGACGGGCGCCACGGCACCGGGGAGGCCTCAATCCCGGAAACCTGGATCGACTTCACGACCGTCAGGACCGAGGTGAATCTCGGCGCAGTGATACCGGACGTCGTGGGTACGGCCGGCGCGGCGTCCTATTTGATCGAGGTCGGCGTGACCCACTTCGTGGATCAGGAAAAGCTGGCGGTTCTGCGTGGGCTCGGCAATCCGTCCATCGAGATCGATCTTCGGCGCTTTGATCGCGAATCCTGGGACTGGGGAGCCCTTGAGGAGATCGTGGTTCATGGCACTGAGGCCAAGCGCTGGCTGTTCTGCCCCGAGCAGCGGGCACTGATCGAGACGGCGACCGAGCAAGCGCGCGCAGTCGCGGAAGCGATGCCATTCCCAACGCCCCTTCAGCCTCTGCCGAAGGCAAAGCCGTCAAGAACACGCTACTGGCCTGACAACCGCATCGTGGATCTGATCGACTTCCCATTCGGCGTAGCGCTCTGGAGCCCATACGACGCGCAGTTCAACGAAGTGGTGAAAACCTGGTGCCGAGACTTCGGGGGGCGGTGGCAGCGTGCCCACAAGAACTGGCTCTTTCCAGTCGAAGCCAAGCCGTTCCTGGTCGCCGAGATCGCCAAGCGCCAGACGCGTCCGCCTGAGCAGAGGGCTTAGCCCCAAGGCGGGTCGCCCCTCAAGTGTCAATGTCAGCACCGTACCGGAGGTCACGGAGCAATTAATCCGTGATGGATATAGTTACGCAGGAATGCTTTTGAGAAATGTCATGAAGATGAAGAACAACATGCTGGCGCTCACACTGACGGTGTTAGTGGGCTGCGGCGTCGGAGGTCTGCTGTGGTGGGACGCGCAGCGCCAAGCCCCGGTGAAGGAGAGCGCAGCCCCAAGCAAGAGCACGCCGGAAGCAGGGTCGAGGTTCGACTCGCCCACAAGGGACAACGCCACAGCCTTAACGCGGGAAGCAACGCCGCCGGCAAACGGTCTCTACCGCTGCCAGGGACCGGGCGGCGTCCTCTACCAGGCAGAACCTTGCCCGGGTGGAACGAAGCAGGCCGCCGTTTCGGGCGGAACGGTCAGCGTCGTATCGCCCCCGCCCGTGCCCGCGGCGCAGTACGCGCCACCGACCCGCCAATCCAGCACCAAGCCTGTTGGCCTCATCGAAAGAACGCCACCCGACTCCAAGGGGAACGAGTGCCAGTGCGAACAGTTCGAGAAGCAGATCAAGCGCATCGACGCTGAAGGGCGACGCGGCGGCACCTCATGGCGTATGGAGCAGCTCCGGGAAGACCGCCGACGGGTCAAGGATGCAATGTGGCGCTTGGGCTGCGGGCGATAAGTGGCAACCGTCATGCTCGACGGCGCGAGGCTGGCGGGCGTCGGACTTTGACACTTGAGGGGCGCAGTTTGACTGATGAGGGGCGCCCCGCTATCGGCGCGGCTGCTGGCAATCAGCGCCGGTATCGAGCCAATTGAGGCATCCAGCCCCGCCCCTCAAGAGTCAAACACCTCGTCAGATCATCTCACCCGGATGCGGGCCGACACCGTGACCGCCTTTCTTTAGCCGCTAAAATCGCACACCCACGCGGACCAGCGCGCTCGCCGTTGTAGTTGTATGTAATACGCTACAACATACAACACGCTACACAGCCCCCTGCGACTTGTTCACGAAGGTTGCCACCTCGTCATTTAGCTCCGTCCCCGTCAGGCTGTTGCCGTCGAACTGGACGCTGTTGTCTGCCCCACAGCCTCGAATCGCCGACGCCACTTTGCCCGGCAAGCTCTGATCAGCCCCCTCCTTGAAGTCGGAAGCCAGCTTCACCGCCTTTTCCTTGATCACGCCCCCCGCCCCGGTGGCCAGGTTGGCCGCAGTGCCTTTGGCGAGCGCTGCGGCTCTCGCAAGCCCAGCGCCTGCACCGGCCGATGACGATCCGCCGAAGCCTGCGGCTTGTGCAAAGGCGGAGCCGCTAGCCTCCCCCGCCGCAGCTCGCCCACCGCCGGAGGTTGTCTGTCCCAGGCTGGGCATCTGGCCACCGCCACTGTCGATCCCCGCCTGAGCCTTGTCGAATGCCGCCTTCACCGCCGACACGCCCCCCGCGATGTTCTGCGCACCACTCATCACGGCCGCACCGGCCATTCCCGCCGCCGTAGCCGCCATGCCCGCTGCCCCCATGGCAGCCCCGGCAACAGCTCCCGCGCTGAAGTTGCCAACGCCTCCAGCCGCAGCCACCCCACCACCCGTGATGATGCCCGCCACCAGTGGCGGCACACGGGTGATGAGCAGGAGCAGTGCGAGACAGAAGACCAGCATGACGCCGAGTTCCTCGAAGTTGAGCGCCCCCTTGTTCATCTTGGCGTAGAAGCTCGACAGCAGGTCGTGACCGATACCGAGCAAGAGGGTCATCACGAAGAGCTGCACCGCAACAGCCAGCACCGTGCGGAAGTAGCTGAGCGCCATCTCCGAGGTCCAGCGCGATCCGCCGAAGCCAAGGAAGAAGATGCCGGCGTACATCAGAATCCAGCCCGACACGAAGAGCAGCAGCATGTTCACCGCAACGACTGCCAGCAGCAACAGGATGCCGGCACTCAGCACCACGCCCACGAAACTGTCGATGGGCTGCCAGGCAGAGAGGTTCGTCACCGCCTGCTTCCAGATCATGAAGCCGACATCGACGACCCCCGAGGGCGACAGGCCGGACACGCCAATTGCGGATTCGCCGATCTGGCGCATCGAGCCGATGATGGCGTCCGCAATTGCCGGGCCATTGCGCAGCAGCCAAAGGTAGAAGCCGAAGAACAGGATGAAGCGGGCGAACTCGGCGAAGAACTCGCCGATGTCGGCCTTGCGCAGGATGAGCATGCCGCCCGTCCAGGCGAGCGAGATGGTGCCCAGCGTCCAGAACAGCCAGGTTGCTGCATTCATCACCACCGTCTGCCAGCCGGATGCCCGCGCAGCGAACTCGGTGACGACCTGGTCCAGGATACCGCGGTTGGTTGCCGGATCATGAAACGAGAGCTGCGCGAAGGCGCTGCCCGATAAAAGCATCAGTACGGCGACGACGAACGCCGTTGAACGGTTGATCTTCATGGTCGTCACCACCTCTTGGGGTTAGTCGGAAGGGTGTCGGGGCCGATCGGCAGGCGCGAGCAACGGCTACCGAATTCCCTGCGCGTGGCCTCGTCCCTGATCTGCTGGATCCGCTCGGGGCGGCAATTCTCGGCAGTCACTTCTGGCATCGGCTCCGGAGTGGGCGCGCAGCCGACCAGCAGGCCGCCGAAAAGCACACCGATTGCGACGATGTTCATGACCACCTCCTCACCAGCGCATCGGGCTGCTGGGAAGAGCGCCCGGCCCGCGCCGCTCGGTCGAAGCCAGGTGAGCCGCCTGCTGCCGCGCCGCAAGATCAGCCTCGCTCTGCGCACGGGTGGCCACGGCGTTCTGTTGGGCGATCAACAGGCCGCGGATCTGCAGCAGTTGATTGGCCTGCTGGCTGGCAAGCTGGTTGGCGAACTGGATCGCCTCCATCTGTCCGCGGGCCCCCTCTGCGCGACGCTGGAGCTGCTCCAGCGTTCGGGCGTCGGTCTTGAGTGCTTGCTGCTGAAGCTCCAGGCCGTGAAAGAGTGCATCGTTCGCCCGCTTCTGAGATTCGGAGGCGAGGCGGCGGTTGTCATCCATCGCTGCCCACTCTGCAGCGCTGCAGCCGCTTGCCGAGAAGCATGGCGAGCCGCGGTAGTAGGCCACGTCCTGAAACTTGCCAAGATAGGCATCCACGCTGCCGAGGTGGGTTTTGTAGTAGTTAAGCGTATCAACGGCGGCCATCAGTCCATTGATGGTGGTCTGCGCCTGATCCCAGATGTAGGCCGCCGGCGCCATGGTGTTCTGCAACTGGTTCTCGTACTGCTGCAGCTGTGTCCGGTATTGCTCGATCTGCTTCAGCGTCTGGGCGACGCTCTCGATCGCAGTCATCACGTTCTGAGACAAGTTGGTGCTATCGATCACCGGAATGCCAGCCTGCACCGGCGGCAGTACCCCAAGCGTCATCGATACGACCAAGGCAGTCAGAACGACGGGTTTCGTCTTGCGCATTTCACGTCCTCACATTTTTAGCGGCTAAAAAATCAGCGTCGGTGGCTGACGATGGCGTGCATAACCGCCCCCATCTGATCCTGAGTCGCCTCGATACGCGCTAACAGCGCGCGGATGGTGGCCTCTCCGAAATGGGCAGTGCGGCGGTCGTCAGTCAGCCATAGCTTGAGGAGCCCCCCAAGACGCCCGAGGTCGCCGTTGATTCGGGCCAGCTCGCGCACCCGCTCGTAATCGACGATTCCATGGACCCGGTAGCCCTGCCCGACTTCGCGCAGAAAGCGCGCGACACTCATGCCCGCGTTCCGGGCATTCGCGGCGATCAAGGCTTTCTCCTCGGGCAGGCAATACACCTTGATCGGTGTGCCGCTCTTCCTGGTCGTCACCGCCTCATCCATGGCGTAGCTCCAAGACGGCGGCAGCCGGAAGCCCCGCAGGGCAGGATGTCCGTTGAGCGCCCTCGGCGCGAAAGAGGACCAGTGAAGGAGGAACCACCGCTTGTGGTGGGCCTACTTCACACATCCTGCCCGCCTCTTGAACGCCATTTCTGCGCGGATGCCTATGCGGTTTTAGCGCCATGCATGCGCTATTTCCTCGTGACTCATCACGTAACGCACGAAAATGGCCAATGATGGCGAAAAACTGCGTGCTTACAGCGGTTGAATAGCGCACTCGTAGCGCAATAAACACGAGTTTGCAAAGCATGAGGAAGATCATCAAAGCAATTCCTCCTTGCGGGGATTCGGGTCGAAAGTGAATTGCCCAAAAGGTTTGTTCGGTGCCAGTTCGGACATCTTCAATTTGACGCCAGGAGGTGCATTTCGCTGGCCAGGGCGTTCGAGCTTGATGTGTCGCCGGACATGGGCGCAGAAAGTTTCGTAACGGCAGGCGATTCGCCCGGTCTCACGCAGGTGCGCCCAGACGGTCTTGAGCGCATAGCCCGCCCGCATCGCCTCCTCGATATCACTGCGCACCGCGAGAAAGGCGACCAGCGACTCCTTGCGCCGCCGCTGCGCCGAGGCGACCCACTCTGCCAGCTCGTCGAGGAACGCGCTCATCCGCCGTTCTCCTGAGCGGCCTGCTCCCCGTTCAGCAAGGAAGCGACAACCTCGACAGGGAAGTACATGCGACGCCCCAGATAGACCTTTCGCGCGTTCAATTCCCGGACCCAATCCTCCTTCGGATTGAGCAGCGCCATCCGCAGCCCTTCGGGCTTGCGGCTCAGGGTGATCGCGAGCTGCTCCAGGGTCATCACAGCCCCGAATCGCTCCTCCAGTATTTCCAGCGTGGATCGCATTTTATTGATCAGAATTCTGTTGACTGAGATCGATACAGCGATTCTTGTGGAAACGAAGATAGAATTGGAGTGCAATTAATTCGGCATTTTCATACCAGGACAAAATTCCCTATGGCACGACCAAGAAGGACTGATACCGAACGAAAGCGCGGACGCATGCGAGCGGCGGCATTAATGAATTCGCTTGCCCGAAAAATTGGTGTGGCGAACCCGCACCAATTCGCGCTTCACTTCGACGCACTTACCGGGATGAATACCCAGTCATCCGGAAAATGGCGCTCGAGCTTCAACGGCGAAAAGGCCCTATCGACACAGCAACTGCAGCTGCTGTCGCGCATCGACCCAGAAGTGTTTGAACGCCACGAAATGGGACCGGCGAACCTCTGGCAGGCCATGTGGGCGCCGCTGCAAGGCCTCAGGTCGATCCTCTCGACTGAACTCGCCTTATGGCCAACGCTTGAGGTCCTGGTGGCCGAGTTCGAGGGCGACCTTCTGCTGGCAGAGGCCTATCACGAGCCACTGACCATTGCGCATCTCGCCAAGGCAGTCGCATTGCATCGATTGGTGCATGAGCTGAACGCCCGGATCATTCCCGTCGGAATTGACGGCGAGGGCACCTACCGAGCCATTCGGCGCTGCCTGGATGACGCGTCAGTTGCGGCGGCGTTGGCGTCGCTCGGGATCTTCGACGACGTGGACGCGGAGCTCTCAGACTGGCTGGCCGGACACGAAGAGCTCGCCTCGACACCCGCCGCCGCAAGGTGGAATGCGCTGGCATCGCGTCTAGACTGGATTGCATGAGACCCCGCGCCGTGTCGGCAGCAGGCCGCCATGCGACGGGCGTCGGTCAACGAGCCCGCAGAACTTTAGCGGCTAAAATCTTCTGCCGCGCTCCGCAAGCCCAGCATCAAGGACACCGACCATGAATCCGATCGTCCGCATCCAACCGCGCAGCGCCGACCTCGGCGATGGCATGCTCGTGCGCCGTGCGCTCCCCAATCGCCAGCAGCGCATGGTTGGCGCGTGGTGCTTCCTCGATCACGCCGGCCCCGTGCGGTTCGAGCCCGGCAAGGGCATGCACGTCGGCGCGCACCCGCACATCGGCCTGCAGACCTTCACCTGGCTGATCGAGGGCGAGGTCCTGCACCGCGACAGCCTGGGCAACGAGCAGATCATCCGCCCTGGCCAGGTCAATCTGATGACCGCTGGATATGGCATCGCCCACACCGAGGATTCGCTGCACGACGGCGAGCAGCTGCACGCGGCACAACTGTGGATCGCCCTGCCGCCGGAGCATAAGGATTGCCCGCCCGCCTTCGATCACTACGCCGAACTGCCGCACTGGCGCGAAGACAGCGCAGAACTGACCCTGCTCGCCGGCCGCTACGGTGAGCGAACCGCACCGGCGCGCATCCACTCCCCGCTGGTCGGCATCGACATCGCCTGCGACAGCACCAGCAACATCACGCTCCAACTGGACCCCGGTTTCGAGTACGGCCTGATGCCCCTCGTGGGCGACGCAATGGTCGACGGCGAAACCATCAGCGCCGACGAACTCGCCTACCTCGGCAAGGGACGCAGCGAACTTCAGCTTGCGCTACCCGCAGGCGCTCGGGTGCTGTTCCTGGGGGGCGAGCCGTTCGAGGAACCAGTGCTGATGTGGTGGAATTTTGTGGGCTTCAGCAAGGAAGACATCGCGCAGGCACAGACCGAGTGGGAACAAGGAGCCGTCCGATTCGGAATGATCGGCGACGGCCAGGCACCGCGACTCGTTGCCCCGCCCCTCCAGTGGCGAAACGGCGACTGATCGCTCTCGAGCTCAGCTTCAACCACGAGGCCGCCGATCTCGACCGGCATTCGACCTCTGCCGCCGCTCAAAAATTGGGCAATGCTCGAATGAGGCTTGGCCTCAACGGCTTGAACGAGTTATCCACAAGCACTCCCACAACTCTGTCCCCGTCGGCTGGGGACAACGAGAGAGGCCCTGACAAAGTATGACTTGCCGAGGAAGGCGTTGCCATCCGTACGTCAGCAGGCGACCCGATGCTGTCGTTGAGCGTGAGGGAAAGCTGTCGCTCAACGTTTGAGCTCACCCGCCTGCGGAAGCGGGCGACGCCCGCTGTAGCAGGTCGGGTGCAACGAAGGGTTAGGCCGCAGGTTCAGCATTCGGCGGTTGCCCTTGTGGCGAAGGGTCTGGCCGTCCACTGACAGCGACCATTACCCATGCGTTATTCTGCTTGAGGTACACCTCGGTCCATTTGCCGGTGACCGCGAGCGCTGCTGCTCCGCGAGGCTGGACGGTGGCCTGGTACGAGTAGTGGACAACACCGACCACGTGGTCATACACCTGAAGGCTATGCGGGGTGAGGCTGTAGTTTCTTAGTTCGGGTGCGTCACCGACAACAGAACTGATGGCAGCTTCCTTGCCGTGCGGCGATGGAGCTGACATATCCCAGCCAACGTACTGTGGGTGGATGGACGCCCCGATGAGCGTGCGATCGCGGCCTTGCGACTGTGCCCACAGTTCACAGACTCTGTCCCAGAGTTCGCGCTGCTCCGAGGACAAAGATGCGACGACAGGGGCGGTTTGCACGGTCGGGCGTTCCCTGCGGCCTAACGCCGCGCTCTGCGGCAAATTTGGAGCGAAGCGGAAAATTTGTCCGACAGCAGCGCCTTGTTATGCATTCTCTTGGAGCTCTTGAAGTAACACATCGAGTTGGCGCGTAAGTGTAGGCTGGACCGAGCGGCAACTAAGTGCAGAGGCCAAGTAATCAGCAACGTTTTCCCGTTGTTCATTAGGGATATCATCAGCTTTTATTAATGAGAGCTCCGTATTGATTTCTTGGCAGTCTTGGGGAGACAACTCTCCTCCATTTTTCAATTGATAAAGCTTTTTAATCGCTGGATTCATATCCTGTCCTTTCTTTAAAACGGAATATCATCATCAAAATCGTCAAATTTGTTATTAGCTGGAGCAGGGTCAACAGCTTTCCATGTCACTCCACCCTCGATGTTCGCGGCTGGAATCATCTGGGTTTCACCAAAATAATTACTTCCGTTTCGATATATTCCGGCATGAGCAAACATCATATGAACATTGTGATCTAACATGATACTTTTTGGATAAAATCCGTTTTCATCTTTATAGCCTGCGATATAGTTTTGAAGCGCTCGCACAAGGTCTTGAACACTTGGTGGTTCGTGGTGAGGCTGGGAAGAGAGAAAACGGGACAACTCAAAATAGCTGATAACATTGTCCCAATCCATTACATGGCATTCTTCTATTTTAGGCATTAAAAATTCTGAAAATGATGCATCGAATCGTTCGCGACCTTTGATTATTTGATAATCCCATCTTGCATCCTCAATACATTTTGCCACCTCAAGCAGGTCTCGATCTGGAGAGAGAAGACCATTATTTTCCATATTGATTGCTCTCTGTGCTTTCGCTAACAGAGCTTGTTCTTCACCAGTAAAAAGAAGCCTGCTTTTTTGAGCTCGTCTAGCCTTTAAAAGGCCCATTGGAATCGCGAGCACAATAACTACTGGGATCATTATTATATTAATGATCAATCCAATTATTTTTCCTATCAATCTAGCCACTTTTTCCGCTCATGAGTTGATGTGTAAATGGGCAATTTTCACTGCATACATCCAGCTAAGGATACAAAACGATCGAAAAAAATCAGAAATTTATTTTTGGTTTTAATCAGTGTTGCCGCATTTTCGTTGTCTGGGCACTGAACCATGAATTTAGCGCTCCCGCCTGTGGATGCGAAATGTTGTCCAGAATATTGACTAAAGCGATGCGTTGCCCCGCAAACGCACTCATATGGAGCCCCATCGTAAAGCGAGAAGTCTCGATTTTGGAAAAGAGGCGTCCCTGCGACCTTTTTGAACTCTTCCTTACTAAGGATTTTCATAAATTTCTCCTGTGCTTAGTAGATGCATAACTTTGTTTTCGGGCGACTGCCCTGCTGCGTAACATCGTTGCTGCTCCATAACATCAAACATCGACCCACGGCGTAACGCGCTTGCTGCTTGAATGCCCGAGGCATAGACTGTACAAAACAACAGTCATAACAAGCCATGAAAACCAGCACTGCACCGTTACCACCGCTGCGTTCGGTCAAGGTTCTGGACCAGTTGCGTGAGCGCATACGCGACTTGCATTACAGCTTACGAACCGAACAGGCGTATGTCCACTGGGTTCGTGCCTTCATCCGTTTCCACGGAGTGCGTCACCCGGCAACCTTGGGCAGCAGCGAAGTCGAGGCATTTCTGTCCTGGCTGGCAAACGAGCGTAAGGTTTCGGCATCCACGCATCGGCAGGCATTGGCGGCCTTGCTGTTCTTCTACGGCAAGGTGCTTTGCGCGGATCTGCCTTGGCTTCAGGAGATCGGAAGACCTCGGCCGTCGCGGCGCTTGCCGGTCGTGCTGACCCCGGATGAGGTGGTTCGCATCCTCGGTTTTCTGGAAGGGGAGCATCGTTTGTTCGCCCAGCTTCTGTATGGAACGGGCATGCGGATCAGCGAGGGATTGCAACTGCGGGTCAAGGATCTGGATTTCGATCACGGCACGATCATCGTTCGAGAGGGCAAGGGCTCCAAGGATCGGGCCTTGATGTTACCCGAGAGCTTGGCGCCCAGGCTGCGCGAGCAGCTGGCGCGTGCCCGGGCATGGTGGCTGAAGGACCAGGCCGAGGGCCGCAGCGGCGTTGCGCTTCCCGACGCCCTTGAGCGGAAGTATCCGCGCGCCGGGCATTCTTGGCCGTGGTTCTGGGTCTTTGCGCAGCACACGCATTCGACCGACCCACGGAGCGGTGTCGTGCGTCGCCATCATATGTATGACCAGACCTTTCAGCGCGCCTTCAAACGTGCCGTGGAAGAAGCAGGTGTCGCGAAGCCCGCCACACCGCACACCCTCCGCCACTCGTTCGCGACGACCTTGCTCCGTAGTGGTTACGACATTCGAACCGTGCAGGATCTGCTCGGCCATTCCGACGTCTCCACGACGATGATTTACACGCATGTGCTGAAAGTGGGCGGTGCCGGAGTGCGCTCACCGCTTGATGCGCTGCCGCCCCTCTAGTGAGAGCTAGGGCAGCACGAGTCAATCCTGGCGGATTCACTACCCCTGCGTGAAGGCCATCGGTGCCGCATCGAACGGCCGGTTGCGGAAAGTCCTCCCTGCGTCCGCTCCTGGCCGGACTGAGACTTCCAGTTCACACCTGCGCGGGAGCGCGGCAAGCCGACTGCGGCTGTCTCGACCCGACCCGTTGCTGTCATTGGCCCCTGAGGAGAGTTGCCGTTCAACGCTACGCATGAGCCGCGGCTGCGGAGCAGCCGTCGAGCAACGCGCAATTATCACGCATTGCTTCGATTGAGACGACACTCCCGTCGGGCGACGTGACTGGCCAAATCAGCCTTGCGTTCGTGTTTATAATCGAAATACGCATCTAAGGCTGCGATGAATCGGTTCTCATGAAACGGCCAGCTCTCATTGCTGTCGAGGCGGCCCACTAAGATGTCTCCGGTAAAGGCTGGCCCTACGGTCTCAAAGGCCAACACCGCGACTATGCTGCAGACGTCATGAACTTCACGGACCACCGCCGCAAGCATTTCAGGAGTCTCAAAGCCGAGATGCACGCCCTGCGCTCGCAGTCTGACCTTCTCGTCGATGCGTCGTTTGGTCAAGTGGACATAGTTGGATGAGTGCACCCAGGCAGTGCGCGTAGCTTCGATGAACTTGCCGCGCTCGCCAGCAAGCATGCGAAGCGGCAGATCGCGAATGTGGTCGACATTCTGCTTTCCAACCCGATTGCCTCGATAAAAATTAACTCGCCCATCAAGGTCGAGGTCTGAACCCTCTTCGTCAACGAAGGCGGTATTCACGGCAACCTCAAGCATGTATCGGAGCTCGCGTCGTGCTGGGTTGAGCGCGCCATTTTCTATCGCAAGTTGTGCCGTTATAGCTGCCTCACCGATGTCATCCTTGTGACGGGGAAAGAGATAGCGCTCTGCGTAAACCGGCCAACGCGTAGCTGCTATCTCACAGATGTGCAGCGTTTCGTGCAACCCAGCTATGATGCGCCGAAGCTTCATCAGGGGCTTCTGGTAATCCGCTGACACGCGCATTTCATCGTGCTCACGCGCTAGCCGCTGTTGCTCCTCGCGTGCTGCAATGAGAGCAGCTGCAAGGTGATCGCCGCTCTGTTCCATAGCTTTCTCGCTGTGCCTGCCTAGCTCTGCCATTGCCGGTGCCATAGTGAGCGTCGTCATCGGTTAGATGGCCTTGGGGATAGATTTAATCAGCGTTGTCAATGGCGGCCTAGGTTATGGCATTTCGTTATGATACAACCCAGACCGTCAGTGCGCCGAATGAAATAATGAATCGCCCCGGGTTCCGTGGAGGCCGGTTGGTTTAAGTCAGGTCGCGATCGCGGCCTGACTGGCGAGCTGCCTGTAGTAGTTTGCCTCAGCTTCTGCGGGCGGGATATACCCGATAGGTTCAAGGAGCCTGTGGTGGTTAAACCAGGATACCCATTCCAGCGTTGCCAGCTCGACGGATTCCTTGGTTTTCCAGGGCGCTCGCCGGTGGATCATCTCCGCCTTGTACAAACCATTAATCGTTTCTGCCAAGGCGTTGTCGTAGCTGTCGCCCTTGCTGCCGACTGACGGCTCGATGCCTGCTTCGGCCAGCCGCTCGCTGTAGCGGATCGAGACGTACTGCGAGCCTCGGTCCGAGTGGTGGATCAAGGCTTCCTCAGGACTTGGCTGGCGGGCGTACAGTGCCTGCTCCAGCGCATCGAGCACGAAGTCCGTGTGCATGGAACTGCTCACGCGCCAGCCCACAATGCGTCGGGCAAAGACGTCGATGACGAAGGCCACATAAAGCCAGCCTTGCCAGGTCGAGACGTAGGTGAAGTCCGAGACCCACAACTGGTTGGGTCGCTCGGCCTTGAACTGCCGATTGACCCGATCCAGTGGGCGCGCCGCCTTGCTATCGCTGATCGTGGTGCGCACAACCTTGCCTCGCACGACGCCCCGCAGCCCCTGACGACGCATAAGCCGCTCGACTGTGCAGCGGGCCACCGCGACACCTTCCCGGTTCAGCTGCCGCCAGACTTTGTCGGCACCATAGACCTGCAGGTTTACCTGCCAGACCCGTTCGATCTCGGGCATCAAGGCCTCGTCACGCTGCACTCTCAGGCTGCGTTGTTCAGGATTGCGCTGCAGGGCGACATGGCGCCGGTAGCCGGACGGGGCGATCTGCAATTGCTTGCAGATCGGCTCGACCCCGAAGGCATCACGATGCGCGTCGACGAAAGACCTCAGGACTTGAATCGGCGGTCGAGCTCCGCCTGGGCGAAAAACGCGCTGGCAAGCTTGAGGATCTCGTTGGCCTTGCGAAGCTCACGGACCTCGCGTTCCAGCTCTTTGACGCGCTTCTGATCCGCGGTGGTCGGCCCCTCGCGCTGGCCGGAATCTCGCTCATGCTGACGCACCCAGGTCAGCAAGGTCTGCGAGGTGCAGCCGATCTTGGCGGCGATCGATTCAATTGCCGCCCATTGCGACGGATGGTCGCCACGACATTCGGCCACCATGCGCACGGCGCGCTCACGAACTTCGGGGGAGAACTTCACTGACTTCTTCATGGCTCTATCTTCTCAAGAACTAGAGCCTCCACCAAACCCGGGGCGATTCATAATCACTGACCGTCAATGACTTACGATCAGTTCTTGTAAAAACCTCGAAAAACGCGTCTACTCGTACAATCTGGGTGATCGGTTGGGGACCAGGAACTGCGTACCGTAGGAGTTTTCGGGAACGGCGCTGGGCCACGAGCGACTGGGCGAAGGTGCTGATGGAGCACTTGTCGGCCAAGCCGACGGCGAGCTGAGTGTAAAGACCATCTGGCTGGGCTTGCAACGCGTCATGGATGCCGCCGCCACCATACAGGCGCAACCGGACGGATGAGGCGGCGTGAGTTGTGTATAACGACATACGTTTGGAAGGGTATCGGCTCAAGGTTTTTTAATGTCAAGTACGCAAATTCTTAGTTGACTTATTTAAATAATATTTTTTTACGACCATGGATTTTTATAAAGCGCGCCCCACCCTCTCATTCTCTACAATATTATTGCTATGGAAGCCTGATTTCGCGAAATTGCTTACCATGGAAATCGAAAAGAAATGCATTGAAGCCAAGCCAAAACTTGTAAAAAAACTTAAATTAGATCCATCTTGCACAGAGGCTGAAAAATACACAGCCGAGTTGATCTACGAAATATGTATGCACGCATATGGAAGCAAAGCACTTGAAATTGAAACTCCGCGCAGAAAGCAGATATGGTTTGCGAATGCTAAGTGGATAGCAGCTCATGTTAAAAATGGAAAAGGCATCACGACCGAAGAGCTTCGAGGTGTTGTCGATCTCTATACTAGCCATGTTCTTCAAGATAATCAGCCTTGATAGGCGAGTGCGGGGAATACTTCCTGAACGGATTCGATTCCGAAACCGTGGGCGACATACCGGATGCATCTCGAGGATTTCTGCTCAAGTATGTCGACAATCAACAAGCATCGTTCGCTTTTGGCCGAGAAGAGCCGACCGTCATGCCATTTCTTCACCTTAGACGAGCGCCATCGGCCTGCAAGTGAAACGTAACGATCACCGGCCGCTTATGGCCGAACCATGACTGTCCCCTCGAGTGGGCTTAACAACCCGCCAGCGCCACCTGAACGGCCGCAGCAGCGTGAAGCCCCGTCGTATCAAACAACGGCACCGCGGCGTCCTCAACGCCTACCAGCATCGATATCTCCGTACATCCCAGAATTACACCCTGCGCGCCTTGCGCGACCAGACGCTGAATCACATCGCGATACGCCAGGCGCGACGCCTCCTCGACGCGCCCCAGGCACAACTCCTCATAAATCACCCGATGAACCAGCGCTCGGTCATCATCGTCAGGAATAACGACGTCGATGCCGTGGCGATCGGTCAGCCGGGCGCGATAGATGTCTTGCTCCATAATGAAGCGCGTACCCAGGAGCCCCACGCAGGACAAGCCCGCCTGGTGGATCGCTGCCGCCGTGGGGTCGGCGATATGCAGTAGCGGGATCGCCACCGCGGCCTCGATGGCCGGCGCCACCTTATGCATCGTGTTCGTGCACAGGACGACAAAATCGGCCCCAGCCCGCTCCAGCGCTCGAGCAGCGTCTGCCAGCAGCGCGCCAGCCTCATCCCATTCTCCACGGTGCTGCAGTCGCTCGATCTCCGCGAAATCGACGCTGTAGAGCACGATCTTCGCCGAATGCAGACCACCCAGCCGGGCCTTCACCCCCTCGTTGATCAGGCGGTAGTAAGGCACGGTGGATTCCCAGCTCATGCCACCGATGAGACCGATAACTTTCATGAGGACGCTGCCGCCAATGGAGATGAGATGCAGATGATGCCATGGTGATCGTCGGTAGGGTCACCGCTTGGCACGTACCCAGCGCCTTCCCCGTCCTCTCGTGAGCATCGTGCAGTCGGCTCGCAGCACGCTTATCCCTGGCGTCAAAACCGGCGCATCGACGACCTCGCGCTACGAAACGCCCTACCACGAGCCTTTCTGCCCCACCCCGATTTCGGCAGTTGTCCACAACAGCCTTCTGGTAGAAATAAGGTAGAAATAGGTAGACGGTCATTTGCGGCCCTGAATCCCAGCGCCGGCGCGGGTTCCAAAGAGGGGGGAGGAACGCTATCCCGATAAAACGGAACGCTATCCCGACTAAGCGGAACGCTATCCCGATCGAGGTGGAACGCTATCCCGATGGGCGAGCTCGAGTTATCCACAGGACGACCTGAGCGCTGCCACGCCTGCCGACGTCAATTTCACCCCGCGCGATGACGCCGACCCGCTTGAGCTCGTCCACGGCCGCCGAGACCGCCTCCCTGAACTTCCGCATCGGACTGGCGTACTGCATCTTGTCTTTCAGCCAGGACATCGCATAGGCCTGCACGGGGTCGGCCGACGCCGCAATCAGACGCTGAAGCGCCTTGGCCATGTCCTGCCCGCGACCGATCTGCAGGCGCTTGTTCCAGTCGATGAGGGCGAACTCCTGGTTCTCGAAAAGTTGACGCCAGCGCGGGTCGAGCGTGACCGTGTAGCGCTCGTTATCGGCGTCGTAGTCGAGATCGGCGACGATGCGGAAGACCTTTGTGTCGCCGACGCAGTACTTGGTGGATCCGTCCCGCCGCTTCACCTCGATGATGAAGCTGGCCTTGTAAAAGGCCTTCATCACCCGATGCAGCCACTCATAATCATGCTTGCCAGTGCTACGCCCGATCGCGCGCAAGAACGCCGCCCGGTTGATCTGGATGGGAACGCCAAGGGGGATGCAGCGCGCCTCGTAGATCAGCTGCAGCGCGACATCCGCCTGTGATTCGTCGAGCTGCTCACCGGTGTAGGTCAGCACGACGTCGGATCGCGTGATGAGCGGTTCCTCGTTGTAAAAACGCTTGCGTCCCCGGGCGACGGGGGCGAAGAGGCTGGAGCGGGCGATGTGGTTCGGCATGGCCCGTACGAAGGCCTCCATACCGGGCAGGAAGAGCTGGACGGGCTCGGCCGCCCTCCGGTGCTCCATCCGCATGCGCGCCACCCGCGCACGCTCCTGCAGCTTCGACATGGTCTCGGCAAGGCCATGCCCCGGCGCGGAAGGGGCGAGGGTCGGAAGGGCCGGCTGAGGACAGCTCGCCTTTCTCTCGATCGTGGTTCGCATTGCTCAGGCCCGTGCGGACGATGAGACTCCTCGACCGGTGGCAGACGCCTGGAGCTGCCGCTGCCGGGCGAGTTGCTCCGCCTTGGTCGGACGCCCGCGTCTGGGCTTGTGATCGTCGAACGCGACGGTCGGCCGCTGGAGCGGGGCCACGCCCTCGACGTGCTCGGCGAGCCAGTTTTCGACGTCTTCAGTACGCCAGAGCAGGCGCTTGGTGCCAGGTAGCCGGCAGATCGGCGGAAGGGACTGGGGATTGCGGCTGGCGTCGCTGCGGATGCTGGCGACGGATTTGTGCAGGTACTGGGACAGCTGATCTACGGTCAGAAGGGCCTTCATGGGCGAACATCTCCGAAACCGACCGGCCGAAGCCGGTCATGTCGGATGAGTCCGCGGTTCCGTATCCAGCTCAGTTGACCGGAGATTTACGCCCAGTGCCACTGCAGCCAACTTAGCAACAAGCCAAACACGGCGGGGTTATCCCCCATGGTGCCCTCGCTCTCCTGGGTAGCGCAGCCAAACCGGCCTCATCACAACATCCGGCAGGGCGCTACCAGGCGATGCCTGTCGGCATCCTTTCCTACCTATCCTCCGATCCGCTTACGGAGGCGGCCGCTGAACAGTCCGTGGCTTTCGCTTGTTGGGCAAGGTTCAGCTTGCAAGGCCCCTTGTACCCTTTGCTTTTTTCTCGAAGCCGTTCACAACGTCCTCAGCGCGAGTGGCGCCATCCTACAACGCGTTATTGCGCAGTGTCACGCAGTGCATGACTGCTGCAAGCCCAGTCTTTGCCACAAATTTGCCACACTGAGTTTGCAAAAACCTGCCTTACAAAGCAAAACAGCGCATCACACTGCAAAGTGTAATGCGCTGTTTTTACTAGGAATTCTTGGTGGACCGAAGGAGGATCGAACTCCCGACCTCTGCATTGCGAACGCAGCGCTCTCCCAGCTGAGCTATCGGCCCTGAAAGAGCGCGCATTATAGACAGAGGGCTGCGCGAAGTGAACACCCTCCGCGCAAAATTCGGCCAGTGCTCAGGTCTCGTCCTGCTCCGCGCCCGAACCCACGGCTGCACGGCCGAGGCGGTCGGCGATCGCGGACCACTCGGCGGCGGCAGGCAGCGCTTCGACGACGATAAAGTCGGCGCCGAGGGCGTCGAGTTCGCGCAGGGTGGCGTAGAGGGCATGGGCGAAACCCGCGGGTTCGGCGCTGGCCGTGCGCCAGATCAGGCGGGCGTCGTGCGGATCGGCGATGGTGCGGCCGAGCACCGCGACGCGGCTGCCCTCGCCGGCGAGCGTCGCGGCCTCCTCCACGAGTTGCGCCGCCGGCACCATGCGCAGCGGCGTGCGGGGCGCGTAGTGGGCGGCGAGCGCGCCGGAGACGCGCGGGGCCTCGCTCGCGGCGGCGCCATTCGCCGCCTCTCCGCCGAAGGCCCTGCCCTCACCTTCGCCGCTGCCCGCGGCTTCTCCGCGCACGCGAGGCCGGCGACCGATGACGCGGGCGATGTCGTCAACGCCGATCGCGCCCGGGCGCAGGACCTCGGGGGTGTCGCGCGAGAAATCGACGATGGTGGATTCGATGCCGAGCTCGCAGGGGCCGCCGTCGAGCACCATCGCTACCTTGTCGCCGAGTTCTTCCTGCACATGGGCGGCGGTGGTCGGGCTGATGCGGCCGAAGCGGTTGGCGCTCGGCGCGGCGATGCCGGAGTCGAAGACCTGCAGCAGCGCGAGCGCGATCGAGTGCGCCGGCACCCGCAGGCCGACGGTGTCCTGGCCGCCGGTGACCTCGTCGGGCACCTCCGCGCTGCGCTTGAGGATGAGCGTGAGCGGTCCGGGCCAGAAGGCGCGCGCGAGCGCGAGCGCGTCCTTGGGGATGCGCTCGGCCCAGCGTGGCAGGTGCTCGGCCGAAGGCAGATGCACGATCAGCGGGTGGTCGGCAGGACGGCCCTTGGCGGCGAAGATCTTCTTCACTGCCTCGGGGTCGAGCGCGTCGGCGGCGAGGCCATAGACGGTCTCGGTGGGCATGCCGACGAGGTCGCCCGCGCGCAGCAGGTCCGCCGCCTCGCGGATGGCGACCAGCGTGGGTGGCGCGATACGACCGCGCGGTTTGGCGGGGGTAGCGCTCATCGCGGTCGCCTCACTCGTCGCGGATGCCGATCGCGGCCCGGGCCTGCTGCGCGCGCTCGAGCACCTCGCCGGCGTCCGCGCCGATGACCACGAAGTGGCCCATCTTTCGCCCCGGGCGGGCATGGTGCTTGCCGTACAGGTGCAGGCGAAGGCCGGGCACGGCGTGCAGCACCGACCAGTCGGGCTCGCGGTAGGTGCCGTGGCCCTTGCCGTCCTCGTACCACAGCTCCCCCAGCAGATTGACCATGACCGCGGCCGAGTGCTGGCGCGGCGCGGCCAGCGGCAGGCCGCACAGCGCCCTCACCTGCTGCTCGTACTGGCTGGCGTCGCAGGCGTCGACGGTGTGGTGGCCGCTGTTGTGCGGGCGCGGCGCCATCTCATTGACGAACAGCTCGCCGCGGCAGACGAAGAACTCCACCCCGAGCGTGCCGACGTAGCCGAGCTCGCCAGCGATGCGCTCGGCGACCGCCTGGGCGCTCATTCGCCCGTCCTCGCGCAGGCCGGCCGAGGCCGGCGCGATGGTGACGTCGAGGATGCCGTTGCGATGACGGTTCTCGCCGGCGGGGAAGCACCGCACCGTGCCCGCCTCGTCGCGCGCGAGCACCACCGACACTTCGTAGTCCAGCGCCAGCATCTTCTCGAGCACGCAGGGCTCGCCCTTGAATTGCTGGAAGGCGGCGATCGCCTCTTCGCGGTCGGCGACGCGCGCCTGGCCCTTGCCGTCGTAGCCGAAGCGCGCCACCTTGAGCACGGCCGGGAACAGGCCGGCCTCGGCGGCGCGGATCTCGTCCTCGCTGCGGATAACGGCGAAGGGGCCGTGCGGCAGGCCGTTATCGGCGAGGAAGGTCTTTTCGGCGATGCGGTTCTGGCACACCGCGACCGCGCTCGCGGCGGGATGCACCGGAATGAACTTGGTCAGATAGTCGAGCGTGTCGGCGGGGACGTTCTCGAACTCGGTGGTCACCGCGGCGCATTCGTTGCCCAGGGCGTCGAGCGCGACATAGTCGTCGTAGGCGGCGATCAGGTGGCGGTCGGCGATGAGGCCGGCCGGGCTGTGCGGGTCGGGGTCGAGCACCCACACCTTGTAGCCCATCTCGTGCGCGGCGGAAACGAAAAAGCGGCCGAGCTGGCCGCCGCCGAGCATGCCGAGGGTGGCAGGCGGGAGGATCATGATGCGCGTCTCAATCCAGGGTCATGTCGAGCACCGCCTCGGTCTGGCGGGCCCGGAAGTCGGCGAGCTTCTGCGCCAGCGCGGCGTCCTCGATTGCGAGCAGCGCGACCGCGAACAGGCCGGCGTTGGCCGCGCCCGCCTCGCCGATGGCGAAGGTGGCGACCGGGATGCCCTTGGGCATCTGGACGATCGAGAGCAGCGAATCCTGCCCCGACAGCGCTTTCGACTGCACCGGCACGCCCAGCACCGGCAGCGTGGTCTTGGCTGCGACCATGCCCGGCAGGTGGGCGGCGCCGCCGGCCCCGGCGATGATCGCCTTCAGCCCGCGGCCACGCGCGGCTTCGGCGTACTCGAACATCAGGTCGGGCGTGCGGTGGGCGGAGACGACCCTGGCCTCGAAGGGCACGCCGAAGTCTTCCAGCATCCGCGCGGCGGCCTTCATGGTGGGCCAGTCGGAGTTGGAGCCCATGATGATGCCGACGACGGGTTTGGTTTCGCTCATCTCGCGGTCCTTACTTGCCAGCCGCACGCGCGGCGCGGTCGGCGGAAATCACGGTGTTCTCGAGCAGCATGGTGATCGTCATCGGACCGACGCCGCCGGGTACCGGGGTGATCAGGCCAGCCACCTCCTTCGCCGAGTCGAAATCGACGTCGCCGCACAGCTTGCCGTCGGGCAGGCGGTTGATGCCGACGTCGATCACGGTGGCGCCCGGCTTGATCATGTCGCCGGTGACGAAGCGCGGCTTGCCGACCGCGGCCACCAGGATGTCGGCGCGACGAGTGTGGAAGGCAAGGTCGCAGGTACGCGAATGGCACACGGTGACAGTGGCGCCGCTATTGGTGAGCAGCATCGCCATCGGCTTGCCGACGATGTTGGAGCGACCGATCACGACCGCCTCGGCACCGGCCAGGGGTACGCCCTCGGCCTCGAGCATCTTCATCACGCCGTGCGGCGTGCACGGCAGAAAGGCTTCCTGGTTCTGCGACAGGCGGCCGACGTTCTCGGCATGGAAGCCATCGACGTCCTTGGCGACCTTGATCGCCTCCAGCACCGCGGCCTCGTCGAACTGCGGCGGCAGCGGGAGCTGCACCAGGATGCCATGCACCGCGGGGTCGGCGTTGAGTCCGGCGAGCCTGTCCATCACCACGTCCTGGGCGACGTCCTCCGGGTAGTCGAAGCGCAGCGAACGGATGCCGGCCTTCTCGCAGGCGGCGACCTTGTTGCGCACATACACCGCCGAGGCCGGATTGCCCCCGACCAGGATGACCGCCAGGCAGGGTTGCACGCCGCGCGCGCTCAAGGCGGCGGCGCGGTCGGCGATCTCGCCGCGTACGCGAGCGGCGAGCGCGTTACCATCGATAATGCGAGCGGTCATCGAAAAGCCCTCGGAAAAAGCGGGTAATTTTAGCAGCTTCAGTGAGTCCCGCGCAGGCGCGTGGCGGCGGCTACCGCGACGCTCACAACCGTGGCAGCGCCGCTGTCGGGCACTTCAGGCCGACGCCGGTGATCTGGCCCTTCTCCATCTCGCGCACGCTCAGTACGAAGGAGCCGATCCGCACCCGGTCGCCGACCACCGCCGGACGGCCCAGCCGGGCACGCATGAGGTGGCGCAGCGGAAGCTCGTCCTCGCCCTGCTCGAGCGCGAAGCCATAGGCCGCGGCGAGCTCGCCTGCCGGGCAGGCGGGATCGACGACGAACTCGCCGAAGAAGTCGGCGTGCGGACTGAGCCCGTCGGCGCTGCCCCCGAACACGCGCGCCAGCGTCTCGGCGAGCTTCTCCGGCGCGGCGAACCACACCGAGTCGCCTTCGCGGAGCCGCGTGTCGAGCGCCAGCGTCTGTAGATCACGATCGCGCACGAGCGCCACGCAGCGCACACCGATGCCGCCGACCTCATTGGCGACGTCGTCGGGATGGCGGCCCTCGGCGCGCGAGCCGCGCGCGACGCGGAATTCGAGCAGATCGAGCGCGGCCTCCTCGCCGACCCATACCTCGCGCCGATCGACCGGCTCGTCCTGCGCCGGCACCACCACCTTGAAGAAGCGCGCCGCCGCCGGCACCGTCGAACCCTGCACCAGAAGCGACAGCAGCACCACCGCGAAGGCCACGTCGAAGAGCAGCAGCGAATCGGGCACGCCCATCATCACCGGAAAGATCGCCAGCGTGACCGGCACCGCGCCGCGCAACCCGACCCAGCTGATGTAGCCGACTTCGTTCCGCTCGTAGTTGAAGGGCAGCAGCCCGAGCCAGACCGCGATCGGCCGCGCCACCAGGGTCAGGAAGACCGCCATCGCCAGTGCCTCCCAGCCGTACTGCACCATCTCCGACGGTGTCACCAGCATGCCGAGCACAACGAACATGCAGGCCTGAGCGAGCCAGGCCAGTCCGTCCATGACTCGCATGACGTGCTCGGTGGCATGGCTGCGGCGGTTGCCGACCACCACGCCGGCGAGATACACGGCAAGGAAGCCGCTGCCGTTCATCAGATTGGTGGCGGCGAAGATGAGCAGCCCGCCAGACAGGATCAGCAGCGCATACATGCCTTCGGCCAGGCTCAGGCGCGCCATGAGGCGCGCCAGCACCCAGCCGCCGGCGATGCCGGTCAGGGCGCCGAGGCCGAGCTGGCTCACCAGCATCATCGCGAAGCCGGCGCCGCTCGCCTGCTCCGGATGCAGCAGCATCTCGACCATGCCGGTCACCAGCAGAATCGCCATCGGGTCGTTGGCGCCGGACTCGATTTCCAGCGTGGACTGCACGCGCTCGTTCAGGCGCACGCCGCTGTTGCGCAGCAACGCGAACACCGCCGCGGCATCGGTCGAGCCCACGATCGCCGCCAGCAGCATGCCCATGCGCCAGTCGACGTCGAGCAGCCAGGTGGCGAACAGCCCGAGCAGTCCCGCAGTGCCGATCACCCCCCAGGTGGCGAGGATGGCTGCCGGCTTCAGCGCGACGCGAAAGCTCGCCGCCTTGGTGCGCAGGCCGCCGTCGAGCAGCACCACCGCGAGCGCGAGCTGGCCGATGAGGCTGGCGATGAAAAAGTCGTTGAACGCGATGCCGCCCGGCCCGTCTACGCCCGCCAGCATGCCGATCATCAGGAACAGCAGCAGCAGGGGAAGGCCGAGGCGGGCGGAGATCGTGCTCGCCAGCACGCTGACGAACAGCAGCACGGCGGCGAGGAGGAATAGCGCGTTGATCGCTGTCATTGCACAACTTCGTTCGGGTCGCGCGGCGCCAGGCCGGCTGGCCCATGGATCGGGAAAGACACGCTAGCCGGCCGGGACGTCGGTCGCGCCGTTTCGCCGGCGGGCGATTCAGCGCGAGGGATTGCCGGGCTCCACGGTGACGACGCTCTGCACCAGCACGGCGAGAGAGTTCGCCCCCATCTTCTCCATGACCCGCGCGCGGTGCACCTCCACCGTCTTGATGCTGATGCCGAGCACGTCGGCGATCTGCTTGTTGAGCTTGCCCGCGATGATGAGGTCGAGCACTTCGCGCTCGCGCTGGGTAAGGTGTTCGAGCCGGCGCACGGTGTCGGCCTCGAGCCGCCGCCGCGCGCGACCCTCGCGTTCGCGCTCGAGGCAGTGTTCGATCAGGCGCAGCATGTCGGCCTCGGCGAAAGGCTTCTCGATGAAGTCGACCGCGCCCTTCTTGAGCGCGGAGACCGCCATCGGCACGTCGCCGTGACCGGTGATGAAGACCGCCGGCAGCGCGCAGTGGCGGCGGCCGAGTTCCTCGAACAGTTCGAGCCCGCTCATCCCCGGCATGCGCACGTCGAGCACGAGGCAGCCGGTCATCTCCGGACTGCACACCGCGAGGAAGGCCTCCGCCGAATCGTGCGCCGACACCGCGTAGCCATGGGACTCGAGCATCCAGACCAGGGAATCGCGCAAGGCCTCGTCGTCATCGACGATATGGACGATCTGTTCAGGCGCTGCGGGCAACTCGCTCAATTGCGGCCTCCGTGGGCAGGGTAAAGGAGAATATGGTACCGCCTTCCGGATTAGCATCGACCACCAGTCGACCGTCGTGGAACTCGATGATCGAGCGGCAGATGTTCAGCCCCATGCCCATGCCCTCGGCCTTGGTGGTGAAGAAGGGCGTGAACAGCAGCTCGCGGCTCTCCTCGTCGAGGCCGTGGCCGCGATCGATCACCGCGATCTCCACCGCGTGCGGTCCGCAGGGCCGCGCACGCACCACCAACACGCGGTCGTCCGGCATCACCTCGGCCATCGCGTCGAGGCCGTTGCGGATCAGGTTCAGCAGCACCTGCTCGATCATGATGCGGTCGGCGAACACCGGCGCAAGGCCGTCGGCGATCTCGGCGACGATGCGGATGCCGACCCGACGCGCGTCGATGTCGGCAAAGCCGAGCGTGTCCTCGAGGATGTCCGCCACCTGCACCGCGTGGCGACGCGGCTCGCTCTTCTTCACGAACTCGCGGATGCGGCGGATGATCTTGCCGGCGCGCTCGGCCTGCGCGCTCGCCTTGCGCATCACCGTCAGCAGCTCTTCCTGCGAGCTCCGGCCGCTCTCGATGCGGGTGACGCAGCCGGCGCAGTAGTTGGCGATCGCGGCCAGCGGCTGGTTGAGCTCGTGGGCCAGGGTCGAGGCCATCTCGCCCATCGTGATGAGGCGCGAGGTGCGCTGCAGGCGCTCCTCCTGCTGGCGCGAGATCTCGGCCATCTGCTTGCGGTCGGTGACGTCGGTGGCGATGCCCATGCGCACCGTGCGGCCGTCGACCCAGCGCGTCGCGTGCTCGCGCACGTGGTACCAGCGCCCCGACAGCGGGTGCTGGAGCTCGCCGTCGAACAGCTCGCGCGGCAGGTCGGCCGGGCTCAGGCCGCGCGGATCGACGCGGTAGTCGCCACGCTCGGGCTGCGGCACCGCCATGCCGCGCAGGGTGCGGCCGACAACGTCGAAGCCGTGGATCGTCTTGAAGGCGCGGTTGGCGAAGAGAATCTCGTCAGAGCGCGCGTCGGCCACGAACACCGCCGCCTCGAGGCCGTCGATCACGGCCTCGAAGCGCGAGTGCGCAGCCTCGAGCGCCGCGCGCACCCGCTTCGGCTCGGTGATGTCGGTCACCGAGGCCATCCAGCCGGCCTGGCGGCCGCTGCGGTCGATGAGGGGGGAGATGTAGAAGCGCGCATCGATGCGCTCGCCGCTCTTGCGCTGGATCGGCAGCTCGAAGCCGCTCGCCGGCGCCTGTCCGGCCAGGGTCAGCTCGAGCTTGTCACGGCACACCGCGAATTCCTCCCGCGGCCAGTACGGGAAGGGCGGCGCAGCGCCGACCAGTTCCGCCTCGTCGAAGCCGACGATGCGGCAGAAGGCGGAATTTACGTAGATGATGCGCCCCTCGAGGTCGATCGCCCGCAGACCGGTGAGCATCGAATCTTCCATCGCCTTGCGGAAGGCCGACTCCGCGCGCAGCGCCTCCTCGGTTTCCTTGCGCCCGGAAATGTCGTGCGCCACCGCGTAGAGCATCTTTTCCTCGGGCACCG
Organism: Thauera phenolivorans; assembly: GCF_001696715.1. Classification (GTDB taxonomy): domain Bacteria; phylum Pseudomonadota; class Gammaproteobacteria; order Burkholderiales; family Rhodocyclaceae; genus Thauera; species Thauera phenolivorans. Next base: position 7,391 of record NZ_MBFM01000007.1, on the reverse strand, counting down.
GGTTGATGCTCCACACCAGCCAGCGGTATCCGCCGTCGAGCTCGCGGCAGCGGTTCTCGAACTTGACCGGCGTGCCGCCGGCGAGCGTGCGCAGCTCCTGCACGGTGGCACCGACGTCGTCGGGATGGACGATGTCGAGGAGCTGGGTGCCGACCAGCGAGGACGCGCTGCGTCCGAGGATGCGCTCGAAAGCGGGGTTGGCGCGGCGGAAGGTGCCGTCGAGATCGACCACGCAGAGCATGTCGAGCGAGAGGTTGAACAGGCGGTCGCGCTCCTTTTCCACCTGCACCCGCTGCACGACGTGGGCGCGGAGCGTCCACAGGCTCCACAGGACGATCATCGACAGGCCGACGATCAGCGCCGCCGGCAGCGCCTTCACCCACTGGCCGCCGGCGCGGAAGGCGGTCGCCTCGAGCGCGATGCCGTTGCCCGGCGGGTCGAGCGGCACCCGGAAGGCGATGCTCTCGTCGAGACTGCGCAGGCCGGAGTTCACCGCGAGCACCCCGCCCCGTGCATCGAGCAGGGCGAGGCGGTACTTTTCGTCGAACCAGCCGGGGATGAGGTAGCGCACGATGCGATCGACCGAATAGGCCGCCGCGACCGCCCCCCTGAACTCCCGCCCGCGCATCACCGGCATGTAGACCTCGATCACCGACTCGCCGTGCGCGCCGAGGTAGGGATCGCCGTAGGCGATTCGCCGGCTCTGCTCGGCGCGCCGGAAGGGGTCGAGCTGGGCAGCGCCGAGGATGTCGCCCGCGAGCCAGTCGGTGGTGTCGAAGGGCGCCGACCAGCGCGTGACGCCGTCGGCGCCGATCCAGACGATATTCACCAGCTCGCCGTTGGCGGCGACCTGCTGGTTGGCGCGCAACTGGAAGCTGTCGGCGTCGAGCGCTTCGGCGGCGAGGTCGCGGGCGAGCTGGCCGAGAAACTCCTCGGTGCCCTGCATGTGGATCCGCATCGTCTGCTCCGCCCATTGGACGTCGCGGGCGATGCTGGCGCGCGCACTTTCGCTCTCCCTCGATTGCAGGACCCAAACCAGGGCCAGCATCGACAGCGCGAACACGACGACCGCCACATAGGGCGCGGTCCAGTACCAACGCAGGGGCGCGCGCGGCGCAAGCGGGGGCTTGTGGGGCATCGGAATCGGCGAGGGCTGCCGTGGGCGGCAGGGACGAACGGATCGCGAGTTTACCGTGCCCGCCCCTCCGCAGCACGGATGCGCTCGGGTTGCCGGCCACGTGATCGGGGTTTCCGCCAATTTTTCCGCATTTCCGCGCCTCCTAGAGTGAGCCCATGAACCGGTCCCGGCTGTTCGGCGCCCTGTGCGCCCTCCTCTTCGCACTTCGGTGCGACGTGGCCGAATGGCCCCGCGAGGCGCATGCGGTCGAGACCGTCCGGATCGGCGTTTCCGGGCCCTTCACCGGGGCCAACAGTCCGATCGGTATCTCGATGCGGGAAGGAATCCGGATCGCGGCGGCACAGATCAACGCCGATGGCGGCGTGCTCGGTCGCCCGATCGAGCTCGTCGAGCGCGACGACGAATCGCGCAACGAGGTCGGCGCGCGCGTCGCCGAACAGCTGATCGAACGCCACCGCGTGGTCGCCGCGCTCGGCTCGGTCGACACCGGCGTGGCCCTGGCCAGCCACCGCCATTACCAGCTGGCGCGGATCCCGGTGATCACCGCTGCGGCCACCGGCACCCTCGTCACCAGCCAGTTCAGGGCGCCGGAATTCGCCGACAACTTCGTCTTCAGAGTGGCGGCCAGCGACCGTGTCCAGGCCGCGAAGATTGTCGATGAGGCGGTGATCAACCGCGGCCTGCGCCGGGTCGCGATCTTCCACGACGCGACCAACTATGGACAGCGTGGCCGCGCCGACCTCGAGCAGGCCCTGGCGCGCCACGCGATCGCCCCCGTGCTGGTGGAGCGCGTCCAGCCGGATCAGAATGACCTCGGCGGTCGGCTCGGACGCGCGCGCGCGGCAGGCGCGGAAGTCGTCCTTGCCTACGGCATCGGGGCGGAGCTCGGCCAGCTCGCGCGCGCGTTGGCGGCGATCGGCTGGCAGGCTCCGCTGATCGGCAGCTGGACACTCGGCATGTCCGCTTTCATCGACGGCGCAGGCCACCACGCCGAGGGCACGCGCATGCCGCAGACCTTCATCGCCGACGCCGCCACCCCGCGGCGCAAGGCCTTCCTCGACGCGTGGCAGGCGGCCACCGGCACCTCACGCATTCCGGTCCCGCCCGCAGCGGCGCAGGGTTATGATGCGCTGATGCTGCTGGCGGCGGCGATCCGCCAGGCCCGCAGCGTCGAGGGCGACCCGATCCGGGAAGCGCTCGAGAATCTGCAAACGCCGGTCGAGGGCGCGATCATGACCTACCTCCGTCCGTTCTCGCGGGACAACCACGAAGCCATCGCCGAGCCGCGCCAGGTGCAGCTCGGCGAGATCAGGGGCGGAACGGTCGTCTTCGCCTACGACAGCGAGCGCCTGCTCGGAGCGCGCCGGTGAGCGTCGGGGCGCGTCCGCCGGCCGGGCGGGTCATCGCCCCGAGATCCCGCAACGCCGCGCCCGTACCCCTGCCGTCCACGCTTCCTTCGCCGCGTCCATCGCCCGGCGCGGTGTGCATCAGGCTGAGCGCCTGTCGGACGGTACGCCGCCCCCCCTCCTGCGATGCTCCCGAGGTGCGCACGCGGCCAGCTTGTCGACGCCGCGCCGATCCCACACGCGCCCGATTGAAACGGGACGGGCCTGCACCCCTCTATTGCGTATCGCGAAACATGATTTTATAGTTCGAAATATCGGTCACCGTTACCGCGGTCGGCCGTGCGCGTTTCTAGCCTGGCCCGCGCCACCAGTGCGGGCCCCTTAACAAACGTCATGAGGGGACACGACATGACCGGAAATGAAAACCTCCTCGGGCAGGCCGACGCCGACGCCCAGGAAACACAAGAATGGCTCGAGGCCCTGGCTGCCGTCGTCGAACACGAAGGCCCGGCGCGAGCCCATTTCCTGATCGAGAAGCTGATCGAGAGCGCCCGCGACGAAGGGGTTAACATCCCCTACTCCGCGACCACCCAGTACATCAACACCATTCCCGCCGAGCACCAGCCCCGCTACCCCGGCGACCCGGATATGGAGATCAAGCTGCACTCCTTCATCCGCTGGAATGCGATGGCGATGGTGGTGCGGGCGAACAAGCACACCAACGTCGGCGGGCACATCGCCTCCTTCGCCTCGGCTGCAGCGCTCTACGATGTCGGCTTCTCGCATTTCTGGCGTGCCTCGACGCCCGAGCAGGACGGCGACCTGATCTACTTCCAGGGCCATTCGGTGCCCGGCGTCTATGCCCGCGCCTTCATGCTTGGCCGCCTCACCGAAGAGCAGATGGATCACTTCCGTCAGGAAGTCGACGGCAAGGGCATCTCGTCCTATCCCCACCCCTGGCTGATGCCCGATTTCTGGCAGTTCCCCACGGTGTCGATGGGCCTCGGCCCGCTGTGCGCGATCTACTCCGCGCGCTTCATGAAATACCTGGACAGCCGCGGCCTGATCAAGGCAGGCGACCGCAAGGTGTGGGCTTTCCTCGGCGACGGCGAGACGGACGAGGTCGAGTCGCTCGGCGCGATCGGCATGGCTGCGCGCGATAAGCTCGACAACCTCGTTTTCGTCATCAACTGCAACCTGCAACGCCTCGACGGCCCGGTGCGCGGCAACGGGAAGATCATCCAGGAGCTCGAGTCCGGGTTCCGAGGCGCCGGCTGGAACGTCATCAAGGTCATCTGGGGCACGCACTGGGATACCCTGCTGCAGCGCGACAAGAACGGCATACTGAAGAAGCGCATGATGGATTGCGTCGATGGCGAGTACCAGACCTTCAAGGCCAAGGACGGCGCCTACGTGCGCGAGCACTTCTTCAACACGCCCGAGCTGAAGGCGCTGGTGGCGGACTGGACCGACGACGAGATCTGGGCGCTGAACCGCGGCGGCCACGACCTGTTCAAGATCTTCGCCGCCTACAAGGCCGCTTCCGAGCACAAGGGCCAGCCGACGCTGATCCTCGCCAAGACGATCAAGGGCTTCGGCATGGGTCAGGCGGGCGAGGCGATGAACATCAGCCACCAGCAGAAGAAGCTCGACATCGACGCGATCCGCCGCTTCCGCGACCGCTTCAGCCTGCCGGTGCCCGACGACAAGCTTGCCGAGCTCCCCTACCTGAAGTTCGACGAGGACTCGCCCGAGCACAAGTACATGATGGCGCGCCGGGTGGAGCTCGGCGGCTTCCTGCCGCAGCGCCGCACCAAGGCCGAACCGCTCGCGGTGCCCCCGCTCGAGACCTTCGCCGCGCTGCTGAAGGCCTCCGGCGAAGGACGCGAGCTGTCGACCACGATGGCGATCGTGCGCATCATGAACACGCTCCTTAAGGACAAGCAGCTCGGCCGCCATGTCGTACCGATCGTGCCCGACGAGTCCCGCACCTTCGGCATGGAAGGCATGTTCCGCCAGTACGGCATCTGGAACCAGCAGGGCCAGAAGTACGTACCGGAAGACCACGACCAGCTGATGTTCTACAAGGAGAGCAAGACCGGCCAGGTCCTGCAGGAAGGCATCAACGAAGCCGGCGCAATGGCCGACTGGATCGCCGCCGGTACCGCCTACAGCGTGCACGGCGTGCAGATGATCCCCTTCTACATCTTCTATTCGATGTTCGGCCTGCAGCGCACGATGGACCTGTGCTGGGCGGCAGCGGACCAGCGCACCCGCGGCTTCCTCATCGGGGGCACCGCCGGACGCACCACGCTGAACGGCGAAGGCCTGCAGCACGAGGACGGCCACAGCCTGGTGCTCGCGAACACCATCCCCAACTGCGTCAGCTACGATCCGACCTTCCAGTACGAGGTCGCGGTGATCGTGCAGGACGGTATGCGCCGGATGTTCGCCGAGCAGGAGGATGTCTATTACTACATCACGGTGATGAACGAGAACTACGAGCATCCCGAGATGCCGGCCGGCGCCGAGGCCGACATCCTCAAGGGCATGTACGCCTTCCGCAAGGGCGCGGACAAGGACGGCCCGCGCGTACAGCTGCTCGGCTCGGGGACGATCTTCAACGAAGTCATCGCCGCCGCCGAGTTGCTGCGCGAGGACTGGGGCGTCGAGTCGGACCTCTGGGGCGTGCCCAGCTTCAACGAACTCGCCCGCGACGGTCACGACGTCGAACGCTGGAACCTGCTGCACCCAATGGAAGAACCGAAGAAAACTCACCTGCAGCAAAAACTCGCCGGCAACGAAGGTCCGGTCGTTGCCGCCACCGACTACATCCGCATGTTCCCCGAGCAGGTTCGCTCGCAGCTCGACCGGACCTACATCACGCTGGGCACCGACGGCTTCGGCCGCTCCGACACCCGCGAGAAGCTGCGTCACTTCTTCGAAGTGGATCGGTACTGGGTGACGCTCGCCGCGCTCAAGGCGCTCGCCGACGACGGCCTCATCGACCGCGCAAAGGTCGCTGCGGCGCTGGTCAAGTACGAGCTCGATCCGAACAAGCCGAACCCGGTGACCGTCTGAGCGCGCGAGGAGACAGAAACATGAGCCAACTCACTGAAGTGAAGGTACCGGACATCGGTGACTTCGATGCCGTGCCGGTCATCGAGCTGTTCGTGAAGCCGGGCGACACGGTCGCGATCGACGACTCGATCTGCACCCTGGAATCCGACAAGGCGACGATGGACGTGCCCTCCTCCGCCGCCGGGGTGATCAAGGAGGTGCTGGTCAATGTCGGCGACAAGGTGGCCGAAGGCAGCGTCCTGATCCGCGTCGAGGAAGCGGGCGCGTCAGCGGCCGCGCTCATCGCGGCGACGCCGCCGGTCTCTGCCGCGGCACCCGCTGCCGCATCCGCCGCCCCCGCCGCCCCCGCGGCGCCCCCTTCTGGCCCTGATGAAGGAGGCATCGTCGAGGTCACGGTGCCCGACATCGGCGATTTCTCCGACGTGCCGGTGATCGAGCTGTTCGTGAAGCCGGGCGACACCATCGCGGTCGACGACGCGATCGCGACCCTCGAGTCGGACAAGGCGACGATGGACGTGCCCTCCTCCCACGCCGGCGTGGTACAGGACCTCCGGGTGAAGGTCGGCGACAGGGTGGGCCAGGGCAGCGTGCTGTTGACCCTCGCGACGAGTGCGGCGCCTGCGAGTCCTGCGCCGGCCACCAGCGTCAAGGCGCCGTCGGCGCCGGCCGCGGCCCACGCCCGGGCGGATGATCGGGCGGGCGAGCTGGCCGACGGCAGCCCGGCCGCCAGCGTGCCCGCGTCGATGAAGGTCGCTGAACCCTTCGCCCAGTCCGCGGTGCGAGTCGGCGGACGAATCCACGCCAGTCCCTCGGTGCGCGCCTTCGCCCGCGACCTGGGTGTCGATCTGGCCCAGGTCAAGGCGACCGGCCCCAAGAACCGCATCCTCAAGGAAGACGTCGCCGGCTTCATCAAGAGCGCGATGAGCACTGGCGTGGTGCCGGGCAGGACGCCGGCCGCCGGGGCCGCGGCTGCCTCGCTCGGCGGCGGGCTCGACCTACTGCCGTGGCCTAAGGTCGACTTCGCCAAGTTCGGCGAGGTCGAGGTCAAGCCGCTCTCACGCATCAAGAAGATCGCCGGCCAGAACCTCGCCCGCAACTGGGTGATGATCCCGGCGGTGACCTACCACGAGGACGCCGACATCACCGACCTGGAAGCCTTCCGGGTGGCGATGAACAAGGAACACGAGAAGTCCGGCAGGAAGCTCACCATGCTCGCCTTCATCATCAAGGCCTCGGTGCGCGCGCTGCAGGAATTCCCCGAGTTCAACACCTCGCTCGACGGCGACAACCTGGTGTACAAGAAGTACTTCAACATCGCTTTTGCGGCCGACACTCCGAACGGACTGGTCGTGCCGGTGGTCAAGGACGCGGACAAGAAGAGCGTGTTCGAGATCGCCGCCGAGACCGGCGCCCTGGCCAAGAAGGCGCGCGAGGGCAAGCTCGGGCCCGCCGACATGTCGGGTGCCTGCTTCACCATCAGCTCGCTCGGCGGCATCGGTGGCACTTACTTCGCGCCGATCGTCAATGCGCCCGAAGTCGCCATCCTCGGGGTGAACAAGTCGGCGATGAAGCCGGTATGGGACGGCAAGCAATTCGTGCCGCGCCTGACGCTGCCGATGTCGCTGACCGCGGACCACCGAGTGATCGACGGTGCGCTGGCCACCCGCTTCAACGTGTATCTGGCGCAACTGCTGGCGGATTTCCGCCGCGTGATGCTGTAAGGAGATCGCCATGAGCCTGGTAGAAGTGAAGGTTCCCGACATCGGCGATTTCGATGCGGTGCCGATCATCGAGCTGTTCGTGAAGGTCGGCGACAGCATCAACGT
>NZ_MBFM01000006.1:200439-223721 GCF_001696715.1 Thauera phenolivorans | reverse complement strand
GTTGGCTGCTACAGTTGATCATTATCGTGCTGAATTGCTAGGTGTTATGACATGAAGGTGCGATTGCCCTGACTGGGAAACGCGTCGCAGTGATGGCTAACTCCTCGCTCAACCGGAGCGCCGACGGCAGGCCACCAAGGCCGGGCCGGTGGTACGAGGCACATTTTCACCGGCCCGGCCTTGGTGGCCTGCCGCTGTCGCCCGGTTAGCTCAAACGTTAGATTTACTTTTGGAACATTGGATGTCGTATCAAATAGTCGGTAGTGCTATCTACAAATGTACTAAGTGTGGTGCCAAGCACTACCTGCACCGAGAAGACTTCGAATTCAATGCTCAGTCAGGAAGTGAACGGCAAATGGGAGCCGAAACTCAGTACGTTGCTGAGTTTGATGAACCTTGCCATAACTGCGATCAGGATATACACCTTGAATTCGAAGTGTGGGAATATCCTGCCGGAATCATCAATTACACCAACGAGCAATCCGAAGGCGCAGAAATACTAGATAGCAGTTTTGAAATCGAACAAGAGCGAGATGAAGATGATGGCGTAATCGAGGCTGTCAAACTAGCCAAACCCCTTTTGCAGTTCCGTTTTGATAAGTTCTCCGAACAGTTTGTTGATTTTTGGATTTCTCGCTACAGAAAAGATGCTAAGACAACCACTGTCGTCTCTATTGTGTCAATTCTTATTGCCGCAGTGGTTCTAGGGTTCTCTATTTATAACTCCGAGCAAGCACGGAAAAGCAATCAAGAAAAAACACAAGATTTCAAAGAACAATACGTGCTTTTACGTGCCACGCAAGAAAATTTAACAGATCTCGAAAATTTCATCTTAAGTAAAAAGCAAGAGATATCAGCAACACAAGATTTATTGAACAAACTTCAGGAGCAAAAAGCAGAAATCGAACCCATTGTTGCCGCCAACCAAGAAGTGGTGGATGCTTTGTTCGCTCAACAAAGAAAAGAAATGGAAAAAGGCCTTTGGTTTGAACGTGGTATCAGTTTCGCTCTCGGAGTACTTGCGTCACTTATCGCATCTGTTATCTGGCATTTCGTGGGCAGGTTTAGGAAACGTGGCGATGAAAAGTAAATCTAACAAGGAAAATTCACTCGGACGTCAAAAAGCGCCGCTCCGCTATGCTTTTTGCCTCCGGTGATTTGCAGCGTTGTTCGTCATAGATGGAGGTACGCTGTGGCTGAGTACGATATTGCGTTTGGCGAGAGGCTCGCAGAAACAGCACGCATAGTTGCCGCTGATGGCTTGGCACAATTGGATGCGCAACGAACCGTCCTGTACCTCAGCCTTCTGTCTGTGGAGATCACATTGAAGGCGCTGCTTGAGCATGCGGGCATCCCGCTCACCGAGATTCGCGCGAGATCACACCGTCTTGCCGAACTGCTGTCTGATTTAGGGAGGTGTGAGGTTGAAGTCGAGGTAACACCGGGAGGCAACCATTACGTTTCGGCCTCGCGCCTCCGCTCCTGCACGCTTAAAGATGGTGCGGCCGAAACTACAGTGGGTGCTGTTATTGAGGCAGAAAGCCAAGGCGCATCAACCTATCCAAACCAAGTTCGGTATGGCAACGTCCTGCGCCATTTTCCCGCCAGCGTTGTCGCGCAAATGGCTGAGCGAACCTCGGCTTTTGCGCGTGAGCATTGGGGAAGTATTCGCGTCAATGCAAATCACCAGCAGCTTGGCACAATCTCCCGGAGCGAATGATGAAGCTCAACCCACCATTTCGGTCAATTCGGAGAGTCAAGGTCTTGGTCCTTGACACCTACGGGGTCTATAGCGGAGCGAAAATAGAATCGGCCCACCTCAAGTCTGCCTGCGCCTACGAAATCGAAGGCGAGTCAGGCGAGTGGGTGCGGCTCAGCAGGAGGTGGAGGTTTCTTTACAACAAAGAATCATTGACCTTCGCGTTTTCTTCACACTTCGGGGAACACCCATTTGTTTGCCTGCGTGATGGAAGAGCCATCTCACCAAGCAGCTTAATTCCATTTGCCCTGCGTTTTGATCGCTTATTGAAAGAAATTGCCGAGGCTGCATCCAAACAGAACAACGTCGGGGACGGCAAAGGAAAAAGCACGTCAGAAGCGCCAAGAGCCCCTGAGAAAAGGCGAAAGAAAAAATCCTTTCCATGTCCCGTTTGCAGGCACGAGCTTCAAACCGCACCTCCATTAGTTTGTCCGAATTGCAACACCGGTATCCCGGCTGACGCCAAAGACACCTCCTCCTTGCATTGGCCCGAGCATAAGAACGCATCGCCTGATAGTTCCGAGGGAAATGATGGAAGGCATATCGCGGATTGTTAAGACGCCCAACCAGTCGCTCCAAGGGACGCGCCGCAAGCGGCGCGCCCCTGAGCTTCGACGTTGACTGGCAGCTTCCATCAAAGCTGAACGGCAGCATCGGGTCGGTAGGGTGAGTTGAAGATTTCGGCAGCCGGTCATTCTTATGACATATACCCGGGCGGAATCAAGCGGCATCATTGGCCGAGGCTCCGCCATCAACGAAACCCGAAGCGCAGATGCAGCTCAATACGCCGCAACCCCCACCCCCTGATACACGCTCTGCCCCGCCCCAAAGTAGTTCTCATAAATATGGGCGTACGTCTTCGCCCGCTTCTCCCTCTTCAGCTCCGGCGTATAAGCCCCCGGCAGCCTGATGTAGAAGTCCCGGATCGTCCGCTCGACATCCGCCTTGGTCCGGGTCTTCAGCTTCCAGTCCAGCACCAGCTTCTCGGCCTTCAGCTTGGCGAGCATGTCCTTCGCCACCTTCTTCACCTCGTCCTTCTCCTTCTCGGTCAGCTCGGGCGCGGGCTGGGTCAGGAGGTCGAAGATGGCCAGCTCTTCCTCGCTCAGGTTCTCGCGGGTGGCCCGCTGTTCTTCCTGCGTGAGGTTCTGGGCGAAGTGCATCAGCTCCTTAAAGAAGGCCTCCAGGTTGTGGCTGGATGAGTTGTAGGACTCGATCAGCTTCTGGAATTTCTCCAGGAAGTCGATCCGGCCCTTGTTCTCGCGGACCATCGTGTCGAGCTTCCTCTCGATCTGCCCCTTCAGCTTCTCGGTCTCGGTGGCCTTCTTGCCTTCCTCGAACTTCTTCTGGAGGGCGGCGAAGTCGATCTGCGACAGGTCGATCAGGGCCTCGGCTGCCGGTCGCGCGCCGATGCGGTAGCCCTCGGTGGCGATGGCGTCGTCGAGCAGGGCATCGAGGTCGTTCATCACCCCGGCGATGTCCGGTGGCGGACGCAGGGCCTTGATCATCGCCGCGAGGTAGGCGACCAGCACCGAGGTCGGCGCGTGGGCGTTGGCTTCCGGGTCGGGGAGGATGGCCTTGAAGGTGCGGGCGACCTGACCGGCGAGCAGCAGGTAGGCCTTGGTCTTGTCCTCCCCGGCTTCGAGGATCACGTCCATGGCCTTCTGCAGGGCTTCCAGGCGCTGTGCGGGCGGGGTGTTCACGATCCCGCTCAGGTCGATGCCGAGGCCGGTGCACAAGGATTGCGCGTCTCGCAGTAGCCCTTCGAGTTGCTCGACCAGCGCCGCCTTGTCCTTGATCGGGAGCTGCCCCGGCTGGTTGGGCTTGGCGTAAATGCGCAGGGCGTCATGGAGGTTACGGAAGATGCCCACGTAATCGACGATGAGGCCGGCGGTCTTGCCTGGTGCGACGCGGTTCGCCCGGGCGATGGTCTGCATCAGGGTGTGGTTGCGCATCGGCTTGTCGAGGTAGAGCGTGGAGCAGGTCGGCACGTCGAAGCCGGTGATCCACATCGCGCAGACGAAGACCAGCCGCAGCTCACCATCTGGATCCTTGAACTGCTCATCCAGGTTCTCACCGACCATGCGCTGGCGGTGCGGGACGATGTCGAGGCCCTTGTCCTTCAGCTCCTCGATCTCGTTCTGCGACTGCGACACCACCACGGCCATGTCGGTGGTCTGCATGACCATGATCTTGTCGGCGAGCGTCTCCCTTGCGTCCCCGCTGGCGATCTTGAGTTGCGCTTCCAGCTCGGCCAGATGCTTTTTCCAGTGGGCCTGGACCTTGTCGTACATCCGCACCGCCGTGGCCTTATCGATGCAGACCATCATGGCCTTGCCCCGGTAGCCGCGACCGAGGAAGTGCTTCACCAGATCGGCGGCGATGGTCTCCAGGCGGTCGTCGCGGGTGATCAGGTGGTATTCGCGGGCGAACTCCCGCTCCAGCTTCTTCTCCTGATCCTCGTCGAGTTCTGCTTCTTCCAGCAGTCGCTCGATGTCGTGGTTCAGGTTGTCGTTGATGATCTGCAGCTCGGGGGTGCGGTTCTCGTAGTACAGCGGCACCGTGGCCCCGTCCTCGATGGAGCGGGCGAAGTCGTACACCGATACGTAGTCGCCGAACACCTCGCGGGTGCGCTCTTCTTCGCCTGCGATCAGCGGGGTGCCGGTGAAGCCGAGGAAGGCCGCATTGGGCAGGGCGTTCCTCATGTTCAGCGCGAACACGTCGTACTGGCTGCGGTGCGCCTCGTCGGTGATGACGATGATGTCGTCCCGGTCGGAGATCTTCGGGTAGGCCTGGCCCTTGTCGGTGCGGAATTTCTGGATCAGGCTGAAGACGTAGCGGTGGTCCTCACGCAGCAGCGCCTTGAGGTTCTCGGCGCTGGTGGCCTGCACCTCGGCCCCGGTGATCGCCCCGGTGGCGGTGAAGGTTGTGTAGATCTGGTCGTCGAGCTCGGCCCGGTCGGTGACCATCACGAAGGTCCACTTGCCGGGGAGCTTCCTCAGCACCTTCTGGGTGAAGAACACCATCGACAGGCTCTTGCCGCTGCCCTGGGTGTGCCAGAACACGCCGAGCTTCTTCGCCGCCTCGCGGTCGCCGGATTCCCGCAGCTTCACCATCTGCGCGATGGCCTTGTTCACGCCGAGGTACTGGTGGTTCTTGGCCACCTTCTTGATCAGCCCGCCCCGCGCCGTCTCGAACACGGTGAAGTTCTCGACGAGGTCGAGCAGCCGCCGCTTGTCGCACAGGCCCCGGATCGCGGTCTCCAGCGAGGTCGAACCCGCCTCGGTCTCGTCGTCGATCCGCCGCCACTCGAAGAAGTGCTCCCACGGGCTGGTCAGCGTCCCCACGCGGGTCTGCGAGCCGTTCGACAGCAGGATGAAGGCGTTGGGGTGGAAGAGCTGTGGGATGCTCTGGCCCTTGTAGTCCTTCAGGTTGTCGTCGTAGGCCGACTTCAGCGGCACATGCGGCCCCTTCAGCTCGACGAAGACCAGCGGGATGCCATTAACGAAGCCGAGCAGGTCACAGCGGCGCTTGTACATCTCGCCCGACACCCACATCTGCTGGGCGAGGAAGAAGTCGTTGTTGTCCGGGTCGTTCCAGTCGATGACTGCCAGCGCGACCGTCTGCGGGCTGCCGTCCTCGTCGGCGATCTCCACCTTCACCCGGTCGTGCAGCAGCGTGTAGAAGGCCTGGTTGGCATTCACCGGGATCTGCTTGGAGCGGTCCTCGGTGAGCTGCTCGATGGCCTGATCGTAGGCCGTCGCCGGGTAGCCGGGATTGATGCGCTCCAGCGCCCGCCGCAAGCGCGGCACCAGGATGACCTCGGCGGACGACTTGCGCCCCTCGGTGCCGTCGGCGCCGAAAGTCTCATCGTAGAGGTTGGCGACCTCCCACCCCAGGGAAGCGAAACAGTCCATCGCGGGCAACTCGACGAGTACGAGTTCGCCGTAGGTGGCGGTGACTTCCCTGGCGGTGAGGCGGATCGTCATGCGTTGAGCGACTCCAGACGGCACTGCTCATGCACTCGCCCCGGCGACAACTCCAGCCCGTTGGGCCAGCACAGGGCGCCAGCATCGATGAACGCGCGGCGGAAGTAGGCGGGATCGCGCAGCGGATCGAGCAAAGGCCCACTACGTTGCAGCAGCGCCTGCCCGTCGAATAAACCCTGGCTGCCATCGGAGAAGATCAGCCGGAGCTGAAAATCGGCGAGGGCTTCAACCTGAAGAATCTTAATCATCCTGATCGGCTCCCGGAATGCGTTCCAAGGGTTCGAACCGTTGCGCGTGCTCCCAGTTCGCCAGCAGTTCGTCGTGATGTCGCAGGCACCACTCTTTCACGATGGCAGCGGCCTTGCGCGGGAGACGACCTTCGCTGATCTCGCCGGTCCTGACCTCCACCAGCGCCTCGAAACCCTGATACTCGACATGGATGTGCGGTGGCGGGTGGTCGTCGTGCCACATGCGAACGATGATGCCGAAGAAGACGGACAAGATGGGCATGGTCAGCGCTCCCGTTCAGGCGGCTTCGGGTTCGGGCAAGGTGGAGACGTCGAGCTCGCCGGAGATCAGTTTGGGGAGCAGGAGGTCGCGGGTGGCGCGGAGGTTCCGGTTCTTTCTTTGCAGGTTCAGCGACAGCAGCATCAACTGTTCGGCAGTCGAAGAGAACGCGCCGACTAGGTCTTGTGGCGGCACAAGCAGTCTGATCCCCTTGAACGTGCCCTTCGTGATTTCCTTGAAGGTCGCGCCTGTGCCCAGGCCAATGAATGTCTCGACGTTGGCTTTCAACCAGTGATAGAGGAACCACAGCGGGTAATCGCTGTTCGGAAGGCAGGTGATGAAGCCTTGGTTCGTACAGGCCTCGTTCGTATTCACCGCTACCACACCGATAGTCGCCCTGCTTGTCAGCATCACCGACATCGGAGGGAAGAGCTTTGCCGAGCTTTTCGCCAGTCCAAGCGCCGTGATCCTGTCAGCCGATTGCTCCATAAATGACGTTCCCGCTCTTGTGAGATCGGTGGGCGAATACCAGTTGATCGTGCCTCCCTCCCAGTAAGTTGGCTCGGCCTTCGAGGGAGTGCCGCCACCGAGGATCTGGAAGGTCTGCGCTACCGTCTGGACTCTCCACCCCTCTGGAATCAACCCCAGTTCCGACTCCACCATCTTTACCGGCTCATACCCCGGAAAACGGAAGCGGACGAACCACTCCTCGTAGATTCTCCGGGCCATCTCCTCAAGGATGGCGATCCGTCGCGTGTTGTTTTCGATCAGGTCGTCGTAGGCGGACAGGATGGAGGCGATGCGGCGCTGTGATTCAAGTGGAGGACAATCAACGGTCAGTTCTTGCAGCTCTGAACCACGGATACCCTTCTGAGCTGCTCCCGTAACGATTGCTTCGATCTTGGAACGGCCAAGCCGCGATTTAAAGTAGAGGTAAAAGAATTCCGGATCAGCCTCTCGCTGATCGAGCCGAACCCTGATCAGGTGCGACTCGAAACACGTGACCTCGTCGACGGCGGTTACAAGACTGCACTTACCCGCCCCCTCCGCAACCATTGATTGTCGCGCAAACATTAGATCAAGAGGACGTACGGAGAACCTCTCAATCTCTGCGTGCGACAATTGCACTCTTTCCATGGAAATGCAGCCGATCCGGTCGTGACCAAATATCTCTCCCATGTTAATCATTTTGAAGCCAGACCCTCTCGAGCTCCGAGGACGCGTCAGGCCGTTTCTTGACGGCTCCAAGTACAGATCACCGAACCTAACTTCCTTCCAACCCATCGCTGTTACCCCTTCTCGACGATGAGGGCGATTCGGTCAGCAATGACTGCTTCAAGCTCCCTCGCTGAGGCACTCAGGAGTTCGAACTCTTCCGACAAGGCCTCAAGGCGCTCCAAGAAGACAAAATCATCTGGAGCCCTGTTTGCCACCCCGACATACCGCCCCGGATTCAGACTCCACCCCTGCGCCTCGATCTCCGCCAGCGTCGCCACCTTGCACACGCCTGCAATGTCCCGATAGCCCCCTTCTGGGAACTGCTGCCGGAGCATCCCCTCGCTTCCCGCCTCGGTTTCAACCGCCTCGCCGCGCCACAGCCGCACGATGTTGGCGAGGAACTCGATCTGCTCGGGCAGGAAGTCGCGGATCGCCCGGCTGACCTGTCGGTAGGTGCCGCGTGCATCGATGAACAGCACCTCATCCTTGCGCTCGCCCTTGGCCTTCGCCTTGTCGAAGAACCACAGGGTGCACGGCAGGGTGACGGTGTAGAAGAAGTTGGAGCCGACCGACACGATCACATCCACGCCGCCGGTCTGAATCAGCTTCTTGCGGATCTCCAGCTCGGTGCCCCGCGCATCGCCGGCCGAGTTGGCCATGACGAAACCGGCACGGCCGCGCTCGTTCAGCGCGCTGTAGAAGTGCTGGATCCACAGGTAGTTGGCGTTGTCGGTGGTCGGGATGCCGAAGGGGAAGCGGGGGTCGTCCTTGACCCGCTCCTTGTCCACGCCCGAGACGTTGAACGGCGGGTTCGCCATCACGAAGTCGAACTTGCCGGTGTTGCCGACGACGGCCTTGTGCGGGTCTTCGTAGTAGGTGTTCGATTCGCGGATGTCCCCCGAGAGGCCATGCACCGCGAGGTTCATCTTGGCGAGCTTGACGGTGTCGTTGGCCTTCTCGGTGCCGAACACGGTCAGTTCCTCGGCAGCCCGCTTCTGGTGGCGGGTGACGAACTGTGCGCTCTGCACGAACATGCCGCCCGAGCCGCAGGCGGGGTCGAAGATCTTGCCGTGGAAGGGTTCGATGATCTCGACGATCAGCTTGACGATGCTGGTCGGGGTGTAGAACACGCCGCCCTTCTGGCCTTCTGCCAGGGCGAACTTGCCGAGGAAGTATTCGTAGATCTTGCCGAAGGCGTCGCCCTCGACTTCGCCCAGCCCGTTCAGCACCCGCAGCAGCTCGACCAGCACGGTGTTGGGGAGCCGCCCGTAGGAGCGCGGCAGCACGCCTTTGAGTTCCTCGTTCTCGGCCTCGACCGCCGCCATGGCCTCGTTGACCGCCTTGCCCAGATCCTGGCCTTCCGCGAGGTCGAGCAGGTAGGAGAAGCGGGCGTTGTCGGGCAGGTACAGCGCCCCTTCGGCCTGATAGTCGAACTTCTCGATCTCGGGCGCATCCAGCCCGCTCTCGATCAGCTTGGCCTCGGCCTCGTGGAACCGCTTCTCGGCGTAGCGCAGGAAGATCAGGCCGAGGACGGGGTTGGAGAACTCCGAGGGCTTCAGGCCGGTGTTGGCCCAGAGTTGGTCTGCTGCCGCCCACAGGCGGGTTTCAAGCTGGTTGAGGTCGAGGGACATTTCTCAGGAGTGATCGGTGGTGGTAGCAGACAGACGGATTGTAGCGTTCGCGGGGAACGTAAATGTCATCGAGGCGATCGCGCCTACGCTCGGGAGCCCAGTCAGGGCAAGCCTTCCCGTCGGTAGCAGCCAAAAGAAAAGGGCGGGGAACCCATCGGATTCGCCCGCCCCCGGTTGGCCGTCTGCCAATAATTGGCTAGCCATTTGCCAGTTTATGGTCGCTGCTACAAGGTGTCACACATCGAGATTCTGCGCATACAGCGCATTGCCCTCGATGAACGCCCGTCGCGGTTCGACGTTGTCGCCCATCAGCGTGGTGAAGATCTCGTCGGCCGCGATCGCGTCCTCGATCTGCACCCGCAGCAGGCGGCGCACCGCCGGGTCCATGGTGGTTTCCCACAGCTGCTCGGGGTTCATCTCGCCGAGACCCTTGTAGCGCTGCTTGGTGAGGCCGCGCTCGACTTCGTTGAGCAGCCAGGCGATCGCATCGGCGAAGCGGGTGACGGCCATGCGCTTCTCGCCGCGGCGGACTTCGGCGCCGGGGCCGATGAGGTCGGAGAGCGCCTCGGCGGCGTTGCGGATGCTGCGGTAGTCGCCCGACAGCAGGAAGTCCTGCTCGATCCAGCCGAACTTGCGGTTGCCGTGGTGCAGGCGCTCGATGACCAGGCGCCAGGCGGCCTCGTCGCCGTCGACCAGCTCGCTGCCCGGGTCGCCGACATGGCCGTTGCCATTGCCGTTGGGATGGCGCTCGGACGCGGGGTCGTGGAATTCGGCGCGGATCTGCAGGCCCTCCGGCAGATAGGGCTGGATGCGGGCGGCGGATTCGATCGCGGCGGCTTCGTCGTCCAGGCTCACCGAAAGGTTGTGGGCGAGCATCGCGTGCAGCACTTCGGGGTCGATGTAGTTGGCGAGGCGCTTGATCACCGCTTCGGCGAGCAGGTAGCTGCGTGCCAGGCCGCCGAGCGCGTCGTCTGTGATCGGCTCCGCGCCCTCGCGCGGGGTCAGGCTGGCGCCGTCGAGCGCGAGCTTGAGCAGGTGGCCGTTGAGCTCGTGGTCGTCCTTGATGTAGATCTCGGTCTTGCCGTGCTTGATCTTGTACAGCGGCGGCTGGGCGATGTAGATGTGGCCGCGCTCGACCAGCTCGGGCATCTGGCGGTAGAAGAAGGTGAGCAGCAGGGTGCGGATGTGCGCGCCGTCGACGTCGGCGTCGGTCATCAGGATGATGCGGTGGTAGCGCAGCTTCTCGGGCTTGTAGTCGTCCTTGCCGATGCTCGTTCCCAGCGCGGTGATCAGGGTGGCGATCTCCTGGCTCTGCAGCAGCTTGTCGAAGCGCGCCTTCTCGACGTTGAGGATCTTGCCCTTGAGCGGCAGGATCGCCTGGAACTTGCGGTCGCGGCCCTGCTTGGCCGAGCCGCCTGCGGAGTCGCCCTCGACCAGGTAGAGCTCGCACAGCGCGGGGTCCTTCTCCTGGCAGTCGGCGAGCTTGCCGGGCAGGCCGACGCCGTCGAGCACGCCCTTGCGGCGGGTCATCTCGCGCGCCTTGCGCGCGGCGTCGCGCGCGCGCGCGGCCTCGACGATCTTGTTGCAGATGGTGCGGGCGTCGAGCGGGTTCTCGAGCAGGAAGTCGCCGAGCTTGTTGGCGACCACTTCCTCAACCGCCGGGCGGGCTTCGGAGGACACCAGCTTCATCTTGGTCTGGCTGGCGAACTTGGGGTCGGGCATCTTCACCGAGAGCACGCAGGCGAGGCCCTCGCGCATGTCGTCGCCGGTGATGTCGACCTTGGCCTTCTTGGCGATCTCGTTCTCTTCGATGTACTTGTTGATGACGCGCGTCATCGCCGCGCGCAGGCCGGTGAGGTGGGTGCCGCCGTCGGCCTGCGGGATGTTGTTGGTGTAGCACAGCACCTGTTCGGCGTAGCTGTCGTTCCACTGCATCGCCACTTCCACCGAGAGCTCGGCGTCGTGGCCGTGGCCGGTGGGGATGCGGGTGGTGCCGGTGGCGTAGAACACGGTGGGGTGCAGCACCGTCTTGGTGCGGTTGATGTACTCGACGAAGCCCTTCACGCCGCCGGCGAAGGCGAAGTCCTCTTCCTTGCCGGTGCGCTGGTCGACCAGGCGGATCTTGACCCCGTTGTTGAGGAAGGAGAGCTCGCGCAGGCGCTTGGCGAGGATGTCGTAGTGGTACTCGACGTTGCCGAAGATCTCCTCGTCGGCGAGGTAATGCACCTTGGTGCCGCGCTTGGTGGTCTCGCCGATGACGCGCGGCGGGCTGACCTCGACACCGTCGACCGTCTCGATGACGCGGTTCTGCGCCTTGCCGCGCTCGAACTCGAGCAAGTGGCGCTTGCCGTCGCGGGCGACGGTGACGTGCATCCACTTCGACAGCGCGTTGACGCAGGACACGCCCACGCCGTGCAGGCCGCCCGACACCTTGTAGCTGTTCTGGTTGAACTTGCCGCCGGCGTGCAGCACGCACATGACGATCTCGGCCGCGCTACGCCTGGGCTCGTGCTTGTCGTCCATCTTCACCCCGACCGGGATGCCGCGGCCGTTGTCGGTGACCGAGATCGAGTTGTCGGCGTGAATGGTGATGACGATGTCGTCGCAGTGGCCGGCCAGCGCCTCGTCGATGGAGTTGTCCACGACCTCGAACACCATGTGGTGCAGGCCGGTGCCGTCCGAGGTGTCGCCGATGTACATGCCGGGGCGCTTGCGTACGGCTTCCAGGCCTTCGAGCTGCTGGATGCTGGTCTCGTCGTAGTCGTCGTGCGCCATTGCGGACGCGGTGGGCAGGTCTTTCGGTTCGGACATGGTCATCTCAGGTAATTCGAAAAGAACGGGGTGCTGCGGCCGCTCGCGCGGATCAGATCCGCATCGGCATCACGACGTACTTGAAGTTGTCGTTGCCGGGAAGGGTGATCAGCGCGCTCGAGTTGCCGTCGTTGAAGCGCCATTCGACGGTTTCGGACGACAGGTTGTTGAGCACGTCGAGCAGGTAGGTGACGTTGAAGCCGATGTCGAGCGGCTCGTAGGCATACTCGACCTCGAGCTCGTCGTGCGCCTCTTCCTGCTCGGCGTTGGTCGACACGATCTTCAGGGTGTCGTCGGCGAGCACCATGCGCACGCCGCGGAACTTCTCGTTGGTGAGGATGGCGGCGCGCTGCAGGGCGGCGAGCAGCGGCAGGCGCTCGAACACCACCAGCTTGGGGTGGGCCTGCGGGATCACCCGCTCGTAGTCGGGGAACTTGCCGTCGATCAGCTTGGTGACGAGCTCGATCGAACCGAAGCGGAACACCGCCTGGTTGCCGGCGAGCACGATCTCGAGCGCATCGTCGGTGTCGCCGAGCTGGCGGGCGAGCTCGAGCACCGTCTTGCGCGGCAGGATGGCCTCGGTGCGCTGGGCCACCGGCGCCTCGAGCGGGTTCGCGGCGTAGGCGAGGCGGTGGCCGTCGGTGGCGACCATGCGCAGTTCGTCGCCGTCGGCGATGATCAGCAGGCCGTTGAGGTAGTAGCGGATGTCCTGCTGCGCCATCGCGTACGACACCTGGGCGAGCTGGCGCTTGAAGGCGCGCTGACCGATGGTGAGCCGCGCCACCTCGCCCTCGGGCAGGTTCATGCGCGGGTAGTCGGCCGCCGGCAGGGTCTGGAGCTGGAAGCGGCTGCGGCCGCCCTTGACGGTGAGGCGCTTGTCGTCGAGCGTGAGGCTGACGTCGGTGTCGGGCAGCGCGCGCAGGATGTCCTGCAGCTTGCGCGCGCCCACCGTGATCGCGACGTCCTCGCCGCCGATGTGGCCGGCGCTGGTGGTGCGGATCTGGATCTCGATGTCGGTGGCGAGCATCGTGAGCTGGTCGCCCTGCTTCTCGATCAGCACGTTCGACAGGATCGGCAGCGTGTGGCGTTTCTCGACGATGCCGGCAACCGAATGCAGCGGGGCAAGGAGCGCATCGCGGGAGGTGGTGAGCAGGAGCATGGTCTCAGATCAGGAAGTGGGTTGTACGGGAAGTCGCCACCGGGTCAGCCCCGCAGGACCTGGGTGAGCACGTGGACGTCGTGGTTGAGCTGCGGATCGCCGAGGCGTAACTCGGCGATCGTGCGGCAGGCGTGCAGCACGGTGGTGTGGTCGCGGCCGCCGAAGGCCTCGCCGATCGCCGGCAGCGACATCGGCGTGAGTTCCTTCGCCAGCCACATCGCCACCTGGCGCGGCCGCGCGATGACGCGGGTGCGCTTCTTGGAGTGCATGTCGGCGACCTTGATCTTGTAGTAGTCGGCGACCGTCTTCTGGATGTGCTCGATCGAGAGCTGGCGGTTGTGCGCGTGCAGCAGGTCCTTGAGCGCGTCCTTGGCGACCTCGAGCGAGATGCCGCGGCCATGGAAGCGGGCGTAGGCGACCACCTTGTTGAGCGCGCCCTCGAGCTCGCGCACGTTCGAGCGCAGGTTCTTGGCGATCAGGAAGGCGACGTCGTCGTCGACCGCCACCCGCAGCGCCTCGGCCTTCTTCTTGAGAATGGCGACCCGCATCTCGAGCTCGGGCGGCTCGATCTGCACGGTGAGGCCCCAGTCGAAGCGCGAGATCAGGCGGTCTTCGAGGCCCTGGATGTCCTTCGGGTAGGTGTCGCAGGTGATGACGATCTGCTTGCGCGCCTCGGTGAGCGCGTTGAAGGCGTGGAAGAACTCTTCCTGCGTCCGGTTCTTGTTGTTGAAGAACTGGATGTCGTCGATGATCAGCATGTCGAGCGAACGGTAGTAGCGCTTGAAGGCGTCGAAGCTCTTCTGCTGATAGGCGCGCACCACGTCGGCGTAGTAGTCCTCGACGTGTACATAGCGGATCACCGCGCGCGGGTTGTGGCGGAACACCGCATTACCGATCGCGTGCACCAGGTGAGTCTTGCCGAGGCCGACGCCGCCGTACACGAACAGCGGGTTGTATGAGGTGCCCGGGTTCTGCGCGACCTGCATCGCCGCGGCGCGGGCGAGGTCGTTGGCGCGGCCGGTGACCAGGGTGTCGAAGGTGAAGTCCGGGTTGAGGCGGGTCTTCTCGTAGGCGAGCTCGTTCGCCGAGGACGGTTCCGAGGTCGGCGCACGGGCGCGCGGCGCGCGCTCGACCGCGACGCTGACCGGCTCGGCCGGCGCCGGCGCAGGGGGCGCGCCGGCGCCCGCGGGCGGCGCCGGGTCGGCGGCCATTGCGGTCGGGGTGGCGGCCTCGGCGCGCGGCGCGGTCGGGCGCGCGGGTGCCTTGCCGGCCGCCGGCAGCTTGAGCTCGATCGGAAAGCCGCTGCCCTGGAACTCCTCACCGAGCTCGACGATGCGGCGCAGGTAGCGCTCACGCACCCACTGCAGCACGAAGCGGTTGGGCGCCACCAGGCTGATCGAGGGGCTTTCGTCGCCGCCGCCGGGCTCTGCACGCAGGGTCTTGATCCAGGTGTTGAACTGCTGCTGGGGCAGTTCCTGCTCGAGGCGGGACAGACAGAAGGGCCAGAATTCTTGGTTCACTGAGCGGACGATGGTGTTCTTCGCGATGTCGTGTTCCAGGACGCCGCGGCCTCGCCCGGACGAGGGGGCGGCGACGGGTCGGGAGACGTGGTGTGGGTAATTTCCGCCGCGCAGCGCAAGTCTGCGATAATGCGGGCTGTGTTCGAGCCCGGTCGGCGGAAGACCGGATGCAGGGGATTCTACCCTCGGCACGTACACTTATCCACAGGCTGCGGCAAAAATTCTTATTGACAAACATGGGATTATCGATTCCAATCTCGCGTTTGACCTAACCTTGGCACTCCGAACATGAAACGCACTTACCAGCCCTCCGTCGTCCGTCGCAAGCGCACCCACGGCTTCCTGGTCCGCATGAAGACCCGTGGTGGTCGTGCGGTCATCCGCGCCCGTCGCGCCAAGGGCCGTCATCGCCTCGCTGTCTGAGGTGGTTGCGCCCTCGGGTGCTGACGAAAGCTTTCGCAGCGCTCACAGACTGCACAAAACGGATGAGTATTCATCCGTTTTTGCTTTTCGGCGCGCACTGCGCGGCCGTTACTACATGCTCCACTACCGGCCCAATGGCCTCGACAGCGCCCGCCTGGGCGTCGTCGTGGCCAAGAAGCTGGCGAAGCGGGCGAACGTGCGCAATCTGGTGAAACGGATCGCGCGCGAGATCTTCCGGCGCCGTCGCGCCGCCCTCCCTGCGCACGACCTCGTCGTGCGCCTGCACGCGCCGGTCGCGAACGCGACGCGTGCCGAGCTCAACCGCGACCTCCTGCAGTTACTGGAAAGGCTGCCCCGGCCATGAAGACCCTGCTGATCGGATTACTGCGCTTCTACCGTTATGCGATCAGTCCCATGCTCGGACGCAACTGCCGTTTTCACCCGACCTGTTCCGAATATGCCATCGAGGCCGTCCAGCGCCATGGCGCGCTGCGCGGCGGCTGGCTGGCTGCGAAACGGGTGGGGCGCTGCCATCCCTTTCATCCGGGCGGTTATGATCCCGTCCCCTGACCAAAGATAGAACGAATCCGATGGACCAACGTCGCCTCATCCTCTTCCTCGTCCTGTCCTTCTCGCTGGTGATGTTGTGGGATGGCTGGATCAAGAGCAAGCAGCCGGCCCCTGTCGCCGGCGCCCCGGCCGCCGCGGTGGCCGATGCCGCCACCGGCGTGCCCACGCCGAGCGCCAGCCTGACCCCGGGCCAGGTCGCCGTGCCCAGCGAGCAGGCGGTTTCCGCCGCCGCCCGCATGGTGGTCGAGACCGACATGCTGCGCGCCGAGATCTCCGCCCAGGGCGGCGACATCGCGCGCCTCGAGCTCAGGCAGCACGAGTCGAACGAGGACCGCAGCAAGTCCTTCGTGCTGCTCGACGACGGCGCGCGCCATATGTATGCGGCGCAGACCGGCCTGATCGGCAACGGCCTGCCGAACCACAAGACCAGCTTCACCCTGCCCGCCGCGGCGGTGAGCCTGAAGGAGGGCGAGGATTCGGTGACCGTCCGCCTCGAGGCGGCCGAGCAGGGCGGCGTGCGCGTAGCCAAGCTGCTGACCTTCCATCGCGGCAGCTACCTGATCGACGTCGCGCACGAGATCGTCAATGACACCGGCGCGGCGGTGGCGCCGCACGCCTACTTCCAGCTGCTGCGCGACGACAAGCCGGCGGAATCGGTCGAGGCCTTCGGCGTGCAGACCTTTACCGGTCCCGCCTTCTACACCGACGAGGCCAAGTTCCAGAAGGTGTCGTTCGAGGACATCGCCGACGGCGATGCCAAGTTCGCACGCAAGGCGAGCGACGGCTGGGCGGCGATGGTGCAGCACTATTTCGTCAGTGCCTGGCTGCCGCCGAGCGGCACCGAGCGCGAGTATTTCGCCAACGCAGTGGGTGGCGGGCTGTATTCGGCGGGCGTGATCCTGCCGGTGAGCGAGATCGCGCCCGGCGCCACCGGCCGCGTCGAGAGCCGCCTGTACGCCGGTCCGCAGGAGCAGGACAAGCTCGAGAACATCGCCCCCGGCCTCGACCTGGTGGTCGATTACGGCTGGCTGACGGTGATCGCCGCGCCGCTGTTCTGGGTGCTGTCGTGGTTCCACAAGCTGACCGGCAACTGGGGCTGGGCGATCATCCTGGTGACGGTCGCGATCAAGGCGATCTTCTTCCCGCTGTCGGCCGCGAGCTACAAGTCGATGGCCAAGATGCGGGTGCTCGGCCCGCGCCTGCAGCGCATGAAGGAGATGCACGGCAACGACAAGGCGCGGATGCAGCAGGAGATGATGAATCTCTACCGCACCGAGAAGATCAACCCGCTCGGCGGCTGCCTGCCGATCCTGGTGCAGATCCCGGTCTTCATCGCACTGTACTGGGTGCTGCTCGGCAGCGTCGAGATGCGCCATGCCCCCTGGCTGGGCTGGATCCAGGATCTCTCGGCGAAGGACCCGTACTTCATCCTGCCGGTGATCATGGGCGTGTCGATGCTGGTGCAGATGAGGCTCAACCCGACCCCGCCGGATCCGATCCAGGCCAAGGTCATGATGGCGATGCCGATCGTGTTCACCTTCATGTTCCTGTGGTTCCCGTCCGGTCTGGTGCTGTACTGGGTGGTGAACAACATCCTGTCGATCGCCCAGCAGTGGCAGATCACGCGGATGATCGAAAGTGCAAAGCCGGGCTCCAAGGCCGCCTGACACCATCGTCGCGATCGCGACGGCGCCGGGCCGCGGAGGCATCGGCGTCGTTCGCGTGTCGGGCGCCGACCTGGCAACCTTCGCCCGCACGCTGACCGGCCGCGAGCCCAAGCCGCGGCTGGCGACCCTGGCCCGCTTCCGCGACGCGGACGGTGAGGCGATCGACGAGGGCGTGCTGCTCCATTTCCCCGCGCCGGCCTCCTTCACCGGCGAGGACGTGATCGAACTGCAGGGCCACGGTGGCCCGGTGGTGATGCAACTGCTGCTCGATCGCTGCCTCGCGCTCGGCGCCCGCCTCGCCGAACCGGGCGAATTCACCCGCAGGGCCTTCCTCAACGGCAAGCTCGACCTCGCCCAGGCCGAGAGCGTCGCCGACCTCATCGAAGCCTCCACCGCCGCCGCCGCGCGCTCCGCGGTGCGCTCGCTGTCCGGCCGCTTCTCCGAAGAGATCCACCGCATCGTCGATGCGCTGATCGACCTGCGGATGCTGGTCGAGGCGACCCTGGACTTTCCCGAAGAAGAGATCGAGTTCCTCGAGCGCGCGCGCGCGATGCCGCGTCTGGCCGCGATTCGTGCCGAGCTCGAGGGTGTGCTCGACCGCGCGCGCCAGGGCGCGCTGCTGCGCAGCGGCCTCAACGTGGTGCTGGTGGGCGAGCCCAACGTGGGCAAGTCGAGCCTGATGAACCAGCTCGCCGGCGAGGAGCGTGCGATCGTCACCGAGATCGCCGGCACCACCCGCGACGCGCTGCGCGAGACGATCCAGATCGAAGGCATCCCGCTCCACATCATCGACACCGCCGGCCTGCGCGAGACCGCAGACGTGGTCGAGCGCATCGGCATCGAGCGTAGCTGGCAGGAGATCCGTCGTGCCGACGTGATCCTGCTGCTGCACGACGCGCGCGAGGCTGCGGCGGCGCCGGTCGCGATCCGGGCGCAATTGCCCGAAGACGTCGAGTGCATCCGCGTGCTCAACAAGATCGACCTCGTCGGCCGTGCGCCGGCACGTAGCGAGCATGACGGCACGGTGACCATCGAGCTGTCGGCAAAGCAGGGTGTCGGCGTCGAGCTGTTGCGTGCCGAGCTGCTGCGGGTAGCGGGATGGCATGCGCACGGCGAGGATGTCATCCTTGCGCGCGAGCGCCATCTTCGCGCGCTGCGGAGCGCGCTCGCCCATGTCGACGCCGCCGCGGAGCGCAGCGACGCACTCGAGCTGTTCGCCGAGGAACTGCGCCTGGCGCAGGAGGCGCTCGGCGAGATCACCGGCGAATTCACCGCCGACGACCTGCTCGGGGTCATCTTCTCGCGCTTCTGCATCGGCAAGTGAGCCTCACCAGCGGCTGATTCCCCGCGCGATTGTTCGTGGCGGGCGAATGCGGTGATGCGAACGCGCGGGTTTATCGGGGTAGCGAAGCCGGGGAGAATGCAGGACGGTAGCGCGGCCGCCGTTTGGCGGGCGTGTGTTGGCGGATGGACTTCAGGAGGAATGCGAATGGATTCGACGATTTTCATTACGGGTGCGACTTCGGGATTCGGCGAGGCAACGGCACGCCGCTTCGCTGCGGCTGGCTGGAAGCTGGCGATCACCGGGCGTCGCGAGGATCGGCTCGAGCGACTGGCGGACGAGTTGTCGAAGCAGACCGAAGTCGTGCCGCTCACGGTCGACGTGCGCGACCGAGAGGCGATGGCAGCGGCGATCGAGAGCCTGCCGCCGTCCTTCGGCCAGCTGCGCGCACTGGTCAACAACGCCGGCCTCGCGCTCGGCATCGAACCGGCGCAGGCGTGCTCTCTGGATCAGTGGGACACGATGATCGACACCAACGTGAAGGGCTTGGTGTATTGCACGCGGATGCTGTTGCCGCGGTTGATCGCCCATGGGGCGGGGGCAGGCATCGTCAACATCGGCTCGGTCGCCGGGCGCTGGCCGTATCCGGGGGCGAATGTGTATGGCGCCACCAAGGCCTTCGTGCGTCAGTTCTCGCTCAACCTGCGCTGTGACCTCGAGGGGACCGGGGTTCGGGTCACCGACCTCGAGCCCGGGCTGTGCGAGAGTGAATTCAGTCTGGTGCGTTTCGGCGGAGACCAGGCGCGTTACGATGCGACGTATGCGGGGGCGAATCCGGTGCAGCCCGAGGACATCGCCGAGACGATCCACTGGCTTCTCAACATGCCTGCACATCTCAATGTGAACATGCTCGAGCTGATGCCGGTGAGCCAGGCGTGGAGCGGGTTCTCGATCCACCGTAAACAAGACTGAGCACGGCCGCGCCGCCGCCGCGGTTCGGGGGAGGGGGCGAGAGCCCTCTCCCCCGAACCGCATCAGGGCCCTTGAAGTAAGGATTGTTCCACGTGAAACACTGCAATCATGGATCTTGAATTCCTGCTGTTCGCGCTCGCCTGCGCGGCCTTCTTTGCGGGCTTCGTCGACTCGATCGTCGGCGGCGGTGGGCTGATCCAGATTCCGGCCCTGTTCGCCGCATATCCGAGTGCGCTGCCGGCGAGTCTGTTCGGCACCAACAAGCTGGCAAGCATCGTCGGCACCACAAGTGCGGCCGTGCAGTATGCGCGCCGCGTCAGCATCCAGTGGCGGCTCGCGGGACCGGGGGCGGTGGCAGCGCTGATCGGCGCCTGGTATGGCGCCAAGGCGGTCGTCTACATGCCGCCGAGCCTGCTGCGTCCGCTGGTGCTCGGCTTGCTGGTGCTCGTGGCGATCTACACCTTCGTCCGCAAGGATCTCGGCAGCGTTTCACGCGAGGCGGCCGAGGGGCGACGGGAAGTCCTGCTGATCGTCCTGATCGGCGCGGTCGTGGGCTTCTACGACGGCTTCTTCGGCCCGGGCACCGGCAGCTTCCTCATCATCGCCTTCATCCGTTTCCTCGGCATGGATTTCCTGCGCGCCTCGGTGACCGCCAAGGTGCTCAACGTCGCCACCAACCTGGCGGCGATCAGCTACTTTGCGAACAACGTCGAGATCCTGTGGCTGGTAGGCGCCGTGATGGCGGTGTGCAACCTGAGCGGAGCGATCGTTGGCTCCCGAATGGCGATCCGGCATGGCACCGGTTTCGTGCGCAAGATGTTCCTTTTCGTGGTCATCGCCCTGATCGCCAAGCTGGCCTACGACATCGTCCGAGGTTGATACGCGCGGAAGCACGCTGTTCCACGTGAAACAACGC
Source organism: Thauera phenolivorans (assembly GCF_001696715.1). Lineage (GTDB taxonomy): Bacteria > Pseudomonadota > Gammaproteobacteria > Burkholderiales > Rhodocyclaceae > Thauera > Thauera phenolivorans. The sequence goes on along the minus strand of NZ_MBFM01000006.1, from coordinate 203,300 downwards.
GCGGCCGTGCGCCCCTCGCTGCCGGGAAGGTTGCGCATATTCAGAGTGTTAGAATCGGAGGCGATGGGTTACCGGGTCGAGGGAGCGCCATGAAGCACCGTCCGCCGCCCGCCGTCGAGGGTCTGATCCTCGAGCCCTTGAACGACGACGCAGGTCTTTTCTACCGTGCCGGTCGGCTCCTCGAGCGCGGCCGCAGTGCTCACCAGGCGTACGAGGTGTGGGACAGCCCGCAGTTCGGAAGGCTGTTCCGGCTCGACGGCAGCTCGATGAGCTCTGAGCGCGACGAGTTCCACTACCACGAGAACCTCGTCCACGTGCCCTGCATCGCGCATGCCGGCGTGCGTCGTGCCCTGATCGTCGGCGGTGGGGATGGTGGCTCGGCCGAGGAACTCCTCAAGCAGCCCGCCATCGAGCACGTGCTCATCGTCGAGCTCGACGCGAAGGTGGTCGAGATCGCCCGCAAGTACCTGCATGCAGTGCATCACGGGGCGCTCGACGATCCACGGGTCGAGCTCCGCATCGGAGACGGTCTTCGTCACGTCATGGAGTTGCTGCCGACCGCCGGCCAGCGCTTCGACCTGATCGTCCTCGATCTCACCGAGCCGACCGGTCCGGCCGAGGCGCTCTACGCCGAGGACTTCTTCGCAGGATGCCGGGCGCTGTTGAATCCGGGCGGCGCGCTCAGCCTGCACCTCGGCGCGCCGTTCTTCCAGCCCGAGCGGGTGCGTACGCTGGTCCATCGCCTGCGGGCGGTGTTCTCGCAGGTGCGGCCGTATTTCCTCTACGTGCCGCTGTACGGGACGCTGTGGGGCTTCGCGACCGCCGCCGACGCGCTCGATCCGGCAAGCCTGACGGCGGACGAGGTCGATCTCCGTCTGCTGCGGCGCGGAATCGGGGCGCTGCAGCACTACAATGGCAGCGTCCACTGCGCACAGTTCGCGCTTCCCAATCACCTGCGCACCCTGCTGGCCTGATCCCGGCGGGCGTGTGCCTCCGCATACGCAGATACAACGTGAATCGTCCTGTCTTTCCTCGCGAGCGGGGACCCCGGCGCCCCGCGGCTGCGCGTACCGCGCCTGGTGCCAATCGTTCCCCGGCCACGCGGATGCCCGCGACCGGGAGCCTCGCTCACTCGGTGCAGCAAGCCGCCCAGCTGATCGCCGCCGTGCTCGACGGCGGCAACCTGACCGCCGCCTACGAGCGCCTGACCGCCCGCCATCCCGAATGGCCGGACGCAAGCCGCGGCGCGGTGCGAGACCTCGCGTGGTCGACCCTGCGCGAGTACGGTCGCGGCGACGCGATCCTCGGGCGCCTGATGCGCTCGCCGCCACCGCCGGTGGTGCGCGCGATCCTGCTCGTCGGTCTGCACCGCCTGATGCAGCGCCCGGAACAGGCCTACACCATCGTCGACCAGTGCGTCGAAGCCACCGCGGCGACGATGCCGGGCCTGAAGGCCACGGTGAATGGGGTGCTGCGTAACGCCCTGCGCCAGCGCGAGGCGTGGCAGGGCTGGATCGAGGCCTCCGAGCCGGCCCGCCACGCCCATCCGCAGTGGTGGATCGACCTCCTGCGGCGCTCGCAGCCACAGCGCTGGGCCGAGGTGCTTGCCGTCGGCAACCTGCATCCGCCGATGTCGGTGCGGGTGAACCGCCGGCGAATCGACGTCGAGGTCGCCCAGGCGAAGCTCGCCGGCGCCGGGATCGAGACGCGCAGGCTCGATGACGATGCCTTGCTGCTGGCGCGGCCGGTGGGCGTCGGCCAGTTGCCCGGTTTCGCCGAAGGCGAGCTCTCGGTGCAGGACGCCGGCGCTCAGCGGGCGGCGGTGCTGCTCGACGCGCGCGATGGCGATCGCGTGCTCGATGCCTGCGCCGCGCCCGGGGGCAAGACTGCACACCTGCTCGAGCGCAACGAACTCGAGCTGCTCGCGCTCGAGCAGGATCCCGAGCGCGCGCCGCGCATCGTTCGCAATCTCGAGCGGCTCGGTCTGTCGGCGCGGGTGGAGGTGGCCGATTGCTGCGCGCTCGACGACTGGTGGGACGGCCGCCCCTTCGACCGCATCCTCGCCGACGTGCCGTGCTCGGCCTCGGGGGTCGTGCGTCGCCATCCCGACATCAAGTGGCTGCGCCGCCCGGAAGACATCGCGGCCTTCGCTGCGACCCAATCGCGGATCCTCGATGCGCTTTGGCGCACCCTTGCACCGGGTGGCACAATGCTGTACGTGACGTGCTCCGTGTTCGACGCGGAGAATGCCGCACAGATTGCCAGGTTTTGCGAGCGTCATTCCGACGCGCAGCGCCTCGCCATCGACGACCGCCCCGACTGCCAGTTGTTGCCGAGCGCCGAACATGATGGCTTCTACTTCGCCCGGTTACGCAAGTTCCGCTGAGCGCCTGCTGCGCCGGCTCATCCTCGCCCTGCTGCTGGCGCTGGGCCCGATCGTGCCGGCGGTTGCCAACGACAGCCGCATCGTCAGCGCCGAGATCGTGCCCGGTGAGGCGGGCGGCTACGTGATCAACGCGGACGTCGCGTTCGAACTCAACGACCGCCTGCAGGACGCGCTGCTGCACGGCGTGACCCTCTACTTCGTCGCTGAGGCGATCGTCGAGCGTCCTCGCTGGTACTGGCTCAACGAGGTTGTGGTCGATCGCCGCCTCGAGTACGGCGTGAGCTACCACGCGATCACGCGCAGCTACCGGCTGTCGGTCGGCAGCTTCCATCAGAGCGTGGACAGTCTCGACGCCGCGGTGCGCACGATGCAGCGCATCCGCAACTGGCAGGTGGCGGAGGCAGGCGACATCCGGCCCGGCATCTCGCACGAGGTGGCGCTGCGTTTCCGGCTCGACATGAGCCAGTTGCCCAAG
>NZ_MBFM01000006.1:169323-200429 GCF_001696715.1 Thauera phenolivorans | reverse complement strand
CGGCTCGGTCTGTCGGCGCGGGTGGAGGTGGCCGATTGCTGCGCGCTCGACGACTGGTGGGACGGCCGCCCCTTCGACCGCATCCTCGCCGACGTGCCGTGCTCGGCCTCGGGGGTCGTGCGTCGCCATCCCGACATCAAGTGGCTGCGCCGCCCGGAAGACATCGCGGCCTTCGCTGCGACCCAATCGCGGATCCTCGATGCGCTTTGGCGCACCCTTGCACCGGGTGGCACAATGCTGTACGTGACGTGCTCCGTGTTCGACGCGGAGAATGCCGCACAGATTGCCAGGTTTTGCGAGCGTCATTCCGACGCGCAGCGCCTCGCCATCGACGACCGCCCCGACTGCCAGTTGTTGCCGAGCGCCGAACATGATGGCTTCTACTTCGCCCGGTTACGCAAGTTCCGCTGAGCGCCTGCTGCGCCGGCTCATCCTCGCCCTGCTGCTGGCGCTGGGCCCGATCGTGCCGGCGGTTGCCAACGACAGCCGCATCGTCAGCGCCGAGATCGTGCCCGGTGAGGCGGGCGGCTACGTGATCAACGCGGACGTCGCGTTCGAACTCAACGACCGCCTGCAGGACGCGCTGCTGCACGGCGTGACCCTCTACTTCGTCGCTGAGGCGATCGTCGAGCGTCCTCGCTGGTACTGGCTCAACGAGGTTGTGGTCGATCGCCGCCTCGAGTACGGCGTGAGCTACCACGCGATCACGCGCAGCTACCGGCTGTCGGTCGGCAGCTTCCATCAGAGCGTGGACAGTCTCGACGCCGCGGTGCGCACGATGCAGCGCATCCGCAACTGGCAGGTGGCGGAGGCAGGCGACATCCGGCCCGGCATCTCGCACGAGGTGGCGCTGCGTTTCCGGCTCGACATGAGCCAGTTGCCCAAGCCCTTCCAGGTCACCGCGATCGGTAGCCGCGACTGGAACCTGGGCACGGAGTGGATGAAATGGACCTTCCTTCCCGGCGCCCCCGCATTCCGCTGAAGCGCATCGGCTTCGTCGTCGCGGCTGCGCTCGCGGGCGTGCTGCTGTTCCTGCTCACCTCGGCGAGCGCGAACTCCGAGTTCTTCGAGGCCAGCTACCCTTATCTGCTGGCGCTGAACGGCGCGGTGGTGGTGGGGCTCGCCGGCCTGGTCGGCATGCAGCTGCGGCAGCTCTGGCGTGAATACCGGGTGCGCAAGTTCGGTTCGCGCCTGAAGTACCGGCTGGTCCTGATGTTCGCGCTGATGGCGATCCTGCCGGGGGCGATGATCTATGCCGTCTCGCTGCAGTTCGTGATCCGCAGTATCGACTCGTGGTTCGACGTGCGGGTCGATTCCGCGCTCGAAGGGGGTATCGCACTCGGCCAGAACGCCTTCGACTATCTGATCGACCAGGTGCACGAAAAGGCGACCGAGATGGCGCTCTCGCTCGAGGACCGGCCGCTCGTGCTGCCGACCCTGCTCAATCGCCTGCGCGAGCAGGCCGGCGTCGCGAACGCCACGGTGCTCGCGCCCAACGGACAGATCCTCGCCACCGCGGTCGATGGCGTGGGCGAGCTGATCCCCGACCTGCCGAGCCAGAGCCAGCTGCGTCAGCTGCGTCAGGGGCGCAGCTTCAAGGGCATGGAAACGCGCGGCGAGGACAGCCTGGTGATCCGCGTGGTCGTGCCGATCCCGATGCGCGCGCTCACCGCCGAGCCACTGCTGCTGCAGCTGCTGCAGCCGGTGCCAGCGACGATCTCGCGTCACGCGGAGGCGGTCGAGCTCGCCTATCGCGACTACCAGCAGCTCACCCTCGGGCGGGTCGGCTTGAACCGGATGTACACCCTGACGCTGACCCTGAGCCTGCTGTTCGCCCTGCTCGCTGCGCTCTCGGTGGCCTTCCTGATGGCGCGCCGACTGGCCAAACCCCTGCTGCTGCTGGCCGAGGGCACGCAGGCCGTGGCCAAGGGTGACTACCGTCCGCTGCCCGCGCTCAACACCAGCGACGAACTCGGCGTGCTGACGCAGTCCTTCAACCGCATGACCGGCCAGCTCGGGGACGCCCGCGCCGCCGCCGAGCGCAACCGCGCAGCGGTGGAGTCGGCGCGCGCCTATCTCGAGTCGGTGCTCGCCAACCTGTCGACCGGGGTGCTCGCCTTCGCGCCCGACGGCTCCCTGCGCGCGGCCAACAACGGCGCGCTGTCCATCCTCGACGACGAGCTCGTCGGCTTCGAGACCATCCCGCTCGCCGAATGGCCCCGCCACCAGCAGTTCCGCGACACCCTGCTCGCCCAGTTCGAAGCCCACGCGGGCGACTGGCAGACCCAGATCGAGATGGCGGTGAAGGACAGCACGCCGCGCACCCTGCTGATCCACGGCTCGCGTCTGCCCGAGCGCACCGAGGGGGGGCTGGTGGTGGTGTTCGACGACATCACCGAGCTCGTCGCCGCCCAGCGCAACGCGGCCTGGGCCGAGGTGGCACGCCGGCTCGCCCACGAGATCAAGAACCCGCTGACGCCGATCCAGCTCTCGGCCGAGCGCCTCGCCTTCAAGCTCGCCGACCAGCTCGACGCCCCGGGCCGCGCGATGCTCGAGCGGTCGACGCGCACGATCGTCGACCAGGTCGAGTCGATGAAGAACCTGGTCAATGCCTTCCGCGACTACGCCCGCCTGCCTTCGCCCAACCTCGGCCCGGTCGACCTCAACGTGCTGATCGGCGAGGTGCTGCACCTGTACGAGAGCATGTCCGGCATGGTGCGGCTCGAGCTCGCGCGCGAGCTGCCGCCGGTGGTGGGCGACGCCGCCCAGCTTCGGCAGGTGATCCACAACCTGCTGCAGAACGCGCAGGACGCGCTGGCCGATGTCGAGGACCCGGAGCTGAAATTGCTCACCCGGCGCGAGGGCGAGCACGCCGTGTTGCTTTTCCGCGACAATGGACCCGGCTTTCCGGCAGAATTGCTCGCTCGCGCCTTCGAACCCTATTTCACCACCAAGTCCCGCGGCACCGGGCTCGGCCTGGCGATCGTGAAGAAAATCGTCGATGAGCACGGCGGCAGCGTCGGGCTCGCGAACCGGGACGCGGGCGGCGCGGAGGTGCGCATCCGCCTGCGTCTGGCAGAAACCCGCAGTACTGGTTGATACATGGCAAAGATTCTGATTGTTGATGACGAGATGGGCATCCGCGAACTCCTGTCGGAGATCCTGCGCGATGAGGGCCACGACGTCGTGCTCGCCGAGAACGCTTCGGCCGCGCGCGCGGCGCGCAATGCCGGACGGCCCGACATGGTGCTGCTCGACATCTGGATGCCCGACACCGACGGCATCACCCTGCTCAAGGAGTGGGCCGCCAGCGGCCTGCTCAACATGCCGGTGGTGATGATGTCCGGCCACGGCACGATCGACACCGCGGTCGAGGCGACACGCATCGGCGCGATCGACTACCTCGAGAAACCGATCGCGCTGCAGAAGCTGCTTGCGGCGGTCAAGCGTGGCCTGCAGCGGCCCCAGGCGGCGGGCACGCCCCGACCGCTGACCCTGGCCGCCTTCAGCCGCTCGGCGCCGCTGCGCGAGCTGCACCGGCGCCTGGAGCAGATGTCGCAGGGCTCGCGCGTGATGCTGCTGCGCATCGGCAGCGGCAGCCTCGGCGAGCTGGTCGCGCGCAGCGTGCAGGCGCCCGCCGCACCCTGGCTCGATCTCGCCACGGTGAGCGCGCCGCTCGACGTGAACCAGCTCCAGGGGACCCAGGGCGGGGTGTTGTTCGTCGCCGAGCTCGCCCGCCTGTCGCGCGCCCAGCAGAAGAACCTCGCCTTCGCGCTCGAGCGTCTCGAGCGCTACGACCTGCGCCTGGTGGTCGCCACCGAGCGCACGATCGACTCGCTCGTCGGCGAGGGCTGGGAGTCGGGGCTGCTGAGCCGGCTGTTCGAGGTCAGCCTCGCGCCGCCTTCGATCGGCGACGTGCGCGACGACCTGCCCGAGCTGGCGAACCAGATCCTGCTGCACATGGTGGAAGGCGGCGAGGTGCCGCTGCGCAGCTTCTCGAGCGCCGCGCTGAACCAGCTGCGGACCCTGCCCTGGCCGGGGGGCTATGCCGAGCTGCGGGCCGCGGTGAAGTCGCTCGCGCTCGGCACGCTGGACGAGGAGATCAGCGTCGGCGACGTGCGCAAGCTGCTCGCCGGCGCGCACGGCGTCGACGCCGGCGGCATCCCGCTCGACCAGCCGCTGCGCGAGGCGCGCGAGGCCTTCGAGCGGCTCTACTTCGAGCACCACCTGCGCCTGGAAGGCGGCAACATGACCCGCCTCGCGGAGCGCAGCGGGCTGGAGCGCACCCACCTCTACCGCAAGCTCAAGCAGCTCGGGCTGCAGGCCGGTCGGCGCAACGAGGAAGGCTGAGGAGGGTTGCGGCGCCCGCTGGTGCACCGCAATATTGCCGACGCCGCGCTCTCCGCGGCAGGTAGAATCCGCCTTCCCTACAACCGCAGGTCGAGGAGCCGCTGGTGAAGATCATCATTCTTGGCGCCGGCCAGGTCGGCGCCTCCGTGGCCGAGAACCTGGTGTCCGAGGCCAACGACATCACCCTGGTGGACACCAGCGAGGAACACCTCGCCGCGCTGCGCGAGCGGCTCGAGATCCGCACCGTGGTCGGCAACGGCGCCTCGCCGATCGTGCTGCGCGAGGCCGGCGCGGAGGACGCCGACCTGCTGATCGCGGTCACCCAGTCCGACCAGACCAACCTGTGCGCCTGCCGCATCGCGAAGGCGGTGTATAACCTGCCGACCCGCATCGCCCGCCTGCGCTCGACCGACTACGTCGATTTCCCCGAACTGCTCAACGAGGAAAACTTCGCGGTCGATTTCTCGATCTGCCCCGAGCAGGTGGTGACCGACTACATCAAGCGCCTGATCGCCTTCCCCGAGGCGCTGCAGGTGCTCGAGTTCGCCGACGGCGTGGTCAGCCTGATCTGCGTGCGCGCCTTCGAGGGCGGCGCGCTGGTGGGCCATCCGCTGAAGGCGCTGCGCTTCCATCTGCCCAACGTCGAGCTGCGCATCGCCGCCATCTATCGTGACGGCGAGCCGATCATGCCCGACGGCGATACCCTGGTGCTGCCCGGCGACGAGGTCTTCTGCCTCGCCTCGACGGTGCACGTGCGCAAGATCATGAGCGAGTTGCGCGGCTCGGACCGCCCGATGCGCCGCATCATGATCGCCGGCGGCGGCAACATCGGCCTGCGCCTGGCGCGCTCGATCGAGGACAACTACCACGTCAAGATCCTCGAGACCAACCGTGCGCGCGCCGACATGCTGGCCGACCAGCTGTCGCGCGCGCTGGTGCTGCGCGGCGACGCCACCGACGAGAAGCTGCTCGAGACCGAGGGCATCGACGAGACCGACCTGTTCGTCGCGCTGACCAACGACGAGGAAGACAACATCATGTCGGCCTCGCTCGCCAAGCGCATGGGGGCGCGCCGCACGCTGGCGCTGATCAACCGCAAGAGCTATGTCGACCTGGTGCAGGGCGGCGGCGCGATCGACATCGCGATCTCCCCCGCCCACACCTCGATCGGCACCCTGCTCGCCCACGTGCGGCGCGGCGACGTGGTCGCGGTGCACAGCCTGCGCCGCGGCGCGGCCGAGGCGCTCGAGATCATCGCCCACGGCAGCCGCAAGGATTCCAAGGTGGTGGGCCGGCCGCTCGAGGAGATCGCGCTGCCCAAGGGGGTGTCGATCGGCGCCATCGTGCGCGACGTCAAGCGCGAGGACGGCAAGCTGGTGCGCCGCGAGGTCATCATCCCGCACCACGACACGGTGATCGAGGAGGAGGATCACGTGATCGTGTTCTGCACCCACAAGCGCCTGGTGCCCAAGGTCGAGAAGCTGTTCCAGGTCAGCTTCGGCTTCCTCTGAGGCGGGATCGACGATGCGTGCCTACCATCCCGCGCTCAACGCGCTCGGCCTGATCGTGATGATCTTCGGCCTGCTGATGAGTTTCCCGCTGGCGGTGTCGAGCTGGCTCGCCGACGGCGCGCATACCGCCTACGGACGCGCGATGGTGCTGACCTTCGGCGCCGGCCTCGCCCTCTTCTCCCTCACCCGCGGCCAGCGCCGCGACCTGCGGGTGCACGACGGCTTCTTCCTCGTCGCCGCCACCTGGGTGGTGCTGCCGGTGTTCGGCTCGCTGCCGCTGATGGGCTACCTGCCCGAGCTCAGCTTCACCGAGGCCTACTTCGAGGCCGCGTCCGGCCTCAGCGCGACCGGCGCGACCGTGCTCAGCGGGCTCGACGAGCTGCCCACCTCGGTGAACGTGTGGCGCACCTTCATGCACTGGCTCGGCGGCATGGGCGTCATCGTGCTGGTGGTGGCGGTGCTGCCGCTGCTCGGCATCGGCGGCCGCCAGCTGTACAAGGCGGAGGTGCCGACGCCGATGAAGGACGCCAGCCTGACGCCGCGCATCGCCGAGACGGCCAAGGGGCTGTGGATGACCTACGTGCTGCTCACCGTGGCCTGCGGCTTCAGCCTGTGGTGGGCGGGCCTCGAGGGCTGGGACGCGCTCATCCACGCGATGTCGATCGCCGGCCTCGGCGGCTTTTCGAGCAAGGACGCCTCGATCGGCCACTTCGACAACCTCAACGCCGAGATCGTCACCATCGTCTTCGCCCTGCTGGCGGCGATGAACTTCGCCACCCACTACCTCGCGCTGGTGCGGCGCAGCGTCCAGCCTTACCGGCGCGACCCCGAGATCCCCTTCTTCCTCGTCGCCCTGCTCGGCAGCGTCGCGCTGCTGACCGCCTACCTCACCTGGTTCGACGCCCACGCCGACATCCCGACCACCTTGCGCTACACCGCCTTCCACGTGGTGTCGATCTCGACCTCGCTCGGCCTGGCGAGCTACGACTACACGCTGTGGCCGATGTTCGCGCAGATCTGGATCCTCTTTCTCGGCAGCTTCATCGCGTGCTCGGGCTCGACCGGTGGCGGCATCAAGATGATGCGCGCGATCATCCTGTACAAGCAGGTGCTGCGCGAGATCATCCGCTCCCTGCACCCGAACGCGGTGCGGCCGGTGCGCCTCGGCGCCCAGTCGGTCCCCGAGGCGATGCTGCACGCGGTGCTCGGCTTCAGCTTCATGTACATGGTCACGATCGTCTCGCTCACCCTGCTGATGGTGGCGAGCGGGCTGGAGCTGATCACCGCCTTCTCGGCGGTGGTGGCCTGCCTGAACAACACCGGCCCCGGCCTCGGCACCCTCGGCCCGGGCTCGAACTATGCCGGCCTCAACGATTTTCAGACGTGGGTGCTGTCGTTCACCATGATCCTCGGCCGCCTCGAGATCTTCACCCTGCTGGTCGTGTTGACGCCGACCTTCTGGCGGCGCTGAGCGCAGCCCTCTGCGCGAAACGCGGCGGTCGTGCCGGCGGCCCGGCCGCCATCGCCCTGGGGGCAGGGCTCCTACGGCGGGTGCGTCTGTCGCAGGCATGGTAGGAGCGCAGCCCTCTGCGCGAAACGCGGCGGTCGTGCCGGCGACGCGGCTGCCATCGCCCGGGGGGCAGCGCTCCTACGGGGCGTTCGGCGCGGCGGGCGCCCATCCGGCGGCCGAACAGGCGATAATTGCGGTTTGCCTGCTGCCGGCCGGATCTGGAGACCCGAAGTGACCCGCCTGAAAAACGACACCTTCCTGCGTGCGCTGCTGCGTCAGCCCACCGAGTACACCCCGGTGTGGCTGATGCGCCAGGCCGGCCGCTACCTTCCCGAGTACTGCGAAACCCGCCGCCGCGCCGGCAACTTCCTCAACCTGTGCAAGAGCCCGGCAATGGCCTGCGAGGTGACGCTGCAGCCGCTCGCGCGCTACGAACTCGACGCCGCGATCCTGTTCTCCGACATCCTCACCGTGCCCGACGCGATGGGCCTCGGCCTGTACTTCGCCGAGGGCGAGGGGCCGCGCTTCGAGCGCCCGCTGCGGGACGAATGGGAGATCCGCAACCTGTCGGCGCCCGATCCGCACGCCGAACTGCAGTACGTGATGGACGCGGTGAGCGAGATCCGCCGCGCGCTCGACGGCAGCGTGCCGCTGATCGGCTTCTCCGGCAGCCCGTGGACCCTGGCCTGCTACATGGTCGAGGGCGGCTCGTCCTCCGACTACCGCAAGGTCAAGTCCCTCGCCTACAGCCGCCCCGACCTGATGCACCACATCCTCGACGTCACCGCGCGGGCGGTGGTGAGCTATCTCAACGCCCAGATCGAGGCCGGCGCGCAGGCGGTGATGGTGTTCGACTCCTGGGGCGGCGTGCTCTCCGAGGCGGCTTACCAGGAGTTCTCGCTGCGCTATCTGCAGCAGGTTCAGGCCGGCCTCATGCGCGAGCGCGACGGCGTTCGCGTGCCGAGCATCGTGTTCACCAAGGGCGGCGGCCTGTGGCTGGAGTCGATCGCCGCCGCCGGCTACGACGCGGTGGGCCTCGATTGGACGATGGACATCGGTCGCGCGCGCCGATTGGTGGGCGACAGGGTCGCCCTGCAGGGCAACATCGACCCCAACGTGCTGTTCGCGCCCCCTGAGGTGGTGGCGACCGAGGCGCGACGGGTACTCGACGCCTTCGGTCCGCACCCCGGTCACGTCTTCAACCTCGGCCACGGCATCTCGCAATTCACGCCGCCGGAGAACGTCCGCGTGCTGGTCGACACGGTGCACGAACACAGCCGTACGCTGCGCACGGTCGCATGACACGGGCTGCGGCCCGGGAAGGGCCGCAGACGCACCCCTGTCAAGCGAAATAATGCGGCTCGGGGGCTTGACTTGTGCACATCGGTCCGGGTTCTCGCTTTCGATGCTGTATAAATTGACGGTTCATGTTGGTATTCTTGTAAGTTATTGAATATAAACCAAAAAATAAAAAGCTCAATGTTAAGGCAAAGTGACGGAAACGCTTGTTCCACGCAGCTTTGAGCGAGATTCACCCAGGTTTTGCACAAAGTTATCCACAGGTATTGTGGACAAGGCCGCTCCTGCTGAAATCGCAGGCATTTACCACCGCTTGCCGTCGCCGCGCCTCAACACCCGCCTGCAAGTGACGGATTCAAAACCACATTCTTCGAGGGGCGGGATTCCGGGATGAGCATCGTTCGCGTCGCCCTGCCGGTCCCGATTCCGCAACTGTTTGATTACACGGCGGATGATGCCTCCGAAGCGGACATCGGCCGCTGTGTGAGGGTGCCCTTCGGCCGCGGCGAGAAGAGCGGCCTGGTGGTCGCCCTGCCCGCGGAAAGCGAAGTCGATCCGGCCCGCCTCAAGCCGGTGGTGCGGATTCAGCGCGAGGTGCCGGCGCTGCCCGCCGACTGGCTGGACCTCGTCCGCTTCGTCTCCCGCTACTACCATGCCCCGCTCGGCGAGGTGGTGGCGCTCGCGCTGCCGCCGGGACTGCGGCGCGCCGACGGGGTGAGCGGCGAGGACCACGATCCGCTGCTGGCGTCGACGCCGGCCGGGGCGGAGGCGCTGCAGGCAGTGCGCCGCGCCAGCCGCGCGCTCGCCCTGCTGCAGGCGGTGACGGCCGCGGGCGGACCGCTGCGACGCAGCCAGGTGCGCGCGCTGGCCAACGGCGAGGCGGTGGGCGACTGCCTGCGGCGGGGCTGGCTGGAAGCGGTCGCGAGCGCGGCGCCCCGTCACTTGATGCAGGACGCGCCGCCGCTCACCGCCGAGCAGCAGGCGGCGGTCGCGGCGGTCCTCGACGCGGGCGCGGGTTTTCGCGCATGGATGCTGCACGGGGTCACCGGCAGCGGCAAGACCGAGGTCTACCTGCGCCTGGCCGAGCGCGTGCTCGCCGGGGGGCGCCAGGTGCTGATGCTGGTGCCCGAGATCGCGCTCACGCCCCAGCTCGAGCGCCGCGTGGCGCAGCGCTTTCCGGCCGCCAGCGTGGTCAGCCTGCATTCCGCGCTCGCCGACGGCGCGCGCTCGCGCGGCTTCGTGCAGGCGCTCGCGGGCGATGCCGACATCGTCCTCGGCACCCGGCTCGCGGTGTTCGCGCCGCTGCCGCGGCTCGGCGTGATCCTGGTCGACGAGGAGCACGATGCCTCCTACAAGCAGCAGGAAGGCGTGCGCTATTCGGCGCGCGACCTCGCCGTGTGGCGCGCGCGCCAGCGCGGCGTGCCGGTGGTGCTCGGCTCGGCCACGCCCTCGCTCGAGACCTGGTACCACGCCCGCAGCGAGCGCTATGCGCCGCTGGTGCTCGGCCAGCGCGCGCTGGCGGCGAGCCTGCCCACGGTGCGCTGCGTCGATACCCGGCGCATGCGCCTCGACGAGGGCCTGAGCCCGGCGCTGCAGGAGGCGCTCGCCCAGCGCCTGGCGCGCGGCGAGCAGAGCCTCGTCTTCCTCAACCGCCGCGGCTACGCGCCGGTGCTGTCCTGTCCGTCCTGCGGCTGGGTCAGCCGCTGCCCGCACTGTTCGGCCAACCTGGTGGTGCACCTCGCCGACCGCCGCCTGCGCTGCCACCACTGCGGCTGCGACGGCCAGATCCCGCACGCCTGCCCGAGCTGCGGCGAGCAGGACATCCGCCCCTTCGGCCGCGGCACCCAACGCGTCGAGACGCGCCTGGCCGAGCTGTTTCCCGAGGCGCGGGTGCTCCGGGTCGACCGCGACGCCGCGCGCACCCGCAGCCAGTGGGAGGCCCTGCTGGCGACGATCGCCGATGGCGGCGCCGACATCCTGGTCGGCACCCAGATGATGGCCAAGGGCCACGACTTCCCGCGCCTCACCCTGGTCGGCGTGATCGGCGCCGACTCTTCGCTGCACGCCGCCGACTTCCGCGCGCCGGAGCGCTTGTTCCAGCAGCTGATGCAGGTCGGCGGCCGCGCCGGAAGGGCGGCGCTGGCGGGAGAGGTGCTGATCCAGACCGAATACCCGGCGCATCCGCTGTACCAGCAGCTCGCCCGCCACGACTTCGACGCCTTCGCCCGCATGGCGCTGCAGGAGCGCCGCGCCGCCGGCTTCCCGCCGTTCACCCATCAGGCGATGCTGCGCGCGGACGCCCCCGCGCTCGAGGACGCGGTCGAGTTCCTGCGCCACGCGCGCCGCCTCGCCGAGGGCTGCGCGCCCGAGGGCCTGCGCCTGTTCGACCCGGTGCCGATGCGCATGACCCGCCTGGCGCGGCGGGAGCGCGCGCAGCTGCTGGTCGAGGCCGACCGCCGCGCCCCGCTGCAGGCCTTCCTCGCCGTGTGGGTGGACCTGCTCCATCGCCAGCGCACCGCGCGCGAACTGCGCTGGCAGCTCGACGTCGATCCTCTCGAGGTCTGATCGGCCCGCTCAGCGCGCCGGCCACAGCCAGGCCGCGCCGCGCACGCCCGAGGCGTCGCCATGCACGGCGGGCACCATCCGGGTGCACACCTGGTCGGAGAACACGTGCGCGGCCCAGCGCGCAGGCACGTTGCGGTACAGGCGCTCGAGTATCGACAGGCCACCGCCGAGCACGATCCGCTCGGGGTCGAGCAGGTTGATCACGCCGGCGAGCGCGCACGCGAGCCGCGCCTCGTAGCGCTGCAGGCTGGCCTCGCAGGCGGCATCGCCGGCGGCCGCGGCGGCGGCGATCGCCACCGCATCGAGTCCGCCGCCGCAGTGGCGGCGGTGGTCGGCGGCCAGGCCGGGACCGGAGAGATAGGTCTCGATGCAGCCGTGGCGGCCGCAGTAGCAGGCGGGCAGCGGAAGGTCCTCGGCGCCGGGCAGCGGCAGGGGGTTGTGCCCCCATTCGCCGGCGATCGCGTTCGCCCCCACCAGCAGCCGGCCGTCGACCACCACACCGCCGCCCACGCCGGTGCCGAGGATCACCCCGAACACCGTGCGCGCACCGCGCCCGGCGCCGTCGGCCGCTTCCGACATCGCGAAACAGTTGGCATCGTTCGCCAGCCGCACCTCACGGCCGAGTGCGGCCTCGAGATCCGCCTGCAGCGGCCGGTCGTTGAGCCGGGTGGAGTTGGCGTTGCGGATCAGGCCGGTGCGTGGCGAAGGCGAGCCGGGCGTGCCGAGGCCCACGCTGGCGCGGCAGCCGAGCTCGGCCTCGGCCGCCGCCACCAGCGCGGCGATCGCCGCCACCGTGTCGTGGTAGGCGCCGGGCGGGGTGGCGATCCGGCGGCGCAGCAGTTCGCGGCCGTCGCGGTCGAGGGCGACGATCTCGATCTTGGTGCCGCCGAGGTCGATACCGATGCGGATCATGTATGCATCCTCGGTGGGAAAGGTGGGCACGGGCGGTCCGAACCGCAAACACCGCGCCACGCCACGCCCCGGAAGAGGCCAGTATAGGACGCGCTGCGGAGCCGGCGAACGGCCGATCTTGGAGTAACATGGTCGTCACTTGGATGGTCCGATTCCGAATTCCTGCGATCCGAAAGCGATGAAGAACAGAAGCGCCCCGTTCCTGAGCTACAAGCTCGACGTGCTCAAGACCGCGTCGATCAGGGCCGCGAACGTGTTCTACCGCGACAGCGTCGATCTCAGCATCCGCGAGCTCCGCGTGCTGCGCCTGATCCACGACAGCCCCGGCATCCTCACCACCGACCTGCGCCAGCGGCTGTTCATGGACAAGACCGTGCTGTCGAAAGACATCAGCTTCCTCGAGCGCCGCGGCCTGCTCGCGCGCAGCGTGTGCTCGAGCGACAGCCGACAGCACTGCCTCACCCTGACGCCCGAGGGCGAGCGGGTGTGGAAGGAGAGCGAGGAGATCGGCCGCCGGCTCGAGGACGAGATGTATGGCGAGCTCGGCGAGGAGGAGTGGCGCCAGCTGCACGAGCTGCTCGACAAGGCCTTGCGGTCCTTCGAACACTGGAACAGCGTCCACGAAGGACGCGCCTCCGAGGTCCCGCGCAACTGAGGGCGCCGCGCGCCCCTTGCCCCTCGTCCTCCCGCATTCCCGCAGGCAGCCACGCCCCTGCTGCGCGGTTGCCGCGCGCCCGCCTGCGCCGTTCCATGCCGGATCGGTGTAGGCTGGTCATCGCCTCGCGCGCGCTCCCTCCGCGCGCGGGCGATCCGTATCACCCATAAAAGAAAGGCAACTTCGACATGACTTCCAGCGCAACCGACGACGTGCGGCCGCCGATCCGCAGCCTGCTCGTCGCCAACCGCAGCGAGATCGCGATTCGCGTGTTCCGCGCCGCGAGCGAGCTCGGCATCCGCACGGTGGCGATCTACGCCCATGAGGATCGCTTCGCCCTCCACCGCTTCAAGGCCGACGAATCCTATCTGGTCGGCGAGCCCGGCCAGCCGATCCGCGCCTACCTCGACATCGAGGGCATCATCCGCATCGCCAAGGAGGCCGGGGTCGACGCGATCCATCCCGGCTACGGTTTCCTGTCCGAGAACCCCGAGTTCGCCGAGGCCTGCGCGCGCGCGGGCATCACCTTCGTCGGCCCGCAGCCCGAGGTCATGCGCAAGCTCGGCAACAAGGTCGCTGCGCGCGCGCTCGCCCAGGCCGCAGGGGTGCCGGTGGTGCCGGCGACCGCCGCCCTGCCGGACGATGTCGACGCAGCCCGTGCCGAGGCGGCGAAGATCGGCTATCCGCTGATGCTCAAGGCGAGCTGGGGCGGTGGCGGCCGCGGCATGCGGGCGATCGAGACCGAAGCCGAGCTGGCGCCGGCGCTGCAGGTGGCGCGGCGCGAAGCGCTCGCCGCCTTCGGCAACGACGAGGTCTATCTCGAGAAGCTGGTGCGCCATGCGCGCCACGTCGAGGTGCAGCTGCTCGGCGACCTGCACGGCAATCTGGTGCATCTGTACGAGCGCGACTGCTCGGTGCAGCGGCGCAACCAGAAGGTGGTCGAGCGTGCGCCCGCGCCCTACCTCGACGAGGCCCGCCGGGCCGAGCTGTGCGAGCTGGGCCTGCGCATCGGCCGTGAGGCGGGCTATACCCATGCCGGCACGGTCGAGTTCCTGATGGACGCCGAGAGCGGCGAGTTCTACTTCATCGAGGTCAATCCGCGCATCCAGGTCGAGCACACCGTCACCGAGGAGGTCACCGGGGTCGACGTGGTCAAGGCCCAGATCCGCATCTCGGAAGGCGCGCGCATCGGCGAGGACGGCTCGCAGGTGCCGGCCCAGCACGCGATCCGGCTCAACGGTCACGCGCTGCAATGCCGTGTCACCACCGAGGACCCGGAGAACGGCTTCACGCCCGACTACGGCCGGGTCACCGCCTACCGCAGCGCCGCGGGCTTCGGCCTGCGCCTGGACGGCGGCACCGCCTACAGCGGGGCGGTGATCACCCCCTTCTACGACTCGCTGCTGGTCAAGGTCACCGCCTGGGGGCACAGCCCGGGCGAGGCGATCTCGCGCATGGCGCGCGGGCTGCGCGAGTTCCGCGTGCGCGGGGTGTCGACCAACCTGCGCTTCCTCGAGAACGTCATCGATCATCATCTGTTCCGCTCGGGCGCGTGCACCACCCGCTTCATCGACGACACCCCCGAGCTGTTCGATCTCAAGCCGGTGCGCGACCGCGCCACCCGGCTGATGGACTTCCTCGCCGAGGTCACGGTCAACGGCAACCCGGAGATGGGCGGTCGCAAGGCGCCGGAGCAGGCGGTGGCGCGCGCGCTGCCGCCCGCCTGCGATCTCGGCGTGCCGCCGCCGAAGGGCAGCCGCGACCGCCTGCTCGCGCTCGGACCCGAGGGCTTCGCGCGCTGGATGAAGGACGAGCAGCGGGTGTTGTTCACCGACACCACGATGCGCGACGCCCACCAGTCGCTGTTCGCCACCCGCATGCGCAGCGCCGACATGCTGGCGGTCGCGCCCCACTACGCGCGCATGGCGCCCGAGCTCTTCTCGCTCGAGTGCTGGGGCGGCGCGACGTTCGACGTCGCCCTGCGCTTCCTCAAGGAAGACCCCTGGGAGCGCCTGGCGCGGCTGCGCGAGGCGGTGCCCAACATCCTGCTGCAGATGCTGCTGCGCGCCTCCAACGCGGTGGGCTACACCAACTACGCCGACAACGTCGTGCGTCACTTCGTCAGGCAGGCCGCCGATACCGGCGTCGACCTGTTCCGCGTGTTCGATTCGCTCAACTGGGTGGACAACATGCGGGTGGCGATCGACGCGGTGCGCGACAGCGGCGCGCTGTGCGAGGCGGCCATCTGCTACACCGGCGACCTCTTCGACACTTCACGTCCCAAGTACAACCTGAAGTACTACGTCGATCTCGCCAAGGAACTCGAGAAGGCCGGCGCCCACGTCCTCGGCATCAAGGACATGGCCGGCGTGTGCCGCCCGCGCGCCGCGCGCGAGCTGGTGCGTGCGCTCAAGCAGGAGGTCGGCCTGCCGATCCACTTCCACACCCACGACACCAGCGGCATCGCCGCGGCGAGCGTGCTGGCGGCGATCGAGGCCGGAGCGGACGCGGTCGACGGCGCGCTCGACGCGATGAGCGGCCTCACCGCCCAGCCCAGCCTGGGCGCGATGGCCGCCGCGCTCGCCGGCAGCGAACGCGATTCCGGGCTCGACCTCGACGCGCTGCAGTCGCTCTCGCACTACTGGGAGGCGGTGCGCCGCCACTACGCGCCGTTCGAGTCGGACCTGCGCGCCGGCACCTCGGACGTCTATCGCCACGAGATGCCCGGCGGCCAGTACACCAACCTGCGCGAACAGGCGCGCGCGATGGGGCTGGAGCACCGCTGGCCCGAGGTGGCGAAGGCCTACGCCGAGGTGAACCTGATGTTCGGCGACATCGTGAAGGTCACCCCGACCTCCAAGGTGGTGGGCGACATGGCGCTGTTCATGGTCGCCAACGACCTCAGCCGCGCCGAAGTCGAGGACCCGGTGCGCGAGATCTCATTCCCGGAATCGGTGGTGTCGCTGTTCCGCGGCGAACTCGGCTTCCCGCCCGACGGCTTCCCGCGCGCGCTGCAGGAGAAGGTGCTCAAGGGCACCGAGCCCCTGGCGGGCCGCGCCGGTGACTTCCTGCCGCCGGTCGATCTCGACGCCAAGCGCGCCGAACTCGGCGAACTGCTCGGCGAGACGCCGAGCGAGAACCAGCTGTCGTCCTACCTGATGTACCCGAAGGTGTACCGCGACTACGTCGAGCACCACCAGCGCTTCGGCGATGTCGCCCTGTTGCCGACCTCCGCCTTCCTGCATGGGCTGAGCGATCGCGAGGAGATCACCGTCGGCATCGAGCGCGGCAAGACCCTGATCATCCGTCAGACCGGCCGCAGCGACACGCCGGACGACGAGGGCCGGGTCAAGGTCTTCTTCGAGCTCAACGGCCAGCCGCGGCTGCTGCGCGTGCGCCAGGCGGGTGCCGAGGTCGTGCGTCGCCATCCGCGCATCGAGGACGGCAACCCCGCCCATGTGGGCGCGCCGATGCCGGGCGCGGTGGTCACCGTCGCGGTCAAGGAAGGGCAGAAGGTGCGCAAGGGCAGCCCGCTGCTGTCGATTGAGGCGATGAAGATGGAGACCGTGCTGGTCGCCGAGCGCGACGCGGTGGTGGCGCGGGTGCTGGTGGCGCCGGGCGACCGCATCGAGGCGAAGGACCTGCTGGTCGAGCTCGCCTGAGCGGGCCCGCGGCGGACGGCTTGGGCAGCGTCCGCCGCGGTTCTTTCAGAGGATCTTGTCCAGCGCGTCGCGATAGCGTTCGACCGCTTCCTCGCGGCAGCCGGCGCTCACCCCGAGGTCGCGCACCAGACCGTCCTCGAGCGCGTAGCACCAGCCGTGCACCGTCACCGTCTGGCCGCGCGCCCAAGCGTCGCGCAACACCGAGGTCTGGCAGATGTTGACCACCTGCTGCATCGCGTTGAGCTCGCACAGGCGGTCGACCTTCAGCTTGGGGTCTTCGATCTGCGCCAGCCGGCTGTCGTGGCGGTCGCGCACGTCCTGCACATGGCGCAGCCAGTTGTCGGTGAG
Organism: Thauera phenolivorans; assembly: GCF_001696715.1. Lineage (GTDB taxonomy): Bacteria > Pseudomonadota > Gammaproteobacteria > Burkholderiales > Rhodocyclaceae > Thauera > Thauera phenolivorans. Next base: position 183,617 of record NZ_MBFM01000006.1, on the reverse strand, counting down.
GCCGGTGCGGTTGTCGAACAGCGCGGCCTTCACCCCGCCGCAGCCGTAGTGGCCGACCACCAGGATGTGCTTCACGCGCAGCATCTCGACCGCGTAGTGGATCACCGACAGCGCGTTGAGGTCGCTATGCACCACCACGTTGGCGATGTTGCGGTGGACGAAGACCTCGCCCGGCGCAAGGCCGATGATCTGGTTCGCCGGCACGCGGCTGTCCGAGCAGCCGATCCAGAGGTACTCGGGGGACTGCTGGTTCACCAGGCGGGAAAAGTACTCGGGGTCCTCGCTGTGCATGCGCTCGGACCAGTTCTTGTTGTTGGTGAAGAGGTGTTCGATCGATCGCTCCATGGCGTGGTCCCGCAGCAATAGGGTTCAGGAAAACTTCGATAATTATGAATTACTCGCGCGCGTATTGCCATCGGGCACGGGTGCGCCCTCAGGTCTTCGCGCCGCCTGCCGCCTCGCTCGAAGCGGTCAAGGTTCCGCGCGCCTCATTGTCGCCCCGTGCCGGCCACACGCCCAGCCCGACGAGCTGGGCGGTCGCGGCCTCGGCCCAGCCGCGGTTGGCGGCAGGGCTCGCCGGGCTGGGGTGCAGGATGCGGCCGAAGTTCAGGCCCGGCGCGTCGCCGAGCGCCTCCATCGCGCGCTTTTCCGCCCAGTTGCCGATGCCGATCACCCATTCTGGCTGGAGGGTCGCGATCACCGTGCGCAGGTGGGCGTCGCAGGCCGCCAGCAGCGGCTTCGCTTCCGCCACGGGCAGCTTGTCGGGGGTGAGGTTGCGGCCGTCCTCGAAGAAGGCGAGCGGGCAGTAGTTGGAGACGAAATGCTCGGCGAAGAAGGCCTGCGGCGCGCCGAAGCGGGCGCGGAACAGGCCCCACAGGCGCTGGCCGCTCACCTCCGCGCGGGTGCAGGCGAAGCCCTCCACCGGCCGCTTCGGGTTCGGTTGCGCCGGCTGGCCGACCGGGCCTTCCAGGCCGAGCCAGTCGCGCGCGCTGGCGATCTCGCCGAAGGGCACGCCGATCTGCGCCATGCCGAAGGGGCCGGGGTTCATACCGACGAAGACCACGCGCTTGCGGCCCTCGCCGTAGCGGCGCAGGTAGCTCGCGTGCACCGCCCAGGCGTACTCGAGCGGGTTGTACACATGGGTCACCGGCGCGGAAAAGCGCAACCGGTCGACGCTGCCGGAGAGCGCGCGGGCGGCCTCGATGAGTTTGTCGGCGGTGGTCATCGGAAGAGGATCTTCAACAGATAAAGGGTGGCCATGCCGGCGCCGATGGTGGCGAACACGCTGCGGCTGCGCCAAGCCACCGCGGCGGCCACCAGCGCCGCCCACGGCCGCGGGCCGTCGAGCGCGATCGTCACCTCACCGCCGGCGACGAACAGCGCGCTGGCGGTGAGCGCGGCGAAGCTCGCCGGCGCAATGTGGCGGCACAGCGCGTGCAGCCAGGGTGGCAGGCGGTGGCTGGCGAACACGCCGATCATCAGGTAGCGATAAAGATAGGTCAGCGCGCCGACGGCCGCCAGCAGCGCGAGCAGGGTCGGCGTGCTCATCGCGCGCCCTCCAGCCGACGCACGGTCCATGCGCCGGCCAACAGGCCCACCAGGATCGCCGCCACGAGGCCGAGCTTGTAGGGCAGCGCGGCGAAGGCGAGCGCGCCGATCGCGGCCGCCAGCGCTGCGGCCTGGCCGGCGCGCTCGCGCAGCAGCAGGGTGAGCAGCGCGATGAAGGTCAGCGGCACCGCGAAGTCGAGCTCCCAGGAGGGCGGGATGGTGGCGGCGAACAGCAGGCCGGCCGCGGTCGATGCCTGCCAGCCCGCCCACAGCGTGAAGCCGGCGCCGAGGAAGTACCAGTGGCGCAGGTCGGGCGCGGCTTCGCGCGCGATGGAGTCGCTTTCGGCCCTGTCGCTTCGCGCCGGGTCTGCCTGCGCCCCGGTCGGGGCGCCGTCCCGGCGCTGGTAGCGCAGCACCGCCACCGCATAGGCCTCGTCGGTGAGCAGGTAGGCGAGCAGCAGGCGCCAGCGTCGCGACAGGTGGCGCACGTATTCCGCCATCGAGGCGCTGTAGAGCACGTGACGGACGTTGAGCAGGCCGGCGGTGAGCGCGATCGGCAGCGCGCCGGCGCCGGCGGCGAGCATCTGCACGATCACCAGCTGGGCCGCGCCGGCGAACACCAGCGCCGAGGCGAGCTGGGCGACCCAGGCCGGCACGCCGGCGGCGAGCGCGGCGATCGCGTAGATCATGCCGAAGGGGGCGACGCCGAGCAGCAGCGGCGCCTCGTCGCGGCAGCCGGCGAGGAATTCGGTGCTGCGGCTCATGCCGCACGCGCGGCGCTGCCCGCCGAGGCCTGGTGCGCCTCACCGTTCCAGGGCGCGACCTTGAGCAGCAGCAGCATACCCGGGATCGCGAGCGCGAAGCACAGCCAGAAGAAGCTGTACCAGCCGAGCGCCTCCACCAGCCAGCCGGCGGTGGCGTTGATGAAGGTGCGCGGCACCGCCATCAGGCTGGTGAACAGCGCGAGCTGGGTGGCGGTGTAGGCGGGATGGGTGGTGCGCGCCATGAAGGCGACGAAGGCGGTGGTGCCGAGTCCGGCGCCGACTGCCTCGCCCGCGATCACGATGGCGAGCACCGCCAGGCGGCCCGCGTCCGATTCGGCGGGACCGAGCCAGGCCATCCATACGAAGCCGAGGATGGTGACGAACTGCACCACGCCGAAGATCCACAGCGCGCGGTTGATGCCGAGCTTCACCATCCAGATGCCGCCGAGGATGCCGCCGATCACCATCGGCCACAGGCCGGCGTTCTTGGCGATCACGCCGATCTCGGTCTTGCTGTAGCCCATGTCGAGGTAGAAGGGCGTGGCGAGCGCGGTACACAGCGAATCGCCGAGCTTGTAGAAGAACAGGAAGGCGAGCACCAGCAGCGCCGAGCGCACGCCGTGGCGGCCGAAGAACTCCTGGAACGGCTCGACCACCGCGGCGCGCAGCGTGCGCGGCGTGCCGGTCGCCGCGAGCGGCTCCTTCGACAGCAGGGTCATCGCCAGGCCGGGGATCATGAAGGCGGCGGTGATCACGAAGACCTGGCTCCACGGCAGGTGGTCGGCGAGGATCAGCGACAGCGAGCCCGGCACCAGGCCGGCGATGCGGTAGGCATTCACGTGGATCGCGTTGCCGAGGCCGAGCTCCGCGTCGGGCAGGATCTCGCGACGGAAGGCGTCGAGCGCCACGTCCTGGGTGGCCGACAGGAAGGCGAGCATGGCGGTGAGCGCCACCACCATCGGCAGGTTCTCGGTCGGCGACAGCTGGCCGAGCCAGGCGATCGAGGCGAGCAGGCCGAGCTGGGAGACGAACATCCAGCTGCGCCGGCGTCCGAGCCAGGGCAGGATGCCGTAGCGGTCGAGCAGCGGCGCCCACAGGAACTTCCAGGTGTAGGGGAACTGGATCAGTGCGAAGGCGCCGATCGCCTTCAGCGACAGGCCCTCGGTCTTCAGCCAGGCCGGCACCAGGTTCAGCAGCAGGTAGAGCGGCAGGCCGGAGGCGAAACCGGTGAAGATGCAGATCAGCATCCGGCGGTTGAGCAGTACGGCGAGCCAGGTGGGCAGCGGGCGGGAGGGCAAGGTCGGCTTCGACGGCGATGGCGGGACCGGCGATTATCGCAGATCGGGCCGGGTGCGGCCGCGCGGCCCGGTCGCGCGGCCTTCACAATTCGATACGTTCCTTGCGCCGGCGCCCGAGTGCGCAAACAATGCGCGCAGAGCAATGGATCCAGACCCGTAGGAGGAGATGCGCCATGTCGTATGTGGTGACGGTGGCGTTCGGCGGCAACCGGGAATACGAGATTTCCCTGCACGATGCCGAGGTGGACGCGATGAGCAAGGACCAGGCGCGCGCCTGGCTCGCGCACGAGTTCGACGAGCTCGAATGCACGCCCTCCAACCCGATGGGAAAGGTGCTTGCGCTCGACATGATCCTCAACGTCGCCAAATACGGCGGCGAGCAACGCTTCGAACAGGCGGGCGAGTGGGCGCGCCAGTTCGCCCGCGCCACCGCCGCCGCGCTCGACCGGCCGGCGATCCGGGTCGACGCCCCCGCCTTCATCGTCGGCTGAGCGCGCACCGGCCTCAGCCGCCCGCCGGCCTCGGCCGGGCGGCTGCGAGCAGGCGTTCGGGCAGCGCCTTCACGGCCGCATCGGCCCGGTCGGCGCGCAGCACCTGCAGGCGAGGCCCGACGAGCGAGCGGTTGGGCGAATCCGCCGCAAGCTCGCGCCAGAGCGCCTGCAGCGTGTCCTCGAGGAAGGCGCGGTCGGTGCCGCCGTCCACCAGCACCACCATTCTTGCCAGCGGCACGGTGTCGAGCAGGCGGCCGAGTTCGTAGCGGCAACCCTGGTTGCTCGCCGAAAAGCTGCGCAGATCCATCAGCACGACGTCGGCGCCGCGCGCCAGCCGCTGCATCGCCAGCTGCCAGGTGTCGGCATGGCAGAAGAACTCATTGACCCGATGGCGACCGTCCGGGTCGGGGCCGAGCGCGCGCGCCGCCAGCCTGCGCTCGAGATCGGCCTCGTCATGCACGAACTGGCGCGACAGCCTGCCGCCGGCGAAATCGAGGAACTCGTGCGGTTCCACCGTCGTCGTCGCCAGGTCGGGGCCGGCGATCAGGCTGATGTCGCCGATCCGCAGCCAGCGTTTGCCGAGGGCGTCGAACAGCCGCTCGCTGCGCCCGCCGAGCGCGAACACGCGCAGCAGCAGCAGCGAGGGCGCGTCCGCGCTCCCGCGCCCGAGTCCGGCGAGGCGCCAGCCCGCACCGCTCACCACCTTGTATACGACGAAGGCGACCGGACCCGCGGCCATCCAGGCGATGCCCTCGAAGCCGAAGCTTACCGTCTGCACGATCGCGAACAGCAGCCACATCGCATCGAGGGTCAGGGCCTGGTCGCTGCTGCGACGCGCGAGATGGCGTCGGCCCAGCCAGCCCAGGATCAGCCAGCCGCCGACCGCCGCGAGCGCCGCGCCGGCGAGCATCAGCGCGACGAAGGTGGCGCTGCCGCCGAGCCCGAGGCTGCCGCCGATGCCGACCGCGGCGCGCAGACCGACTTCGCTGCCGGCGACGAGCGCGATCGCGAGCTGCGAGCCGGTGAGTGCCGTCACCATGAACACCAGCACGAGCGGGCCGACGGCGCGGATGCGCCGGTGCAGGAAGGCGAGCAGCAGCACGGTGGCGGGAAGGTTGGTGATCAGCCAGAACTGCACGACGGCGAGCGCCGACAGCGCCGGGTTGCGGATGAGCGCCCAGCCGGCGAAGGCGAGCACGAGGCCGAAATAAAGCGCGCCGATGGCGAGCCGCTGGCGCCGGCTGGTCGCAGCGGTGAGGCCCACTGCGAGCGCGGTCGGCCACGCGTAGCACGACAGCAGCCAGAGGAATCGCGCCGCCACGAAGCCGCCCTCGCCCCAGGCGAACACCATCCAGGCGGCGCTCAGGGTGACTGCGTAGGCGAGGCCGGCAGCCACCTGGACGCCGACCGCGCGCCCGAGCGAGCGGCGGATCACCCGCGTGGCCGTACCGCCGGCGGCCGGGCCCGCCGCGACATCCTCGAGCACGAGGCGCGCGTCGGGCGGCGCCGCTTTCCCCGTTGCAGGCGGGGGCGGCATCGTCGCGCCGCCGCTGCGCGCCATCGAGCGCAGCACCGCGCGCCGGTAGAGGGCGAGCAGGCCGAGCGATACCGGCAGCGTCAGTGCCGCGCTGAGCAGGACCAGGAAGGGCAGCGCGCCCGTGCCGATCAGCACCGCCTGCGAACTCGTTTCCATGCGCCGCTCCTCGCGCCGACCCGCCGCCCGGCGGGCGCTCAGCCTGCCATGGAAGGAGTATAGCTGCCGCCACTATGTGGCAAGGCGTGCGGGTACGGGGTGTCGTAGGAGCGCAGCCCTCTGCGCGATTGCGGCGACGCCGCGGCTGGGGCCGCCGCGACGGCGCGCTTCGCGGGCTCAGCCGCTGCGGCCGAGCCGGTACACCGCGACGCTGGCGAGGAAGTTGGGCTCCTCGAGCACAACCTTGCCCTCGTCGAAGGCGAGCCGCTCGTGGATGACGATGCCGTTCAGCTCGCACAGCGCCTCGAAGTCGGCGATGGTGAAGAAGCGCACGTTGGGGGTGTTGAACCACTGGTGCGGCAGGCTCTCGGAGACCGGCATGCGGCCGTTGAGGATGCTCTGGCGGTGGCGCCAGTAGCCGAAGTTCGGGAAGCTCACCACCGCCTCGCGCGCCACCCGCAGCATCTCGGCGAGGATGCCCTGGGTGTTGTGCATCGCCTGCAGCGACAGGCTCATGATGACGTGGTCGAAAAAGCCGTCCTCCAGCCCGATCAGGCCGCGCTCCATGTTGGCCTGGATCACGTTGACGCCGTTGCGGACGCTGGCGAGGATCTTGTCCGGGTCGTTCTCGACGCCGTAGCCCTGCACCTGGCGCACCGCCATCAGGTGGTGCAGCAGGCTGCCGTCGCCGCAGCCGAGGTCGAGCACCTTCTCGCCCGGCTCGATCCACTGCGCGATCACTTCATAGTCGTAGCGGTAGCCTGCCATGTCACACCTCGATGCGGTCGAACCAGGCCGACAGCAGCGCGTGGTAACGCGGCTCGTCGAGCAGGAAGGAGTCGTGGCCGGCCGGGCACTCGATGTCGGCGTAGCTCACGTTGCGGCGGTTGTGCAGCAGAGCATAGACGATCTCGTGCGAGCGCCCGGGCGCGAAGCGCCAGTCGGTCGTGAAGGACACCACCAGGAAGTTCGCGCTCGCGCGCGCCAGCGCCGCCTGCAGGTTGCCGCCGTGCTCGAAGGCGGGATCGAAGTAGTCGAGCGCCTTGGTGATCAGCAGATAGGTGTTGGCGTCGAACATGCCGGCGAACTTGTCGCCCTGGTAGCGCAGGTAGGACTCCACCTCGAACTCGACGTCGTAGCTGTACACCGCCTTGCCGTGGCGCAGGTTGCGGCCGAACTTGGTCGCCATCGAGTCGTCGGAAAGGTAGGTGATGTGCCCCACCATGCGCGCCAGCTTCAGTCCGCGCGCGGGCACCACGCCGTGCTCGTAGTAGTGGCCGCCATGGAAGTCGGGGTCGCTCAGGATCGCCTGGCGGGCGACCTCGTTGAAGGCGATGTTCTGCGCGGTGAGCTTGGCCGCCGAGGCGATCACCGCGGCGTTGGCGATCCGCTCCGGGTACTGCAGGGTCCACGACAGCGCCTGCATGCCGCCGAGACTGCCGCCGACCACCGCGGCGAAGCGCTCGATGCCGAGGCGGTCGGCGAGCCGGGCCTGGGCATCGACCCAGTCTTCCACGGTGACGAAGGGGAAGTCCGCGCCCCACAGCTTGCCGGTGGCCGGGTTCAGCGTGCTCGGGCCGGAGGAGCCGTGGCAGCCGCCGAGGTTGTTCACCCCGATGACGAAGAACTTGCGCGTGTCGAGCGGCTTGCCGGGGCCGATCAGGTTGTCCCACCAGCCGATGTCGCGCGGATCGTCGGCGTAGTAGCCGGCGACGTGGTGCGAACCCGACAGGGCATGGCACACCAGCACCGCGTTGCTGCGCTCGGCGTTGAGCGTGCCGTAGGTCTCGTAGATCAGCTCGTAGTCGGCGAGTGTCTCGCCGCTGCGCAGGCGCAGCGGCTCGGCGAAATGCGCCAGCTGCGGCGTTACGACGCCGACGGATTGTGGTTGGATCATGGTCGGTAGGCGGTAAACGAAAAAACCCAGCCGGCTCGAAACGCGGACTGGGTCGCCCTCGCTTTAGCCGTATTTGTTGAGCGCCCGCAAGCTGTTGGTTCAAATCGGCGCTGAGTGCGGCTGAAGGTAGCGCCCCGACCGGGAAATGTCAAACGGCCGGCGTGCTAAGATTTTGCTCCGCAACACCTCCGCGCAAGACCATGATCCAGTTCATCCTCAACGGCCAGCCCGAATCCTCCGCCGCGCCCCTGACGGTGCGCGATCTGCTCGAGCGCCGCGGCCTCGCCGGCAAGCGTGTCGCGGTCGAACGCAACGGCGAGATCGTGCCGCGCGCCCGCCATGCCGAAGTGCCGATCGCCGATGGCGACCGGCTCGAGATCGTCGTCGCCGTCGGCGGCGGCTGAGATCCACTTATCTTCCCTACAGGTTCAAGCATGAACGACTCCCTGGTCATCGCCGGCAAGGCCTACCGCTCCCGGCTGCTGGTCGGTACCGGCAAGTACAAGGACTTCGACGAAACGCGCGCGGCGATCGACGCCAGCGGCGCCGAGATCGTCACCGTGGCGATCCGTCGCACCAACATCGGCCAGAACCCGGGCGAGCCCAACCTGCTCGACGTGCTGCCGCCGGAAAGATTCACCATCCTGCCGAACACCGCCGGCTGCTACACCGCCGACGACGCGGTGCGTACGCTGCGCCTGGCGCGCGAGTTGCTCGACGGCCACGCGCTGGTCAAGCTCGAGGTGCTCGGCGACCCCAAGAGCCTGTTCCCCAACATGCCCGAAACGCTGAAGGCGGCCGAGACCCTGGTCAGGGATGGCTTCGACGTGATGGTCTACTGCGCCGACGACCCCATCCAGGCAAAGATGCTCGAAGAGATCGGCTGCGTCGCGGTGATGCCGCTCGCCTCGCTGATCGGCTCGGGGATGGGCATCCTCAATCCCTGGAACCTGCGCCTGATCATCGACAACGCAAAGGTGCCGGTGCTGGTCGATGCCGGCGTCGGCACCGCCTCGGACGCCGCGATCGCGATGGAGCTCGGTTGCGACGGCGTGCTGATGAACACCGCGATCGCCGCCGCCGGCAAGCCGGTGCTGATGGCGGGTGCGATGAAGAAGGCGGTCGAGGCCGGGCGCGAGGCCTTCCTCGCCGGTCGCATGCCGCGCAAGTTCTACTCGGCCGACCCGAGTTCGCCGACCCAGGGGCTGATCGGTTCATGAGCGACACGCAAGACACGCAGCGGCCTTCGAGCGGGGCGCCGGTCGAGATCATCGGCCGCGACAGCCCCGAGCACCGCTTCTCCAGCCGCAGCATCCGCAGTTTCGTGCTGCGCCAGGGCCGCATGTCCGAGGCACAGCAGCGCTATCTCGACGAGATGCTGCCGCGGATCGGCATCGACTACCGCGCCGCGCCGCTCGACCTCGACGAGGCCTTCGGCCGCAAGGCACCGAAGATCCTCGAGATCGGTTTCGGCATGGGTGAGACGACGGCGAGGATCGCCGCCGCGATGCCCGACCACGACTTCCTCGGCATCGAGGTGCACACCCCCGGCGTGGGCGCACTGTGCAAGCTGGTCGCCGAGGGCGGGCTGAGCAACCTGCGCATCATCCAGCACGACGCGGTGGAGGTGATGCGCGACATGATCGCCGACGGCGCCCTCGCCGGGGTGCATCTGTTCTTCCCCGACCCCTGGCGCAAGAAGCGCCACTTCAAGCGCCGCATCGTCCAGCCCGACTTCGTCGCCCTCGTCGCGCGCAAGCTCGCGCCCGGCGGCTACCTGCACTGCGCCACCGACTGGGAGGACTACGCGCACTGGATGCTCGACATCTTCTCCGCCGAGCCGGCGCTGCACAACATCGCCGACGGCTTCGCGCCGCGCCCCGACTACCGGCCGCTGACGAAATTCGAGAACCGTGGTCTGAAGCTGGGTCACGGCGTGTGGGACCTCGTGTTCCGCCGCCGCGACGACCGCCAGCCGGGCTGAGCCCCGCGCCGCCAAAGGAGACCTGTCGACGTGCGCGCCATCTTCCGCTTCATCCTCGGCCTGTTCGGCCTTCTCGGCCGCGCGCTCGACCTGCTCGGGCGCAGCCTGCTTTACTTGATCCTGCTGCTGGTGATCGGCTTCGTCGTCTCCCTGATGCTGGAGCCGGCGCCCGAAGTGCCGCGCGGTTCGGCGCTGGTGCTGCGCCCGAGCGGTGCGCTGGTCGAGCAGGCGGTGTTCGACGAGCCGCTCGCGCTGCTGCGCTCGGGCGGGGTGCCCGCCGGGCAGGCGGTGCTCGGCGAGCTGCTCGAGGCGGTCGACGCCGCCCGCACCGACGAGCGCATTGCCGCGCTGGTCATCGAGACCGACGAGCTCGAGGCCGGTGGCCTGTCCAAGCTCGCCGAGCTGCGCGAGGCGATCGCCGCCTTCGGCGCCAGCGGCAAGCCGGTGTTCGCGCGCGGCGAGCGCTTCACCCAGGGCCAGTACTTCCTCGCCTCGGCGGCCGATGAGGTGCATCTCGCGCCCGACGGCTTCCTGCTCCTGCGCGGGCTGGCGCGCTACGGCACCTACTACAAGGAGGCGCTCGACTCGCTCGGCATCAAGGTGCATGTATTCCGCGTGGGCGAGTACAAGTCCTTCGCCGAGCCCTTCACCCGCAACGACATGTCGGACGAGGACCGCGACGCCACCCGCGACCTGCTCGACGGTCTGTGGGATCGCGTCCGCACCGACATCGCCGCGGCGCGCAAGCTCGCCCCCGAGGCGCTCGACCGTTACGTCGTCGGCTACGGCGAGGCGCTCGCCGCGGCACGGGGCGATGCGGCGAAAGCCGCGCTCGACGCCCGCCTGATCGATCGCTTCTCCACCCGCGATCAGTGGCGCGCCCGCCTCGTCGAGCGCGTCGGCGCCGCCGCCGATGGCAAGGATTTCCGCCAGATCGGCGCCGGCGACTACCTTGCGACGATCCAGGCCGAGCGCCGCCCGGCGGCCGCTGCGGTCGCGGTGCTGGTCGCCCAGGGCTCGATCATGGACGGCAAGCAGCCGGCCGGCGTGGTCGGCGGCGACAGCTTCGTCGAGCTCATCCGCGCGGCGCGCGAGGACGACGCGGTGAAGGCGATCGTGGTCCGCATCGACAGCCCCGGCGGCAGCGCCTGGGCCTCCGAGCTGATCCGCCGCGAGCTCGAGCTGGTGCGCCAGGCGGGCAAGCCGGTGATCGCGTCGATGAGCTCGGTCGCCGCCTCGGGCGGCTACTGGATCGCCACCGCCGCGAGCGAGATCTGGGCTGCGCCCACCACGCTGACCGGCTCGATCGGCATCTTCGCCCTCTTCCCCGAGTTCGCCGAGCCGCTCAGCCGGCTCGGCATCGCCGTCGACGGCGTGTCCACCGCGCCGCTGGCGGGCGCCCTCGATCCGCGCCGCCCGCTCGACCCGGCGGCGGGCGAGGCGCTGCAACTCGGCATCGAGCACGGCTACCGGCGCTTCCTCGACACCGTCGCCCGTGCCCGCAACATGCGCGTCGAAGAGGTGGACGAGGTCGCCCGCGGCCGGGTGTGGACCGGCGCGAGCGCCGCCCAGCTCGGCCTGGTCGATCATCTCGGCGGGCTCGACGACGCGGTGGCCGCGGCAGCGAAGGCGGCAGGGCTCACCGCCTACGAGGTGCGCCGGCCGCAGGCGACGCTGTCGTTCCAGCAGATGCTGCTGCACCGCCTGCTCGGCTCGAGCGCAGGCGACCTGCTGCCCGCGCCGGCGAGCCGGCCGGCGCCGCTTGCGGCCATTCTCGCGGGGCTGCAGACTGCTGCCGGGGAGTTGCTGAAGTGGAACGATCCCCGGCATCTCTATGCGCATTGCCTGTGCGAGGCGCCCTGAGCGGGCGCCGCCGCACGCTTCCCGGTTCATCGAAGAAGGAGACGGCATGAAACTGACCAGCGCGAGCTTCACCGACGGCGCCCGCATCCCGGGCGAATTCGCCTTCTGCCTGCCGGCCGACGAAGGCCACGTCTGCCTCGGCGCCAACCGCAACCCGCAGTTGGCGTGGAGCGAGGTGCCGGCGGGCACGAAGTCCTTCGTCCTCATCTGCCACGACCCCGACGTGCCGAGCAGGGGCGACGACGTCAACCAGGAAGGCCGCAGCGTGCCCGCCGGCCTGCCGCGGGTGGACTTCTTCCACTGGGTGCTGATCGACCTGCCCGGCGACCGCTGCGAGATCGCCGCGGGCGAGTTCTCGAGCGAGGTCACCCCGGGCGGGAAGCCCGGCCCCGACGCCCCGCTCGGCGCGCGCCAGGGCATCAACGACTACACCGGCTGGTTCGCCGGCGACGATGCGATGAAGGGCGATTACCACGGTTACGACGGACCCTGTCCGCCGTGGAACGACGATCTGCTGCACCGCTACGTATTCACCGTGTATGCGCTCGATGTCGAGCGCTGCGCGGTGGAAGGCCGCTTCGGCGGCGCCGAGGTGCGTGCGGCGATCGCCGGCCATGTGCTCGCCGAGGCGAGCCTCACCGGCACTTACACGCTCAACCCCGCGGTCGCGGGCTGAGCGCACGGGCGGCCGCGAACGCGGTCCAAGCGTGCGGACGGGCGGGTGGCGCCGATCTCCGGCGTGGCCCGCGTCCCGTCCCTTAGCGGAACTACGCGCCGATGTTCGAATTCTTGCAGGGGCTGGCCTTCGGTCTGCTGATGTCGTGCCCGCCCTGGTTCATGGCCGGCATGTTCGATCCCCGACTGGCGACGCCGGAAGACCTGGCCAGCCGCTGGCAGGTGATCCTGCGCTATGGCTTCGCCGTGCCGCTGATCGGGATGCTGCTGTTCATGACCTCGCTGTGGGGCGGCTTCGGCGCCAGCCTCGCCGGCTGGCTCGCCGGCCTCGCCGCGGTGCCGCTCGAGCTCTTCGTCGAGCGTCGCTGGCTGCGCTGGCGTCGCGGGCGTGCCGCGCGCGAGCAGTCGGCGGCACGCCAGCGCGAGCTCGCACGCCGCGCCGCCGAGTGTCACGAGAGCCACCTGCTCACCCTCGACCCCGCGCGCGCGCCGGGCGGCGGCGACGAGCTCGTGCTCGGTCTGTGGCAGGCCAAGCGCGAGCTGGTGGCGCTGCGTCGGCCTGATCTCGCGGTGCAGGCCGACCGCCTCTACACGCGTTACGACCGTGCCCTCACGGTGCTGGGCGAGAAGTTCGACACCCGCGAAGTCACCTTCGAGCGCGCCCGCGGCCTGGTCGGTGCGGTCTCGCGCGGTGGGCTCGAAGCGCTCGATTCGATGGTCTCGCTCGCGGGCGGCAGCGCCGCGATCGACACCGACTTCGTGCGCCGGCGCCTCGAGCGCGAGGGCGCCGCCCTCCCGATCGCCGAGCGCGAGGCCTTGCGCCACCGGCTGGCGCTGGCGGAGGACACCGAGCGCCGGCTCTCCGAACTCGGCGCCCGCCACGAGGCCGCGCTCACCGCGCTCGACGACGTGGTGGTCGCGGTCGCCCGCATCGAGACCGGCCGCCCGCAGGCCGGCATCGCCACCGAGCAGGCGCTTACCGAGCTGCGCCGCTTCGCCGAACGCGCCGGCCTCTACGGCCGCAAGGCCTGAGTCTTCCCCGAGGAATTCCCCGATGAGCCCGCCCTCCGCCCCCAGGTCCTCCGCCCGTTCCGAGCTGTCACTGCCGCCGATCGAGGAGATCGCGCGCGAGACCGTGCCGCCTGAGGCCGAAGAAGCCGCCGAGGACCCCGCGCTTGCGGCGCTCGCCGACGCCTTCGTGCGCGACGCGCTCGCCGCCGACGAGGCGGGGTTCCATCGCCAGCGCGAGGCGGTCGACACCATGGGCATCGAGCTCCAGCGCCAGGCCGCCTGGCGCAGCGAGATGCTGCAGGCGCCGATCCGCAAGCTGGCCCACCAGGGCGACGAGGGCGGCCCGGTGGCGAAGGCCCTGCTCGAGCTGCGCGGCAAGATGCAGGAGCTCGATCCCGCCCGCCAGCGCCTCAGCGGCGACGGCCTGTCGCGCGCGCTGGCCTTCATCCCCGGCGTCGGCAAGCCGCTGCAGCGCTATTTCCAGAAGTACGAGAAGGCGCAGGATGCGCTCGACGGCATCATCAAGGACCTCGAGGGCGGCGCCGACATGCTGCGCCGCGACAACCTCACCCTCGCCGACGACCAGCAGGCGCTGCGCGGGATCCTCGGCCAGCTCGCACGCCAGGTGGAGCTCGGTCGCCTGATCGATCGTCGCCTCGCGCGCGAGGCGGCCTCCGCCGCGCTGCCCGCGCCGCGGCGCGCCTTCGTCGAGGAGGAGCTGCTGTTCCCGCTGCGCCAGCGCATCGTCGACCTGCAGCAGCAACTCGCGGTGAGCCAGCAGGGCGTACTCGCGCTGGAGGTGGTGATCCGCAACAACCGCGAGCTGATCCGCGGCGTGGATCGCGCGATCAACGTCACCGTGTCGGCGCTCAACGTGGCGGTCACGGTCGCCCTCGGGCTGGCCAACCAGCGCCTCGTGCTCGATCGCGTGTCCTCGCTCAACGAGGCGACGTCCGCGCTCATCGCCGGCACCGCGCAGGCGCTGCGCACCCAGGGCGTGGAGATCCAGACCCGTGCCGCCTCGACCTCGCTCGACATGGCGCAGCTCGAGAAGGCCTTCGCAGACGTGC
>NZ_MBFM01000006.1:166289-169313 GCF_001696715.1 Thauera phenolivorans | reverse complement strand
CGCTCGACGGCATCATCAAGGACCTCGAGGGCGGCGCCGACATGCTGCGCCGCGACAACCTCACCCTCGCCGACGACCAGCAGGCGCTGCGCGGGATCCTCGGCCAGCTCGCACGCCAGGTGGAGCTCGGTCGCCTGATCGATCGTCGCCTCGCGCGCGAGGCGGCCTCCGCCGCGCTGCCCGCGCCGCGGCGCGCCTTCGTCGAGGAGGAGCTGCTGTTCCCGCTGCGCCAGCGCATCGTCGACCTGCAGCAGCAACTCGCGGTGAGCCAGCAGGGCGTACTCGCGCTGGAGGTGGTGATCCGCAACAACCGCGAGCTGATCCGCGGCGTGGATCGCGCGATCAACGTCACCGTGTCGGCGCTCAACGTGGCGGTCACGGTCGCCCTCGGGCTGGCCAACCAGCGCCTCGTGCTCGATCGCGTGTCCTCGCTCAACGAGGCGACGTCCGCGCTCATCGCCGGCACCGCGCAGGCGCTGCGCACCCAGGGCGTGGAGATCCAGACCCGTGCCGCCTCGACCTCGCTCGACATGGCGCAGCTCGAGAAGGCCTTCGCAGACGTGCTCGGTGCGATCGACGACCTCTCGCGTTACCGGCGCGAGGCGCTGCCCAAGCTCGACGCCCAGATCGACCGCCTCGCCGCCCTCGCCGCGCGCGGTGAGGACGCGATCCGCAAACTCGACGAGGGCAACCGCGCGGAGCCCGACGCACCGCTGGCGAAACCCGGGGATCGCGGCTGACCGCCGCCCCGCAGCCAGGCCCGACCGACACCTTCCGAACCCGCCCATTCCACTCAAGGAGTACCCCATGGCCGAGCTTTCGATCACCGCGAGCGAGCTGCCCTCGAAGGAGCACCTGGCGCTGCGCGTGATGCCGCTGCCCGCCGACCTCAACCCGGCCGGCGACGTCTTCGGCGGCTGGATCATGGCGATGGTCGACATCGCCGGCAGCATCCCTGCGGTGCGCCGCGCGCGCTCGCGCGTGGTCACGGTGGCGGTGAATTCCTTCGTCTTCAAGCAACCGATCGCGGTCGGCGACGTGGTCAGCTTCTACGCCGACGTGATCGCGGTCGGCCGTTCCTCGCTGACCGTCGATGTGCAGATCTTCGCCGAAACCGATCCGAAGAATCCGCGGATCGTGAAGGTCACCGAGGCCCAGCTCACCTATGTCGCGGTGGACGCCCAGGGCAACAAGCGGCTGGTCCCCGAGGACGCGGACGCCGACGGCCTGCCGGGCTGTCCCGAGCCCGCCGCCAACAAGGAGCTGACGCTGCGCATGGTGCCGATGCCGGGCGACCTCAACCCCGCCGGCGACGTGTTCGGCGGCTGGATCATGGCGATGACCGACATCGCCGGCGCGGTCTCGGCGATGCGCCGCGCCAGGTCGCCGGTGGCGACGGTGGCGGTCGATCGCTTCGTGTTCAGGGAGCCGGTGTCGATGGGCGACAGGGTCACCTTCTACGCCGACATCGTGGACGCGCGCGACGACAAGTTGACGGTGGACGTCGAGGTCTTCGCCCAGCGCAACCCGGAGAACCCGGTGGTGGTGAAGGTGACCGAGGCGAAGATCACCTATACGACGGTGAAGGCCTTCCGCTCGGGGAGCAAGGGCGCCACGGCCTGATCCTGTCGCCGGGCGTGTGCGGGGACCGCGCGCATCCGCGCCGGTGCCAGGCGCCCGGCAGGCGCCGCGGCCGCGGACTCACTCCGGGCCGCGCTCCGGGAGCGGTTGAGCCAGTACCCCGGCCGGCAGCACCTGTTGCGCGGTGTCGTAGAGCCTGCGCTCCTCGAAGCGGACCAGGGCGTGGAGTTCGATCCAGAACGGCTGCAGGGCGCTGCGGTCCCCCGCTGCGATCTTCGCCGCGAGCGCGCGCAACCTGTCGTGCCGCTCGCGCGTTTCCTGCGCCAGCTCGGTTTCGCCCGAGGCCTCGAGCAGCGGCAGCAACAGGCGCTCCTCCTGCTGCATGTGCGGCTCGATTTCGTTCGCAAAGGTCGGCGGCAGGCTCGCCATGAGGGCCTCGATCGACGCCTCGTCCTTCGCATCGGAGATCCTCAGGGCGAGGTCGAGCGCGACATGGTGGGTGGTCGAAAGCGCCTGCAGGGCGACGGGACGTTTCATGGCATTCACCTCCGGACGATAGGTGGCGCTCGGCGTGGCGCATCGAGCGATTCGGACTGCAACACACCCGCGCCGGCCTCGCGCGCCGGCGGCCAAGTGCGATAGCCCCGCACGCACGCCCCGAACAGGGTGCGCGTGCGGGGCGTCGATCCGTTAAAGCGCCGATTGTGGGCCGGCGAGCCGCGGGATGGCCTTGATGTGGCTCAAGAGTCCCACAGCCCTCACAGGAGACGAGGCGCGCCGAATGCCTCTGGGGCATGGGCGCCCGACGGCCTGAGTCGCCGGGCGCGGCCTGGCCTCAGGCGGGCAGCGGCACCAGCGGGTTGCCGAACATCGGGTCGTCCGGCTTCGAGGCCAGGGCCTTCTCCAGGTCGAGCCCGAGCGCCCGGGCCACGCCGGCGCCGTAGGCCGGGTCGGCCGCATGGCAGTTACGGATGTGGCGGAACTTGATGAACTCCGGCGCGTCGCCCATCGCGCGCGCGGTGTTGCCGAACAGCGCCTCCCGCTGCGCCGGCGTCATTAACTGGAACAGCTTGCGCGGCTGCTCGAAGTAGTTGTCGTCGTCCTGGTGATAGGACCAGAAGGCGGCGTCGCCGTCGATCTTCAGCGGCGGCTCCTCGAACTCCGGCTGGCCTTGCCACTGGCCGAAGCTGTTGGGCTCGTAGTGCGGCAGGCTGCCGTAGTTGCCGTCCACCCGGCCGGTGCCGTCGCGGTGGTTGCTGTGCACCGGGCAGCGCGGCTGGTTCACCGGAATCTGATGGTAGTTGGCGCCCAGCCGGTAGCGCTGCGCATCGGCGTAGTTGAACAGGCGCGACTGGAGCATGCGGTCGGGGCTGGCGCCAATGCCGGGCACCAGGTTGCTCGGCGCGAAAGCGACCTGCTCGACGTCGGCGAAGAAGTTCTCGG
>NZ_MBFM01000006.1:100483-166279 GCF_001696715.1 Thauera phenolivorans | reverse complement strand
TCGGACTGCAACACACCCGCGCCGGCCTCGCGCGCCGGCGGCCAAGTGCGATAGCCCCGCACGCACGCCCCGAACAGGGTGCGCGTGCGGGGCGTCGATCCGTTAAAGCGCCGATTGTGGGCCGGCGAGCCGCGGGATGGCCTTGATGTGGCTCAAGAGTCCCACAGCCCTCACAGGAGACGAGGCGCGCCGAATGCCTCTGGGGCATGGGCGCCCGACGGCCTGAGTCGCCGGGCGCGGCCTGGCCTCAGGCGGGCAGCGGCACCAGCGGGTTGCCGAACATCGGGTCGTCCGGCTTCGAGGCCAGGGCCTTCTCCAGGTCGAGCCCGAGCGCCCGGGCCACGCCGGCGCCGTAGGCCGGGTCGGCCGCATGGCAGTTACGGATGTGGCGGAACTTGATGAACTCCGGCGCGTCGCCCATCGCGCGCGCGGTGTTGCCGAACAGCGCCTCCCGCTGCGCCGGCGTCATTAACTGGAACAGCTTGCGCGGCTGCTCGAAGTAGTTGTCGTCGTCCTGGTGATAGGACCAGAAGGCGGCGTCGCCGTCGATCTTCAGCGGCGGCTCCTCGAACTCCGGCTGGCCTTGCCACTGGCCGAAGCTGTTGGGCTCGTAGTGCGGCAGGCTGCCGTAGTTGCCGTCCACCCGGCCGGTGCCGTCGCGGTGGTTGCTGTGCACCGGGCAGCGCGGCT
Organism: Thauera phenolivorans; assembly: GCF_001696715.1. Classification (GTDB taxonomy): domain Bacteria; phylum Pseudomonadota; class Gammaproteobacteria; order Burkholderiales; family Rhodocyclaceae; genus Thauera; species Thauera phenolivorans. The sequence goes on along the minus strand of NZ_MBFM01000006.1, from coordinate 165,589 downwards.
GGTTCACCGGAATCTGATGGTAGTTGGCGCCCAGCCGGTAGCGCTGCGCATCGGCGTAGTTGAACAGGCGCGACTGGAGCATGCGGTCGGGGCTGGCGCCAATGCCGGGCACCAGGTTGCTCGGCGCGAAAGCGACCTGCTCGACGTCGGCGAAGAAGTTCTCGGGGTTCCGGTTGAGCTCGAACTCGCCGACCTCGATCAGCGGGTAGTCGCTCTTGTACCAGACCTTGGTCAGATCGAACGGATGCAGGCGGTACTTCTCGGCGTCGGTCTCGGGCATGACCTGGACGTACATCGTCCACTTGGGGAAGTCGCCGCGCTCGATGGCCTGGAACAGGTCGCGCTGGTGGCTCTCGCGGTCCTTGCCGACGAGCGCCTCGGCTTCGGCGTCGGTCAGGTTCTTGATCCCCTGCCGGGTGCGGAAGTGCATCTTGACCCAGAACCGCTCGCCGTCCTTGTTCCAGAAGCTGTAGGTATGCGAGGAGAAGCCGTGCATGTGTCGGTAGCTGGCGGGGATGCCGCGGTCGCTCATCACCACGGTGACCTGGTGCAGCGCCTCGGGCAGCAGTGTCCAGTAGTCCCAGTTGTAGGTGGCGCTGCGCAGGTTGGTGCGCGGGTCGCGTTTGACCGCCTTGTTCAGGTCGGGGAACTGGCGCGGGTCGCGGATGAAGAACACCGGGGTGTTGTTGCCCACCATGTCCCAGTTGCCTTCCTCGGTGTAGAACTTGAGGGCGAAGCCGCGGATGTCGCGCTCGGCGTCGGCGGCGCCGCGTTCACCGGCGACCGTGGTGAAGCGGGCGAACATCTCGGTCTTCTTGCCGACCTCACTGAAGATCTTCGCGCGGGTGTAGCGGGTGATGTCCTTGGTCACCGTGAAGGTGCCGAACGCGCCCGAGCCCTTGGCGTGCATGCGGCGCTCGGGGATGACCTCGCGCACGAAGCCGGCGAGCTTCTCCTGCAGCCAGACGTCCTGGGCCAGCAGCGGGCCGCGCGCGCCGGCGGTCAGGCTGTCGCGGTTGGTCACGACGGGGGCGCCGAAATCGGTCGTCAGCTTGGTCACGGGGCACTTCTTGGTATCGTCGGTCATGCGGGCTCCTGATGGTGCAAGTGGATCGATGGGCCCCATGCTGCAGGGGGTATTCGAATACTAATTCACATCCGCAATGAGGGGGCTCCATCCTTCCCTATCGGCGCCATAGTCGCCACGTCCGGCCCTGGAACCGGGCGATCGCCAGTTCGTTCTCGCTCGGCATGCGCGCGCCGCCGGCGATCGTGGTCGCGCCGTAGCCATTCGATTCGAGCACCACGGAGGCCACTTGATTGCCGTCGGTCGAGGGGCGAACCGCCGGCCCGAGGATTCAGTAATGCGGGATCTCGGTGGGGCGCAGGTCGAACAGCAGCACCTCGGCGTCCTCGCCGCTGGCGAACTCGATCTCGCGCACCTTGCGCGGCTTGACCGCATCGCCGTCGAACAGGCCGGCGTACACCCGGGCATCCTGATGGACCGACAAGGAACCCTCCGTGCCGTCGGGCGAGATGATCAGGCGCAGCTTTCCGCGCTTCTCTCCAGCGGCGAAGTGGCGCTGCTGAGAGTGAGGCGCGACGCCCGTCCGATCGGGCACGATCCAGAGCTGCAGAAAATGCACGCATTCTGCGCGCGAGGCCTTGTATTCGCTGTGGCGCACGCCGGTGCCGGCGCTCATCATCGGTACGTCGCCCGGGCGGATCACGAGCCGGTGCCCATCGAGTCCTTGTGTGCGAGCGCCCCGTCGAGGATGTAGGAAAAGATCTCCATGTCGCGATGGCCATGGGTGTCGAAACCCCGGCCCGGGGCGCACGCGGTCTTCGTTGATCACCAGCAGGTCCGAGAACCCCGGGTGCTGCGGGTCGTAGTAGCTGCCGAACGAGAAGCTGTGCTGCGAGTGCAGCCAGCCGAAGTTGGCGAGGCCGCGTTCTGCGGCGGGGCGGAGCTCCATCATGTCCATCTCCTCTGTCGGACGGCCTGGCACGGGCGCAGCCTGGGCGGTGCGCCCGGGGTACGCCTCGGGCTTCAGCCCTTGATCGCTTCGAGCGAGACGGTGATGGCCACCGGCTTGTCGCCTTCGAACTTGACCTTGGTCGACTTGAAGGTCGCGGCTGGGTACTTGGCGGTGTCGAGGAAGTCTTCGCCCTGGATGCGGCCGTTGAAGGTTTCATAATCGGTGTCGACCGACGTCATGTCGATGGTGATGTCGACCGCGCCCGTCCGGGCGGCCTTGTCCAGCGTGACGGTGCCGGTGGTGGCGTTGAACCGCGACAACTGGGTCGACAGGCCGAAGTGGCTGTACGAGAAGCGCGGAAAGGTGTGGGTGCCATCGACGGTGTAGGTTTCCGGCGCGGCCAGCACCGGGGCAGCGGCGGCGGCGGAGAGGATCAGGGCAGCGGAGAGCCTGGCGATTCGGTTCATGGATTTGTCCCTTTGGGGTTGGGGTAAGGTGAAATCGGGTTTGCGTGCGGGCTTATCTGGCCGCAGCGGTGAGGGGGAACTTGATCACGACATCGTTGGCGACGATGTCGAAGGCTTTCCAGGCGCCTTCGCCGATCGCGAAATCGCCGCGCTTGATCGTCAGGCTGCCGTCGAACACACCGGTGTCGCCCAGCGGTGTGAAGCTGGCGGGGAGCACGACCTCCTGGGTCGTGCCCTTGATCGTCAGCTTGCCGGCAGCTTCATACTGGTTGCCGCCGAGCGCCTTGACGCCGGTGGATTCGAAGCGGGCGGTGGGGAAGACCGGGGTGTTGAACCAGGCCTTGGCCGCCGCCTCGGCGTCGCCCTCGGCGCTGCCGGTATCCACGCTGGCCAGATCGACTTCGATGGTGGCCGACGCGGCTTGCGGCGCTGCGGGGTCGACACGCAGCTGGCTGGCGAATGTCCCGAACGCGCCTTCCATGGACACGCCCATCTGCTGGTAAGCGAAGGCGATCCGGCTCTTGTCGGCGGGCACCCGGCTGTATTCGACCGCATGGGCGGAAGTGGCGAGGGCGAAGCTCGAGAGCAGGGCGAAAGCGAGGCGTTTCATGGTGTCGGTTCCCTTGACTGGGGTCGTTCGGGTCAGCGAGGGCGGTGGCGCAGCATGCGGGTCAGGACCTCGCCCTTGTCGAAATAGTGGTGCTTGAACGCGGCGCCGATGTGGCCGAGCAGCACCGCGATCAGCAGAAGATTCAGGCTCGAGTGCACCGACTGCAGCAACTCGCCGAGGGCCTTGTCCTTGGCCAGCAGATCGGGGATGGGCAGCACGCCGAACCACACCGTCTGGAAGCCCTTGGTGGAGCTCATCAGCCAGCCGGACAGGGGAATCGCGAACATCAGCAGGTAGAACAGGTGATGGCTGGCAGGGCGGCGGGGCGCTCGATCGCCGGCATGTGCGACGGCAGCGCCGGCGGCCGGTGGGTGAGGCGCCAGGCCAGGCGCACGATCACCAGCGCAAGCACGCTGACGCCCACCCACTTGTGCCACGAATACAGTTGCAGCTTGGTGGGCGACAGCGCCGGGCCGGTCATGTAGAAGCCGAGCCCGAGCAGGCCCAGGATCAGGATGGCGATGCCCCAGTGCAGGGTCTTGGCGGTCGCGGTGTACGTCGCGCTCATGGTCGGTGTTGGATCGACGATCGGCGCGACGGCCGTCGTTCCTGCTTTTGCGATGAGCGAACTCTAGACGTCTCCGGTGACCCGAAATAGGGGGCAATGGGAAATGCATAATCGCGAATGAAGCAACAATGAACCGCCTCGATGCGATGACCCTGTTCATCCGGGTGGCCGATCTCGGCAGTTTTGCGGCGGCCGCCAGCCAGCTGGGGTGGCGCGCTCGGCCGTCACCCGCCAGATCGCCGCGCTGGAGGCGCACCTGGGCGTGAAGCTCATGATGCGCGCCACCCGCAAGCTGACCCTGACCGGCGCTGGCGCGGCCAATCTGGAAAAATGCCGCACGATTCTCGACCTGGTCGACAGTGCCGAGGCCGACGTCATGGAGGCGCGGCTGACGCCGCGCGGCAATCTGAGGCTGGGCGTGCCGGTGAGCTTCGGCTTGCGGCGGATCGCCCCCTTGCTGCCCCGATTCCAGACGCAGTATCCGGAGATCAGCCTCGCGCTCGGTTTCACCGATCGTCATACCGATCTCATCGATGAAGGCGTCGATCTGTCGATCCGCGTCACCGCCAGGCTGGACCCCGGCAAGGTGACGCGCAGGCTGGGCGAGGCGCGTCTGCTGGCGGTGGCCTCGCCGGCGTATCTGGCGCAGCGGGGCTGTCCGGGCCACCCGTCCGAATTCGCGCAGCACAGCTGCCTGGGCCACAGCGCCAGCACCTCGCCGACCGGGCCGGCGCGCTGCCTCGGCGCCCACTTTCGCGTCCCATGGTCTATGGTCCAGTTAAGGGCCGCGGACGGCCCGAAGGAGGGCGCACATGGCCAGACCCGTTCGACCCTTGCCGGTGTTCCTGAACCTGCTCCGGATCCGCTTCCCGGTGGGGGCGATCGCCTCGATCGCGCATCGCGTGGCCGGCGTGCTGCTGTTTCTCGCCTTGCCGCCGCTGGCGCTCGGGCTGGACGCCTCGCTTCGCAGCGAGGCGGGCTTCGAGGCCATGCGCGACCTGCTGTCGTCGCCGTGGCGCGCACTCGTCGGGCTCATCCTGGTGTGGGCGGCGGCGCATCATCTGCTCGCCGGCATCCGCCATCTGCTGATGGACGTGGGCATCGGCGGCGGCCTCGCGCAGGCGCGCGCCTCGGCGCGTGCGGTACTGGTGGTGGCGGTGCTGCTGGCGCTGGTTTTCGCGGCGGGGTGGCTGACATGAGACTGTTCAGCGGCCAGCGGGCCTGGCTGGTACAACGCGTCAGCGCCCTGCTGATCCTGCTTCTGCTGCTGGTGGGCGGCGTGCTGTTGCTGTTCGGCCCGGCGCTCGATCATGCGCGATGGCATGCGCTTGCCACCGGCGTGCATGTCGCGCCCCTGATCGTGCTGTTCTTCGCCGCGCTGAGCGCCCACGCCTGGGTCGGCATGCGGGACATCGTGCTCGACTACATCCAGCCGCGCGCGCTGCGACTGGCGGTGCTGAGCGCGATCGCGGTGGTCCTCTTCGCGGTGATGGTGCGCGTCCTGCTGACCCTGGCGGCGCATTTCGCGACGAGCCTGTGAGGGGCGCGGAGGAGCCGAAATGAAGCTGTCGATCTACCGTTTCAACCCGGAAACCGGTGAGCCGCCGCGGATGCAGGACTACGACGTCGCGCCCGCGGCGGGCGACAAGAAGCTGCTCGACCTGCTGATGCGCTTGCGCACGGCGGACGACAGTCTGTCCTTCCGCCGCTCCTGCCGCGAGGGCATCTGCGGGTCGGACGCGATGAACATCAACGGTCGCAACGGCCTCGCCTGCCTGACCGCGCTCGAGGGGCTGAAGGAGCCCGTGGTGCTGCGCCCGCTGCCGGGCTTCCCGGTGATCCGCGACCTCATCGTCGACATGACGCAGTTCTTCGCCCACTACCACTCGATCAAGCCATGGCTGATCGCGGAGGAGCCGCCGCCCGAGCGCGAGCGGGTGCAGACGCCGGACGAGCGAGAGCGGCTCAACGGCCTCTACGAATGCATCCTGTGTGCCTGCTGCAGCGCGTTCTGCCCCTCCTACTGGTGGAACCCGGACAAGTTCATCGGTCCCGCCGGCCTGCTGCAGGCCTACCGCTTCATCGCCGACAGCCGCGACGTCGCCACCGCCGAACGGCTCGACTTCCTCGACGATGTCTACCGGCTCTACCGCTGCCGCACGATCATGAACTGCACCGAGGTCTGCCCCAAGGGGCTGAGCCCGTCGCACGCGATCGAGCGCATCCGCATCGCGTTGCTGAAGCGATCGTCCTGAGCACGATCGCTTGCGGGATGACCGCATCCGGCCGCTCGGCGCGGGCCGCTGTGGAAATCCTGCGGATCGTCGCGCCGGGCGTACGCTGGTCGCACTCCGCTGTCGCCCACCGTCAGCGCCCGCCGCCGAATGATGGAAAGCGGGCGGAAGCCCTGGTCAGAGGCTGTCGCCGAAATCCTTCCTGAAACGTTCCACCAGGTCGTGCTGCCACGCGGAGACCGGTTTCAGTCGGCCATAGAAGAAGCGCAGGATCTCGGGCTCCTCGACGAAGGTCAGGCCGCCGATCAGGCGGCGGTGGGCGTAGAGCCATTCGAGGCGGTCGATCGCGTACTTCACCTGCGACAGGGTGAACACGCGGCGCGGCATCGCCAGGCGCACGAGCTCCATGTTGGCGAAGACCTCGCTGCCGTCGGGCTCGCGCTGCTCGGACAGGGTGCCGCGCTCCATGCCGCGGATGCCACCGGCGATGTAAAGGGCTGCGGCCAGCGCTCCGGAGGGATACTCGGACTGCGGGATGTGGTCGACGAACTCCATCGCGTTGACGTGGCAGCCGAGGCCGCCGGCCGGCGTGATGACCGGGATGCTGCGCTTTTGCAGCTCATCGACCATGTAGCCGATGAACTGCGGCCCCTGGTTGATGACCTCTTCGTCCATGGTTTCGTCGAGGCCGACGGTGAGCGCTTCCATCTCGCGCACCGACATGCCGCCGTAGGTGAGGAAGCCTTCGTACAGCGGCACCAGACCGCGCATGCGGTGGTACAGCGCCTGGCTGCGGATGCATATGCCGCCGCCGCGGGCGCAGCCGAGCTTGCGCGCGGAAAAGTAGATGATGTCGCACAGGTCGGCCATCCTGCGCGTGATCTCGCGGATGCTGAGCGCCTTGCAGCTTTCCTCGCGATTCTTGATGAAGTACAGGTTGTCGGCGAGCAGGCTCGCGTCGAGCACCAGCAGCAGGCCGTGCCCGTCGCACACCTTGCGGATGTCGGCGAGGTTCTGCAGGGAGAAGGGCTGGCCGCCGATCAGGTTGGTGCCCGCTTCCATGCGCACGAAGGCGATCTTGTCGGCGCCGTGCGCGCCGATGACGTCGCGCAGCTTGGCGAGGTCCATGTTTCCCTTGAAGGGATTCACGCTCACCACTTCCAGGCCGGCATCGGCGACGAGCTCCTCGATGACGCCGCCGTTGAGCGTGATGTGCGCCTTGGTGGTGGTGAAGTGGTAGTTCATCGGCACCACGGAACCCGGCGACACCAGCACCTGGGCAAGGATGTTCTCGCAGGCCCGGCCCTGGTGGGCGGGGAGGAAGAACGGCATGCCGAAAATCTCCTGCAGCTTGCTTTCGAGCCGGGTGTAGGTTGCGCTGCCGGCATAGCTGTCGTCGGCGACCAGCATGGCCGCCTGCTGCCGGTCGCTCATGGCGTTGACCCCGCTGTCGGTGAGCATGTCCATGAACACGTCGGCGTTGCGCAGCAGGAAGGTGTTGTTGCCCGCCTCGGTGATCGCCTCCAGCCGGCGCTCCACCGGTGGCAGGTTGAGCTTCTGGACGATGCGCACCTTGTGCATTTCCAGGGGCACCGCTTCGTTGCCGTAGAACTTCACTTTCGCCATCCCTGCTCTCCTTGGGCGTGATGTCGTGCTCAGAGGCAGTCATCGAATCACAACAGGCCCTGGCGCATATTGATACGTCACAAAGAACGGGCAGCAAGCATGGGCGGTCAGGTGATTCTTCTTCGCCCTGCCCGAGCGTGACGGCACGATGGCGTTGGTGGGTGCGCTGCCCCGGCGTTACCTGGCTGCTGTCCGAGCTGCCGCTCCGGCCGCATGCGGTTTACTGCGCGCGCGCCCGGAAGTGGGCGCTGCAGCCTTCGAGTTCGAGAAGGTGGGGCAGCAGCTCGGAGTTCTTGTGCACATGGAAGACGAAGCGCGGCACGTCGCGTCCGGTCGCCTGAGCCATGAAGGGTTCGCCCCAGAAGCTGAGCAGGGCCTCGCAGCCGCCGCTGTGCTGGCTGTCGGCGAGGATGAAGGACAGGGTGCGCTCCAGCCGGCACCAGCGCGGCGGCCGTACCCGCTCGCGTCCGGCGCAGGCCGCGACCTGAGGCGCGATGCTGCGCTCCCAGAGCGCGCGCTGGCTGTCGTCGAGCACGAACTGGATCGAGCTGACCGCCGGATTGTCGATCGCCGGACGCAGCAGTGCATCGAACAGCGCCGGCGTGCGATACATCGACAGGCAGACGTTGAACCACACGGTGTCGCCGCTCATCGCGAGCAGGAAGCGGCGGTGCGCGGTCTGCAGCTGGCGTGGCCCGATCAGCACCAGGCCGGGCGCCTCGAGCGCGGCCTGCAGGCCGTCCACCGTGTGCGCCACGTGCTCGACCTTTTCGGCGGTGATCTCGTTGCTGCGGCTGTGGCGCATGAAGTTGATGAACAGCAGCCCCAGCAGCGCGAGCAGGATCGGCAGCACCACCGCCTCGTCGACGATGTGCAGCAGATGCAGCACGATCGCCACGAAGGCGGCGGCGATGCCGGCGATCGCATCCCACTCCCAGCTCAGGGCCTGGCGGATCTTCATCGCGTATCCTCCGCTGTTGCTGAAACATAGCACAGCGGCGGTGACGCTTCCGGCGGCGGCCCGGACGCTCAGTCGCGCAGGAAGGTCTGCAGCAGCTCGTTGAGGAAGCGCCGGCCCTGGAGGGTGGGGCGGATCAGGCCGTCGGCGGTCGCGAGCAGGCCGCGGGTCCTCGCCTCGGCGAGCTCGGTGGCGATCACCTCGAGCGGCAGCCCGGTGCGGGCGAGGAACAGCGCGGGGGCGAAGCCGGCGCTCAGGCGCAGCGCGTTCATCATGAACTCGAAGGGCAGCTCGGCGACCGCGACCTCGCGCCGCTCCTGCACGAAGTCGCCGCGCGCAGCCGCCTCGAGGTAGCGCGCCGGGTGCTTGTGGCGCATCTCGCGCACGATGCCCTCGTGGCTGGAGAGCTTGCCGTGCGCGCCCGGGCCGACGCCGAGGTAGTCGCCGAAGGTCCAGTAATTGAGATTGTGCCGGCTCTGTTCGTGGGGACGGGCGAAGGCGGAAGTCTCGTAGTTCTCGAAGCCCGCCTCGGCGAGCCGGGCCTCGATCGCCTCCTGCATGTCGGCGGCGATGTCGTCGTCGGGCAGCGGCGGCGGATCATGGGCGAAAGGCGTGTTGGGCTCGAGCGTGAGGTGGTAGCACGACAGGTGCTGCACGCCGAAGCCGAGCGCGGTGTCGACGTCGGCGAGCGCCATCGCCAGGGTCTGTCCCGGCAGGGCGTACATGAGGTCGAGGTTCACCCGCTCGAAGTGGGTGGTGGCGGCCTCGATCGCGCGCCGCGCCTCGACGCCGCCGTGGATGCGGCCGATCTTCGCGAGCATGGCGTCGTCGAAACTCTGGATGCCGAGCGACAGGCGGTTGACGCCGGCGGCGCGGTAGTCGCGGAAGCGGCCGGCCTCGACCGTGCCCGGGTTGGCCTCGAGGGTGATCTCGGCGAGCGGGTCGAGCGGCAGCAGCATGCGGATCGCGGTCAGCAGGCGGTCGAGCGTGGGCGCCGACATCAGGCTCGGGGTGCCGCCGCCGATGAACACGCTCAGCACCCGTCGGCCCCACACCTGCGGCAGCGCCGCCTGCAGGTCGGCGATCACCGCGTCCAGCCAGGCCGCTTCCGGGATCGCCGTCCCCTCGCGCGGCGCGTGCGAGTTGAAGTCGCAGTAGGGGCATTTGCGCACGCACCAGGGATAGTGCACATAGAGCGACAGCGGCGGCGGCGCGTCGAGCCGGGCGCGTTCGGGCAGCGGCAGCGCGCGTGCGGGCCCGGCGGCCGGGGTGAGCGGGATGATGCGGCGGGTGCTCACCGGCGGCAGGCCTGGCGTCGGGCGGCGCGGCTCACAGCGGATTGCGCTCGAGGCGCGCGAGCAGGTGACGCATCGCGGCGCCGCGGTGGCTCAAGGTGTTCTTCAGCCCGGCGTCGAGTTCGGCGGCGCTCCGTTCCAGCTCGGGTAGCCAGAACAGCGGATCGTAGCCGAAGCCACCCTCGCCGCGCGCCGCCTCGAGGATGGTGCCGTGCCATTCGCCGTCGGCGATCAGCGGCTGCGGATCGTCGGCGTGGCGCACCAGTACCACCGTTGAGTAGAAGTGGGCGCGACGCGCCTCGGCTCCGGTGAGGTGGGCGAGCTTTTCCAGCAGCAGGGCGTTGTTGCGCGCATCCGACTTCGGTTCGCCGGCGAAGCGTGCCGACAGCACGCCCGGCGCGCCGCCGAGCGCCGCCACGCACAGGCCGGAGTCGTCGGCGACCGCCGGCAGGCCGGTCGCCGCCGCGGCGTGGCGCGCCTTGGCGAGCGCGTTCTCGACGAAGGTCGGATGCGGCTCCTCGGCCTCGCCGACGCCGAGCGCCGACTGCGGGATCACCTCGATGCCGAGCGGCGCGAGCAGGGCCTGCATCTCCGTCGTCTTCTTCGCGTTGTTGCTCGCCAGCACGAGTCGCTTGCTCATCGCCGCGCCGTCGCTCACAGGTCGAGCGCCGCGCGCTGGGCCGCCACCAGGCGGTGGATCCCACGCTCGGCGAGGTCGAGCAGGGCGTCGAGCTCGGCGCGCGAGAAGGCCGCGCCCTCGGCCGTGCCCTGCACCTCGATGAGGCCGCCGCTGGCGGTCATCACCACGTTCATGTCGGTGTCGCAGGCCGAATCCTCGGCGTAGTCGAGGTCGAGCACCGGCTCGCCCTGATGGATGCCGACCGATACCGCGGCGACGAAGTCCTTCATCGGGCTGGCGGCGAGCCGGCCCTCGGCGAGCAGGCCGGCGATCGCGTCATGCACCGCCACGCAGGCGCCGGTGATCGCCGCGGTGCGGGTGCCGCCGTCGGCCTGCAGCACGTCGCAGTCGATGACGATCTGGCGTTCGCCGAGCGCCTCGAGGTCGACCACCGCGCGCAGGCTGCGGCCGATCAGGCGCTGGATCTCCTGGGTGCGGCCGCTCTGCTTGCCTTTGGCCGCTTCGCGGGCGCTTCGGGTGTGGGTCGCGCGCGGCAGCATGCCGTACTCGGCAGTGAGCCAGCCCTGGCCCTTGCCGCGCAGGAAGGGCGGCACGCTATCTTCCACGCTGGCGGTGCACAGCACCCGGGTGTCGCCGAATTCGACCAGCACCGAACCTTCGGCGTGGCGGGTGAAGCCGCGGGTGAGGCGGACCGGGCGGAGTTCGTCGGGGCGTCGCTGGCTGGGTCGCATGCGTGTCCTATCGGGTAGTGGGTCTGCGGTCGTCGTCGAGTTCGGGGACGGCGTGAGCAGGGTCTTCGCGCCGCTCGTCGTCCGCCCCGGTGGCGGGGCCGGCCGCGGCGTCGGGGCTCAGGAAGCGGGTGGTGAATTCGGTCGGCGCCATCTCCTCGGTGCTCACCGTGCGCTCGCGCACCGTCTGGCGGCGGGCATGCCAGCGCAGCGCGATCACCGACAGGTTGTCGGCATCGCCGCCGGCGGCGGCCTCGGCGCGATCGAGCAGGCGCGGCACGCCGAGCATGACGTTGCCGTCGGCCAGCCCGAGCAGGATGCCGTTGTCGCCGAGCGGGCCCCACAGGCCGTCGGTGCACAGCGCGAGGATGTCGCCGTCGCGCAGCTGGACCGAGTCGAAGGCGTCGATCTGCGGCTGACCGCTGCCGCCGAGGCAGGAGTAGATGCGGTTGCGCGCCGGGTGGCTGGCCGCCTCCTCCTCGCTCAGCAGGCCGTGCTCGACCATCAGCCGCACCCGCGAGTGGTCGCGCGTCTGCCCGCTGATCCTTCCGGCGCGCACGAGGTAGAGGCGGGAGTCGCCGGCGTGGGCCCAGTGCACCATGCCGTCCTGCACCACGCAGGCGACCGCCGTGGTGCGCGGGGCCTCGGCCAGGCCCTCCTCGAGCGCGTGGTCGAGGATCGCGTGATGGGCGGCGAGCAAGGCGCGCGGCAGGAAGCGAGACGGGTCCTTGAGCGCGGGGTGCGCGGCGCGCTGGAAGGACCCGGTGATCGAGCGCACCGCGATCTCGGCCGCGATCTCGCCGTGGAGATGACCGCCGAGGCCGTCGGCGACCACCATCAGCAGGGCGTCGTGCGAGTAACAGTAGCCGATGCGATCCTGGTTGGTGCCGCGCGCGCCGATGCGGCTTTCCTGGCAGATGGTGAACTTCATGCGTCGCACCCCGGCGTCGCGTTCATCAGCGCCGCGAGGCGTCCGGCGAGGCTGGCGTCGTCGGCCTCGTTGCCCTCGCCGCCTTCGTAGCGCAAGGCCTTCTGCAGCGCATGCACGCTCTGCGGGCGTGCCAGCGGATCGAGCTGCAGGCACCAATCGACCAGCGCGCGCAACTGCAGGGAGTAACGCGCGTGGTCGTCGCCGGTCGTCAGCGCTCGGTAGTCGTCCTGTTCGAGGCGATGGTCGGCGCGCGGCGGCGGGTGGCCGACGATGCAGGCGTAGAGGCAGGCGCCCACGCCGTAGATGTCGGTCCACGGCCCGAGCTCGCCGCGTTCGGCGAACTGCTCGGGCGAGGCGAAGCCCGGGGTGTACATCGGCTTGAGCATCGGCTGGGTGGCACTCAGGGTCTGGCGCGCGGCGCCGAAGTCGAGCAGCACCGGAGTGCCGTCGGGGCGCAGCATGATGTTCGAGGGCTTGATGTCGAGGTGGAGGAGCTTGCGCGCGTGCACCTCGCGCAAGCCGTTGAGCAGGCGCACGAAGGTGAGGCGCAGGAAGCGTTCGCCGAGCCGGCCGTGGCGCTGGCGGGCGTACTCGTGCAGGGTGCGCCCGTGCTCGAAGGCCATCACGAGGTACACCGTGTCGTTGGCGCGCAGGAAGTTGAGCACCCGCACCACGTTGGGGTGGGACAGCATCGCGAGCGCACGGCCTTCCTCGAAGAAGCACTTCAGGCCGTAACGGAACACCGCCAGCTTGTCCTCCGGCACCCGCGGCCGGATCTCGCCTTCGGCGCGCAGGGCGAGGCTGCCCGGCAGGTACTCCTTGATCGCCACCTCGGCGCCGTCTTCGTCGCGTGCCAGGTAGACGATCGAGAATCCGCCGTGCGAAAGCTTGCGCTCGATGCGGTAAGGCTCGAGCCGGAAACCTTCGGGCAGCGCGCAGTTGGCTTGAGGCAGCATCTCTCGGGGGGCTAGTATTCGACTTTTGCAGCTATCCCAGTTGGGCCGCGCCAGTGTATCCGATCGCGGCAGGTCCCGGAGACTCCCCCATGATCCACAGCATGACCGGCTTCGCCGTGCAGAACCGCGAGGTCGGCAGCCATACCCTGCATCTCGAGCTGCGCAGCGTGAATTCGCGCTACCTCGACCTCGCCTTCCGCATCGCCGACGAGCTGCGCCAGGCCGAACCCGCGTTGCGCGAGCGCATCGGCGCGCGCCTGAACCGCGGCAAGGTCGAATGCCGGCTCAACCTGCAGGAAGGCGAGTCCGCGCCGCGCAGCCTCGCGCTCAACGCCGGACTGGCCGCACGCCTGGCCGACGCGCAGGACGCGGTGCAGGCCCACTTCGCCGACGCCAGGCCGCTGTCGGTGGCGGAGATCCTGCGCTGGCCGGGCATGCTGGCCGACGACAGCCTCGGCTTCGACGAGATGCAGCCGGTGATCCTCGAGCTGGTCGTGGCCGCGCTCGAGGATCTCGTCGCCAGCCGCCGCCGCGAAGGCGAGAAGCTCGCGGCGATGATCCGCGAGCGGGTGGTGCGCATGCGCGCGCTGGTCGCCGCCGGCGCGCCGCGCATGCCGGAGATCGTCGCCGAATACCAGGAGCGGCTCACCGCGCGTCTGCGCGACGCGGTGGCCTCTCTCGACGAGGATCGCATCCGCCAGGAGGTGGCGCTGTTCGCCCAGCGCATCGACGTCGCCGAGGAGCTTTCGCGGCTGTCGACGCATCTGGACGAGGTCGAGCGTATCCTCGAGACGGGCGGTGCCGCCGGCAAGCGGCTCGATTTCCTGATGCAGGAGCTCAATCGCGAGGCCAACACCCTGGCCTCCAAGTCCGCGGCCACCGACATGACGGCGATCGCGATGGAATTCAAGGTCCTGATCGAGCAGATGCGCGAACAGGTGCAGAACATCGAATAAGGAGCGCGCGATGTCGGGAACCCTGTTCGTCGTCACCGCCCCCTCGGGGACGGGCAAGACCACCCTGGTGCGGCTGCTGCTCGAGCGCGATTCCGCGCTGCAGCTGTCGATCTCCTACACCACGCGCGACCCGCGGCCGGGCGAGATGGACGGTCGCGAGTACCACTTCGTCGACGTGCCGACCTTCCGCGGCATGCGCGACCGGGACGAGTTCCTCGAGTGGGCGCAGGTGCATGGCAACTTCTACGGCACCTCGCAGGCCTGGATCCGTGAGCAGATCGCCGCCGGACGCGACATCGTGCTCGAGATCGACTGGCAGGGCGCGGCCGCGGTGGGCCGGGTCTTCCCCGAGGCGATCGGCATCTTCGTCCTGCCGCCCTCGGTCGACGAACTAGAGAATCGCCTGCGCGCACGCGGCACCGACAGCGAGGACGTCATCCGCCGCCGCCTCGCCGGCGCGCGCGAGGAGATGCGTCACGTGGGCGAGTTCGACTACGTTATAATTAACAATGAGTTGCAGACGGCGCTCGAAGACGTGCTCGCCGTCGTGCGCGCGGCGCGCCTGACCGGCGCCAATCAGCGCCGCCGTCACCCGCAATATTTCGAATTTCTGGAACAGGACTGAACATGGCCCGCATCACCGTCGAAGATTGTCTGAAGTTGATCCCCAACCGCTTCCAGCTCACGCTCGCGGCCACTTATCGCGCCCGCCAGCTGACCGCCGGCGGCACGCCGCAGATCGAACTCGAGCCCGGCGACCGGGACAAGCCGACGGTCATCGCGCTGCGCGAGGTGGCGGCGGGCAAGGTCGGCCTCGAGATGCTCAACCGCGGCCAGGCCTGAGACCGGCAGGGGGCGGAGCCATGGATGCCGACGGCGCTTCTGCGCAACCTTACCGCCCCCCGGTCTCCAGCGTGCTGACGCTCGATTTCGAGCGTCTCAAGTCAAAGCTCGGCGGCTACCTCAAGCCCGAGGACCTGGGCCGCGTCGAAGCGGCCTACCACTTCTCCGCCGACGCTCATCTCGGGCAGTTCCGGGTCAGCGGCGAGCCCTACATCTCGCACCCGGTCGCGGTCGCCGACATCATCGCCGACTGGCACCTCGACGCCCAGGCGCTGACCGCGGCCCTCCTCCACGATGTCATGGAGGACACCCACATCTCGAAGGCGGAGATCGCCGAGCGCTTCGGCAAGGTCTCGGCCGAGCTGGTCGATGGCCTCTCCAAGCTCGACAAGATCGAGTTCCGCTCGCACCAGGAAGCGCAGGCGGAGAACTTCCGCAAGATGCTGCTGGCGATGGCGAGCGACCTGCGCGTCATCCTCATCAAGCTCGCCGACCGCCTGCACAACATGCGGACGCTGGATCACATGCGCCCGGACAAGCGGCGCCGCATCGCCAACGAGACGCTCGAGATCTACGCGCCGATCGCCAACCGGCTCGGGCTCAACAACCTGTTCCGCGAGCTCCAGGAACTGTCCTTCCAGAACAAGTACCCGCTGCGCTACGCGGTGCTGGCGAAGGCGATCCGTTCCGCGCGTGGCAACCGCCGCGAAGTGGTGAGCAAGATCCGCGACGCGATCGAGGCGCGCCTGCCGCAGTGGGGCATCCAGGCCGAAGTGCAGGGGCGCGAAAAGCACCTCTACGGCATCTACCGCAAGATGGTCGAGAAGAACCTGAGCTTCTCCCAGGTGCTGGACATCTACGGCTTCCGTGTCATCGTGCGCGACGTGCCGAGCTGCTACCTCGCGCTCGGTGCGCTGCACTCGATGTACAAGCCGGTGCCGGGCAAGTTCAAGGACCTGCTCGCGATCCCCAAGGCCAACGGCTACCAGAGCCTGCACACCACCCTGATCGGCCCCTTCGGCATGCCGGTCGAGGTCCAGATCCGCACCCGCGAGATGCACCACATCGCGGAGTCGGGCGTCGCCTCGCACTGGCTCTACAAGGAAGACGAGAAGACGCTCACCGACCTCGAGCAGAAGACCCACTCCTGGCTGCAGTCGCTGCTCGAGCTGCAGTCGGCCTCGGGCGGAGCGACCGAATTCCTCGAGCACGTCAAGGTCGACCTGTTTTCGGGCGAGGTCTTCGTGTTCTCGCCGCACGGCAAGATCTTCAGCCTGCCCAAGGGCTCGACCCCGGTCGACTTCGCCTATGCGGTGCACACCGACATCGGCAACCGCTGCGTCGCCTGCCGCATCAACGGCGACCTGATGCCGCTGCGCAGCGAGCTCAAGAACGGCGACCAGGTCGAGATCATCACCGCGGCGCACGCCAACCCCAACCCGGCGTGGCTGTCCTACGTGCGCACCGGCAAGGCGCGCGCGCAGATCCGCCACTTCATGAAGAGCGACCAGCAGGACGAGTCGGTCGCGCTCGGCGAGCGCATGCTCAACCAGGCGCTGCGCCCGCACGGCCTCACCCTGGGGCAGATCTCCACCTTCGCCTGGGACCGCTTCCTGCGCGACCGTGGGGTGCGTACCAAGAAGGAAGTGTTCGCCGACATCGGCCTCGGCAAGCGCCTGCCGGTGATCGTCGCGCGCCGCCTGTCGCAGGCGCAGGACATGGAGTCCGGCCGCCCCGACGTGGTCAAGCCGAAGCCGGTGGGGGCGATCATGATCCGCGGCTCGGAGGGCATCACGGTGCAGCTCGCGCGCTGCTGTCATCCGATTCCGGGCGACCCGATCATCGGTTGCATCCGCAAGGGCCAGGGCCTCGAGGTACATGCGCACGACTGCCCGGCGGTGACCAAGGGCCGCGGCGCCCGCGGCCGCTGGGTCGACGTGGAATGGGAGGCGATCGCGAACGAGCGGCTGTTCGACGTCGCCATCCGCGTGCTCACCAACAATGCACGCGGCGTGCTGGCCAAGGTCGCGAGCGCGATCTCCGAGTCCGACTGCAACATCCAGAGCGTCAGCATGGAAGGCGAGCAGGGGGCCTACACCGCGCTCAACTTCACCGTGCAGGTGCGCGACCGCATGCACCTCGCGAAGGCGATGCGCGGCGTGCGCCGGATTCCCGAGGTGGTCCGCATCGGCCGGGTGAAGGGCGACGGTCGCGCAAGCTGAGACGGTGCGGGGTAGAATCGCGGCCTCGCACACTGGAGACCGCGAAGATGGCGATGTACGAATCCGAGCACACCAAGTTCATGCGCGAATGGCTCGAAAAGCATCCCGAGCAGCGCGTCGAGCAGCAGAAGGGTCGCGCCCTGTGGTGGGACAAGCCGCAGGACGACGTCAGCCGCGAGCGCCAGCGCGCGTCGACCGTGCCGGTCAAGCCCTACTACTACGACACCGGCCACTGAGTCGCCTTGCGCGTCGTGTTTCCCCCGGCCGCGCCCCGCGGCCGCCATCGGTGCGGCTGAGTCGATGACGCTGCCGCGGCGGATGGCGGTCGTCGACGTCGAGAGCACCGGCGCGCACCCGGTCCGCGACCGCCTGACCGAGATCGCGATCGTCCGCATCGAGGACGGCGTCGAGGTCGAGCGCTGGGAGAGCCTCGTCAATCCCGGGATGCCGATCCCGCGCATGATCCAGGATCTGGTCGGCATCAGCGACGGGATGGTGGCGCAGGCGCCCGCCTTCGAGGCGCTCGCCGACCGTATCTCCGCGCTGCTCGAGGACTGCGTCTTCGTCGCCCACAACGCGCGTTTCGACTACGGCTTCATCAAGAACGCCTTCTCCCGCCTCGGCCGCGAGTTCGAGGCGCCGGTGCTGTGCACCGTCAAGCTCTCGCGCGCGCTCTACCCCGAGCATCACCGCCATGGCCTGGACGCGATCATGGCGCGCCACGGGCTGACGTGCGCCGCACGCCATCGCGCGATGGGCGACGTCGAGGTGCTGCTGCAGTTCGCCCGCCTGGTCGAGGCCGCCTTCGAGCCCGAGCAGCTCGCGCGCGCGGTCGTCCGCGCGATGAAGGCGCCGGCGCGCCCACCCGGTCTGCCCGAAGGCATGCTCGAGGCGATGCCCGACGCCCCCGGCGTGTACCTGTTCTACGCCGCAGCCGAGCCGGCGCCCGCGGGCCGGCGCGAGACGCCGCTCTACGTCGGCCGCGCCGCGAGCCTGCGCGCGCGCGTCGGCGAACACTTCGCCGCCAGCCTGCGCAAGGGCAAGGAAGCCGAACTCGCCGCCCAGGTGAAGCGGGTGGAGTGGGAGGAGTGCGCCGGCGAGCTGGGTGCTCACCTGCGCGAGACCGAATTGCTCAAGCGTCTGCAGCCCTTGCACAACCGGCCGCTGCACCAGGGCGACGAGGTCTTCGCGTTGCGCCTGATCCCCGGCCGCCGACGGCCGCCGATCTACGAGCGGGTGGATATCGCCGGCACCGACCCGCATGCGTGGAAGGGGCTCCACGGCGCCTTCCGCAACCGCCGCGAGGCCGACAATCTGCTGCGCGAACTGGCGGCGCTGTATCGACTGTGTCCGCGCCGGCTCGGCCTCGAGCCAGGCACCCAGGGTTCGTGCTCCGCTCATCTCGCGAAGCGCTGCGCCGGTGCGTGCGCCGGGCGGGAAACGATCGCCGAGCACGACGACCGCCTGGCCGGCGCGCTCGCCGGGGCGGGGCCGCGGGCGTGGCCGTGGAAAGGCCCGGTGATGGTGGCCGAGCGCCATGCGGCGAGCGGGCGCGAGGCCTTCCATGTGTTCGACCAGTGGTGCCGGCTCGGCTCGGCGGCCGACGAGGCGGGCGCGCGGGCGCTCGCTGGCGCGCCGCGCCGCTTCGACATCGACGTCCATCGGATCCTCAGCCGCTGGCTGAACGCGCCGGCGCACCGCGCGGCGGTGGTCGAACTCGGCGACTGAAGCTCAGTCGCCGGCGCAGTCGCGCAGCAGCGAGAGCTTGCTCAGCACCAGCACGCGCCGCCCTTGCGGCCGGATCATGCCGGCGCGGGTGAAGCGGGCAAGGACCCGCGACAGGGTTTCGGGCGTGAGGTTGAGCTGGGCGGCGATGGTCTGCTTGTCGCTCTCGAGGCGGATCTCCCAGTGCTCGGCGTCGGTGGGGGCGAGCTGGGTCAGGTAGTGGGCGACACGCTGGGTGCTGCTGCACTGAAGGTAGAGCTGCAGGCTCGACAGCAGTTCGTAGTTGGACAGCGCGAGGCGGGTCGTCACCGCCTCGGCGAAGCGGGCGCAGCGGCTCATCGCCGCACGCAGCTGGGCGGTGCGCACCAGCATCAGGTTGCTCGCACGGGTGGCCTGGGCGGAGACGAGGTGGGGGCGGTCGAGCAGCGCCGCCTCCTCGCCGAAGGATTCACCGCGGCTGGCGAGGGCGACGATCCGCTCGCTGCCGGAGGACGACAGCAGGAAGCGCTTGACCTCGCCGTCGAGCACCACATGGACGCCTTCGGCCGGGCTGTCGCGATGGACCAGGACCTCGCCTCGCCCGGCGCGGATCACGCGCCGTCCGGCGGTCAGCTCGCCCAGGGTGACGGTGTCGAGCAGATCGAAGGGAGGAATCTGCTGCAGTGCTTCGACGAGGGGGATCGGGTAGTCGGTCTTCATCCTGTGGTCCTTGTGCTGCGAAGCTTTCGCCTCAGGCGCCTGGAGGTCGGCCGTTTTGGTTCCCGCACGGTAACGCAAACGACATCGCATGGGTGCAGGCATACCTCCAAAGAGGTATCCTGCATCTCTGTTTTTTTTGCAACGGGCGCCGTCGATCCCCCTACCGGAGGAGAACCCAGCGTGTTTCAGTCCCCGCTCCACTTCCTTGCCCGGCGCTCGATCCTGCTGCTGGTCGTGCTCGCCATGCTGGCGCTGGCGCTGATCAGCCTCGGCGGCATGAGCGCCTCGGTGCTGGTCGCGGAGACGGTGCAGGGCAACGCGAGCGCGCTCAATGCCGCCGGCGGCCTGCGCCGGCTCGCCCACCGTCTGGGGAGCCTGGCGGCCGCCGACCTGCTCGGCGCAGGCGAGGACGCACCGCCCCTTCCCCAGGCGATCGAGCATTTCGAGCGCCAGCTTGCGCACGCGTCGATCCGGCGCGTGATCGAGCGCTCGCCGCAGGGGCGCTTCGCCACCGCCTACCGCAACGTCGAGGCCGGCTGGCGGCAAGGCCTGCGGCCACGGCTGGAGGCCGTCGCCGCGGCGCGCGGCGCGCCCTCGGGCGAGCGGCTCGAGGCCGTGCGGGCGGAGATCGAGGGCTTCGTCGGCGAACTCGACGCACTGGCGCGGGTGATCGAGGAAGGCACCGAGCGCCGGATCGAGCGTCTGCGGGCCACGCTCGGCATCGCGATCGTGCTGACCCTGGTGGTGATCCTGGTCGTGCTCCTGATGCTGCAGCGGGCGCTGCACCGGCCGTTGGCCGAACTCGGCGCCGCGGCCGAGCGCATGGCACGCGGCGACTTCGACGCCCGTGCCCGCCATACCGGCCACGACGAGCTCGGCCGGCTCGGCGTCGTTTTCAATCACATGGCGGAGGAACTGTCGCAGGCCTACGGCGGGCTCGAGGCGCGGGTCGCGGCGAAGACCGCCGAGCTGCAGCGCAGCGACCGCGTGCTCGCGCTGCAGGAAGAGCGCTCGGCGATCGCGCGCGAGCTGCACGACTCGCTCGCCCAGGCGCTGTCCTACATGAAGATCCAGGCCAGCCGGCTGCAATCGGTGGTGGGCGATCCGGCGCGCTGCGCCGAGGCGGAGCCCATCCTCGCCGAGCTGCGCGAGGGCATCAACGAAGCCTACCGCCAGCTGCGCGAGCTGCTGGTGTCCTTTCGCCTGCGTCTCTCCGCCGACCTCCCGACCCTCATGGCGGACGCGGCACGCGAGTACGCCAGCCGGGGCGGCATCTCGGTGGCGCTCGAGGTCGATCTCGGCGCCTGCCGGCTGTGCCCGAACCAGGAGGTACATGTGCTGCAGATCGTGCGCGAGGCCCTGGCGAACATGGTGCGGCACGCCGGCGCACGGCGCGCGCGGGTCGACCTGCGCGGTGCGGACGACGGTGAGGTGAGGCTCACCGTGGAGGACGACGGCAGCGGCATCGGCGCGCCGCCGGCAGACCCATCCAATCACCATGGCCTCGCGATCATGCGCGAGCGCGCGCGCAGCATGGGCGGGGAAATCGAGATCGTCAGCGCCGCGCCGCGCGGCACGTGCATCCGGGTGTGCTTCCGCGCGGCCAGCGCAGCGGCGCCCGCACCATGCGACGCGGGAGGGGCGCGTCCATGAACGGGATGAAGCGCGTACTCGTCGTCGATGACCACCCGCTGTTTCGCAAGGGGATGGTGCAGCTGCTGCAGACGATGCCGGGCTTCCGCCTCGTGGGCGAGGCCGCCGGCGGCGCCGAGGGGCTGGCGATGGCGCGCGAGCTGCGCCCCGATCTGCTCCTGCTCGACCTCAACATGCGCGAGTTCGGTGGGCTCGAAGTCTTGCGCGCGCTGCGCGCCGAACGCCTCGACGTGCGGGTGGTGATCGTGACCGTGTCGGACGCCGACGAGGACGTGGCAGCGGCGCTGCGGACCGGTATCGACGGCTACCTGCTCAAGGACATGGAACCCGAGGCGATGCTCGATGCCTTGCAGGCGGTGGCCGCCGGCCGCGTGGTGCTC
The DNA here is from genome assembly GCF_001696715.1 of Thauera phenolivorans. GTDB lineage: Bacteria > Pseudomonadota > Gammaproteobacteria > Burkholderiales > Rhodocyclaceae > Thauera > Thauera phenolivorans. The sequence goes on along the minus strand of NZ_MBFM01000006.1, from coordinate 144,119 downwards.
CCGCCGCGGCCCTGCCACCCGGCCCGGCCGTCGCAGCCGCAGACGGCGGGTCCGCCCGTCCTCACCGAACAGCAAAGGCGCATCCTGCAGAAGATCACCGAGGGGCTGTCCAACAAGCAGATCGGCCGCGAGCTGGATATCGCCGAGGGGACGGTGAAGGTGCACGTCAAGCACATCCTGCGCAAGCTCGCGCTGCGCTCGCGGGTCGAGGCGGCGGTGTGGGCGGTGGAGCACCTGCGCGGCTCAGTGGCGTGACTGGCACGGCTGTGGTTCAATCCGTCCCCATGCTCGAAGTCCAAGATCTCGCCTGCCTGAAGGGCGATCGCCTGCTGTTCCGCGACCTCGCCTTCCGCCTCCAGGCAGGGGATCTGCTGCGCGTCGCCGGGCCCAACGGGGTCGGCAAGACCAGCCTGCTGCGACTGGTGACGGGGCTGGCGATGCCGGAGGCGGGCGAGGTGCGCTGGCAGGGCGAATCGATCCGGCGCGTGCGCGAGGCCTTCCACGGCGAACTGCTCTACCTCGGCCATCTGGCTGCGCTCAACGACCTGCTGACCCCGCTCGAGAACCTGCGCTTCGCCACCTCTGCGGTCGGCGATGCGGTCGACGAGGAGGCCTGCATGCAGGCGCTGGTGCGCATCGGGCTCGGCAACCAGCTCGATCTGCCGGCGCGCGTGCTGTCGGCCGGGCAGCGTCGGCGGGTGGGCCTCGCCCGCCTGTTCCTGTCGGCCGGCCGCCGGCTGTGGGTGCTCGACGAACCCTTCACCGCGCTCGATGTCCATGCGGTCGCCGATCTCGCAGCCACCCTGTCCGATCATTGCGCCGCGGGCGGCATGGTGATGCTGACCACCCACCAGGACGCCCCCTTCGCCCGTCCGCCGGCGGTGCTCGACGTCGGTGCTTTCGCATGCTGAGCACCTTCCTCGCGGTGCTGCGGCGCGACCTTCTGCTCGCCTGGCGCGGTCGCGCCGACGTGCTGGTGACGCTCGCCTTCTTCATCATCGTCGTGTGTCTGTTCCCGTTCGGCGTCGGCGCCGAGCCCAACCTGCTGCGGGCGATCGCGCCGGGCGTGCTGTGGGTCGCGGCCCTGCTCGCCTGCCTGCTGTCGCTGCACCGGCTGTTCGCCCAGGACCATGTCGACGGCACCCTCGAGCAGTTGCTGCTGTCGAGCGAGTCGGCCGTGCTTTGGGTGGGTGCGAAGGTGCTCGCCTTCTGGCTCAGCACCGGCCTGCCGGTGGTGGCGGTGGCGCCGGCGCTCGCGCTGTTGCTTGACCTGGAACAAGGCGGCCTGCCGGTACTGGTCCTAAGTTTGACGCTCGGCACGCCGACCCTCGCGCTGCTCGGCGCGGTCGGCGCGGCGCTGACGCTCGGGCTGCGCGGCGGCGGCATGCTGCTGGCGCTGCTGGTGCTGCCGCTGTTCGTGCCGGTGCTGATCTTCGGCGCCGGCGCGGTGGAGGCGGAGCTGTCCGGTACCGGTGCCGCGGCCCACCTGTTGCTTCTCGGCGGTGGCCTGGCTGGCGCGCTCGCGCTGGCGCCGTGGGCCTGCGCCGCGGCCCTGCGGATCTCGACCGAATGACGACTGTTTCCAATCGACGCGCCGGCGCTGCTGGCCCAGGCAAGCCCGAAATGACCCCCTCCGACCGCGGCCGCAGCCTGTTCCGCTTCGCCGCTCCCCAGGTCTTCTACCCGCTCGCCGGCCGTCTCGCGCCGTGGTTCGCGGCGCTCGCCGCGGTGCTGACCCTGGCCGGGTTGTGGCTCGGCTTCTTCGTCGCGCCCACCGACGCCACCCAGGGCGAGGTGTACCGGGTGATCTTCATCCATGTGCCGGCGGCCTGGATGTCGATGTTCATCTATCTCATCATGGCCTTCTGGGCGGCGGTCGGCCTGGTCATGAACACTCGCCTGTCCTTCATCATGAGCCAGGCGCTGGCACCCACCGGGGCGATGTTCTGCTTCGTCGCGCTATGGACCGGCGCGCTGTGGGGCAAGCCGACCTGGGGTGCCTACTGGGTGTGGGATGCGCGCCTGACCTCGCAGCTGCTGCTGCTCTTCCTGTATCTGGGCTTCATCGCGCTCACCCGCGCGATCGAGGATCCGCGCCGCGCCGACCGCGCAGGCGCGATCATCGCCCTCGTGGGCGCGGTCAACGTGCCGATCATCTACTTCTCGGTGCAGTGGTGGAACACACTGCACCAGGGTGCCTCGGTGAGCCTGACCAAGGCGCCGTCGATGGCGACCACGATGCTCGCCGGCATGCTGGTGATGGCGCTGGCAGCGTGGGCCTACACCATCGCCGTGGTGCTGTGGCGGGTGCGGCCGATGATCCTCGAGCGCGAGCGCCACACCGAATGGGTGGGGGCGCTGCTCGACCAGGAATCGACAGAACGGGGAGGGCGCGCCTGATGCAATGGGAATCGTGGTCCGCGTTCTGGGAGATGGGCGGCGCGGCCGGCTTCGTGTGGGGCAGCTACGGCGTCACTTTCCTGCTGGTGGCGCTGGAACTTGTACTGGTGTTGCGGCGTCGGAAGGAAGCTGTGCGCAAGCTGTTGCGCTGGCGTCGTGCAATCGGCAAGGACAGGAATGGGCGAACGGATGCCCGCATGGAGTCGCAATAGATGAAACCCCGTAGCAAACGTCTGATGCTGGTCGGTGGCGGCGTGGCCCTGCTCGTGGCCGCGATCGCTCTCGTGCTGAGCGCTTTCCAGCAGAACCTGGTGTTCTTCCACACCCCGACCGAGGTCGCCGAGGGCAAGGCGCCGCTCGGCAAGACCTTCCGCGTCGGCGGCATGGTCGAGGACGGCTCCATCCGGCGCGCGGGCGACGGCCTGACGGTCAGCTTCGCGATCACCGACACCGCCAAGGTCATCCCGGTCAGCTACAAGGGCACCCTGCCCGACCTCTTCAAGGAGGGCAAGGGCGCGGTGGTGCAGGGGCGGCTCGAGGCCGACGGCGTGTTCCATGCCACCGAGGTGCTGGCCAAGCACGACGAGAACTACATGCCGCCCGAGGCGGCGCATGCGGTCGAGCAGGCTTCCAAGGCGGCGGAGACCCTGAGCCAATGATTCCCGAACTCGGTCATTTTGCCCTCGTGCTCGCGCTGGTGCTCGCGCTGGTGCAGGCGGTGGTGCCGCTGGTCGGCGCCAGCCGCAACCGGCTCGCGCTGATGGCGGTGGGCCGCCCTGCGGCGCAGGGGCAGTTCTTTTTCGTCGTCGTCGCCTACGTCTGCCTCACCATCGCCTTCGTGCAGAGCGACTTCTCGCTGCAGCTGGCGGCGACCAACTCGCACAGCGCGACTCCGCTGATCTACAAGATCACCGGCGTGTGGGGCAACCACGAGGGCTCGCTGCTGCTGTGGGCGATGTCGCTCGCGCTGTGGACGGTGGCGGTGACGGTCTTCTCCCGCCACCTGCCCGAGGCCTTCGTCGCCCGCGTGCTCGGCGTGCTCGGCTGGGTCAGCGTCGGCTTCATCTCCTTCCTGCTCGTCACCTCCAACCCCTTCGAGCGCCTGCTGCCGGCGGTGGCCGAGGGTCGCGACCTGAACCCGCTGCTGCAGGACCCGGGGATGATCATCCACCCGCCCCTGCTCTACATGGGCTATGTCGGCTTCTCGGTGGCCTTCGCCTTCGCGATCGCGGCGCTGCTGACCGGCCGCCTCGACGCCGCCTGGGCGCGCTGGTCGCGGCCGTGGACCACGGTGGCCTGGGTCTTCCTGACCGCCGGCATCGCGGTGGGCTCGGGCTGGGCCTATTACGAGCTCGGCTGGGGCGGCTGGTGGTTCTGGGATCCGGTCGAGAACGCCTCCTTCATCCCCTGGCTGGTGGGCACCGCCCTGATGCATTCGCTCGCGGTCACCGAAAAGCGCGGCGCCTTCCGCAGCTGGACCGTGCTGCTGGCGATCGGTGCCTTCTCGCTCGCGCTGCTCGGTACCTTCCTGGTCCGTTCCGGTGTCATCACCAGCGTCCACGCCTTCGCCACCGACCCCAAGCGCGGCCTGTACATCCTCGCCCTGCTCGTGATCGTGATCGGCGTGTCGCTGGTGCTGTATGCCTGGCGCGCGCCGCGCCTGACCGGCGGCGGCAGCTTCGGCCTGGTGTCGCGCGAGACCTCGCTGCTCGCCAACAACGTGCTGCTCGCGGTGGCGGCCGCCTCGGTGCTGCTCGGCACCCTCTACCCCTTGTTCCTCGACGCGCTTAACATGGGCAAGATCTCGGTCGGCCCGCCGTATTTCGAGGCGGTGTTCGTGCCGCTGATGACGCCGGTGGTGGTGCTGATGATGGTCGGCCCCTTCCTGCGCTGGAAGACCGACGGCGTCTCGCCCGTGCTGCGGCGGCTGGCGCCGACCCTCGGCGCCGCCCTCGTCATCGGCACCGGCACCGCGTTTGCGGTCGATCACGTCACCTGGCGCACCGTGCTCGGTCTGGTGCTGGCGGCCTGGGTGGTCCTCGCCAGTCTGCAGCTGCTCGGCAACCGCCTGCGCGACCGCAGCGGCGCTGCAAGGCTGTCGGCCCGTCTGCGCGCGATTCCGAGCGCCTGGTGGGGCATGTGGCTGGGCCACCTCGGCATCGGCGTCTTCATCATCGGCGTCACCCTGGTGGGCAGCCTCGACGCCACCCTCGACGTGCGCATGAAGGAAGGACAGCGCGCCGAGCTCGCCGGCTACAGCTTCGTGTTCCGCGGCGTGCAGGACGCCGACGGTCCCAACTACGATGCCGCTCGCGCCACCATCGGGTTGTATCGTGGCGAACGCCAACTCACCACGCTGACCCCGGAGAAGCGGCTCTACCGCGCCCAGGGCATGCCGATGACCGAGGCCTCGATCGACATCGGCCCGCTGCGCGACGTCTACGTGTCGCTCGGCGAGCAGCTCGAGGACGGCAGCTGGATCGTCTCCCTCTACTACAAGCCCTTCATCAGCTGGATCTGGCTGGGCTGCCTGCTGATGGCGCTCGGTGGCATCTTCGCCGCCGCCGACCGCCGCTACCGCCGTACCGCCGAGCATCGCTCGACGGCGGCGGTCGCGGCCGCCGGTCGGGCCGCCTGAGAATCGTTCATGAAAGCAAAATTCCTCGTACCGCTGGTCCTTTTCCTCGCCTTCGCCGGCTTCCTCGCCTTCGGCCTCACCCTCAATCCACGCGAGGTGCCCTCGCCGCTGATCGACAAGCCGGTGCCGGCCTTCAGCCTCGCCCGCCTCGACGCGCCCGAGACCCGCTTCGGCGCCGAGGACATGCGCGGCCAGGTGTGGCTGCTCAACGTGTGGGCGTCGTGGTGCGTCGCCTGCCGCCAGGAACACCCGGTGCTGGTTTCGCTCGCGCGCCAGGACGTGGTGCCGATCGTCGGCCTCAACTACAAGGAACTGCGCGGCGACGGCGGCATCGACATGCGTGGCGTGAGCCTGGAGGACGAGACCGCGCGCTCGATCCAGCGCGCCCGTCGCTGGCTCGCCGACCACGGCGACCCCTACGCCCTGTCGGTGCTCGACATCGACGGCCGGGTCGGCATCGACTTCGGCGTCTATGGCGTGCCCGAGACCTTCCTCATCGATCGCGATGGACGCATCCGCTACAAGCACATCGGCCCGATCACGCCGGAGAACCTGCAGCAGGTCCTGCTGCCGAAGATCGAGGAGCTCAAGCGTGCAGGCTGATCGCAGCACTATGTGGCCGGGGCTGCCGGCCTGGGGAGCGCTCGCGCTGTGCGCGGCGCTGTGGTTGAGTCCGGCGCAGGCCGCCGACGCGCCGGGCGAACAGGCGCCAGCGGGTGGCGAGATCGCGCCCACCGCAGCGGCCGATCCCGAACTCGAGAAGGAGGTCATGGAGCTGTCGCACGTGCTGCGCTGCCTCGTGTGCCAGAACCAGTCGATCGCCGAATCCAACGCACCGCTCGCGCTCGACCTGCGCAACCAGGTCCGCGAGCAGTTGCAGGCCGGCCGCAGCAAGGATGACGTCATCGACTACCTGGTCGAGCGCTATGGCGACTTCGTGCTTTACGAGCCGCCCTTCAAGACGTCCACCGCCCTGCTGTGGGGTGGTCCCGCGCTGCTGCTGTTCGGCGGCGCCGGCTGGCTCGCCTGGCGTCTGCGGCGGCGCGCGGTCGAGCTGCGCGAGACGGTCGCCCTCTCGGCCACAGAGCGCGCCCAGGCGCGCAGCCTCCTCGCCGGTGACCCCGCGCAGCCCCCGTCTTCCCCCGAGGAGTCCCGTAAGTGACCGTTTTCCTGATCCTCGCCGGCCTGATGGTGGCCGGCGCCCTGCTCATGCTCGTGCCTCCGGTCCTCAAGGGTGCGCGCCGCGAGGCCGAGCAGGAACAAGCCGGCGCCGCGCTGGTGGTGCTGCGCGAGCAACTCGCCGAACTCGAGGCCGAGCGTGCTGCCGGCCGTCTCGATGTGGAAACCTATGCCAACAGCCGCGACGAGCTCGAGCGCCGGGCGCTCGAGGAAGGGCAGGCGGCCGACGCCGCGATCAGCGCCAGCAAGGCCGGCCCCGCGAAGGGCTGGGCGGCCGGCCTGGCGGTGATGGTGCCGGTGCTGGCGGTGGTCGGCTATCTCGCCTTCGGGGAACCCGAGGCGCTCGATCCGGCGAATCACGTTGCCGAGACCGGTGGCGACTTCACCCGCGAGCAGGTCGAGCAGATGGTCGGCACCCTGGTCGCGCGGCTCGAGAACGAGCCCGACAACGTCGAGGGCTGGAGCATCCTCGCGCGCACCTACACGATGCTGCAGGACTACCCGAAGGCCGCCGCCGCCTATGAGCACCTCGCCGGGCTGCTGCCGGACAACGCCGACGTGATCACCGAATGGGCGGACGCTACCGCCGCCAGCGAAGGCAGCGTGCTCGGCAAGGCCGAGCCGCTGGTCGAGCGCGCGCTGGCGATCGATCCCGGCCATCCGAAGGCGCTCGCGATCGCCGGCACGATGGCCTACCAGCGCGGCGACTTTGCCGGCGCGGCCGCGCAGTGGGAGAAGATCCTGGCGCGGATTCCGCCCGGCGCGGAAATGGCGCGCGGCGTGATCGAGAGCGTCAACGAGGCGCGCCAGAAGGCGGGCATGGCGCCCCTGGCCCAGCCCGGGCCGGCCGCCGCTGCGGCACCCGGCCCGATCACGCTCAACGGCCGCCTCGAGATCGCCCCCGGGCTGCGCGACCGGCTGGCAGCCGACGACACCGTGTTCGTGTTTGCGCGCACCGCGCAGGGCGGCCCGCCGGTGGCGGCGCTGCGCTTCCGCGGCGCCGACCTGCCGCTCTCGTTCAGCTTCGAGCAGGCGACGATGATGGGCAGCGAGATCCCGCCGACGGTCACGCTCGGCGCCCGCGTCGCCAAGGGCGGCACCGCCGCGGCTGGCGCCGGCGACCTCGAGGGCGCGATCGAGGACGTCGCGATCGACGCCAGCGGCGTCAGCCTCGTCATCGACCGCGTGCGAGAATGATCCCGGCGGCCGGCAGCCACCGGCCGCCGCCTCAGTCGGGCCGGTCGACGTAGTCGAAGCGCACTCGCTTGACGTTGCACAGCAGCTCGTAGGCGATCGTGCCCGCCGCCTCGGCGACGCGGTTGACCGGGATGTGCGGACCCCACAGCTCGACCGTGCTGCCGACGCCCGCCTCGGGCAGCCCGGTGAGGTCGATCGTCAGCATGTCCATCGACACCCGCCCGATCAGGCGAGAGCCGAGGCCGTCGACCGCCACCGGGGTGCCGTCCGGCGTCGATCGCGGGTAGCCGTCGGCATAGCCCATCGCCACCAGGCCGACCCGGGTCGGGCGTTCGGCGACGAAGCGCGCGCCGTAGCCGAGCGCCTCGCCGGCCTCGATGCGGCGCTCGGCGATCACTTCGCTCTGCAGCGTCATCACCGCGCGCAGATCGCTGTCGCCCTGCGGCATCGGGTCAGCGCCATACAGCAGGATCCCGGGCCGCGCCCAGTCGCGGCGGGCCTGCGGCCAGCCGAGCACGCCGGCCGAGTTGGCGAGGCTGTGTGCGCCCTCGAGGCCGCAGGTGGCGGCATCGAAGCGTGCGATCTGTTCGGCGGTGGCGATCACCTGCGGCTCGTCGGCGCGCGCGAGGTGGGTCATCAGCGTGATCCCGGCGACCCTGCCGCTGGCCCGCAGCCGGTGCCAGGCCGCTGCCACCGCCTCACCGACGAAACCCGCGCGGTTCATGCCGCTGTTGACCTTGAGCCACACCTGGAGCGGCCGCGCCAGCGGGCTGGCCTCGATCATGCGCAGCTGGGCCTCGTCGTGCACCACGATCCACAGGCCGTGATGGACCACCTCCGCCAGCTCCTCGGCCTCGAACACGCCTTCCAGCAGCAGGATCGGCGCGGTGACGCCCGCGGCGCGCAGCGCGAGCGCCTCCTCGAGGAAGGCCACCGCGAAGCCGTCGGCCTCGTCGGCGAGCGCCTGCGCGCAGCGCACCGAGCCGTGTCCGTAGGCGTTGGCCTTGATTACCGCGAGCGCCCGCCCGCCATGGATGCGGCGCGCGAGGCGGTAGTTGTGGCGGAAGGCGGCGAGGTCGATCAGGGCACGGGCGGGGCGCATTCGGGGAGGAGGGAAGGCTGTGAGAAGAGCGCCAAGTATAGCGGCCGGCCCCGCGGCGTAAGCGGGGTTCCGGTGCCTGCGCGCGCCGCTCGAACCGGTTCGGCGGGGGCGCGTTCGGCCTGCTATATCTTCAGTTGACCGGGTGCGTTCCGGCGCGGTGTCGGCGCCGGTGCCCCGGTGTCGCAGGGGGAAATCATGGAGCGCAACTGGCATGCGAACTCATGTCTGCTGGCGGTCGTCGCGTCCGGCCTGGCGGCCTGCGGCGGCGGTGGCAGCTCGACGACCTACGGCACCACCGGCGGCTTCGCCAGCTGGGGCGCGATCCGCCCCAACACCACGGTCGCCATCGCCGGGCTGTCGCAGGAGGGCAGCTACCGCTATGACGACGCAGGCCTGGCCGCCGCGCCGATCGTATCGCCGGCGACCCCCGATTCCACGGTGAGCCTGCGGGAGGATCTCGGCGGCGAGCTGGTCCTGCTGAGCATCGCCACCCCGACCGGGACGGTCGGCTTCTCCACCGCCGACGGCGACACGATCCTGGTCGTTGGCGGGGTCGTCGAGGCCGAAACGGCGGAGTTCACCGCCAGCGGCGGCGATCGTGGCGCCTTCTATGCCGGCATCGATGCCGAGGCTGCGGGTTGGGACTACCAGACCTTCGGCATGTGGGGCACGGACGACGGCGCGGGCAACGCCAGCCTGGGAACGGTGAGCTACGGCCGGGTGACGCCGGCCTCGGCGCTGCCCGCGACCGGCAGCGCGCGGTATCTCGGTGCCTTCGTCGGCTTCTACGTCGGACCGACCGGGACCGGCGAGGACGCGACCGGCGGCGCGGTCCGGGTCGATGTGGACTTCGGCCTGCGCACCCTGGCCTTCGCCACCAGCGGCACGCTCGACTCGAGCGGCGCCGCCCGGCCGGAGCTCGAGCTACGCGGCAGCGACCTCGCCTATGCGGCCGGCAGCAACGACTTCAGCGGCACGCTGGCCAACGCCGGCGGCACGATGAGCGGGCCGGTGCGCGGCCGCTTCTACGGGCCGGCTGCAGAGGAGCTCGGCGGCGTGTTCGCGGTCGAGGCGGCCGGCAGCTGGGAGACCTACGGCGGCGCCTTCGGCGCCAGGCGCTGACGCGGTCGGCGCGCCATCCTCCGCGCATTGCGTGCGGGTGCGCCCCGCATTAGAATGGGCGCCTCTTCGCGGCAGCCTTCCGGCCGCCGCCGATGCGGGTGTAGTTCAATGGCAGAACGGCAGCTTCCCAAGCTGCATACGAGGGTTCGATTCCCTTCACCCGCTCCACCGCATCAATCTGCGGAGTTCCGTAGAAGTCCAGGAGAATATGCAAGTCGTTGGCGCACAAGGACTTTTCTCTCCTTGACGTTCTGCTGTGTTCCACCGCGATCCGCCGACAGCCGGGACTTTTAAGTCCACAAACAAGTCCATTTTTAAGGGCACGGCGGTTTCCGGATTGTTGATCGAGGGGCGAGGTCGATGTGACCAGCATCTGGTTCCTGACTCATGTTCAGGAGCAAGAGCATGGCACTCTCAGACCTGGTCGTTCGACAGGCCAAGGCAACCGGCAAGGCCTACACCCTCCCTGACTTGGATGGCCTCTCCCTGGCCGTGACGGCTGCGGGGGGCAGGACTTGGCACTTCCGCTACTACTGGGCGGGCAAGCAGAAACGGGTCTCGCTCGGAACCTACCCGGAGGTGACGCTTCGCGAGGCGCGCAGCCTGCGCGACGAAGCGCGCGCCCTGATCGCCAAGGGCATCAATCCACGTGATCACCGCAAGCAGAAGCGGACCGCTGTGCGGCTCGCCGACGAGAACAACTTCGAGGCGGTGTATCGCGGGTGGCTCGAGCATCGCGGGCTGAGCCTCAAGGAAGGCCGGCAGACGACCCTCGCGATGCTTCCGCGCATCTTCGACAGGGACGTACTCCCGACCTTGGGGAAGCGGTCGATCTATGAGATCAAGCGCCCTGATCTTCTGGAGGTGATTGCCAAGATCGAGAAGCGCAGTGCGCTCTCCATCGCCGAGAAGGTCAGGACGTGGTTCAACCAACTGTTCCGCTACGCGCTGGTGATCGTACCGGGCCTGGAGCAGAACCCTGCCTCAGATCTCGACGTGGTGGCGCTGCCACTGCCACCCGTAAGGCACAACCCGTTTCTGCGGATGGCCGAACTGCCCAAGTTGTTGCAGAGGCTGCGCAGCTATCGCGGCAGGCGGCAGACCCAGCTTGGGTTGCGGCTATTGCTGCTGACCGGCGTGCGAACCGGTGAGCTGCGGCAGGCGACGCCAGATCAATTCGATCTGGCTCGCGGGCTGTGGATCATCCCGCCCGAGGTCGTGAAGCAACTCCAGTTGGATATGCGCAAGAAGCGGCGGCAGCCGGCGGACATCCCGCCATACATCGTACCGTTGTCGATTCAAGCCATGGAGATCGTCCGGCACCTTCTGGATGAGTTCAAGCCGGCCCAGCGCTACCTTTTCCGGCACGACAGCGACCTGAAGAAGCGCATCAGCGAGAACACGCTCAACGGAGCCCTCAAGCGAATGGGTTATCAGGAACGTCTGACCGGACACGGTATCCGCGGCACGATGTCCACTGCGCTCAACGAGATCGGCTACCCGAAGGTCTGGGTGGATTCGCAGCTCTCGCATGTCGATCCCAACAAGGTCAGCGCGACCTACAACCATGCCGAGTACGTGGAGCAGCGTCGCCGGATGATGCAGGACTGGGCCGATCGCCTGGACCTCTTCGAGCAGAATCAGGTCGAGGCGGCCAGCATGCCACTCACCGTGCATCTGGAAGGCGTGCCCGCATTCCCGTGCGAGCACGCCGCAAGCGCTCCCTCGACGCCGGTTCCCGCATCGCGAATCCTGCTCGTCTCGAAGCCGGGCGACGCCATGCCCATGGTTTCTGCCGCCGCACATCGGCTGCCGGCGGTTTCGCCCCCGAGATCGGCTGCGCCGCTGGTGCCCTCGAACATTCAGCGCGAGAGGATGGAGCTGTTCGATGTCTTCGAAGCGCCGCACAACCTTCCCGTCGCCGCGTTCGCCAAGATGGCAGGCAAGTCCCGCCGGTGGATCAGCTACGAGATCAAGGCAGGCAACCTGCTGGCGTTGAACGTGGGCAACCGCGGCCAGCGTGTACCGGACTGGCACCTCGACCCACTCAAGCACGAGTTGATCCAGTCCATCCTGAAGCTGAGCCGGGGCGCGGACCCTTGGCAGATCTACCATGCACTGCTTCAACCGCGCTCGATGCTGCGGGGGCGTTCGGCACTGGAGGGCGTGACTGCCGGCAATCTCGACAAGCTCGTCATGACCGTGAGCACAGCCGTGAAGGAAACCGACTGGACCTCGCCGCACGTTCGGGTGGCCTAGCGGCAGAAGCGGGATCGTGTGGCGAAACCGCGATCCCCGCGCACCTGTCAGGACACCAAGCGCGCGCGGCGGGCGAATCTTGCCTGGGTGTCCGACAAGGAAGCGTTGCGGCGGAGCAGATAAGCCATCACGATCGTCGGTGCGCCGGCCAGCGGCCGCACAGCGACGCCGCGGTGCAGGTAGCCCGTCAGTCGCGCGGCTGGCGCAATGGCGATCCCGTACCCTGCGCCAACCAGGGTCATCGCCACATCGAATGTCGCCACCGTTTGCTCGCGCTCTTGCAGCATGCCATCGAACACGCGCTGCGCGGTCATGCGCCATGGTTCATGGGCCGTCGACTGCGAGCAGATCACGGACTGCTTGAGCACTTCCTGGCACGGCACTTCACGATAGGCCAACAGGTGGGAGCGCTTGGTCATGGCGACCGCCAGCGTGTCATGCCACAGCGGCTCGCATATCCAGCCAGGCCACTGCCAGTCAGTCGCAGACAGCGCGAAGTCGAAGCTGTCGCCCGGCAGTTCCGGGGCTCGACCGGGGTCTGTCCATCCGGCCAGGGCGACATGGGTGTCCGGCTCTTCGGCACGCTGCAGGGCGAGCACGCTTGCAAGTTGGGGCGGCACCCATTCGCCGAGCACGGCCATGCGTATCTCGGCGGTGACGTCACTCGACACCAAATCAAGCCCCCCAAGCGGCAAAAATTGTGACCACTGACGTCGCGGCCGCCCTATGCGTTAAGTTTAACGTGGTTTAGATCGTGGCCGCGATCGACGCTTTTGGCGATGCAAAAGCGTTCGATCCAAAGAGGTCGCCCCACCGGCACCACTACCTACGAAGCGAAACCAGCCATCGCGTTTGGGGCTGCCGTGCGGGAGGAAAGAACCAACCAGGGAATCGCTCAGGAAGCGCTGGCCCACATGGCCGGCATCGAACGGTCCCACATGGGCAAGATCGAGCGCGGCGAGCATGTCCCCACGCTCCCGCTCATCCTCAAGATCGCCCGTGCGCTCAAGTGCAGTTCCGCCCACTTGATGACGCTGACCGAAGCCAAGCTGGCGGAGTCGGCCCCATCCGTGGACTGAAGGCCGCCCGTGCGGCTACCGCGGCCTATCCCTGATCGTCATTACCCTTGCCGCCAAGGACTGCATTGTCACGCTTTGCAGCCTCGTCGATGAGCCGCAGGTAGGGATTATCCGGCGGCACTTCGCAGAACAACGCATCCGCGCTGTTGAGCAGGTAGCCGTGCAGGCGGCGCGACTTGCGCGGCCCCGTGACCTCACAGGTCCAGATGTTCAGCCCGCTGGGCTGCTTGCGGTGCTGTCCCAACTTTTCGAAGCGCTTCTGTACCCACTGCCACCCCTCCAGCTTCTCCTGCTTGGCCATCACAGCGACTTGAAGGAACTCCTGAGCGTAGCGCTGGAACACACCGGGACTGACGAGGTAAGCCGTGCCGGCGACGGTGTGCACCAGGGCCTTGGCGTCGTTGATGATGAGCTTGCGGGTCTGGATGCTCTGACGCAGCCAGGACATGAGGTGTGCCCCGGAAGGCTCCGTGCGATCCTCGGAAGGCCCGAGACTCATCTCCTGCGGGAGTCCGGTCGAAGGCGTCGGCTCAGTCTCGGAGACGGGACAAGCCTTGATCTCCGGTGCTGTGGATGTAGCGCTGTCGCCCAGCAGATCGAGCAGCGCGGCCACGCCGGTGTCTGCGGATGCGATCGGCGCCGTGGCCGACGGTACAGCTGCGATTCCTTCCACGCGCAGCCCATCACCCACCGCCGGCGATCGCGGCGTCGGTCCCACCTGCTCCTCTTCGACCAGCACGCGGCCTGCGAACGGCGCCGGCCGGTCGGCGGCATCCCAGATTACCGCCGGCGATACCTTCAGGAAGGTGAACGTGTGCGACCAGCCGGCGTCGCTCGTGACAACAGCCTTCCAGATCGCCTTGCCATCCGGGGTCGGCTGCACGATGCCATGATCCTGCAGCACATTGAAGACCGCCGTATTGTTCGCCGGGATACCGTCGACGCCCTGCGACAGCAGATGCGCGCGCAGCTTGTCGGAGACGGTCTTGCTCACCAGCCACAGCGCGTCCTGGGTCAGCCAGCCGTCCGCCGGCCCCCCATGGTTCAACTTGAGCTCTTCCTTGAGCAGGTAGCGCAAGCCGTCGAGCAGTTTGCGTTGCAGCGCATGCCGGGGCGCCGTCAGCGCCTTGCTGGGATCGCCGCCGAGTTCCTGGGCGACGGATGCCTGGTCGGCCTGCACGACCAGTTCGCCGAGCGTGCCGGCGTGCTCGTACTGACCGGCCAGCACGTACAGCAGCGCGGCCCAGAGGTCGGGATAGCCGCTGAGCCAGTCGAAGATGTCCCGATCGAGGATGTGTGCGTAGAGCAGCCCTGTGGCGGCGCTGTGCAGGCGGTACTCGCGCTCCCTTCGGTAACGGAAGCGGTACGGCTTTCGCAACGGGCCGTGCCAGGGATGCCAGATGCTGCCGTCAGCGTGCTCGACGTACAGATCGACCGCAATCTTGCCGATGTCGTGCAGCAGGGCCGCGTAGGCCGTGCCTGCGGTCCAGGCTTCGGCCTGGGCCGCCTGTGCCTCGGGTGTGACGCCGGCAGGCAGCAGGTACGACTGCCGCAATTTCACTGCATAGGCGACGATCTCCAGGCCGTGGTCCAGCATGCCGCCTGGATAGGCATGGTGGTGGTTTTCGGAGGCAGGGAACTGCTGGACGAGATCAGCGTAGCGCTCAAGTGGGGCGAGGTAGAGCGTGGCGAACTGTCGGCGCGAGAGCGATGTACGCTGCCAGATGTGTTCCAGCAGTTTCTGCCGACGCGGCGTGGCCAGCAGTGATGTGGCCGACTCCGGCCACATCAACCCTTTCGGAGCTTCGATGGCGGATGTGGGCGGTGTGCCGGCGGTGGGTGGCACCCGTTTGCGCTGGAACAGCGAGAGCATGGCAAACCCCGGATGGCGGGCTGCTCGAGGGCGCCTTTTTGGCCTTTTCAGGATAGAGCCTTTCCCCTTGGCGCCCTTCCTTTGCCCCTTCCCAGCCCTTTGGCCTTTGTCGGAAGCCTTTGGATATAGGGCCGCTGCTGCGCGGGCGCCACAATGAATGCGGCATGGGGAAATCCCGGCAAGTGGGGCGCTGCGGGACGCTCGTCAGCTCTGGCCCAAGCCGGCGTCGAGGGCGGCGGATTGCGCTGCGAAGTCGTCGGGACGGCGCTTGCGGAAGGTTTCGAGATTGGCGAGCTTCCAGCGCAGTGCCGGCAGTTGCGCGGCGTGCTGGCACTGCACCAGCGACCAGTCCGGTTCTGCGCGCGCCAGCCCGCTCAGAAACTGCTTGTGCGCGGTGCTCAGTCGCCGTGGCAGCTCGCGCCGCATCCTGGCGCGAGCGTCGAGCAGTGTTTCCAGGGAGCAGCCCACTTCGGCCATGCCGACAAAGGCCCGCTCGTACTCGCCGGCGATGTCCTTGTCGTTACCGAACAGCACTTCGTGGGGCGGCCGGTTGTGGCCCGCCAGATAGATCACGAAGCACTCGACCATGCCGTCGCTGATGTCGCCCGACTCAAAGAGCTGCCACACGTCGAACAGGTCGCGGGGGTGCTGCCGATCCAGCGCGGCCACCAGCTTGCTGGCGCTCAGCGGCCGCCGCTCGACGGGCAGCACGCTGCCTCGGAACACGACGTTGACCTCGATCTTCACCTGGCTGGCGTCGTTCTCGACGATCAGCTTGGTGTCTCCCAGGTCCTTGGCGCGAACCAGGCGTGTCTGCACGCCCAGTGGCGCAACGCGCGTGGCGATGGCGGCCAGCTCCTGGTTGATGGCTTGCAGCGCTTCGTCGCGCGGCGTCTGCCACGGGAGGTACACCACGTCGATGTCCACTGAAAGGCGCGGCATCTCCCGCACGAAGAGGTTGATGGCCGTGCCGCCCTTCATGGCGAAGATGTCGTTGGCGAACACGTCGGGCGCGACGGCCAGCAGCAGGCGAACGGTGTCCGCGTAGGTCTTATCCATGAGGTCTCAGGCTCAGCAAGGTGCCGTCATCGAGCCGGCTCATCCAGCGCGTGTTGCTGCCGGTGCGAACCGGGTACTGCTCCAGCAGGGCATCGACATCCACGAGGCTGGTCTCGCGCGCCCAGGTCAGGAACAGGCGCACGGCCTTCACGCTGGCGCAGCAGGACAGCAGTTGCCCGAGTAAGTCCTTGCGGGGGGAACGCAGTCCATCGAAGAGGTTGCGGGCCTCTTCGAGGCTCTGCTTGACGCCGGCTTCGTACAGCAGCTCCAGCACGGCACGCTCGGGGGCTGCCACCCGCAGATCCTCGGGCAGGCCAGGCGGCGTGGTCAGGGTCTTGCCGGCCAGCGCCGTGTCCGGCCAGTCGAACAGGCGGGCGTGGACGTAGCGGGCCGGAAAGCGCGAAGTGAACCAGGCCGGCAACGCGAAGCGACCGTCGCCCCACAGCACCAGCGCCTCCCGGCTGCCCAGGTTGTAACGCACGCCCTGCAGGGCCAGGGCGCTCTTGCCGCCGACGTGCAGGCCGGGCACGCGCTGTTGCAGGAACTTCAGCGCACCGTAGACCCCGAACTCATCGTTCGGGAAGGCATAGACGCCATGGGCCAGGCGCACGAGCCACCCGCCGTCGGCATAGTGGGCGGCGAGCTGGGGCGATACCCCGAACTGGCTCAGGGTGGCAAGGTCGAACGGCGCCCCGCGGGGGAGTCCCGCCTGCAGCCGCTTGATTACCTGGTGCCTAGAATTTCCGTCCATGCTATAAAAATAGCACGGAATCCAATCAATCCCTAGAGCTATCGCAAGAACGTGCAGGGAAAGTAGCATAACGTTTGATTTCCATCGCAGAATCTAATCGACCTGCGACCCGAGCCAACCCGGCTCTGCCAGCCGCAACCCGCCCCTCCTGATCGCAGTCTATGCTGGAGGGCAAGCCACGACCGGCCACTCCGCGAGGTGAGGCAACACTGAAGCCGAGGCACATGAGCATGACCACCAACACGCACAACGAGCGCTGGAGCCTCCGGCTGGGCCGGGGGGCTGGCCGTGCCTGGCGTGGATACCTGCGCCGCGAGCAGCGTGTCGCCGGCTGGCTGGTGACGCGCGGGGTGCCTGCGGGCGCGACCTCGACGGTGCTCTGGATCATCAAGCTCGCCGTCCTCGGTGCGTTGCTCTACTCCGCGTTCTGGCTGGCCCTGCTGCTGGTCTTTGCCGTGGTCGCTGCATGGCTCGCACGGAACGTCGATTACGACGATGAGTGCCAGCCGGAATGGCGCGAAGGGCACGGCGGCTTTGGTCTGTACGACAAGAATGAGTGGCGCCACGACACGGGCGACCCCGACGAGCCGTAGCTATCGCAGCGGCGCGAGTGAGTGCCCTTACTTGGCAGCGCCTTTCGCTGCCGTCATCGCAAGGCGAGAGCCACCACCGCCAGCCGCCTTTGCGTCGCCGGTAGCGACGGTAAGCGCTCCAAGAATGTTGCCTGCCCGTACACCAGCCCAGGCCAGTGCCATCACCCAAAACGTCGGCAACACGATGAACATCATCGCCATGACGAAGTTCAGCAGCATGTCACCGAACGCATTGTTCAGGCCGATCAATGGATCGAAGTTGGCGTGCGGCCTGTCCGCGCCAAACCCCCGGCCGTAAAGCGCGTCCAGGAGCGTGCTGTCGATCCAGCGCGCAAGCTGGAACCAGAAATCCACGAAGAACAGCGCGAACTGGACGCAGCTGACGGTCACCGCCGTCTTCAGGTCGTAGGTGCCGATGATCAGCACCAGCGGGATGCAGATGACGAGCGCCATCTTGAGCATCGTCAGAACCATCGGCAGCGCCTGGCGCACCACGTCCATCGCGGGAAAGAAGCCCAGCGCGCCAACGGTCATCCCCAACTCGCCCGCGCCGCGTGTGACGAAGTTTGGCAGCGTCTTGTCGATCTGGCCGCCGTAGTCGGTGTAGATGGCGCCCTGGTTCATCTTCTGCTGCCGCGGTGAGACGACGGCGCGGATCACCGCGTCATTGACCTCGCCTTGCGACAGGAAGCCCACCCAGCGCCCGATGCGGGTCAGCAGATCCGGGGCGACCTGTGCCAGAAGCCGGCCGCGCAGTCCCTGATCGCCATCGGCCCACCACTGCCGGCAGGACGGATAGCCGCCGCCGCTGTCCACCTGTGCCAACCCTGCATCGCGGGTCGCGTCGTAGGGCCAGGCCGTGCGCGGAGTTTTCGAGCGATAGGTGTCATAGAAGCCGGGCGTGTCGAGGAAGTAACTCGATCCGATCCAGCTGACGTCGTTCAACTGCTCCTCGGAAAGCGTCGGACGACTCATGAACAGCTTTGCGCGCGACGGCCCGTAGCAGTCATGCGTGAAATCGGCGACCTCCTGTGCCAGCACCGGATCATCGATCCGCGTGGCATCGACATCCATGCGGATCTGACGCAGGTCGTTGCCGCAGGGAATCGCTGCCACCGCGGCGCCCGTGACCGCCTTCGAGATGGAATGCATGAAGAACCACCACACCGGCACCAGCGCACTCTGGTTGTCGAGCGTGGTGTAGACGTTGGCCCAGCCCGTGTCGTTGGGCAGCGGGACGCTGACCTGACATTGCGCGGAGCGCGTGGTGTCGAACTTGATCGTGGCGAGATCCACCGGGACGAACGGGATGCCGGCGAACAGGATGACCACGATCGCCACCCACACCCGGTTCTCGATGCGCATCGACGACAGCACGCCCTTGTTCCCCTCATCCGCGCCTTCGCTGCGGGCCTTGAGCCATTCCTGGATCACGATCGCCACGAAGGGCAGCGCGAACACGCCGCTGGCAACGAGGATGTTCCAGATGCCATTGCTGACCACCCAGGCCAGCAGAGTCAGGTAATACTCCAGGTAGTCCGTGGTGTAGAGCGTCATGCCCGCTTCCTGATCTCAGCCATGCCGTAACGCTTGGCTGGCTTCCAGTGCGACCACGGCAATCACGACGGCGATCTCCGTCCGGAGCAGCCGCTGACGCGTCTCGCGGGACGGCTCCCGCCGCAACAGGCGCCGACGCATCCACCACCAGCCGTACGCCGTCGCCCCGTAGAGGCCAAGCCGCCACACAAAGAAGTGGCCGGCGTGCGCCTGCAGCCAGTGCTGCCAGTCCTCGAAACCGCCGATCATGTGGATGCCGGCGATGTTCACCACCGCCGCGACAGCCACCACCAACAGGGTGCACAGCAGCCCAACACCAACGCGGCGCTTGAACAGCCAAGGCAACCGCCGCCAGCTCACCCGGCTCATGGCGTAACGCTCCGCGGCTTCTGGACTTCCCGCAGCCGGTCGCGCAGGGTGTCGCCCTCGAAGACGCCGCGCGAGCCGGCAGCGCGGGTGCTGTGGCGCTGGACGATCGCCATCGCCGCGTTACCGGCCAGCGTGCGGCGCAGCTCCAGCTCAGTCTTGAGGTTGTCGATCTCCTGCTCCAGCGCCCTGCTCTCCTGGTCGACTGCCCGCACGGCCAGTTCGTTGGCAGCAACGTTCGGCTCCTTCTTGCCGGTCAGCAACGTGCGTTGCAGCAGCAAGGCCTTCTCCAGCACGCTCGACAGCGCCGCCTCCGACGCCAGGCGCTTGCCCAGCACGTCCTGATCGGGTTCGTCACGCAGGGCCTCGATCACGCCGCGGGTGATTGGCAGCGAGCTGCTGCCGGCCGCGTCGAGATTGGTCGGCGTCGTCGGTCGGGCGCCCGATACCAACTCCTGCAACACCAGCAGCTTGGTCTCGTACTCTTCCTGGATCATTGGCGTCAGCCCGACGCCAGGCGTGGTCTGGGTCTTCGTGCAGTTTTCGCAGGTGCGCTGCTCGCGTTCGCCCAACACGCGGTCGCCGGACTTCAGCGCGGCGTCGTTCAGTTGCCAATCGTCGTCGCAAAGGCCGCCCCAGTCGCCATGAAGATGGCGGCGCAGGTACGGCGTGGGATTGAGCCGGCCCTGTCGGACCAGCTCGTCGACGCCAGCGGTCATGACCACCTGCCCGGGCGAAAAGCGTGCTTGTGATGCGAGGTTGAGGACTGCGAGTGCCATGGTGGTTTCTCCTTTCGGAAAAGAGGGCCACGGCACCCCATCGGGGCAACGTGACCCCGGTGGGTGAAAAGCATGACGGCGAACCGTCAGGGAACAGCGATCAGCGGATGGTCAGCACTTCGCCCCACGTGGGCGAGCCCAGCGTCAAGTCCCATGCACGAATGACCGGCACAAACTTGTCGGTGAGGATGCGCGTCTCGGCCACGGAGCCGTCGTCGCGTTCGGTGTATTCCGTCTGGAGCATCTTCTCCTTGTGGGTATCACCTTTGGCGACGAGCACACGCCCGGTCCTGGACCTCACCGCGCCGGAGATCGCGCCCGCGGCCAGAGCCAGGGCGAGATGCCAGTGCGACAAGGCCCGCGCAGGTGGCCGCAGCGACTGCTGTGCAGCAGCTAGGTGCGTCTCGAGCGCCGGCCAGAGTCCTTGAAGCCGGCCGACTTCATCGGCGAACTGCTCGGGCTCCATCGTCACGCGATAGAAGTGCTCCGGCTCGGCCGGACTGACGGGGACGGTGTACGGCAGGAACGGCCATTCGAGCGGCAATTCCTCGGCCTGCGTCTCGTCTTGCCCGATCTGCAGCAGCAGACCACGCGCGGCCTTGGCCGACTCCGACGCCTGGTCGCGCTGGCGAACCCGGCGACCGAAGACCACCACCTGCCTGAACTGCGTTTCCACCGCACGGTAGATGCGCAGATCGGCGAAGTGGCGCGTCAGCCATCCGACCAGCTCGGCGTCGAGCACGTAGGACGGCACGATGAAGATCAGCATGCCGCCATACTGCAGCAGCGGCAGCGCGCGCTGGTAGAAGAGCTTCTCCAGCCGCGCACGGCCCTGGCCCTGATAGCCGATGTTGCCGTTCACGTCCTTGCTCAGGTCGCCATAGGGCGGGTTGAGCCACAGCAGCCCGAAGGACTGGCGCGAGATCAGGGTGTCCATCAGGTCGCCGTGGATGCAGCGATCGACCAGTTGCCGTGCGTGGCGGGCACGTTCGGCGTCGTACTCGACGGCGAAGGCCTGAACCTGCTCACGCCCGAGGGCGTGGGCGGCTTCGGCGATCGCCACGCCTTCGCCGGCGCAGGGATCGAGGATGCACAGCGGGCCGTCGGCGGGCGCCAGTGCGGCGAGCGCTCTTTCGAGCGTGGATTCATCGGTGGGGAAGTACCCGTTCTTCACGAAATTGCGGGCGAGCCGCGGGAACATGAGTGCCATGGGAATCTCCTGGGCATGTCGATGGAGGGAAGCGGACCTGCGCGTGGGCACGTCCGGTGGGGAGACTTCAGGCCACCGCTTCGAGCGGCAGGTCGGAGGTGATCGGGTACCCGAAGGCCTCCGTGGTGAGCACGTTGCTGCGGATCAAGCCGCCCAGCGCCTGGGTCAGCGCCGGCACATCGATGGCAAGCCGATGGCCTTCCAATGGCCCGAGGGCAAACGGAAGACGGGTCAGCATCGACCGCGCATGCAACAGATCCAGCACGATGTCGCGCCAGTGATCGAGCAGCGGCAGCGGGCAGGTGTCGCGCACGAGCGACCACAGCCGGTCGACCCGCTGTGCAGACTCGCGCGGGAGCAGCGCCAGCGCGCTGGCGTTTGCCTTGTCCGGCTTCACGGCGCGACGGTCGAACAGCCACACGTTGGTCAGCGAGCCGAACAGCGTGCGGCGGTAGGCGCGGGTAATGCGCTTCTCCAGGTTCTCGACGTTGCCGACGAAGAGTGGGACGCTTGCACCCTGGTCGGTGATGACATGGAACTGGTCCAACCCCTGCGCATCGCGCCCGAGGGTCAGGCGAGCCAGAAACTCCTGGACGGCGGTGTCGCGCGCCCAGACGGACAGGAAGACCAGGTTGCCGTGCTCGTCACCCACGCAGCAGTCGGCCATGAGGTCGGGGCACTCGTCGATGCGGTACAGCGTCCTGGAAGGATGGGTCGCAGGCATGGTGTTGTCCTCGAAGGAATCGGGGACAGCACGGCCCGCCGGGGCAGTTGCTGCCCCAGGGGTGGACGAAAGCGCCGCAAGCGGCATGGCGAAGAGACGGATCTGTGCGTCGCAACGCACCATAGCCTTGAAGATCCTGGCTACCTGGGCATGTTGTCGGCATCGCCGACGGACATGGGGGCAGATTGCTTCAGGCGATCAATGGGCCGAAGCGAAAAACCGCCTCGCGGTGTGCCCTTGTTTGGCTGCCTGGCGCCAATGCCCTGAGGAGCGAGTCGGCCATCAATACCGTCGCCCCAGTTCGCTGTAGCGAGGTTCGACAGCCTGGGCGAGACCTTTCGGCTGCAAGAAATGGGCGGGTGCGAATGTCAGACAAGCGATCGGGAACCAGTCGGTCGACGGTTATGACCATGGGTCAAGTCGTCGGCCAGTTCGGTCCTTCGATTCTGCTTGGCTGCATGCGAAGGGGATGACCGTCTGCTGGGATTTCCAATTCACCCTAACGACCCTGACCTGACGGTCGCTGAAGCGAAGGATGGGCGACTCTTTCCCAAGCGAACCGGCCGTTCCCGGGCAACTCTGTTACCGCTACCGCTGGAAAAAATATGTATGGGATGTATGACGGCCCTTCCTATTGGACAGAACAGCGTCGACTGCCCAATATTATGCGCGGCGCGCCCGCGATCTCGAAGCCTCTGGAAAAAGGAACGACAGGAGCGACTCCAGTCTGTCAATCGGCCCGTGCCGACGGACCAGCGGCAGTATTCCTTGACTGGTCCGTTGGAACTTAGTGACATGCCACCATCCGACCGGTCTCCGACCACCTCGACATCAGCCCCTCTAGCCATTAGGGAACCTCTGATCTATTCAGAGCCGGTAAAATACTGAGGTCATAACCCGCGCTGCCACCATGAAGCAAACGACCTTCGCCTCGCTGGCCTTCGAACGAAAGAAGAAACAGACTCGTCGGGAGCGTTTCCTGGCCGAGATGGAGGCCGTGGTGCCTTGGACAGCGCTGCTGGCTGTGATCGAGCCGCACTACCCGACGACGGGCCGGCGTGGTCGCCCGCCGATGCCGCTCTCGACGATGTTGCGGATCTACTTCATGCAGCAGTGGTACGCGCTGTCGGATCCGGCGATGGAAGATGCGCTCTACGAGGTCGAGTCGATGCGCCGCTTTGCTGGGCTGGACCTCACCGACGACGCGATGCCCGACGAGACGACGATCCTCAAGTTCCGCCACCTGCTCGAGAAGCACGCACTGACCTCGCAGATGATGAACATCATCAACGACACGCTCGATCAGCGTGGTCTCTTGCTCAAGGGCGGCACGATGGTCGACGCCACGATCATCCATGCGCCGCCCTCGACGAAGAACCAGGAACGCAAGCGCGACCCCGAGATGCATCAGACCAAGAAGGGCAACCAGTGGTACTTCGGCATGAAGGTTCATGTGGGCGCCGACGTCAATTCCGGGCTCGTGCATACCGTTTCGGTGACGCCTGCCAACGTCTCGGACATCAACCAATTGCCGCATCTGGTGCGTGAGGATGACCGGGCGGTGTTCGGCGACAAGGGGTACGTGAACAACAAGCTCAAGCGCGTCGCGCGCAAGGCGGGCCTGTTCTGGGGCGTCTCGCTCAAGGCCAGCAAGCAGCACCCGCTGACCGAGGCGAACAAGCGTTTCAACCACAAGATGTCCTCGATCCGCGCGCGGGTGGAGCATGTCTTGCGCGTCATCAAGCGCCAGTTCGGCTACACGAAGGTGCGCTACAAGGGGATCGCGAAGAACGCCGCACAGGTGTTCTCGTTGATCGGTCTGACCAATCTTTATCTTGCGAGGCGCGCCTTGATGACTTGATGGGCGAAATCCGCCCGCTGCGCCCGAAAATGGGCGCTCGGGGCCTGAAAGGCCTCGAAAAACAGCGGTAGAAGCGGAAAAAGCGATCATCGGGGTCAGTGGAACCGGCTGGCTTGGGTGAGCGTGCTCAGTACTTCAATTGTAAGCGCTCCACGAACCCCATCCTTCCGGGGCTCGCTACGCTGTGATCAACTGCTCAGCCTTGAGACTCCAGGGCAGGAGGGCCTCGAAGTGTTCGACGGTGGTCGCGGTAGGCAAGGCGCGCAGTACGTGGCGCAGCCACAGGTACGGCTCGACGTTGTTGGCCTTGGCGGTCTCGATCAGCGAGTAGATGAGCGCGCTGGCACGCGCGCCGGCCTGGGTGTCCGAGAAGAGCCACGCCTTCCTCCCAACGACGAAGGGTCGGATGGCGTTTTCGGCCGGGTTGTTGTCGATCGGCAGGTCGCCGCGCTCGAGGTAGCGCGTCAGTCGCGGCCACTGCCGATGCAGGTAGCCTAGGGCACCGCCGAGTATCGAGGTGGGCGGCACGGTGGGGAGCACCTGATCGAGCCAACCGCGAAGCTCACCGATGACGGCACGGCTTCGGCTCTGGCGTAGCGCCAGACGCTCGGCGTCGTTCAGTTCGCGCGCCTCCTTCTCGATGGCGTAGAGCTTGCCGATCAGGGCCAGCGCCTCGTGGGCGCGACCACGCTTGCCTTCGGGCAGCACCTTGCCGGCATCGACGAAACGACGGCGTGCATGGACCCAGCAACCGAGCCGGGTCACCCCTTCGGTGAAGGCAATGGCGCCGTAGCTCTCGAGCCCGTCGGCCATCAGATGCCCCTTCCAGCCTTCGAGCAGGCGCAAGGGCACCGCCTGCGCGCGGCTCGGATCGTACTCGAAGAGAATCACCGGCCTACCCGGCGGGCCACCGCGCTGCACCCACATCTGGCTCTTGCTGGTCGCCGCCCGGCCAGGCTCCTTGAGCACCTGGACCGGGGTTTCGTCCATGTGGATGACGTCGTGCCCGAGCAGCACATCGCGCATCAGGTTGGCGACCGGCTGCAGTGCCCGTGCGGTGCCGATCACCCAGCGCGCCAGGGTCTGGCGCGGCACGAGCACGCCTGCGCGGGCGAGCACGTACTCGAAACGCGCCAGCGGCAGCCCATCGACGTACTTGGTGACGAGCAGCATCGCCAGCAGGTCGTTGCTCGCGTTGCTCTTGGGTAGCACCTGCGCCGGGGCGCGGGCGCTGACGGGCGCCTGGTCGCCCTTGGGACAGCCGTAGCGCTTCTTGATGTGGCGCAGCACGCGCACCTGCATCGGCACGATATCGAGCTGTTCGCTGACGTCCTGGCCGATCTCGACCATGGGCGTGCCGCAGGCGCAGGTGCGCTCGGCCTCGGGGACGTCATGGATGACGTCGATGCGCGGCAGCTCGATGGGCAAGGGCTTGCGCTTGCCGCGCGCCTTCTTCTTGCCGGCGTCGGCCGGGGTCTGGCCAGACGGCTCGGTGGCCGGGGGCGGCAGAGTCGCGGTGTCGTCCGCCTCGGGTGCGGATGCGGCCAGCGCTTCGGCCTCGTCGAAGAGCCAGCCCTGGCCCGCGTGCGATTCGCTGCTGGGCCCGAACATGCGCCGACGCGCCAGGCGTAGTTGCTCGTAGATCTCGAGGATGCGCGCCTCGAAGGCCTTTTGCAGTTCCGCCTCGCGGGCATCAAAGGCTGCCTGCCGTTCGGCTTCACGTGCCTCGAACGCCTGCTGCTGTGCCAGCAGCAAAGCTTTGAGCGCCGCTGGATCGTCGGGCAACTGCTCGGGGAGGACGGATGCGCACACGCCGACGGCGGGGTTCGAGCGAGGGACGGCGGTACGTTGCGGCATGCCGGAATTATACCCGATCATGCTACGTAACTGATTGGTAATGCAGCGTTTTATGCGGTTTAGCCGCCCACAGATCGAAGCCTTCGAGCAGCCACTCAAGCTCCTTCATCGTCAGCGTGCAGGTGGGCTGGCCCGCCTCGGCCGCCGGCCAGGCGAAGCGCTCGGCTTCGAGTCGCTTGTACCAGAGGCAGAAGCCGTTGCGGTGCCAGTACAGCGCCTTGAGCTTGTCGCGGCGGCGGTTGATGAACAGGTACAGCGCGTCGCCGAACGGGTTTAGCCCCAGTTCCTGCTCGACCAGCGCCGACAGCCCGCCGATGGATTTGCGGAAGTCGATCGCCGGCCGGTACAGATACACCGCGCCGATGGTGTGCCCCGGATGCATCAGCGCCTCCGCTCCGAGAGCGCCGCCGACAGCGCGGCCAGCCAGTCGACGCCGGGCAGCGTCGCGCACTCGAGCCGCAGCTGTGCGCCGATCATTACCGTGCAGCCCGTGCGGGCCGTCATCGAAGGCTCGATCTGGATCGGAACGAATCCGCCAAGCTTGGCGCGGCTGCGGCGACCGCCGGCCACCAGGCGCTTACGCCATTGGTAAAGCGCTTGCGGCGACAGGCCCTCGCGCTCGGCGTAGGCCTTCGTGGTGATGCCCTCGGCCTCGATCGCCGACAGGTGCGACAACCAAAACGTGCTGCGCTCCGACATGCTCGTGCTCCCCGGAAAACGGAAGCCGAAGCATGCGGGCTCACCCAGGGCTACGTAAGGATGGGGTTCGTGGAGCGCTTACCGTCCTTCTTGCCGTACTTCGGACAGAACGGGTAGGGAACTGACCGGATGGCAGCAGCCCAAGTGGAGCAGCCGTTCTAGCGGCAACTTTGCCTGCGGGCCGAACGGCGGGTCATGGCCGCATGCCGCTATTGGGAAACGCGTTCCGATAGCGGCCGTTGATCGTCGATCGAGAGAGACGGTGGGTGTCGGGTCGGGCCGAGCACGAGGCTGTCAGTCGGAAAGGAAGCGGCTGGCAGCTTGACGATCGGTGAGTAGACCGCGACTTTGCAGACGTCATCTGGCACGCCAAGGTCGAAGTCGTAAGCCCACCTCGCAGATCGGCAAAGAAAGAGCGGACCATGCCGCGATGGACACGATCCGCTTGGGGGTCAGGCTTTCAGCTTGCGCAGGCCTTCGGCGAGCAGCCAGAGTGCCCGGTTGAGCCGGACGTTCTGGTCAATGCCCTGGACAGGCCGTGTGCGCTGTCATCGCCCATTGGCGCTGCTGCCGGTCAGGCCGCCTTTGACGAGGTTCTCCTGCACCCGGTTGAACGTGGACCACAGGTCCGCGTGGGCGTCGTCGAAACGACGGGGGCGCAGGATCTGGCTTTCGGTAATCGGCAGGGTTTTGCCGGGTTCGTCGTACTTGAGAACCAGGGCCGATCGGGCGAAGACTTCGGCCTCGCCGTCATCGAGCGCGATGGCACGCATGCCGTCGCACGAGTCCTGCACCTGTTCGAAGCCATGTAGTACTTCGTAGGCGCCTTCGATCACCTGATCGATGACGTTGCCCTTGTGATGCACGCGCACGTCGGCGAACGTGTCGCCGCACACCAGGCCGTTCTGGCAGACGAAGCGGAACATGCCTGCCAGCATCTGATAGCTACTCGTGCCATCGTGCGAGTTGATCAGGATGATTTCGTTCGCCTCGTCGCCGTTGATCTGGCTCGCATGGCGAAGGCGCAGCATGTGCTTGGTGTAATCCCGGCGGTCCTCGTGGCGCACGCGGGTCTGGCACACCATGAACGGTTGGAAGCCTTCCTTGCGCAGTTCGGTCAGCACGGTCGCCGTGCGGATGTAGCTGTACCGCTCGGAGCGACTTTCGTGCGGGGTTTCCGCGAAGATGGAGGGCGCGACGGCACGAATCTGATCATCCGACAGCGGATGATTCGACCGCAGCACTGGGGACCGATGAGAAAAGCGGGACGCGAGTTGCATGGCGATCTCCTTGGATGAGAGACCGGAGTCCCGCCCCACCGGGGAAGAACCCCGGCGGGTGGTGTAGCGCCGCTGACGCGACGGTTGGGATCAGGCCTTGGCGAGATGCCAGTCCTGGGACAGCGGCGCGAACTTGTAGCCCAACGCACCGAGACGATCGCGTTGCTGACGCAGAACGCGGCGATCCACGGTGGCATCGAGCTTGACGATCTCGCTCAGCGGCCAGAGCGCGCCGAACAGCACCGCGTCATCCGCCTCGACCGATGCTTCGGAGGATGCGGCGACCGGCTCGTTGCCGAACGGCGTGGTATCGACCAGGGGATCGCGCGGGCTTCCCTGCTTCGCCTTCGGCTTGGCCGGAGGCGAAGCCGGCGCGAGCGACTGCGCTTCCTCGTCGATCGGATCGACTTCCTGCGGGCCCAACTGGCGAGCTTCGTCGCGGCTCAGGGCGTCGATGTTGGACAGCGCCATTCCGCCCAGATGGGCGCGGATCTCGATGACCATGCGACCGTTGGCGTTGTACGTGGAGGGGCGAATCTCGACGATGACGAAATCACCGTCGTACTTGCCCTCGCCGTACTGATCGAGTTCGGCGTTCTTGACGACGAACTCGCCGATCGAGGTCGCCAGGCGGCCGACATTGAAGTCGCCGTTGCGGCCATGGATGGTCTTGATGGCCAGTTGGCCGGGGATGGTGATCATGAAAGTCTCCTGCTGACGAAGAGAGGACGAAGCCCCGGGGATGCGCCTTGCGAATCAGAACGACTCGGCAACAGCCCATGCAGGGACGTCGGCAGCGTCGCCGTCGGCAGTTTCGGTGACGAGCTCGGATGACGCCGGCACCGGGCCTTGCTGCGCGGCGGGTCGGTCGGATGCCAGAGTGACCTCCGGACCACGCTCGTCGGTCTCGGTCGACTTGGGTTCGGCCTTGTAGACGAGCCTGCCGTCAACCTTGATCCAACTGACGAACAACAGGCGGGCCTTGAGGCTCACCCCCTGCTCGCCGGCACGCTTGCCCTTGGAGTAGGTGAAGGTGTCGGTCCACAGGTCACCCAGGCGGAACCCGATCATCACCTTCTTCTCGGCATCGACTGCCTGTATGCAACGACGCACCAGGTGCTGCGCTTCAGATCCCGATACGCGCGCGTCGAAGCGCACATACGAGACGTCGTCGATGGGGCCATTGAGCGCTGCAATGTCGCAGGCCAGGAAGGAATCGCCTTTCTTGGGTTTCACTTCGCGGATGCGATTGAGATACCCGAGGCCGGTGATGTGCAGATCGAAGTAGGACTTTTCGTTGGAAGTGGTCATGGTGAATCTCCTGAGAACAATGAGGCGGAGACACACCGGACCCAAGCGCGGGAGGTGTGGAACCCCCGCGTGGGTTGATGGAGCAGCTTGGTGACATCGCCATCGACAGGCGATGGCCGTTCGCGCAGGTAGTGTTCTGATCAGTGTGCAAAAGCCCGAACGGGCTTGCAGAGAAGGGTGGTCATGGTAAGAGGTTGATTGTGCAGATCGACCTTGATCCCTGAGGAGGGCAAACCATGACCACGAGCAAGAGTAATACGGTGTCGTTGTCGGCGAAAGAGTGGGTGTCTGGCGACCGTGACCTGATGAAGTCGCTGATGAAGGAAGCGCTGCAGGAGGTGCTCGAAGGCGAGATGACGGAGTTTCTCGGCGCGGCGCCGAGCGAGCGCAGCGAGACGCGCAGCGGTTACCGGGCGGGTTACTACCACCGGGGGCTGGTGACGCGGATCGGCAAGCTGGAACTGCGGGTGCCGCGCGACCGCAGCGGCGAATTCTCGACGGCACTGTTTGAGCGCTATGCGCGCAGCGAGAAGGCGCTGGTGGCGGCGTTGGCCGAGATGTACGTGCAGGGTGTCTCGACCCGCAAGGTCAAGGCGATCACCGAAGAGCTGTGCGGGCACAGCTTCTCGGCCTCGGCCATCTCGGCGATCAACAAGAGCCTGGACGAGGCGCTCGAGCGCTTTGCCAGCCGGCAACTGGAAGAGGCGTATCCGTACGTGATTCTGGATGCGCGCTACGAGAAGGTGCGCGAGGACGGTGTGATCCGCTCGATGGCGGTGCAGATCGCCATTGGCATCAACTGGGAGGGGCAGCGTCAGGTGCTGGCGGTCGAGACGGCAAACCGGGAGAGCCTGAGCAGTTGGAAGGACTTCCTGCTGCGGCTCAAGGAGCGTGGGCTCACCGGCGTGGAGTTCGTGGTCTCGGACGACCACGCGGGCCTGAAGAAGGCGATCAGCGAGGTGTTGTGCGAAGCGGCATGGCAGCGCTGCTATGTGCATTTCCTGCGCAACGCGCTCGATTACCTGCCCAGGAAGGCCGACGACGACTGTCTGCAGGAGCTGCGCTGGATCTACGACCGGCGCGACTTGCAGGAAGCCAACCGCGATCTGGCGGCGTGGATCACCAAGTGGCAGGGCAAGTACCCGAAGCTCGTCGACTGGGCCGAGAGCAACATCGGCGAAACCTTGAGCTTCTACCGGCTGCCCCGGGCGCACCACAAGCACTTGAAGAGCACCAACATGCTCGAGCGCCTCAACGAGGAGATCAAGCGGCGCACGCGCGTGGTGAGGATCTTCCCGAACACCGAGTCGTGTCTGCGGCTGATTCGGGCGCTGTGCGTCGAAACCCACGAGACGTGGCTCGAGGACAACCGTTACCTGAACATGGCACTGCTGGCCGAGCAGAAGAAGGAGCTGTTGAGACTGGCCGCCTGACGGCCGCCGCCGTGGTCGGCGCTCCGGGCTACGCCCTGCGCGCCGACCACGGCAACCCGGAATCAACCGAATACCTGATCAACCCTTTTGCACAACTTGACGCACACAACTTCTCGGGGGCACCATCGCCGTTCTCGCGCTGGGTTTGACCGGCGACAGTTCTGTCCGCCGGCAAGTCTGGGACAATGGCGCCCCTGCCGTACGCCGAGACAGCCGATGTCCGCCACCGCTACCCTGCTCGTGTTGACCAACCTGCCCGACGCCGAGGCGGCGGCGAAGCTCGCTGCCCGCCTGGTGGCGCAGCGTCTCGTCGCCTGCGCCAACGTCCTCCCCGGGTGCACCTCGGTCTATCGCTGGCAGGGCGCGCTCGAGACCACGAGCGAGGTGCCGCTGCTGCTGAAGACCAGCGCCGCGCGCTATCCCGCGCTCGAGGCCGCGATCCTCGCCGCCCACCCCTACGAACTTCCCGAGATCGTGGCGGTCCCTGTGGAGCGCGGCCTCCCGGCCTACCTCGCCTGGGTCGCGTCCGAAACCGAAGCCGAAACCGACTGAGGCGCGCGCTTCCGCCCGGCCTCCACAAGCGAACCAAGATGCAAAGACTGCTGTTGCTGCTCGCCCTGCTCGCGAGCCTGCTTTCCCCCGCCGCCCAGGCCAACCCGATCGCCCCCGAGAAGGCCTTCGCGATGCAGGCGCAGGCGCTCGACGCGGGCACGGTGGAGGTGGTGTTCGACATCGCCAAGGACTACTACCTTTACGGCGACAAGTTCCGCTTCGAGGCGGACCCCGGCACGGTGCAGCTCGGCGCGATGGACAAGCCGGCCGGCGAGATCCATGACGACGCTTTCTTCGGCAAGGTCGAGACCCACCGCGGCCGCCTGCGCCTGCTGCTGCCGGTGGTTGCGCCCGAGGGCCTCGGCCGTTTCACGCTGACGGTCAGCAGCCAGGGCTGCTGGGACGGCGGCATCTGCTATCCGCCGACGCCGCAGACCGCCGCGATCGACCTCGCCGCACCGCCGGTGGCGCTGGGGGGCGGACTGCTCGAGCGCGCGCTCGCCGGCCGCGCAGGCGCCGCCAGTCCCACTGCGGCGACGGACGGCGGCGTCGCCGGCGACGAGAGCGGCGACATCGCCCGCCTGCTCGTCGGCGCCAGCGTGCCCCTGGTGCTGCTGAGCTTCTTCGGCTTCGGCCTGCTGCTCGCCTTCACCCCGTGCACCTTCCCGATGATCCCGATCCTGTCGGGCATCATCGTCGGCCAGGGCCACAAGGTCTCGCACACGCGCGCCTTCGCGCTCTCCCTCGCTTACGTGCTGGGCATGGCCGTGACCTACGCGCTGGCGGGGGTCGCCGCCGGCCTGTCGGGCACGATGCTGAGCGCGGCCCTGCAGAACGTATGGGTACTGTCGGTGTTCGCGCTGATCTTCGTGCTGTTGTCGCTGTCGATGTTCGGCTTCTACGAGCTGCAGCTGCCCACCGCGCTGCAGAGCCGGCTCGCCACCACCGCCAGCCACGGCAAGGGCGGCAGCGTGGGCGGCGT
The DNA here is from genome assembly GCF_001696715.1 of Thauera phenolivorans. GTDB lineage: Bacteria > Pseudomonadota > Gammaproteobacteria > Burkholderiales > Rhodocyclaceae > Thauera > Thauera phenolivorans. The sequence goes on along the minus strand of NZ_MBFM01000006.1, from coordinate 112,256 downwards.
GGCCGTGATGGGCGTACTGTCGGCGCTGATCGTCGGCCCCTGCGTGGCGGCGCCGCTGGCCGGCGCCCTGCTCTACATCGCGCAGACCGGCGATGCGGTGCTGGGCGGCTGGGCGCTGTTCGTGATGGCGCTCGGCATGGGCGCGCCGCTGCTCGCGGTGGGCGTGGCCTCGCGCAGCCTGCTGCCCAAGGTCGGGCCGTGGATGGAAGGCGTCAAGAAAGCCTTCGGCGTGATGCTGCTCGCGGTCGCGCTGTGGATGCTCACCCCGGTGATCCCGCCGCTGGCGGTGATGCTGGGCTGGACGGCGCTGCTGCTGTTCCCGGCGATCTTCCTCCATGCGCTCGACCCGCTGCCGCCGCAGGCGAAGGGCTGGCAGCGCTTCTGGAAGGGCGTCGGCGTAGTGCTGCTGCTGGCCGGCGCGGCGATGCTGGTGGGCGCGCTGGCCGGCTCGCGCGACCCGTTGCAGCCGCTCGCGGTGCTGCGCGCCGAGGCCGGCACGCGTGCCGCCGTGCCGCAGTTCGAGAAGGTGAACACGCTGGCCGAGCTCGAGGCCAGGCTCGAGACCACCGATCGCCCGGTGATGCTCGACTTCTATGCCGACTGGTGCGTGTCGTGCAAGGAGATGGAGCGCTTCACCTTCAGCGACCCCCAGGTGGCCGAGCGCATGGGACGCATGCTGCTGCTGAAGGCCGACGTCACCGCCAACGACGATGAGCACAAGGCGCTGCTCAAGCGCTTCGGCCTGTTCGGGCCGCCGGGCATCATCTTCTTCGACGCCGAAGGGGGCGAACGCGAGGGCCTGCGGGTGGTGGGCTTCATGAAGGCGGCGCCGTTCGGCGCGGTGCTCGACCGCGCCCTCGGCAGCTGAGCGCGCCCGCGCGGTCGCTCCAGGGTCGGCTTTCGCGGGCTTTTTCGCCTACAATTCGACGTTTCCCTATTCCGGCAGGCCTTTCATGTTTTCCGGCATCGTGGCCGCCTGCGGCCGCATCGAACGCATCACCCCGCTCGCGGACGGCGTCCGCCTGACCGTCGACAGCGGCGGCCTCGACCTGTCCGACGTCATCATCGGCGACAGCATCGCCAACAGCGGCGTCTGCCTCACCGTGATCGGGATCGACGGCCCGCGCCTGAGCTTCGACGTCTCGCGCGAGACGCTCAACTGCACCGTCGGCCTCGACGCCGAAGGCAACGAGGTCAATCTCGAGAAGGCGCTGCGCCTGGCCGACCGCCTCGGCGGCCATCTCGTCACCGGCCATGTCGACGGCGTCGGCGAGGTGCTGAAGTTCGCGCCGATCGGCGAGAGCCACGAGCTGGTGATCCGCGCCCCTGCGGAGATCGCCGGCTACATCGCGAAGAAGGGCTCGGTCACCGTCAATGGCGTCAGCCTGACGGTCAACCGGGTGGACGGACGCGACTTCTCGATCAACCTGATCCCGCACACCGTGGCGGTGACCAACCTCAAGCAGCTTGCCGCGGGCAGCCGGGTGAACCTCGAGATCGACCTCATCGCCCGCTACGTCGAACGCATGCTCGCCTGGCGCGACGAACAGTCGCCGCGGGCATGAACCGCCGCAGCGCAAGCACGCCGAACAAAGGACACAGCATGAGCGCACTCGCGCCGATCACCGACATCATCGCCGACATCAAGGCCGGGAAAATGGTCATCCTGGTCGACGAGGAGGACCGCGAGAACGAGGGCGACCTCGTGATGGCGGCCGAATTCGTCACCCCCGAGGCGATCAACTTCATGGCGCGCTTCGGCCGCGGCCTGATCTGCCTGACGCTCACCGAGGAGCGTTGCCGCCAGCTCGGCCTGCAGCAGATGGTGCGCGACAACCGCACCCCGCACGGCACCGCCTTCACCGTCTCGATCGAGGCCGCCACCGGCGTCACCACCGGCATTTCGGCCCACGACCGCGCCCGCACCGTGCAGGTCGCGGTCGGCCGCCACGCCAAGCCGGACGACATCGTCACCCCCGGCCACATCTTCCCGCTCACCGCGCAGAAGGGCGGCGTGCTGATCCGCGCCGGCCACACCGAGGCCGGCTGCGACCTCGCCCAGCTCGCCGGCCTCGAGCCCGCCTCGGTGATCTGCGAGATCCTCAAGGACGACGGCACCATGGCGCGCCTGCCCGATCTGGTCGAGTTCGCCCGCGAACACGAGCTCAAGATCGGCGCCATCCGCGACCTCATCGAGTACCGCGCCGCCACCGAGCACCTGGTGGAGCAGGTCGCCGACAAGGAGGTGAGCACCCCCTACGGCCCCTTCCGCCTGTCCGCCTTCGAGGACAAGACCTCGGGCGACGTGCATTTCGCCCTGTCGCGCGGCGACATCACGCCCGAGCGCGAGACCCTGGTGCGGGTGCATGAGCCGATCTCGGTGGTGGACTTCCTCGATCCGGCCAGCAATCGCCACAGCTTCCCGATCAACGAGGCGCTCGCCGCGGTGGCGGCGGCCGAGGCCGGCGTGATCGTGCTGCTCTACCGCCCGCAGTCGGGCCGCGAGCTGCTCGCCAGCCTCAACGGCACCCAGGACCGCCCGGTGAAGTGGGACGCCCGCCTGTTCGGCGTCGGCGCCCAGATCCTGCGCGCGCTCAAGGTGGGCCAGATGCGGCTGCTCGCCAGCCCGCGCAAGATCCCGAGCATGACCGGCTTCGGCCTCGAGATCACCGGCTTCGTCGACAAGAACTGAACGCAGGAAACGCCATGCAACGCAACCAACCCGAAAACGCCCGCCGCCAGTCGCGCTACGACGGCATCGCCGAGATCGACCCCGACTTCGCCGGCGCCGGCCTGCGCGTCGGCGTCGTGATGGCGCGCTTCAACCTCGACATCTGCGAGGGCCTGCTGTCGGCCTGCACCGACGAGTTGCTCGAACTCGGCGTGGCGCGCGGCGACATCCGCATCGTCACCGTGCCGGGCGCGCTGGAGATCCCGCTCGTGCTGCAGACGATGGCCAAGAGCGGCCGCTTCGACGCCCTGGTGGCGCTCGGCGCGGTGATCCGCGGCGAAACCTACCACTTCGAGCTCGTCTCCAACGAGATGGGCGCGGGCGTCACCCGCGTCGGCCTCGACACCGGCATCCCGATCGCCAACGGCGTGCTGACCACCGAGAACGAGGACCAGGCGATCACCCGCATGCGCGAGAAGGGCGCCGACTGCGCCCGCGCCGCGGTGGAAATGGCGAATCTGCTGAAGGCCGTCCGATGAGCGACATCGACCACACCGCACCCGAGGGCGCGCCCGCGCCCAACCCGACGAGCAAGATGGCACGCCGCCGGGCGCGCGAACTCGCCCTGCAGGGCGTGTACCAGTGGCTGCTGTCGGGCAACTCGATGACCGCGGTGCAGAAACACCTCGAGAGCGAGAGCGAGAACCTCGACAAGCTCGACCGCGAGCTCTTCGTCGGCCTGCTGCGCGGCACCCTGGAGAACGTCGACACGCTGCGGGAAGCCTTTTCGCCCCTGATCCACCGCCCGGTGAGCGAGCTGTCGCCGATCGAGCACGCGATCCTCCTGCTCGGCGCGCACGAGCTGCGCCACAACCTCGAAACGCCCTACCGGGTGGTGATCAACGAGGCGATCGAGCTCGCCAAGGGCTACGGCGGCACCGACGGCCACAAGTTCGTCAATGGCGTGCTCGACAAGCTCGCCGCCCGCCTGCGCCCGGAAGAGTTCGAGGCGTCGCGCAGGGCGAAGCGCTGAGCCCGCCTAGCGGGGCACGGCGGTGGCGACCGGCTCGGCCGAGCGCCGCTGCCCCTCGGCGAGCTCGGTCGGGCTGAGCTGGCGGGCGATCTCGTCGCGCTCGCGCACCGCGGCCATGTTGAGCGCGGTCGCAGCGCGATTGAACCAGACGTAGGCGAGCACCGGATCGCGCTTGAGCAGGACCCCCTCGCGATACAGCCGGCCGAGCTCGAGCATGCCCTCGGCGTCGCCCTCCATCGCCGCCCGCTCAATCCAGCTGGTCGCCTGCTGGTAATCCTGCAGCACGCCCACGCCGGTCCGATAGACGCGGCCGAGCTCGACCATCGCCCCGGTGTTGCCGCCCTCGACCGCCTGCTGCAGCCAGGCGACCGCCTCCCTCGTGCTCGCCGGGTTGAATTCGGCGTCGAGCAGCAGCAGCCTGGCCATTTTCAGCTGGGCATCGGCGTCGCCCGCCTGCGCCCGTTGCATCGTCACCGAATCGACGCCTTCCGCAGCAGGCTCGGGCGCCGCCAGCCGGACCCCGTCGAGCCCGAGCGCGCCGACCACGGCGACCGCGACCACCACCACCAGCGCAGCGATCACGAACACCGGCCGGCTGCGCACCGGCGCGACATGGTCGACGATGAAGCGGTGCGAACAATTGAGGCAACGATAGGCGGACGCGTGCGGATGGGCATGCTTTTCGTCGTACGAGTGCCAGCGCGACAGCCGGTATCGCGAACTCTTGCACTTGGGGCAGACGACTTCTGTGGCTGACGACATGGATGATCTTTCCCGGCAGCGCCGATATGTCCCTGTGGTTGCCGAGTGTAACCAGTGCGGCCCCGATCAGGAAGCCCGGCGCGCCTCCCCGAGCGGCAACGCGGTGCGGTCCACCACCCGGCGCAGCACGAAGCTCGAATGCACGCCGGTGACGCCGGGGATGCGGGTGATCCGGTTCAGCAGCAGCTCCTGATAGGCGTCCATGTCGGCGACCACCACCTTGAGCTGGTAGTCGGCTTCCTGGCCGGTGATCAGCAGGCACTCGAGCACCTCGGGGGTGGCGGCGACCTCGGCCTCGAAGCGCTCGAAGCGTTCCGGCGTGTGACGGTCCATCGAAATGTGGATCAGCGCCATCAGTGACAGGCCGAGCTTGCGGGCGTCGAGCAGCGCGCGATAGCCGCGCACCAGGCCCGCCTCCTCGAGCGCGCGCAGCCGGCGCAGGCAGGACGAGGGCGACAGCGCGATGCGCTCGGCGAGATCCTGGTTGCTGATGCGCGCATCCTGCTGCAGCACCTCGAGGATCAGGCGGTCGTGGCGGTCGAGCTGCATGATCGGCTCCGGTCTTTCCAATGGACGGCAGATTCTTGCACAGAAAAAAGGTCAAACGCCCATTTCTGCGCAAAATACCGGGTCAAGCCCGCAACAATGCAAGCCTATGCCGCACGCCGGCGCGTAGACTGTTCGGCATCGAACCACGCATTCCCACGAGGACAGCGCCATGATGTTGCAGGACCCCGCCGCCAAGTACCGCCCCTTCCCCACCATTTCGCTCGCCGACCGCCAATGGCCGAACAAGGTGATCGAGCGCGCGCCGATCTGGATGAGCACCGACCTGCGCGACGGCAACCAGGCCCTGTTCGAGCCGATGAGCGTCGAGCGCAAGATGCGCATGTTCCGCACCGTGTGCGACATCGGCATCAAGGAGATCGAGGTCGGCTTCCCTTCGGCCTCGCAGACCGACTATGACTTCGTGCGCAGGCTGATCGACGGCGGGCACATTCCGCAGGACGTCACCATCGAGGTGCTCACCCAGGCGCGCGAGGATCTCATCCGCCGCACCTTGGCGTCGGTGCGCGGTGCGCGGCGCGCGATCGTGCATGTGTACAACGCCACCTCGCCGACCTTCCGCGAAGTCGTGTTCGGCATGGACAAGCCGCAGGTGGTGGCGCTCGCCGTCTCCGCGGTACGCCTGATCAAGGAGCTCGCCGCCGAGCTGAAGTCGAGTTCGGGCACCGAGATCGTGCTCCAGTACAGCCCGGAGACCTTTTCCGCCACCGAGCTCGACTTCGCCAAGGAGGTGTGCGACGCGGTCACCGCCGAATGGGGTGCGAGCCCGGACGACAAGGTGATCCTCAACCTGCCCGCCACGGTGGAGGTCGCGACCCCCAACGTCTATGCCGACCAGGTGGAGTGGATGCACCGCAACCTCGCCCGCCGCGACAGCGTGATCCTCTCGCTCCATCCGCACAACGACCGCGGCACCGGCGTCGCCGCCGCCGAGCTCGGCATGATGGCGGGTGCCGACCGGGTCGAGGGCTGCCTGTTCGGCAACGGCGAGCGCACCGGCAACGTCGACCTCGTCACCCTGGCGCTCAACATGTACACCCAGGGCGTGTCGCCCGGGCTCGACTTCTCCGACATCAACGCGGTGGCGCGCACCGTCGAGTACTGCAACCAGCTGCCGATCCACCCGCGCCATCCTTATGTGGGGGATCTCGTGTTCACCGCCTTCTCCGGCTCCCACCAGGACGCCATCAAGAAGGGATTTGCGGCCCAAAAGGCCGTCGACGGTGAAACTCGTCCGTGGAACGTGCCCTACCTGCCGATCGACCCCGCGGATGTCGGCCGCAGCTACGACTCGGTGATCCGGGTCAACAGCCAGTCGGGCAAGGGCGGCGTCGCCTACCTGCTCGAAACCGAGTACGGCATCGTGATGCCGCGCCGGCTGCAGGTGGAGTTCTCGCGCGAGGTGCAGCAGGCGACCGACGCCAGCGGCGGCGAGATGAGCGCGGCCGACATCTGGCAGCTCTTCGCCCACACCTATCTCGACGGCGTGGCGCCGGTGCGTTATCTCGAGCACCATCTGTTCGAGCACGGCAAGGCCCAGGGCATCCGCCTCGCGGTCGAGATCGGGGGCAGCCGCCAGTTGCTGGTCGGCGAGGGCAACGGCCCGATCGACGCCGCGGTCCATGCCTTGCGCGGCGCGGGCATCGAGGTCCAGGTGCGCAGCTACGAGGAGCGCTCGATCGCGCCGAGCGAGGACGGCGGCAACGCGCAGGCCTGCGCCTTCATCGAGCTCGGCGCACAAGGTGGCGAGCGCTACGGGGTGGGCATCGACGGCAACATCGTCACCGCCTCGATCCGCGCCCTCATCAGCGGGGTCAATCGCCTGCAGCCGGCGAGGGCGGTGCGGGCGGCCTGAGGCGGGGACTGCGAGGCGAGGGGCTAGGCCGTGCCGGAGATCCGGTCGGGCGACGGGGCGGCCGGCGGCGCGATGCCCTCACCCAGTTCGACGAATGCGGCATCGTCGTCTCGGCGGACGCGGAGATCCCCGATCTGCTCGCGGCCCACGCCTGGGAGCAGGCCTTCTGGCGGCGGCGGGCGCGGCTGCGCGCGACCACCCGCTTCCTCGTCTTCGGCCACGGCAGCTGGGACCAGCTGCGGGCGCCCTTCTTCGGCCTGTGCGCGAAGGCGGTGTATCGCCGGGTCGAGCCCGGCTGGCTGGCCTTGCCCGCGCCCGAGGCCCTCGCCGAAACCGACGCCTGGCTCGCCGCGCAGCTGCGCGCCGGCTTCCCGTCCCTGTCCCCGCGCAGCCTGTCGCCGCTGCCGCTGCTCGGCATCCCGGGCGTCACCGCCGACAGCGAGCACGCCGAGTATTACCGCGATCCGCGCCAGTTTCGCCCCGCCCCGCGCGCGCGCCGCGCCTGAGCCCGCTCACACCTCCCACTGCAGCGCCGCCAGCCGGGCGTACAGCCCGCCCTGACGGCGCAGGTCGGCCGGGGTACCGGTCTCGACGATGCGCCCGCCGTCGATCACCACGATGCGGTCGACCTGCTGCACGGTCGCCAGGCGGTGGGCGATGATCAGCGTCGTGCGCCCCTCCATCGCCGCCGCGAGGCCGCGTTGCACGTGGCGCTCGGACTCGGCGTCGAGCGCGCTGGTCGCCTCGTCGAGCAGCAGCAGGCGCGCGCCCTTGAGGATCGCACGTGCGATCGCGATGCGCTGGCGCTGCCCGCCCGACAGGCGGGTGCCTCGCTCGCCGAGGAAGCTGTCGTAGCCCTCGGGCAGGCGGGTAATGAACTCGTCGGCCGCCGCCGCGCGCGCCGCCGACTTGACCTCCTCGTCGCTCGCCGCGGGCCGGCCGTAGCGGATGTTGTCCAGCGCGCTCGCCGAGAAGATCACCGGCTCCTGCGGCACGATCGCGATGTCGGCGCGCAGCGCCCCGAGCGAGCGCTGGCGGATGTCCTCGCCGTCGATCCGGATCGCGCCGGCGGAGACCTCATAGTAGCGCAGCAGGAGCAGGAACAGACTGGTCTTGCCCGCTCCCGAGGGTCCGACCAGGGCCACCCGCTCGCCGGGGGCGATCTCGAGGCAGACGTCGTCGAGCACACGCACCGCCGGCCGCGCCGGATAGCGCAGGACCACATGCGCGAACACGATCCCCGCCTGAACCGCGCGCGGCGGCGTGCGCGGGACGGCCGGATCGCGGATCGCCGGCTCGGCGTGCAGCAGCTCGAGCAGGCGGCCGGCGGCACCGCCCGCTCGCATCACCTCGCCCCACACCTCGCCCAGGGTGCCGGCACCGCCTGCGACCAGCGCGGCATAGAGCATGAAGGCACCGAGCTCGCCCAGGCTGAGGTCGCCGGCCTGCACCTGGCGGGCGCCAATCCAGAGCACGAAGATGATCGTGCCCATCACCGCGGCGATGATCAGCGCGCTCATCGCCGCCCGCACCCGGGTGCGCCGCACCGCGGTGCGGAAACCGGTCTCGGTGCGCGCGGCGAAGCGGCGCGCCTCGTTGCGCTCCTGGGTGAAGGCCTGCACCGTGGGCATCGCGTTGAGGACCTCGGCGGCGAGCGCCGAGGCGTCGGCGATGCGGTCCTGGGACTCGCGCGACAGCCTGCGCACGCGCCGGCCGACGAGGACGATCGGCACCGCGAGCACCGCCATCAGGCCGACGATGAGGCCGAACAGCCAGGCACTGGTCACCGCCAGCATCAGCATGCCGCCGACGAACTGGAACAGGCTGCGCAGGCCCATCGACACCGAGCTGCCGACCACCGCCTGGATCAGCGTGGTGTCGCCGGTGAGCCGCGACAGCACCTCGCCGGTCTGCAGGGTCTCGAAGAACTGCGGCGACTGGCGCAGGACCCGCGCGTAGACCGCGTTGCGCAGGTCGGCGGCGACCCGCTCGCCCACCCACGACACCGTGTAGTAGCGCGCCGCCACCACCAGCGCCCAGAACGCGGCGAGGCCGAAGAGGAGGACGAAGTGCGCATCGGGCCCGCGCGTGCCGAGCAGGCCGCCCCCGGCCGGCACGCCGCTGCCGAAGCCGGCGTCGATCAGGTCGCGAAAGGCCAGCGGGACGACCAGGATGGTGGCCGAGCCGAGGCTGAGCAGCACGAAGGCGAGCACCACCCGCGCGCGGTAGGGGCGCAGGAAGGGCAACAGCCCGCGCAGGGTCGATACCGGGCGCGGCGCCGCAGGACGGGGATCGGTGGCCATGCGTCCATTATGCGGCCGGGGCGCGCCGGCACCGGCACCGGCGTGGGCGTGGGCGTGGGCGTGGCGACGATACGGACGGACGAAAAAAATCCCGCTTGCGCGGGATCTTTCATGCTGCCGAGGAGCGGGATCAGCCGCGGGCGGCGCGCTCGCGGCGATCGCCGTAGCCGCGGCCCGAGGACTGGCCGTCGCGGCCGTAGCCGCCGCGACGCGCCTCACCACCCGGACGGCCGTAGCCGCCGCCGCTCGGGCGACGCGCGCTGCCGGCCGGACGCGGGCCGGCCGGCTTGCGCGGCGACGGCTCCATGCCGGGGATGGTGTGCACCGCCAGGCGGTCGCCGGTGAAGCGCTCGATCGCACGGATCAGGCCGGTCTCGCGCGGACCCGACAGGGTGATCGCGACGCCGTCGCGGCCGGCACGGCCGGTGCGGCCGATACGGTGCACATAGTCTTCGGCCTGGCGCGGCGGATCGAAGTTGATGACGTGGCTGATGCCGGCGACGTCGATGCCGCGGGCGGCGACGTCGGTCGCCACCAGCACGCCGATCCGGCCCTGACGCAGGCGGTCGAGGGTGCGGTTGCGCTGGGTCTGGTGCATGTCGCCGTGCAGCGCGGCGGCGGCGATGCCCTTCTCCTGCAGGGAGAGCGACAGCTCGTCGGCGCTGCGCTTGGTGGCGGTGAACACCACCGCCTGGTTCATCCCGTCCTCGCCGAGCAGGGCGTGCAGCAGGCGGCTCTTGTGGCCGAGGTCGTCGGCGAACATCAGGCGCTGCTCGATCTGGCCACGATCTTCCTGCGCGACCTCGATCTCGATGCGCTGCGGGTTGCGCGTCAGGCGCGAGGCCAGGTTGCCCACCACGCCGTCGAGGGTGGCCGAGAACAGCAGGGTCTGCCGCTTGGCCGGGGTGGCGGCGACGATGGCGTCGATGTCCTCGGCGAAGCCCATGTCGAGCATGCGGTCGGCCTCGTCGAGGATCAGCACCTCGACGTCCGACAGCTTGATCTTGCGCCGGTTGAGGTGGTCGAGCAGACGGCCCGGGGTGGCGACGACGACATCGCACTGGCGCTGCAGCTGCTTGATCTGGGCGAACATCGGCGCGCCGCCGACGAGGCAGGCGGTGTTGAGCCAGCGCAAGGCCTTGCCGTAGGTCTGCACCGCCTTCTCGACCTGCTGGGCGAGCTCGCGGGTGGGGGTCAGCACCAGCACGCGCGGCCCGCTGCCCTGAGCCGGGCGGCGGTCGATGATCCTGTGTAGCGCGGGCAGGGTGAACGCGGCGGTCTTGCCGCTGCCGGTGTGGCTCGACACGAGCAGGTCGCTACCGGCGAGCGCGGCGGGGATCGCCTGCAGCTGCACCGGGGTCGGCGTGGTGTAACCGGTCTGCTCGATGGCCTTGAGGAGTTCGTCGGCGAGGCCGAGGCTGTGGAACGTCATTGGGGTTCTTCCTGTAGGTCTGGCCGGCTTGTGGCCGGACGGATTCGGACCCGCGGGAGCGGGTCGCATGGCATCGCGCGGCGCCTTCTTCGCGGATGGACGAAGTCGGCACGCCGGTCGGATCGCAAGGGCGACGAACGCGCGATGGGCGTGGCCGGTCGCTCGGCGGTAGCCGGGTCGACCGCGCATCGGCACCAACCGGTTGTCACGATGCCAGACGATCGGAAGAACGAATGGAGTTCGGCGGGAGGTCGGGGGCGATGGGGCTGTGGTTACAGTCCCTCGGGCCGGAATCGGCGGACGGATGGTCCGCAACGGTGATGCTTCGGCCCTGCTGCTGCATTGCACAACGAGCGCAAGTATAACGGACTTTCCCGGTCAGGTCTCGAAGTCGATGAAAAAAAACGAAAAACGGCCCGCGCACGAAGCGCCGGGCCGTTTCTCGGGACTGCGATGCGCTCTGGGGCGCCTCGACTTACTTGGCGTTGACGCTCGCCTTCAGGGTCGCGCCGGCCGTGAACTTGGGCACGTTGGAGGCAGCGATCTCGATCGCGGCGCCGGTCTGGGGATTGCGGCCGGTGCGCGCGGCGCGCTCCGAGACTTCGAAAGAGCCGAACCCGGTGAAGGACACCTTGCCGCCCTCGGCGAGCTGCTCGGAGATGATATCGAGCACAGCGGACAGGGCGCGGTCGGCCTGCGCGCGGGACAAATCCAGGCGGTCGGCCAGGGCTTCGACGAATTCACCTTTGTTCATGCTTTTCCTCGATTTGGTGTGTTTGGATGAAAGACGGCTAGACCGGCGGGATTCTAGCACCCCCGCAAGCGGCCGGCGGGCCGGAAGACCAGCAATTTCGGGACTTTCGTGCGCTCCTGCCATACCGCGACGCAGCATTCACGCCCCGAGAACAGGATAGTCCACAAAGCCTCGCTCGCCACCCTGATAGAAGGTATCCGCATCCCATGCGGCGAGTGGCACGCCGCGGCGGAAGCGTTCGACGAGGTCGGGGTTGGAGATGAAGGGCTTGCCGAAGGCGACTGCATCGCACCAGCCCGCCTCGAGCCAGGCTTCGGCCTTGCGGGCGTCGAAGGCGCCGTTGGCGACCATCGGCATCTGCGCAATCGGGCGGAAGTGCGGCGCGACCTCCGCCAG
>NZ_MBFM01000006.1:76346-100473 GCF_001696715.1 Thauera phenolivorans | reverse complement strand
GAACCCGGTGAAGGACACCTTGCCGCCCTCGGCGAGCTGCTCGGAGATGATATCGAGCACAGCGGACAGGGCGCGGTCGGCCTGCGCGCGGGACAAATCCAGGCGGTCGGCCAGGGCTTCGACGAATTCACCTTTGTTCATGCTTTTCCTCGATTTGGTGTGTTTGGATGAAAGACGGCTAGACCGGCGGGATTCTAGCACCCCCGCAAGCGGCCGGCGGGCCGGAAGACCAGCAATTTCGGGACTTTCGTGCGCTCCTGCCATACCGCGACGCAGCATTCACGCCCCGAGAACAGGATAGTCCACAAAGCCTCGCTCGCCACCCTGATAGAAGGTATCCGCATCCCATGCGGCGAGTGGCACGCCGCGGCGGAAGCGTTCGACGAGGTCGGGGTTGGAGATGAAGGGCTTGCCGAAGGCGACTGCATCGCACCAGCCCGCCTCGAGCCAGGCTTCGGCCTTGCGGGCGTCGAAGGCGCCGTTGGCGACCATCGGCATCTGCGCAATCGGGCGGAAGTGCGGCGCGACCTCCGCCAGCGCGCCGGGGGCGCCCTCGAGCTGCTTGGGCATGAAGGGCTCGGTCAGGTGCAGGTAGGCCAGGCCGTAGCGGTTTGCGCCGCGCACCAGATGCTCGAAGTCGGCCACCGTGTTCTCGTCCACCAGCAGACCGTGGGCACGGTTCATCATCGGGTTCAGGCGGAAGCCGACGCGCGCGGCCGGCACCTCGGCCACCACGGCGTCGAGGACCTCGAAAAAGAAGCGCGCGCGGTTCTCGATGCTGCCGCCGTACTCGTCGTCGCGGCGGTTGGCGAGCGGGGAAAGGAACTGGTGGATCAGGTAGCCGTTGGAGGAATGGACCTCGACGCCGTCGAAGCCGGCGGCGAGTGCGTTCTTCGCGGCACGGCCGAAGTCGGCGACGGTGGCGGCGATCTCCTCGCGCGTCATCGCGCGCGGGGTCACCGTCTTCTTGAGCCCGGCTCCCCCGGAGAACATCTCGATCTCGGGATTCACCGCCGAGGGCGCCAGCGGCGCCTCGCCGCCGTGGTGGTCGGGCAGCGAAAGCCGACCGCAATGCCAGAGCTGGCACACCATCCTGCCGCCGGCCGCGTGCACCGCATCGGTCACCCGCTGCCAGGCCTCGACCTGAGCGTCGGACCAGATGCCCGGGGTATAGGGATAGCCGCGCCCCTCGGGCGAGATGATCGTCGCCTCGGAAACGATCAATCCCGCGCCGGCGCGCTGCACGTAGTAGCGCTGCATGATCTCGGTGGGCGCGAAATCCGGGTTGTCGGCACGGCAGCGGGTCAGCGGTGCCATGACGACGCGGTTGGCGAGGGAGAGCTCGCCGAGGCGGACGGGTTCGAGTAGACGCATGAGGCTCACTCCGTTGATGCGAAGAACGCCCATTCTGCCACCATCCCCGGCGCACGACGCGCCAGCGCCCGTGACCAACGCAGAGGTGCTGGACTCGCCTGAAAGCCGGCGCGGCGGCGGCTAGAATGGCGCATGGAACAACCCATGCAGACGCCGCCCGCCATGACGCCCACCGCCACGTCCTCATCCGCCGCCCCGGGGGGCTCGCGGCAATGCATCGACGCAGGTGAAGGCGCCGCTCCCTTGCGCCTTCGTGCCGAATGGGACGGCAGCGAGGTGGTGGCCGCCCGCGTCGAAGCGCGCCCTGAAGCCATCGGCCCCCGCCTTTGCGGGCTGAGCTCGGCGGAGGCCGCCGCGCGCCTCGTTGACATCGCCGGCGACAGCCCGCATGCGCACGCCACGGCGCTGCGCCTGGCCTGCGCGGCGGCCGCGGGCGAGCCGCCCCCGGCGCACGACGAGCGCCTCGCCACCGAGCGTGAACTCGCCGCCGAGCTCGTCGCCGAGCACCTCGGCCGGCTGCTTCTCGACTGGCCGCCCGTCTTCGGCGAGGACGCACGGCCCCAGCGCAATGCCGAGTTCCATCACCGTCTGCTGCGGCCCGGACAGACGCAGGAAGCGCTCTACGCCCTCGGCGGCGAGATCCTCGACCTGGTCGCACGCGAGCTGCTCACCGGCTTCTTCCGCCGCATCCGTCCGCCCCACACGCTGGCCGAGTTCATCGCCTGCGCCGAAGAGGGGGGCATACTCGGCAGCGTGCTCGCCGCCCTGCTCGCCCTCGGCAAAGCCCACCCGCCGGTCGGCGGCGCGCTGCCGATGCTCGAGCCGGCCGCGGTCGCCGAATGGACGCGCTCGGGCAGCGCCCCGCTGCCGCACGCGGCCGAGACGGGCGCGCTCGCGCGCCATCGGCACTCGCCGCTGATCCGCATCCTGCACGTCAAGGGCCACCTGATTTCCGCCCGCCTGATGGCGAGCATGCTCGACGTCGCCGACGGCGCGACCCGCATGCGCCATCCGCTGTTCGACGCGCTTCCCGCGCTCGCACAGGCGGGCTCGCCCGCGTCCGGCGTGGGTCGCGCCAGCGTCGATAGCGCGCACGGCATCCTGCTGTACAGCGTCACGCTGCGCGACGGGCTGATCGCGGCCTGTGACGTGATCCGGCCCGAAGACTGGAACTTCGCCGACGATGGGCCCTTCCTGCGCGAGGCCCATGTCTGGCCGGCGAGCGCACGCGAGACCGCGCTGCAGCGCCTGCACGCGCTGACGCTCGCACTCGCCCCTGGCGTTCCCTATCTCGTCGAGCTGGTCGGGCGCTGAGGCGGCGCCCGCTCAGGGCGCGAGCCGGCGGTAGGCGCCGGCGTGATAGATCAGCGGCGCCAGCTCCTCACGGTCGAAGGCCACCACCTCGCTGATGAACACGACATGGTCGCCGCCCGGATAGCGCACGGTGTTGCGGCACTCGAAGCGAGCGCAGCAGCCGCGCAGCAGCGGCACGCCACCGGTGCCCTCGTCGAACTCGAGCCCGGCGAAGCGGTCCTCGGCGCGGCTGGCGAAGCGCTGCGACAGCGCCGCCTGGTCCTCGGCGAGCACGTTGATCGCGTAGTATTCCGCGTTCTCGAACACCGGCGTGCTCGGCAGGTCCGCGGTCAGGCTCCATACGATCAGCGGCGGCTCGAGCGACACCGAGTTGAAGGAATTCACCGTGAGGCCGATCGGCTCGCCCTCCGGCGTGCGCGTGGTGACCACGGTGATGCCGGTGGCGAACATGCCGAGCGCGTTGCGGAACTGACGGGTGAAGTCTGCGGGAGGCGTGATCTGCTGGGACATGGGAAGTATGATTTTCGGCCCGGACGACGCTGCCGACCCGACCGTTGTAATTGAGAAACGCGGGATTATCCCCGCGCGTGGGGCGAGCGTCGAGCGCGCCGCACGCGCGCCCGCCCCGTGAAGGACGAACGAAGCAAGCAAATGAGTGACTTCGCCCACCGCCTGATCGCCTGGCATCGCGAGCACGGCCGCCACGACCTGCCCTGGCAGGGCGGCGTCGATCCCTACCGCATCTGGCTGTCGGAGATCATGCTGCAGCAGACCCAGGTCGACACCGTGATCCCCTACTACCGGCGCTTCCTCGCCCGCTTTCCCGATCTGGCCGCGCTCGCCGCGGCCCCGGTCGAGGAGGTGATGGCGCTGTGGAGCGGCCTCGGCTACTACGCCCGCGCGCGCAACCTCCATCGCGCGGCGCAGGTCATCGTCGCGGAACACGGGGGCCGCTTTCCGCGCGGCGCGGCGCAGATCGCCACCCTGCCGGGCGTCGGCCGCTCCACCGCGGCGGCGATCGCCGCCTTCGCGTTCGGCGAGCGCGCGGCGATCCTCGACGGCAACGTCAAGCGCGTATTGTGCCGCGCCTTCGGCGTCGACGGCTTCCCGGGCAGCAAGCCGGTGGAGGACGCGCTGTGGGCGCTCGCCGATTCGCTGCTGCCGCAGGTGGAGGTGGGCATCTACATCCAGGCGCAGATGGATCTCGGCGCCACCCTGTGCACCCGCGGCAAGCCGGCCTGCGAGCGCTGCCCGCTCGCCGCCGACTGCGTCGCCCTGCGCACCGGCCGCGCCGCCGAACTGCCGACCCCGCGCCCGAAGAAGACCGTGCCGCGGCGCAGCGTGAGCCTGGCCGTGGTGGTGCTCGGCGACACGGTGCTGCTCGAGCGCCGCCCGCCCGCCGGCATCTGGGGCGGGCTGCTGACGCTGCCGGAAATGCCCGCCGAGGCGGCGACCGACGCCGCCGGCGCGAGCCGCTGGGCGCAGGACGCGCTCGGCATCGCCTGCGAGGCGGTGGAGGAACTCGCTCCAATGAAGCACGCCTTCACCCACTTCCTGCTCGAGATCCGCCCGCTGCGACTGCAGGCTGGCGGCACCGCCGCCGCCGCGCGCGAAGACGGCCGCCTGTGGCAGTCGCTCGCCGGCCTCGACGCCGCCGCCCTGCCGACGCCGGTGCGGCGCATCCTGCAGGGGCTCACTTCAGCAGCGCGTGCTGGTGCAGGTATTGCTGGATGATCTCGAGCCGGCTCAGCACGTCGTCGAGCTCGAGCAGCTTCTGCCGTGCGAGGAGCGGAATCGGCAGCAGCTCGGCGTAGCGCGCACCGACCCAGGCGGCGTCCTCGAAACGGTGCGGCGCCGGCATGCGCTCGCCGATCTCGTCCGCGATCGATCGCAGCAAGGCCACGATCCGGGCCTGGGTGGCGGGCACCGGCTGCGCTGGCGGCTCGTCGAGCCAGCGCACGCTGGCGGTGAGCAGGCCGTCGCGCTCGAGCTCGTGGTCCTCGATGCGGAAACGGCGCCCGCCGCGGACGACGAGGTTGAGCACCCCGGCCGACGCCATGTCCCACTGCGCGATGCGCGCCTCGGTGCCGAGCGGATGCGGCACCGCCGCCTCGCCGACCTCCTCGCCGGCGGCGATCAGGCACACACCGAAGCCGGCGTCCTCGCGCATGCAGCGACTGACCATGTCCATGTAGCGCGGCTCGAACACCCGCAGCGCGAGCAGCCCCTCGGGAAACAGCACCGCCTTCAGCGGAAACAGCGGCAGGCGGGCAAGCTCAGCCATGGTCCGGTTCCTCCTCGCCCCAGCGCGCCATCAGCCGGTGCGGCACGCCGAGCTGGTCGAGCACCCGGGCGACCACGAAGTCGACCAGGTCCTGCACGCTCTTCGGGTGATGATAGAAGCCCGGGTTCGGCGGCAGGATGCACACGCCGAGGCGGGCGAGCTTGAGCATGTTCTCGAGATGAATCGCCGAATACGGCGTCTCGCGCGGCACCAGCACCAGCTTGCGCCCTTCCTTGATCACGACGTCGGCGGCGCGCTCAATCAGGTTCTGGCTGAGGCCGGCGGCGATCGCGGCGAGGGTGGCCATGGTGCACGGGCACACCACCATCGCCCCGGGCG
Source organism: Thauera phenolivorans (assembly GCF_001696715.1). Classification (GTDB taxonomy): domain Bacteria; phylum Pseudomonadota; class Gammaproteobacteria; order Burkholderiales; family Rhodocyclaceae; genus Thauera; species Thauera phenolivorans. Next base: position 95,162 of record NZ_MBFM01000006.1, on the reverse strand, counting down.
GATTGGAACCCGAGGCGGGCGGCGCGAACCATTCCTCGCGGCCGAACACCCGCAGCTGACCGGGGGCGGCGGCGAAGCGCGCCGACAGGTCCGCTTCGACCTCGGCGGCGCGCGCCGGCAGCTGCCAGTCCATCTCCTGGCGGGCGACGATCTGCGCCACCTGCGAGTAGAGCAGCCACACCCTGCAGCCCGCGTCGAGCAGGCACTCGACCAGGCGCAGGCCGTAGGGCATGCCGGAGGCGCCGGTGAAGGCCACGCAGACGGTTTTCGCTTCGCTCATGCAGACTCTTCCTCGCTCGTGCCCGGACAAGGATAAGCGATCGTGGCGCGCGCCGCCTTCACTCGAGGTAGTCGGTCAGCAGCTCCCAGCGCCCGTTGCGGATCTGCGCCAGGCGGCCGTGCCGGTTGCCGAGGTGATCGGTGGGGTCGAAGCGGTACTGCGGGCTGCCGAAGAAGTCGGGCGGGGAGCGCAGCGCCTCGAGCGCGGCCGCGAAGCGCTCCGCGGTGAGCGTCGGGCCGGCCGCCTCGGCGGCGCGCACGAACAGGTCGGCCAGGGTGTAGCCCATCACGCTCCAGACGTTGGGCGCGGCGCCGAAGCGGCTGCGGTAACGCTCGATCCAGCCGGCGAGCGCCGGCGACGCCCCCTCGGCATAGGGGTGGGGCAGCACGCTGATGCCGTACAGGCCTTCGACCGCCGCGCCGCCGAGCTCGTGCGTCTGCGCCGAGTAGCCGGAGGCGGTCACCAGCATGTCGACCTCCCAGCCGATGCGCCTCGCCTCGCTCACCGCGGCCACCGTCTCGCGCACCACGGTGGCGAGCACCACGAGGTCGCAGTCGGCCGCGCGCAAACGGGCCACCTGGCTCGAGAGGTCGGTGGCGCCGCGCTTGTAGCTGGTCTTCGTCACCAGCGCCTTGCCCAGCTGCGCCAGCCCGGACTCGACGCCCTTCATCACCTCCAGCCCGTAGTCGTCGTCCTGGTAGAGCAGGCAGCTGCGCGCGTAGCCGCCGCGCCCGACCATGTGCCGGGTGCCGGCTTCCATGTATTCCTGGTAGGGCGCGAAGACCTGGAACTTGAGCGGATGCAGGGGAGAGTAGGTCGCCTCGTGGGGCGAAAAGGGAAACAGATGCAGGCGACCGGCGTCGAGCACCATCGGCATCGTCGCCATCACCACCGGCGTACCGAGGTTGGCGATGAAGGCGAACGCCCGGTCGCGCTGGATCAGCTTGCGCGCGGCGAGGATGCCGCGCTTGGGGTCGTAGCCGGCGTCCTCCACCGCCAGCCGCACGCTGCGGCCATGGACGCCGCCGGCGGCGTTCGCTTCCTCGAAGCGCATCAGCATGCCGTCGCGCACCGGCACGCCGAGCAGCGCGGTGGGGCCGGAGAGGTCGGAGATCGTGCCGACGACGATCTCCCGTTCGCTGACGCCCGGCGTCGCGGCGGCGGAGAGGGGGACCGTGGCGAGCACCGCGGCGAGCAGGGTGGAAAGCAGTCTCATCGAAGGGAGCCCAAGCTGCGAAGTCAGGCTTTATACCCCGAGCGGCTCCTTCATGCACGGCAGGCGCGGCAGCGCCGCAATCGCGCAGCGGGCTGCGCTCCTACCGTGCCTGCGGCGCCGCGTCAGCGTCGCCCGGCGATGCCGCCCGGCCGCAGCAGCACGACGGCGACGATCACCGCGCCGAACAGCATCGCCTCCAGGCCGGCGGCGCGCGCCCAGTCGCCGGGCAGCAGGTCGCGCAGCACCGCGATGCCCTGCGGAATGGCGACGATCACCAGCGCGCCCCAGGCCGCCCCGGCGAGCCGCCGGGCGCCGCCGATGAAGGCGAGCATCAGCAGCTCGAAGGAGAACATGAGGCCGAACTGCTCCGGGCTGATGAAGCCGATCCAATGCGCGTAGAGTGCGCCCGCCAGTCCCGACAGCGCGCCACCCACCGCGAACGCGAGCGTCTTCGCCCGCGCCGCGTCGATGCCGCAGGCCTCGGCGGCAGCCTCGTCCTCGCGCACCGCGCGCCAGGCGCGACCGAGGCGCGAGGCGAGCAGGCGGCGGCAGAAGAACAAGGCGCACAACAAGGTGGCGAGACTGGCGAGCGCCTGGGCGAGGGGCGCGTCGAGGGCGACGCCGGCGAGCGCGAGCGCCGGCGTCGCGAGGCCCGCCGCACCGCGGGTGAGCCCTTCCCAGCGCACCAGGGCCTCCTCGACCAGCAGGGCGAAGGCAAGCGTGCTCATGCCGAAATAGAGGCCGCCGAGCCGCCACGCGGGCAGGCTGGCGAGCGCGCCGCCGGCCGCGCCGAGTGCGACCGCCGCCGGCAGCGAGAGGATCACCGGCACGCCGCGGCCGGCGAGCACCGCTTCCGCATAGGCCCCGAGCGCCACCAGCGCGCCCTGTCCGAACGTGACCTGGCCCGCCTGGCCGACCACGATCACCACGCCGAGGCCGGCGATCGCATAGGTCGCGACCATCGTCGCCTGACCGAGCGCGTAGTCCGGCCCCAGCCACACGCCGGCGGCGAGGAGCAGCAGCAGCCAGGGCGCGACCCGCCGCAGCGCGCCGGGCGCGCTCACCGCCCGCTCCGCGCGCCGCCGCCGGCGAAGCCGCCCGGAAACAGGAGCAGCACGACCAGCAGCAGCGCATAGGGCACGGCGTCCTTCACCCCCTCGGGCAGGAGCAGGCCGGCGACCGCCTCGACCACGCCGAGAAAGACTCCGCCGGCGAGCGCCCCGGGCAGGCTGGTGAGCCCGCCGAGCACCGCTGCGGGAAAGGCCTTCAGCGCCACCAGGCCCATGTTCAGGTGGACGAAGGTGATCGGCGCCAGCAACAGACCGGCGACCGCGGCCAGCGCCGCGCCGAGCGACCAGGCGAGGGTGTGCATGCGATCGACCGGCACGCCCATCAGCGCCGCCACGCGGGCGTCTTCCGAGCAGGCACGCAGGGCGAGGCCGGCACGGGTGAAACGGAAGAACAGCGCGAGCAGGCCGGCGAGGATCACGGTGGCGCCGATCACCAGCAGGTGGCCCGAGGCGAGCGTCAGCGGGCCGAGCTGCACGCTGCCATCGGCGAAGGGCAGGCGGTACATGCCCTGGGTCGCAACCGGCACGGCGGCGATGCCGCCGCGCACCATGAGACCGAGGCCGAAGGTGAGCAGCACCGCCACCAGGTGCGGCTGGCCGATCGCGCGGCGCAGCACCGCGCGCTCCAGCCCGGCGCCGAGCAGGGCCATCGACGCCACCGCGCCGGCGGCAGCGAGCGCGAGCGGCAGCCCTGCGCCGAGATGCAGGCCGAGCGCGGCGAAGGCGCCAAGCATCAGCAGCTCGCCCTGCATGAAGCTGACGGTCTCGGTCGCCTTGTAGATCAGCACGAAGGAGAGCGCGACCAGGCCGTAGACGCAGCCGATGGCGATACCGCTGGCGAGGACCTGGAGGAGGGCGAGCATGATGGGGGCGAAGGATAGCCGATCCCGCCCGCCTGTCGCCTGTGGAGCGGGATCGGCGGCGGCGTGAAAAACGTCACGGGGCTTGGCAATCCGGGCGCTTGAGGCAAGAATGGCGTCGACCGTAGCGCGGTGCACCAAGCAGCGCGCGACCCATCACTGCATAAGCAGTTTCAATAATCGGCCCGGAGAAAAAACATGAGCTTCATCCAGGAATTCAAGGAATTCGCGATGCGCGGCAACGTCATCGATCTCGCCGTCGGCGTGGTCATCGGCGCAGCCTTCGGCAAGATCGTCGATTCGCTCGTCAAGGACGTGATCATGCCGGGGGTCGGCATGCTGGTCGGCGGGGTGGACTTCAGCAACCTCTTCATCAACCTGAGCTCGACCGCCTACGAAACCCTGGAAGCCGCCGAGAAGGCCGGCGCACCCCTCATCAAGTATGGCGTCTTCATCAACAACATCATCAACTTCGTGATCATCGCGTTCGCGATCTTCATCGCCATCAAGGCGATCAACAAGCTCCAGCGGGCGAAGCCGGCCGAGCCGGAAGCGCCGGTCGAGCCGGAAGACGTGAAACTGCTGCGCGAGATCCGCGACACCCTCAAGCAGCGCTGAACGCGCCTGCCCGCGGCTGGATGCCGCCCCGCCGCAAAGTGCGGCCGGGCGGTTTTTTTCAGCCGTGGGGGCCGCCGACGAAGGGGTTGTGCGCGCGCTCCTCGCCAAAGGTCGAGGTCGGGCCATGGCCCGGGATGAAGACGATGTCGTCGCCGAGCGGGAACAGCTTGTTGCGGATCGAGGCGATCAGCGTCTGGTAGTCGCCGCGCGGAAAGTCGGTGCGGCCGATCGAGCCTGCGAACAACACGTCGCCGACGATCGCCAGCCTTGCCTGCGGATGCACGAAGACGACGTGGCCCGGCGTGTGCCCGGGTGCGTGGATGACGTCGAGGGTCTCCTCGCCGACGCTCACCGTGTCGCCGTCGTGCAGCCAGCGGTCGGGCTCGAAGGACTCCACGTCGGGGAAGCCGAAGCGCTGGCTCTGCTGCGGCATGCCCTCGATCCAGAAGCGGTCGTCCTCGTGCGGCCCCTCCACCGGCACGCCGAGCTCGCGCGCCAGGCGCGCCGTGCCGCCGGCGTGGTCGATGTGACCGTGGGTGATCAGGATCTTCTCCACGGTGACGCCGAGTTGCCGCACCGCGGCGAGAATGCGGTCGAGGTCGCCGCCCGGGTCGACCACCGCGGCGCGCTTGCTGCGCTCGCACCACAGGATGCTGCAGTTCTGCTCGAATGGGGTGACCGGAACGATGCTGGCCTTGATCATGGACGGAACCTCCTCGGGACGCCTGGGTTGCGCCGGAGCGAAAACGGTGCCGGGCCCGGGCGCGGCAAGCCGCAGCCGGGCCCGGCCGGAAGTGGGCTGCCGCGGGACGGTCGCTGCCGTGCCGCGGCGCAGACTCAGATCACGCCCTGGGCGAGCATCGCCTCGGCGACCTTGACGAAGCCGGCGATGTTGGCGCCATCGGCGTAGCTGACGGTGCCGTCCTCGCGCTCGCCGTACTTCAGGCACGCCGCGTGGATGCCGAGCATGATCTCGTGCAGGCGGGCATCGACCTCCTCGCGCGTCCACGACATCCGCATCGCGTTCTGGCTCATCTCGAGGCCGGACGTGGCCACGCCGCCGGCGTTGCTCGCCTTGCCCGGTGCGTAGAGCACGCCGTTGTGTTCGAACAGCTTCACCGCCTCCGCGGTGCTCGGCATGTTGGCGCCTTCGGCGACCGCGACCACGCCATTCTTGACCAGGGTGGCGGCGTCGCTGGCGTCGAGCTCGTTCTGGGTCGCGCACGGCAGCGCGACCTCCACCGGCACGTCCCACGGACGCACGCCGGCGACGAAGCGGGCGCCGACGCGCTCGGCGTAATCGGAGACACGGCCATAGAGGTGGTTTTTCACCTCCATCAGGACGGCGAGCTTTTCGGGCGTGAAGCCCTCCTCGTCGATCACGGTGCCGCTCGAGTCGGAGCAGGTCACGACCTTGGCGCCGAGTTCCATCAGCTTCTCGATCGCGTACTGGGCGACGTTGCCGGAACCCGACACCGCGACGCGCATGCCGGCGATGTCGCGGCCGGCATGCTCGAGCATCGCCTTGGCGAAGTACACCGTGCCGTAGCCGGTGGATTCGGGGCGGATCAAGGAGCCACCGAAGGACAGGCCCTTGCCGGTGAACACGCAGGCGGCGTTGTTCGACAGCTTCTTCATCATGCCGGCCATGTAGCCGACCTCGCGGCCGCCGACGCCGATATCACCGGCCGGCACGTCGGTGTCGGGACCGACGTGGCGGTACAGCTCGCTCATGAAGGCCTGACAGAAGCGCATCACTTCGCCGGGGCTGCGGCCCTTCGGATCGAAGTCGGAGCCGCCCTTGCCGCCGCCCATCGGCAGCGTGGTGAGCGCGTTCTTGAAGGTCTGCTCGAAGGCGAGGAACTTCAGGATCGAGAGATTCACCGAGGGGTGGAAGCGCAGGCCGCCCTTGAAGGGGCCGATCGCCGAGTTGTGCTGGATGCGGTAGCCGCGGTTGACCTGAACCTCGCCCTTGTCGTCCACCCACGAGACGCGGAACATGATCACGCGCTCGGGCTCCACCAGGCGATCCAGGACCGCATGCTGGGCGTAGCGCGGATTGCCAGAAATGAAAGGCCACAGGCTTTCCATGACCTCGGTCACAGCCTGAAGGAACTCCGGCTGGCCAGGGTTGCGCTGTTCGACGTAGGCGAGAAACTGCTCGAGCGACTCGTATTTCATTGCTGTAGGCCTTTTTTGAGCGGACACGGAAACGCCGCGAGCGAATCGGGAATCCGGCGCACGCGGCGAAAACGGGCGTTATTGTGCCCCATTTGGTTCAGGCCGGGATGTTTTTTGCTGCGCCGCGAAAAAACGGCGCCGACGCTCGACCCGGTTGCGAATGGCGCCCGCAGCGGCCGCTGGCCGGCTGCAGGCGCAGGCTTGCTTACTGGACGCGCACCTCGACACGGCGCGCCTCGGCGGCGTCGCCGCCGCCCAGGGTCACCGCCGGACGGCGCATCAGCACGCGCTCGGCGGGAACGCCGGCTGCGAGCAGCGCATCGCGCACGGTGAGCGCACGGTTGCGAGCCACTTCGGCATTGACCGCGGCGGTGCCGGTTTCGTCGTGGAATCCCGACAGCAGCGCGCGCTTGCCCGGCGCGGCTTCGAGGGCGGCGAGCACGGCGGCGATCTCGTCCGCATCGTCCGCGCCGAGCGCGGTCTGGCCGACGGCGAAATGGAATTTCACCAGGGGCTCGCCGACCTCGGCCACCTCCGCATAGGACTCGCCGTCGGCCGCCACCGCGGCGACCGCCGCATCCACGGCGTCGCCGGCGCCGCGCGCCTTGAATACACCGAGGCCGACGATGAAGGCGATCAGCGGGATGAGGATCGCCAGCAACAGGATGGTCACCACGCGAAGTTCTTTGTTTTCCTGATCGGACATCTCTTGCTCCAGACATTCGGGTTGTCCCGCATCCACGGGCTCGCCGCGGAGTCTAGCCGAAAGCCGCCCGCGCCGCATGTGCTTCGCACCATTGCGGCCGTACCGGGGGATCCCGCTGCACACGGACTGTCACATTTATGCAAATGGACCACGGCAGTAGACTGATCTATGCTGACCGACCGGAGTGAAGCAGCTCCGACGACGCGTTTCAACTCACCATCAGGAGGCAACATGGGCTTGTTCAACTTCATCAAGGAAGCCGGCGAGAAACTGTTCGGGGGTGGCGAAGCGCAAGCGGCGGCGGCGCCCGCCGATGCCGGCGCTGCAAACGCGAAGGCTGCAGATGCCATCCGCAACTACATCGAGAAGCTGCAGATCGCCCCGTCCGACCTCGGGGTCGACTTCGACGGCGGCAGCTCGACCGTGACCGTCTCCGGCACTGCGCCGGACCAGGCCACCAAGGAGAAGATCCTGCTCGCCGCCGGCAACGTCGCCGGCGTGACCCAGGTCGATGACAAGATGACGGTGACCGCGACCGCCGCCGAGGCGCGCTTCCACACCGTGGCGCGCGGCGACACGCTGTCGGCGATCGCCAAGACCTATTACGGCGACGCCGGCAAGTACATGGCGATCTTCGAGGCCAACAAGCCGATGCTGAGCCACCCGGACAAGATCTATCCGGGCCAGGTGCTTCGCATTCCGGCCGAAGCCTGAACCCGGCGCGCGGGACCAGCCGGTCCGGCGCGCACCGCCATCCAGGGCGACCGAAACCAGGGTCGGCGCATATACTGCGCCCGACAAGGGTTTTCGTCGCCCTGTTTCCTGCGGCCCTGTTTCCTGCCGCCCCGCTTCCCTTTTCCCACCACCTCCGGCCGCTTTCGCCGCGATCCCCATGGCCCGCATTCAGATCGAACTGCCTGACGCCCTGCCTTTTTCCACCGAGATCCCGCTCTACCAGCTCCACATGAACGCGGCCGGCCATCTCGACAATGCCCTGCTGCTGACCGTGGTGTCGGAGGCACGCATGCGCTGGTTCCAGTCGCTCGGCTTCCCCTCCGAGCTCGACGTCGCCGGACGCGGGGTGATCGTCAGCGACGCCGCGCTGCAATATCTGTCCGAAGGCCATCCGGGCGAGACCATGGTGGTGGAGATGACCGCCGACGCTTTCAACAAGTACGGCTGCGACCTCCTCTGGCGCATGCGCGACAAGGCGAGCGGGCGCGAGGTCGCGCGCGGCAAGACCGGCGTCGTATTCTTCGACTATGGCGCGCGCCGTATCGCCCCGACGCCGGACGCCTTCCGCAGCCTGTTCCCCGCCTGAAGCGGTGCCCACCATGCCGCATGCCTCGCCCGCTGGCACCACGCCGCGCGTCGCGGTCGTGGGCGGTGGACCGTCCGGGCTGATCGCCGCCGAAACCCTCGCCGCCGCGGGCTGCGCGGTCACCGTGTTCGACGCCATGCCCTCGGTCGGGCGCAAGTTCCTGCTCGCCGGCCGCGGCGGACTCAACCTGACCCACGGTGAGCCGCTCGCGCCCTTCCTGGAGCGCTACGGCGAGCGCCGCGCATGGCTGGCGCCGATGATCGCGGTCTTCGGCCCCGCGGCCCTGCGCGAGTGGGCGCACGAACTAGGTGTGGACACCTTCGTCGGCAGTTCGGGGCGCGTGTTCCCGACCGAGATGAAGGCGGCGCCGCTGCTGCGCGCCTGGCTGGCACGCCTGCGTGCAGCCGGCGTGCGCTTCGCGGTGCGCCATCGCTGGCTCGGCTGGGCAGACGAGGCCGCCGGGGCGCTTCAACGTCTGCGCTTCGCCACCCCCGACGGCGAGCGCATCGTCGAGGCCGAGGCAGTGCTGCTCGCGCTCGGCGGCGGAAGCTGGGCGAAGCTCGGCTCCGACGGCGCCTGGGTGCCCCTGCTGCGCGCGGCGGGCGCCGAGGTCGTCGCGCTGCAGCCGGCCAACTGCGGCTTCGACGTGGCGGCCGGCGGCGAAGCCGGCGCGGGCTGGAGCGCGCACTTCCTCGCGCGCTTCCGCGGCCAGCCGATGAAGTCGGTGGTCGCCCACTTCGAAGACGCCGACGGCCGCCGCCACGAACGCGCGGGCGAATGCCTGATCTCCGCCACAGGCATCGAGGGCGGCCTGATCTATGCGCTGTCGGCGCCGCTGCGCGACACGATCGCCGCACACGGCAGCGCCATCCTGTCCCTCGATCTCGCGCCCGGACGCAGCGAGGCGCGGCTGGCCTGCGAGCTCGCCCGCCCGCGCGGCAGCCGCTCGATGGCGAGCCACCTGCAGGGCCAGGCGGGCATCAAGGGCCTCAAGGCCGGCCTGCTGCGCGAATGCCTGCCGCGTGCCGACTTCGAAGACCCGGCGCGGCTCGCCGCGGGGATCAAGGCGCTGCCGCTGAAGCTGGTCGCCCCCCGGCCGCTCGACGAGGCGATCAGCAGTGCCGGCGGGGTGCGCTTCGAGTCGATCGACGACGGGCTGATGCTGCGCGCGCGGCCCGGCGTGTTCGTCGCCGGAGAGATGCTCGACTGGGAGGCGCCGACCGGCGGCTATCTGCTGACCGCCTGCTTCGCCACCGGCCTTGCCGCGGGAAAGGGCGTGGCGCGCTGGCTGGAAGGCTGGCGCCGAGGTTCAGTCCCGGGCACAGGCGACAACGCCTGACTTCAGCTCGACGATCAGCACGTGGGTCGGCGTCTCGCCGGTATTGGTTCCGACATGTGTCTGCGCGTCGGACCACATGACCTCGCCCGCGGCGAACTCGCGTGCCAGAACCCTGCCGTCGGGCAGCGCGAGACTGCGCCTGAAGGCGGACAGCGCGTAGAGAACGAAGGCAGGGTGCTCGTGCTGGCGCGTGCTTTCGCCCGGACGGTCGCGGTAGTCGAGAACCCGCACGCAGTCGTTCTCGAGGATGACCCGATACTTGTCGGGATCGGTGGCGACCGGATCCTGTGCGAGCGCGACCGCGCCCAGGGACAGGAAGACGACGAGGGCAGCGGCGCGATGCATAAGGCCTCCTGCGTATCGATGGATGCGAAGAAGCAGCGCCCGCGGCACGATCCCGCGAGCCCGGCGGACAGACTCATCCCGCGCGCGGGTCGCTGATCCTGTATATATAGGCGTCGACGACGCCGCCGTCCTCGAGCATTCCTCAAACGCGGCGGGCGCGACGCATGCGGACGCCGGGCTAGAAGCGGGACCCCGGCTGCTGGAGGAAGGCCTCCTCCTCGGGCGTGGAAACCCGCCCCAGGGTCGCGTTCCGATGCGGATATCGCCCGAAGCGGTCGATGATCGCCTGGTGCCGGAGCTCGATCACATAGCTGTCCGCCGGCGCCCATTCGCGGAACAGACGCTCTGCCTCCACATGCACCACGGCGGACTCGCTGAGCATGTGGGGCATGAGCAGGAAGGCCCGCTCCATCGGCGCCAGGTGGTCGAGCGCGCCGGACGCGACCGCTTCCTGCGAAAGCGCCAGGGCCATCGGATCCTGCATGAACGCCCGGGGCGTATTGCGGTGGATGTTGCGGGAGAACTGATCGAGGATGAGGATCTCGGCGAGGCGCCCCTCCGGCCTCGCACGCCAGGCGAACAACTCGCCCCGGGCAGCCTGCTCGAGCAGGGGCAGGAAGCGCTCGCTCAGCCGCCCATCGAAGGCGGGATCGACCGCCCACCATTGCCGGGGTTCGGTTTCTTCGAACCAGAACGCGAGCACCTTCCTATACACGGCACCTCCCATCGCCGGCGGTCGCGCGGCGGGCATCCGGGCCCACCGTACCCGCTTCATCCGCGAGAGATCGATCGTGAGACCGTCGTCGCAGACGGCATCGCCCGCCATGCTTTCCGTACCGCGTGCATGCTCGTCTCCATCATCCTGTGCCTGAGGATGAAGCCGGGGCCGCTGGCCCTTGGACGGTTCCACCCGCCAGGACGAAGAAAGTCGATCGCCCGTGAATTCCGGGCGAATCGCCATTCCCGATGTTAGCCACTGCAGATCCAGGATGCGAGAAACGATTCGGACGCTCCGCTAGAATGCCCGCCTCTCCCGTCCGCACCCGACACGATGCCCGCCTCCCCACGCCGCCCCGAACTGCTCGCCCCCGCCGGCACCCTCGAGATGATGCGCACCGCCTTCGCCTACGGTGCGGACGCGGTCTACGCCGGCCAGCCGCGCTACTCGCTGCGCGTGCGCAACAACAGTTTCGGCCAGCTCGAAACCCTCGCCGCCGGCATCGCCGAGGCGCACGCCGCCGGCCGTCAGTTCTACCTCGTGGCCAACATCACCCCGCACAATGCCAAGCTGCGCACCTTCGAGGAGGACATGGCGCCGATCGTCGCCATGAAGCCCGACGCCCTGATCATGGCCGACCCCGGCCTGATCATGATGGTGCGCGAGCGCTGGCCGGAGATGGACATTCACCTCTCGGTGCAGGCGAACACCACCAATTACGCCTCGGTGCGCTTCTGGCGGACGGTGGGTATCAAGCGCATCATCCTGTCGCGCGAGCTCTCGCTCGACGAGGTCGCCGAGATCCGCAACGCCTGCCCGGAGACGGAGCTGGAGGTGTTCGTGCACGGCGCCTTGTGCATCGCCTACTCCGGCCGCTGCCTGCTGTCGGGGTATTTCAACCACCGCGATCCCAACCAGGGCAGCTGCACCAACAGCTGCCGCTGGGACTACAAGCTGCATGAAGCCAGCGATACCGCCGCCGGCGACGTGCAGGCGCTCGACGTCGCGCCGATCGGCAATCCGAAGGACGCCGGCGCAGTCGGTACCGCCACCCGCGCCCGGCTCGACACCGCGCAGGGACTCGCCCTCGGTGGCGGCCCGCGCCACCTCGGCGGCAGCAAGGTGTGGCTGCTGGAGGAAGGCACCCGCCCGGGCGAGCTGATGCCGATCGAGGAGGACGAGCACGGCACCTACATCCTCAACTCGAAGGACCTGCGCGCGATCGAGCACGTGCAGCGCCTGGTCGACATCGGTGTCGACTCGCTGAAGATCGAAGGTCGCACCAAGAGCCCCTACTACGTCGCCCGCGCCGCCCAGGGCTACCGCCGCGCGATCGACGACTCAGTCGCCGGCCGGCCCTTCGATACCCGCCTGCTCGGCGAGCTCGAGGGCCTCGCCAGCCGCGGCTACACCGACGGCTTCTATCAGCGCCACTCCACGCCGGAGCAGCAGAACTACCTGCGCGGCCACTCCGAATCGGGCCGCAGCCTGCTGGTGGGCGAGGTGGTGGGTTTCGATGCGGCGCGCGGACTCGCCGAGGTGGAGGTGAAGAACCGCTTCGCGCAGGGCGACCCGCTCGAATTCGTACTGCCAACGGGCAATTGCGAGGCGGTGGCGCAGCGGATCGAAAATGCGGAAGGCGAGGCGGTCGCGTTGGTGCCAGGGAGCGGGCGGCGGGTGTGGCTGCCGCTGCCGGAGGGGGCGTCGCCGGATGAGCCTTGCTACATCGCGCGCTTCGTTTGATTCCTTGATCAGGGTTGCTGCGTTGAGTCGTGCCCCCGTTGCGGCGCACGGGGTATTCGTTCCAGGGGCTGCGGAACTCGCCCTTCGGGCTCAGACAGTCCTCGCCCCTTCCACGAATACCCCGCACGCCGCAGCGCCTGTGGTTCTCCCGGACTGTGAAAACCGACGCCGCTAAGCGCGGGGCGGGATGTTCCTGGAGGCGGCGAGGACTGTCTGAGCCGAGCGCAGCGACGGCGAGTTCCGCAGCCGCCGGAAGGAATGTCCCGCCCGGCGCGGATTAGCACCCCGAGCACAACGAGGGCAAGAACCTACCCCCTTCTGCGCTATAATCCGAGGCTTGATTTTCTAGCAGAAACAGGATCTTCCGTGCTCGTCGCAGCCAACATCACCATGCAGTTCGGGGCCAAGCCCCTGTTCGAGAACGTCTCCGTCAAGTTCGGCGAAGGCAACCGCTACGGCCTGATCGGCGCCAACGGCGCAGGCAAGTCGACCTTCATGAAGATCCTGTGCGGCATCCTCGAACCCAGCGCCGGCAACGTCTCGAAGGATCCGCACGAACGCATGGCCTACCTGCGCCAGGACCAGTTCGGCTTCGAGGACAAGCGCGTGCTCGACGTGGTGATGATGGGCCACGACGAAATGTGGGCCTGCATGCAGGAAAAGGACGCAATCTACGCCAACCCCGAGTCCACCGAAGACGACTACATGCACGCCGCCGAACTCGAGGCCAAGTTCGCCGAGTACGACGGCTACACCGCCGAGGCGCGCGCCGGCGAGCTGCTGCTTGGCGTGGGCATCGACTCGGCCCTGCACAACGGCCCGATGAGCGAGGTCGCCCCCGGCTGGAAGCTGCGCGTGCTGCTGTGCCAGGCGCTGTTCGCGAACCCCGAGATCCTGCTGCTCGACGAGCCGACCAACAACCTCGACATCAACACCATCCGCTGGCTCGAGGACGTGCTCAACAACCGGGACTGCACGATGGTCATCATCTCGCACGACCGCCACTTCCTGAACCAGGTGTGCACCCACATGGCCGACCTGGACTACGGCACGATCACGATCTACCCGGGCAACTACGACGACTACATGGAAGCGTCGACGATGGCGCGCGAGCGCCAGTCCGCCGCCAACGCCCGCGCCAAGGACAAGATCCAGGAGTTGCAGGCCTTCGTGCGCCGCTTCTCGGCCAACAAGTCCAAGGCCAAGCAGGCCACCAGCCGCATGAAGCTGATCGACAAGCTCAAGCCCGAGGACGTCAAGCCCTCCAGCCGCCAGTACCCGTGGATCCGCTTCGACTACGACGAGAAGGACAAGCTGCACCGCCTCGCGTGCGAGGTGGACAACGTCTCCTTCGCCTATCCGGGCATGGAAAAGCCCTTGATCCACAAGTTCTCGATCGCGATCGAGGCGGGCGAGAAGGTCGCGATCATCGGCGAGAACGGCGTCGGCAAGTCCACGCTGCTGAAGCTGCTGGTGGGTGAGCTGCAGCCCCAGAAGGGCAGCATCAAGTGGGCGGAAAAGGCCAAGCCGGGCTATTACGCGCAGGACCACTCGGCCGATTTCGCCGAGGACCTCAGCCTCACCGACTGGATCGCGCCCTATTCCCGCATCACCGCGGCCGCCACCGGCGAGGACAACGAGACCCTGCTGCGCGGCACGCTAGGCCGCCTGCTGTTCTCGGGCGACGAGGTGAAGAAGTCGGTGAAGGTGATCTCCGGCGGCGAGCAGGGCCGCATGCTGTTCGGCAAGCTGATGCTGTCGCGTCCCAACGTGCTGCTGATGGACGAGCCGACCAACCACCTCGACATGGAGTCGATCGAGTCGCTCAACTCCGGGCTCGAGAAATTCAACGGCACGCTGGTATTCGTCTCGCATGACCGCGAGTTCGTCAGCTCGCTGGCGACCCGCATCATCGAGATCAAGCTGGATCACCGGATCATCGATTACCGCGGCAGTTACGAGGAATATCTCGCGAGCCAGGGTCTCGACTGACAGGACGCCCCGGCTTCCCGCACCGCGCCCTGAACGCGAACGGTAGCAGAGGCCGAAGCCGCGTCGTGGCCGCAATCGCGGCGTTCGCCGCCGGCGGTGGCTAGCGCCACAGCTCGCGCAAGGGCGTGTCGGGGGTGAAGCGGTGCGAGAGCTGCGCCTGCAGCAGCTCGGCGGTGGCGAGCGCGTCGGTCAGTGCATGGTGGGCGCGGTAGCGCGGCAGGCGGTAGCGTTCGCGGCTGTCGGCGAGCCGGATCGACACCGGCGCCGGCCGGCGGCGGAACAGGCGTGCCAGCAAGCCCGGCGGTGGCCGACGGTGCAGGCGCGCCTCCAGTTCCATGGTGTCGATGACCGGAAATTCGATGCCCTCGCCGATGCGCGCCTTCAGCGCGAGATCGATGAACGTGCGCTCGATCTCGCGGCAATGCACGACGATCACCTGCCCGGCGAGCGCCGGCAGCAGTTCGTCGAGGATGTCGCCCAGGTCGGGGGCGGACGCGATCCGCGCATGGGTGATGGCGTGGATCGTCACCGACTCCGGGTTGAGCTCGACGCGCGGGCGCACCACCCAGTAGCGCGAAGCGCTCGAACGAATGCAGGAGGTGCTCATCGGCACCAGCCCGATGCTGACGATCTCGTCGCGGGCGGGGTCGAGGCCGGTGGTCTCGACATCGATCGCGAGCATCGGCACCTCGCGGATCGGCACCTCGCCCGCCACCGCGCCGGCCGCGTAGAAGGCCTTCAAGCGCGGATCGCGCGCCGCCGCAGCCAGCGCTGCGAAGCGTGCCGGCCAGTCCCGTGCCTTGGCGCCCGCCAGCCACCGTTGCGGCCCGCCGGACGGCGCCTTGCGCAACTCCCCGAGATGCAGCATCGCCCGCCCCTCAGTTGGCCCGACCGGGCTGGTAGCGGTACTTGAGGAACTTCTGCGCGTTGCCGAGGATGAGGAAGGCGTCGCGCAGGCTCTTGCGTTCGAATTCGGACAGTTTCTCGGGGTCGATGCCGTTGTCGGGCTCGACCCCTGCGTCGAGGTCTTCGGCCTGGTGGCGGGCGCGCACCATCGAGATGAATTCGAGCGCATCGTACAGGTCCTGCCCGCGCCCGAGCGGCAGGATCGCGGCATCGATGATGTCCTTCAGGCGATCGAAGGAGTTCAGCGCCTGGGAACCGATCGCCAGCGCGTGCACCCGCACCAGATCGGCAAGCGGCGCCGTGCCGCGCCGCTTGATGTTGATCGCACGCGTGTGGCGACCGTCGGACTCGACCACGAAATCCTTGAAGAAGCCGAGCGGCGGCGTGCGCAGCAACGCGTTGCGCGCCATGCAGGCGAGAAAGCGCGAATTGCCCCTGGCCTTGCGCGCGATCAGCTCGCGCAGGCGCGCCGCCCATTCCACCCGCCCCCACACGCCGTCGAGATCGAAGAAGATGCCGGCGTGGAGCAGCGACTCGGGCGTCGGGCGCTCGATCCAGTCGGTGAAATACCGCTCCCACACCCGTAGCGGCTGACGCCACTTGTCGTTGGTCGCCATCACCCCGCCGGTGCAGTAACTGTAGCCGCAGCGCGCCAGCCCGTCGCTGACGAAGCCTGCAAGCGCCTTGAAGTAGGCGTCGTGGCGTGCGGGATCGAAGCGATTGTCGAGGATCAGCGCGTTGTCCTGGTCGGTGACGATCAACTGCTCCTGGCGCGCCATCGAGCCCATCGCCAGGAAACAGTAGGGCACCGGCGGCGGGCCGAGCTCGGCCTCGGCCAGCTCCAGCAGGCGCTGCTTGAAGCTGCGTCCAATCGCCGCCATCGCGCTGCCGACGATGTGCGCGCTCGCGTCCTCGACGACCATGCGGACGAAGCAGGCGCGCACCTCGGGCACCAGCGCGGCGAGCTCGTCCACCGACTGCTGGCGGTAGATGCTGGCGACCACGAACAGGCTGTTGCGCGACTCGTAGCGGATGATGTCGGAGAGCGCGATCACGCCCAGCGGGCGCTGGTTCTTCAGCACCGGCAGGTGATGCACGTTGCCGCGCAACATCGCCAGCATGGCCTCGAACACGATCTGGTTGTGGTTCACCGACACCACCCCGCGCGACATGATCTCGGCCGCGGGCGTGTCGTAGGACAGGCCCGGCGCGACCAGGCGGGTGCGAAGGTCGCGGTCGGTGACGATGCCGGCGAGCAGGGGCAGCTCCGGCACCTCGGGGTTGTCGTCGAGGATCAGCAGCGAGGACACCCCCTCCTCGCTCATGCGCTGCGCGACCTCGCGCGCGCTGGCGGTGCTCGGCAGGCTGACCGCCGAGCGTCCGACCAGGGTGTCGACTGTGGCCGACAGCAGTTCGTTGGACTCCTCGCGGCGCGACACCACCTGGCGCAGCCGGGTGCGGTCCTCGACTTCGACGAGGTCGGCGAAGCGCTCGTGGTCGTCGAACAACTCGGCGAAGAGCTCGCGCGGAACCAGGTAGAGCAGCGAGTCCTCCAGCGCGGTGACCGGGAAACGCACCCGCCCGTTGCGCAGCAGGCCGAACTCGCCGAAGTAGCCGCCCGCGGTGAGGCGGTTGTAGAGCGTGCCGTTGCGGCGGAAGACCTCCACCGCGCCGCTGCGCACCACATGCCAGAACGCGGCCACCTGGCCGAACTCGACGATCGATTCGCCCGCCTTGTAATAGCGCACGTCGATCGCCGCCGCCACCCGTTGCAGGACGTCCTCCGGGAGCTCCTCGAAGGGCGGGTGGGCACGGAGGAAATCGAGGATCTCGAGCTGTTCAACCTGCATGGCTTCGATTCCGATGACGGTGAAACGGTGGCCGCTTCATCCACTAAACGGTGAGCAGCCGGCCTCCGCGGCGCCTGTGCGGAGATCAGGACGTACGCGGCTCGGTGGACAGGCCCTTGATCACCGCCACGGTCGCCACCAGCAGCACGATGGTGAAGGGCAGTCCGGTCGATACCGCCATCGCCTGCAGCGCCACCAGGCCGCCGCCGAGGATCAGCGCGATCGCCACCAGGCCCTCGAACACCGCCCAGAACACGCGCTGCGGCACCGGTGCATCCACCTTGCCGCCGGCGGCGATGACGTCGATCACCAGCGAACCCGAGTCGGATGAGGTGACGAAGAACACCACCACCAGCACGATCGCGATGAAGGAGGTGATCGAGGCGAGCGGCAGCGCCTCGAGCATCGAGAACAGCTGCAGCGGCAGTTCGGCCTCGGCGGCCGCCTGGTAGCCGTCGCGCGCCACCTGCAGGATCGCGGTCTCGCCGAACACCGTCATCCACAGCACGCAGGCGAGCGACGGCACCAGCAGCACCGAGACGATGAACTCGCGTACCGTGCGCCCGCGCGACACGCGGGCGATGAACATGCCGACGAAGGGCGACCAGGAGATCCACCAGGCCCAGTAGAAGGCGGTCCAGCCTTGCGAATAGTTGATGTCCTCGCGTCCGACCGGGTTGGACAGGGCCGGCAGGTGCTGGATATAGGCGCCGAGGTTGGAGAAGAACCCGGTGGCGATATCGAGCGTCGGCCCCACGGCGATCACGAACACCATCAGCAGTAACGCGAGCGTCATGTTGATCTCCGACAGACGCTTGACGCCGGCGTCGAGGCCCGCCACCACCGAGAACAGCGCGATCGCGGTGATGCCGATGACCAGCACGACCTGGGTGGTGTTGCCGAGCGGCACGTCGAACAGGAAGTTCAGGCCGGAGCTCGCCTGCGCCGCGCCATAGCCGAGCGAGGTCGCGAGACCGAACAGGGTGGCGAGCACCGCGAGGATGTCGATCACGTGGCCGGGCCAGCCCCACACGCGCTCGCCGAGCAGCGGGTAGAACACCGAGCGCACGGTCAGCGGCAGGCCCTTGTTGAAGGAGAACAGGGCGAGGCCGAGGGCGAGGATGGCGTAGATCGCCCAGGGATGCAGCGCCCAGTGGTAGATCGTCGCCGCCATGGCGAGGCGGGTGGCGCCTTCCGCGTCGCCCGCCGCGGCGCCGAGCGGCGCCCAGTCGGTACGCACTCCGTTCTCGAGTGCGGTGCCGCCGAAGGCGCTGCCGAAGTGCGCCAGCGGTTCGGAGACGCCGAAGAACATCAGCCCGATACCCATGCCGGCGGCGAACAGCATCGAGAACCAGCCGAGGTAGGAGTAGTCCGGCGTGGCCTCGGTACCGCCGAGGCGCACCTTGCCGAGCGGCGAGACGGCCAGGCCGAGGCAGACCAGCACGAAGATGTTGCCGGCGATGATGAAGAACCAGTCGAGGTTCGAGGTCAGCCAGCCGCGCAGCCCGCTGAAGAGCGGTTCGACCTGGTTCTGGAAGGCCAGGGTCAGCACCACGAAGGCGACCACCAGCAGGCCGGAGACGGCGAATACGCGGTTGTGGATGTCGAGACCGAAGGGCCCCACGTTCACGAGAATGTTGTCCTGGCCGACCTTGTAGTCGGTGTCGATGG
>NZ_MBFM01000006.1:73247-76336 GCF_001696715.1 Thauera phenolivorans | reverse complement strand
GCGGTGATGCCGATGACCAGCACGACCTGGGTGGTGTTGCCGAGCGGCACGTCGAACAGGAAGTTCAGGCCGGAGCTCGCCTGCGCCGCGCCATAGCCGAGCGAGGTCGCGAGACCGAACAGGGTGGCGAGCACCGCGAGGATGTCGATCACGTGGCCGGGCCAGCCCCACACGCGCTCGCCGAGCAGCGGGTAGAACACCGAGCGCACGGTCAGCGGCAGGCCCTTGTTGAAGGAGAACAGGGCGAGGCCGAGGGCGAGGATGGCGTAGATCGCCCAGGGATGCAGCGCCCAGTGGTAGATCGTCGCCGCCATGGCGAGGCGGGTGGCGCCTTCCGCGTCGCCCGCCGCGGCGCCGAGCGGCGCCCAGTCGGTACGCACTCCGTTCTCGAGTGCGGTGCCGCCGAAGGCGCTGCCGAAGTGCGCCAGCGGTTCGGAGACGCCGAAGAACATCAGCCCGATACCCATGCCGGCGGCGAACAGCATCGAGAACCAGCCGAGGTAGGAGTAGTCCGGCGTGGCCTCGGTACCGCCGAGGCGCACCTTGCCGAGCGGCGAGACGGCCAGGCCGAGGCAGACCAGCACGAAGATGTTGCCGGCGATGATGAAGAACCAGTCGAGGTTCGAGGTCAGCCAGCCGCGCAGCCCGCTGAAGAGCGGTTCGACCTGGTTCTGGAAGGCCAGGGTCAGCACCACGAAGGCGACCACCAGCAGGCCGGAGACGGCGAATACGCGGTTGTGGATGTCGAGACCGAAGGGCCCCACGTTCACGAGAATGTTGTCCTGGCCGACCTTGTAGTCGGTGTCGATGGGATTCACCGCCCCATCGGGAATCATCGGATCCTTGTCTTCGCTCATGCGGTCCTTTTCAGCGGCTCGAGACGGATTGTTTTATGCAAACAATTTCGAACATTTTAGTTAGAACATTGAATTGTATCACTTTCGTACAATCCCCCAAAAGCCCCCGGTCCGCTGAAGGGCCGCCCCCACGAGCGCGCCCGGTGTCGCGGTGTCGGCCGCGCCGCGGCACGACGGGCGGGGAAGCGGCTAGAATCGGGGCCTGCGGAGAAACCATACGAATGATAGGCATCTTCCTCATCACCCACGGCACGCTGGGCGAATCGCTCATCCAGTGCGCCTGCCACGTGCTCAACCGACGCCCGCCCCAGATCGTGCAGCTCGGCATGGCCTCGCAGGACGATCCGCTCGATATCCTGCCGCAGGCCCGGCAGATGCTCGACTGGGTGGACAACGGCCACGGCGTGCTGCTGCTCACCGACGTCTTCGGCGCCACCCCGTCCAACGTCGCGATGAAGCTGCTGCAGCCCGGCCGCGTCGAGGGCATCGCCGGGGTGAACCTGCCGATGCTGCTGCGCGTGCTGACCTACCGCGACCGCGACATGGAGACCGTGCTGCAACGCGCGGTGTCCGGCGCCTGCGAAGGCGTGATGCACTTCGCACCCCACTGACCCAGCCTGCGAGACACCCGATGCCACGCGCCGAAGCGCAAATCACCAATAAACTGGGGCTGCACGCCCGCGCCTCGGCCAAGCTCACGCAGCTCGCCAGCCGGCACCAGGCGGAGGTCTGGCTGGAGCGCAACGGCCGCCGCGTTAATGCGAAAAGCATCATGGGGGTGATGATGCTGGCGGCCGCGCGCGGCAGCACGGTCACCGTCGAGACGATCGGGGAGGATGCCGACGAAGCGCTCCAGTCCATCCTCGCGCTGATCGCCGACAAGTTCGGCGAAGGGGAGTGAGCCCATGCCCTTCACCCTGCACGGACTGCCGGTTTCACAAGGGATCGCGATCGGCCACGTCCATCTCGTCTCCCACGCCCTGCTCGAGGTCAACCACTACCAGGTCGCCAAGAAGCACCTGCCGCGCGAGCTCGAGCGCCTCGACGACGCGGTCGCCACGGTGCAGGGCGAGCTGATCGGGCTCAAGGCCGCCACCACCTCGGGACAGACCCACAGCGAGGTCGGCGCCTTCGTCGACCTGCAGCTGATGATGCTCGCCGACCCGCTGCTGGTGGATGCCGCGCGCGAGCTGATCGAGGCGCGCGGCTGCAACGCCGAATGGGCCCTGGTGCAGCAGATGGAGCTGCTGGTGGAGCAGTTCCGCCAGATCGAGGATCCCTACCTGCGCGAGCGCCAGGCGGACGTGGTGCAGGTGGTCGAGCGCCTGGTGAAGGTGCTGCACGGCCACCCCGGCCATCTGCCGGCGAAGCGGCGTGACGGCTTCGGCACCGTCGTCGTCGCCCACGACCTCTCGCCCGCCGACACGATCAGCTTCCGCGACCACAACATCGCCGGCTTCGTCACCGACGTCGGTGGTCCCACCAGCCACACGGCGATCGTCGCCCGCAGCCTGTCGCTGCCGGCGGTGGTGGGCCTGTACCACATCCGCCACGTGGTCAAGGACGGCGAATTGCTGATCGTGGATGGCACCCGCGGCATCGTCATCGTCGATCCTGACGAACAGATCGTCGAGGAGTACCGCCTGCGCCGCAGCGAGCTGGAGATCGAGCGCTCCAAGCTCAACCGCCTGCGCGACACTCCCGCCACCACCCTGGACGGCGTCGACATCAAGCTGCTCGCCAACATCGAGGGCTCGAAGGACCTCCCCCAGGTGAAGGCCGTCAACGCCGACGGCATCGGCCTGTATCGCACCGAGTTCCTCTTTCTCGGGCGCGACACGCTGCCCGACGAGAGCGAACAGTACGAGGCCTACCGCGCGGTGGTGAAGTCGATGCAGGGCAAGCCGGTGACCATCCGCACCTTCGACGTCGGCGCCGACAAGGCGCTCGACATCTTCGCCGGCCGCGTCGAGCCCAACCCGGCGCTCGGCCTGCGCGCAGTGCGCTTTTCGCTGTCGGAGCCGCAGATCTTCCTCACCCAGCTGCGCGCGCTGCTGCGCGCCTCGGCCCACGGCAAGCTCCAGATCATGGTGCCGATGCTGTCGCACGCGCAGGAGATCGACCAGTGCCTGGCGCTGATAGAGAAGGCGAAGGCGGAGCTGCGCGAGGAAAAACTGAAGTTCGACGAGAGGATCGAGATCGGCGGCATGATCGAGGTGCCGGCTGCCGCGC
>NZ_MBFM01000006.1:37878-73237 GCF_001696715.1 Thauera phenolivorans | reverse complement strand
TGGACGGCGTCGACATCAAGCTGCTCGCCAACATCGAGGGCTCGAAGGACCTCCCCCAGGTGAAGGCCGTCAACGCCGACGGCATCGGCCTGTATCGCACCGAGTTCCTCTTTCTCGGGCGCGACACGCTGCCCGACGAGAGCGAACAGTACGAGGCCTACCGCGCGGTGGTGAAGTCGATGCAGGGCAAGCCGGTGACCATCCGCACCTTCGACGTCGGCGCCGACAAGGCGCTCGACATCTTCGCCGGCCGCGTCGAGCCCAACCCGGCGCTCGGCCTGCGCGCAGTGCGCTTTTCGCTGTCGGAGCCGCAGATCTTCCTCACCCAGCTGCGCGCGCTGCTGCGCGCCTCGGCCCACGGCAAGCTCCAGATCATGGTGCCGATGCTGTCGCACGCGCAGGAGATCGACCAGTGCCTGGCGCTGATAGAGAAGGCGAAGGCGGAGCTGCGCGAGGAAAAACTGAAGTTCGACGAGAGGATCGAGATCGGCGGCATGATCGAGGTGCCGGCTGCCGCGCTCGCGCTCGGCATGTTCGTGCGCCGGCTGTCCTTCCTCTCGATCGGCACCAACGACCTGATCCAGTACACGCTCGCGATCGATCGCTCGGACGAGGCGGTGGTCCATCTCTACGATCCGCTGCACCCGGCGGTGCTGAAGCTGATCAGCGGCACGATCGCCACCGGCGCTCGGCTCGGCGTGCCTGTCTCGGTGTGCGGCGAGATGGCGGGCGACGCGACCTACACCCTGCTGCTGCTGGGCATGGGCTTGCGAAACTTCTCGATGCACCCGGCGAAGGTGCTCGAGATCAAGCGCCTCGTGCTGCGTGCCGACATCGGCGAGCTGGCGCCCAAGGTGCAGCGCATCCTGAAGATGGACGAACAGTCGCGCGTGCGCGAAGCGGTGGAGCGGCTGGCCGGCTGAGTCGCGGGTGAGGCTGCGCGCTCAACGCGCACGCAGCAGGTCGAGCTCCGCGCGATTGCGCTCGTCGGTGTAGGGCTCGACCGCCTCCGGCGGTGGGCCGGCGAAGCATTGCACGAGCACGTTCGTCTGCGGCTGGTGCCGAAACAGGATCTCCACCGCGCATGGCCCATACACCGACTGGATGGTCGCCAGCAGGGTTCGGGCGTAGGTGCTGGCGAGACGCGGATCGAGGATCAGGTTGGCGATCATCGAGCCCTCGGGATTCAGCACCCGCCGCGTGTCCTGCCAGAACTCGCGCGTCACCAGATGGGCGGGCACGCTGGTGAGCGCGCTGTAGGCGTCTACGACGACGGTGTCGAAGCGCTCGCTGGTGTCGACGACGTAGCGGCGGGCGTCGGCGATCACGAGGCGTCCGCGCACCGGTTCGTGCAGGAACTCGCGCTCGGCCAGTTCGCGCACCGCGGGGTCGATGTCGACATAGGTGTAGTGGTTGTCCGGGTCGCGGTGCGAAAGGGTGAAGCCGCCCGCACCGAGCACCAGGATGCGGCGATCGCGGTAGCCCGGCTCGTCGCGCAGGCGCTCGCGCAGGCGCTCGATGTAGCGGGTGTAGCGCGGCGGTTCGCTGGCGTCGATCATCGAGGCCAGCGAATTGTTGATCCAGAACACCCGCGGCGCGTCGAAGCCGGGCAGCGCCACCGGCGCCACCCGATAGGTGGCGTAGGCGGTCTCGATCTGCTGCGGGAGCACCAGGTTGGTGGCCGCGCCCCCGGCGGCGACCGCGAGCGCGAGCGCCCCGGCCTGCCAGCGACGGCCCGAGGGCACCGGCAGGCAGAGCGCCACCGCCAGCAGCAGGCCGGCGCAGATCATCACCGCCGCGGCGACCCCGAGCCACTGCATCACGCCGAGCGAGAGCGACAGGGAGCCGAGAAAGGAACCGAGGGTGGACCAGTACAGCGCCGCCCCGCTGCGCTCGCCGGTGCGCTCGAAGCGCAGCAGGTTGGTCAGCACCGGCACCGTCTGGCCGAGCAGCCAGGCGACCGGGCCGAGCACGCCACCGACCAGCAGCAGCCAGGCGAGCCAGGCCGGGCGTACGTGGGCGAATAGCGCATCGACCACCGGTCCGGCCAGCCCGAGCACGATGAGCGCTGCCGCCCACAGGAAGTTCGTCCGCACGCGGTCGAGGTAATCGCCCGCCACCCGTCCGCCAGCCTGGTAGCCGAGCGCGAGCGCGAGCAGGAAGAAGCCGATCGTCGGCGCGGTGACGGTGATCGCGCTGCCGAGATGGGGCACCAGCCGGCGCAGGGCGATGATCTCCGCACCGAGCGAGGCAAAGCCCTCGACGAACACCATCGCATAGAGCAGCGCCACCGGCAGCGATCGCCCCTCGGTGGAGGCCGCCGGCGAACGGGCGGTGGATGGGTCCATGCGGGCGAGACTCCGGCAACGGCGACAGCGCCAAGCCTACTACGCTACGCCGGGATCGCGGAAAGCATGTCGAACATGCAGCGTGGATCGATCGCGTGGAGCGGGTGAAGGGAACAGCACCCGTTCGCTAACTCGTTTATTACGAACGTCTTTTCCGATCCAAGCGTCACGGAATGGACTCGATTGTGGACTCATGTCTTCGGTCTGGTCAACGCAGGCCGTTTCGGTTGATCCAGAGTGAGCCATGCACATCCACCCGAAGCCACAGCGCGTCGGACTTCATCCGGAAGTCCATCGTAGTACTGGCAAACCACAGGCGGCAACGGACAGGTGAACTGCGTCTTCAAAGGCCTGGCGCATCATCGACCGGTGCAGCCCCGTCTTTCACTCGCTCGATGAAGCGCTTCATGGGGTCCGTGGGCTCGCCTTTGCGGCGCAGCAGGTAGGTAGAGAGCATCGGCGGGGTGCCGGCCAGGGGACGAATGGAGATGTCCGGGCGCTGTAGCGTCTGCACTTGCGAGGCGATGGCGAAGCCGATGCCGTAACCGGCGCCGAGCAGGGTCAGCATCACGCCCAGGGTGGTCACTTCATCGACTACCCTGGGCGGCGTCTTTGCGTCCTGCAGCATCGCTTGAATCTGATGGCGGCAGCCCGATCCCGATTCGGGATGACACAGAACCAGCGGGAATTTCAACGCTTCGACCAGCGGCACTTGGACGTGCGCCAGCAAGGGATGGCGTGCGGGCACGATCACCGCCAGCGGATCGGTCCACACCGACTCGGCGACGAGGTCATCATGCACCGCGCTTGACAACGCAAAGCCGATGTCCAGCAGATCGTCATGCAGCATCTTGAGCTGCTACGCGAACGGGAGCTCGAAGACGCGAATCTCCAGTTCGGGCTCATCCTCGCGGCTGCGAGCCAGCAGGGTTGCGATCCGGGGCTGCACCATGCTGTCGCAGAGGGCGATGCGTAGATGGCCCTGGTAGCCCTGCGCCGCGGCCTTTGCGCTCCTCAGTGCCTGGTCAACGGTGGCCTCCACGCGTCGGCATTCACCGAGAAACACCTGGCCGGCCCAGGTCAATCGCGTCAGGCGTGTGCTGCGGTCGAACAACTGCACGCCGAGCTGGTTTTCCAATTCGCGCATCGCACGCGACAGAGGCGATTGCTCGATGCCCAGGCGCTGGGCTGCACGGGCCAGATGCAGTTCTTCCGCAACTGCGACGAAGTAACGCAGCAATCTGAAGTCCATGGCCGCCTCCTGTCTGTCGTCGTCTGGCTCGGGCTCTCCGGCGCCAGCGCTCACATCCAGATCCCGCCAGCATCCCGCTCTATGACGCCGCTTCAAGGGCTCATGCTTGCTAGGAGCATTTTCCTCGTCGATTCCCGCGGATCAGGCCGGCGCCTGCCCTGACGCGTGCAGGAGTTCGTATCGGTGCGGCCGGCGACGACTCGCTGACGTCAGAGCGAGCGTGACAGCGCATGCATTATGGAACTTTGTATCTATTTTGCGTGCTCTTGCATGGCGAGGCAATACGTTGAAATAACCAGCCTTGTCCGGCCACGTACAACCTCCTGGCGACAAGGAAAGGTCGGCCGGCGGTGACTGGAAACCCTCTGTGGCAGGCATCGCCAAAGACAAGCACTCATGCGGTTCCCTGCGGTCATAGGAACTAACTGCAGCTTCAGGGGCGAATACATGAATTTGCGCCATCTTCGCTGTTTCGTTGCGGTGGGCGAGGAATTGCACTTTCGCCGGGCGGCGCGGCGGCTGCAGGCCGCGCTGCGCGATCTCATGCGGGTGCTGTCGGCCGCCACGGCAGTGCAGCCGAACACCGCGCGTGCGCTTTTCATGGTCAAGAACGAGCCCATTCCGGCGTTCCGCCACAAGACCCTGCTGCAGTTGGTGCAGGAAGGACGCACCGACGATGCGATCGATTACTTGGAGTCGATCAGTGCGGGGTTCACTGGATGATCCTCCACGACCTGCCGCCCGGCACCACACTGTTCCGCGCGCATACCCCGCAGTGGGCCAGCCGGCCCACCAGCGGCGCGGGTGCGGCGGCCAAGGGCGGGCGCTTCAACCGGGAGGGCATCGAGGCGCTGTATCTGTCGCTGGAGGAGGTGACCGCATTGCGCGAGTACCAGCAGACCTCGCCCTTCCTGTCGCCCTGCACGATGTCCCAGCCAGGCGAACGACGGCGGCACCAATGTCGTCGTGTACGTGGATCGACTCAAGGACGGCAATTCCGTCGTGGTCAATGATCCCGACGGGCGGTTACCCCGCGACCAATCCAGCTGGAAGCGCTGACAACGCAACGCCATCTCACCTTTCGGCCCCTTGCCGGTCGAAACCCTATCCCCAGGGGATAGCCGGCACACACAGCCTTCCGTGCGGAACAAACCGGGCGCGCATGGGCTGCGGTTTGTTGACTGAAAGCCTTCCGGCCGATGCCGATGCTGGCGACTCGCTCCTTCACCGCGAGTCGCTCCGATGGCCAACGAACGCACAGAACCCCTGCAACTGAATCTCGGATCGTTGCGCAGCGCGATGTCGCTGACGCTGCACACGCACCACGCCTCACGCATCTGGCACGGCCGTGCGCCGACCGAGGGGCGTCCCGGCATCATTGGTCTCAACGGCTTCATCGGCGCCATGAACAAGATGAAGCGCGGCGCGGAGCAGGACGACCCGTACTCGGACTGGTGGATGTTGCGGATCGAGGACAAGCTCGCCGACACCAAGACCCGCCTGGAGACCCTGCGCGAACAGGTGGATCAGGCCCTGGCCGACGTGCCACCGGCGCTGTCGCTGGGCGAGAACATGAATGTGCAGCCGGTGAAGCTGCCGCTGTTCGTGAATGCACAGCTCGGCTTCATGGCGGTGTATCTGCTGGCCGACTACGACGACCTGGCACGCAAGCTCATCCTGGCGCACCACACGGCGCTGATCGACCGCAGCACCTTGGAGCGCTGGCTCAATGAGGGCGCACACGCGCTGCGCAGCCTGTTCTCGCTGGCCCAGCAGTACCGCTACTCGGGCACGACGCGCGACGACTTCGCGGCGAAGAACGCGGCGGCGCGAGCGGCGCTGGAGAAATTCGGCGAGCTGCCACAGCAGGTGCTGGAAGGCATGCACCGCTCGCGGTTCGCGCCACCGATCGCGCGGCGGACGAGCAAGCACGACACACCGCCTGCTGCACCCGTCCTCGAGCCCGATGCCCCGGTGCACACGGATGGCGCCTCCGATGGTCGGGCAGGTGACGAGGGGGCCGCCGCATGACAGCATCGCCCCCCATCAGCCACGCCACGCGCTTCGTGGCGCTGGAACAGGCGGACTTCCAGCGGCTGGAACACGCAGGCTACCTAAAAGGCCTTTTACAGCCTTTTAAGGGTAAGGGGAGTCTGGAGAACTGGGCCAGCCATTGCACGGCGCTGCGTGACGGCGTGATCGGCCTAGCACAGCGACGCGTGTTGCCCCAGGCGCACGCCTACCCCTTCAGCCTGCTCGGCGTGCAACTGGCCCAGCAGACGACTGGCGCAGGGACGACCTTCCTGCGCTGGCGCAATCTCGACCGTTCTTCAATGGGCGTGGCGTTGTGGGAGGCTCTGCTGGCCAACTCCGCGACGCCGGCCGCGCTGATCGACGAGCTGTATGCGATGGAGCTGCAGCGCATCGTGCTGAACATGCAGATCAGCCTGACTCACAGCATCGCTCGCCAAGCCCAGGCGTGCGCCAGCAAGGCCGCGCAGGCCGAAGCGGCTTACCTGCGCCGTGTCCACGGGCATACCGCGCCCGTTCCATCCACCACCAAGGAGTCACCATGAGCACGCACTTCGTCGGCGAGAGCAACATCGGTTCGGCGCCGGACTACCGCGAATTCCAGAACCGCAACGACGAGCCGCGCCGGCTGCTTCGACTGAACGTCTATTTCGACAACCCGATCCCGAAGAAGGATGGCGATTATGAAGATCGCGGCGGCTTCTGGGCGCCGGTGGAACTGTGGCATCGCGAGGCCGAACACTGGAAGACGCTGTACCAGAAGGGCATGCGGGTGCTGGTCGAGGGCCGCACCGTGCGCGACGAGTGGGAGGACGCCGACGAGAACGAGCGCGTCACCTTCAAGATCGAGGCCCGGCGCGTGGGCATCCTGCCGTACCGGATCGAGTCGGTGGCGCTCAGTGCCAAAGCGGGCGGCGGACAGTAGTTCCCCCATCGCCGCTTCCCCGAGGGCGGCTGTAGCAACCGTCATACGCCCGCGATGCACCAGCGAGCTATCCCCAGGGGATAGCTCCAAGGTTGTCCGGGGCGTTCCAGCCGCCCTTCCGAAACGATGCTCTGGCTGTGCCAACGCCGGCGGTCTATGCACGCCCATGCAGCAACGGACCGCCTGCCTGCCAATCGCAAAGCGGTGTCCGCACCAGTCGGCTTCCTTGCTGCCGGCATCTCCTGGCCCCGCCATGCTGACCCTCATCCGATGAACCGCACATTTCCCGGGGGGCTTCATGCGCGTTTTCCTGTGCGAGAAGCCCTCCCAGGGCAAGGACATCGCCCGTGTGCTGGGCGCCGGTCAACGCAGCAATGGCTGCTACAGCGGCGCAGGTGTCGTCGTGACCTGGTGCATCGGTCATCTCGTGGAGGCGGTTCCGCCCGAAGGATACGGCGAGCAATACAAGCGCTGGGCCATCGAGCAACTGCCCATTCTTCCTGAACGTTGGCGTGTCGAGCCCAAGGCGGCGACCGCAGCGCAATTCAAGCTCGTGCAGCAGCTCGTCGCCAAGGCGAGCGAACTGGTGATTGCGACCGACGCCGACCGCGAGGGCGAGATGATCGCCCGCGAGATCATCGACCTATGCGGCTACCGCGGGCCGATTCAGCGCCTGTGGCTGTCGGCGCTCAACGACGCGTCGATCCGCAAGGCGCTGGGTGCGCTCAAGCCGTCCGCCGAGACGCTGCCGCTGTATTTCTCCGCACTTGCCCGATCGCGCGCGGACTGGCTGATCGGGATGAATCTGAGCCGCTTGTTCACACTGCTGGGTCGCCAGGCTGGCTATACCGGCGTGCTGTCGGTGGGGCGCGTGCAGACGCCGACACTGAAATTGGTCGTGGATCGTGATCGCGAGATCGCGCGCTTCGTCCCCGTGCCGTATTGGACGGTGGACGTGCTGCTGTCCCATGCCGGCCAGTCTTTCACCGCGAGTTGGATGCCGCCCGAAGGCAGCACGGATGCAGCGGGTCGCTGCCTTCAGCAGCCGGTGGCGCAGCAGGCTGCGGACCGCCTTAGCGCGGCACGCGATGCGCAGGTCGTGTCGGTGGACACCGAGCGCGTGCGCGAGGCACCGCCGCTGCCGTTCGACCTGGGTACCTTGCAGGAAGTCTGTTCGCGTCAGCTCGGCCTCGAGGTGCAGGAGACACTCGACATCGCGCAGGAGCTGTATGAGACGCACAAGGCGACGACCTATCCGCGCAGCGACTCGGGATATCTGCCCGAAAGCATGCTCGCCGAAGTGCCGGCGGTGCTCGAGGCACTGCTCGCCACCGATCCCAGCCTGCGATCCTTGGTCGGCCAGCTCGACCGCAACCAGCGTTCGCGCGCCTGGAACGACGGCAAGGTGACGGCGCACCACGGCATCACCCCGACGCTGGAGCCCGCCAAACTGTCGGCCATGAACGCAAAGGAGCTGACCGTCTACCGGCTGATTCGCGCCCATTACCTCGCGCAGTTCCTCCCTCACCATGAGTTCGACCGCACGGTGGCGCAGCTCGCCTGCGGCGGTCAGCCGCTCGTGGCGGTGGGCAAGCAGATCGCCGTGATCGGCTGGCGCCAGGTACTGGCGACACCGGAACCGGGCGCTGCCGATGGTGTGGAAGCGCAGCGCAGCCAGGTGCTGCCGCCACTGGCGAGCGGATTGCGCTGCGGGGTCGAGCAGGTCGAGCTGAAGGCGTTGAAAACGCTGCCGCCCAAGCCCTACACCCAGGGCGAACTGGTCAAGGCGATGAAGGGTGTGGCCAAGCTGGTGGACGACCCGCGTCTGAAGCAGAAGCTGAAGGAGACGACGGGCATCGGCACCGAGGCCACGCGCGCCAGCACGATCAAGGGCCTGCTCGATCGCGGCTACCTGCTGAGGAAGGGCCGCACCATCCGCGCGTCGGATGCGGCCTTCACGCTCATCGATGCCGTGCCGGCCGCCATCGCCGATCCCGGCATGACCGCCATCTGGGAGCAGGCGCTCGATATGATCGAGGCCGGCCAGATGACGCTGGACACCTTCATCGCCAAGCAATCCGCCTGGGTGGCCCAAC
Source organism: Thauera phenolivorans (assembly GCF_001696715.1). Lineage (GTDB taxonomy): Bacteria > Pseudomonadota > Gammaproteobacteria > Burkholderiales > Rhodocyclaceae > Thauera > Thauera phenolivorans. Next base: position 64,585 of record NZ_MBFM01000006.1, on the reverse strand, counting down.
TCGTGCAGGAGCATCGGGGCGCGACGCTTTCCATCCCGCTGCCGCCGCCTTCGCCGCCTTGTCCGCAGTGCGGCACGCAGATGCGCCAGCGTGCCGGCAGGAATGGCGCGTTCTGGTCATGCAGCCGTTATCCAGACTGCACGGGCACGCTGCCGCTCGAGTCCTTGGCAAGCAAGCGCGAAGCGCCACGCAAGCGGCGCGCAGTACCCAAGACGTGCTGATGTCGAAGCATCCCTCAGCCACGCCGGCGGCTTTCCTGGCGGCGGGGCAAGCGTACCGCGTTTCGCGGGACCCCCAGCGCACGTCTCCTTCTGCAACGGTGCGCGCGCTCCGTCTGCCCGCCATCGGACAACGGGGCGAGAAGGCCACTGCTCCCCGAATCGCGCCCACCGCCATTCCCTTGATCGGTGTGTCTTGCTTCGGCCATGAGGGGCTTCCCGACGGCTTGCCGCCAAGCGAGCCGTGAGGAGGCCCCTTGGGCCGAGGGTAGTCCGTGCCGGTGCCCGCCGGCGAAACATCGGGCTCCCTTTGTGTGTGGATGCACGCCAGAGGTTGCCGGCCCCAGCCACGAAACGGGTCGGGTGCGATTGCTGACGCAGCGAACGGCTTTGACGACGGCCAGCGCTGACGCAGCCCACAGGTGGTTCTTCTTCCTCTCCCGCCGAAGGCCCGCGTGGCCTTCGGCGCCCTGGTCCTGGCCTTGTTCCTTGATGCGGACCACTGCCCCAAAGCGGGCCGTCTGCGATTCGGTTTTCGCTACGACGGCACCCATGCTGCGCGCCCATCCTCAGGCCATGCGTTGCTGACAGTTGTCAGCACCATGCCCAGGCAGTCGAGACCTTCAAGACTGCAGCGCGGATCACCGTGCTGGTCGTTTCGTTCTCCGGGCGCACCTGCGTCCATCCACCTCACCCTCAAGGGATCGACCTCCCTTGCGGGCGGGAGTCCCTTGGTTGCCACAAGGAGCCTCCCCATGGATACCCAAGCCATCCGTGCACAGATGCGAACGCTTGTCGTCGGTCATGTGCCGTCCAACGTCCGTTCGTTCAAGTTCAACATCTTCGACGGCGAGCCCAAGGTTTCGACGCTGGGCTTTCACATCGACCCGAAGCCTTTCGAGGGCAGGGTCATCGCCACCACCGACGAGGCCATCGTCGTCAAGACGGGACGGGCCGAGTTTGCGGTGCTCGATCGCTCGCTTGTCACCGAAGTGCCCGACGAGGGCGCCAAGGTGCAGGTCGAACCCTACGTCAGACGCCGCTTCGACGGTCAGCGCGCGGACACGCCCGAGGAGCACACCGAGTTCACCGCCGACGGCAAGCCGTACACGGTGCAGCGGTTCGTGCTCGGTTCCGCGCCGGCGAAGCTGCCGATCCCGGTACCTCGCTGCCCCGAGCTGCAGGCGCTTATCCAGCAGATGGAAGAGTTGCCAGCTCCCGACGGTTTCCGGCGTATCACCCATCTGCTGGTGGATGCCGGCGCGCGGGACTTTACCTGGATCGATCCGCTGCCCAAGGACATCATCGCGACGCCGCCGACCATCGCCTTCACGGTGGTCACGGCAAAGTTCCAGGGGCGGGTCGCTGTCCAGTACAAGCGCGGCCTCGACCTTTACGCGGTCGAACTGCACCGTGACCGAGAACTGGTCGAACGGGTCGATGAAGTGTTCTTTGATGCTCTTGGCGAGACGCTTGAGCGCCTCATCGACGATGGGAGTTGGCGGCGCATCCGCGTGCACTGCCTGTCCGGTCGCAAGTCTGTCCGGCACTGACCCCCGCGCAGCCTCCCGCTCACCCGGCGGGAGGTTCCGCATTCCGCTGGCTGGCGACACCTCCATATCTGCTCGATTCGAGGGCGCCGACCCGCAGCGTGTCCTTTCCGAGGCGGCAGCCAATCTACGCCGCGTCGTCCTGGTCAGGGACCAGGGCGTGTACTGCCTGGCCGAGCGTGACGAACAGCGGCCCGATGGAGGCCAGAAGTTCATTGCCTAAGCAGTCGGCTGCAATCCGGATATCGATGCGTTCGACGACTGGTCAGAACTTGTGCGTTCAGTGAGCGAGAGCTGCCGCCCCTTACGGAAAGCTTTCCACAAGGCGCGCTACTAGACGGTTGCCGTTTGAGAAACGCTAGTCTGTACTCGCTTCCCGCTGTTGAGATCGCACACGCTTGCTGCGTGCCCCTTGCTGCTCTAAGTCCGTCATCGCCACCTCCCGCAAGCTGGCTTGGACAAAGCTTAAGTGCAGGTTCGCCGCTTTTCGTGCGGCAGCCGGATCCCGGATAGCGATTGCCTTGGCGATCTCCGCATGCTGCGCATCGAGCAGTCCGACATTGTCCTGTTGATGGTAGAGCGCCTCCCGCGAGCGCAGCATGTTCATACGCATGAGGTTGAAGATGCCGCGCGTCACGTGCACCAGCGCGATGTTGTGAGATGCCTCGGCCACTGCCATGTGGAATTCGACATCTCGCTCGGCATCTTCGAATGCATCAAATTCGCCCTTCCGCTTTCGCATGCGCGTCACAAGCCCATTCAGTTTCTTGATGTCCGTATCCGTGGCGCGAAGAGCCGCGAACTGAGCTGCGATGCACTCGATACCGTGGCGTAGTTCCAGGATGTCATCAACCGTTGAGGGGTGGCGCTGAAGCAGGTGCACCAGCGGATCGGTAATGATCGGAGCGGTCACATCAGTCACGCAATAGCCACCCCCGCGACGTGCCTGCAGCAACCCCCTGCTTTCGAGGACGAGCAGCGCCTCGCGCAAAGAGGGACGAGACACGTCCAGTTGCTTGGAAAGATCTCGCTCGGGAGGCAAGTTGTCTCCAGGCTTGAGTTCTCCACTCGCAATCAGCCCCTCGATCTGCTCGGCAATGGTATCGGACAGGCGCGCACGCCTCGGCTGCACGACGGCGCTGAATGATGGGCTCGACGACATGGCGAATTCGTCCTTGGATATCGGTAGTTCAGCGTGCTCCAGGCACGCGGCGGGCGTCGTGGATTGTACGCCCTTGATTGCTGCACTGCGGCGCGCCTGAGTGGTGCAAGCAGCGACCCTTGTGGCTCGATAGATATTAAGGATAGCATTATCAAAATTTCTTGGTCAGACCGGGTAGGCCGGCAGTCCGAGCATACCGGAGGGGGCGCTACCGCAGGAATCATCACTGCAAGGCAGCGAAGCACCGACGGGCAATTCAATCCGAGGAGACAACATGAGCACACAAGAGGATATCGACATCCGTGAAACTGCGGAATGGATCGAAGCGCTCGAGGGGGTCGTTGCAAGTGCCGGCCCTGCGCGCGCCCACTACCTGATCGAGACGCTGATCGCGACGGCGCGCCAGGAAGGGGTGAACATCCCCTACTCGGCCACCACCGAATACATCAACACCATCCCCGCCGAGCAGCAGCCGCCGTATCCGGGCGATCCGGACATGGAGATCAAGCTCCACTCGTACATCCGCTGGAATGCGATGGCGATGGTGGTGCGCGCGAACAAGAACACCAACGTGGGCGGCCACATCGCCTCGTTCGCCTCGGCGGCGGCCTTGTACGACGTGGGCTTCTCGCACTTCTGGCATGCGCCGTCCGAGGCGCACGACGGCGACCTGATCTACTTCCAGGGCCACTCGGTGCCGGGCGTGTATGCGCGCGCCTTCATGCTCGGGCGGCTCACCGAAGAGCAGATGGACCACTACCGCCAGGAGGTGGGCGGCAAGGGCATCTCGTCCTACCCGCACCCTTGGCTGATGCCGGATTTCTGGCAGTTCCCGACCGTGTCGATGGGCCTGGGCCCGCTGTGCGCGATCTACTCGGCGCGCTTCATGAAGTATCTGGCCAGCCGCAACATGATCGACCCTGCGCGCGCCGAGCAGAGGAAGGTGTGGGCCTTCCTCGGTGACGGCGAGACCGACGAGGTCGAGTCGCTCGGCGCGATCGGCATGGCCGGCCGCGAGAAGCTGGACAACCTCGTGTTCGTGATCAACTGCAACCTGCAGCGCCTCGATGGCCCGGTGCGCGGCAACGGCAAGATCATCCAGGAGCTCGAAGCCGGCTTCCGCGGCGCGGGCTGGAACGTCATCAAAGTCATCTGGGGCACGGCCTGGGATGCGCTCTTCGCGCGCGACAAGAAGGGTCTCCTCAAGCAGCGCATGATGGAACTCTGCGACGGCGAGTACCAGACCTTCAAGGCCAAGGACGGCGCCTACGTGCGCGAGCACTTCTTCAACACGCCCGAGCTGCGCGCGCTGGTTGCCGACTGGACCGACGATCAGGTGTGGCAGTTGAACCGCGGCGGCCACGATCTCTTCAAGATCTTCTCCGCCTACAAGGCCGCTTCCGAGCACAAGGGCCAGCCGACGCTGATCCTCGCCAAGACCATCAAGGGCTTCGGCATGGGCCAGGCGGGCGAGGCGATGAACATCAGTCACCAGCAGAAGAAGATGGACGTCGAGGCGATCCGCCGCTTCCGTGACCGCTTCGGCCTGCCGGTGCCCGACGACAAGCTCGAGGAACTGCCCTACCTCAAGTTCGAGGAAGGCTCGCCCGAATACAAGTACATGATGCAGCGCCGCATGGACCTGGGCGGCTTCCTGCCCCAGCGCCGCACCAAGGCCGCGCCGCTGGCCGTGCCCGCGCTCGACGCCTTCGCCGCGCTGCTCAAAGCCTCGGGCGAAGGCCGCGAGCTGTCGACCACGATGGCGGTGGTGCGCATCATGAACACGCTCCTGAAGGACAAGCAGGTCGGCCGCCATGTCGTACCGATCGTGCCCGACGAGAGCCGCACCTTCGGCATGGAAGGCATGTTCCGCCAGTACGGCATCTGGAACCAGGAAGGTCAGAAGTACGTCCCCGAAGACCATGACCAGCTCATGTTCTACAAGGAGAGCCAGACCGGCCAGGTGCTGCAGGAAGGCATCAACGAAGCCGGCGCGATGGCCGACTGGATCGCCGCCGGCACCGCCTACAGCGTGCACGGCGTACAGATGATTCCGTTCTACATCTTCTATTCGATGTTCGGCCTGCAGCGCACGATGGACCTGTGCTGGGCGGCAGCCGACCAGCGCACCCGCGGCTTCCTCATCGGGGGCACCGCCGGACGCACCACGCTCAACGGCGAAGGCCTGCAGCACGAGGACGGCCACAGCCTGGTGCTCGCGAACACCATCCCCAACTGCGTGAGCTACGACCCGACCTTCCAGTACGAGGTCGCGGTGATCGTGCAGGACGGCCTGCGCCGGATGTTCGCCGAGCAGGAGGACGTGTACTACTACCTCACGGTGATGAACGAGAACTACGAACATCCCGAGATGCCGGTGGGCGCCGAGGCCGACATCCTCAAGGGTCTGTACGCCTTCCGCAAGGGCGCCGCGGGCACCGGCCCGCGCGTGCAGCTGATGGGTTCGGGCACGATCTTCCGCGAGGTGATCGCCGCCGCCGACCTGTTGAAGGCCGACTGGGGCGTGGACGCGGACATCTGGGGCGCGCCGAGCTTCAACGAACTCGCCCGCAACGGCCAGGACGTCGAGCGCTGGAACCTGCTGCACCCGATGGAGGAGCCGAGGAAGTCGCACGTTGCCCAGAAGCTGGAAGGCGCGCAAGGCCCCGTCATCGCGGCCACCGACTACATCCGCATGCTTCCCGAGCAGATCCGTCCCTTCATCAAGGGCAGCTATGTGACGCTGGGCACTGACGGCTTCGGTCGTTCGGACACCCGCGAGAACCTGCGCCACTTCTTCGAGGTGGATCGTCACTGGGTGACCCTGGCGGCGCTGAAGGCGCTGGCCGACGACGGCGTGATCGGTCGTGACAAGGTTGCGGCAGCCCTGGTCAAGTACAACCTCGACCCGAACAAGCCCAACCCGATGTCGGTCTGAGCGCGCAAGGAGACTAGAACATGAGCCAACTCATTGAAGTGAAGGTTCCGGACATCGGCGATTTTGACGCCGTGCCGGTGATCGAGCTGTTCGTGAAGGTAGGCGACACGATCGCCGTCGATGATGCGATCGCGACGCTGGAATCCGACAAGGCGACGATGGACGTGCCGTCCTCGCACGCCGGCGTGGTCAAGGAAGTGCTGGTCGGCATCGGCGACAAGGTCAGCGAAGGCAGCGTGCTGATCAAGGTCGAGGCGGCTGGTGCCGCAGCGGCTGCGCCGGCGCCTGCCGTTGCGGCTGCTGCCCCGGCCGCTGCAGCGCCGGCTCCGGCCGCTGCGCCCGCTCCGGCTGCCGCCCCCGCGGCCGCCGGTGGCGTGGTCGAGGTGAAGGTGCCCGACATCGGCGACTTCGACGCGGTGCCGGTGATCGAGCTCTTCGTGAAGGTGGGCGACACGATCAAGGTGGACGACGCCATCGCCACGCTCGAGTCCGACAAGGCGACGATGGACGTGCCGTCCTCGCACGCCGGCGTGGTCAAGGAAGTGCTGGTCAGCATCGGCGACAAGGTCGGCGAAGGCAGCGTGCTGATCAAGGTCGAGACCGCTGGTGGTGCGGCGGTCGCCATACCGGCCGCAGGCGCCGCGCCCGCCCCGGCGGCCGCGGCCGCACCCTCACCGGCCCCCCTGGCCGATGGCGGCCCGGCCGCCAGCGCCCCTGCCTCGATGCCGATTGCATCGGCCGCGGCGCCCTCGGCGGTCAAGGTCGGCGGCAAGGTGCACGCCAGCCCCTCGGTGCGCGCCTTCGCCCGCGAGCTCGGCGTCGATCTGGGCCAGGTCAAGGCCACCGGTCCGAAGGGCCGCATCCTCAAGGAAGACGTCGCCGCCTTCATCAAGGGCGCGATGACGACCGGCGTGGTCCCGGGCAAGGCACCGGCTGCCGCCGCGGGCGCAAGCCTGGGTGGTGGTCTGGATCTGCTGCCGTGGCCGAAGGTCGACTTCGCCAAGTTCGGCGAGGTCGAGGTCAAGCCGCTGTCGCGCATCAAGAAGATCTCCGGCCAGAACCTCGCCCGCAACTGGGTGATGATCCCGGCGGTGACCTACCACGAGGACGCCGACATCACCGACCTGGAAGCCTTCCGGGTGCAGATGAACAAGGAGTACGAGAAGTCGGGCAAGAAGCTGACCATGCTCGCCTTCATCATCAAGGCCTCGGTGCGCGCGCTGCAGGAGTTCCCCGAGTTCAACACCTCGCTCGACGGCGACAACCTGGTCTACAAGAAGTACTTCAACATCGCCTTCGCGGCCGACACCCCGAACGGCCTGGTCGTGCCGGTGGTGAAGGACGCCGACAAGAAGAGCGTGTTCGACATCGCCGCCGAGACCGGTGCGCTGGCCAAGAAGGCGCGCGACGGCAAGCTCGGTCCGGCCGACATGTCGGGCGCCTGCTTCACGATCAGCTCGCTGGGCGGCATCGGTGGCACCTACTTCGCGCCGATCGTCAATGCGCCCGAAGTGGCCATCCTCGGGGTGAACAAGTCGGTGATGAAGCCGGTGTGGGACGGCAAGCAGTTCGTGCCGCGCCTGACGCTGCCGATGTCGCTGACCGCGGACCACCGCGTCATCGACGGCGCGCTGGCCACCCGCTTCAACGTGTACCTCGCGCAACTGCTGGCGGACTTCCGCCGGGTGATGCTCTGACGCAGTGAGGAGCGAGGCGTCGGAGCCAGGTTCAAGCCGGCCCCGACGCCCCCTCTTCCGGAACTCCTCACGAGGTGAAGAAGATGAGTCAAATGATTGAAGTGAAGGTGCCCGACATCGGCGATTTCGATGCGGTGCCGATCATCGAGCTGTTCGTGAAGGTCGGCGACAGCATCAACGTGGACGATGCGATCTGCACGCTCGAATCGGACAAGGCAACGATGGACGTGCCGTCCTCGGCCGCCGGCGTGGTCAGGGAAGTCCTGGTCGGCCTGGGTGACAAGGTCGGCGAAGGCGCGGTCTTGATCAAGATCGAGGCCGCTGGCGCCGCTGCGGGAGCGGCAGCCGCCGCGACTGCGGCGCCTGCCGCCGCGCCGGCGCCGATCGCTGCTGCCGCCGCAGCCCCGACCGCTGCAGCCCACGCCGGCAGCGCCGACGCCGAATACGACATGGTCGTGCTCGGCGCCGGCCCGGGCGGCTACTCCGCGGCCTTCCGCGCTGCCGACCTGGGTCTCAAGACCGCGATCATCGAGCGCTACGCCACCCTCGGTGGCGTGTGCCTGAACGTCGGCTGCATCCCTTCGAAGGCGCTGCTGCACGTCGCGGCGGTGATCGAGGAAGCCGAGCATGTGCATACCGCCGGCATCCAGTTCGCCAAGCCTACGGTCGACGTCGACGCGCTCAGGAAGCACAAGGACGGCGTGATCGGCAAGCTCACCGGCGGCCTCTCCGGCATGGCCAAGGCGCGCAAGGTCGACGTGATCCGCGGCTACGGCCACTTCCTCGACCCGAACCACCTGGAAGTCGAGGAGACCACCGGCACCAGCCAGGACAAGACCGGCGCCAAGAAGGTGGTGAAGTTCAGGCACTGCATCATCGCCGCCGGCAGCGCTGCGGTGCACCTGCCCTTCATCCCGCAGGACCCGCGCATCGTGGATTCCACCGGTGCGCTGGAACTGCGTCAGGTGCCGGCCAAGATGCTGGTGATCGGCGGCGGCATCATCGGCCTGGAGATGGCCACCGTGTATTCGACGCTCGGTGCGCGCATCGACGTGGTCGAGATGCTCGATGGCCTGATGCAGGGTCCGGACCGCGACGCGGTGAAGGTGTGGGAGAAGCAGAACGCCCACCGCTTCGACAACATCATGCTGAAGACCAAGACCGTCGCCGTCGAGGCGAAGGAAGACGGCCTGTGGGTCAAGTTCGAAGGCGACAAGGCGCCTTCTGATCCGGTGCGCTACGACATGATCCTGCAGTCGGCGGGCCGTTCGCCCAACGGCAAGAAGATCGGCGCCGAGAAGGCGGGGGTGATCGTCGGTGAGCGCGGCTTCATCCCGGTGGATGCGCAGATGCGCACCAACGTGCCGCACATCTTCGCGATCGGCGACATCGTCGGCCAGCCCATGCTCGCCCACAAGGCGGTGCATGAGGCGCACGTCGCGGCCGAAGTCGCGGCGGGGCACAAGGCGGCGTTCGACGCCACCGTGATCCCGGGCGTCGCCTATACCCATCCGGAAGTGGCCTGGGTCGGCTACACCGAGGCGCAGGCCAAGGCCGAAGGCAAGAAGGTCGAGACCGCCAAGTTCCCGTGGGCGGCGTCCGGCCGCGCCATCGCCAACGGCGCCGACTACGGCTTCACCAAGCTGATCTTCGACGCCGAAACGCACCGCGTGATCGGCGGCACCATCGTCGGCCCCTCGGCCGGTGACATGATCGGCGAGGTCTGCCTGGCGATCGAGATGGGCGCCGACGCGGTCGACATCGGCAAGACCATCCACCCGCACCCGACCCTGGGCGAGACGGTGGGCATGGCCGCCGAAGTGGCGCACGGCAGCTGCACCGACCTGCCGCCGATGCGCAAGAAGTAAGGCTTCGCCCCCCAACCCCAACCCTGACCCCAGCCCCAACCCTGACCGCCCCCCCGATACCAGGCAGGCATCTGCCACTCATAACAAGGGGAGCTAAGGTCAGGTTGTCATTCAACGAGATAGGAAACGGACCATGGAAGACGTTGTTATCGTTGGTGCCGCGCGCACTGCTGTTGGCAAGTTCGGAGGTGCCCTCGCAAAAGTCGCTGCACCTGATCTGGGTGCCACCGTCATCAAGGCCTTGCTGGAACGCGTCGGCATCAGTGGAGACATGGTCGACGAGGTCATCCTCGGCCAGGTACTGACCGCCGGCGGCGGCCAAAACCCGGCGCGTCAGGCGGTGATCAAGTCCGGCCTGCCGATCGGCGTGCCGGCTTTCGTTGTCGGCAAGGTCTGCGGCTCGGGCCTCAAGGCCACCCATCTGGCCGCGCAGGCCATCCGTTGCGGCGATGCGGACATCGTCATCGCCGGCGGCCAGGAGAACATGAGCGCTTCGCCGCATGTGGTGATGGGCTCGCGCGATGGCCAGCGCATGGGCGACTGGAAGATGGTCGACACGATGATCAACGACGGCCTGTGGGATGCCTACAACCACTACCACATGGGCACCACTGCCGAAAACGTTGCCAAAAAATACGGCATCTCGCGAGAGGAGCAGGATGCCTTCGCCGCTGCATCCCAGCAGAAGGCCGAGGCCGCGCAAAAGGCCGGCCGCTTCAAGGACGAGATCGTCCCTGTGGAGATCGTCAGCCGCAAGGGCAAGGTGGTGTTCGACACCGACGAATTCATCAAGCACGGCACGACGGCCGAATCGCTCGCCGGCCTCAAGCCCGCGTTCGAAAAGGCAGGGTCGGTGACGGCCGGCAACGCCTCGGGGATCAACGACGCCGCTGCCGCGGTGCTGATGATGTCCGCGAGCAAGGCGAAGGCGCTCGGCCTCCAGCCGCTCGCCCGCATCGCCGCCTACGCCTCCGCCGGCCTCGAACCCACGATCATGGGCATGGGCCCGGTGCCCGCCTCGAAGCTGTGCCTGCACAAGGCCGGCTGGACGGCCGACCAGCTCGACCTCATGGAGATCAACGAAGCCTTCGCGGCGCAGGCCTGCGCGGTAAACAAGGAAATGGGCTGGGACACCAGCAAGATCAACGTCAATGGCGGCGCGATCGCGATCGGGCACCCGATCGGCGCATCCGGATGCCGCGTGCTGGTCACGCTGATCCACGAAATGATTCGGCGCGATGCACGCCGTGGCCTCGCCTCGCTCTGCATCGGCGGCGGAATGGGCGTCGCACTTGCCATCGAACGCTGAATCCAATCCTGAACGACGCGACTGAGGAGACGAACATGAGCAATGCACGTGTGGTGCTGGTTACGGGTGGCATGGGTGGCCTGGGTGAGGTCATCTCCACCAAGATGTCCGCGGCAGGTTACCGGGTAGCCGTTACGTATTCGCCCGGAAATACGAAACATGCGGAGTGGGTCGCCGACATGAAGGCAAGGGGGCACGACATTCTCGCTGTGCCTTGCGACGTCGCCGATCTCGAATCATGTACCAAGGCCGTGGCCGAGGTGCGGGAGAAGGTCGGCGAGGTCGATGTGCTGGTTAACAACGCGGGTATCACGCGCGACATGACCTTCAAGAAGATGGACAAGGTCAACTGGGACGCGGTGCTGCGTACCAACCTCGACAGCCTGTTCAACATGAGCAAGCAGGTGGTCGACGGCATGACCGAGCGCGGCTGGGGCCGCGTCATCAACGTGTCCTCGGTCAATGGCAGCAAGGGTGCGTTTGGGCAGACCAACTACTCGGCAGCCAAGTCCGGCGTGCATGGTTTCACCAAGGCGCTGGCGCTCGAGGTGGCGAAGAAGAACGTCACGGTCAACACCATCTCCCCCGGCTATATCGGAACGAAGATGGTCATGGCCATCCCGAAGGAGGTGCTGGACAGCAAGATCCTGCCGCAGATTCCACTGGGGCGCCTCGGCAAACCGGAGGAAGTGGCGGGTCTGATCATCTATCTGGCATCCGAGGAAGCCGCCTTCGTCACCGGCGCCAACATCGCCATCAACGGTGGCCAGCACATGCAGTGATGTATGTGGGCCTGGGCTCCGCCAGCACACACGCCAACGTCTGCGAATGCGATTGACGATGGCGTCTGTCGGAGCCCATTGGGCTTGCTCGACGTGAACGCACGCACTGCTTCGCCAAAATAAGCAAAACAGGGGGAACCCGATGCACACACCCATGGCTCATGGAACCACGCTTTGTGGAACCCGTGTGGCGCCCACGTTCGCGAGAGAGCCGATACCGAAAGCTCGAAGCCGCGGGCTGCGCGGCGAGGCGTGCCGCTCGGCGCAGCCGCGCCTGCAAGGTCAATCGATTGAGGAGTCGAAGCCATGAATTTGCTGATCGGAGTTCCAAAGGAAACCTTCGCTGGTGAAAAACGCGTGGCGACCGTTCCCGAGGTCGTGGTGAAGCTCGTCAAGCTGGGTTTCGCCGTCGCGGTCGAAAGCAGCGCCGGAGAAGCGGCCCACTTTTCCGACGACGACTATCGCGCTGCTGGCGCCGAGGTGCTGCCCAACGCGACCGATTTGTGGGCGCGGGCTGACATCGTATTCAAGGTGCGCCCACCGACGCTGGAAGAAGTGGGCCTGATGCGCGAAGGCGCAACCCTGATCGGCTTCGTGTGGCCGGCGCAGAATCCCGAGCTGATGGAGCGGCTCGCGGCCAAGCGGGCCACGGTGCTGGCCATCGATGCGCTGCCGCGCCAGCTGTCGCGTGCGCAGAAGATGGACGCGCTGACCTCGATGGCCGGCATCAGCGGCTACCGCGCCGTGATCGAGGCGGCCAATGCGTTCGGCCGCTTCTTCAACGGCCAGGTCACCGCCGCGGGCAAGATCCCGCCGGCCAAGGTGTTCATCGCCGGCGCGGGCGTGGCGGGTCTGGCCGCCATCGGCACCGCCGCCAACCTGGGCGCCATCGTCCGTGCCAACGATACGCGCGCCGAGGTCGCCGACCAGGTGGTGTCGCTCGGCGGCGAGTTCGTCAAGGTCGACTACGAAGAAGAAGGCTCCGGTGGCGGCGGCTATGCAAAGGTGATGAGCGAGGGTTTCCAGCAGGCCCAGCGCGCGATGTACGCGCAGCAGGCCAAGGACGCCGACATCATCATCACCACCGCGCTGATTCCGGGCAAGCCGGCACCCAAGCTCATCACCGCCGAGATGGTGACGAGCATGAAGCCCGGCAGCGTGATCGTCGACATGGCGGCCGAGCAGGGAGGCAACTGCGAACTCACCGTGCCCGGCGAGGCCGTGGTCCGCCATGGCGTCACCATCATCGGCTACACCGACCTGGTCAGCCGCCTGGCCAAGCAGTCATCCACCCTTTACTCGAACAACCTCCTGCGCCTGACCGAGGAGCTGTGCAAGACCAAGGACGGCGTGATCAACGTCAACATGGAGGACGATGCTCTCCGTGGCCTGACCGTCATCAAGGACGGCACCGTCACCTGGCCGGCGCCACCGCTCAAGCTGGCGGCGCCGCCCCCGAAACCGGCCGCCCCGCCGGTCGCCGCGCCCAAGGGCCACGGCCATGGCGCCGGCGCGCCGATGTCGGTCAAGTCGCTGGCCACCGTGTTCGGCGTCGGTGCGCTGTTGTTCCTGCTCGTCGGGCTGTACGCGCCCGCGAGCTTCCTGTCGCACTTCACGGTGTTCGTGCTGGCCTGCTTCGTCGGCTACATGGTGGTGTGGAACGTCACGCCGTCGCTGCACACGCCGCTGATGAGCGTGACCAATGCGATCTCGTCGATCATCGCGATCGGTGCGCTGGTGCAGGTGGCGCCGCCGCTGGCCGACAGCGTGACCGACCGACCCGACGGGCTGATCCTGTTCCTGGCCTTCTTCGCGCTCGCGCTGACGGCCGTCAATATGTTCGGCGGCTTCGCGGTCACGCGTCGCATGCTGGCGATGTTCCGCAAATAAGGGGACGACAATGACCTCAAGCATGGCCACCGTCTCATACATCGGCGCCACCATCCTCTTCATCCTCAGCCTCGGCGGCCTCGCTCACCCGGAGACCGCACGCCGCGGCAACCTGTTCGGCATGATCGGCATGGCGCTCGCGGTCATCGCGACCGTGTTCGGTCCGCAGGTCAGCGCGGGCGGCCTCCCCTGGATCATCATCGCGCTTCTCATCGGCGCCGGCGTCGGCCTGTACGCCGCCAAGAAGGTGCAGATGACGCAGATGCCCGAGCTCGTCGCGCTGATGCACAGCCTGGTGGGCCTGGCCGCCTGCCTGGTCGGCTTCGCCAGCTACATCGACACCTCCACCGTGTTCCCCACCGCCGCCGAGAAGACCATCCACGAGGTGGAGATCTACATCGGCATCTTCATCGGTGCGGTCACGTTCTCGGGTTCGCTGATCGCCTTCGGCAAGCTCTCCGGCAAGATCGGCGGCAAGCCGCTGCTGCTGCCGGCGCGCCACATCCTCAACCTGGTCGGCCTCGTGCTGGTGATCCTGCTCGGCAACTGGTTCCTGAACACGCACTCCACCGGCGTCGGCATGACGCTGCTGCTGCTGATGACCGTGATCGCGCTCGCCTTCGGGGTGCACATGGTGATGGCGATCGGCGGCGCAGACATGCCGGTGGTGGTGTCGATGCTCAACAGCTACTCGGGCTGGGCCGCCGCGGCGACCGGCTTCATGCTCAGCAACGACCTGCTCATCGTGGTGGGCGCCCTGGTCGGCTCTTCGGGTGCGATCCTGTCCTACATCATGTGCCGGGCGATGAACCGCAACTTCCTCAGCGTCATCGCAGGCGGTTTCGGTACCGGCGGTGGCGCGCCCTCGGCAGCGGCGGGCGGCGCGGAACCGGCAGGCGAGGTCTCGCCGATCAGCGCGGTGGAGACCGCCGAGCTGCTGCGCGACGCCAGGAACGTCGTCATCGTTCCGGGTTACGGCATGGCGGTTGCGCAGGCCCAGCATGTGGTGTGCGAGATCGTCAAGATCCTGCGCGACAAGGGCGTGACCGTGCGCTTCGCCATCCATCCGGTGGCAGGCCGCATGCCCGGGCACATGAACGTGCTGCTGGCCGAAGCGAAGGTGCCCTACGACATCGTGCTCGAGATGGACGAGATCAACGAAGACTTCCCGGACACCGACGTGGCGATCGTGATCGGTGCCAACGACATCGTGAACCCCGCGGCCCAGGAGGATCCGGCCAGCCCGATCGCCGGCATGCCGGTGCTGGAAGTCTGGAAGGCGAAGACCTCCATCGTCATGAAGCGGAGCATGGCGTCGGGCTACGCCGGCGTCGACAACCCGCTCTTCTACAAGGAGAACAACCGGATGCTCTTCGGCGACGCGCGGAAGATGCTCGACGAGGTGCTGGGCGCGCTGAACGCCTGACACCGACCCGACAACGCTCGGACGGATTTTTTCAAAGGATCGATCCATGACCACGCCTCAAAGCACTTCAGCTCCACCGAGTTCCCCTCGGGTCGGGCTGTTCGTCACCTGCCTTGTCGATGCGATGCGTCCGAGCGTCGGCTTCGCGGCGCTCAAGCTGTTGCGTGACGCGGGCTGCCGGGTCGAGGTGCCCGAAGCGCAGACCTGCTGCGGACAGCCGGCCTTCAACAGCGGCGACACGGCCGACACCGCCGTGCTCGCCCGCCGTTTCATCGAGACCTTCGAGGGCTACGACTACGTCGTCGGCCCTTCGGGCTCGTGCGTCGGCATGACCCGCGCGCACTACCCCGAGGCGCTCGCCGACGACCCCGCGTGGGCCGAGCGCGCGCGTCGCCTCGGCGAGCGCACCTACGAGCTGATGAGCTTTCTCGTGGACGTGATGCACTTCACCCCCGGCGACGTGAAGCTCGACGCGAGCTTCACCTACCACGACAGCTGCTCCGGGCTGCGCGAGCTCGGCGTCTTCGCCCAGCCGCGCACCCTGCTCGACAAGGTCTCCGGGCTCACGCTCAAGCCGCTCGAGGGCAATGATGTGTGCTGTGGCTTCGGCGGCACCTTCTGCGTCAAGTACTCGTCGATCTCGAACGCCGTGGTCACCGAGAAGACGGCTGCGATCGAGCGCAGCGGCGCCCAGCTGCTGCTCGGTGGCGACCTCGGCTGCCTGATGAACATGTCGGGCAAGCTCAAGCGCCAGGGCTCGAAGGTGCGCGCCTTCCATGCCGCCGAGATTCTGGCCGGCATGGGCAAGGGCCCGGCAATCGGCGAGGAGGACTGAGCCATGCAGGAAGCCCCCGTATCGTTCAAGCTGCGCGCCGACCGCGCGCTCGCGGATCCGACGCTGAAGATCGCGATCGACCGCACCACCGGCACCGCAGAGCGCAAGCGCGCGGTGGCGATGACGCAGTTCCCGCAATTCGAGGCTGCACGCGAGCGTGGCAAGCGCATCAAGAACCACGTCATCGCCAACCTCGATCACTACCTGCTCGAATTCGAGCGCAACGCCATCGCCTCGGGCGCCAAGGTGCACTGGGCGAGCACCGCCGAAGAGGCCTCGCAGATCGTCGTCGCGCTGTGCAAGCAGGCGAACGCGAAGCGGGTGACGCGGGTGAAGTCGATGCTCGGCGAAGAGATCGGCCTGCCCCATGCGCTGGACGAGGCCGGGATCGAGCGTGTCGAGACCGACCTCGCCGAGCACATCGTGCAGCTGGGCGGCGACCGGCCCTCGCATATCGTGTGGCCGTCGATGCACCGCACGCGCGAGCAGGTCTCCGAGATGTTCAAGCGCGCACACCGCGTGCCACACCAGGAAGAGACCATCGAGGCGATGGTCGCCAGCGCACGGCGCGAGCTCCGCGACAAGTTCCTGTCGGCCGACGTCTCGATCTCGGGCGCAAACTTCCTCATCGCGGACACCGGCGCCACGTGCACCGTGACCAACGAGGGCAATGCCGAGCTGACCACCACGCCGCCGCGCGTGCACATCGTCACCGCCGGCATCGAGAAGCTGGTCCCCAGCACCGAGCATGCCTTCCTGATGCTGCGCCTGCTGGTGCGCTCGGCGACCGGGGCGGACGTCACCCAATACACCACCTTCCACTGCGGCCCGAAGCAGGCGGGCGACCGGGACGGCCCGGAAGAATTCCACATCGTGCTGGTCGACAACGGCCGCACCCGCATGCTCGCCGACCCGGCACTCAAGGAAATGCTGCGCTGCCTGCGCTGCGGCGCCTGCATGAACCACTGTGTCGTGTTCCGCCAGCTCGGCGGCCACGTCTATGGCGGCACCTACCCCGGCCCGATGGGCGCGGTGCTGACGCCGGTGTTCGATGGGCTGGAACAATCCCGCGATCTTGCACACGCGTGCACGATGAACGGCAAGTGTCAGGAAGTCTGTCCGGTGGCGATCCCGATCCCCACGCTGCTGCGGGGCTGGCGCGACCGCTCCTGGCGCGAGGGCCTGGAGCCCGCCGCGGCCCGCTTCGGCCTGGGCATCCATACTTTCGTCGCATCGCGCCCCCGCCTGTACCGGCTGGGCACGGCAATCGCGATCAAGGTCATGCGCCTGTTCAGCCGCGGCGGCCTCGTGCGTGGCATGCCCGGCCTGGGTGCCTGGACCAAGTATCGTGAATTCCCCGCGCCGGCAAAACGCAGCTTCATGGCGATGTACAAGGACTCGGAGGGCAAACGATGAGCGCACGCGAAACAATCCTCAACGCGGTGCGGGCCGGGCTCGACAGCCGCAAGGTCGATGCCGAAGCCGCGCGCCGCGAAGCCGACGCCCTGCTCCAGGACCTCGACGCGATCCGCCCGAAGCTGCCCGCGGGCGCGCTCGTGGACGCATTCATCGCGCGCGTCACCAGCCCCAAGGTCGCCGCCACCGCAGAACGCATCAAGGACATCACCGAGCTCCCGGCCGCGGTCCGGCGCTACCTCGATGCGCACGATCTGCCGCCGCATGTGGCCCTGCAGCCGGCCGCGGTGCTCGAGGACCTGGACTGGGTTGCGCTGGAGACACGTGACGGGGTGAAGCCGGACGACGTCGTCGGCATCGGCATCGCGCGCTGGGGCATCGCCGAGACGGGCTCGCTCGTCTTTCACTCCGGCCCCGAAACGCCGATTCTGGCCAACTTCCTCCCGCTCCATCACATCGTCATGGTGCGCGAGCGCAGCATCCTCGCCTTCCTGGACGACTATGCCGTGGCCGTGGCCGGGCAGCGCCCGCCGCGCAACGTCAACCTCATCACCGGCGCCAGCGGCACCACCGACATCGAGGGCAGCCTCGTCCTCGGCGCGCACGGCCCCGCGCATCTGCATGTGGTCATCGTCGAGAACGACATCCACGGCGACATCGACGCCGACAAGAGCACCCCGGGCGCATCGTCCTGAGATGCGCAATCACCGAGCCTGCGTAGCCCCTCGCTGAAACCCGCGTCCCCCTCCGGGGCGCGCCGCTGCACCTTTACAAAGTCGTCCATCCACGAGACGACAAAACCACAAACGCGGCGACCCGATCGGCCCGATCGGGTGCGCCGTCCAGAGGAGACATATCGTGAACCAGACCTTGTTGTCCCTGCTTGCCTTCGTGCCATTGATCCTGGCGGCAATCCTGCTCGTCGGCTTCAACTGGCCTGCCCGGCGCGCGATGCCGGCGGTGTATGTCAGCGCTGCCGTGATCGGACTGACGGCGTGGGAGATGACCTTCAACCGGGTCCTCGCCTCCACCCTCCAGGGCCTGATCCTCACCGGCGCCATCCTGTGGATCATCTTCGGCGCCATCCTGCTGCTCAACACCCTGAAGCACTCGGGCGCGATCACCGCCATCCGCGGCGGGTTCTCGGGCATCAGCACCGACCGCCGCGTCCAGACGATCATCGTGGCCTGGCTCTTCGGCTGCTTCATCGAGGGGGCGTCGGGTTTCGGAACGCCCGCCGCAGTGGCGGCGCCGCTGCTGGTCGCGCTCGGCTACCCGGCGCTCGCCGCGGTGGTCATGGGCATGATGATCCAGTCCACCCCGGTGTCGTTCGGCGCCGTCGGCACGCCGATCGTGGTCGGTGTCGCCGGTGGCCTGGACAAGGCGGGCATCACCACCCAGCTCGTCGAAAACGGCTCGAACTGGGAGGTCTTCTTCCGCCTCATCACCTCCGAAGTCGCGCTCACGCACGCCACCGTCGGCATCCTCATGCCGCTGTTCATGTGCGCGATGCTCACCCGCTTCTTCGGCAAGAACAAATCCTGGGCCGAAGGCCTGGCGATCGCACCCTTCGCCATCTTCGCAGGCATCGCCTTCGTGGTGCCCTACGCCGCTGCGGGGGTCTTCCTCGGGCCCGAGTTCCCGTCGATGATCGGCGCACTGGTTGGCCTGCTGCTGGTGGTGCCGGCGGCCAAGGCAGGCTTCCTGGTGCCCAGGCAGAACTGGGACTTCGCCGACGCCAAGGACTGGCCAGCGAACTGGATGGGCAACATCCAGATCAAGCTCGACAGCCTCACCGCACGCCCGCCGATGTCGATCACGATGGCCTGGCTGCCCTACGTGCTGCTGGCCGGCCTGCTGGTCCTGTCGCGCGTCAATGCCGACGTGAAGGCCTTCTTCAGCAACAACCTTGTGCTCGGCTGGACCAACCTGCTGGGCGAGACCGGCGTCTCCGGCAGCATCCAGTTCCTGTACCTGCCGGGCGGCATCATGGTCCTGGTCGTGCTCGCCACCTTCCTGCTGCACCGCATGAAGTTCTCCGAGCTGACCGCGGCCGTCGGCGAGTCGTCGCGCACCCTGCTCGGCGCCGGCTTCGTGCTCATCTTCACCATCCCGATGGTGCGGATCCTCATCAACTCGGGCGTCAACATGGGTGACCTGCCCTCGATGCCGCGCGCCATGGCGCAGCTGGTGGCGACGAGCGTGGGCGACATCTACCCCTTCTTCTCCTCGTGGGTCGGCGCGCTCGGCGCGTTCATCGCCGGCTCGAACACCGTGTCCAACCTGATGCTGGCCCAGTTCCAGTTCGACACCGCGCAGCTGATCAACGTCTCCGGTGCGATGCTGGTGGCCTCGCAGGCGGTCGGCGCCGCCGCCGGCAACATGATCGCGATCCACAACGTGGTCGCCGCCTCGGCGACGGTGGGCCTGCTCGGCCGCGAAGGCGAGACGCTGCGCATGACCATCATCCCGACGATCTACTACCTGGTCATGACCGGCATCATCACCATGGTCGCGATCCACCTGCTGGGTGTGACCGACGCGTTGATGTAAGCTGCAGACGAACAAAACCCCGCCGGGCCGCGTGATTTCAACGCGGGCCCGGCGGGGTTTTTCGTTTTCAGTTCCGGATCGCTTCGAGCGACACAGTGATCGTCACCTCGTCGCCCACGTTGGGCGCGTACTTGCCGGCGTTGAACTCGCTGCGCTTGATGACCGTGCTCGCGTTGGCACCGATCGCGTCCTTCTGCAGCATCGGGTGCGGCATGGTCGCGAAGTGGTTCACCTGCAGCGTCACCGGCCTGGTCACCCCCTTGATGGTGAGCTCGCCGTCGATCGTCACCGGCGCATCGCCCTCGAAAGCCACCTTGGTCGACTTGAAGGTCGCGGTCGGGTACCTGGCGGTGTCGAGGAAGTCCTCGCCCTGGATGTGCTCGTCGAAGGTGCCGTAACCGGTACTCACCGAAGTCATGTCGATGGTGATGTCGACCGCGCCGGTCTTCGCCGCCTTGTCCAGCGTGACGGTGCCGGTGGTCTTGTCGAACTTCGAGATCTGGGTCGACATGCCGAAGTGGCTGTACGAGAAGCTCGGGAAGGTGTGGGTGGGGTCGATGGCGTAGGTCTCGGGCGCGGCAAACGCGGACGAGGCCGCAGCGGCAGAGACGATGAGGGCGGCGTTGAGCTTGACGAGACGGTTCATGGTTTGTCCTCTGTGGGTCGGGGTGGTGAGCAAGGCTCGTGCTTGGTGGATGGGCCGCGGCTTACTTCGCCACGGCGGTGATGCGGAATCGGATCACGACGTCGTTGGCGACGATGTCGAAGGAGTTGTGTGCGTCAAGTTGTGCAAAAGGGTTGATCAGGTATTCGGTTGATTCCGGGTTGCCGTGGTCGGCGCGCAGGGCGTAGCCCGGAGCGCCGACCACGGCGGCGGCCGTCAGGCGGCCAGTCTCAACAGCTCCTTCTTCTGCTCGGCCAGCAGTGCCATGTTCAGGTAACGGTTGTCCTCGAGCCACGTCTCGTGGGTTTCGACGCACAGCGCCCGAATCAGCCGCAGACACGACTCGGTGTTCGGGAAGATCCTCACCACGCGCGTGCGCCGCTTGATCTCCTCGTTGAGGCGCTCGAGCATGTTGGTGCTCTTCAAGTGCTTGTGGTGCGCCCGGGGCAGCCGGTAGAAGCTCAAGGTTTCGCCGATGTTGCTCTCGGCCCAGTCGACGAGCTTCGGGTACTTGCCCTGCCACTTGGTGATCCACGCCGCCAGATCGCGGTTGGCTTCCTGCAAGTCGCGCCGGTCGTAGATCCAGCGCAGCTCCTGCAGACAGTCGTCGTCGGCCTTCCTGGGCAGGTAATCGAGCGCGTTGCGCAGGAAATGCACATAGCAGCGCTGCCATGCCGCTTCGCACAACACCTCGCTGATCGCCTTCTTCAGGCCCGCGTGGTCGTCCGAGACCACGAACTCCACGCCGGTGAGCCCACGCTCCTTGAGCCGCAGCAGGAAGTCCTTCCAACTGCTCAGGCTCTCCCGGTTTGCCGTCTCGACCGCCAGCACCTGACGCTGCCCCTCCCAGTTGATGCCAATGGCGATCTGCACCGCCATCGAGCGGATCACACCGTCCTCGCGCACCTTCTCGTAGCGCGCATCCAGAATCACGTACGGATACGCCTCTTCCAGTTGCCGGCTGGCAAAGCGCTCGAGCGCCTCGTCCAGGCTCTTGTTGATCGCCGAGATGGCCGAGGCCGAGAAGCTGTGCCCGCACAGCTCTTCGGTGATCGCCTTGACCTTGCGGGTCGAGACACCCTGCACGTACATCTCGGCCAACGCCGCCACCAGCGCCTTCTCGCTGCGCGCATAGCGCTCAAACAGTGCCGTCGAGAATTCGCCGCTGCGGTCGCGCGGCACCCGCAGTTCCAGCTTGCCGATCCGCGTCACCAGCCCCCGGTGGTAGTAACCCGCCCGGTAACCGCTGCGCGTCTCGCTGCGCTCGCTCGGCGCCGCGCCGAGAAACTCCGTCATCTCGCCTTCGAGCACCTCCTGCAGCGCTTCCTTCATCAGCGACTTCATCAGGTCACGGTCGCCAGACACCCACTCTTTCGCCGACAACGACACCGTATTACTCTTGCTCGTGGTCATGGTTTGCCCTCCTCAGGGATCAAGGTCGATCTGCACAATCAACCTCTTACCATGACCACCCTTCTCTGCAAGCCCGTTCGGGCTTTTGCACACTGATCAGAACACTACCCCCCGAGACGGCCGCGATCGCCCTGGGGGCAGGGCTCCTACACGGGAGGCGCCGCTCGCAGGCACTGTAGGAGCGCACCCCTGTGCGCGATCGCGGCGGTTGTGCTCGCGATGACGGCGGTGTCGCGCTTTTGTCGCCACGCGCGGTCCGTGGCGTGTAGATTCGGCCTTCGCGCTCCACCTGCTCCCGCTGCCGATGCTCCCCTTGCCCTATCTCGCCGCCTATCCGCCCCAGCTGCTGGCACAGGTACGCGGCCTGATCGAGCGCGGCGAGCTCGGCGCCTGGCTCGCCCGCCGCCACCCGGAAGGCCATGCGGTGCAGTCCGATCGCGCGCTCTATGCCTACGTCGCCGAGCTGCGCCAGCGCCACCTGCGCAACAGCGCGCCGCTGTCCAAGGTGATGTACGACGCCAGCCTGCATCCGGTGCATGGCGCGCTCGGCACCAACGCCTTCGTCAGCCGGGTCCAGGGCAGCCGCCTCAAGCGCAGCAACGAGCTGCGCATCGCCGCGCTCTTCCGCCAGGCGCCGGCGGCCTTCCTGCGCATGATCGTGGTGCACGAGCTCGCGCACCTCAAGGTGAAGGCCCATGACAAGGCCTTCTACCAGCTGTGCTGCCACATGGAGCCGGACTACCACCAGCTCGAGTTCGACGCCCGCGTCTGGCTGACCTGGCGCGAACTCGAAGCGGGCGGTGCGCCCGCGCGCTAGGCGGAGGGCGCGAAGGCCGACACGTCGCCGGGCTTGCGCAGCATCTTGTCGACCTCGGCCTGGTGCAGCTCCTCGGCCTGGATCATCTGGCGCGCGTACTCCTCGAGCGCGACCGAGCGGCCCTCGACCGCCGCCAGCAGCTCGCGGTAGAGCGCCAGCGTCTCGCGCTCGGTCTGCAGCGACTCGCGCAGCATGGTGCCGACGTCGTGCTGGTGCGAATCGAGCAGCGGGCCGATGCCGAGCGAGGGATAGGCGCCGAGCGTGGTGATCCACTCGCCGGCCTGGCGCGCGTGCAGTAGCGACTCGTCGGCCTGCGCCTGCAGCCAGGACACGATCGGGATGCGTCCGAAGCCGAACACCAGGAAGGAATAGTGGGTATAGCGCACCACGCCGGCCAGTTCCGCCTCGAGGATGCGGTTGAGGATGTCGATCGTCGTCTTCTTGTCGAGCGCCTGCATGTCGTTCTCCTTGTGGTCCGCCGTCTCCATCGGGATCGCGGCCGTCACGCCGAAGCGGGCTGCGAGCGGCCGCCCTCCAATTTAGCCGACATGTGAGCGTCGTGCCGCTGCCGGGCGCGGCAAGCCGCGCGTCGGCCAGCGTTGTGCGCGTGCTCGCGCTCATTAGAATGAGCTCCTCACCCCACCCAACCCGACCTTTCGACGAGAACGCCATGTCACGAACCGCTCCCCTCCTGGCCAGCCTCGCCCTGGCCGCAGCGCTCGCCCTGCTCGCCCCCGTCGCCGCGTCCGCGCAGAGCAGCGCCGCCCAGATCCTGGAGCAGGCGCGCGGCCAGGCACGCGAAATCGAGGAGTTGCGCAAGATCCTCAACGGGCCCGACCAGAACATGCGCCTCGCGACCTTCGACGGGATGGTAAAGAGCGGCGACGAGGCCATGAAGCTGATCGCCCTCGAGGCCGGTCTCGCCAGCGCCGACAGCGTGATGCGGGCGATGGCCTTCAAGGCGGTGGTGATGGGGCTGGATGCGCTGCACCTCACCCTGCAGCCCGACCCCTCCGCCCCGAAGCCGGTGCAGGAGGCCTCGGCCGCCTTCATCCTCAAGCGCGGCAGCGGCCTCGTCGTGCCGATGGATGCACGCGGCAAGAACCCCGAGGCCGGCAGCTTCCGCACTGGGAACTGGGAGGGGCAGGTGAGCGGGCTCGAGCTGATGTTCGGCTATGGCCGCAGCGTGAGCGGAACGATGACGCTGCAGGACGACAACGCGCTCGCCGGCGTGGTGCGGGCCGAGAGCGGCACCACTCAGTTCCTCGCCAGCGCGCGCCTGCGCTAAGGACCGCGGACGCTGCTCAGTCCTCGCCGAGCCGCACGCGGCCGAGGCTGATGACATGGCCGCCGCCGGCGGTGCCGCTGAAGCTCAGGCGCAGCAGGCGGGCGCGCACCGGGGCGAAGGCGATCCCGGCGCGGCCGTCGTCAAAGCGCAGCGCGGTCGCGGTCAGCGCGCGCCAGGCGCGCGCTTCGCCGCTCACATTGATGAAGACTTCGACCCGCGCCGGCAGCTCGGCCGGGTCGGCGACACCGCGCGCCTCGAGCCGCAGGCGGTCGAGCACGACCGGCGTGTCGCCGAGCTGCAGGTCGATGCTCGCCGGCCATCGCTCGACCGCGCTGCGCCAGGCAGGCGCCTCGTCCTCGGCGACCAGGTTCGCGGCGCGCTCGGCCTCGCTGTGCGGCAGCGACGACCACGCCACCACCCGTGCGGGTTGACCGGGCGGGCGCGCGCCGCCGGCCGTCGCGCTCGGCACGGCGGGGGGTGCGGCGAACAGGTGGGCGTCGACCCGCGCCATCAGCGCGTCCATCCGCATCACCGTGCCGATGCCCGAGCGCGCATGGACCGAGAGCAGCATGCCGGCGGCGACGCCGTCGATCATCAGCAGGCTGCCCGACAAGCCCTTGCGGATCGGGTTGTCGGGATGAGTCGGCTGCACCCGCAGCAGGCCGGCGTCGTCGTCGTCAACGATGGTCACCGCGAGCTGGGCGACGGTGCCGTCGCCGTTGATCGAGCGCAGGCTGGCGAGCCGTCCCTGCTGCAGCAGGCGTCCGAGCTCGCGGCGCACGGCGAGCGCGCCGACGCCGCAGTCGGTGGCGATGCCGCCGTCGATGCGGGCGACCGCGATGTCCTCGCCCAGGTCGGCGCTCGCCCGCGTCTCGCCCAGCAGCCCCGCCCGGCCCTCGCGCCGCAGCGCCGGGCGACCGGCTTCGGCGACCACATGTTGCGGCAGGATGGCGAGGCAGTCGCCGGCGTGATGCGCGAGGAAAGCCTGGCCCACCTCGAGCGCTGCGGCGTCCGGGCTCAGTACCACCGCCTGCTGGGCATGGCTGGCGGGCACGCCAAGCAGTGCGAGCACGCCGGCCGTGCCCAGCGCGGCACGCAGCCAAAGGCGCGTCATGAACCGTCCTCCCGACGCGGCTTGCCCGCCAGTGCGTCGCGCATCCGCGCCCAAGCCTGTCTCAGGGGCGGGATCGCCAGTTCGCGACCGCTGCCGAGCGCACCGAGCCCTGCGACCAGCGCGGCGAGAAGGGCAGTGGCGATGGTCAGGCGGCTGTCGTGCGTCAGCACGGCCCAGACCCCGGGGCGAAAGTCGTAGCCGCTGTCGCCGAAGCGCTCTATGCGCAGGCTGTCGGCGCGCCCGAACGCGACCACCTCGAGCGCCGGCGCCTCTTCGCCGAGGCGCCGATCGAAGCGCAGGAAGCCTTTCGGCGGGAAAACGCTCGCGGCGTCCGTGCCGCCGCTGCCGCCGAGGCGGACCTGGTCGCCCGGCAGCAGTTGCACTTCCTCGATCAGGCTGCGCCTGGCCGCAGCTTCCTCGCTGCTGGTGAATACGCTCAGCGTGCCCGAGCGCAGCATCGCGGCGTCGGACCAGGTGACGTCGCGACCGACGCGCACCTGGTCGGCGACGAAGGGGAGGACGAGGTCGCGCGGCCGCTCGCCGCCCGTCCAGATCAGGTTGAGCGCGTTGCCGAGCGCGATCGCGGGCGTGTCGAGGGCGGGCCGCAGCGTCCCCAGGGTGCCACCCGGGGCGGTACGCAGCGACAACTGCAGGCCGTCGTCCTCGCGAAGCTCGAGGCGCGCTTCGATCGGCGTGGCAAGGGTGCCGCTGCGGCCGCCGAGCACGATCACCTGCTCCGCGCCTTCCGCGGCGGGCAAGGCGAAGGCCTGCCAGCGCGCGCTGCCGCAGGGCGAATCGGTGGCGGGCACACGCGGCAGCGCCGACAGATCCTGCGTGGCGCACAGCGTCGCGCCCTCGATGCGCCAGCTGGTCTCCAGCGCCTGTGGCAGCTCCAGTGCCGCCACCGCGCTGCGGGCGTGGATGCTGAAATACCAGCCGGCCGGCGACAGCCAGGCCAGGCAAAGAAGGACGAGCAAGGCGATCACCGCCAGCGGCACGATGGCGACGGCGAGCGACAGTAGCAATTTCCAAAGCGCGGCCCCGGTGGCGGCGGCGCGCTGCAGCCCGGCGAGGGCGGGCGGGGCGTCCATCAGTCGCCCGCGAACAGCGGCAGCGCCAGCCTCACCACCGGCATCGCCCGTCCGTAGCGTTCACGCTCGATGACGAGCTCGCGCCGCTCGCTGCCCTGCGGCCAGGGGATGTCGCACCAGTGGTCGAAGCTGGTTCGGCGGCCGGTGGTGATCGCCGTGCAGCTGCCCTCGGTGACGGGTGAGCCGGTGCGGAAGAAGACGTCGGTGGCGCCGAAGGAGTTGATCAGCAGCCGGATCGTGGTCGGTGGCTGTGGCGCAGCGGCGTCGGCCAGGAGGTAGGCGCGGTCGTCGCCCTGCTCGCAGCTGCCGGCGGTGATCAGCACCGCGAGGTCCTCGCTGCCGTAGTCGGCCAGGCGTGCCGCCCGGGTGGTCGCATAGGGCAGGCGCACGGTCGCGCCCTCGCTGTCGGGCGGCAGCCGAAAGCTGTTGCGCGAGTAATACACGCCGTCGCGCGACAGCACGGTCAGGCAGACCTGGCCGTCGTCCGGCAGCGGGCGGGGCGAGAGCTGCAGCTTCGCCAGCGCGCGGCCGCCGCCGGCACGGCGGGTGGCGACGCCGACCACGACGGAGCCGCTCACCGCGACGTCGGCGCGCTCGGTCTCGAACAGCCGCTCACCCACCAGCTCGGCGACCAGCGGTTCGGCGGCGTGCGCGCTGGCGGCGCACAGCGCGAGCA
>NZ_MBFM01000006.1:0-37868 GCF_001696715.1 Thauera phenolivorans | reverse complement strand
GGCAGCGCCGACAGATCCTGCGTGGCGCACAGCGTCGCGCCCTCGATGCGCCAGCTGGTCTCCAGCGCCTGTGGCAGCTCCAGTGCCGCCACCGCGCTGCGGGCGTGGATGCTGAAATACCAGCCGGCCGGCGACAGCCAGGCCAGGCAAAGAAGGACGAGCAAGGCGATCACCGCCAGCGGCACGATGGCGACGGCGAGCGACAGTAGCAATTTCCAAAGCGCGGCCCCGGTGGCGGCGGCGCGCTGCAGCCCGGCGAGGGCGGGCGGGGCGTCCATCAGTCGCCCGCGAACAGCGGCAGCGCCAGCCTCACCACCGGCATCGCCCGTCCGTAGCGTTCACGCTCGATGACGAGCTCGCGCCGCTCGCTGCCCTGCGGCCAGGGGATGTCGCACCAGTGGTCGAAGCTGGTTCGGCGGCCGGTGGTGATCGCCGTGCAGCTGCCCTCGGTGACGGGTGAGCCGGTGCGGAAGAAGACGTCGGTGGCGCCGAAGGAGTTGATCAGCAGCCGGATCGTGGTCGGTGGCTGTGGCGCAGCGGCGTCGGCCAGGAGGTAGGCGCGGTCGTCGCCCTGCTCGCAGCTGCCGGCGGTGATCAGCACCGCGAGGTCCTCGCTGCCGTAGTCGGCCAGGCGTGCCGCCCGGGTGGTCGCATAGGGCAGGCGCACGGTCGCGCCCTCGCTGTCGGGCGGCAGCCGAAAGCTGTTGCGCGAGTAATACACGCCGTCGCGCGACAGCACGGTCAGGCAGACCTGGCCGTCGTCCGGCAGCGGGCGGGGCGAGAGCTGCAGCTTCGCCAGCGCGCGGCCGCCGCCGGCACGGCGGGTGGCGACGCCGACCACGACGGAGCCGCTCACCGCGACGTCGGCGCGCTCGGTCTCGAACAGCCGCTCACCCACCAGCTCGGCGACCAGCGGTTCGGCGGCGTGCGCGCTGGCGGCGCACAGCGCGAGCACGATCAGGGGCAGGGTCGCGGTCGTCCGGGCCATGGCGTCGATCCCTCCCGCAGCCGCCTCAGCCCACCAGCGACGGCAGGTTGCGGGCGACGAGCTCGCGGATGACGTGCAGCTTGCCGTGGAAGAAGTGGTCGGCGCCGGGGACGACGGTCACCGGCAGGTCCTGCGGTCGCGCCCAGTCGAGCACGTTCGCGAGCGCCACCGTCTCGTCGTTCTCGCCGTGGATGATCAGCGGCCGGATGGCCTCGGGCAGTGCCGGGGTGTCGTAGTGCCGCGCGCCGTCGGCGGCGGCGCCGGCGGCCATGCCGACCAGCACCATCTGCCGCGGCGGCGCGAGGTCGCCGGCGAGCCGGTTGGCGACCCGCGTCTGCACGAAGCCGCCGAAGGAGAAGCCGGCGAGCGCGAGCGGCAGGCTGCCCCATTGCGACTGGGCGCGCGCGATCAGCGTGAGCATGTCCTCGGTCTCGCCCTCGCCGTGGTCGTGCTCGCCCTCGCTCTGGCCGACGCCGCGGAAGTTGGGACGCAGCGCGACGTAGCCGAGGTCGCGGAAGCTGCGCGCGAGCGTATGCGCGACCTTGTTCGTGTTGGCACCGCCGTATAGCGGGTGGGGATGGCAGATCAGCGCGATGCCATGCACTGCCGCGGGGCTGTCGACCAGCAGCTCGATGTGGCCGGCGGGGCCGCGCATCAGCACGGTTTCGGTGGGGAGCGGGCGGGTCATGCGTCGTTCTCCGGCAGGCGCAGGCGCTCGACGATGCGGCCATGCACAAGGTGGCTGTCGATGATTTCGTCGATGTCTTCCTGATCGATGTAGGTGTACCAGACGTTGTCAGGATAGACCACCAGCACCGGGCCGTCGTCGCAGCGGCCGAGGCAGCCCGCCTTGTTGATGCGCACCTGGCCCTGACCTTTGAGGCCGAGCGCGGCGATGCGTTCCTTGGCGTGGGTCTGCATCGCGCTGGCGGCGTGGTCGTTGCAGCACGACTCGCCGGCGGGGCGCTGGTTGCAGCAGAAGAAGACGTGGTGCTTGAAATAGCTCATCGGCGGATCTCCATCGTTGCGGCGATTATAGGCGGCGCTCGCCGGCGAGGTGTTCGCCGCGCCACAGGCCGAGCGCGGACAGGTAGGCGAGGGCGAGGAAGGGCCACAGGCTGTCGACCAACTGGGTGAGGCCGTGGAAGCTCAGGAAGTTGCTGTAGCTGCTGAGCCGATGGCCGAGCATCAAGTAGGGGTTCTCCGGGATCAGGTTGACCAGCGCGGTGGCCACCAGCAGCGAGGTGCCGGCGAGTGCATGCTGCACGATGCGCGGCAGCAGCAGCGTCAGCGCAAGCACCGGCAGGCCGATCATCAGGCCGCGGGCGGCGCCCGGTGTCAGCCAGGACAGCGGTTGGGCGGGATCGAAGAAGGTGGCGCCGGCGAGCGTCTTGGCGCCGACGCCGAGCAGCAGCAGGATGAGGATCGAGCCGGCTGCGGAGTCGCGCAGCATGCAGCGTGCGAACAGGCCGACCGCGAGCAGCGAGCTCACCGTGAGCGCGCTGTCGAAGGCGATGAAGCGCGCCGGGTAGAAGTTGAGCGGCGGCGGGATACCGAGCAGGCTGCGCAGGTCGCCGGTGGCGAACAGCAGGTCGGTGACGTTGAGCTGGCCGAGCAGCCACAGCCCGAGCAGGATCAGCCCGGCGTCGCCGCTGTGGCCGCGGATCACGGCGCGCGCGCGCCAACGCAGCAGCAGGCCGTGGCTGGCGAACACACGCGCCCCCCAGCGCACGCCGAGCAGGGCGCCGAGCGCCGCGCCGAGCAGGTTGCCACCGATGTCGATGTTGCTCGCCACCCGTGCCGGCAGGAAGTTCTGCGCGGTCTCGAGGCCGAAGCTGAGCAGACCGCCGCACAGGATCGCGATGCCCGCGCGCCGCGCCGCGCCCCAGCGCGACGGCAGCGCGGCGACGAGCACGAAGCCGAACGGAAGATAGCCGGCGACGTTGAACACGAGGTCGGCGCGGATGAAGTACTTCGGCCAGGGCGCGAACAGGTAGTCGAAGACCGGCAGGCCGGAGGCGCGCCAGCCGGTCAGCGGATGCAGGCAGGCGTAGGCGATCAGCAGCGCATAGGCGAGCGCCAGCTTGCGCGCCAGCGAGGTGGACGAGGCGCTCACCACGAGGCTGCCGGGCGCGGCCGGAGGGTTGCGCGGCAGGGCATGAAAGAAGAGGGCGGTAGCGGGCGGGGCATGGTCGGACAGCGGTCGACTGGGTGGGCTTGGACCGATTGTGCCAGTTCACGCGGGTGTCCTGAGCCTGCCTGTAAAAAGTACTTGCATCCTTTTTTGGTGCAGTGCAACATGGCGCTGCACCGGAACCTTTTAGCGGTGGCACCCCTGACAGAGGAGATCATCATGAGCGTCACCCCCGAAAAGATCGTCGAAACCGGCAAGGCCAAACTCGAAACCAACCTGAAGACCATCGGCACCGCCGGCAGCAGCGTGTTCGCCGCCGCCGAGAAGCTCGTCGCCCTCAACGTGGCCGCCACCCGCGCCACGATCGACGACAGCGCCGAGCTGATCCGCAAGCTGCTCGCCGCGAAGGACCCGAAGGCCCTCGCCGCGGTGCAGCTCGGCGCGATCGCGCCGGCGCTCGAGAAGGCCGTGACCTACTTCGGCAGCGTCGCCGGCATCACCGCGCAGACACAGTCGGACCTCGTCAAGCTCGCCGAGGCCGAGGCGCTTGTGCTGGTGCACAATGCCAATGCCACGCTCGAGGGTGCGCTCAAGAACGCGCCCTTCGGCGCCGATGCGGCGGTGAAGGCGCTCAAGAGCGCGGTCGCCAGCGTCACCTCGGTGTACCAGACTGCCACCGAGGTCGCCAAGCAGGTCACCGAGTCCACTCAGGCCGGCGTGAAGAGCGCCACCGACGTCGCCGTCGAGACCGTGAGCAAGAACACCCAGGCCGCGGTGTCCGCGCTGAAGGTCGCTGCCTGAACAAGGACAGGGCGCGCGTCGCACGCCTGACGTAGCGCAAAGAAGGGGCCCGCGAGGGCCCCTTCTTTGCGAACGCGGTCGGCGAACTAGAATCGAAGTCCGCCCCCAGACCGTTTCCGCCCGCATGCTTTCTCCCCGCACCCTGCTGTCGCCTTCCGGCCACCCGCTGGCGGCGGGACGCACGATCGTCGTCGGCCACCGCGGCGCGCGCGCCTTCGCCCCCGAGAACACGCTCCCCGCCTTCGAGAAGGCGGCCGCGCTCGGCTGCGCGATGGTCGAGCTCGACGTCCATCCCGCGCGCGACGGCGAGCTGGTCGTCCATCACGACGACCGCCTCGGCCGCTGCACCGACGTCGCGGCGCGCTACCCGGGGCGCGCCGACGATTTCATCTCGGATTTCGACGCCGCCGAGCTGCGCACGCTGGATGCCGGCAGCTGGCATGCGCGCGAGCTCGCGCTGCCCGCCGCCCGTCGCCAGGCCTTCCTGCGCACGCTCGGCGAGGCCGAGCTGGCGCGCCACCTGCCCGCGGCGGAGCGGCTGCGCCTCGCCGCCGGCGACATCCGCATCCCCACCCTGGCCGAGGTGCTGGCGCGGGCGCGGCGCTGCGACCTCATGCTGAACATCGAGATCAAGTCCATCCCGCGCCTCTACGAGGGCGTGGCGGCCGCCGTCGTCGAGCGGGTGCGCGCCGCCGGGCTGGCGCGCAGCGTGCTGGTGTCGTCCTTCGACCACGAGCAGTTGCTCGCCCTGCGTGCGCTCGATGACGAGATCGCCACCGGCGTCCTCACCGGCGAGCGGCTGGCGCGCCCGGCGGACTACCTGCGCCTGCTCGACGCCGACGCCTACCATCCCTGCTGCCATGGCGAGGGCGATTCGCTCGGCTTCGGCTCGGTGAGCGGCCGCCTCGACACGCGCGGCATCGACCAAGTACGCGCCGCCGGCGGCATGGTCTTCGTGTGGACCTGCAACGATCCCGTGCAGATGGAGGCGCTGTGCCGGGCGGGGGTCAGCGGCATCATCACCGACTATCCGAATCGCTTCCCGTTCGCCGCGGACGGCTGAAATCACCTTGAAAGGCGTCCACATGCGCACGGGAATGCTCGCCGGCCACAGGGTGCTGATCATCCGGGCCGATGCCTTCATGGGCCCGGCATTGTGCGAGGTGTTCGCCGTCTGTGGCGGCCGGGGCACGCGCTAGCGCAGGCCGGCGATCTGGCGCGGCGTCGGTTCAGCGCGCCGCCAGCCGCGTTCGCAGCCAGCGCAGCGGCGCGCCGAGCAGCGGCAGGCGCTCGTAGATCCCCGCCGCCGGGTCCCAGTGGTCGCGGTGCTCCACGACCCGGCCGTCGGCATCGAAGCGCAGCTCGGTGGCGCCACGGATCAGGGTGTCGCGCCCGCGCAGCCGCAGGTGGAAGTCCCACGCGAGCATCGCCCGGTCGCGGTCGACGAAGCGCCCGGTGACGACGAAGCGCGGCGCATCGACGGTGGCGAACATGTGGGCGAAGATGCGCGCGATCGCCTCCCTGCCGCGCACCGCGTTGAAGGGGTCGGCAAAGTGCGCGTCGGCGGCGTAGATCTCGCCGATGTGCGCGAGCGCGTCGGGCGACAGCGTCTCGTAGAAGCGCACCAGGGCGTCGACCCCGGCGCGGCAGTCGATGTTCGCGGCGGCATCGTCGCGGCCGGCCGGCGCGCTCACAGCCCGGTCACCTTGCGCACCAGCGGGAAATACAGCCGGCGCGGCAGCCAGCGCAGCAGCCGCAGCACCATGGTGAAGCGCCGCGGGAAGTGGATCTCGAAGGCGCCGCGCGCGAAGCCGGCGACGATTGCCTCCGCCGCCTGCGCCGGGGTCTGCAGCGCGGGCATGTGGAAGTCGTTGGCGGCGGTGAGCGGGGTGGCGACGAAGCCGGGGCTGATGAGGAACACCGAGACCCCGCGCGGGGCGAGATCGAGGTGCAGGGTCTCGGCGAAGTTGGCCAGCGCCGCCTTCGACGGACCGTACACCGTCGCCTTCGGCAGTCCGCCGTAGCCGGCGACGCTGCCGACCAGCGCGATCGCGCCTTCGCCCTGGGCGCACAGCGTCGGCGCCAGCGCGGCGACCGCGTCCATCGGACCGATCAGGTTGGTGTTGACCGTGTCGCGGATCGCCGCCGGCGTGAGCTCCCAGGCGCGCAGCGGCCGGTAGGTGCCGGCGTTGAGCACCACGAGGTCGAGCCCGCCCCAGCGCGCGAGCAGGCGGTCGCGCACCGCAGCGAAGTCCTCCGCCCGGGTCAGGTCCAGGGGCTCGACCAGCGCCGGCTCGCCATCCATGGCCGCGCCGCAGTCGGCGGCGACCTTCTCGAGCGCCTCGCGGCCGCGCGCAGACAGCGCCAGCCGCGCACCGCGCGCGGCGAGCGTGCGCGCGAGCGCGGCGCCGATGCCGCTCGAGGCGCCGACGATCCACACCCGGCGCCCACGCCAGCCGCGGATCGGCGCGTTCGGCGGGCGCAGCAGGGCGGCGAGCGCGCCCATCACCCGCCCCGCTTGTAGAAGCTCAGGGTGAGCTCGCCGAGCCGGAAGCCCCACTTGCTCATGGACGAGCGGTTGAGCATCACCCGATCGTCCATGAGGAACATCCAGTCGTCGAAATCGACCTTGTAGACCTTGCCATCGACCGGCAGCGCGAGCACGTAGCGCCAGCGCAGCGCGTTGCCGGCGGCCTCGCCGCGCGCCTCGCCGACGACGTCGTCGGCGCGCCCGACGTAGCGACCCTCGCCGAGGCGGGTGATCGTCCACACCCGGCGCTGGGTGCTGCCGTCGGAATAGGTGAAATGCTCGTCGAGGGTGCCGACCTCGCCCGCCCAGCTCGCGTCGATCCGCACATGGAAGCGTCTGACCACCTCGCCCGAGCGGTCCTGAAACACGCCATGGCCGTCGAGCGTGCCGTCGAAGTAGTCGCGCAGCTCGAGCACCGGCGTCTGGCCGCGATATTTGTCGATATCCACCGAAGCGCACCCCGCCAGCCCGATCAGGCCGGCAATCAGTAAAAGAAGTCGTTTCACGAGCGGATCTCCCGCAGGGCGGCCGCAGCCGCAGGGTGAATGGGAAGCGGCGGCGCCAGCCGCGCGCGCCAGGTCCACAGCAGCAGCGCGGCGGCCAGTTTCAGCACCACCGGCAGCACGCCATACACCGCCGCCAGCGCCGCGAGCGCCGCCGGTTCGCGCGCGCCCGGCGCGTAGCCGAGGGCCGCGAGCAGCGGCAGCGCGGTGCCGGCGGCGAGCGCAAGGTTGGCCTTGGTGACGAAGCTCCACCAGCCGAAGCAGGCGCCCGCCCGCATGCCGGCGCGCGCCGGTGGCGCGGGCGCGGCGATCAGGTCGGCGAGCATCGAGGGCGGCAGGCTGAGGTCGGCGCCGAGCGCGACGCCCGAGAGCAGGCAGATCGCCGCGAAGGCGGCGAGCTCGCCGCTGCCGAGCAGCGCCGCCCAGGCGAACACCGCGACCGCGAGCAGCATGCCCGCGAGCCAGGCCCGCAGCTTGCCGATCCGCCGCGACAGCGCGACCCACAGCGGCAGGCTGGCGGCGGCGGCGAGGAAGTACAGCACGAGGAAGAGGCCTGCCGCCTGGGCGTCGGCCCGCAGCACGTCGGCGACGAAGAACAGCACGGTCGCCGAGGGCACGGCCGCCGCGATGCCATTAACGGCGAACACCGCGAGCAGGCGGACGAAGGCCGCATCGCGCAGCGCCCCGGCCAGGCTCGCGAGCGGCGCAGGGCGCTGCACCGCGCGCGGCGGCGAGGGCGGCGCGCCGAGCAGGGTCCAGGCACCGGCCAGCACGAGCAAGGGCAGGAAAAGCCAGCCCAGCCGCGCCAGGCCGGCGGCCTCGCCATCGCCGGCGGCGAGCAGGGCGGGCAGCGCCGCCGCGAGCAGCACGCCGGCGAGGGCGAAGGCCTCGCGGCTGGCCACCACCCGGGTGCGCGCATCCGGCGTCGGTGCCAGCTCGGCGCCCCAGGCGTTGTGCGCGATGGTTGCCGCCGAGTAGCCGATCGAGACCAGCACGAGCAGCCCGAACAGCCAGGCGGCGCCGGCGCCGGCGGGCGGCGACAGCAGCAGCGGCAGGCTGGCGCCGAGCAGCACGGTCGCGGCGAGGATGGTGCGGCGGCGGCCGGCGAGGCGGTCGCTCGCCCAGCCGAGCAGCGGGTCGGTGACCGCGTCGACGATGCGCGCGGCGAGCAGCACCGCGCCCACCGCCGCCAGCGACAAGCCGGCCTCGCCGGCGTAGAGCCGCGGCACGTGCACATAGAGCGGCAGCGCGGCGAAGGCCAGCGGCAGGCCGAGCGCGCCGTAGGCGACGAGGGCGGGACGGGGCAGCGACGCCGGTGTCATCGCGACGCGCCGTCCAGCCCGAGCAGGCGGGCACGCAGCGCCGGTGCGCGGGTCCGCGCATCGAGCCAGATGGCGAAGAAGGCGCGGGCCAGCGCGGGATCGTCGACGTGGGCGGTGAGCCGGCCCTCGTGCCAGAAGCTCGCGCCGCGCCCCGGGCGGTGCAGGCCGACGAGGGTGTCGCCCGCCGCCACCGAAGGCAGGGCCTGCATCAGCTGGGTGCGCCAGCGCGCGAGACTGGCCTCGTCGTGGCCGCCGATGCGGCGCATCTCGTCGATGCTGGTGTCGACCAGGCGCCCGGCGTCGATCGCGCGCGCGTAGCGCAACGCCAGCGCGTGGCCGGCGCTGCGGGTGGCAGCGACCGGCTCGACCTCCGGCTCGACCCAGAGCGCGGCGTCGTAGAGCTTGAGCCCGAACCAGCGCATCTCGCCTTCGCCCGCCAAGCGCAGCGGCCCGGCGAGCGTCTCCACCGCCGGCGGCAGGCTGCGCGCCGCGGCGAGCGCGGGCAGCAGCAGGCCGATCGCCAGCATCAGCAGGGCGGGCAGGCGCCACGCGGCGGCGCGCCGGGCGTTCATCGCTCGCCGCCTCCGCCGGCGTGGGTGAGGAGGTAGTGATGGACGTCGATGTCGCCACTGTCGAAGCCGGCCTCGCAATACGAGAGGTAGAAGCGCCACTTGCGCACGAAGCGCTCGTCGAAGCCCTGCGCCTTCACCGCGTCGAGCCGCGCGGTGAAGCGCTCGTGCCAGTGCGCCAGGGTGCGCGCGTAGTCGCGGCCGAAGGCGAAGTCGCCGGCGAGCGCGAGGCCGGCGCCGGCGGCCTGACGGCGGACCTCGGCCGGGCAGGGCAGCATGCCGCCGGGGAAGACGTGGCGCTGGATGAAGTCGGTGCCGCGGCGGTAGCGGGCGAACAGCGCGTCGGCGATCGTGATCGCCTGCACC
This sequence comes from Thauera phenolivorans, assembly GCF_001696715.1. Taxonomy (GTDB): domain Bacteria; phylum Pseudomonadota; class Gammaproteobacteria; order Burkholderiales; family Rhodocyclaceae; genus Thauera; species Thauera phenolivorans. The sequence goes on along the minus strand of NZ_MBFM01000006.1, from coordinate 28,655 downwards.
ATGCAGCGCCCGCCGGGCTTCAGGCGCGCGGCGAGCTGGGCGAAATAGCCGGGCCAGAAGCGCTCGCCGACCGCCTCGATCATCTCGATCGACACGATATGGTCGTACTGCCCGCGCACGTCGCGGTAGTCGCACAGGGCGAACTCCACCTGGCGGGCGAAGCCGCCGCGCTCGGCGCGTGCCTGCGCGAACTCGAGCTGGGCGGGCGACAGCGTCAGGCCCAGCACCTGGCAGCCGTACTCGGTGGCGGCCACCTCGGCGAAGCCGCCCCAGCCGCAGCCGATCTCGAGGATGGTCTGGCCCGGGCGGGCGTCGAGCGCGTCGAGAACGCGGCGGTACTTGCGCAGCTGGGCGTCCTCGAGGCTGTCGTCCGCGCCCGCGAACACCGCCGCCGAGTAGCTCATCGTGCGGTCCAGCCAGAGCGCGTAGAAATCGTTGCCGAGGTCGTAATGGGCCTCGATGTTGCGCCGCGCGCCGCTGCGGGTGTTGGCGCGCAGCAGGTGGGCGAGGCGGTGGCCGAGCAGGCGGAACATGCGGCCGTGGATCGCGCTGCCGAGGGCGGCGCGGTTGCGCGAGAGCAGGCGCAGCAGGCCGGTGAGGTCCCCGGTGTCCCAGTGGCCGTCGATCCAGGCCTCGGCGAAGCCGATGTCGCCGTGCGCGAGGGCCTGGTCGAAGGCGGCGTGGTCGCGCACCCGCAGATGGGCGACCAGCGCGCCATGGCCGGCGCGCAGCTGCATGCCGTCGGGTAGCTCGACGACGAGGGCGCCGCCCTCGAGGCCGTCGAGCAGCTCGAGCGCGAGCCGGGTGGCGCGTGGCAGGCGGGCGCGGCCGAGACTGGCGAGAGTTTGCAGCGCGGGCTGCAGGCTGTGGTCCAGGGCGTTCATCAGGTGGTCTCCTCGAGCGGGGGCGCGGGCTTGCGGTGGAAGCGCGCGCGCCGCACGGCAAGGCGCAGCGCCTGCCAGTGAATGCGGGCGATCACGCCCAGGGTCATGAAGGGGTGGCGCAGCAGCCACTTCGCCATCGCGCGGCCGTCGAGCGGCTCGGCGCGCCCCGACAGCCGGGTGCTGAGCTGGCGCACGCCGCCGTCCCAGAGGTCGATCGCTACCGCATGCACCGCACCGCGGCCCTCGAAGCGGAAGCGGTATTCGCCGCCCACCGGGAAGAAGGGCGAGACGTGGAAGACCTTGCGCGCCACCAGCGCCTCGCCGGGGAGGATGGGGGCGAGGTCGGGGTGGTGCACCAGGTAGTTGTGGCGTTCGCCGAAGGTGTTGTTGACCTCGGCGAGGACCACCCGCAGCGCGCCGCCGCGGTCGTGGCAGAACCAGAAGCTGACCGGGTTGAACACGAAGCCGAGCACGCGCGGCATGGTCTGCAGCATCACCTCGCCGTCGCAGGCGGCGGCCAGGCCGCGTTCGGCGAGCAGCGCGCGCAGCCAGGGCAGCAGCGGCGATCCGTCGCGCGCGCCATGGTCGCGGCTGAGGACGGCGAACAGGTTGCGGCGGTCGATGCCGAGCAGCGGCACGCGCAGGGCGTCGAGGCGCGACAGCGGCAGGCGCAGGAAGGCCGCCGGATAGACGAAGCGATTGTCCGCCTGCACGTGGCGTTCGTGCATCACCGCGCCGAAGCAGGCGGCGGGCGCGAGGCGCGGATCAGCGCCGTACGTACTCATCACGCCGCCTCGCGCAGCGCCGGGGCGGCGGTCGGAGTTGCCGGCGCAGGCGCCCACGGGATCTCGCAGCCGAGCGCCGCCGCCACCGCGACCGCCGACTTCAACCCGTCCTCGTGGAAGCCGTAGGCGGTCCACGCGCCGGCGAACCAGCTGCGCTGCCGGCCCTGGATCTGTGGCAACGCGGCCTGCGCCGCGATCGCCGCCTGGTCGAACACCGGATGCGAATACTCGATGCGGGCGAGCAGCTTGTCGGCCGCGGGCTCGGTGAAGGGATTCAGCGACACCACCACCGGGGTCTCGAAGGGCAGCGGCTGCAGACGGTTGATCAGGTAGCTCACCGACACCGGGCGGTCGTCGGCGCGGCCGGCGCCGGCGAGGTAGTTCCACGCCGACCACACCTTGCGCCGGCGCGGCAGCAGCGCCGGATCGGTGTGCACCAGGGCGAGGTTGGGCTGGTAGCGCACCGCGCCGAGGATGCGGCGCTCGTCGGCGCTCGCGCCGGCGCCGAGCAGGGCCAGGGTCTGGTCGCTGTGGCAGGCGAACACCACTTCGTCGAAGCGCTCCAGGCGATTGCGGCTGCGCAGCCACACGCCGTCGGCGCGGCGGTCCACGCCGAGCACCGGGGTGGCGACGCGCACGTCGTCGAGCGCGGCGACGATGCGGCGCACGTACTCGCGGCCGCCGCCCTTCACCGTCAGCCACTGCGGGCGGTCGAGGATCTGCAGCAGGCCGTGGTTGTGGCAGAAGCGCACGAAGGTGGCGAGCGGATAGTCGAGCATGGTGCGCGTCGGGCAGGACCAGATCGCCGCCGCCATCGGCAGCAGGTACCAGTGGCAGAAGGCCTCGCCGTAGCGCCCGGCGGCGAGATACTCGCCGAGGCTCAGCGCCGGGGTGTCGCCGCCGGCGGCCATGCGCGTGGTCTCGCGGTTGAAGCGCAGGATGTCGGCGAGCATGCCGTGAAAGGCGGGGCGCAGCAGGTTGCGACGCTGGGCGAACACGGTGGAGAGATCCGCGCCCGCCCATTCGATCGCGGGATCGGCGAGGCTGACGCCGAAGCTCATCTCGCTCGCCACCGAGCTCACGCCGAGGCGTTCGAACAGCGCGCACAGGTTGGGATAGGTACGGCGATTGAAGACCAGGAAGCCGGTGTCGATCGGGTGGCTGCGGCCCTCGACGGTGACGTCGATCGTGTTGGTGTGGCCGCCGACGTAGTCGCCGGCCTCGAAAAGCGTCACCCGGTGCTGCGGCGACAGCAGCCAGGCCGCGCCGAGCCCGGCGATGCCGCCGCCGATCACCGCGATCCGGCGCGCGCCGTCCCGACGCTCGACGCCGGCGAGTGGGTGCCGGCCGGGCGGCAGGCCGTGGAGGGTGAGGGGGTCGGGGGCGTTCATCGGGTCGGTCCTGAGCGGTTGGGGCGGGGCTGGGCGAAATGGAATGGACGGGGCCAGGGGCGCTTGGTCATCGTCAGCGCGTGGCGCCCGCGGTGGCGACGAAGCCCGGGCGGTGCAGGAAGAGCTTCGCCTCCAGCCGGCTGCTGTCCAGATTGTCCTGGACAGATGTGGCCGGCTTGGGGGTGGCAGCGATCGCCGTCGCGCGCCCGTCCAGGCTGCCGGCGAAGGCGCCGAACGCAAGCAAGGACAGGGCCATTCCGGCGGTCGTCGCGGGACGCATGTAGGTCTGGAGATCTGTCGAGTTCATCGCGTTCGTCCTGGACAAAGTTGTCTGGTGTTCCTAAGATAGGGGTCGTGAACGCGGCCGTCAAGCCCAAATTTCAACTTTGTCCAGGACAGAAATGAACGAAGCTCCCGAACTCGAAGGCGCCCTCGGCATTTCCGCGGTGGAGCGCGACACCGGCGTGGCGAAGGACACGCTGCGGGTGTGGGAGCGCCGCTACGGCTTTCCCGCGCCGATGCGCGACGCCAACGGCGAGCGCCTCTATCCCGCGGCGCAGGTGGAGAAGCTTCGCCTGGTGCGCCGCCTGCTCGACCAGGGGCGGCGGCCGGCGAAGGTCGTCGGCGCGGATGTCGAGGAATTGCGCGCGCTGATCGTGGAGGGTGAGGCCGGTGCCGGGGCGACGCCCGTCCCCTGCCCCTTGCTGCAGTACGTCCGCCTGCATCGCAGCGCGGAGCTCGCCGCAGCACTGCGCCAGGCGCTGCTGCGACAGGGCTTGCAGGGCTTCGTCGCCGACACGATCGCGCCGCTCAACCAGGCGATCGGCGAAGCGTGGATGCGCGGCGAGATCGAAGTTGCCGAGGAGCACCTATATACCGAGCAGGTGCAGAACGTGCTGCGCGCGGCGATCGGCGCCTATGCCGGTACCGGCGCGCCGCCGCGCGTGCTGTTGTCGACCTTTCCCGACGAGGTGCACACCCTCGGCCTGCTGATGGTCGAGGCGACGCTGGCGCCCGAGGGCGCGGACTGCCTGTCGCTCGGGGCGCGCACGCCGATCGTGGACCTGCGCGAGGCGGCGGTGGGCGGCGGCTTCGACGTCGTCGGCCTCTCCTTCAGCGCCGCCTATCCGTGGCGGCAGGCGCTCGACGGCCTGCTCGAGCTGCGCGCGATGCTGCCCGCGTCGATCGCGATCTGGGCCGGCGGCGCGGCGCTGAAGGGCAGGCAGAAGCGCCTGCCGGGCGTGCGCGTGGTCGAGGATCTGGCCGACACGCTGGCGGCGCTGCGCGAGTGGCGCGCGGCGGCTGCGGACTGAAGGGCGAGCCGGCTCAGCGGGCGAATTCGACCCGCATCGCGCGCCGCTTCGCGGCGAACACCAGGCCGAGCGCGCCGAAGTTCATCGTCAGCGCATAAACCACCGCCGCCACCGCGAGCGCCGGCTGGCGCAGCAGCACGAGCGCGACGAAGATCGCCAGCCCGGCGTTCTGCAGCCCGCACTCCATCGCCACCGCGACCGCGTCGCGCGGCGCGGCGCGGGCCAGCCTCACCAGCGCATAGCCGCCGCCCATCGCAGCGAGGTTGAGCGTGAGCGCGGCCGGACCGACCGCGAGCAGGTTGTCGAGGATGGTGTGCTGGTGGGAGGCGAAGGTGCCGGCCACGATCGCGGCGAAGAACCAGGTGGCGATGCGGCCGATCGCCGCTTCCCGGCGGCGGGTGAAGGCCGGCGCCTTGTGCCGCAGCAGCATGCCGGCGACGATCGGCAGGGTGGTCACCACCAGCACGCTGCCGATCAGCCGCTCGACCGGCAGCGCGGCGAGCTGCAGCGCGCCGCCGGCGAGCGCGCCGCCGCCGAAGTCGGCCAGCACCACTTGCACCAGCAGCGGGAAGCTGAGCAGCGCGGCGAGGCTGCTGATCACCGTCAGGCTGAGCGAGAGCGCGGCGTTGCCGCCGGCGAGATGGGTGAGGAAGCCCGAGCTGGCGCCGCCCGGGCAGGCGGCCAGGATCAGCAGCCCCACCGCGAGCGCCGGGGGCAGCCCGAAGGCGAGCGCGGTGAGCAGGGCCGCGCAGGGCACGAGCAGGAGCTGGCCGCACAGACCGATCAGCAGCGGCCCGGGGCGCAGGAACACCTCGCGGAAGTCCTCCGCCTTCAGCGCCAGACCGACCGAGAACATGATGAAGGCGAGTGCCGCGGGGAGCAGGACGTCGGTGATCATCGTTTCGGTCTAGAGCACGGCGAGGCCGACGATGCCCGCCGCCGCCAGCAGGCCGGCACGGGTGCCGGCGCGCGCGGTGTCGACCAGCACCGCGTTCAGTGCCGCCGCGCCGGGCGCGGTGCGGAAGCGGCGCGCGAGCGCCAGCATCGTCGGCGCGCACACCAGCCCGAGCACGGCGCCGGGGTGGCCGCCGAGGCCGATCGCCACCAGGGCCGCGAGCGGCGCGAGCACCAGCAGCGCAAACACCAGCCAGGCGCGCCGCGGGCCGAGCAGCGACGCAAGCGTGCGGCGGCCGCCGCGCAGGTCGCTTTCGCGGTCGCGGAAGTTGTTCACCAGCAGCACCGCCGCCGCCGGCGCGCCGACCGCCACCCCGGCGAGCACGTCGAGATGGTCGAGCGTGCGCGACTGCAGCCAGTGGCTCCCGAGCACCGCGAGCACGCCGAAGAACAGCAGCACGAAGAGCTCGCCGAAGGGCGAATGCGAGATCGGCCAGGGGCCGCCCGAATAGGCCCAGCCCGCGAGCAGCGAGGCGATGCCGATGGCGAGGATCGGCAGGCCGCCGACGGTGCACAGGTAGGCGCCGAGCAGCAGCGCGAGCAGCAGGCACAACAGCGCGCCGCGCTTGACCTCGCCCGCGCTCGCCCAGCCCGCGAGGGTCACCCGCAGCGGGCCCTTGCGGTCGGGGCGGTCGGTGCCGCGCTCGAAATCGATCGCGTCGTTGTAGAGGTTGGTGCCGATCTGGATCAGCGCGGCGCAGGCGAGCGTGGCCAGCAGCACCAGCCAGTCGAGCGCGCCGCTCTCGGCGAGCGCGAGCGCGCTGCCGAGCACCACCGGCGCGAGCGACATGCCGAGCGTGCGCGGCCGGATCGCGGTCCACCACACGATCGGGGCGGCCGGTCGCGGTGGCAGGGCGTGGGTGCTCAAGCGCCACCCCGGCAGGTGGCAGGAAGGGGTTTCTCTGACATGGGGTCGGACTCGCTTTTTTTTGCGCGGATTGTCGCACGCGCATGTGACGCGCGCGGGTCGCTCGCCCGCCGGGCGCCTCAAAGCAAAAGGGCCAACCCTCGCGGATTGGCCCAAATGCTTGAATTCGTTGGTGGGGGCACTAGGATTCGAACCTAGGACCTACTGATTAAGAGTCAGCTGCTCTACCAACTGAGCTATACCCCCGTTGCCTTGCGGCGGATCGGCGATGTCGCTGGCCGATCGAGAAGGCGCGAATAATACCGAGCGCCGCCGGCGCGCGCAAGGCCTGCGCCAAAAAAATTCTTCGCGCGTGCGCCGGTCTCAGCCGAGCGCGCGGCCGCCGCGGCGGCGGGCGCCCACGCCGGCGAGACCGCCGAAGCCGTGGCTGCCGTGGGCGTGGCAGATCGCACAGGCGAGCGCGTCGGCGGCGTCGGCGCCGGGGCTGGCGTCGAGGCGCAGCAGGCGCTGCACCATGTCCTGCACCTGCTCCTTGTGCGCCTTGCCGTAGCCCACCACCGACTGCTTGACCTGCAGCGCGGTGTATTCGGTGACGGGCAGCTCGCACGCCACCGCGCCGCAGATCACCGCGCCGCGCGCCTGGCCGAGCAGCAGGGTGGATTGGGGATTGACGTTGACGAAGACCTTCTCCACCGCCACCACGTCGGGCCGGTAGGTGGCGATGACCTCGCGCACGCCGTCGAGGAGGGTCTTGAGACGGCCGGGGAGCTCGCCGTCGCGGGTCTTGATGCAGCCGCTGGCCACATAGCGCAGCTGGCTGCCGAGGCTGTCGATGAGGCCGAAGCCGGTAATCCGCAGGCCGGGGTCGAGGCCGAGGATGCGGGTGGCGACGCCGCTCGCGGCGGCGCCGCCGAAGCCGGAAGGGTTCAAACCTTTACCGCGGTGCCGCTCACGCAAACCATCAGCATGCCGTTGTCGGTGCCGAGGACCTCGTAGTCGACGTCGATGCCGATCACCGCGTTGGCGCCGAGCCGCTTCGCCTCGGCCGCCATCTCGTCCATCGCGATGCGGCGGGCGTTGGACAGGGTGCGCTCGTAGCTGCCGGCGCGGCCGCCGACCACGTTGCGGATCGAGGCGAACATGTCCTTGAACAGGTTGGCGCCGATGATCGCCTCACCGTTGACGACGCCGAGGTAGTCGCGAACAGGCTTGCCTTCGACGACGGTGGTGGTGGTGAGCAGCATGGTCTTGCCTCCTTGGGATGTGAGCGGAATTCTAACCCGCGCTCATTCGTCGTCGAACACCGCGGAGGTGTACACCTCCTGCACGTCGTCGAGCGCCTCGAGCGCGTCGAGCAGCTTCTGCATGCGCGCCGCGTCCTCGCCCTCGAGCTCGGTCTCGTTCTGCGGCTTCATCGTCACCTCGCCGAACTCGGCGGTGAAACCGGCCTGCTCGAGCGCCTCCCTCACCGCGGTGAATTCCCACGGCCCGGTGACGACCTCGATCGAGCCGTCGTCGTTGGTGATGACGTCCTCGGCGCCGGCCTCGAGCGCGGCTTCCATCAGCGCGTCCTCGTCGGTGCCGGGGGAGAACATCAGCTGGCCGCAGTGCTTGAACTGGAACGCGACGCAGCCGTCGGTGCCCATGTTGCCGCCGTACTTTGAGAAGGCGTGGCGCACGTCGGCGACGGTGCGGGTCTTGTTGTCGGTGAGGCAGTCGACCATCACCGCCGAACCGCCGATGCCGTAGCCCTCGTAGCGCGCCTCCTCGTAGCTCACGCCCTCGAGTTCGCCGGTGCCCTTCTTGATCGCGTTGTCGATCTTGTCCCTGGGCATGTTGATCGCCTTGCCCTTGTCGACCGCCAGGCGCAGGCGCGGGTTGAAGCCGGGGTCGCCGCCGCCCATCTTGGCGGCCACGGTGATTTCCTTGGCGATTTTGGAGAAGGCCGCGCCGCGCTTCTCGTCCTGACGACCCTTGCGGTGCTGAATGTTTGCCCACTTGGAATGACCAGCCATAAACCCCTCGATGCTGCCGTAAGCGATTGAAAGTCGCGCATTATACAACCCGGGGGCGGGCCTTGCCCCGGGGGCTCTGGTAGATTCGCGGGGCGAGCACGCCATCTTGCAGGCGTGCCGCAGGCGACCGCGCCGGCTGCGAGGCCGGCTACGACCGCTGCGTCGCCGCCTGCGGGGCGCCCTGATAAACTCGGCGGCATGCCCACGAATGACGGTGACGAGATGACCCAAGCGATGCTGATTGCGAAGAACGCCGCGCACGAGCTCCACCTGCTGCCGCGCCTGGCCAACCGCCACGGCCTGATCACCGGCGCCACCGGCACCGGCAAGACGGTGACCCTGCAGAAGATGGCGGAGTCCTTCGCCAATATCGGCGTTCCGGTGTTCGTCGCCGACATCAAGGGCGACCTCTCCGGCATCGCCGCCGCCGGCACCGCCTCGCCCAAGCTGCTCGAGCGCCTGGCGGCGATCGGCATCACCGACTACGCGCCGCGCGCCAACACCACCGTGTTCTGGGACGTGTACGGCGAGAAGGGCCACCCGGTGCGGGCCACGATCTCCGACATGGGCCCCTACCTGCTCGCCCGCCTGCTCAACCTCAACGACACCCAGACCGGGGTGATGCAGCTGGTGTTCCGCATCGCCGACGACAACGGCATGCTGCTGCTCGACCTCAAGGACCTGCGCGCGATGGTGCAGTACGTGGGCGAGAACGCGAAGAACTTCACCACCGAGTACGGCAACATCTCCGCCGCCTCGATCGGCGCGATCCAGCGCAACCTGCTCGGACTCGAGGAACAGGGCGGCGACGTCTTCTTCGGCGAGCCGATGCTCGACATCGCCGACCTCATGCAGTGCGATGCCGAGGGCCGCGGCGTGATCAACGTGCTCGCCGCGGAAAAGCTCTACCACTCGCCCAAGCTCTACTCCACCTTCCTGCTGTGGCTGCTGTCGGAGCTCTTCGAGCAGCTGCCCGAGGTGGGCGACCCGGACAAGCCGAAGATGGTGTTCTTCTTCGACGAGGCCCACCTGCTGTTCGACGACGCCCCCAAGGCCTTGCTCGACAAGGTGGAGCAGGTGGTGCGCCTGATCCGCTCCAAGGGGGTGGGCGTCTATTTCGTCACCCAGAACCCGCTCGACGTGCCGGATGCGGTGCTCGGCCAGCTCGGCAACCGGGTGCAGCACGCGCTGCGCGCCTTCACCCCGCGCGACCAGAAGGCGGTGAAGACCGCCGCCGACACGATGCGGCCGAATCCCGCGTTCGACGCCGTCGCCGCGATCACCGAGCTCGGCGTGGGCGAGGCGCTGATCTCCTTCCTCGACGACAAGGGCCGGCCGCAGATCACCGAGCGCTGCTTCGTGATCGCGCCCGACTCCCGCCTCGGCCCGCTCACCGAGGCCGAGCGCGACGCGATCGTCCGGGGCTCGCTGATCTACGGCCACTACGAGAAGGAAGTGGATCGCGAGTCGGCCTACGAGATGCTGCGCGCCCAGGCGGACGCGGCGGCCACGCGTGCCGAGGCGAGGGCCGCCGAGGCGCCGCAGCAGGACGGCGGCGGCCTCAACGACATCCTGTTCGGCTCCACCGGTCCGCGCGGCGGCAAGCGTGACGGCCTGATGCAGATCGCGGCGAAGACGGTCACCCGCACCATCGGCAGCTCGATCGGCCGCCAGATCGTCCGCGGCCTGCTCGGCTCCCTGCTCGGCGGCAGCAGCCGGCGCTGATGCGGGCCCCCGGCGCGGAGGGCGGCGGCAGGGGCGTCGGCCTCGCCTTCGCGCTGCTGGGCGCGATCGGCTTCTCCTTCAAGGCGATCCTGGTCAAGCTCGCCTATCGCCACGGCGTAGATGCGGAAACCCTGCTCGCGCTGCGCATGGGCTTCTCGCTGCCCTTCTTCCTCGCCATGGGCGTGGTGGCGAGCCGGCGCGCGGCGGCGCCGATCGCCGCGCGCGACTGGGGCTGGATGCTGGTCCTCGGCCTGATCGGCTATTACTTCGCGAGCTATCTCGACTTCCTCGGCCTCAGGTACATCTCGGCCACCCTCGAGCGCCTGATCCTCTACACCTACCCGACCCTGGTCATCGTGGCCTCGGCGCTCTTCCTCGGCAAGCCGATCACGAAGCGGATGGGGGCGGCGCTCGCGCTGTGCTACCTCGGCATCGCGGTCGCGCTCGGCCACGACTTCCGCTTCGCCGGCGGCGGCGCGGGCGAGGTCGCGCTCGGCAGCCTGCTGGTGTTCGGCAGCGCGGTCGCCTTCGCGATCTACCTGATGGGCAACGGCGAGGTGGTGGGGCGCACCGGCGCCACCCGCTTCTCCGCCTATGCCACCAGCTTCGCCTGCCTCGGCGCGATCGCGCAGTTCTTCGCGCTGCGCGAGCCGGCGCTGCTGCTCGCCCAGCCCTGGCAGGTGTATGGCCTGTCGCTGGCGATGGCGGTGGTGAGCACGGTGGCTCCGGTGTGGCTGGTGTCGGAGGCGATCCGCCGCCTCGGCGCCGGGCCGGTGTCGCTCACCGGCTCGATCGGCCCCGCTTCCACCATCCTGCTCGGCTGGCTGCTGCTCGACGAACCGGTCGGTGCGATCCAGCTCATCGGCACCGCGATGGTGGTCGGCGGCGTGCTCGTGATGGCGCGCAAGCCCGCCTGAGCGGCGCTCAGCGGTCGAGGCCGAGGCGGCGGCAGATCTCGGTGGTGAGGCCGGCCTGGTTCATGCTGTAGAAGTGCAGGCCGGGGGCGCCGGCGGCGATCAGCTGCTCGCACAGCCGGGTTACCACGTCGAGGCCGAAGGCGCGCACCGAGGCGCTGTCGTCGCCGTAGCTCTCGAAGGTCTTGCGCATCCAGCGCGGGATCTCGGCGCCGCAGGCATCCGAGAAGCGCGCCAGCTTGGAGAAGGTGCCGACCGGCATGATGCCCGGCACGATCGGGATGTTCACCCCGAGGCGGCGTGCCGCATCGACGAAGTGCAGGTAGGCGTCGAGGTTGTAGAAGTACTGGGTGATCGCCGAATCGGCGCCGGCGTCGGCCTTGCGCTTGAAGGCGAGCAGATCGTCGCGCGGGCTCCGCGCCTGCGGATGCCATTCCGGATAGGCGGCGACCTCGATGCGGAAGCGGTCGCCGGTCTCGCGGCGGATGAACTCCACCAACTCGTTGGCGTAGCGGAACTCACCCGGGTCGCCCACGCCCGAGGGCAGGTCGCCGCGCAGGGCGACGATGCGGCGGATGCCGGCGTCGGCATATTCCTGCAGGATTGCGCGGATGCCCTCGCGGGTGGAGCCGATGCACGACAGGTGGGGCGCGGCCTCGCAGCCACTGGCGGCGATCTCCTTCACCGTGGCGAAGGTGCGCTCGCGGGTGGAGCCGCCGGCGCCGTAGGTCACGGAAAAGAACGCCGGCTTGAGTTCGGCGAGCTTCTCGCGGGTGGCGCGCAGCTTTGCCGTGCCCTCCGGCGTCGTCGGCGGGAAGAATTCGATCGAGAGTTCGGTCTTGCTCATGGGGGGTTCCGGGTTCAGGTGGCGGCGTCCGTCGCGCGGATGCCGTGGAAGAAGAATTCGCGGTTGCCGTCGCCGCCGGCGATCGGCGAATCGAACCAGTCGAGGATGCGCAGCCCGGCGGCGCGCGCGGCCGCGCGCAGCTTCGCCTCGACCTCGGCGTAGAGCGCGGGGTCGCGCACGATGCCGCCCTTGCCGATGCCCTGGGGGCCGACTTCGAACTGCGGCTTCACCAGCGCCAGCACATGGCCGCCGGGCGCGAGCAGCGCCGGCCACTGCGGCAGCAGCAGGCTGAGCGAGATGAAGCTGGCGTCGCATACGATGAGCTCGAAGCCGCCCGGCGGAAAGTGGTTGCCGAGATCGGCGGCGGTCAGCGCGCGGGCGTTGACACCCTCGAGGGTCACGCAGCGCGGATCGTTGCGCAGGCGCGGATGGAGCTGGTCGCGGCCGACCTCGACCCCGACCACCTTCGCCGCCCCCGCCTGCAGCAGGCAGTCGCTGAAGCCGCCGGTGGACTGGCCGATGTCGAGCGCGCCGATGCCGCGCACGTCGAGCCGGCTGCGCGCGAGCGCGCCCTCCAGCTTGAGCGCGCCGCGCGACACGAAGCGGTCGCTGTCGTCCGGCCTCACCGCGAGGCGGGCGTCGGGCGGCAGCTCGAGCGCCGGTTTGGCGACCGGCTCGCCCGCATGGGTGACGCGGCCGGCCTCGATCAGCGCACGCGCCGCGGTGCGCGAGGGCGCCAGTCCCTGCGCCACCAGCAGCTGGTCGACGCGCAGCAGGCCGTGGCGGTCCGCCGGGCCTTTGGCGTGCGCCGCCGGTTTCGGCTTGCCCTGGCGGGCGTGGAAGGAGTTCATGCTCATATACGTGACGATCGTCTTTTGCCGGTATCGATGCAGCTCGCAGGCACCGCCGCCTATCGCGCAGAGGGCTGCGCTCCTGCCGCAGGTGCCACCGGTCAGTAGCGGTACTGTTCCGACTTGTACGGCCCCTCTACCGGCACGCCGATGTAAGCGGCCTGCTCGGGCGTCAGCACCGAGAGCTCGGCGTTGAGCTTCTTCAGCTGCAGGCGGGCGACCTTCTCGTCGAGGTGCTTGGGCAGGGTGTAGACGCCCACCGGGTACTTGTCGGTGTGTTGGAACAGCTCGATCTGCGCGATCGTCTGGTTCGCGAACGAGCTCGACATCACGTAGCTCGGGTGGCCGGTGGCACAGCCGAGGTTCACCAGGCGGCCCTTGGCGAGCAGGATGATGCGCTTGCCGTCCGGGAAGATGACGTGATCGACCTGCGGCTTGATCTCCTCCCAGTCGTAGCCCTCGATGCCGGCGACGTCGATCTCGTTGTCGAAGTGGCCGATGTTGCAGACGATCGCCTGGTCCTTCATCTTCGCCATGTGGTCGTGGGTGATCACGTGGTAGTTGCCGGTGGCGGTGACGAAGATGTCGGCCTTGTCGGCCGCGTAGTCCATCGTCACCACGCGATAGCCCTCCATCGCCGCCTGCAGCGCGCAGATCGGGTCGACCTCGGTCACCCAGACCTGGGCCGACAGCGCGCGCAGGGCCTGGGCCGAGCCCTTGCCGACGTCGCCGTAGCCGCACACCAGCGCGACCTTGCCCGCCACCATGACGTCGGTGGCGCGCTTGATGCCGTCGACCAGCGACTCGCGGCAGCCGTACAGGTTGTCGAACTTCGACTTGGTGACCGAATCGTTGACGTTGATCGCCGGGAACTTGAGTTCGCCGCGGGCGTGCATCTGATACAGGCGATGCACGCCGGTGGTGGTCTCCTCGGTCACGCCCTTGATCTGCGCGAGGCGGGTCGAATACCAGGCGGGGTCCTGCGCGAGCTTCGCCTTGATCGCGGCGAACAGCACGGTTTCCTCCTCGGAACCCGGCTTGGCGAGCACCGAGGCGTCGGCTTCCGCGCGCGCGCCGAGGTGCAGCAGCAGGGTGGCGTCGCCGCCGTCGTCGAGGATCATGTTCGAGTAACCCCCATCGGGCCAGTCGAAGATGCGGTGGGTGTAGTCCCAGTAGTCCTTCAGCGATTCGCCCTTCACCGCGAACACCGGAATGCGGTCGGCGGCGATCGCGGCGGCGGCGTGGTCCTGGGTCGAATAGATGTTGCACGAGGCCCAGCGCACCTCGGCGCCGAGCGCGGTCAGCGTCTCGATCAGCACCGCGGTCTGGATCGTCATGTGCAGCGAGCCGGTGATGCGTGCGCCCTGCAGCGGCTGGCTGGCGGCGTATTCCTCGCGGATCGCCATCAGGCCGGGCATCTCGGTCTCGGCGATGCGGATTTCCTTGCGCCCCCAGTCGGCAAGCGCGAGGTCGGCGACGACGTAGTCGGTAAACTTCTGGTCAGCCACAGCGGTCATGTGAAGCTCCATGCTATGGCCGGGAAGGGAGGGGGAGGGCGGTCGTCATGGACCGCGCGGCTTGCTCACCCGACATCCCGAACCCGGCAGGGTTGAGAATGAAAGCAGGTGAGCGCCGTTGTGCTGCTGCCCGCCGTGTTGGCGGGTTCCGAGCCTGGGGGCCGTGGCTGCCTCGGCAGCCGGCGCCTCGCAGCGCTCCTCGGAAAGTTCTCGATTATATACCGCGACGGCGCGCGTCCGACACTAGCCTCCGGCCTTGCCGTGCCCGTTGTGGCGGACCATGCTCACCACCAGGGTGATCACGGTGAGCGGCATCACGTAGCCGAGCATGACGCCGGAGAAGGCGGGCAGCGCCTCGTGCTTCTGCGCCTGCAGCACCAGCCAGGCGGTATACGCCGCGTAGTAGCCGAGGAAAACGATGCCTTCCCAGCGCGCGATCTCGCGCCCGGTGATCATGATCGGCAGGCAGGCGAAGGCCACCGCGAGCATCACCCAGAGGTCGAAGTTGCGCGCCGCCTCCGACACCGGCAGCCCGCTGCCCGACACCAGGCCGGTGACGCCGAGCACGGCGAGGATGTTGAAGACGTTGCTGCCGACCACGTTGCCCACCGCGATGTCGCGCTGGCCGCGCAGCGCGGCGACGATCGAGGTGGCGACCTCGGGCATCGAGGTGCCGATCGCGACCACGGTGAGGCCGATCACCAGGTCGCTGACGCCGAAGGCGCGGGCAAAGGACACCGCGGCGCCCACCAGCCAGTCCGCGCCCAGCACCAGCATCGCGAGGCCGACGACGATCAGCGCCAGCTGCACCGCCCAGTGGCTGTCCCAGGACGAGGTGGAGATCTCGGTCTCGAACTCGTCCTGGGTCGCCTTCGAGGCGCGGCGCGACTGCACGACGAGGAACACGGTGTAGGCGATCACCAGGCCGAACAGGGCGGCGGCCTCGATGAAGCCGATGCCGCCGTCGAGCGACATCACCACCAGCAGCGCCGAGGCGCCGATCATGATCGGGATCTCCTGGCGGATGATCTGCTCGTCCACCAGCAGCGGCGTGATCAGTGCCGAGATGCCGAGGATCAGCAGCACGTTGGCGATGTTGCTGCCCACCACGTTGCCGATCGCGAGGTCGGGCGTGCCGCCGAGCGCCGCGCCCACCGACACCGCCATTTCCGGCGCGCTGGTGCCGAAGGCGACCACGGTGAGGCCGACGACCAGCGGCGACACGCCGAAGGAGACCGCCAGGCGCGAGGCGCCGCGCACCATCACGTCGGCACCGATGACGAGGGTGGCGAGGCCGAGGACAAACATCAGGGCTTGCTGGAGCATGGGAGACTCTATGGGGAGAACCAAAAACGACCCGCTCGCGCGGGGGTAGGGGATTCTACAGGGGCTGCGTCCGCCGCAGGCACCGTAGGAGCGCAGCCCTCTGCGCGATAAACGGCGACTGTGCCCTCGACACGGCTGCCATCGCCCTGAGGGCAGGGCTCCTACAGGGGGTGCGTTCGCCGTAGGCACGGTAGGAGCGCAGCCCTCTGCGCGATAAACGGCGGTCGCGCCCCTGGCAAACGGAGGCTAGAGCCCGGCGTCGGCGCGCAGGGCGGCGGCCTTGTCGGTCGCCTCCCAGGTGAAGCCGGGCTCGTCGCGGCCGAAGTGGCCGTAGGCGGCGGTGCGCGAGTAGACCGGCCGCAGCAGGTCGAGGCTCGCGATGATCGCCCGTGGCCGCAGATCGAAGTGCTTGTGCACCAGCTCGGCGATGCGCGTGTCGTCGATGCGGCCGGTGCCGAAGGTGTTCACCATCAGCGACACCGGGCGCGCGACGCCGATCGCGTAGGCCACCTGCACCTCGCACTTGTCGGCCAGGCCGGCGGCGACGATGTTCTTCGCCACGTAGCGGCCGGCATAGGCGGCCGAGCGGTCGACCTTGGACGGATCCTTGCCCGAGAACGCGCCGCCGCCGTGGTGGGCCGCGCCGCCGTAGGTGTCGACGATGATCTTGCGCCCGGTGAGGCCGCAGTCGCCGTGCGGGCCGCCGACCACGAAGCGGCCGGTGGGGTTCACCAGGTAGCGCACGTCGCCCCGCATCAGCTCGGGCGGCAGCACCGGCTTGATGATCTCCTCGATCACCGCCTCGCGGATCTGTTCCTGGGTCACGTCGGGGTCGTGCTGGGTCGACACCACCACGGTGTCGATCGCCACCGGCTTGCCGTCGACGTACTTCACCGTGAGCTGGCTCTTGGCGTCGGGGCGCAGCCAGGGCAGGCGGCCGTCCTTGCGCACCTCGGCCTGGCGCTGCATCAGGCGGTGGGCGTAGTAGATCGGCAGCGGCATCAGGCTGGGCGTTTCGGCGGTGGCGTAGCCGAACATCAGGCCCTGGTCGCCGGCGCCCTGGTCGAGCGGGTCGTCGCTGGCCTTGTCCACGCCCTGGGCGATGTCGGGCGACTGACGGTTGATCGCCGCCAGCACCGCGCAGCTCTTGTAGTCGAAGCCGATCTCGGAGTTGTCGTAGCCGATGCGGCGGATGACGTCCTGCGCGATCTCGCGGTAGTTGGGGTGGGCGGTGGTGGTGATCTCGCCCGAGATCACCACGAGGCCGGTCGACACGAGCGTTTCGCAGGCGACGCGCGCATGCGGATCCTCGGTGAGGATGGCGTCGAGCACGCCGTCGGAGACCTGGTCGGCGACCTTGTCGGGATGGCCTTCGGACACCGATTCCGAGGTGAAGAGGTATTCCTTGCTCAAGATGTTCTCCTGCAAAAAAACAAAATCCCCGCAATTGGCGACTGACTTGCGTCTCGCCAGCTCCGGGGACTTCATCGAGCAGGCGACGCTTTAGCAGCATTTGGTCTCGCGTCCGGCGCGCCGGGAAGGGTGCGCTGCGCAGGCCGCCCTGCAAGTTGTCGAGTTAACTCGGCGGCTGGGCGATAATTGTAGCCCCTGTGCGGCCGGCGCTCCAAATCACCGGTCGGCATCAGGGTTTTTCCGACATTTCAGGGGCCTGCGTCAGCGTGCTGTTCCAATTCCTGTTCCGCCTGCTCGCCCGCCTTCCGCTCTCCTGGCTGCACCGTCTCGGAGGCTGGGCGGGCTGGGTCGTCTATCTCTCTTCGCCCTCGTATCGGCGCCGGCTGCAGGCCAACCTCGCCCAGGCCACCGGCGAGCGCGCCGCCGGGCTGTTGCCGCAGGCGGTCGCCGAGGCCGGCCGCCAGGCGCTCGAAGTGGCCTGGATCTGGCTGCGACCGGCCGACGAGGTCGTGGGCAAGGTGGTGCGCACCGAGGGCTGGGCGCTGGTCGAGCAGGCGCGCGCCGATGGCGCGGGCATTCTCTTCATCACCCCCCACCTCGGCTGCTTCGAGATCACCGCGCAGTGCATCGCCGCCCACATCCCGATCACCGTGCTGTTCCGCCCGCCGCGCAAGACCGAGCTGCACGCCTTCATGGAGGCTGGCCGCGCGCGCGGCCAGATGGAGACCGCGCCGGCCGACGTCTCCGGCGTGCGCAAGCTGGTGAAGGTGCTGCGCGGCCATGGCGCGGTCGGCATGCTGCCCGACCAGGTGCCGGGCGCGGGCGAAGGCGTGTGGGCGCCCTTCTTCGGCCGACCGGCGTGGACCATGACACTGGCCGCGCGTCTCGCGGCGGTGAAGAACGTGCGCGTGATCTACACCTGGGCCGAGCGCCTGCCGCGCGGCGAAGGCTACGTGTTCCGTCTGCAGGCGCCCGCCGAGGCGCTCACCGGCGAGATCGAGGCCGACGCCGCGATCATCAACCGCGAGGTCGAGCGCATGATCCTGCAATGCCCGCAGCAGTACCTGTGGGGCTACAACCGCTACAAGCAGCCGCGCGCGGCGAGGCCGGCGGCGGAGGCCGAGGCGTGATGAGCCGGTTGATGATCGGCCTGCTGTGGTTGCTGCACTTCCTGCCGCTGGCGCTGCTCGCGCCGCTCGGCACCGCGCTCGGCCGCCTGCTCTACCTCGTCGCGCGTTCGCGCCGGCGCGTGGTGCTGACCAACCTGCGGCTGTGCTTTCCCGCGCTCGACGACGCCGAGCGCCGCGCGCTCGCGCGCCGCCACTTCGGCCTCGTCGGGCGCAGCATGCTCGAGCGCAGCCTCGCCTGGTGGGCGGGCCCGGCGCGGCTGCGGCGCATCTGCCGCGTCGACGGCCTCGAGCACCTGCAGGCCCTGCGCGCCGCGGGGCGGCCGGTGCTGCTGCTCGCGCCGCACTTCCTCGGCCTCGACATGGCCGGCACCCGGCTGTCGATGGAGGGCGACTTCGTCAGCGTGTATTCGCCGCAGAAGAACAAGGTCTTCGACCACTGGCTGCACCACGGCCGCAGCCGCTTCAACGACCAGCTGCTGCTGTCGCGCCACGACGGCGTGCGCAGCACGGTGAAGGCGATGAAGTCGGGCCGGCCGCTCTACTACCTGCCCGACCTCGACTACGGCCGCAAGGAGTCGATCTTCGTGCCCTTCTTCGGCGTGCCGGCGGCGACCATCACCGGCCTGCCGCGCCTGGCGCGGCTGGCGGGGGCGGCGGTGGTGCCCTGCGTCACCCGTATCCTGCCCGGCGGCCAGGGCTACGTGCTCGAGCTCGGCGCGCCGTGGGAGGATTTCCCCGGCGCCGAGGTCGAGGCCGACGTGCGCCGCATGAACGCCTGGCTCGAGGGCGTGGTGCGCACCATGCCCGAGCAGTACTACTGGGTGCACCGCCGCTTCAAGACCCGGCCGCCGGGCGAGCCGAAGCTGTATTGAGCATGGGTCCGGCCACGCGGTCGCGCACGGGGTGTAGGAGCGCAGCCCCCTGCGCGATCGGCGGCGGTGCGGGCGGGGCGGCGGCTATCGCCCTGGGGGCAGGGCTCCTACGGGGTGCGGCGGGGGTGATGCCGGGTGTAGGAGCGCAGCCCTCTGCGCGATCGGCGGCGGTGGTGCGGACGGGGCGGCGGCTATCGCCCTGGGGGCAGGGCTCCTACGGGGTGCGGCGGGGGTGATGCCGGGTGTAGGAGCGCAGCCCTCTGCGCGATTGCGGCGGTCGTGCCGGCGGGGCGGTCGTTATCGCCCTGGGGGCAGGGCTCCTACGGGGGTGCGGCAGGGTGGACGATAGCGGGGCGCAGGGGGGAGAATCCGGGCCACCCCGTCCTTCGCGAAACCAGCGGCCCCCCATGAAACTGCGCTTCACCAAGATGCACGGCCTCGGCAACGACTTCGTCGTCATCGACGCCACGCGCGCGCCGGTCGAGCTCACCCCGGCGCGCGTCAGGGCGATCGCCGATCGCCATTTCGGCGTTGGCTGCGACCAGCTGCTGGTGGTCGAGCCGGCGAGCCGGCCCGAGGTCGATTTCCGCTACCGCATCTTCAACGCCGACGGCGGCGAGGTGGAGCAGTGCGGCAACGGCGCGCGCTGCTTCGTCCGCTTCGTCCATGACAAGCGGCTCACCGAGCGGCGCGAAATCCGCGTCGAGACGAAGTCCGGCCTGGTCGCCCCGCGCCTGCGCGAGGACGGCCTGGTGACGGTGGACATGGGCGTGCCCGAGCTCGCGCCGGCGAAGATCCCCTTCGTCTCCGATTCCGACGCGGTGGTGCAGCCGCTCGAGGTCGATGGCCGGATCGTGGCGATCACCGCGGTGTCGATGGGCAATCCGCATGCGGTGCAGGTGGTGGCCGACGTCGAGGCCGCACCGGTGGCGGCGCAGGGCGCGGCGATCGAGCGCCATCCGCGCTTCCCCGCCCGCGTCAATGCCGGCTTCATGGAGGTCGCCGACCCGCATCGCATCCGGCTGCGCGTCTTCGAGCGCGGCGCGGGCGAGACGCTCGCCTGCGGCACCGGGGCCTGCGCCGCGGTGGTCGCCGGCATCCTGCGCGGCCTGCTCGAGTCGCCGGTGCGGGTGGACACCCGTGGTGGCGAGCTCGAGATCGCCTGGGACGGCCCCGGCGCGCCGGTGATGATGACCGGGCCCGCGGTCACCGTGTTCGAGGGCGAGATCGAGCTCGCCTGATCCCCGCTTCCCAACCCCGCTTCCCAACCCATTTCCGCATTGCGCCGCGCGCTCCGCGCCGGCCAGGAGCCTCGCCGATGAATGCCGAAGATGTCGCCCTCTACCTGCAGCAGAACCCGGAGTTTCTCGCCGATCACGAGGAGCTGTTCACCCGCCTCACGGTGCCCCATCCGCAGCACGGCGGTCAGGCGATCTCGCTCGTCGAGCGCCAGCAGCACGCGCTGCGCGACAAGATCCGCCAGCTCGAGCACAAGCTTTCCCAGCTGATCGCCTTCGGCGAGGAGAACGACGAGATCAGCGAGAAGGTCCATCGGCTCGCGCTCGCCCTGCTCGAGGCGGGCAGCTTCGAGGCGGTGCGCCAGGCGCTGATCCTCAGCCTGCAGGAGGACTTCGCCGTGCCCCACGTCGGCCTGCGCCTGTGGGGCGGGGCGATGGCGCGCGCCGAAACCGAGTTCATGGCGGTCAGCGAGGAGGCGCGCGAGTACTTCGAGAGCCTCCGCCACCCCTATTGCGGCACCCCCGAGCAGGTCGAGGTGCTGGCCTGGTTCGGCGAGGCGGCGATCCACGTGCACTCGGTGGCGCTGATGCCGCTGCGCCGCCACGGCCAGCTGTTCGGGCTGCTCGCGCTCGGCAGCCCGGAGCCCGAGCGCTTCTATCCCGGCATGGGCACGCTCTACCTCGGCCGCATCGGCGAACTCGCCGCCGCCGCGCTGCTGTGCGAGATCGCGGGGTGAACGAGGCGCCTGCCGCGTCCGCGCTGCCGCCCGGCGGCGAGGAGTGGCTGCTCTGGCTCGCCAGCCAGCGGCGCGCCGCGGCGCTCACGCTTGAGGCCTACCGCTACGACCTCGAGCGCCTCGCCGTGCTCGCCGAAGGGCGCGAACTGGCCGCGCTCGCGCCGCACGACATCCGCCGCTTCGTCGGCCGCCTGCACGGCGAGGGCCTCTCGGGGCGCTCGATCGGTCGCTGCCTGTCGGCCTGGCGCGGCCTCTACCGCTGGCTGATCCGTCATCGCGGCCATCGCGCCAATCCGGTGGACGGCATCCGTCCGCCGAAGTCGCCCGCCCTGCTGCCGCGCGCGCTGTCGCCTGACCAGGCCCAGGCCCTGCTCGACCCGCCCGCCGAGAGCTTGCTCGAGGTGCGCGATCTGGCGATGTTCGAGCTTTTCTATTCCTCCGGCCTGCGCCTGTCCGAGCTCGCCGGGCTCGATGTCGACCGCGGCCTCGATCGGGCCGAAGGCATGGTCACCGTCACCGGCAAGCGCGGCCGCAGCCGCAGCGTGCCGGTCGGCGGCAAGGCGTGGACGGCGCTGCAGGCCTGGGCCACGCTGCGCGCCCAGCTCGCGCGCGCGGGCGAGCCGGCGCTGTTCGTCACCCGCACCGGCACGCGCATGAGCCCGGGCGCGATCCGCAGCCGGCTCGAGGTGCGCGCACGTGCGCTCGGCCTCGGCGTGCATGTCCATCCCCACATGCTGCGCCACAGTTTCGCCAGCCACATGCTGCAGTCGAGCGGGGACCTGAGGGCGGTGCAGGAGCTGCTCGGCCACGCCAGCATCCGCAGCACCCAGATCTATACCCATCTCGATTTCCAGCATCTGGCCCGGGTGTACGACCAGGCGCACCCGCGCGCGCGCAGCAAATAGCGGCAAATTCCACACTCGCTGGGGCCTCCGGTGCCGTCACTGCGCATTCCTCCGCAGTGACGGAGATGGCGCTTGGGTATGCTCGTCCTCGACATTTCGATTGCAACGACCAACCGCCCCGGTGCCGCCGCGCGCAACGCAGGCCGGCAGGGCAGCCCAGGAGTGCCATGTCCCGCAGCAGCCGATCGCTTCCCGAGGGGAAGCCCGACACCGAATCCGCGTCGCCCTCGGCTTCGCCGTCGCGGCGGGCCCTGCGTTCGATCGCCCTGCTGCTGGCGCGCCACGAGATGCGCAGCCTGCGCGGCTGGTACGACGAATTCGACCACGACATCATGCTGCCGATCCTGCTCGGCGAGATCGCACTGCACAACATCGGTCCGCGCGACGAGTTCGAGTGGAAGGGCACGAGCGGCGACTGGCGCTGCCGGCTGCGGCCCTGCAACACCTTCTCGATCGCCTCCGCCGCCGGCCTGCCGCGCGAGACGGTGCGACGCAAGGTCTCCCGCCTGGTCGAGCTGGGCTGGGTCGGACGCGAGGAGAACGGCCATCTCTTCGTCAGCCAGGCGGCGCTGACGCACTTCGGCTCGCTGCTCGTGTCGCGCACGCTCGACGAGGTGCTCGACACCGCCGACCGCGCCCGCCAGCTGATGGCCGCCGGCTGAAGCCGGTCTGCCGCGGCCGGCGCCTTCCCCTTACTGCCCGAACAGGCCCTCGCCCGCCGGCCGCGCGGGCTGGAGGCCGAAGTGCACCCACATCGGCGAGGTCGCCATGCGCCCGCGCGGGGTGCGCTGCAGGTAGCCCTGCTGGATCAGGTAGGGCTCGATCACGTCCTCGATGGTGTCGCTCGACTCGCCGATCGCCGCCGCGAGGTTGTCCAGCCCCACCGGGCCGCCGCCGAACTTCTCCAGCATCGCGCCGAGCAGCTTGCGGTCCATGAGGTCGAGGCCGAGGTGGTCCACGTCCAGCATCAGCAGCGCGGCGTCCGCCACCGCGGCGCTGATGTCGCCGCCGGCGCGCACCTCGGCGTAGTCGCGCACCCGGCGCAGCAGGCGGTTGGCGATGCGCGGCGTGCCGCGCGCGCGGCGGGCGATCTCGAGCGCGCCGGCGTCGTCGATCGCCACGTTGAGCAGGCGCGCCGAGCGGCCGACGATGAAGGCGAGTTCGTCCGGCGTGTAGAACTCGAGCCGGGCGACGATGCCGAAGCGGTCGCGCAGCGGGTTGGTCAGCATGCCGGCGCGGGTGGTGGCGCCGACCAGGGTGAAGGGCGGCAGGTCGAGCTTCACCGAGCGCGCCGCCGGGCCTTCGCCGATCATGATGTCGATCTGGAAGTCCTCCAGCGCGGGATAGAGGATCTCCTCCACCACCGGCGACAGGCGGTGGATCTCGTCGATGAAGAGCACGTCGTGCGGCTCGAGGTTGGTCAGCAGCGCGGCGAGGTCGCCAGCGCGCTCGAGCACCGGGCCCGAGGTCTGGCGCAGGTTCACCCCCATCTCGGCGGCGACGATGTGCGCCAGCGTGGTCTTGCCCAGCCCCGGCGGGCCGAACAGCAGCACGTGGTCGAGCGCCTCGCCGCGCCGCGTCGCCGCCTGGATGAAGATCTCGAGCTGTTCGCGGATCTTCGCCTGGCCGACGTACTCCGCCAGCCGCTTCGGCCGCAGCGCGCGCTCGAGCGCGTCCTCCTGGCGGTCGGCCGGACGCGGCGAGATCAGGCGTTCGGCCGGGGCGGCCTTGAGCTTGTCGGTTTCGATCATGGCGAGAGTTTAGCCGCTCGTGGCCCGGCTTGGGTGGCATGAGCTGGGGTTTTGTCCAGTCATGACCCCCGGTAGGAGCCCTGCCCCCAGGGCGATTGCAGCCGCATCGCGCGCACCACCGCCTTAATCGCGCAGAGGGCTGCGCTCCTACGGCGCCTTCGACGGGCGCCCCCCGGTAGGAGCCCTGCCCCCAGGGCGATAGCGGCCGCATCGCCGGCACAACCGCCGCTATCGCGCAGAGGGCTGCGCTCCTACGGTGCCACCGCGCACCGCCCCGCCGTAGGAGCCCTGCCCCCAGGGCGATGGCGGTCGTTATCGGCCGCACAACCGCGGCTTATCGCCCTGAGGGCAGGGCTCCCACATGGCCGCGGGCGCCGTTGCTCAACCCTTGGACAAGGCCTTCAGCGCCAGCCGGATGCCCTCCGACACGCCCACTTCCTCCGCCAGCCCCTTCATCGCGCCGAGCGCCTCGCGCTCGTTGTAGCCGAGTGCGAGGAGGGCGTTGAGGATGTCGCTGCGGGCGTCGGGCTCGGCGCCGGGCGCGGCGGCCAGGCGCGCGCCGGCGAGCTCGGGCAGGGCCTTGCCGAGTTTGTCGCGCAGCTCGAGCAGCAGGCGCTCGGCGGTCTTCTTGCCGATGCCGGGGATCTTCACCAGGCGGCCGGCTTCCTGCAGCGCCACCGCCTGCGCGAGGTCGTTCACCGACAGCCCGGAGAGCACCGCGAGCGCCATGCGCGCGCCCACGCCGCTCACCTTGAGCAGCTGGCGGAAGGCGGTGCGCTCCTCGTGGGTGGCGAAGCCGTAGAGGAAGTGGCCGTCCTCGCGCACCGCGAAGTGGGTGTGCAGGCTCACCGCCGCGCCGGTGGCGGGCAGGCCGTAGAAGGTGCTCATCGGCACGTCGATCTCGTAGCCGACGCCGTGCACGTCGAGCAGGATCTGCGGCGGGTTCTTTTCGAGCAGGGTGCCGGTGAGGCGTCCGATCATGTCAGCGTGGCCCCGGGGTTCAGCCGCCGACCGGCGCGACGAAGGCGAGCGCGGCGGCGAGCACGAGGCCGTGCAGGTTGGCGGCGAGGATGGTGAGCTTGAGCGCGGGGGCGAGCTCGGCGGGCCGGGCGGCGTCGGCGATCAGCTGACGCGCGGCGGAGAAGGACACCACCAGGGTGAGCCCGGCGGCGGCGGCGTAGCGCGGCAGGTGCTCGCCGGCGACCATCGCCACCAGCCAGGCGTAGGCGACGATCGCGATCAGCAGGTAGCCCCACTTGGCGGCGTCGGCGCCGAGGCGCACGACCAGGGTGCGCTTGCCGGCGGCGGCGTCGCCCGCGCGGTCGGGGAACTGGTTGATGTAGAGCACGTTGGCCACCAGCAGCGCGTAGGAGAGGCCGGCGAGCGCGGGCAGCAGCGAGAAGCCGCCGCGCTGCACGTAGTCGGCGCCGATCACCACCAGCAGCCAGCACAGGGTGATCGCCACTTCGCCGAGGCCACGGCTCACCAGCGCGAGCGGCGGCGCGGAGTAGGCCCAGCCGACGAACAACCCGGCCATGCCGATCGCGATCAGCCCGGGGCCGGCCTGCCAGGCGAGCCACAGCCCGGCGGGGATCACCGCGCCGAGCAGGGCGAAGCCGAAGATGCGGGTCTGGCGGGCGGTGTGCACGCCGTTGGTGATGAAGCGGCTGCCGCCGGTGAAGGGGAAGATGCGCTCCTCGTTGCGCTCGTCGGCGCCGCTCTCGGCGTCGTAGTAGTCGTTGAGGACATTCACGCCGGCCTGAGCGACGAGGGCGAACAGCACGGTGACGATCGCGGTGGCGAGATCGATGGCGACGCCGCCGTGGTGGGCGGTCGCCAGCCCGACGAGGCAGCCGACGAGGGTGACCGAGAGGAAGGCCGGGCGGGTGGCGAGGAAGTAGCGCCACAGCGGGTGCGTCAGGCGGGCGGGATGGGGTTCGCCCGGGGCGATCAGGGGGAGGGTGTCGGGCATGTTCTGGCGGCAGGTGCAGCGGGGAGGGGATGGGTGCTAGTCTGCCATGCGGCGTGCGGTTTCGAGAAATTTCTGCTGCGGTGCGACAGACGCCTCGCGGCGCTCCCGCCCGCGGTAGGCGCCCTGCCCCCAGGGCGATAGCAGCCGTCATCGCCGGCACAACCGCCGCCATCGCGCACAGGGGTGCGCTCCTACGGTGCCTGCGACCGGCGCCCCTGTAGAAGCCCTGCCCCCAGGGCGATCGTCGTCTAAGCTTGACCAGGGCGTTCGGTCGGGGTTGACTTTTTGATCATATGAACAAAAATACATAACGAGGCTGAGGAATGGATCAGGATCGTTACGAATTCGTTTGCTATTCCGATCCGCCGGGTCGGGTGATGGACGAACTGCGCGGGCAGGATCTGGATTTTCAGGAGGCCTTCTACTTTTTCGTCGTCAAGACGAACCGATACGGATGGGACGAGCGGGAGCGGATCGAGACCCTGGACAACCGTTTTCAGACCTACGCCCTTCCGGTCAAGGACGGCGACCCCAGGAGCGCCATGTTGACGCGGGAGGTCGGCACCGACCGCTACACCTATCTCGGCCTGACGCGCAACAATCCCGCTCGCGACGAAGTCTACGCCGAGGCGTGCAAGGCGCACGGCCTGGCTTCGCCCGGGCGGACTCCCTATCCCTGACATGCAAAATAGCCGCGCTGGAGGCAGGATCGATGACAAGTGATAGCAGGACCATGAAGTCAGTGATGGACGAGCTCCGTCGGGAATCGCCCGAGCTCGACCGCCGGCTGCGCGATTCCGAACCACGGCGCGATCTGGCTCTCGCCCTCGTCGGGCTGCGCCGGAACGCCGGACTCACGCAGACCGAGCTGGCGGGGGCGATGGGCAAGGACCAGGCCTTCGTGTCGCGGATGGAGTCGGCCTCCGGCGCCTTCCCGAGCGCGGCTAGCATCGAGGCCTATGCCCAGGCTTGCAATGCCGCGGTGGCCTACGTGTTCGCGAGCGACGGCGAACTGGTCACCGTTCCGCTCGGCCGCGAGTCCGAGGCCGCACTGATCCATTCTGCCATCCAGCACGCTGGCGATGCGTAGGGGGGCGGAAGCCGATGTCGTTCGCCGAGGTCTGGTGCTGGCCCAAGCTGGGTGATGCCCTTGGCTTTGTCGGGTTGATCTTACTTGCGCTGCCGGCGGTGTGGATGGCCAAGGCGGGGTTTCGCGCCAGCAAGCTTGGCGCCACCCCGCTCGGTAATAAGGTCGGCGCGGAATTTCACGTATGGAAGGGCGATCTCTTCGCCAAGCTCCTCGGCAAGGCCCAGACGTGGAGTGCGCTGCATACCTGGTGCCTGTTCCTGGGCTATGCGTTCTTCGTCGCTTCCTACCTCGTCACGCTGCTCGTCACGTGCTCGGGATAGCGGATCCGCCGCCTGTTCGTGACCTGCGATCTGCGGTTTGCACTATTTGGGGGGCTGCTGTCTTGGACTTCATCGCTGCGTGCCGAACGCGTGCCTGCCCCTACAGTCGCTGGTACGCCGCCTTTTTCAGAGCTAAGCTTAGCCAATCAACTTAGTCCGATGGAGGCCGTCATGCCCCTAATCGTCAATGTCCACGAGGCCAAGACACAACTCTCCCGCCTGCTCGAGCAGGCGCATGCCGGGCAGGAGATCATCCTTGCCAAGGCGGGCAAGCCCTATGCGCGACTGATGCCACTCGCGCCCGAGGCGACTGCGCGCAAACCCGGCCGCCTCGCTGGCAAGCACCTATCCGAGGCCTTCTTCGAGCCGCTGCCGCCCGAAGAGCTCGCCGCCTGGGAGTGAGGATGCGTCTGTTGCTCGACACCCATGCGCTGTTGTGGTGGTGGACCGATGATCCGCATCTTTCGCCGAAGGCGCGCGAGGCGATCGCCGACAGGGCCAGCACCGTTCTCGTCAGCGCCGCGAGCCCGTGGGAGCTGGCGACCAAGCATCGTATCGGCAAGCTCGGCGAGGCGGGGGAGGCGGTCGCCCGCTTCGATGAACTCGTGAGCGCCGACGGCTTCGAGTATCTGCCGATCAGCTATTACCACTGCCTCAAGGCGGGCGGCTACGCGCTCGCGCATCGTGATCCCTTCGATCGCATGCTGGCCGCGCAGAGCGAGCTGGAGGGCCTGGTGTTGGTGACCTGCGATCCGGTATTCGGACTTTTCGGGGTGAACGTGCTTTGGTAAGCGCCCAACTCCCCGTGCCGAACCCGTCTCCGCCTGCTGTAGGAGGCCTGCCCCCAGGCCGATAGCCGCCGTCATCGCGCGCCCGACCGCCGCTCATCGCGCAGAGGGCTGCGCTCCTACGGTGCCTGCGATCGGCGTCGCTTGCCGGCGCATCCTGGTCATTGACGTCAACCACCTTGCCCGCTCCCCGCGCGGACGCGCTATACGTAAACCAAGCGACACGGGGAGGGAAGGGCCATGCTGCTTAACGGTGATCTTGCCTTAGAAGAACTCAAGCTGCTGCAGGAAGTCATCGGCCGGCACGAGAACCACGCCATGCGCGTCAAGGGCCTCCTCTTTGTGATCATCGCCGGTCTGACCGCGGCGACCTATGCGGAAGGCATGAGAGGAAGCCGAGGATGGATGTTCGCCGGCGCGATCGTGCTGACGCTCCTCTTCATGGTATGGGAGCTCTACCATCGCGCGATCAGCCAGCAGGCCATCACGCGCGCCGGGGCGGTCGAGTCTCAGCTGAGGGGCGAAGCCGACTATGACGGACCGAAGATCGGCCACTCGGTCAGCAACAAGATCGAGCTCCAACACCTCATTGCAGAAGCACGTCGTCCATGGAACTGGTCTTCCTTGGTCGTCGTGCTCTCATCGCTGGCGTTCCTGTTCTGGTTTGCGCCGCCGCCCAAGGAGACGTCTGCACAGAAACCATCGAACGCGACCGCCGCGCGCCAGGCTCCGGTGGGTGTGCTGGGCTGCCCGACGTTTCAGGAGATTAAGGGTTTCTTTCCCGGACGGCGCATTCTGAGCGACTGAGCCGCGCGAAAACACTCGCCGAGTCGCCTTGGCGCGGAGCGGGTCGATCCGAAAGAAGAAAGCCGCCGGGGCGGAAGCGCCGGCGGTCCCCGCTCGGGCTGAGGAGAAGGACTCACAAGCGCGTGATCTGTGCTCCCTCTGCCCCATCCTTCGCGAGATGCAAGGAGGCTCCCCGAGTTCGACAGTTACGCTCGCAAGTGCTTGTGTTTTCTGGAGCACACTTTCAAAAATGCCACTACAAC
>NZ_MBFM01000005.1:575817-620134 GCF_001696715.1 Thauera phenolivorans | reverse complement strand
CGAGCACACTGGGATCTAAGGCCTGCTACCCCGGAAGCTCAACATAATCGAGGCATCTACATAATCGGCCTTATGTGGAGCTCCACATAAGGCCGAACTACTGCCAGTCGCGCAACACTGTCCATTCGAGGTAGACCGTCGGTCGCTGAATAGAGGGCCTCCCCGAGGTCTCTAACACGCACATCGTCCGAAACGAAAGCGCCCAGGCATCTCCCGGGCGTTTTCGACTTTATTGCCACGTTGTCGACATTAATTGCGTGGGACAACAAAGGCAGCCCCCTCCCGGAATCACTCCACCGTCACCGATTTCGCCAGGTTCCGCGGCTTATCCACATCCGTCCCCTTCACCAGCGCCGCGTGATACGACAGCAGCTGCAGCGGGATCACGTGGAGGATCGGGGACAGCATGCCGTAGTGCTCGGGCATGTGGAGGATGTGCACGCCTTCCGACTCGGGGATCTCGCTGCCGGCATCGGCGAAGACGTAGAGCTCGCCGCCGCGGGCGCGGACTTCCTGCAGGTTCGACTTGAGCTTTTCCAGCAGCTCGTCGGCGGGAGCGATCGCGATCACCGGCATGTCGCGGTCGACCAGGGCGAGCGGGCCGTGCTTGAGTTCGCCGGCGGCGTAGGCCTCGGCGTGGATGTAGGAGATCTCCTTGAGCTTGAGCGCGCCTTCCATCGCGATCGGCCAGTGACTGCCGCGGCCGAGGAACAGCGCGTGCTCCTTGGAAGCGAAGCGCTGGGCCCAGCGCTCGATCTCGGGTTCGAGCTCGAGCACCTTCTGCACGGCTACCGGCAGGTGACGCAGGCCGTCGAGCTGGCGGGCCTCGGCGTCGGCGTCGAGGCGGCCCTTGAGCTTGGCGAGCGCCAGCGTGAGCAGCGCGAGCGCGGCGAGCTGGGTGGTGAAGGCCTTGGTGGAGGCGACGCCGATCTCGGGACCGGCGCGGGTGATGAAGCGCAGCGCGGCCTCGCGCACGATCGCCGATTCCGGCACGTTGCAGATCGCCAGCGTGCGCTCCATGCCGAGCGCCTTGGCATGCTTGAGCGCGGCCAGGGTGTCGGCGGTTTCGCCCGACTGCGAGATGACGACGACCAGGGTGTCCTCGCACGGCACCGACTCGCGGTAGCGGTATTCGCTGGCGATCTCGACGGTGCAGGGGATCTTCGCGACCGATTCCAGCCAGTAGCGCGCCACCAGGCCGGCATGGAAGCTGGTGCCGCAGGCGAGCACCAGCACCCGATGCACGCCGTCGAAGACCTCGGCCGCGCGCGCACCGAAGACCTGCGGCGCGATCGCGCTGCCGCCGGCGATCATCTCCAGCGTGTTGGCCAGCGCCTGCGGCTGCTCGAAGATCTCCTTCTGCATGTAGTGACGGTACTTGCCGAGCTCGACCGCGTCGGCCGACAGGCTCGACAGATGAACCTCGCGCTCGACCGGGCTGCCATCGGAGAGAACCACGCGGTAGCCGTCGCGGCGCAGCTCGGCGAGGTCGCCGTCCTCGAGATAGACCACCTTGCGCGTCACCTGCAGCAGCGCGGCGGTGTCGGAGGCGGCGTACATGCCGTCCTCGCCGACCCCCAACAGCAGCGGCGAGCCGCGGCGGGCGACGATGATGCGGAAGGGATCGGCCTCGGCAACGACGCCGATCGCATAGGCGCCGAGCAGTTCGTTGGTCGCCAGGCGCACCGCCTCGAAGAGGTCGGGAGCGACCTTGAGCTTGTCGTGCACCAGGTGGGCGATCGCCTCGGTGTCGGTCTCGGACTCGAACACGTAGCCTTCGCCCTGCAGGCGGGTCTTGATCGCCTCGAAGTTCTCGATGATGCCGTTGTGTACCACCGCGAGGCCGCCCGAGATGTGCGGGTGGGCGTTGCGCTCGGAGGGCACGCCGTGGGTGGCCCAGCGAGTGTGGGCGATGCCGATGTGGGCGGAGAGTTCGCGCGCGTCGGCGAGCGCGGCGAGTTCGGCGACGCGGCCGGCGGCGCGCAGGCGGGCGAGTTCGCCGGAGAGCACGGCAAGCCCGGCCGAGTCGTAGCCGCGGTACTCGAGCTTGCGCAGGCCCTCGAGCAGCACGGGAACGACGTTACGGGTGGAAATGGCGGTGACGATGCCACACATGGCGGAACTTCCTTGAAGGCGTGATTCGGTGGAGGCGGGACGGCGGCGTTCAGCGCGGCAGCTTTTCCGGCTTCTTCCAGGACGAGATGCTGAATTGCTTGGCGCGCGACACGGTGAGCTGCTCGGCCGGGGCGTCCTTGGTGAGCGTGGTGCCGGCCCCGACGGTGGCGCCGCGGCCGACCCGCACCGGTGCCACGAGCTGGGTGTCGGAGCCGATGAAGACGTCGTCCTCGATGACGGTGCGGTACTTGTTTACGCCGTCGTAGTTGCAGGTGATGGTGCCGGCGCCGATGTTGACCCGCTCGCCGACGTCGGCGTCGCCGACATAGGCGAGGTGGTTGGCCTTCGAGCCGTCGGCGATGTTGCTGTTCTTCACTTCGACGAAATTGCCCAGTTGCACCCTGTTGCCGAGCACGGTGCCCGGCCGGGTGCGGGCATAGGGGCCGATCAGGCAGTCGCCGCCGGCGGTGGTCTGCTCCACCAGCGAGAAGGGCGAGACGCGGGTGCCGGCGCCGATGCGGGCATTGCGGATCACGCAGTTGGCACCGATCCTGACACCGTCGCCGAGTTCCACCCTGCCCTCGAACACGCAGTTGGCGTCGATCTCGACGTCGCGGCCGCAGGTCAGCTCGCCGCGCACGTCGATGCGCGCCGGGTCGATCAGGGTCACGCCCTCGTCGAGCAGGCGCTCGGCGATGTTGCGCTGATGAACCCGCTCGAGCTCGGCGAGCTGGCGCTTGCTATTGACGCCGAGCGTTTCCCACACCGCGTCGGGCTGCACGGTGACGACCTCCACGCCGTCGGCGACGGCGAGCCCGATGATGTCGGTGAGGTAGTACTCGCCCTGGGCGTTGTCGTTGCCGATGCGGCCGAGCCAGTCGCGCAGCGCGGCGACCGGCGCCACCAGAATGCCGGTATTGACCTCGCGCACCTCGCGCTCGTCGGCGCTGGCGTCCTTCTCCTCGACGATGCGGCTCACGCGACC
Organism: Thauera phenolivorans; assembly: GCF_001696715.1. Lineage (GTDB taxonomy): Bacteria > Pseudomonadota > Gammaproteobacteria > Burkholderiales > Rhodocyclaceae > Thauera > Thauera phenolivorans. Next base: position 617,034 of record NZ_MBFM01000005.1, on the reverse strand, counting down.
GGCGTCGTCGCGCAGGATGCGGCCGTAGCCGGTGGGGTCGTCGAGCGCGATCGTGAGCAGCGCGAGGCGCGAACCGCCTGCCGCCTCGGCGAGCCGGCGCAGGGTGGGTTCGCCGATCAGGGGCACGTCGCCGTACAGCACCATGGCGGACTCACCGTCGGTGAGGTGGGGCAGCGCCTGCTGCACCGCGTGACCGGTGCCGAGTTGAGGCTCCTGCCGCGCCCAGGCGAGGTCATCGGCGTCCAGCCGCTCGCGCACCACCTCGCCACCGTGGCCGTACACCACGCAGATGCGCCCGGCGTCGAGGGCGCGGGCAGCGCTGAGCACGTGGCCGAGCATCGGCTTGCCGGCGATCGGCTGGAGGACCTTGGGGAGCACCGAGCGCATGCGCTTGCCCTGGCCGGCGGCGAGGATGACGACTTCCATTGTCGAGTTCCGGGGAGTTGACGAACGGGCGCGAGTTTACCACGCAGCCTCGGGCCCCTGCCGTGGCCTATGTCGCGGAAGGTCAAGAAATTGTTGCAGTGCAAAAAACCTTGCCCAGGATCAATCTTTTGCCATGGAGCCCGGATACAATGGCTTGCATTAGAACCATCAAATACAAAGACATGACCCCTGCCGCAACGCAATACATCGAAAACTGTACCTTCGATGAGATCCAGGTCGGCGACTGCGCGCGCATCGCGCGCACCCTGCGCCCGGAAGACATCCATCTGTTCGCCGCGATGTCGGGCGACGTCAACCCGACCCACGTCGACGTCGAATTCGCCCGCTCCAGCCAGTTCCGCGAGGTGGTCGGCCACAGCATGTGGGGCAGCACGCTGATCTCCACCGTGCTCGGCACCGAGTTCCCCGGCCCCGGCACCGTGTATGTGTCGCAGGGGCTGAACTTCTGGCGCCCGATCACGATCGGCGATACGGTCACGATCACCGTCACATGCCGCGAGAAGTTCGATCACAACAGCCACATCATCTTCGACTGCCTGGCGGTGAACCAGGACGGCCTGAAGGTGATCGACGGCACCGCCGAGGTGCTCGCGCCGAGCGAGAAGATCAAGCGCCCGCGCATGCACCTGCCCGACGTCCGCATCAACGACCGCGAACTGCGCTACCGCCATCTGCTGTCGGTGTCGGCCGGCCTGTCGCCGATCCCGATCGCGGTCGTCCATCCCTGCGACCGTGAATCGCTCGCCGGCCCGATCCAGGCCGCTCAGGCCGGGCTGGTGGTGCCGATCCTGGTGGGCCCCGAGGCGAAGATCCGCGCCACCGCCGAGCAGAACGACCTCGACCTGAAGGGCTTCCGCATCGTCGACGTGCCGCACAGTCACGCCGCCGCCGAGGCCGCGGTGGCGCTGTGTCGCGACGGCAGCGCCGAGGCGCTGATGAAGGGTTCGCTGCACACCGACGAGCTGATGACCGAGGTCATCCGCGGCCTGCGCACCGGCCGCCGCATCAGCCACGTCTTCCTCGCCGACGTGCCGACCTACCCGCACCCGCTGATGATCACCGACGCGGCGATCATCATCGAGCCCACGCTCGAGGACAAGGTCGACATCATCAAGAACGCGATCGAGCTGGCCCACATGCTCGGCCTGGAGCAACCCAAGGTGGCGATCCTGTCGGCGGTGGAAACGGTCACCTCCAAGATCCGCTCCACCATCGACGCCGCCGCGCTGTGCAAGATGGCCGACCGTGGCCAGATCCAGGGCGCCCTGCTCGACGGCCCGCTCGCCTTCGACAACGCGGTGTCGCTCGTCGCCGCCAAGACCAAGGGCATCCTCTCGGCGGTCGCCGGCAACGCCGACATCCTGGTGGTTCCCGACCTCGAGTCGGGCAACATGGTCGCGAAGCAGCTCGAATACCTCGCCGACGCGCTGATGGCCGGCGTGGTGCTCGGCGCTCGCGTGCCGATCGTTCTGACCAGTCGCGCCGACACGGCCGAGACGCGCACCGCTTCGTGCGCAGTCGTGCAGCTGATGGCGCACCGCAAGCGGGAGGCTCGCGCATGAACGCCATTCTCGTCATCAACGCGGGTTCGTCGAGCCTCAAGTTCGCCCTGTTCCCGCACGAAACCGGCACCCTGGCCGCCACCCCCGCGGTCTCCGGCCAGATCGAGGGCATCGGCGCCACCCCGGAGCTGAGCGCAAAGAACGGCAACGGCCGCCGCTATCAGGAGAGCCTCGCGGTGACGGGCAATCTCGAGGAGCAGCACCGCGACGCCCTCGCCTACCTGTTCCGCTGGCTCGAGGCCAACGCGCCCGGGCTGACGATCGTCGCCGCGGGCCACCGCATCGTGCACGGCGGCGACCGCTACAGCGCGCCGGTCCGCCTCGACGAAGATCTGCTGTGGGAACTCGACCGCCTGATCCCGCTGGCGCCCCTGCACCAGCCGCACAACCTGCGCGCCGTGCGTGCGGTGAGCGCGCTGATGGCGGACATCCCGCAGGTGGCCTGCTTCGACACCGCCTTCCACCGCACCCAGCCGGCGGTGGCGCAGGCCTTCGCGCTGCCGCGCAAGCTCAGCGCCGAGGGCATCAAGCGCTACGGCTTCCACGGCCTGTCCTACGACTTCGTCGCCCGCCAGCTGCCCGAGGTGGTCGGCGACAAGGCCCAGGGCGCGGTGGTGATCGCCCACCTCGGCAACGGCTCGTCGATGTGCGCGCTGCGCGACGGCAAGAGTGTGGCCTCGACGATGGGCTTCACCGCGGTCGAGGGCCTGATGATGGGTACCCGCACCGGCAGCCTCGACCCCGGTGTGATGCTCTACCTGATGGAACAGAAGGGGATGGACGCGAAGGCGCTGACCCGGCTGATCTACAAGGAATCGGGCCTGCTCGGCGTGTCCGGCATCAGCCAGGACATGCGCACCCTGCTCGCCTCCGACGCCCCCGAGGCGAAGGAAGCGGTCGAGCTCTACTGCTACCGCATCGCGCGCGAGCTCGGCTCGCTGGCGGCGGCCGCGGGCGGCCTCGACGCGCTGGTGTTCACCGGCGGTATCGGCGAGCACGCTGCCGAAGTGCGCACGCAGGTGACCGCCCTCGCCGCCTGGATGGGCGTGAAGATCGACGACGCCGCCAACGCCGAGAATGCGACCCGCATCGACACCGCCGAGAGCCGCGTCGCGGTCGCGGTGGTGCCGACCAACGAGGAGCGCATGATCGCGCGCTACACGGCGGACGTCCTCGGGCTCTGAGCCCGTATTGACGCGGCGGTCGCCGCTGCTACACCGCCCCCGGTAGCAGCGGCGACCGCCGCGTCACGCCCGCAACCGCCCGGCGGAACGCTCAGGCCTCCGGCGTGGCGTCGACGACCTCATCGAGGACGTCCTCGACGGCCACATCCTCCGAATCCAGTTCCGCAGCCTGCAGCGCCTGCATCCGCGTGGGCGCCTGCAGCGCATGCTGTGCGCCGCTGAAGAGGTCGCGCTTGAGCACGTCGATCGCCGCAACCCAGGCGTTCGAGAACGCGCATTCGGCCCTCGGCTCGCCCTCGCGACACACCGTCAGGCCCTCGTCGGCGACCGTGAAATGCACGCCCGGCAGGGGCCGAACCCGCACCGGGTCGTCGCTGCGCGCGGCGAAGCGCAGCATGCTGTCGCGCTCGTCGCCGAGCAGGTCGAGGATCAGCGCGGGCAGCGCGTAGATCGGCAGGTCGCCGGTCCGCAGTGGGCCGCGCCGGCCGTCGATGACCACCAGCGGGGTCGACACCAGAGTGCGGAACATCGGGTCGTCGAACTGCTCCCGATTGGGCGCGAGCAGGCCAGACTCGGCGTAGCCGCCGTGGTTCCAGCCGAGCGAAGGGAGATGGTCGCCAAACAGCACGACGATCGCGTCGGGGTCGCGCGCGCGCAGCTCGCCGAGGAAGGCCATCAGCTCGCGTGACTTGTAATACACGGTGTTGGCGTAGGCCTCGACCAGCGCGTTGTCCGTCGTGGTGTCGATGCGCGCGGGGCGCTCGGCGTTGAGCGGGTAGTCGAGGTGGCCGAAATAGGTCAGCACGTAGTTGAACACGGGCTGCGCGCCCTCGAGCTGCGGGCCGACGCGCTCGAGCACCTGGCGGTAGAGCGAGGCGTCGCTGAGGAACTCGCGGTTCATGTCGTCGAGCTCGAAGTCGCGATCGGACCAGTAGTGCTCGAAGCCGACGCGGCGGTAAGCGTTGATCCGGTTCCAGAACGGCGCGGCATTCGGATGCGAGGCGAAGCTGAGGTAGCCGGCCTCGCCGAGGTGGCGCGGCAGGCAGGGCACGTCGCGACGCAACCTGCCCTCGAAGAACACCGCGTCGGTCTTCACCGGGAAGCCGCACAAGGCCTCGAACTCGGCGTTGGCGGTGTAGCCGCCGAATACCGGCGACAGCGCCCTGGCGTTGCCGGTGGCCTTCCACAGCTTGCGAAACGCCGGATCGAGCGGATCCGCCGAGAGGCCGGCGGCTTCGAGCGCCATCGGATCCCAGAAGGACTCGAGCACGATCATGTGTACATTGCGTCCGCCGCGCCCCTGGCGGCCGATCGCGGTCTTCAGGAAGGGGCTGGGCCGGGTGGCACCGAGCAGGGTCAGCGCCTCATCGACCTGATCGGCCTGCGGCGCCGCACCGCGCCGTGCGAGATTGCGTGCGGCTTCCTGCACCAGATGGATCGGCAGGCCGCGCATCTCGTAGTTTCCGCGCTGGTTCCACACCCAGTCGCCGAAGCGGGCGTCCATCCACGCGGCGACCGGCGCGGGCTGCGCCAGCACGGCCGACAGCCCGGCCACCACCGTGGCGAGCGCCCCCCAGGCGCGCGCACGGCGCCAGTCGAACATCCACATCAGCGCCACCAGCGGCAGCGCGAGCATGGCGACGCTCGCCCACAGCCGCCAGCCTTCCAGCAACAAAAAGAGATTCTTTGCGGCGACGAAGTCGTCGGGCATGACCGGCCCGCCGAGCACCGCGAGCTTGAGCGCGTTGCCTAGCGTGAAGGCGGAAAACAGCACCGCCATCGCCACCCCGAAGCGAAGCACGCTGCGCGCCATCGGGAACAGCAGGCCGCCGATCAGGAGGTGGGCGAGCAGGTCGCGCAGCCACGCCTGCGGGCGCGGCGCCACGCCGACGAAGTGCGCGATCGCCCATTGCGCCGCCACATACCAGGCCGCCACCAGGCCGAACGCCCACGCCCATTCGCGCAGGCGCAGGCGCCGGTCGGCGGCCGCGCGCAAGTTCGAATCGCGAGTTTCGGGGGCACGGCTTGCGGTCGCGGACACGGCAGCACTCCGGATTGATAACAGGAGGTCGCATGGTACGCCAGTAACAAACTCCTGTTAGCGATCCGACCCCTCGTTCCCCTCGGTGCAACACTGCAAATTGCGACAAGGCTTTACAGCGTGATCAGACCTTCGCCAGCCTCACAGGCGCGCGGCGATGTACTGCAACGCGAGCACGTAACCCTGGGTGCCGAAGCCGGCCATCACCGCCTCGGCGACGTCCGACAGGTAGGAGTGGTGGCGGAAGGGTTCGCGCTTGTGCACGTTGGAGATGTGCAGCTCTACGAAGGGGATCGCCACCCCGGCGAGCGCGTCGCGGATCGCCACGCTGGTGTGGGTGTAGGCGCCCGGATTGATCAGGATCCAGGCCACGTCCTCGCCGCGCGCGGCATGGATGCGATCGACGATCGCGCCCTCGTGGTTGCTCTGGAAGCACGACAACTCGACGCCGATCGCCTCGGCCTGGGCGCGCAGCCCGGCTTCGACGTCGGCGAGCGTGGTGGCGCCGTAGATCTCCGGCTCGCGGCTGCCGAGCAGGTTGAGATTGGGGCCGTTGATGACGAGGACCTTGGGCATGGGCTTGCGCTCCGTGGAAGTTGGGGTCGTTAAAAAAGGCGGCCCGCAGACCGCCTTTTGCGAATCGCTTCGGCGCCGAGGATATCAGCGCGGCAGCAGGCTCTCACCCATCAGGAACTCATCGACCGCGCGCGCGCACTGGCGACCCTCGCGAATCGCCCACACCACCAGCGACTGGCCGCGGCGCACGTCGCCGGCGGCGAAGACCTTGGGCGCGCTGGTCGCGTAGCAGCCCTCGCCGTCGGTGCTCGCACGGGCGTTGCCGCGCGCGTCCTTGTCCACCCCGAAGGCCTCGAGCACGCCGCCCACCGGCTGGGTGAAGCCCATCGCGAACAGCACGAGGTCGGCCTTGATCTCGAACTCGGAGCCCGGGATCTCGCTCATCCTGCCGTCCTTCCACTCGAGGCGGCAGGCCTTGAGCGCCCTGACCTTGCCGTTCTTGCCGATGAACTCCTTGGTGGCGACGGCGAAGTCGCGCTCGCAGCCTTCCTCGTGCGAGGAAGAGGTGCGCAGCTTGGTCGGCCAGTACGGCCACACCAGCGGCTTGTCCTCCTCCTCGGGCGGCATCGGCAGCAGCTCGAACTGGGTCACGCTCGCCGCGCCGTGGCGGTTGGAGGTGCCGACGCAGTCGGAGCCGGTGTCGCCACCGCCGATGACGACAACATGCTTGCCCTTGGCCGAGATCGGGTTCGGCTTGTCGCCGGCGTTCTGCTTGTTCTGCGGAATCAGGAACTCGAGCGCGAAGTGCACGCCGCCGAGCTCGCGCCCGGGTACCGGCAGGTCGCGCGGCACTTCGGAACCGCCCGCCAGCACCACCGCGTCGAACTCCTTCTGCAGCCGCTCGGCGCTGACGGTCTCCTTGGCATCATTGACGATGCCCGCCGGCAGCTCGCTCGCACCGACCAGCACCCCGGTGCGGAAGCTGACGCCTTCGGCCTGCATCTGCTCGACGCGGCGGTCGATCAGGTGCTTCTCCATCTTGAAGTCGGGGATTCCGTAGCGCAGCAACCCGCCGATGCGGTCGTTCTTCTCGAACACGGTCACGTCGTGGCCGGCGCGCGCGAGCTGCTGCGCGGCGGCGAGGCCTGCGGGGCCGGAGCCGACCACCGCGACCTTGCGGCCGGTCTTCTCCGCCGGCGGCTGCGGCTTCACCCAGCCCTCTTCCCAGGCCTTGTCGATGATCGCGTGCTCGATCGACTTGATCCCCACCGGCTCGGTGTTGATGTTCAGCGTGCACGCCGCCTCGCAGGGCGCGGGGCAGATGCGGCCGGTGAACTCGGGGAAGTTGTTGGTCGAGTGCAGCACCTCGATCGCGCGCTGCCACTGGCCGCGGTACACCAGATCGTTCCAGTCCGGAATGATGTTGTTCACCGGGCAGCCGCTGTTGCAGAACGGGATGCCGCAGTCCATGCAGCGCGCGCCCTGGACGGCGGCCTGCTCGTCGGTGAGGCGAAGCACGAACTCCTTGTAGTGCTTCACCCGCTCGCCGGCGGGCGCGTACGCCTCCGACAGGCGCTGATATTCGAGGAATCCGGTGGGCTTGCCCATTTATGCGGCCTCCAGTTGGCTCTTGCGCTGCGCGGCCATCTCGCCGAGCGCGCGACGGTATTCATGCGGGAAGACCTTGACGAACTTGCTCCGCCAGCTTGCCCAGTTGTTGAGGATGGTGCGGGCCCGGGTGCTGCCGGCGAAGCGCAGGTGGCGCTCGATCAGGCCCTTGAGGATGAACTCGTCGTCCATCGTCAGGTGGTCGATCTCCACCCGGCCCTGGGACTCGAGCTCGTCGCCCGACTCCGAGCCGCGGCGCGCCTCGAGCTCTTCGGGGAGCGGCTCCAGCGTCACCTGCGCCATGTTGCAGCGCTGGCCGAAGCTGCCATCCTCGTCGAGCACGTAGGCGACCCCGCCCGACATGCCGGCGGCGAAGTTGCGGCCGGTCTCGCCGAGCACGACCACGGTGCCGCCGGTCATGTACTCGCAGCCGTGGTCGCCCACGCCCTCGACGACCGCGCTCGCACCCGAGTTGCGCACCGCGAAGCGCTCGCCGGCGACGCCGGCGAAATACACCTCGCCCTCGGTCGCGCCGTACAGCACGGTGTTGCCGACGATGATGTTCTCCGGCGTCTCGCCGCGGAATTCGGCCTTCGGGCGCACGATGATGCGCCCGCCCGACAGGCCCTTGCCGACGTAGTCGTTGCCCTCGCCGACGAGCTCGAGGGTGATGCCGCGCGCGAGGAAGGCGCCGAAGCTCTGACCGGCCACGCCGTTCAGGCGGATATGGATGGTGTCGTTCGGCAGGCCCTCGTGGCCGTACCTGGCCGCCACCCGGCCCGACAGCATCGCGCCCACGGTGCGGTTGATGTTGCGCACCGGCAGGTCGATGTTGACCCGCTCGCCCTTGGTCAGCGCCGCCTGCGCCAGGTTGATGAGCTGGTTGTCGAGTGCGCCGTCGAGGCCGTGATCCTGGCCCGCGTTGTGCAGGCGCGCCACCTCGGCCGGCACCGCCGGCTGATGGAAGATGCGCGAGTAATCGAGGCCCGCCGCCTTCCAGTGGGCGATGCCCTTCTTCATGTCCAGCAGGTCGGCGCGGCCGATCAGCTCGTCGAACTTGCGAAGGCCGAGCTCGGCCATCAGCTCGCGCACTTCCTCGGCGACGAAGAAGAAGTAGTTCACCACGTGCTCGGGCTGGCCGGCGAAGCGCGCGCGCAGCACCGGATCCTGGGTGGCGACGCCGACCGGGCAGGTGTTGAGATGGCACTTGCGCATCATGATGCAGCCCTCGACCACCAGCGGCGCGGTGGCGAAGCCGAACTCGTCGGCGCCGAGCAGCGCGCCGATGACGACGTCGCGACCGGTCTTGATCTGGCCGTCGACCTGCAGGCGCACGCGCCCGCGCAGGCGGTTGAGCACCAGGGTCTGCTGGGTCTCGGCGAGGCCGAGCTCCCATGGCGAACCGGCGTGCTTGATCGAGCTCCAGGGCGAGGCGCCGGTGCCGCCGTCATGGCCGGCGACGACGATGTGGTCGGCCTTGGCCTTGGCCACGCCGGCCGCCACCGTGCCGATGCCGATCTCCGACACGAGCTTCACCGAGATGCTCGCGGCCGGGTTGGCGTTCTTGAGGTCGTGGATCAGCTGCGCGAGGTCCTCGATCGAGTAGATGTCGTGGTGCGGCGGCGGCGAGATCAGGCCGACGCCCGGCACCGAATGGCGCAGGAAGCCGATGTACTCCGACACCTTGTGGCCGGGCAGCTGGCCGCCCTCGCCGGGCTTGGCGCCCTGGGCCATCTTGATCTGGATCTGGTCGGCGTTGACCAGGTACTCCGTGGTGACGCCGAAGCGGCCCGAGGCGACCTGCTTGATCGCCGAGCGCAGCGAGTCGCCGGCGTTCAGCTCGAGGTCGCGTGCGACGCGGGTCTCGCCGATCACCTGCGACAGCTTCATCGCCTGGGTCAGCGGCTTGAAGCGCATCGGATCCTCGCCGCCCTCGCCGGTGTTCGACTTGCCGCCGATGCGGTTCATCGCCACCGCCAGCGTGGTGTGCGCCTCGGTGGAGATCGAGCCGAGCGACATCGCGCCGGTGACGAAGCGCTTGACGATCTCCTTGGCGGGCTCGACCTCGTCGAGCGGCACCGGGGTGGCCGCGGGCTTCAGCTCGAACAGGCCACGCAGCGTCATGTGCCGGCGGGTCTGGTCGTTGATGATCTTCGCGTATTCCTTGTAGGTATCGCCCTTGCCCGAACGGGTGGCGTGCTGGAGCTTGGCGATGGCGTCCGGCGTCCACATGTGCTCCTCGCCGCGGATGCGGAAGGCGTACTCGCCGCCGGCGTCGAGCATCTCGGCGAGCACCGGGTCTTCGCCGAAGGCCTTGCGGTGCAGGCGGATCGCCTCCTCCATGACCTCGAACACGCCGATGCCCTCGACCTGGCTGGTGGTGCCGGTGAAGTACTTGTCGAGCATCGCCTGCTGCAGGCCGACCGCCTCGAAGATCTGCGCCCCGGTATAGGACATGTAGGTCGAGATGCCCATCTTGGACATGACCTTCATCAGGCCCTTGCCGATGCCCTTGACGAAGTGCTTGATGTACTTGTCGGCGGTGTCGGCGTCGCCAGCGAGCTGCTGCAGGGTCTCGAGCGCGACGTAGGGGTGAACCGCTTCCGCGCCGTAGCCGGCGAGCACCGCGAAGTGATGGACCTCGCGCGCGGTGCCGGTCTCCACCACCAGGCCGGCGCGGGTGCGCAGGCCCTTGGTGACCAGGTGCTGGTGGATCGCCGAGAGCGCCAGCAGCGCGGGGATCGCGACGCTGTCCCCGGCGAGCTGGCGGTCGGACACGATGAGGATGTTGTTGCCCTCGAGCACCGCGCTCTCGGCGTCGGCGCACAACGAAGCCAGGCGCGCCTCGACGCCCTCGTTGCCCCAGGCCGCCGGGTAGCAGATGTCGAGCTCGGCGGAGCGGAACTTGTTCTTCGTGTAACGCGCGATGTTGCGGATCTTCGCCATGCCGTCGAAGTCGAGCACCGGCTGGCTGACCTCGAGACGGAACGGCGGGTTGATCTCGTTGATCTCGAGCAGGTTCGGCTTCGGCCCGATGAAGGACACCAGCGACATCACCAGCTGCTCTCGGATCGGGTCGATCGGCGGGTTGGTGACCTGCGCGAAGAGCTGGCGGAAGTAGTTGTAGAGCGGCTTCTCCTTGCTCGACAGCACCGCCAGCGGCGAGTCGTTGCCCATCGAGCCGGTGGCTTCCTCGCCTGCCTTGCCCATCGGCTCGAGGATGAACTTGATGTCTTCCTGGGTGTAGCCGAAGGCCTGCTGGCGGTCGAGCAGCGAGGCTGCGGGCGCGGCCGGCGCCAGCTCGGCGTCGGCGGGCAGCTCGAGCGCGTCGAGCTCGATGTTGATGCGGCTCAGCCAGTCGGCGTAGGGGCGGCCGTTGGCGAGCGCATGCTTGATCTCCTCGTCGCCGATGATGCGGCCCTGCTCCATGTCGATGAGGAACATCTTGCCCGGCTGCAGGCGCCACTTGCGCACGATCTTGCTGTCGGGGATCGGCAGCACGCCGGACTCGGAGGCCATCACCACGAGGTCGTCGTCGGTGACCAGGTAGCGCGCCGGACGCAGGCCGTTGCGGTCGAGCGTGGCGCCGATCTGGCGGCCGTCGGTGAAGGCCACCGCGGCGGGGCCGTCCCACGGCTCCATCATCGCCGCGTGGTACTCGTAGAAGGCGCGGCGCTTGTCGTCCATCTGCGCGTGCGACTCCCAGGCCTCGGGAATCATCATCATCATCGCGTGGGCGAGCGAATAGCCGCTCATCACCAGCAGCTCGAGCGCATTGTCGAAGCAGGCCGAGTCGGACTGACCGGGGTAGATCAGTGGCCAGATCTTGTCGAGATCGGCGCCCAGCAGCGGCGAACTCACGCCCTTTTCACGCGCCCGCATCCAGTTGTAGTTGCCGCGCACGGTGTTGATCTCGCCGTTGTGGGCGATGTAGCGGAACGGATGGGCGAGGTCCCACTGCGGGAAGGTGTTGGTCGAGAAGCGCTGGTGCACCAGCGACAGCGCGGAGACCGCGCGCGGATCGATGAGGTCGAGGTAGTACTCGCCGACCTGGGTGGCGAGCAGCAGGCCCTTGTAGTTCACCGTGCGGGCCGACATCGACACCATGTAGAAGGCCTTGCCGTGCTTGAGCTTGAGCGCGCCGATGGCGTTCGCGGCGCGCCGGCGCACGACGTAGAGTTTGCGCTCGAGCGCCTCGGTCACCATGATGTCCGACCCGCGACCGATGAAGATCTGGCGGATCACCGGCTCGGTGGCGCGCACCGCCGGCGACATCGGCATGTCGCGGTTGACCGGCACGTCGCGCCAGCCGAGCACGACCTGGCCCTCGGCACGCACCGCGCGCTCGATTTCCTCCTCGCAGGCGAGCCGCGAGGCGGCTTCCTGAGGCATGAACACCATGCCCACCCCGTACTCGCCGGGCACCGGCAGCTCGACGCCCTGCTTCGCCATTTCCTCGCGATAGAGCTGGTCGGGGATCTGGATCAGGATGCCCGCGCCGTCGCCCTGCAGCGGATCGGCGCCGACCGCGCCCCGGTGGTCCAGGTTCTTCAGGATTTCGAGGCCCTGCAAGATGATCTGATGACGTTTCTCGCCCTTGATGTGGGCGATGAAACCCACGCCGCAGGCATCATGTTCGTTCGCCGGATCGTAGAGACCCTGCTTCTGGGGGAGATCCATCTCGTTCTTCCTCGTCTGGACGCTGGCGCCGGCGCACTCGGCGCTGGCGCGATTCAGACGGCCGCAGCCGTCGACTCACTCGTCCGGTAAACCGAACGCGCACAAAAAAGCCGGGCGCGCACGCACCGGCTTCGAAGATGGCACCAAGTTGGTGCAAAAACAACTCGAAAACTTGACTAACCCGCTTCTTTGCGGTTTTTTTCGAGGCGCAAAAAACTATACGCCGCGAAAACGGGGGGTTCAAGATTTTTTTTGCGCCGCGGCATGCCGCTCGCGGCCTCAGTGAATCTCCCCCACCGCGAACAGGCGGCGGTGCTCGCGGATCGCGTAACGGTCGGTCATGCCGGCGATGTAGTCGGCGATCACCCGGGGCTTGTCCTCGCGCGCCTTGGCCTGGTACTGCGGGGGCAGCAGGCGCGGGTCGTCCATGAAGGCGGCGAACAGCTCGGTGACGATGCGGCGCGCCTTGTTGGTCATGCGCAGCACCTGATAGTGGCGGTAAAGGTTCTCGTGCAGGAAGCGCTTGAGCACCTGCAGGCGCGGCAGCAACGCGTCCGAGTAGGCCGCCAGGCGCGGCGCGGCATGGACGTCGGCGAGCGTCTCCACGCCGGCGGCCGCGATGTTGGCGCGGGTCTGCCCGAGCAGGTCGATCACCATCAGGTGGATCATGCGGCGGATCGTCTCGTGGATCAGGCGGCGCCCGCCGAGGCCGGGCCAGCGCGCCTCGACCTCGCGCCGGTTGTCGGCGAAGATCGGCACCGCCTCGAGCTGCTCGAGGGTGATCAGGCCGGAGCGCAGGCCGTCGTCCACGTCGTGGTTGTTGTAGGCGATCTCGTCGGCGAGGTTGGCGAGCTGGGCCTCGATCGAAGGCTGGGTGCCGTCGAGGAAGCGCTGGCCGAGCTCGCCGAGATGCACCGCATTGGTGCGCGCGCAGTGCTTGAGGATGCCTTCGCGGGTCTCGAACATCAGGTTGAGGCCGTCGAAGGCGGCGTAATGCTCCTCGAGCAGGTCCACCGTGCGCAGCGACTGCAGGTTGTGCTCAAAGCCGCCGTAGTCCTTCATGCAGGCATTGAGCGCCTCCTGGCCGGCGTGGCCGAAGGGCGTGTGGCCAAGGTCATGGGCGAGCGCGATCGCCTCGGCGAGGTCCTCGTTGAGGCCGAGCTCGCGCGCCAGGCCGCGCGTCATCTGCGCCACCTCGATGCTGTGGGTCAGGCGGGTGCGGAACAGGTCGCCCTCGTGATTGACGAAAACCTGGGTCTTGTACTCGAGGCGGCGGAAGGCGGTGGAGTGCACGATGCGGTCGCGGTCGCGCTGAAACTCGCCGCGCGCCACCGCGCTCGCCTCGGCGCTGCGCCGCCCGCGCGAGTTCGCCTCGCTCACCGCATAGCCGGCGCGCGGGCGGTATGTGTAGCCGGCGTCGGCGCTCACCGGCAGCGGGCCGCGATCGCGGCGGCGATGTCGGCCTCGGCGGCGTCCGCGTGGATCACCGCGCGGCCGATTGACTTCAGCAGCACCAGGCGCAGGCGGCCAGCCTCGACCTTCTTGTCGTGCGCCATCAGTTCGAGGTAGCGCGCGGTGCCGAGCGAGGGCCCCCACACCGGCAATCCGGCGCGCTCGAAGAGGGCCGCGATGCGCTCGACCTCGTCCGCCGCCAGCCAGCCGAGGCGGTGCGACAGCTCGGCCGCCATCATCGTGCCCGCGGCGACCGCTTCGCCGTGCAGCCACTCGCCGTAGCCCAGCCCGGTCTCGATCGCGTGGCCGAAGCTGTGGCCGAGGTTGAGCAGCGCGCGCTCGCCCTGCTCGGTCTCGTCGGCCGCGACCACCTCGGCCTTGTTGCGGCAGGAGCGCTCGATCGCGTCAGCGAGCGCCTCCGGCTCGCGCGCCAGCAGGCGCTCGAGATTGGCCTCGAGCCAGACGAAGAAATCGGGGTCGCGGATCAGACCGTACTTGATCACCTCGGCCAGCCCGGCGGCGAGCTCGCGCGCCGGCAGGGTGTCGAGGGTGGCGGTGTCGGCAAGCACCAGCTTCGGCTGCCAGAAGGCGCCGATCATGTTCTTACCGAGCGGGTGGTTGATCGCGGTCTTGCCCCCCACCGAGGAATCGACCTGGGCGAGCAACGTGGTCGGGATCTGCACGAAGGGCATGCCGCGCTGGTAGCAGGCGGCGGCGAAGCCGCCCATGTCGCCCACCACCCCGCCGCCGAGCGCGACCAGCGTGGTCGAGCGCTCGCAGCGCTCGCCGAGCAGGGCGTCGAAGATCAGGTTCAGCGTGGTCCAGTCCTTGTGTGCCTCGCCGTCGGGGAGCACCACCGCGGTGACGCGCACGCCGGCGGACGCGAGCGCGGCCTGCAGGCGGTCGAGGTAGCGCGGCGCGACCACCTCGTTGGTGACGATCGCCACCCGCGGCGTCTTCAGCTGCGGCAGCAGCAGCGCGGCCTCGCCGAGCAGGTCGCGGCCGATGTGGATCGGATAGGAGCGGGCGCCGAGGGCGACGGTCAGTGTGCGCATTAGGACTTTTGCAGTGTCAGCAGGGCTTTCTCGATCTGGCGCACCATCGCGCCGGGGTTGCCGCGGCCGCCCTCGACGATGAGGTCGGCGACCTCGCGATAGAGCGGGTCGCGCGCGCGGTGGAGTTCCTCGATGCGCCGGCGCGGATTGGCCACCTGCAGCAGCGGCCGGTTGCGGTCGTGGCGGGTGCGCTCCCACAGGATCTGTGGCGGCACATCGAGGTAGATGACCACCCCGCGCTGCGACAGCACCGCGCGGTTGGCGGGCGCGAGCACGATGCCGCCGCCGGTGGCGATGACGATGCCGCTCTCCTGGGTGAGGTCGTCGAGCACCAGCGACTCGCGCCGGCGGAAACCCTCCTCGCCCTCGATCTCGAAGATGATGGGGATGCTGACCCCGGTGCGGGCGACGATCTCCTGGTCGCAATCGACGAAGCGCATCCCCCGGCGCCGGGCCAGCTCCTTGCCTACGGTGGTTTTGCCGGCACCCATCATGCCGATCAGGATCAAGCAGCTCACGCGCGCATCGCCGGAAGTGAATGAAGAACGGGGCGGGCGTCCCGGCTGGAACGCCCGCCCCGGCATTGTATCAGCAGCGCGAAAGGCTTATCTCAGGGTCAGCGCCTCGGACACGATGCGCGGCGTGATGAACACCAGCAGCTCCTTGCGGTCGGAGGTCCGTTCGGTCGAGCGGAACAGCCCGCCCACCAGCGGCAATTCGCCGAGCACCGGCACGCGCGCTACGTTGTCGCCCTCTACTTCTTCGTAGATGCCGCCGATGACCACGGTGCCGCCGTTCTCGATCAGCACCTCGCTCTTGATGTTCTTGGTCTCGATCGAGGGCACCGAGAAGCGGGGATCGAACACCGGGCGGTCCTTGTTCACCTCGATCGACAGCTGCAGGCGACCGTCGGGGGTGATCTGCGGCTTGACCTTGAGCGCCAGCACCGCCTTCTTGAACTCGACGTTGGTCGCGCCCGAGCTGGTCGCCTCCTGGTAGGGGATCTCGGTGCCCTGCTCGATCGAGGCCTCGACCTGGTTGGCGGTCAGCACCCGCGGGCTGGACACCGTGCGGCCGCGGCCGTCGGACTCGAGCGCCTGTACCTCGAGGTTCAGGAATCTCGTCGCCCTGCTGTTGAAGATGCTCAGCGCCATCGATCCGAAGCCGTTCGGGAGATAGCCAGTACCGCTCTGCGCCCCGCCGGGGGTAAAGGCAATTGGGTCGCCGCGGGCATCTTCTCCAAAGCTGGACTCCCCAAAGCCGACGCGCGCTCCATCCAGTGACGCAACGCCCCTGCTGCCGAAACCCAGCCGAACCCCTAGGTCGCGCGTAAAGGTCTTGCTCGCCTCGACGATGCGCGCCTCGATCAGCACCTGGCGCGGGGCGACGTCGATCTCGTTGACCAGCTTGCGCAGCGCCTCGAGGCGGGAGCCGACGTCGGTGACGAAGACCTTGTTGCTACGCTCGTCGACCACCACGCTGCCGCGCTTGGAGAGCATGGTCTGGTCCTTGCTCTTGAGGAAGTCGAAGATCTCCTTGGCCTTGTGGTAGTTGATCTGGAAGCTCTCGGTGCTGAGCGGCTCGAGGTCGCCGATCTGCGCCTGCGCCTCGAGCTGCAGCTTCTCGCGCGCGGCCAGTTCGTCGCTCGGCGCGATCCAGATCACGTTGCCGTTCTTGCGCATGTCCAGGCCCTTGGCCTGCAGGATGATGTCGAGGGCCTGGTCCCAGGGCACGTCCTTCAGGCGCAGGGTGAGGTTCCCCTGCACCGAGTCGGAGGTGATGATGTTGAAGTCGGTGAAGTCGGCGATCACCTGCAGCACCGAGCGGACGTCGATGTTCTGGAAGTTCAGCGACAGCTTCTCGCCCTGGTACTTGCCGCGGCTGCCCTGGACCAGCTTGTTCGGATCCTCGACCACGCGCTTCAACTCGAGCACGAACTGGTTGTCGCTCTGGTAGGCGTTGTGCTCCCACATGCCGTTGGGCGTCACCACCAGGCGCACGTTGCCGCCCTGCTGCTGCGCGGTGAAGTAGGTGACCGGGGTGCCGAAGTCGGTGACGTCGGCGCGGCGGCGCAGGTGCTCGGGCAGCGCGGCGCCGATCAGGTCCACCACCAGCTTGCCGCCCTGCTGGCGGATGTCGATGCCGGTGTCCGGGTTGGCGAGGTCGACCACCACCCGCCCTTCGCCGTTGGTGCCGCGGCGGAACTGGATGTCGCGCACGCCCTGGCCGCTGGCCGCCGCTTCGCGCGGCGCGGCGAAGTTGCCGAGCGCCTGCGCGGCCACGCCGGCGTCAATCGTCTGCGCCGCAGCGGGTGTCAGCGCGACGATGACGTCGCGGCCCTGCAGGCGGATGTCGTGCGGCACGACCCGCACCAGGTTCAGCACCAGCCGGGTGCGGTCGCCGGCCTGGACGATGTTGGCGCTGCGCAGCTCGCCGCGCTCGATGTTCTGCACCGTGCGGCCGAGCGCGTTGGCGGTGCCCGGAAAGTCGAGCGCGATGCGCGCCGGGTTGGACACGCTGAAGCTCGCCGGCACCTGGGCGAGCGGCTCGCGCAGGGTGATCCGCAGGTAAACCGCGCCGCCGTGCTCGGCGACCTCGAGGCCTTCGATCTGGTTGGCGGCGGCTTGCGCCTGCACTCCATCCTGCGCACTGGCGACGCCGAGGGGCGCCCCCGTGGCGAACATCGCCGCCAGCAGCAGCATCCCGATTCGCTTCTTCTTCATTTCCCGGCCTCCTGCCGCTCCTGCAAAAGCAGGCTACTGGTGCGCTCGACCCAGTCGCCATTGATGTCCTCGACCAGTTCCTTCAGCGTCACAGCGGTCTCCCCCATTGGGTTCACCCCGATCGCGGTGACGACGCCGAAGTTCTGGCCCATGTGATTGCCCACCCTGACCTGGTGGATATGTGCGTCGGCCTGGATCAGCGCGTGCGAGGCACGGCCCTGCTCGAGCATGCCGACCATCTTCAGCGACTCGAGCGGGAAGGCCTCGAGCGGCTCGCGCCGGCGCTGGAGGTCGGGCTTGAGCCCGCCCCGCGCCGCCTGCCGCTCGGGCTCGATGCGGTCGGCCTGGAAGGGCTCGACGAGCATCGCCGACCCGTAGTCGACCACCGGAAAGGGCTTGATCTCGGGCAGCGGCTTGACCGCGCCACGCATGCCCCCGGCCTGCTCGTTCATCCAGCCTTGGATGTCCTGCTCGTCCGCGCCGCCGCATGCGGCGAGCCCGAGACTGCAGAGCGCGATTGCCAACTGCCTGATCACTTCTTCTTCTCCTTCGCCGCCTTCGCCGCCGCCCGCTGCTGCGCCAGCTCTTCCTCGTCGAGGTAGCGGTAGGTCACCGCCTTCGCTTCCAGCTTGAGACGGCCATCCTTGTCCGCGCTCAGGCCGACGTTGTTCAGGGTGACGATGCGCGGCATGCGCGCGACGTCGGCGGCGAACTCGCCGAGCTCGTGATAGCCGCCGGTGACGCGGATGTCGATCGGCATCTCGGCGTAGAACTCCTTGATCGAATCGTTGCCCGGCTTGAACAGCTCGAACTGCAGGCCGCGGCCGAGGCCGGCCTGGTTGATGTCCTGCAGCAGCGAGTCCATCTCGGCGCGGTTGGGCAGCTGCTTGAGCAGCGCGCCGAACTGGCGGTCGATCTCGGCGAGCTGCTCGCGGTGGGCGTCGAGATTGACCGCCTGCTTCTTCTTCGAGACCCACTCGTCACGCAGCTTGAGCTCTTCGATCTCGCGCTGCTGCAGGGTCTCCGACTGCTCGCGCCAGTCGAACCACCAGAACGCCGCCAGGGTGGCGAGCAGCAGGCCGACGAAGACCGCGACCCGCGGCGCCAGCGGCCACATGCCGGGATCGTTCGGATTGAGATCCTGGAAATCCTTCGCCAGGCGCTGGAAGTCGATCGCCGGCAGCTTGCCTTTCGTGTTTACGGCCTTCTTCATTTGCGCGCCACCTTGTCCTGCCCCGCGGCCACCACGGGCTTGTCCTCTTCGGGCTGGGCCCGCTCGATGCCGATGTTGAGGTTGAATTCGCTGACGCGGCGGCTGTTCACCGAGGCCGCCTTGACCTCGACCAGGCCGGGGTTCTGCAGGAAGGGCGAGCCGTCGAGGTTGCGCATCAGGTGCGAGACGCGGGCGTTCGACTGCGCATAGCCGCCGAGCATGACGCGGTCGCCGGTCTGCTTGATCGTCTTCAGATAGACGCCGTCGGGCATCGCCGTCGCCAGCTCGTTGAACAGATGCACCGTCTCGGCGCGACGGCCCTGCAGCGACTCGATCACCTGCTTGCGCGCGAGCAGCGCGTCGATCTGCTCACGCAGCCGCTTGATCTCGGCGATCTCGGTGTCGAGCTTCTTGATCTCGGCCTTGAGGAAGGCGTTGCGGCCGTCCTGGCGCTCGATGTAGCCGGCGTAGACCGAATGCACGACGAAGCCGACCAGGGCGCCGATGACCGCCATCGCCGCCGAGACCACGTAGAACTGCTGCCGGCGCAGCCGGCGCTTTTCTTCCCGGTGGGGAAGCAGGTTGATCCGGATCATGCGTCGAACTTCCGCAGGGCGAGGCCGCAGGCCACCATCAGCGAGGGGGCGTCGGCGAGCAGGTTCTTGGGACGGATGGCGGACGACAGCGCCATGCCGGCGAAGGGGTTGGCGACCGTGGCGTCGACCTGGGTGCGGGCACGCACGACCTCGGCGAGGCCCGGCATCACCGCGCAACCGCCGGCCAGCACCAGCTGGTCGATCTGGTTGTACTGGGTGGAGGTGAAGAAGAACTGCAGCGCGCGCGAGGTCTCGAGCGCGATGCTGTCAACGAAGGGCCGCAGCAGCTCCTGCTGATAGCCGTCCGGCATCCCGTTGCCGGTGCGCTTGGCGATCTCGGCCTCTTCCACGCTCATGCCGTACTTGCGCGAGATCTCCTGGGTGAGCTGGTTGCCGCCGAAGGCCTGCTCACGCGAATACACCGGCTGGCCGTTGCGCAGCACGGTGACGCCCATCGTCGTCGAGCCGACGTCGACCAGGGCGATCAGCTTGTCCTTGTCGCCGCCGGGCAGCTGCCGGCTGACAAGGCGCAGCGCCGACTCGGTGGCGAAGGACTCCACGTCCACCACCGCGGCCTTCAGGCCGGCGGCCTGCGCCACCGCGACGCGGTCCTCGACCTTGTCCTTGCGTGAGGCGGCGATCAGCACCTCGACCTCGCCGTGCGTGCCGCGCGCCGGGCCGAGCACCTGGAAATCCAGGTTCACCTCGTCGAGCGCGAAGGGGATGTACTGGTTCGCCTCGGTCTCGACCGCGAACTCCATCTCCTGCTCGCGCAGGCCCTCGGGGAGGACGATCCGCTTGGTGATCACCGAGGCCGCCGGCAGCGCCACGGCGACGCTCTTGAGCGCGCCGAAGCGGCGCAGCGCGCGCCCGACCGCATCGGCCGCCGCCTCGAGGTTGTTGATGTTGCCGTCGACGACCGCGTCGCGCGGCAGCGGCTCGATCCCGTAGCGCTCGAGTTTGTAAGCGCCCTTGTCATCGATCGACAGCTCGACCAGCTTGATTGATGACGATGAAATATCCAGCCCAGCCAGCTGGGCCACCCTGGAGCTGAAAATGGAAAGATCGATCACCAAAAAACCTTTAAATTTCAGTATATTATATGGGCAATCAGCCCAGGGCGCATAGATGCTAGCAACAAACGCGAAGAAGTGTAAAGAATTTTGACACTTCTGCGTTGCTGCGCCGTAACAACACCCCTGAGACCGCGACACGGGAGCTCATTTATAATGCGCGGTCAATTCACTCGCCTGGATACCCGATGCGCTGGGTTCTCTATCCGATCGCGGCGCTGTTCGCGCTCGCGATCCTCGGGGCGGCCACGCTCGCGGCAGTGTCGCTTTACGCCTGGCCAAACCTCCCCTCCCTGGAAACGCTGACCGACTACCGCCCCCGCATTCCGTTGAGGGTTTATACCTCCGACGGTCATCTGCTGGGCGAATTCGGCGAGGAGCGTCGTGACGTAGTTCGCATAGCGGACGTTCCGCCGGTGCTCAAGCAGGCCATCCTCGCCGCCGAGGACGAGCGCTTCTACGAGCACCCCGGGATCGACATCTTCGGCATCGCGCGCGCGGCGCTCGCCAACCTGTCCACCGGCGGCCGCGGCCAGGGCGCCTCGACGATCACGATGCAGGTCGCGCGCAACTTCTTCCTGTCGCGCGAGAAGACCTTCAACCGCAAGCTCTACGAGATCCTGCTCGCGCTGAAGATCGAGCGCAGCCTGAGCAAGGACCAGATCCTCGAGCTCTACATCAACCAGATCTACCTCGGCCAGCGCGCCTACGGCTTCTCCGTCGCTGCCCGCACCTACTTCGGCAAGCCGCTCGAGGAGATCACCCTGCCCGAGGCGGCGATGCTCGCCGGCCTGCCGAAGGCACCCTCCGCCTTCAACCCGGTGGTCAATCCGGCGCGCGCCGCGGTGCGCCAGCAATACGTGCTGCGGCGCATGAAGGAAGCCGGCTTCATCGACGCCGCCGCGCTCGAGGACGCGCTCGCGGCGCCCCCGGTGGGTCGCGAGGGCGCTGCACGGACCGCCGCCGCCAGCGTCGAAGAGCGCGCCGACAACGCCTACCGGCCGACGGTGCATGGCGACTACGTGGCCGAGATGGCGCGCCAGATCGCGGTCGAGCAGTTCGGGGAACAGGCGTACGAGCTCGGCATCCGCATCGTCACCACGATCACGCGCAAGGACCAGGAGGCGGCCTACGCCGCGCTGCGCGAGGGCGTCACCGACTACGACCGCCGTCATGGCTACCGCGGCCCGGAAGCCTTCGCCACCCTGCCCGAGGGCGCGGTCAGCGACGAACAGCTCGACGAGGCGCTCGGCGAAAGCCACGACTACGACGACCTGCTCGTCGCGGTGGTGACCGAAGCCTCGACCAAGGAAGTGAAGGTCTACCGTCGCGGCGAGCACATCCGCATCGCCGGCAGCGGCCTGCGCTTCGCCGCCCCGATGCTCGCGGCGAAGGCGCCGCAGAGCCGGCGCATCCGCCGCGGCGCGATCGTGCGCATCCGCGATCTCGGCGACAAGGGCTGGGAGATCACCCAGCTGCCACAGGTCCAGTCGGCGCTGCTGTCGCTCGACCCCAACACGGGCGCGGTGCTCGCGCTGGTCGGCGGCTTCGACTTCGCGCGCAGCAAGTTCAACCATGTCACCCAGGCGCAGCGCCAGCCGGGCTCGAGCTTCAAGCCCTTCATCTACTCCGCCGCGCTCGAGCGCGAGTTCTGGCCGGGCAGCATCCTCGACGACGCACCCCTGTACTTCCCGCCCGGCACCACCGGCTCGCAGGCGTGGGAGCCGAAGAACTACGACGGCCGCTTCACCGGACCGATCACGATGCGCGATGCGCTGGTGCGCTCGAAGAACATGGTGTCGATCCGTCTGCTGCAGGCGATCACGCCCGGCTATGCGCAGGACTACATCGGCCGATTCGGCTTCGACTCGGCCAAGCACCCGCCCTACCTGACGATGGCGCTCGGCGCCGGCACCGTGACGCCGTGGGAAATGGCGACCGGCTACGCGGTGTTCGCCAATGGCGGCTACCGCATCGAGCCCTACATCGTGAAGGAGATCCACGACGCCGAGGGCCGCGTGCTGGCCCGCACCGATCCGCCGGTGGCGGGTGAAAGCGCGCCGCGCGTGATCGACGAGCGCAACGCCTGGCTGATGGACTCGATGATGCGCGACGTCATGAGCCGCGGCACCGGGACCCGCGCCCGCACGCTCAAGCGCTCGGACATCGCGGGCAAGACCGGCACCACCAACGACTATGTGGATGCCTGGTTCGCCGGCTACAACCCGGACGTGGTCGCGGTGAGCTGGATGGGCTTCAGCCAGCCCAGGAACATGGGGCGCGGCGAGACCGGCGGCGCGGCAGCGCTGCCGATCTGGATCGACTACATGCGCGCCGCGCTCGAGAGCAGCCCGCAACGCGAGCGCCCGCTGCCGCAAGGTCTCTCGAGCTCTCGGGCAAGCGGCCGCACCGACTACTACTATGCGGAGAATCCGCTCCCGGTCGCGCCCACGCCCGAGGTCCCCGACTGGCTGCGAGAGATGTTCGCGAGCGACAGCCAGCCGGTGCAGGAAGCGCCCCAGGAGGCGATTCCGCCAGTCGCGCCAGCACAGCAGGTGCAGGTGCCGCGGATGCAGATGCCGGCGCCGGTCGAGGAGCGCACGCCGGTCATCATCCGGCGCTGAAAACGCCGCCGGTCGCGGGGTTCAGCCCTGCGGCCGGAGGGTCACCGGGGTGCCCGACTGCGCCCCCACCAGCGCCGACAGCAGCGCGTAGAGTTCCTGCCCGTCGCGGGTGTTGATCCAGTGTCCCTGCTCGGGCCGGAAGTGAAACCCGCCCGAACGTGCCGCCACCCAGATCTCGCGCGCGGCGACGTGGCGGTTGATGATCATCTTGCTGCCGTCCTCGAACTCGAGCTCGAGGATTCCCCCGGGCTGCTGCTCGATGTCGACCTCGGCCCCGCAGGCGTCGACCGCCGCCTCGATGCGCGCCAGCTCGGCCTCGGCGAGCACGTTGAATGCAGATTCTTCCATGCTGACTCCTTCTGTTAGCATTCCCGCTTTGCCCTGAAAATTGGCCATGCGAGCAACGCTCATTGCACTTGCGCTCGGTGCGGCGGCGCTGTCCGGCTGCGGGATCAAGGGTCCGCTCTACCTGCCCGAGGTGCCGCCCGCCCGCCCGGCCGCGGACCAGGCCCCGCAGCCCCAGTCTCCCGCGCCCGCACCGGGCGCCGATGATAACAAACCCGACCTCAGCGAAAGCCCGATTCGATGAACACTCCCCAGACAGCCCCTGCCCTGCCGATGCCCACCCTGCGCAGCATCGACGGCATCCTCCACGTCGAAGACCTCGCCCTGCCGGCGATCGCCGAGCGCTTCGGCACCCCCACCTACGTCTATTCGCGCGCGGCCCTCACCGCCGCCTTCGAAGCCTGGCGCGAGGCCCTCGGCGACCGCCGCTCACTGGTGTGCTACGCGGTCAAGGCCAACTCCAACCTCGGCATCCTGTCGGTGTTCGCCGCGCTCGGCGCAGGCTTCGACATCGTCTCCGGCGGCGAGCTGGCGCGCGTGATCGCGGCCGGCGGAGATCCCGCCAAGGTCGTGTTCTCCGGCGTCGGCAAGCGTCGCGAGGAGATGCGCCAGGCGCTCGAGGCGGGCATCGGCTGCTTCAACGTCGAATCCGCCGCCGAGCTCGAGCGGCTCGATGCGGTGGCGGGCGAACTCGGCCGCAAGGCGCCGATCGCGCTGCGGGTCAATCCGGACGTCGACCCCAAGACCCACCCCTACATCTCCACCGGACTCAAGAGCAACAAGTTCGGCGTCGCCTTCGACGAGGCGCTGACGCTGTACCGCCGCGCCACCAGCCTGCCCAACCTGCACATCAGCGGCATCGCCTGCCACATCGGCTCCCAGCTGCTCGACCCGGCGCCGATGGCCGAGGCGGGGCAGAAGGTGCTCGGCCTGGTCGACCAGCTTGCCGCCGAAGGCATCACCCTCGAGCACATCGACCTCGGCGGCGGCGTCGGCATCCGCTACCGTGACGAACGGGCGCCCACCGTGGCCGACTACCTCGCGCCGCTGCTGGCGGTGTTCGCCGGCCGCAGCGAGACGCTGTGCTTCGAACCGGGTCGCTCGCTGGTGGGCAACGCCGGCCTGCTGCTGACCCGCATCGAATACCTCAAGCCGGGCGAGGAGAAGAACTTCGCGATCGTCGACGCGGCGATGAACGACCTCGCCCGCCCGGCGCTGTACGACGCCTGGCACGAGGTGGTGGAGGTCGCGCCGCGCGCGGCCGACGCCGCGCGCTACGAGGTGGTCGGGCCGATCTGCGAGAGCGGCGACTTCCTCGCCCACGACCGCAGCCTCGCGGTCGCCGAGGGCGACCTGCTGGCGATCCTCTCGGCCGGCGCCTACGGCATGACCATGAGCTCGAACTACAACACCCGCCCGCGTGCGGCGGAGGTCATCGTCGACCGCGACCACGCCCATCTGGTGCGCGAGCGCGAGACGGTGGCGGCGCTTTACGCGGGCGAGCACGCACTGCGCTGAGTCAGTCGCCGGCCTCGGCCTGCGGGTGCGCCCTCAGGCGCTCCGACTCCTCGTACAGGGCGCGGCCGAAGGCCTTCCACGCCGGCCCGCCGCTGGTGAGCACACCGACCTGGGCGCTTTGCTGCATCGTCATCAGCATCAGCGATGAGAGGGCGAACAACTCGCCCTTGTGGCGCACCACGTAGTCGGGATTGCGCAGCAGGCCCAGACGGCACTCCGCGGTGCAGCTCAAGGCCTCGCGCGCGAGTTCGCGCAGGCGCGCCCGGTCATCCCAGTCGATGCCGATGGCGATGCCGCGCTTGACGATCTCACGCTCGAGCTCGAGCGCGGTGCGCGCAAAGTGGCCGAATCCGCTCATGTCCTTCCATACAGACTCGCCCGCGAACCCCGGCGGGGATGTGCGGGCCGGGGTAGCGCCTTAGAATGCGGGGCTGCCACCGGATTGAATGACGTAAACGCGGGATTGTACCCCTTCTCTGGTGCACCGCCGCAAACAGTTCCGACACGCCCCTCCACCCCCCTTGCCAACCGAGCACGATGCAGTTGCCGTTCATCATCCGCCCCCCCGCCAGGCGCCGTGGCGCCGCCCTCCTGCTGCTCGCCGGCTGGCTTTCGAGTGCGAGCGCCGCGTTGCCGACGCCGGTCCGCCTCGCCCTCGACAATGCACGGATCCCCGCCGATGCGGTCGCCGTGTGGGTGGCGCCGGTCGGCGCGCCGGCGCCCACGCTCGCGGAGAACGCCGGCCGGCCGATGAACCCCGCCTCGGTAATGAAGCTGGTGACCGCCTTCGCAGCGCTCGAGGTGCTCGGCCCGGCGCACCGCTGGCGCACCCGCATCGCCCATACCGGCACGGTTCGCGACGGCGTGCTGGAAGGCGATCTGCACCTTGTCGGCGGCGCCGACCCGGTGCTCGGCTACGAGCGCCTGTGGAAGTTGCTGCGTCGGCTTCGCGCGCTCGGCATCGAGCGCATCGCCGGCGACATCGTGCTCGACGGCTCGGCGCTGCACCTGCCGCCGCACGATCCCGACGCCTTCGACGGCAAGGGCCTGCGCCCCTACAACAGCGGCCCCCACGGCCTGCTGATGCATTACAACACGCTGCAGCTCGGCCTCTTTCCCGCGGAAGAGACGGGCGCACGGGTCACGGTGGCCGCCGAGCCGCCGCTCGCCGGGCTCAGCATCGACAACCAGCTGCGCACCACGAACGCGCCCTGCGGCGTGTGGTACCGCGACCTCGAGGCGAGACTGGAACCGGGCCGACGCCTGCTGCTGACCGGCAGCCTGCCGGCGAGCTGCGGCGCGCGCAACTGGAGTGCGGCGCCGCTACCGCCGGCGGAATTCGGCGCCGCGCTGGTCGCCGGGCTGTGGTCGGAGGTGGGCGGTCGGATCCAGGGTCGGGTGCGCAGCGGTGTCGTGCCGCCGGCGGCGCGCACCCTGTTCACCGACGAATCGGCACCGCTCGCCGAGGTGGTGCGCGAGATGAACAAGTGGTCGAGCAACGTCATCGCCCGCCAGCTGCTGGCCAGCCTCGGCGTCAGCCCGCTGGCGATGTCGGCGCCAGTCGCCGAGTCCGACACGGTGAGCCGCGGCGCCCGCATCGCCGCCGACAGCCTCGCCGCCGCGGGGATCGCCAGCGGCGGCCTGGTGATCGAGAACGGCGCCGGCCTGTCCCGCATCGAGCGGGTGCGCGCCGACAGTCTCGGCCGCCTGCTGCAGACGGCCTGGGCGCGGCCATGGATGCCGGAGTTCATCGCCTCTCTCCCGGTCGCAGGCCAGGACGGCACCGCGCGCCGGCGGCTGAGCGACAGCCCGGCGCGCGGCCAGGCCCACATCAAGACCGGCACGATCAACGGCGTGCGCGCGATCGCCGGCTATGTGCTCGACCGCCACGGCGAGCGCCATGCGGTGGTGATGATGGTGAACCATCCCGATGCCGGTGCCAGCCAGGCGGCCCAGGATGCCCTTATCGAATGGGTGTGGAGCGCCGCCGCCGACTGATGCGCCGACGGCGCGGCGCTCAGATCGGCAGCGTCGTGCGCTGGAGCAGCGCCCACCAGCCACGCACCACCCGGTACAGCACCCACAGGCCGGCGGCGATGATCAGCAGGAATGCGAACGGCAGGCCGATGATGGTGATGAACAGCAGCACGGCGACCGCGATCCAGAGCAAGGCGAACCAGAAGGTGCGGATCTGCCAGCGGAAGTGACTCTCGAGCCAGGTGCCGCGCACCGCGCCCTGGTTCCAGTAGTTCAGGACCACCGCGGCGATCGACGGCAGGCTGGCGACGAAGCTGCCGATGATGGTGGCCGAACCGACCACGCCGGTGAACACCGCGAAGGCGTGCAGCGCGTAGATCAGGTGGGTCAGGGTGACCATGTTCTCGGTAGGCTGGCCGGTCTGCAGCGGGGCGGGAACGGGATTGCTCATCGAATCTCCTTCGTGATGCAGGATTGCGCGGCCGGGCGGCCTCGCCGTCAAGATACCTCAGACCCGCGGCCCGCGCAGTCGTTCAGTTGCAATGCAGCAAGACGTCCGCCGCGGCCGATCTCAGAGGCCGAACTCGGTCCACCGCTCGTCCACCCTGCGCCTGACCGCCTCGTCCATGACGATCGGTCGGCCCCACTCGCGATTCGTCTCGCCCGGCCACTTGTTGGTCGCATCGAGCCCCATCTTGCTGCCCAGACCGGCCACCGGGCTGGCGAAGTCGAGGTAGTCGATCGGCGTGTTGTCGACCAGGGTGGCGTCGCGGGTGGCGTCCATGCGCGTGGTGAGCGCCCAGATCACTTCCTTCCAGTCGCGGATGTTGACGTCCTCATCCACCACGATGATGAATTTGGTGTACATGAACTGGCGCAGGAAGCTCCAGATGCCGAACATCACCCGCTTGGCGTGGCCCGGGTACTGCTTGCGGATGCTGACCACGGCGAGGCGGTAGGAGCAGCCCTCGGGCGGCAGGTAGAAATCGACGATCTCGGTGAATTGCTTCTGCAGCAGCGGCACGAAGACCTCGTTGAGCGCGAGGCCGAGCATCGCCGGCTCGTCGGGCGGCTTGCCGGTGTAGGTGCTGTGGTAGATCGGGTCGCGCCGCATGGTGATGCGCTCGATCGTGAACACCGGGAAGTCGGCGACCTCGTTGTAGTAGCCGGTGTGGTCGCCGTAGGGGCCCTCCGGCGCCAGGTCGTCGGGCTGGATGACGCCTTCGAGCACGATCTCGCTCGAGGCCGGCACCTGCAGCGCGCTGCCGATGCACTTCACGAGCTCGGTCTTGGCGCCGCGCAGGAGGCCGGCGAACTGGTACTCCGAGATCGAGTCGGGCACCGGCGTCACCGCGCCGAGGATGGTCGCCGGGTCGCAGCCGAGCACCACCGACACCGGGAAGGGCTCGCCCGGATGCGCGCGCTGGTGCTCCAGGAAGTCGAGCGCGCCGCCGCGGTGCGCGAGCCAGCGCATGATCACGCGGTTGCGGCCGATCACCTGCTGGCGGTAGATGCCGAGGTTCTGGCGCTTCTTGTGCGGCCCGCGCGTCACTACCAGGCCCCAGGTGATCAGCGGCGCGGCGTCGCCCGGCCAGCAGTGCTGGATCGGCAGTTTCGCCAGGTCGACGTCCTCCCCCTCCCACACCACCTGCTGGCAGGGGGCGGAACGGACCTCCCTGGGCGCCATGTTGAGCACCTGCTTGAGCACCGGCAGCTTCTCCCAGGCGTCCTTCAGGCCCTTGGGCGGCTCGGGCTCCTTGAGGTAGGCGAGCAGCTTGCCGACTTCGCGCAGCGGCGTGTTCCAGTCGCCGTCGGCGACGTCCTCGCCCATGCCCATCGCCACCCGCTGGGGGGTGCCGAACAGGTTGGCGAGCACCGGAATCGGCTGCGGCACGCCTTTCGTCATCGGCTGCTCGAACAGCAGGGCGGGGCCACCGGCGCGCAGCACGCGGTCGGCGATCTCGGTCATCTCGAGATGCGTGTCGACCGGAACGGTGATGCGCTTGAGCTCGCCGCGGGCTTCGAGCTGGGTGATGAAGTCGCGCAGGTCGTCGTATTTCATTCAGGCGTCTCGTCAGTGTGGGTCGTGTTCGGGAAGAGGCATCGTCCGCCGGCGGCGTTCCCTGACCGGGGGCGGCGTAGGAGCGCAGCCCCCTGCGCGATTGCGGCGCTTGTGCCAGCGACGCGGGTGTTTTCACCCTGGGGCAGGGCTCCTACGGTGCCTTCGGCCAGCCGCTGTAGGAGCCCTGCCCCCAGGGCGATAGCAGCGGTTTTCACGGCTAGGGCGCCGCAATCAGGCACGGGGCTGCGCTGCTACATCGCCGGTGGGCTTGTCCCGGTGGCGTTCAGCGGTGGGCGTTGATCGCGTCGCGGGTCTGGCGTGCGAGCTCGCGGGCGGCCCGGCCGAAGTCCTCGCCCTTACCGGCGTAGAGGATGGCGCGCGAGGAGTTGATCATCAGGCCGGTGCCTTCCGCGGTGCGGCCCGCGGTCAGGGTGGCGGCAATGTCGCCGCCCTGGGCGCCGATGCCCGGCACCAGCAGCGGCATGTCGCCGGTGAGTTCGCGCACGCGCGCGATTTCGGCGGGGAAGGTCGCGCCCACCACCAGGCCGCAGTTGCCGCTCGCATTCCATTCATCTGCGACCAGGCGGGCGACGTGCTCGTAGAGCTTGAGGCCGCCGCCGACCTCGAGGAACTGCAGGTCGGAGCCGCCCGGGTTGGAGGTGCGGCAAAGCAGGATGACGCCCTTGTCGCCGTAGGCCAGATACGGTTCGACCGAATCCCGGCCCATGTAGGGATTGACCGTGATCGCGTCGGCGTCGAAGCGCTCGAAGGCCTCGACCGCGTACTGCTCCGCGGTGCTGCCGATGTCGCCACGCTTGGCGTCGAGGATCACCGGGGTGCCGGGATGCCTGGCGTGGACGTGCGCGATCAGCGCCTCCAGCTGGTCCTCGGCGCGATGCGCGGCAAAGTAGGCGATCTGCGGCTTGAAGCAGCAAGCGAGATCGGCGGTGGCGTCGACGATCGCGGTGCAGAATTCGAGGATGGCGTCCGGGCGGCCCTGGAGGTGAGCGGGGAACTTCGCCGGATCGGGGTCGAGGCCGACGCACAGCAGGCTGTCGCGCTGCTGCCAGGCGGCCTTCAGGGCGGTCATGAAATGCATGGAGAGGTCCTGGATGGGTGCGGCACGAATGATAAGCCCGATCGCCCACCCAGGGCGCGCGCCCGCACCGCGGCGGGCCTCGCGGACGGCGTCAGATGCCGAGGATCTTCATCGCCTTGGCCAGCGTGTCGACCGCCTCCTGATGCTTGCCGGCCTTGTGATAGACCTCGCCGTCGATGCGGTACTGCTTCACCTGCGCCAGCTGCTGCTGGCTGATCTGCGGATTGCCGGAGAGCGCCTCATCGATCTTCCTCATGTCCGCCGGGCAGTGGAAGGCAAAGGCGGAGCTGGAAAGCAGGGCGGCGCACAGCCCTGTCACGAGCGTGGTGACTTTCATCCTGGTCTCCTTGGGGGGCGGGCACCTGCCCGCTTCCTGTTGACCTGGCCGTGCGCGTCGGGTTTCGCCCGCCGCGCGATCAGCGCGAAAGCAGGTCGAGCACCAGGCCGGCGAAGATCACTCCGCCGACCCAGTTGTTGTGGCGGAAGGCCTTGAAGCAGGGGGCGCGCTCGCGGCCCCGGATCAGGGTGTAGTGATAACCGGCGAGCACGCTGGCCGCGAGCAGGCCGAGGTACCACGCGACGCCGAGCCCGACCATCGCGCCCACCACCGCGAGCAGGGCGAAGGTGGCCGCGTAGCACAGCATCACCGCCAGCACGTCGTAGCGGCCGAAGGTGATCGCCGCCGTCTTGAGGCCGATCTTGAGGTCGTCCGGGCGGTCGACCATCGCGTATTCGGTGTCGTAGGCGACCGACCAGAACACGTTCGCCAGCAGCATCACCCAGGCGACCGCCGGCACCTCGCCGAGCACCGCGGCGAAGCCCATCGGGATGCCGAAGCCGAAGGCCATGCCGAGATAGGCCTGGGGGATCGCGAAGAAGCGCTTGGTGAAGGGATACGTGGCGGCGAGGAACAGCGCCGGCACCGACAGCGCGATCGTCAGCGTGTTGAGCTGCAGCACCAGCAGGAAGGAGACGAAGGCGAGGAAGGCGGCGAGCGCGAGCGCCTCCGCCGGGCTGACTGCGCGCACCGCGAGCGGCCGGTTGCGCGTGCGCTCGACGTGGCCGTCGAAGTCGCGGTCGGCGTAGTCGTTGATCACGCAGCCGGCCGAGCGCATGAGGAAGGTGCCGAGCACGAAGATCACCAGCACCTTGAGCGGCGGGAAGCCGCCGGCGGCGATCCACAGCGCCCACAGCGTCGGCCACAGCAGCAGCAGGGTGCCGATCGGCTTGTCGATCCGCATCAGGCGGACGTAGTGCTGCAGGCGCGTAGGAAGGTTCTCGGTCAGGGTCATCGGATCACTTCGGCAGATCTAGGATTGCGGGAAGGAAGAACTCGCTCACCATCAGCGCGCGGCCGCGAAAGCGGAACACCGAGCGGCGCGCCCACAGCGACTGCGGCAGGGGTGCATCGTCGCCACCGGCGCGCAGGGCGGCGCTCGCCCGATGATAGCGTGCATCGCGGCGATCGACCCGGGCGCAGGCCAGCGGCGCACGGGAGATCGCCGGGGTGGCGAACAGCAGCGCGCCCAGCGGGCGGTTGCCGATGCCGCGCAGCAGCCGCCAGGCCCCGCGCACGTTGCCGGGCGGCAGCAGCGAGCGCGCGAACACCACCGGCCGGCCGTCGGCGATCAGCAGCACCTCGCGGATCCGTGCCAGCTCCCCCGGGCGCATGCCGAGCAGCGCCGCCTCGTCGGGGCACGGCCGCCCCAGCCCCTGGCGCAGCACCTGCACGCGAAACTCGCCGCAGCGGGCACGGATGCGCGCGGTGAGCGAGCCGGGATCGGTGAGCCACGGCCGCAGCGCGGTCGGCGCGCTTGCACGCGGCGGCGTGCGATGCCAGGTTTCGTGGTGGGGACGGGGACGCATGGTTGGGCTGACGGGCAAGGCCGGCATCTTAGCCCGCCGCCGCCGCCCCGGCCAGCGCCGACGGCCGCGCCGGGCGGCGCGCTCAGGCCCGCAGCAGCGCCTCGCGCCCGCCCAGCCAGCGCGCCAGCAGGCGCTCGGCGAGCACGGGAGATTCGGCCAGCAGGCGCTCGGCGAGCGCGCGCGCCGGCTCGATCAGCGCGGCATCGGCCTCGAGGTCGGCGTAGCGCAGCAGCGGCAGCCCGCTCTGGCGCGCGCCGACGAACTCGCCCGGCCCGCGGATGCGCAGGTCCTCGCGCGCGATGACGAAGCCGTCGGTGTTCTCGTAGATCACCTTCAGGCGCTCGCGACCGGTCTGCGACAGCGGCTGGGCGTAGATCAGGATGCACACCGACTCGGCGCTGCCCCGCCCCACCCGCCCGCGCAGCTGGTGGAGCTGGGCGAGACCGAAGCGCTCGGCGTGCTCGATCACCATCAGGCTGGCGTTGGGCACGTCGACGCCGACCTCGATCACCGTGGTCGCCACCAGCACGTCGAGCTCGCCGGCGGCGAAGGCGGCCATCGTCGCCGACTTCTCGTCCGCCTTCAGGCGGCCATGCACCAGCCCCACGCGCAGCCCGGAGAGCGCCGCCGACAGCGCCTCGAAGGTCTCCACCGCGGTCTGCAGCTGCAGCGCCTCGGACTCCTCGATCAGCGGGCATACCCAGTAGGCCTGGCGCCCGGTGCGGCAGGCGGCATGGACGCGCGCGATCACCTCCTCGCGGCGGCCGTCCGACACCAGCTTGGTGAGGATGGGCGTGCGCCCCGGCGGCAGTTCGTCGAGCACCGAGACGTCGAGGTCGGCGTAGTGCGTCATCGCCAGCGTGCGCGGGATCGGCGTCGCCGACATCATCAGCATGTGCGGGCGCAGGCCGTCGGCGCCCTTCTCGCGCAGCGCCAGGCGCTGGCGCACGCCGAAGCGGTGCTGCTCGTCCACCACCGCGAGTGCGAGCCGCGGCAGCGTCACCGGGTCCTCGATCAGCGCATGGGTGCCGACCGCGAGCTGCAGTTCGCCGCTCCTGAGGCGTTCGAGCTCGGCCTCGCGTTCGCGCTTGCGGCGGCTGCCCGACAGCCAGGCGACCTCGAGCCCGAGCGGCGCGAGCCAGCCGGCGAGCTTGCGCCAGTGCTGCTCGGCGAGGATCTCGGTGGGCGCCATCAGCGCGGCCTGGTAGCCGTTCTCGACCGCCTGCAGCATCGCCAGCGCGGCGACGATGGTCTTGCCGCTGCCGACGTCGCCCTGCAGCAGGCGCTGCATCGGGTGCGACGCCGCGAGGTCGGCGGCGATCTCGGCGGCCGCCCTCGCCTGCGCGCCGGTGAGGCGAAAGGGCAACTGGGCGCGCAAGGCGGCGGTGAGCTGGCCGCGCGCCGCCAGCGCCACCGCGCCGCGCGCGCGGCGGGCGTTGTAGGCACGGCGCAGGGAGAGCTGCTGCACCAGCAGCTCCTCCAGCTTGATCCGCCGCCAGGCGGGATGTTCGCGGCACTCGAGGGCGGCGGGGTCGGCGTCGGGCGCCGGGTGGTGGAGCGCACGCACCGCCTCGGCGAAGCCGGGCAGGCCGAGCACGGCGCAGGCATCGGCCGGCAGCAGCTCGTCGAGTCGCACCGTGGCGAGTGCGCGATCGATCAGCTTGCGCAGCGTGGCCTGGCCAAGACCGGCGGTGGTCGGGTACACCGGCGTCAGCGCCTGCGGCAGCCCCTCCCCGGCAGCCACCGGGCGCACCCGCGGATGCACCATCTCGTCGCCGAAGAAGCCGCCGCGCACCTCGCCGAACAGCCGCACCCGCTGGCCGACCGCCATCTGCTTCTGCTGCGAGGGGTAGAAGTTGAGCCAGCGCGCGACGAGGATGCCGGAGTCGTCCTGCACACGGGCGACGAGCTGGCGGCGCGGCCGCAGGACGACCTCGCAGGCGACCACCTCGCCCTCCACCTGAGCGGGAAAACCGGGCCGGGCGGCGGCGATCGCGGTCAGCCGCGTCTCGTCCTCGTAGCGCAGCGGCAGATGGAGGACGAGGTCCTCCGGCCGGCGGATGTCGAGCTTCGCCAGACGCCCCGCCAGCTGCGGTCCGACGCCCGGCCAGCCGGCGGCCGGCGGGCTCTGCGGCATCAGCCGAGGACGAGCACCGCGTCGGCCTCGACCACCGCGCCGCGCGGCAGCGCCTTCACGCCGACCGCGGCGCGCGCCGGATAGGGCTCGTCGAAATAGCGCGACATCACCGCGTTGACCGTGCCGAAGTTGGCGAGGTCGGTCAGGTAGATGGTGAGCTTGACCGCATCGGCGAGCGAGCCGCCGGCCGCCTCGGCGACCGCCTTGAGGTTGTCGAACACGCGCACGGTCTGCGCCTCGAAGCCCTCCACCATCTGTCCGGACGCGGGGTCGAGGCCGATCTGGCCGGACAGGTAGACCGTGTCGCCAACCTTGACCGCCTGTGAATAGGTGCCGATCGCGGCGGGCGCGTTCGGCGTGGAGATGATGATGCGGCTCATTGGAGGGCTCCTGCTGACGAATGGGAAACGGCGATTGTAATCCGCCCGCGCCCGCTGCCGGCATGTGGCCGGGCCCCGGATCTGCGGCACAATGGCCGCCGTCCCCCGCAAGCGCACCGCTTCCCAATGATGACGTTCGACTTATCGCTGCTGCTGTTCTGGCTCAAGAAGATGGTCGCCGTGCTGGTGCTGCCGCCGCTGCTGCCGCTGCTGCCGATCGCGCTCGGCCTGCTGCTGCTCGGGCGCCGGCGCCGGCTCGGCATCGCCCTCGCCTGGGGCGGCGTGGTGCTCAACCTGCTGCTGGTGCATCCGATCAGCGTCGGCTGGCTGCTGAACGGGCTGGAGGCCGAGCGCGCGCTCGATGCGCGCTCGATGCGCGCCGCCGAGGCGATCGTGATCCTCGGCGCCGGCAAGCGCACCTATGCGCCCGAGTTCGGCGGCGAGACGGTGAATCGCCTCGCGCTCGAGCGCCTGCGCTACGGCGCCCGGCTCGCGCGCGAGAGCGGCCTGCCGGTCTTGGTCACCGGCGGCGCACCGACCGGCGAGATCGCCGAAGCGAGCCTGATGGAAGAAGCGCTGCGGCGCGATTTCGGCATCGCGGTGCGCTGGCGCGAGACCGCGTCGCGCGACACTCGCCAGAACGCGCAGTTCTCCGCGGTGCGGCTGAAGGCCGCCGGGGTGAACCGCATTCTGCTCGTCACCCATGCCGCCCACATGCGGCGTGCGCAGACCGAGTTCGAGGCCCAGGGCCTGACCGTGATCCCCGCCCCCACCGCCTGGCTGGGCAGCCGGGAGGACGGCGATCGCGTGATCAGCCTGGTGCCGAGCCAGCACACCGCCTACGCCGGCTGGTACGCGCTGCACGAGTGGCTCGGCCTGCTCGCCTACCGGCTGAGCCGCTGAGGCCGGACGCCGCCGCTCAGGCCCCGGTGAAGCCCGGCTTGCGCTTGTCGAGGAAGGCGGTGACGCCCTCGGCGAAGTCGGCGCTCGCGCTGCAGCGGGCGAAGGCCTCGGCCTCGCTCTGCAACTGGGACTCGAGCTGGTTCGAGGGCGCCGCGGCGAGCAGGGCCTTGATTTCCGCATAGGCGCGGCGCGGCCCGCGCTTGAGGCGGGCGACCAGCTTGTCGACCTCGACATCGAGTGCGGCCCCGGCGACGCAGCGATTGACGAGGCCGAGGCGCTCGGCTTCGGCGGAATCGAAGCGGTCGCCGAGCAGCAACAGCTCGGCGGCCTTGCGCCGGCCGAGGATCTGCGACAGAAAGTAGGACGCCCCGCCGTCGCCCGACAGCGCGATCGCCGCATAGGCGGTGGTGAACTTCGCGTCGTCGGCGCAGATCGCCAGGTCGCAGCCGGCCATCAGCGACAGGCCGAAGCCGGCGCAGGCCCCGCGCACCTTCGCGACCACCGGCTGACGCAGCTGCTGCAGCATGACCACGGTCGGGTTGATGTACTGCTCGATCATCGCGCGGAAGGCGGCGTGGCGGGCCTGCGGCGAGAGGTGGAGCTGCGTCGCGAAGTCCTTCAGGTCGCCCCCGGCCATGAAATGATCGCCTGCGCCGGTGACGACGACGACGGCGACGTCATCGCGCCCCGGCAGCGTGCGCACGCAGGCCTGCAAGTCCTGCATCATCTCCACCGACAGCGCGTTGAGCGCGTCGGGGCGGTTGAGGGTCAGGGTGGCGACGCCGTCGGTGACGTCGAGCAAAGCGGTTCCGGCCATCTGGATCGTTCTCCTGTCTGTTTCGAGTACCGATAAAGCCGCTGCCCGCGCCCCTCGCAGGGCGAAGGGGGCGGGCAGCGGGCTGATGCGGGTTGTGGCGCGCGCGCCGCTCAGCCGCCGAAGTCGTCGAGCATGATGTTCTCGCGCTCGACGCCGAGGTCGAGCAGCAGCTTGATCACCGCCGCGTTCATCATCGGCGGGCCGCACATGTAGAACTCGCAATCCTCGGGCGCCGGGTGGTCCTTAAGGTAGTTCTCGTACAGCACGTTGTGGATGAAGCCGGTGGGACCTGTCCAGTTGTCTTCCGGCAGCGGATCGGACAGCGCCAGGTGCCAGGTGAAGTTCGGGTTCTCCGCCGCGAGTTCGTCGAAGTCCTTCACGTAGAAGGCCTCGCGCAGCGAGCGCGCACCATACCAGAAGCTGATCTTGCGCTTGCTGTGCAAGCGCTTGAGCTGGTCGAAGATGTGCGATCGCATCGGCGCCATGCCGGCGCCGCCGCCGATGAAGACCATCTCGTTGTCGGTCTCGCGCGCGAAGAACTCGCCGAACGGGCCATACACGGTGACCTTGTCGCCCTTCTTCAGGTTGAAGACCCACGACGACATCTTGCCCGGCGGAATGTCGTCACGGCCCGGCGGCGGCGTGGCGACGCGGATGTTGAACTTCACCACACCCCGCTCTTCCGGGTAGTTCGCCATCGAGTAGGCCCGGATCACGGTCTCGTCCACCTTGGAGACGTAGCGCCAGATGTTGAACTTGTCCCAGTCGCCATGGAAGCGCTCCTCGATGGCGAAGTCCTTGTAGTGGACAACGTGCGGCGGGCACTCGAGCTGCACGTAGCCGCCGGCGCGGAAGTCGACGTTCTCGCCCTCGGGCAGGCGCAGGGTGAGCTCCTTGATGAAGGTGGCGACGTTGGGATTGGACTCCACCGTGCATTCCCACTTCTTCACCCCGAAAACCTCTTCGGGGACCTCGACCTTCATGTCCTGCTTGACCGGGGTCTGGCAGGACAGGCGCCAGCCTTCCTTGGCCTCGCGCTTGGTGAAGTGCGACTCTTCGGTGGGCAGCATCGAGCCACCGCCCTCCTTGACCACGCACTTGCACTGCGCGCAGGTGCCGCCGCCGCCGCAGGCCGAGGGCAGGAAGAGGCCGCTTTCGGCGAGCGTCTGCAGCAGCTTGCCGCCGGCGGGAACGGTGAGCGTCTTCTCGCCGTTGACGTCGATGGTAACGTCGCCGCTGGCGACGAGCTTGGAACGGGCGAACAGGATGATCACCGCCAGCACCACCACGGTGACGGTGAACATGCCGATGCCCAGGACGATTTCGGTATTCATCGTTTGACTGCCTCCTTACAGCTGCACACCGGAGAAGGACATGAAGCCCAGCGACATCAGACCGATGGTGATGAAGGTGATGCCCAGACCCTGCAGGCCCTCGGGCACGTCGCTGTACTTCAGCTTCTCGCGGATGGCCGCCAGCAGGGCGATCGCCAGGCCCCAGGAGAAGCCCGAGCCCAGGCCATAGACCACCGATTCGCCGAAGGTGTAGTCTCGCTCCACCATGAACAGCACGCCGCCCATGATCGCGCAGTTGACCGTGATCAGCGGCAGGAAGACGCCGAGCGCGTTGTAGAGGCTGGGGACGTACTTGTCGAGCAGCATCTCCAGGATCTGCACCGTCGCCGCGATGATGCCGATGAAGGACAGCAGGCCGATGAAGGACAGATCGACGTCGGGCAGTCCCGCCCAGGCGAGCGCGCCATCGGCGAGGAAGGTGTGATAGACGAGGTTGTTGAGCGGCACGACGAGGGTCTGCACCACCACCACCGCGATGCCCAGGCCGATCGCGGTCTCGACCTTCTTCGAGATCGCGATGAAGGTGCACATGCCGAGGAAGAAGGCCAGCGCCATGTTCTCGATGAACACGGCGCGGATGAAGAGGCTCAGATAGTGTTCCATCAGAACGCCTCCTTGCGCACCTGCGGCGCCATCTTGAACTGCGTGTGCTCGACCTGCTCACGCTTCCATTCGCGCAGCCCCCAGATCAGCAGGCCGATCAGGAAGAAGGCCGAGGGCGGCAGCAGCAGCAGACCGTTGGGCTGGTACCAGCCGCCTTCGGTCACCGGCTGCAGGATGGTGATGCCGAACAGCTTGCCGGCGCCGAACAGCTCGCGCACCACGCCGACCGCGATCAGCACCAGGCTGTAGCCGAGTCCGTTGCCGAGACCGTCGAGGAAGGAAAGGAAGGGCGGGTTCTGCATCGCGAAGCCCTCGGCGCGGCCCATCACGATGCAGTTGGTGATGATCAGGCCGACGAACACCGACAGCTGCTTGGACAGGCTGTAGGCGAAGGCCTTGAGGGTCTGGTCGACCACGATCACCAGCGAGGCGATGATCACCACCTGCACGATCATGCGGATCGAGCTCGGGATCTGCGCCCGGATCAGCGACACGAACAGGTTGGAGAAGGCCGTCACCAGCGTGAGCGCGACCGACATCACCAGTGCGGTGTTGAGGTTGGTCGTCACCGCCAGTGCGGAACAGATGCCGAGGATCTGCAGCGCGATCGGGTTGTTGTTGAACAGCGGATTGAGCAGGACTTCCTTCGGAGTGAGCTTGGCCATGATCACGCCTCCTTCGAACGCAGCTTGGCGAGGAAGGGGCCGAAGCCCTGTTCGCCGAGCCAGAAATGCAGCAGGTTATTCACGCCGTTGCTGGTCAGTGTCGCACCGGCGAGCGCGTCGACCTGGTAGGCCGCCATCGCACTCTGCGGATCGACGCCGCCCTTGACGACCTGCACCGCGACCTCGCCCTGCTCGTCGAACAGCCGCTTGCCCTCCCACTGCCCGCGCCAGCGCGGGTTGTCGACCTCGCCACCGAGGCCGGGGGTCTCGGCATGCTCGTGGAAGCCGAGACCGACGACGGTGTTGAGGTCGCCCTCGAGCGCCATGAAACCGTGCAGCGTGGACCACAGACCGTAGCCGCGGATCGGCAGGATGAGGGTCTCGATTTCGCCCTGCGCGCCCTCGATCAGGTACACCGTGGTGAAGCGCTCGCGACGCTTGATCGAGGCGATGTCCTCGCCCGCGGCGAGCACGGTGGACAGCTGCGGGTCCTTGGCCGCCTTCAGCGGGTCGAAGGTCACGGGGTCGAACTCGTCGGCGAACTCGCCGGTTTCGAGATTCACCAGCCTGGCCTTGATGGTCTCGCCGAAGAGCTCGCGCACCTGCGCCGCGGGCAACTCCCGCCCGCCCATGCCGGCGATGGCCGCGATGCTGCGCTGCTTGTCGAGCAGGCGGTTCTGCGTCTGCAGCGGCTTCAGCGAGACCGCCGCCCCCGCCACGAACACGGAACTGACGAGGCTGACCGCGAGCGCCACCAGCAGGGTGCGGGAAGTGGATTCCTTATTGGACATTGCGCGCCATCCTCCGCTTGACGTTGGCCGCGATCACGAAGTGGTCGATCAGCGGCGCACACAGGTTGCCAAACAGGATCGCCAGCATCATGCCCTCGGGGAAGGCGGGGTTCACCACCCGGATCAGCACCACCATGACACCGATCAGCGCGCCGAAGATCCACTTGCCGGTATTCGTCATCGAGGCCGACACCGGATCGGTTGCCATGAAGATCATGCCGAAGGCGAAGCCGCCGAGCACCAGGTGCCAGTGCCAGGGCATGCCGAACATCGGGTTGCTGTCGGAGCCCAGGGCGTTGAACAGCAGGCTCATGCCGATCATGCCGAGCATGACGCCGGAGACGATCCGCCACGAGGCGATCTTGGTCAGCAGCAGCACCGCGCCGCCGATCAGGATCGCGAGCGTGCTGGTCTCGCCGATCGAGCCGTGGATGGTGCCGACGAAGGCGTCCATCCAGTCGATCCCGCCGGCGACGATCTGGCCCACGCCGCCGGCGGCGCCGAGCGACAGCGCGGTGGCGCCGGTGAAGCCGTCGACCGCGGTCCACACCGCGTCGCCCGAGATCTGCGCCGGATAGGCGAAGAACAGGAAGGCGCGACCGGTCAGCGCCGGGTTGAGGAAGTTCTTGCCGGTGCCGCCGAATACCTCCTTGCCGATCACCACGCCGAAGCTGATGCCCATCGCCACCTGCCACAGCGGGATGTCGGGCGGGCAGATCAGCGCGAACAGCACCGAGGTGACGAAGAAGCCTTCGTTGACCTCGTGGCGGCGGATGGTGGCGAAAAGCACCTCCCAGAAGCCGCCGACGATGAAGGTGACCGCGTAGATCGGCAGGAAATAGGCCGCGCCGTGGATGAAGTTGTCCCACAGGCTCGCCGGATCGAAGCCCGCCAGGGCGCCGATCAGGGCGAGTCGCCAACCCTCCTGCCCCGCCATCAGCCCGGCGTCGGCGGCGAGGATGGTGTTGGCCTGGTAGCCGACGTTCCACATGCCGAAGAACATCGCCGGGAAAGTGCACAGCCAGACGATGATCATCATGCGCTTGAGGTCGAGACCGTCGCGCACGTGGGCGGTGGTGCGGGTGACGCTGGCCGGGCGGTACATGAAGGTGTCGGCCGCTTCGTACAGGGCGTACCACTTCTCGAAACGCCCGCCCTTTTCGAAATGATGCTCGATGCTGTCGAGCCAGGAGCGCAGACTCATGCTCAACCCTCCTTCTCGATGCGCGTCAGGTTGTCCCGCAGGATGGGGCCATACTCGTACTTGCCGGCGCAAACGTAGCTGCACAGCGCGAGGTCTTCCTCGTCGAGCTCCAGCGCGCCGAGCTTCTGCGCCATCTCGGTATCGCCCACGATCAGCGAACGCAGCAGCTGGGTCGGCAGCACGTCGAGCGGCATCACCTCCTCGTAGTTGCCGACCGGCACCATCGCCCGCGGGCTGCCGTTGGTGGTGGTGGTGAAGTCGAAGCGGCGACCGCCGAACAGCTTGGACACGAAGATGTTCATCACCGAGTGCTTGTTGAAGCCGGCGCGCAGGAAATGCATGAACTCGCGATCGTTGCCCTCGCGCAGGCAGGACGCCTGCAGATGGTAGCGGCCGAGGAAGGCGCAGGCGCCGCGCGCTACGCGTCCGCCGAACACCGAGCCCGAGACGACGCGGTTTCGCCCCGCCACCAGCTCGCCGGCGGTCAACTCGTCGAGGTTGGCGCCGAGCCGGGTTCGCACCAGGCGCGGCCGCTCGACCGCAGGGCCGGCGAGCGCGATCACCCGCTCGGTCCACAGCCTGCCGGTGGAGAACAGCTTGCCGAAGGCGACCACGTCCTGGTAGCCGAGGTACCACACCGACTTGTGCGCCCCGACCGGGTCGAGGAAGTGGATGTGGGTTCCCGCCAGGCCCGCCGGATGCGGACCGGCGAAGGCCTCGC
>NZ_MBFM01000005.1:548422-575635 GCF_001696715.1 Thauera phenolivorans | reverse complement strand
GAAATGATGCTCGATGCTGTCGAGCCAGGAGCGCAGACTCATGCTCAACCCTCCTTCTCGATGCGCGTCAGGTTGTCCCGCAGGATGGGGCCATACTCGTACTTGCCGGCGCAAACGTAGCTGCACAGCGCGAGGTCTTCCTCGTCGAGCTCCAGCGCGCCGAGCTTCTGCGCCATCTCGGTATCGCCCACGATCAGCGAACGCAGCAGCTGGGTCGGCAGCACGTCGAGCGGCATCACCTCCTCGTAGTTGCCGACCGGCACCATCGCCCGCGGGCTGCCGTTGGTGGTGGTGGTGAAGTCGAAGCGGCGACCGCCGAACAGCTTGGACACGAAGATGTTCATCACCGAGTGCTTGTTGAAGCCGGCGCGCAGGAAATGCATGAACTCGCGATCGTTGCCCTCGCGCAGGCAGGACGCCTGCAGATGGTAGCGGCCGAGGAAGGCGCAGGCGCCGCGCGCTACGCGTCCGCCGAACACCGAGCCCGAGACGACGCGGTTTCGCCCCGCCACCAGCTCGCCGGCGGTCAACTCGTCGAGGTTGGCGCCGAGCCGGGTTCGCACCAGGCGCGGCCGCTCGACCGCAGGGCCGGCGAGCGCGATCACCCGCTCGGTCCACAGCCTGCCGGTGGAGAACAGCTTGCCGAAGGCGACCACGTCCTGGTAGCCGAGGTACCACACCGACTTGTGCGCCCCGACCGGGTCGAGGAAGTGGATGTGGGTTCCCGCCAGGCCCGCCGGATGCGGACCGGCGAAGGCCTCGCTGGTGACCTTGGGCAACCGGGTGCCGGGCAGCTTCGCATTCTCGCCGTGACACACGACGACGCGCGCGAGCCGGGTGAGCACCTTCAGGCCGCGCACGAAATCGGTGCCGTGCTCACCGATCACGACCTCGGGATCGGCTGCGAGCGGATGG
This sequence comes from Thauera phenolivorans, assembly GCF_001696715.1. Classification (GTDB taxonomy): domain Bacteria; phylum Pseudomonadota; class Gammaproteobacteria; order Burkholderiales; family Rhodocyclaceae; genus Thauera; species Thauera phenolivorans. The sequence continues at coordinate 574,720 of NZ_MBFM01000005.1, read as the reverse complement.
GTGTCGATCGCGGTGACGAAGATCGAACTCGGGATGGCGTCGAGCGCAGGCACCTTGCTGAAGGGCCGCGTCCGCAGGGCGGCCCACAGCCCGGATTCGGCGAGCTTGCCGCGCACGACTTCGGCCGGCAGGCTCTCGATGTCGGCGTCCGAATGCGCGCCGAAGTCGATCGCGCTGTCGGCGGCGTCCTCGCCCTCGATGTCGATCACGACCGACTGCAGCACGCGTTGCTCGCCGCGATGGATGGCACTCACCACCCCCGCCGCCGGCGCGGTGAACACCACGCCCTCAGTCTTCTTGTCGGAGAACAGGAGCTGCCCCAGCTTCACCCGGTCGCCCACCTGCACGGCCATCGTCGGCTTCATGCCGTGATAGTCGAAGCCGATGACGGCCACGCTGCGGACCGGCCGGCCCGCTTCGATGACCTGTGCGGGAGCACCGGTGATGGGCAGGTCCAGACCGCGCTTGATTCTTATCATGCGTCTATCGCCCGAATAGTGATGGATGCGGCGGACTCCACCCCTTGCGCCGGCCCGACGCCACGCCGGAATACCGGCGTACATACGCGCTGGCGGGGAGGGCCCGCGAGGTAAAAACCCCAGGATTATAAGAGATTGTTACCGCGCGGACACGCGCGGCAGTCATTCCCGCTCCCGCAGCACTGCCGGGCGCGTGTGCAGGGCGGCTCCGGCGACCGCGCGGCCACGCCCTTGCGGCGGCGGCGGTGCGGCCGGAGGGAGCTCAGGCTCAGACGCGCTCGAACACGCCCGCCGCCCCCATGCCGGTGCCGATGCACATGCTCACCATGCCGTAGCGCAGGCGGGCGTCGCGCTCCATTGCGGCCATCAGCGTGGCCGTGCGGATCGCGCCGGTGGCACCGAGCGGGTGGCCCAGCGCGATCGCGCCGCCGAGCGGATTGACCCGTGCCGGGTCGAGATCGAGCTCGCGCACCACGGCGATGGCCTGCGCGGCGAAAGCCTCGTTGAGCTCGATCCAGCCGAGATCGGCGCCGGCCACGCCGGCGAGCCCCAGCGCGTGCGGGATCGCCTCCACCGGGCCGATGCCCATCAGCTCGGGCGGCACGCCGGCCACCGCATAGCCGGCAAAGCGCGCGATTGGCGTGGCGCCCGTGCGCTTGAGGCCGGCCTCGCTCATCAGCAGCACCGCGCCGGCGCCGTCCGACATCTGCGAGCTGTTGCCGGCGGTCACCGAGCCGCGCGCGGCGAACACGGGTCTGAGCGCCGCGAGTTTCTCGACCGAGACGTCCGTCCGCGGCCCCTCGTCGTGCTCGACCCGGCGCTCGGCCACGCGCACCGCCCCGCCCTCGCCCGGCAGCCAGGACTTCACCGCATAGGGCGCGATCTCCTTGGCGAAGAGCCCGGCGGCGATCGCGGCGGTGGCGCGGCGATGGGAGACGAAGGCGAAGGCGTCCTGGTCCTCCCTGCTCACCTTCCACTTCGCCGCCACCTTCTCCGCGGTCAGGCCCATGCCGTAGGCGATGCCGAGGTTCTCCTCCGTGGCGAAGACCGCCGGGTTGATGCTGGTCTTGTTGCCGGTGATCTGCGGCATCGCGCTCATGCTCTCGGTGCCGGCGGCGATCATCACGTCGGCCTCGCCGAGGCGGATGCGGGCGGCGGCGTCGGCCACCGCCTGCAGGCCCGAAGCGCAGAAGCGGTTGATCGTGATGCCGGGCACGCGATCGGGCAGGCCGGCGAGCAGCAGGCCGATGCGGGCGACGTTCATGCCCTGCTCGGCCTCGGGCATCGCGCAGCCGGTGATGACGTCGCCCACCTCCGCGGGGTCGAGGCCGGGCGCGCGCACCAGGAGCTCGCGCAGCACGTGGACCAGCATGTCGTCTGGGCGGACGTGGCGGAAAACGCCGTTCCTGCGCCCGACCGGGGTGCGCACCGCGGCGACGATGTAGGCATCCTGGATCTGCTTGCTCATCGTTTCTTCCTCGTCAGTTTCGCAGCGGCTTGCCGGTTTCCAGCATGTGGGCGATGCGCTGCTGCGTCGGCTCGGTCTTCAGCAGCTCGACGAACTGCGCGCGCTCGACGTCGAGGATCCAATGCTCGCTCACCGTCGCCCCGCTGTTCACCTCGCCGCCGCACAGCGCGGTGGCGGCGGCCTTCGCCACCCGGTAGTCGTGCGCCGAGATGAAACCGCCCTCGCGCATGTTCACCAGCATCATCTCGCAGGTGGCGATGCCGTCGCGGCCGGCCACCTTCACTGCGCGCTGCGGCTGTGGCGGCCGCCAGCCGGCCTCCGCGAGCACCCGCGCGCGGCGGAGCGCGACATGAAGGAGCTCGTGCGGATTGAGGACGACGTCGTCGCCGGCGCGACCGAAGCCGAGCTGCACCGCTTCCAGCGCGCTCTTCGCCACGGTCGCCATCGCGATCGTCTGGAAGGCGGTCTGGATGTAGGGAAAGACGTCGCCGCCAGCGGCCCGCTGCGCCATCGCGTGGGCCTGCAGCGCGAACTCCTTGCTGCCGCCGCCGGCCGGGATCAGGCCGACGCCGGCCTCGACCAGGCCGAGGTAGCTCTCGAGCGCGAACACCCGTTGCGCGGCGTGCATCGCGAACTCGCAGCCGCCGCCGAGCGCCATGCCCTGGATCGCGGCCACCACCGGCACCTGGGCATGCTTGATCGCCATCGAGGTCTGCTGGAACTTGGCCACCATCTTCTCGAGCAGCGCGAATCGCCCCGCGGCGCAGGCCTCGGCCACCTGCTGCAGGTTGGCGCCCACCGCGAAGGGCGGCTCGTGCCAGATCACCAGGCCGTCGAGATCCAACTCGGCGCGGGCGATCGCTTCGAGCACGCCCTCCATCACCTCGTCGCCGATCGCGTGCATTTTCGACTGGAAGGACAGGATGCCGATGCCCGCATCCTGGTCGGGGCGGCGCCACAGCCGCACGCCGCCACGCTGCGGGCTCTCCCACAGCGTCTCGCCGCGGTCCGCGGACGCCTCGCCGAACAGCCGGTCGGGATGGAGCTGGCGCCGGTATACCGGCAGACTGGAGCGCGGCTGCAGCCTGGCCTCGGCCGCGCTCCACGAGCCTGCCGCTTCGTGCACGGCATCGCGCTCGAACACCCAGTCGGGCAGCGGCACCTTCGCCATCGAGTGGCCGTGCTCGATGTCCTCGCGGATCATGTTGGCGACATCACGCCAGCCGGCGGCCTGCCAGGTCTCGAACGGGCCCTGCGCCCAGCCGAAGCCCCAGCGCATCGCGAGGTCGATGTCGCGTGCATTGTCGGCGATGTCCGCCAGGTGCACCGCGCAGTAATGGAACACGTCGCGGAACACCGACCACAGGAAGTGCGCCTGCGGATGCGGATGGGCGGCAAGCAGGGCGAACTTCTCCACCGGATCCTCCAGCGCGAGGATCTCCTCCAGATCGGGAAAGACCTCGCCGCCCGCCTCGACGTAATCGCCCTTGTGGCGGTCGAGCACCAGGATCCGCCGGCCCTCCTTGCGATAGACGCCGGCGCCGCTCTTCTGGCCGAGCGCGCCCTTCGCCACCAGCTGCGCCAGCCAATCGGGGGTGCGGAAATGGGCGTGCCAGGGGTCGTCCTTCAAGCTCGCGTGCATGCCGTCGACCACGTGCGCCAGGGTGTCGAGGCCGACCACGTCGGCGGTGCGGAAAGTCGCGCTCTTGGGGCGGCCGATGCGCGGACCGGTGAGCAGGTCGACCTCGTCGAAGGCCAGCCCGAGGCGTTCGGTGTGATGCAGTACCGCCATGATCGAGAACACGCCGACGCGGTTGGCGACGAAGCCCGGGGTGTCCTTCGCGCGCACCACCGATTTGCCCAGCCGGGTGGTGAGCCAGCCCTCGAGCGCGTCGAGCACCGCGGGCTCGGTCGCGGGTGCCGGGATCAGCTCGACGAGCGGCATGTAGCGCGGCGGATTGAAGAAATGGACGCCGCAGAAGCGGCCGCGCCGCGCGACCGGCATGCCGCCGGAGAGCGCGGCAATCGGCAGCCCCGAGGTGTTGGTGGCGAACACCGCTTCCGGCTTGAGGTGGGGCTCGACCTTGGCGTAGAGGTCGAGCTTCCACTCCATCTTTTCGGCGATCGCCTCGATGACGAGATCGCACTCGGCGAGCCGCGCCAGATCACTCTCGTAGTTCGCGGCCTCGACGTACTGGGCCCGGTCCTTCGCGGCGAACGGCGCGGGGTCGAGCTTCTTCAGGCCGGCGATCGCCTTGTCGACGATGCCGTTCGGCGGCCCCTCCTTCGAGGGCAGGTCGAACAGCAGCACCGGCAGGTCGGCGTTGGCACAGTGCGCGGCGATCTGCGCCCCCATGACGCCGGCTCCGAGCACGGCGACCTTGCGGATGATGAATCGGCTCATGCGCTTCTCCGGATGCGGGATGCTTCGATGCGGTCGCCGGCGGCCGGCGGGTTCAGAAGGACATCGAGTATTGGGCGCCGAGGATCACGACGCTCGAGTCGTATTCGCCCTTCACCAGACCCTTGCTCGGGTCGGCGGCGCTGCCGTTGTTGATCCTGGTGTCGTCCACGTAAAGATACGCGGCGCCGAGATCGAGCGTCGATGCCCTGGTCGGCTTCCACTGTCCGCCGAAGGAGAACCAGATGCGGTCGTTGTCCGGCAGCGAGGTCAGGCGCTTTTCCGCGTTCTTCACCGGGGTCTCGTCGTACGCCAGGCCGAACTTCAGCTTCCAGGCGTCGTTGAGCTGGTAGTTGGCACCGACCGCGACCCGCCAGGTGTCCTGGAAGTCGGTATCGAGACGCTGCGCCAGCGTACCCGAGCTCCTGTTGATATCGACCTTGTCGATGCTGCTCCAGCCGGTCCAGGAGAGGTCACCGAGCAGCTCCCACTTAGGATCCAGTCTGTGCGTGGCACTGAGGATGAAGGTGTCGGGCAGCTCGACGTCGGCGTAGGCGCCGGACGTGGCCGCCGCGTTGAAAGCAGGAACGGGACCGTCGACCGAAAGACTGCCCTCGAGCTTGTGCTTGACCGTCGAACGATAGGAAACCCCGAACTTCGTGGCTTCGGAGACGCTGAACAGGGCGCCGACGTTCCAACCCCACGAATCGTCATCGGCATCGAGCGTCGCGAAACTGGTCGAAAGCGGCCTGCCGGCAATCGGGGCCGGATAGATGCCGGCCCGGCGCACGTATTCGGCCTCCATGCGCTGCCAGTTCAGGCCGAAGCCGAGTGACACCTTCTCATTCACCCGCCACGCGATCGAGGGATTGATGTTGTAGGTCTTGATGTCGAACTTGATCGAGTGGGCGGAACCGACCCAGTCGCGGTTGTACTCGGTAATCAGCCCGAACGGCGCACCCAGGCCGATGCCGAGGTAGACATCCTCGTTCAGGGACCAGGACAGATAGGCGTTCGGCAGCGCCGCCCAGTCGCCCGCGTCCTGGGCGCCGCCCGAGAGCACGCCGGCATCCGAGCCCTGGTCGGTAAACTTGAAGCTCGGCCGCACCAGCGACAGGCCGACCGACAGCTCGCGCGCCTGCAGCTGCGTCATGCCCGCCGGGTTGAAATAGATGGTGCTGGCGTTCTCGGCCACCGCGGCCGAGCCGGCGTAGGCATTGCCGATGCCGCTGGCGTTCTGTTCGAGCAGCTGGAAGCCGGCGGCCGCGGCCGAACCGGAGCCCAGGGCCAGCATGGCCACCGGCAGGATGCGTGCAAGCGTGGTTTTTCTCATTTCCGTCCCCTCCTCGTTTTCTTCTGGTGGGCTGCACCCTGATGCGCCGGGCGACGGCAGCCGACGCCGCCCGAAAAGAATTCTCAGCGGCCCTCTGCCTCGCGCTGCCGGCGCTGCTCGAGGCCTTCACCATCGACCGCTCCGCCGGCGCCCGAAATCGGGGTTTTCCCCGAGCTTCGCAGCAGATGCAGCGGCCCCCCGGTGAAGGGGGCGAAACCGGTACCGAAGATCACGCCGGCATCGGCGAGGTCCTCGTCGGCGACCACGCCCTCGTCCACCAGGCGCGCAGCGGCGGCATACAGCGGCGCGAGGATGCGTTCGGCGAGTCCCGGCGGTGGCGCGGGCGGCGCCTCCCTGCCCGCCTCGCCCCGCTTTCGCCCGAACCCGAGCCTGCCGCCGGCCCGCTCTCCGGCCTGGGTCGATTGCTTCTGAGCCTTGCCGTCGTCCCAGCGGTAATAGCCCTGTCCGCTCTTCTTGCCGAGCTGGCCGGCCTCGACCTTCTGGAGCAGGCGCGCCGGCGGTGCCGCACCCTCGCCGGCAAGACGCCGTCCGGCGGCGAGCGCGACGTCGAGGCCGACGGTGTCGACCAGTTCCACCGGCCCGATCGGCATGCCGAACTCGACCAGGGCGGCGTCGACCGTCTCCGGCGGAATGCCTTCCTCGACGCAGCGCAGCGCCTCCAGCATGTAGGGGCCGAGCACCGCATTGACCAGGAAGCCGGGCGCGCTCTTGACCGGCAGTGGAAGCTTGTCGATGCCGCGCACGAAGGCGATCGCGCGGCGCACGACCTCGGCACCGGTGGCTTCGCCGCGCACCACCTCGACCAGCGGCAGCTGGGCCACCGGGTTGAAGAAATGGATGCCGACCAGGCGCGAGGGCTCGCGCAGCGCCGCGGCGATCTCCTCCAGCGGCAGGCTCGAGGTGTTGGTCGCGAGCACCGCGTCGGGCCGGGCGCGCCGCTCGAGTTGGGTGAAGAGGCTGCACTTGACCTCCAGGTCCTCGACGATCGCCTCGATGATGAGGTCGGCGCGCGCGGCGCCATCACCGTGCGGATCCGGGATCAGACGGTCGAGCGCGAAGCGCAGCCGGCGCGCGTCGCCCTTCAGGCGGCGCTCGAACAACTTCGCCGCGCGCGCGATCGCCGGCGCGATGCGCGCCACCGACTGGTCCTGCAGGCTCACCTTGAGGCCGGCGAGCGCGCACACCGCGGCGATGTCGCCGCCCATCACGCCGGCGCCCACCACATGCACGTGCGCCGGCGCGGGGCCGGCCCCCTTGCCGAAGGCCTTGAGGCGTTCCTGCAGGAAGAACACCCGCACCAGGTTGCGCGCGGTGGGCGAGGAGAAGATCGCCTCCAGCGAGGCGGGGTCGCCCGCGGGCACCGCGAGCGCATTGCCTTCGTATCTCTCCCAGATGTCGATGATCGCGTAGGGCGCGGGGTAGTGTTCGCGCCGCACCTTGGCTGCGGTCTGCTGGCGCGCCCTGTCGGCGACCAGCCGCCGCAGCGGGCCGTTCATCGCACGCCGGCTCACGCGTTCGACCAGCGCCGGCGCGCGCGCCGGCCGGCCGCCGAGGGCGAGGATGCGCGCGGCGGCGTCCATCACCCGCGCCGGCACGCAGTCGTCGGCAAGGCCGAGCCGCTTCGCCTTGCGCGCATTGACCGGCTTGCCGGTGAGCATCATGTCGAGCGCGGCGGCGGGGCCGATCAGCTGCGGCAGGCGCAACATGCCGCCCCACGCCGGGACGATGCCGAGCATGACCTCGGGCAGCGCGAGCTTCGTGCCCGGCTCGTCGACCACCAGCCGGCGGCGACAGGCGAGCGCCAGCTCGAGACCGCCGCCCATGCAGTGGCCGCGGATCAGCGCCAGGGTCGGATAGCGCACCGCGGCGAGGCGGTTGAAGAGCTGCCAGCCGCGCTCGACCAGGGCACGCGCCGCGGCGGGCGAGTCCAGCCTGGCGAACTCTTCGACGTCGGCGCCGGCGATGAAGCCGGCGGGCTTGCCGGAGGCGATCACCAGCGCCCGCGGCGGCTTTCGCTCGAACAGGTCGAGCAACACCGCCAATTCAGCCATCACCTCGGCGGACAGGACATTCGTGCTGGCGCCGGCGACGTCGATGTCAAGCCAGGCCAGGCCGTCGGCCTCGCGGCGCAGCCGCCAGTGCCGGAACTCGGGAGCGCTCGCGTCCATCATCACAGTGCCTCCACAAGCATCGCGCCGCCCTGGCCGCCGCCGATGCAGATCGTCGCCATGCCGCGCCGGCCGCCACTGCGCCTCAGCACCTCGATCAGGTGCAGCACGATGCGCGCGCCGCTGGCGCCGACCGGGTGGCCGATCGCGATCGCACCGCCATCGACGTTCATCCGCGCCGCATCGGGGGCGCCGGGCGCGGCCTCGAGGCCGAGGTGCGCACGGCAGTATTCGTCGTCGGCGAAGGCGCGCCGGCAGGCGATCACCTGGGCGGCAAAGGCCTCGTTGAGCTCCCACGCATCGAGCGCGTCCGGCGCGAGGCCGTGGCGGCGCAGGATGGGCACCGAGGCATGGACCGGGCCGAGCCCCATCTGCTCGGGCGACAGCGCCGCCCATTCGCTATCGACGATGCGCCCGACCGGGTCCAGGCCGAAGCGCTCGACCGCCTCGGCCGAGGCGAGCAGCAAGCAGGCGGCGCCGTCGGTGATCTGCGAGCTGTTGCCCGGCGTGACGCGGCCGTAGTGGCGGTCGAAGAAGGGCTTGAGCCTGGCCAGCCCGTCCATCGAGGAGTCGCGGCGCACGCCGTCGTCGGCCGGGTACACCCGCCCGTCGCGGTCGATCAGCGGCACGACCTCGGCATCGAAGTGGCCGGCGTCCTGGGCCGCCGTGACGCGCCGGTGGCTTTCCACCGCGTAGGCGTCCATCTCCGCGCGCGAGATGCCGAATTTCCACGCCAGGTTCTCGGCGGTCTGCCCCATCAGCTGGCCGACGACCGGATCCGTGAGCCCCTTCATGATGCCGATCACCGGCGCCAGCTGGCGCGGACGGAAGCGCCGCAGCACAGCGAACCGCGCGCCCGCGGTCTTCGCGGCGTACCAGTCGGCGAGCCAGTGCACCATCTCGTCGGAGAGCAGCAGCGGCGCGCGCGACAGCGCATCGACGCCGCCCGCGAGCACCAGCCCGGCGCGGCCGAGGCGGATGTTGGCGAGCGCCGAATCGAGCGCCTGCATGCCCGAGGCGCAGTTGCGCATCACCGTCCAGCCGGGCACGGCATCGCCGCAGCCGAGGCGCAGCGCGACCACGCGGCCGATGTTGACCTCGTCGGGCGCGGGACTGGCGCAGCCGAGGATCACCTCGTCGAGCCGGTCCGGCGCGAAGGGCTGGCGCAGCAGCAGCGCCGCGCCGGCGGCGGTGGCGAGATCGGCGGCGGAGAACGGCCCGGGCCGGTTGCGCGACTTCAGGAAGGGCGTTCGCGCGCCGTCGATGATGAAGACGTCCCGCTTCATGCCTCCTCCCGCAGCGCCGGCGAAGCGTCCGCCATCGCCGCCACTGCCGCTTTCATGCCGAAGTCGTAGTCGAAGTCGTCCACCCGGATGACCTTGTCGCGCAGCCGGTTGCGCGCCTCGACCAGGGCGTGCTCGCCGGCGTCGATGACGCCCGCCTCGCGCGCCTGGCGCCACACTTCGTCCACCTCGCCGCTGGTCGCCGGCGCCGGCGCGAATCCCCCGCCGCGCAGCGCCGCCTTCAGCTTCGCCTCCACCGGCTCGGCGGCGATCGTCGCCTGCAGCGCGGCCTCGAGCGCGCCGAGCGGCTCCTCCACGTCCGCCGGCAGGAACACTTCGGCGGTGAGCCGGTCGCGGGTCGGCGAGGGTTCGATCAGGCAGCGCGCCACCGCGTGGCCCACGCGGTCCGAAGGCGGCGCATCAGGTCGGCCGAGCGGGAACACCACCAGGCGCTCGAGCACGAACGCAAGGGGCCGGGAGGGGAGGTTGGCGAGCACACCGGCAAAGGCCTCCTGCATGCGGTGCAGGCAGTCCTGCAGAGCCCAGTGCATCAGCGGCGCATCCTGCGCCTGGCGGCCCTCGGCCTCGTAACGCTTGAGCGTCGCGCTCGCGAGGTAGAGCAGGGAGAGGATGTCGCCCAGCCGCGCCGACAGCTTCTCGCGCCGCTTGAGCTCGCCGCCGAGGGTGCCCATGGCGACGTCGGCGAGCAGCGCGAAGGCCGCCGACATGCGCCCGAGCTGGCGATAGTAGTCGCTGGTCTCGGGCGCGACGCCGCGGGGCACCGCCAGCAGGCGGCCGGCGCTCAGCCCACCGACGATTGCACGCGCCGCGTTCGACACCGCATGTCCCACGTGCGCCCACAGCGCGCGGTCGAACGCGACCTCGTCGCCGTCCTGCGCCGCGCGCATCTCGTCGAGCACGTAGGGGTGGCAGCGGATCGCGCCCTGGCCGAACAGGATCAGGCTTCGGGTGAGGATGTTCGCGCCCTCGACCGTGATGCCGACCGGGATCTGCTGGTAGGCGCGACCGAGGAAGTTCTGCGGCCCGAGGCAGATGCCCTTGCCGCCGATGACGTCCATGCCGTCGTTGACCGACTGCCGCGCGCGCTCGGTGACGTGGTACTTGACGATGCCAGACACCACCGAGGGCTTCTCTCCGAGGTCGACCGCGCCCGCGGTCATCACGCGCGCGGCGTCGCACAGGTAGGTGTTGCCGCCGATACGGGCGAGCGCCTCCTCCACCCCCTCGAAGCGGCCGATCGCGGTCTTGAACTGGTAACGCACCCGCGCATAGGCGCCGACCGTGCGCGCGGTGAGTTGCTGCATGCCGGCATTCGAGCCCGGCAGCGAGATCGACCGCCCCGCCGCGAGGCACTCCATCAGCATGCGCCAGCCCTTCCCCGCCATCTCCGGCCCGCCGATGATGAACTCGAGCGGCATGAACACCTCGCTGCCGCGGATCGGCCCATTCATCCATACCGCGTTGAGCGGGAAATGGCGGCGCCCGATCTCCACTCCCGGGTGCTCCCGCGGCACGAGCGCGCAAGTGATGCCGAGGTCGGCCTCGGCGCCGAGCAGGTGCTCGGGATCGTAGAGGCGGAAGGCGAGCCCGAACACGGTGCACACCGGCGCCAGGGTGATGTAGCGCTTGTCGAAGCTGACCCGCATGCCGAGCACTTCCTCACCCTGCCAGAGCCCCCTGCAAACGACGCCGGCGTCGGGAATGGATGCGGCGTCGGAGCCCGCCCAGGGGCTGGTGAGCGCGAAGGCGGGGATCTCCTCGCCGCGCGCGAGGCGCGGCAGGTAGTGGCGCTTCTGCGCCTCGGTGCCGTAATGCAGCAGCAACTCGGCGGGGCCGAGCGAATTCGGGACCATCACGGTGACCGCCGGCGCCGACGAACGGGTCGACAGCCGGGTAATCACCTGCGAGTGGGCATAGGCAGAGAAGCCCTTCCCGCCATACTCCTTCGGAATGATCATGCCGAGAAAGCCGCGGCTGCGGATGAAATCCCACACCTCGGCCGGCATGTCCTGCATGCAGCTGGCCTGCCAGTCGTCGACCAGGCGACACAGCGCGGCGGTGTCCTCCTCGAGGAAGGCGCGCTCCTCGGCACTCAGGCGGGGCCAGGGATAGGCGAGCAGACGGCTCCAGTCCGGCCGGCCGGCGAACAGGTCGCCCTCCCACCAGACGGTGCCCGCCTCGAGGGCGTCGCGCTCGGTCTGCGACATCGTCGGCAACACGCGCCGGAAGGCGTCGAAGATGCGCGCCCCGAACCAGCGCCGGCGCAGGGCCGGCCGCATCAACACGCTCATCGCAGCAGCGAACAGCGCGCACGCGAGCACGACGAGCACGAAAGGCCAGTCGGCCGCCGCACCCATCGCGAGCAGCCAGGCGAGGCCCGCCACCAGCCACGCCACCAGCGGGGCCTCGCGGACGGCGAGCGCGAGCGCCCCCACCGGCAAAAGGATCAGCATCAGCCACGCCATTGTCGTCTCCTCCTCGTCTTGAAGGTCCCGCGGTCCGTCGCCGCGCCCACCCGATCGCTGCAATGCCCGCTCAGGCGCGGGCGCCCGCCCCGCCGCCGACCGCGCCCGCCGGCAAGGGCGCACGCAGGCCGCCGAGCAGGAAGGACATCAGCCGCGGCCGCAGCCGCGCGGGATCATGATCGAGCCGCTCGCCGAGCGCCTGCATCCCCTCGGCGCCGGCGATCGCGAAGGACATCGCCCCCATCATGAAATGGAAGCGCCACAGGATCTCCACGCGCGGCACGTCCGGCAGCGCGCGGTAGAGCGCGCCCACGAAGCGCTCGATCACTCCGGCGTACTCCTCAGCCAGGAACTGGCGCACGAAGGCGTTCGGCTCGTTGTAGGTACGTGCCAGCAGGCACATGAACTGGTGGCCACCGTGCTCGGTGTCGGCGGCGATCTCGAGCGCGGCGCCGAAGAAGACCTCGACGATCGCGCTCGGCCTCAGCGGCGCGCCCCCTGCCTCGGCCTCGAGGCGATCGAGCGCGGCCAGGCGCGCGTGATTCAGTCCGGCGAGGCGGCGGCGGAAGATCTCCTGGATCAGCGCGTCCTTGCTGCCGAAATGGTAATTGACCGCAGCCAGGTTCGCCCCCGCCGCGCTCGTGATCATCCGCATCGAGGTCGCGTCGAAGCCGTGCTCGACGAACAGCGCCTCGGCCGCATCGAGAATGCGGTTGCGGGTGTCGCCGACAGGGGGGCGGGAGGCGGGTTCGGTCATCGCTGCGGACTCAGGTCAAACGAACGTTTGAATCATAGAGTTCAGGGCAGGCGTGTCAAGCGTTCGACGCTTTCATGGCCAATAACACTAGGCGCTATAAGGTTGAATCAACGACGTTTATACTTTCCAAAGAAAAGAATCTGGTATTATAAAAAATCTCGAGAATTAGCCATGCCTCGGTTCCGTTGACGTTCGGGGCAATCGCACTCCCGCGGCACAGCGTGTAGGATGGCCGAAGCAAGAGGCGGCATAGAACCGCAAGCCGGGTCCGATCAGCGCCAGTCGCTGCAATGGGTTTCCGGCCAAGAAATGCATGAGAATTGGAGAGGGTGACACACCATGCGCTACCAGCTTCTCAACGAGAAGAGCTTGGTCTTCAATCAGGCCGATCCGCTCGAGGTGTCGGAGTACGTGAATCAGCACGTCGGCTCCCACCGCCTCCGACTGCCGCGTTCGGCCGCGGCCGAGGCCGGGCTTCGCCATCGCAAAGCAGGGGTGATCGACCTTTGCCGCGTCCACTATGGCGGCAGCGTTCGCGTCGTGTCCGAAGGACTCGCCGACGTTTACCACCTGCAGATCATCCTGCGCGGCCACTGCCACTACGAGATCCATCGCGAGACGCACCACTTCTCCTCCGGCGAGATCCTCATCATCAATCCGGACGATCCGATCGACCTCACCTATTCGGACGACTGCGAGAAGTTCATCCTCAAGATTCCGGCGAGCCTGCTCGACGACGTGTGCATGGAACACGGCTGGTTCCGGCCGCGCGAGGGCATCAAGTTCATCCCGATCCGCTACCAGCTGCCCGAGATCGAGTGCCTGATGAATCTGCTCAACATGCTGTGCCAGGAGTCCGAGCAGGGCGGCGGCAGCGTGCAGGTCTTCGGCCATTACAACTGGCTGATCGCGAACAAGCTGCTGACGCTGCTCAAGCACAACATCAGCCGCGAATGCCCGACCCTGAAGTCGGTCTCGTTCGACCGCCTCGCGCAATACATCGAAGAGAACATCAAGCGCGACATCAGCGTCGACGAGCTCGCCCGCGTCGCGCACATGAGTCTGCGTTCGCTCTACCTGCTGTTCGAGCGCTGCGCCGACGCCACGCCGAAGAACTTCATCAAGCGCCGCAAGCTCGAGCACGTGCACGCGGCGCTCACCGACACCACCTGCCCGCCGCCCAACGTCACCGCGGTAGCGCTCGACTATGGCTTCACCCATCTCGGACGCTTTTCGGAATGCTACAAGGCCACCTTCGGCATGCTTCCGTCGGACGCGCTAAAGCGCCGCTGAAGCTTCCATTTTCGGGTCGGTCCCGGCCCTGTTTTCAGCTACGGGACATGTTGTATCGCGTCAACTGCACCACGGCACCACCGGCATCGCGGCGTCCTTATCCGCGCATGCAAGATATGGATAGGGTCCTGCAGTGAGCGGATACCTCGCTCTACGCCGGCACCCTACTCTTTTGACTTCGGCAACAAATGAAGACGGAGACATCGGTCATGGCAATCGATCTGAACAACCTCGATTCACTGGTTGAGGAAGACAAGGAAAAAGGCAACTTCCGCTGCAAGCGGGAAATCTTCACCGACGAGCAGTTGTTCGAGCTCGAGATGAAGCACATCTTCGAAGGCAACTGGGTGTATCTCGCGCACGAGAGCCAACTGCCGAACATCAACGATTACTACAGCACCAACATCGGCCGCCAGCCGGTGTTCATCACCCGCAACAAGGACGGCGAGCTCAACGCCTTCATCAACGCCTGCGCGCACCGCGGCGCCCAGCTCGCCCGCTACAAGCACGGCAACAAGTCGAGCTTCACCTGCCCGTTCCACGGCTGGACCTTCAACAACTCCGGTAAGCTGCTCAAGATCAAGGATCCGAAGGAGACCGGCTATCCGGCCAACTTCAACAAGGACAGCTCGCACGACCTGACCAAGATCGCGCGCTTCGACTCCTATCGCGGCTTCCTGTTCGGCAGCCTGAACGCCGACGTCAAGCCCCTGACCGAGTATCTCGGCGAGGCCGCCAAGATCATCGACATGATCGTCGACCAGTCGCCGGAAGGCCTGGAAGTGCTCCGCGGTGCCTCGACCTACTGGTACGAAGGCAACTGGAAGGTGCAGGCCGAGAACGGCGCCGACGGCTACCACGTGACCGCGGTGCACTGGAACTACGCCGCCACCCAGAACCAGCGCAAGGAAAAGGAAGCCGGTGACGACATCCGCGCGATGAGCGCTGGCGGCTGGGCCAAGTCGGGCGGCGGCTTCTATTCCTTCGAGAACGGCCACATGCTGCTGTGGACCCGCTGGGCCAACCCGGAGGACCGTCCGGCCCACGCGATCCGCGACGAGCTGGTGAGCAAGTACGGCGAAGCCTACGCCGACTGGATGATCGGCAACTCGCGCAACCTGTGCCTGTACCCGAACGTGTACCTGATGGACCAGTTCGGCTCGCAGATCCGCGTTTTCCGCCCGCTGGCGGTCAACAAGACCGAAGTCACCATCTACTGCATCGCGCCGAAGGGCGAGAGCCCCGAGGCCCGCGCCCGCCGCATCCGCCAGTACGAAGACTTCTTCAACGCCTCCGGCATGGCCACCCCCGACGACCTGGAAGAGTTCCGCTCCTGCCAGCTGGGCTTCCTGGGCACCTCCGCGCAGTGGAACGACATGTCGCGTGGCGCCGAGCACTGGATCGACGGCCCGGACGAGGCGGCCAAGGAAATCGGCCTCAACCCGGTCATGAGCGGCGTCAAGCCGGAAGACGAGGGCCTGTTCGTGGTGCAGCACCAGTACTGGCTCGAGCAGATGAAGAAGGCCGTCGCGGCCGAAAAGCAAGCGAAAGCTTGATCAGGGAGGCAAAGGACAATGACCATGAACTATGAAGCCATCTGCGCTTTTCTGTATCGCGAAGCGCGTTTCCTGGACGACCAGGACTGGGACAACTGGCTGGCGATGTACGACGTCAACGCCACCTACTGGGTGCCGGCGTGGGACGACAACGGTGAGCTGACCGAAGATCCGCAGACCGAAATCTCGCTGATCTGGTACGGCCGTCGTGCCGGTCTGGAAGACCGCGTCTTCCGCATCCGCACCGAGCGCTCCAGCGCGACGATCCCGGATACCCGCACGACCCACCTGCTGAGCAACGTCGAGGTGCTGGAGCAAGGCGACACGGTCATCAAGACCCGCCACAACTTCCACACCATGAGCGTGCGCTACAACCACATCGACCACTTCTGCGGCACGACCTTCACGACGATCGACACCTCGGGCGCCACCCCGGTGATCAAGGAGCGCAAGACCGTTCTGAAGACCGACTACATCCGTCACGTGGTCGACGTCTATCAGCTCTGATCCCATGAGCCGACGCCCCGGCGTCCCCGCCGTTCGCCGGCTGACGAGTCCTTCGGGGCTCGCCAGCCGGCGAACGGCCGCTCCCGCATCCAACCCTGCTTCCAAACGGGCAAAACCATGACCTACAAGATCGCACTGAACTTCGAAGACGGGGTGACCCGCTTCGTGGACTGCAAGAGCAGCGAAACGGTGGCCGATGCGGCCTATCGGCAAGGCATCAACATCCCTCTCGACTGCCGCGACGGCGCTTGCGGCACCTGCAAGTGCCATACCGAATCAGGCAACTACGAGATGGGCGACTACATCGAAGACGCCCTGACCGAAGAAGAAGCCTCGCTCGGCTATACCCTGACGTGCCAGATGTACCCCAAGAGCGACTGCGTGGTCAGCATTCCGGCGTCCTCCGAAGTGTGCAAGATCAAGCAGACCGCGATCAGCACCAAGATCCGTGAAGTGCGCCAGCTCTCCGACAGCACCTTTTCGCTGATCGTCGAGGGCGACGCGCTCGACAAGCTCCACTTCCTGCCGGGCCAGTACGCCAACTTGCAGGTGCCGGGCACCGATCAGCACCGTGCCTACTCGTTCAGCTCGATGCCCAAGGACGGCGCGGTTTCCTTCCTGATCCGCAACGTGCCCAACGGCCTGATGAGCGGCTTTCTGAAGAACACCGCCGCCCCCGGCGCCGAGCTCGCGCTCGCCGGCCCGCTCGGCAGCTTCTATCTGCGCGAGATCGCCCGCCCGGTCCTGATGCTGGCCGGCGGCACCGGCCTCGCCCCCTTCCTCGCGATGCTCGACAAGGTGGTCGCCGCGGGCGGCAGCCCCTTCCCGCTCCACCTGATCTACGGCGTCAACACCGATGCCGACGTGGTCGAAATCGACCGCCTCGAAGCGGCCGCCAAGGCGCTGCCGAACTTCACCTATACGGTGGTCGTGGTCGACGAGGCTTCGAGCTACCCGTGCAAGGGCTACGTCACCGCCCACATGGACCCGGCCAACCTGAACGACGGCGACGTCGACGTCTACCTGTGCGGCCCCCCGCCGATGGTCGAGGCGGTCGCCCACTACCTGCGCGAGAAGAACGTGCAGACTGCCAGCTTCCACTACGAGAAGTTCGCCGCCAGCTGAGCCTCGCTCACGTCTCACGAACCGGACACACATCACCATGCAAAACAAGCGTTTTGACAACAAGGTCGCCGTCATCACCGGCGCGGCCCAGGGCATTGGCCGACGGGTTGCCGAACGGATGGCGTCCGAGGGTGGCCGGCTGGTGCTGGTCGACCGTTCCGAACTGGTGCATGAGCTCAAGGACGAGCTCGGCGGCCACACCGAAGTGCTGACGCTCACCGCCGACCTCGAGCAGTTCGACGACTGCCATCGGGTGATGGCCGAGGCCAAGGCCCGCTTCGGCCGCATCGACATCCTGATCAACAACGTCGGTGGCACGATCTGGACCAAGCCCTTCGAGCACTACAAGCAGAACGAGATCGAGGCCGAGGTACGGCGCTCGCTGTTCCCGACCCTGTGGTGCTGCCACGCGGTGATGCCCGTCATGCTCGAGCAACAGCAGGGCGTCATCGTCAACGTCTCCTCGGTCGCTACTCGTGGCGTGAACCGCGTGCCCTACGGCGCGGCCAAGGGCGGCGTGAACGCGCTGACCGCCTGCCTTGCGATGGAGAACGGCCAGCGCGGCATCCGCGTCAACGCGATCTCGCCGGGCGCCACCGAAGCACCGCCGCGCCGCATCCCGCGCAACACCGAGGAGAAGGGCGAACAGGAAAAGCTCTGGTACGACCAGATCTACCAGCAATCGATCGACAGCTCGCTCATGAAGCGCTACGGCACGACCGACGAGCAGGCCGGCGCGATCCTGTTCCTCGCCTCCGACGACGCCTCCTACATCACCGGTGTCGTCCTTCCCGTGGGCGGTGGCGATCAGGGTTGAAACTGGGGAGCAGCGGCAGGCGACGACCGGACCAACGACTCGAAACGGACTGAACGCACACTCATGAACGTGATGCTTTGAACGCAGGACGAAGCGGCGGTTGGAGGCGAAAACCGCCCCCCAGCCGCCGCTTTCGCTCCGGCACCCGCAACGTCCCGGAATGCACCACCAAATAAACCTGGCTGATGTGTTCCAAAAGTTTCACAGCAGTGTTATAAATCTAAATCTCGAGATTTTTAAGAATCGTCGCGGCCGGGCCGCACCGATGGAGAAGAGGCAGTCCCGCGTCGGCCTTGCTGCATGGGCCGCCTCACCGAGCATCAGCACCAGCGCATCACCACGCTGCGGAATTCCCAGTCGCCACGCCGACGTTCGCAACCAGGGGTTCGCACCACAACGAAAGAGGAGAAACACCATGGCACTCACCGGCGTCCTGCGTCCCGGCCACATCGTCATCCGCGTTCTCGACATGGAAGCGGCCCTCAACCACTACGTGGAGGTCGTCGGCCTGATCGAGACCGCTCGCGACGACAAGGGCCGCGTGTTCCTGAAGGGTTGGGACGAGCACGATCATCACAGCGTGGTGCTGCGCGAAGCCGACGAGGCGGGCATGGACTATCTGGGCTGGCGGGTCGACTCGCCGGCCACACTGAAGAAGCTCGCGGCCGACGTCGAAGCCTCGGGCCTGGCGAGCGACTTCTCCTGGATCCCCGCGGGCGAGCACCCCGAGACCGGTGAGCGCTTCCGCTTCACCATTCCGACCGGTCACGTGATGGAGCTCTACGCCGAGAAGGGCAAGGTGGGCAACGGTCTTCCGGACCTCAACCCGGACGCCTGGCCGGACGGCCTGAAGGGCATGCAGCCCTCGCGCTTCGACCACTGCCTGCTATACGGCGACGACCTCGACGGCACCGTCAAGCTGTTCCGCGAAGTGCTCGGCTTCGGCATCGCCGAGCAGGTCATGAACGAGGACCAGAGCGTGATGATCGGCGCCTTCCTCACCTGCTCGAACAAGGCCCACGACGTCGCCTTCATCCGCCAGCCGGTGAAGGGCAAGTTGCACCACGCGTCCTTCCTGCTCGACAACTGGTACGAAGTGCTGCGCGCCGGCGACATCATCTCGAAGAAGGACGTGTCGATCGACATCGGCCCCACCCGCCATGGCATCACCCGCGGCGAGACGATCTACTTCTTCGACCCGAGCGGCAACCGCAACGAGGTCTTCGCGGGTGGCTACTCGTGGTATCCCGACAAGCCGACCATCACCTGGACCGACGTGGGCAAGGGCATCTTCTATCACGATCGCGTCCTGAACGAGAAATTCCTCACCGTCTACTCTTGAGAGCCCGCTAGGAGCACTGAAATGAAAGACATCAAGAACTTCATCAATGGCGAGTACATCACCAACGCCAGCGGCAAGACCTACGAGAAGCGCAATCCGGTCGACAACTCGCTGATCGGCATGGTCCATGAGGCCGGCAAGCCCGAAGTGGACGCCGCCGTGAAGGCCGCCAAGGCCGCGCTCAAGGGCCCCTGGGGTCAGCTCTCGGTGGTCGAGCGCTGCAACATGCTCGACGCCGTGGTCGACGAGATCAACCGCCGCTTCGACGACTTCCTGCAGGCCGAGATCGCCGACACCGGCAAGCCGCACCACCTCGCCTCGCACGTGGACATCCCGCGCGGCGCGGCCAACTTCAAGATCTTCACCGACACCATCAAGAACGTCTCGACCGAGTCGTTCGAGATGCGCACCCCCGACGGCAAGACCGCGCGCAGCTACGGCGTGCGCACCCCGCGCGGCGTCATCGCCATCATCTGCCCGTGGAACCTGCCGCTGCTGCTGATGACCTGGAAGGCCGGCCCGGCGCTCGCCTGCGGCAACACCGTGGTCGTCAAGCCCTCGGAAGACACCCCGAGCACCGCCACCCTGCTGGGTGAAGTGATGAACAAGGTCGGCATGCCTGCGGGCGTGTACAACGTGGTCAACGGTTTCGGCGTCGAATCCGCCGGCTCGTTCCTGACCGCTCACCCCGACGTCGACGGCATCACCTTCACCGGCGAGACCAGGACCGGCACCGCGATCATGAAGGCCGGCGCGGAAGGCATCCGCCCGGTGTCGCTCGAGCTCGGCGGCAAGAACGCCGCGCTGGTGTTCGCCGACTGCGACTTCGACAACGCGGTCGCCACCGTCACCCGTTCCTGCTTCGAGAACGCCGGCCAGGTCTGCCTCGGCACCGAGCGCGTCTACGTCGAGCGCCCGATCTTCGACAAGTTCGTCTCCGCGCTGAAGGAAAAGGCCGAGCAGATGAAGCCGGGTCGTCCCTTCGACGCCGACACCAAGATCGGCCCGCTGGTGAGCAAGAAGCACCAGGCCAAGGTCCTCGGCATGTACGCCAAGGCGAAGGAAGAAGGCGCCAACATCGTCTTCGGCGGCGGGGTGCCCGACATGCCGGACGAGCTGAAGGACGGCTGCTGGGTCCAGCCCACGATCTGGACCGGCCTGCCCGAGACCGCGACCGTGGTGACCGAAGAAATCTTCGGCCCCTGCTGCCACATCCAGCCCTTCGACAGCGAAGAAGAAGTGCTGAACATGGTCAACGCCAACCGCTACGGCCTGGCGACCTCGATCCACACCCAGGACATCAGCCGTGCGATGCGCCTGGCCAACGCGATCGAAGTGGGCCTGTGCTGGATCAACAGCTGGTTCCTGCGCGACCTGCGCACCCCGTTCGGTGGGTCGAAGCAGTCGGGCATCGGCCGTGAAGGCGGTGTGCACTCGCTCGAGTTCTACACCGAGCTGCGCAACGTGATGATCAAGTACTGAGATCCGGATCGCGACGGGGCGACGCGCCCCGTCCGCCCTTCCGCTTCTCCCGCCCGAACCATCGACCAGAGCAAGACATGGACAAAGCCAGAATCACCCAGTACGGCGACGAGCTGTACAACGCGCTGATCAACCGCACCGCGGTCGATCCGCTCACCGACCGCGAAAGCGACATCACCATCGAGGATGCCTACGCCATCCAGCAGCGCATGATCCAGCGCCAGCTCGACGACGGCCACACCATCGTCGGCAAGAAGATCGGCGTCACCAGCAAGGTCGTCATGGACATGCTGAAGGTGGACCAGCCCGACTTCGGCCAGATGCTGTCGAACATGGTGTTCAACGAGGGCGAGCCGATCGTCGCCTCGTCGATGATCGCGCCCAAGGCCGAAGCCGAGGTCGCCTTCATCCTCAAGAACGACCTGATGGGCCCGGGCGTGACCGCCGCCGACGTGCTGCGCGCCACCGACTGCGTCGTGCCCTGTTTCGAGATCGTCGACTCCCGCATCAAGGACTGGAAGATCAAGATCCAGGACACCGTGGCCGACAACGCCTCCTGCGGCGTGCTGGTGCTCGGCGGCGTGCGCAAGAGCCCGCGCGACATCGACCTCGCGCTCGCGGGCATGGTGCTGCAGAAGAACGGCGACATCATCAGCACCTCCACCGGCGCGGCCGTGCAGGGTTCGCCGGTCAACGCGATCGCGTGGCTGGCCAACACCCTCGGGCGTCTCGGCATCGGCCTGAAGGCCGGCGAGATCATTCTCTCCGGTTCGCAATCCCCGCTCGTCCCGGTAGTCGCCGGCGACAGCCTGTTCTGCAACGTCGGCGGCCTGGGTGGCACGTCGGTCCGCTTCATCTGACAAGGAATCCACGAAATGGCACTCACCCTCGACAAGGCAACGATCGACAAACTGGCCGAGCATCTCGAAAACGCCGAGCTGCAGGCTCACGACGTCACCAAGATCACCGACGACTATCCGGACATGGACTGGGATGACGCCTACGCCATCCAGGACGAAATCAAGCGCCGCAAGCTCGCCCGCGGCAACAAGGTCGCGGGCCTGAAGGCCGGCCTCACCTCGCGCGCCAAGATGAAGCAGATGGGCGTCGAGACCCCGGTGTTCGGCTTCATCGCCGACTACATGTCGGTACCGGACGGCGGCGAGGTGAAGTTCGACGAGCTGATCCACCCCAAGGTCGAAGCCGAGATCTGCGTCGTCACCAAGGCGCCGCTGCGCGGCCCCGGCTGCCACATCGGCAACGTGATGGCAGCGGTCGACTTCGTGCTGCCGGCGGTCGAAGTGATCGACTCGCGCTACCGTGACTTCAAGTTCGACCTCAAGAGCGTCATCGCCGACAACACCTCGTCGGCCCGCTTCGTCGTCGGCGGCAACATGCGCAACCTCGACACGCTCGACCTGCCGACGCTCGGCGTGGTGCTCGAGGTCAACGGCGAGATCAAGTCGATGGCCGCCGGCGCCGCCGTGCTGGGCAACCCGCTGGTCGCGATCGCGATGATGGCCAACGAACTCGGCAAGCGCGGCCAGGAGATCCCGGCCGGCACCTTCATCATGACCGGTGGCGTCACCGAGGCCATTCCGGTGGCCAAGGGCGACAACGTGAACGTGCGCTTCCAGGACCTGGGCAACGTCTCGTTCCGTTTCGTCTGACAAGCACGACGCGCTGCAAGCCAGGGCCGGCAGCGCGCGTGCATGCGCGCGCCGGCCCTTTTTACGCTCAGAGCAAGAGGCATAGCGATGTCATCCAAAATGGATTTCACCAAGCAGTTCACGTCGGAGGAAGGTTACATCCACATCGGGGGCATCGAGGCCCTGGTGCGGCTGACCATGGACCAGATCCGCTTTGACCGCCGCCGCGGTCTGAACAACGGCATGTTCATCTCCGGTTACCGCGGCTCGCCCGTGGGCATGCTGGACGCCAACTTCATCAAGCAGCAGAAGCTGCTTCTGCAGCACAACATCTTCTTCGTCGACGGCCTCAACGAGGACCTCGCCGCCACCGCCGTGTGGGGCACCCAGATGCTGCACACGGTCGGCAAGCAGAAGTTCGACGGTGTCGTCGGCACCTGGTACGGCAAGGCGCCGGGCGTCGACCGCAGCGGCGACGTGCTCAAGCACGCCAACTACACCGGCACCCTGCGCAACGGCGGCGTGCTGGCGATCTTCGGTGACGACCCGAGCTGCAAGTCGTCCTCCCTGCCGAGCCAGTCGGAGGCGATGTTCTACCACGTCGGCATCCCGTCGCTGTATCCCGGCAACATCCAGGAGATCCTCGACTTCGGCCTCCACGGCTACTACCTGTCGCGCATCTCCGGCCTGTGGGCAGGCCTCAAGATCGTCACCAACGTGGCCGACGCCAGCGGCAGCGCCCTGGTCGATCCCGAGCGGATGAAGTTCATCACCCCGGTGGTCGAGCTCGACGGCAAGCCCTACACGCCCGAGGTCAACCTCGGCATGAACGTGCGCAAGGACGCGCTCGACATGGAGCGCACCCTGTACTACGCGCGCCAGGAGATCGCCCGCCAGTACGCGCGCGAGAACGGCCTCAACAAGGTCATGCTGCCGAACGCGGATGCCTGGCTGGGCATCATCACCGCCGGCAAGACTTACCACGACCTGCGCCAGGCCTTCCTCGAGATGGGCCTGGACGATGACGCGCTGCGCCGCTACGGCATCCGCATCCTCAAGATCGGCATGCTCAACCCGCTGCAGCCCGACGACATCAAGGACTTCGCCAAGGGCCTCGAGGAAATCCTCGTCATCGAGGAGAAGCGTCCCTTCATCGAGCTGTTCGCGAAGGAGATCCTCTACGGCACCGCGAACGCGCCGCGCATCGTCGGCAAGCGCGACGAGGAAGGCCGCGACCTGCTGCCCTTCCACAGCGAGTTCGAGTCGGACATCATCGCCCGCGCGCTGCACGCCCGCCTGTCGCGCAAGACCAAGCTGGAGTCGGCCGAGGCCTGGATCAAGCGCCTCGACGAGATCCACAGCCGCAACTCGCTGACCTCGCTGACCCGCTCGGCCTGGTACTGCTCGGGCTGCCCGCACAACACCTCGACCAAGGCGCCCGACGGCTCCGTGGTGTCGGCCGGCATCGGCTGCCACACGATGGCGATGTGGATGAACCGCGGCGTGGTGATGGGCACCCACATGGGCGCCGAGGGCGCGCAGTGGATCGGCATGCAGCCCTTCACCGAGCACAAGCACATCTTCCAGAACATGGGCGACGGCACCTACGCGCACTCGGGCAGCCTCGCCGTGCGCTACTGCGCCGCGACCAACACCGACATCACCTTCAAGATCCTGTTCAACAGCCACACCTCGATGACGGGCGGCCAGGAGATCATGGGGGCGGAGCCGGTGCGCAACATGGTGGCCGAACTGCTCGCCAACGGCGTCAAGCGCGTCATCGTCACCACCGAGGACCTCAGCCGCTACAACGGCGTGCACCTGCCGGGCGGCACCGAAGTCTGGGACCGCGACCGCGTCATGGAAGCGCAGAAGGTGCTGTCGCAGACCCGCGGCACCACCGTGCTGATCCACGACCAGGAATGCGCCGCCGAACTGCGCCGCCAGCGCGGCCGCGGCAAGGCCTTCGAGCCCGAGGCGCGCATGGTCATCAACGAGCGTGTGTGCGAAGGCTGCGGCGACTGCGGCGAGAAGTCGAACTGCATGTCGGTGGAGCCGGTCCAGACCGAATTCGGCCGCAAGACCCGCATCCACCAGCCCTCGTGCAACAAGGACTACTCCTGCGTGAAGGGCTTCTGCCCGTCCTTCCTGACCGTGACCCCGACCGCCGCACCCGAGGGCGAAGGCAAGAAGAAGAAGAAGGGCCGCCTGCCGGCGCTCGACCGCGAGCTGCCGGATCCGGTGTACAAGGCCGACCCGAACAACTTCGGCGCCCACGTCATGGGCATCGGCGGCACCGGCTCGGTGACGGTGGCGGCGACCATCGCCAACGCCGCGCGCCTCGACGGCAAGTGGGCGGTCGGCCTCGACCAGACCGGCCTCGCGCAGAAGGGCGGCACCGTGATCTCGGACATCAAGGTCACCGCGGTCCCGTTCGACGGTGCGAGCAAGATCTCGGACGGTAGCACCGACCTCTACCTCGGCTTCGACATCCTCAACGCCACCGACAACAAGAACCTGGACAAGTGCCACCCCGAGCGCACGATCGCGATCGTGTCGACCGGCCAGGCGCCGACCGGCTACATGGTGTCGGACAAGTCGGTGCAGTTCCCGAACGTCGATCACCTCACCCGCGGCATCGACCGCGTCACGCGCAAGGCGGACAACGTCTACCTCGACGCGCAGACGCTCGCTGAAGGCCTGTTCGCCGACAGCATGGCGACCAACATGTTCATGGTGGGCGTCGCCTACCAGGCCGGCGCGCTGCCGATCAGCGCTGCTGCGATCGAGAAGGCGATCCAGCAGGCCGGCGTCGGCGTCGACATGAGCATGCTGGCCTTCAAGTGGGGCCGCATGGCGGTGGTCGACCTCGACTTCGTGAAGAACGAGATCCACAAGTTCGAAGCGAAGCCGGTGAAGGTCAAGGCCCTGTCGGCCGAGGCGCGCCAGATCGTCGACTCGGTCGGCGCGACCGGCGAACTCAAGCGCCTGCTCGAAGTCCGCGTGCCCGACCTGATCGAGTACCAGGACGCCGCCTACGCCCGCCGCTACGCCGCCAAGATCAAGACGGTGGCGGAGGCGGAGAAGCGAGTCGCGCCCGAGAGCAGCGCCCTGTCGGAAGCGGCCGCGCGCTACTTCTACAAGCTGATGGCCTACAAGGACGAGTACGAGGTCGCGCGCCTGCACTCCGACCCCGAGTTCAAGGCCCAGCTCGACGCCATGTTCCCCAACGGCTATACGGTCGAGTACAACCTCGCCCCGCCGATGCTCTCCAAGCGGGATCCCGAGACCGGCGAGCTGATCAAGCAGAAGTACGGTCCGTGGATGGAAAAGGCCTTCGCGCGCCTGGCGAAGTTCAAGCACCTGCGCGCCGGCAAGTGGGACATCTTCGGCAAGACCGAAGAGCGCCAGATGGAGCGCCGCCTGGTCGAGGACTACAGCAAGCTGCTCGACGAGATCACCGGCAAGCTCAGCCGCGACAACCTCGCGGTGGCGGTTCAGCTGGCGAGCGTGCCGGACGACATCCGCGGCTACGGCCACGTCAAGGAGCGTCACCTCAAGCTGGCCGAGGAAAAGCAGGCCAGGCTGCTGGAAGCCTTCCGCAGCCCGCAGCCCAGCCGCGCCGCCGCCTGACCGGCACGCCGGCGCCGCCGCACCGCCTTCGCGGCGGCCGGCGGCGCCGAGCGCCCAAGCGACCCTCTTGGCCTCTCCCGTGCATGGCGGGCGAGGCCTTTTTTTCGTCAACCGCTGGCGCGCGGATTTGACGCCGCCCGGCCGCAGCAACAGAATCCGGGACCGATCCGCCGCCCCCCGTCCACATGCCGAGCCTCGACACCCTCCCCGCATTTCTCGCCATCTCGATCGTCGTCACCCTCGCGCCCGGCCCCGACAACCTGATGGTGCTCGGCCAGAGCCTCGCGCGCGGCCGTCTCGCCGGCTTCGGTCTCGCCCTCGGCTGCGCGCTCGGCTGCTTCACCCACACCCTGTGGGCGGCGCTCGGCGTCAGCGCCGCGCTCGCCTCCTCGCCCACCGCCTTCCTCATGCTCAAGCTCGCCGGCGCCGCCTGGCTGGCGTGGCTCGGCTGGCAGGCGCTGCGCAACGCCGCCGCCCCCCGGCTCGACGCCGCCGCGA
>NZ_MBFM01000005.1:518357-548412 GCF_001696715.1 Thauera phenolivorans | reverse complement strand
CCAGGCTGCTGGAAGCCTTCCGCAGCCCGCAGCCCAGCCGCGCCGCCGCCTGACCGGCACGCCGGCGCCGCCGCACCGCCTTCGCGGCGGCCGGCGGCGCCGAGCGCCCAAGCGACCCTCTTGGCCTCTCCCGTGCATGGCGGGCGAGGCCTTTTTTTCGTCAACCGCTGGCGCGCGGATTTGACGCCGCCCGGCCGCAGCAACAGAATCCGGGACCGATCCGCCGCCCCCCGTCCACATGCCGAGCCTCGACACCCTCCCCGCATTTCTCGCCATCTCGATCGTCGTCACCCTCGCGCCCGGCCCCGACAACCTGATGGTGCTCGGCCAGAGCCTCGCGCGCGGCCGTCTCGCCGGCTTCGGTCTCGCCCTCGGCTGCGCGCTCGGCTGCTTCACCCACACCCTGTGGGCGGCGCTCGGCGTCAGCGCCGCGCTCGCCTCCTCGCCCACCGCCTTCCTCATGCTCAAGCTCGCCGGCGCCGCCTGGCTGGCGTGGCTCGGCTGGCAGGCGCTGCGCAACGCCGCCGCCCCCCGGCTCGACGCCGCCGCGACGCGCCCGGCCGAACCCTGGCTGCGCTATCTGCGCCGCGGCCTCATCGCCAACGCGATCAACCCCAAGGTCGCGCTCTTCTTCCTCGCCTTCCTGCCCCAGTTCGTACGCCCCGCGGCCGGCTCGGCGACGCTGCAGATGGTGGCGCTCGGCGCCGTGTTCGCCGCCCAGACCGTGCTGGTGTTCGGCGCGATCGCGCTCGCCGCCGGCAGCGTCGGCCGCCTCATCGCCCGCCGTCCGGCGGCAGGCGCCTGGCTCGACCGCGGCGCCGGCCTCATCTTCCTCGGCCTCGCCCTGCGCCTCGCGCTCGACGGGGCGCACGACTGATTCCGGCGACCGCTCCCGAGCGACCGCCCCCCGCCACCGACCCGGACCACCCCGCCCATGAGACGCGCCCCCGCCGCCGCCCTGCCCGGCCCCGAACCGACCGAACGCCACGACTGGCAGACGCTCAAGCGCCTGATCCCCTACCTGTGGGCC
This sequence comes from Thauera phenolivorans, assembly GCF_001696715.1. Taxonomy (GTDB): domain Bacteria; phylum Pseudomonadota; class Gammaproteobacteria; order Burkholderiales; family Rhodocyclaceae; genus Thauera; species Thauera phenolivorans. The sequence goes on along the minus strand of NZ_MBFM01000005.1, from coordinate 547,382 downwards.
TACAAGGGACGCGTGCTGTTCGCGCTCGCCTGCCTGATCGCTGCGAAGGGCGCCAACGTCAGCGTGCCGCTGATCTTCAAGCAGCTGATCGACCGCCTCACGGTCACGCCCGACCAGGCCTTCATCGTGGTGCCCGCCGCGCTGCTGCTCGCCTATGGCGTGCTGCGCTTTTCGACCTCGCTGCTCACCGAGCTGCGCGAGCTCGTCTTCGCCCGCGTGACCCAACAGGCGGTGCGCGAGATCTCGCTGCAGGTCTTCCGCCACCTGCACGCGCTCTCGCTGCGCTTCCATCTCGAGCGCCAGACCGGCGGCCTGACCCGCGACATCGAGCGCGGCACCCGCTCGATCAACTCGCTGATCAGCTTCACCCTGTACTCGATCCTTCCCACCCTGATCGAGATCGGCCTCGTGGTCGGCATCCTGCTTGCCAAGTACGACCCGGTGTTCGCCCTCATCACGTTGTCCACACTGGCGATCTACATCGTGTTCACCGTGCGGGTGACGAACTGGCGCACCGCGCTGCGCCGCCAGGCCAACGAACTCGACTCCGCAGCCAACGTGCGCGCGGTCGACAGCCTGATCAACTTCGAGACGGTGAAGTACTTCAACAACGAGGAGTGGGAAGCGCGGCGCTACGACGAACAGCTTCAGAAATGGACGGCCGCGCAGCTCAGGAACCAGTACTCGCTGTCGGCGCTGAACGTCGGCCAGGCGGTGATCATCTCGGTCGCCGTCACCGCGATGATGTGGCAGGCCGCTGCGCGAGTGGCCACCGGCGAGATGACGATCGGCGACATCGTGCTGGTCAACGCCTTCATGATCCAGCTTTACATCCCGCTCAACTTCCTCGGCGTGATCTATCGCGAACTGCGCCAGGCGCTCACCGACATCGAGCGCATGTTCGGCCTGCTGCACGAGCAGCGCGAGATCGCCGATGCGCCCGACGCGCTCGAGCTGCCCGCCGGCCCGGCGAGCGTGCGCTTCGAACGCGTCGGTTTCGCCTACGATCCCAAGCGGCCGATCCTGCACGAGGTCGATTTCGCGATTCCGGCCGGCCACACGGTGGCGGTGGTCGGCCACTCGGGCTCCGGCAAATCGACCCTGGCGCGCCTGCTGTACCGCTTCTACGACGTCCAGCAGGGCGCGATCCGGGTCAACGGCCACGATCTGCGCGCCCTGCGCCAGAACAGTCTGCGCGCCGCGATCGCGATCGTTCCCCAGGACACCGTGCTGTTCAACGACACCATCTTCTACAACATCCAGTACGGCCGCCCCACCGCGGATCGTGCCGCGGTCGAGGCGGCGGCGCGCGCGGCCCAGCTCGAGGACTTCATCCGCCGCCTGCCCGAGGGCTACGACACCCGCGTCGGCGAGCGCGGCCTGAAGCTGTCGGGCGGCGAGAAGCAGCGCGTGGCGATCGCGCGCGCGCTGCTCAAGGACCCCGCGATCCTGATCTTCGACGAGGCCACCTCGGCGCTCGACTCCCGCACCGAGAAGGCGATCCAGGCCCAGATGGCGCTCGCCGCCGAGGGCCGTACCGCGCTCGTCATCGCCCACCGGCTGTCGACCGTGATGGACGCCGACGAGATCATCGTGCTCGACCAGGGCCGCATCGTCGAGCGCGGCCGCCACGCCGAACTGCTCGCCCGCGGCGGCGCCTACGCGCAGATGTGGCTGCTGCAGCAACAGCAGGAGCGCGCAGCGGGGGACGCCAGCGGCCCGGCCTGATCCGCTACACTGGAGCTCCCGGTCCCGCACCGCCGAGCCTCCCGATGGACGCCCACGCCGCCTTCCCCTTCCTCAAGGAAATCATCCTTTTCCTTGTGCTGTCCGGCGTCCTCATCCCGCTCCTGGCGCGCCTCAGGATCAACCCCGTGCTCGGCTTCCTCGCCGTCGGCACCCTGCTCGGGCCCTACGGGCTCGGCCGCCTCGCGACCGACTTCGGCTGGGTGGACTGGTTCACCTTCACCCACCCGGAAGGCGTCGAGACCCTCGCCGAGCTCGGCGTGATCTTCCTGATGTTCATGATCGGGCTGGAGATGTCGGTCGAGCGCCTGTGGTCGATGCGCCGCCAGGTGTTCGGTCTCGGCGGCCTGCAGGTCGCGCTCACCGCGGCGGCGGTCGGCGCGCTCGCCTGGCGCTTCGGCAACGGCATCGAGGCGGCGGTGATCCTCGGCGTCGTGCTCGCCTTCTCTTCCACCGCGATCGTCATGCAGCTGCTGATCCAGCGTCGCGAGCTCGGCTCGCCGCTCGGCCAGTCCACGTTCGCGATCCTGCTCTTCCAGGACCTCGCGGTGGTGCCGCTGCTGGTGCTGATCGGCATCCTCGGCAGCAGCGCCGAAGGCGGCAGCTTCGCCTGGCAGCTCGGCAGCGCCACGCTCAAGGGCGTGCTCACGGTGGTCGTGCTCTACCTCGTCGGCCAGCGGGTGGTGCGCCCGCTGTTCCACCAGATCGCCACCACTCGCCAGCCCGACACCTTCACCGCGCTGACCCTGCTCACCACGCTCGGCGTCGCCGCGGTGACCTGGGCGGCGGGCCTGTCGATGGCGCTCGGCGCCCTGCTCGCCGGCCTGATCATCGCCGAGACCGAATTCCGTCATGAGGTCGAGGTCACCATCGAGCCCTTCAAGGGCCTGCTGATGGGCCTCTTCTTCCTCTCCGTCGGCATGGGCATCGATCTCAGCGCCCTGCTCGACAGCCCGCTGTGGATGCCGCTGTCGGTGATCGGCCTGATCGTGCTCAAGACCGCCATCCTGTTCGTGCTGCTGCGCATCTTCGGGCTGTCCTGGGGGCGCGCGCTCGAGGGCGGCCTGCTGCTCGGCCAGGGCGGCGAATTCGCCTTCATCGTCGTCGGCCTCGCCCTCGGCCTCGGCCTGCTCGAGCGCGACGTCGCCCAGTTCATGCTGATCGTGGTCGGCCTGTCGATGCTCGCCGCGCCGCCGGTCGCGCGCTTCGGCCAGCAGCTCGGCGACGCCATCGACCGTCGCATCGGCCGCCGCGAGGCGCCGGATGATGCCGAATTCGGCGAACTCGCGCACCACGTGCTGGTCGCCGGCTACGGCCGCGTCGGCCAGCTCGTCGGCCAGATGCTCGCCGAGCAGGGGGTGAGCTACGTCGCGATCGACAACGACGCCCGACAGGTCGCCCAGGTGCGCAGTGCCGGCGTGCCGGCGGTCTATGGCGACGCCAGCCGTCCCGAACTGCTGCGCAAGCTCAGGCTGGAGCACGCCCAGGCGGTGGTGCTGACCATGGACCACACCGCCGCCGCGCTGCATGCGGTGCAGGCGGTGCGCCGCGCGATGCCGCACATCCGCATCATCGCCCGCGCCCGCGACGAGAAGCACGCGCTCGTCCTGCACGAGGCGGGCGCCTCGATGGTGGTGCCCGAAACACTCGAGTCCAGCCTGCAGCTCACCGCCTCCGTGCTCGACTCGCTCGGCATGCCGGCCGATGCCGCCGCCCGCCTGCTCGAGCAGGAGCGCGCGCGCCGCATCGTCGCGCTGCGCGGGGCCGCCTGAAGGCGCCCGCCGGTGCGCACCGTTGATCCCGTGAACCTCGACAGGAGACGAAGATGTCCGCCCTCCCCCGCATCCTCGTGATCGCCACCGGCGGCACCATCGCCGGCCTCGCACCGAGCCCGGCAGAACCCGGCGTCTATGCCGCCGGGGTGGTCGATGCGCCGGCGCTGCTGGCCGCCGTGCCGGCGCTGGGCGAACTCGCCGAACTGCGCGCCGAACAGCTCTTCGCGCTCGACAGCAGCGACCTCGGCCCCGCCCACTGGATCGCGCTCGCCTGCCGCGTTCGTCTGGCGCTGAGCGACCCCGAACTCGACGCGGTGGTCGTCACCCACGGCACCGACACCCTGGAAGAGAGCGCCTACTTCCTCCAGCTCGCGGTCGACACGGTAAAGCCGGTGGTGATGACCGCGGCGATGCGCCCGGCCAACGCGCTCTCCGCCGACGGCCCGGCCAACCTCTACGATGCGGTGAGCCTCGCCACCGCGCCCGGGAGCGCCTCCCACGGCGTGCTGGTGACGCTCGGCGGCACCATCTTCCATGCCGTCGGGCTGCGCAAGCTGCACACCGGCCGCCTCGACGCCTTCGCCGGCGACCGCCGCGGCCCCGCCGGCAGCACCAACGGGCCGGAGTTATTCCGTCCGCCGCCGGCGCAGCGCGCGCTGGTCGACCCCGCGGCGCTCACCGAGCTGCCGATGGTGGAGATCCTGCACGTCGCCGCCGGCAGCTCGCCCGCGCTGCTCGAGGCCGCGCTGCAGGCCGGCGCCCGAGGGCTGGTGCTGGCGCTGCCCGGCAACGGCACCGTGCCACAGGCCTGGCGCGGGCCAATCGCCCGCGCCACCGCCGCCGGCATCCCGGTGATGCGCGCCTCGCGCTGCGGCAGCGGCGCGGTCGGTCGCCATCCCGACGACGCCGCGCTCGGCACCCTGGCGGTGGGCGACCTGCCCGCCTCCCAGGCACGGGTGGCGCTGATGCTCGCCCTCGCGCGCCAGCAGCCCGCCCTGCTGCGGCAGCTTCTCGCCGCGCCCTGAGCGCATCGGCGCGCCCTTAGCCTGGGCCCCGCCACTGCGGCCCCCCCATCATCGCAGGCACCGTAGGAGCCCTGCCCCCAGGGCGATAACAGCCGCTCCGCCCACACCACCGCCGCGATCGCGCAGGGGGCTGCGCCCCCACGGTGCCTGCAATGGGCGCCCCGTCGGAGACGCTCTGCACCCAGGGCGATAGCAGCCGTCGTCACCACCACAGCCGCCGTCGATCGCGCTGAGGGCAGCGCTCCTACAGCTCCGCTGACGGCCGATGGCGCGTGGTCCGCTCACAGCTGGTAGTCGTCCCCCCCCGCGCTGCCCGCGATCGCCTGCTCCACCAGCTTGCGCGACAGGTGCGGCGCGAAGCCCTCGATGAAGGCGTACACATAGCCGCGCAGCCAGGCGCGCCGACGCAGGCCGATGCGGGTGGTACTCGAGGCGAACAGGTGGCTCGCATCGACCATGCCGAGGCCGCGATCCACCGCCGGGTCGTAAGCCATGCGCGCGAGGATACCGATGCCGAGATCCATCGCGACATAGGTCTTGATCACGTCCGAGTCGATCGCGGTGAGCACCACGTTCGGCTTCAGGCCGCGACCGAGGAAGGCCTTGTTGATCACGCTGCGGCCGGTGAAGGCGTCGTCGTAGGTGATCAGCGGGTGGCGCGCGATCGCCTCGAGCGTCAGCGGCGCGGCACGCAGGATCGGGTGGCGCGCGGTGGCGATCACGCAGCGGTTCCACTGATAACACGGCAGCATCACCAGTTCCTCGTAGTCGGCGATCGCCTCGGTGGCGATCGCGATGTCGGCGCTGCCGTCGAGCACCATCTCGCACACCTGACGCGGGCTGCCCTGGTGGAGCGAGAGCTTCACCTCGGGGTAGCGCCGCATGAAGTCACGCACCACACGCGGCAGCACATAGCGGGCCTGGGTGTGGGTGGTGGCGATCGACAGGCTGCCGACCGCCTCGTTGGCGAACTCGTCGCCCACCTGCTGCAGGTTGTCCACATCGCGCAGCATGCGCTCGGCGATCTCGAGGATCGCCCGCCCGGGCTCGGTCACCGCCACCAGGCGCTTGCCGTGGCGCACGAAGATCTCCACCCCGAGCTCGCTCTCGAGCTGGCGGATCTGCTTGGAGACGCCCGGCTGCGAGGTGAACAGCGCCTCCGCCGCCTCCGACACGTTGAGCCCGCGACGGGCCACCTCGTGGATGTAGCGCAGTTGCTGGATGTTCATCGCGCGCTCCATATAACCATTGATTCTTTCATTCTAATCCAGACCTGCTTATTACACCTATCGTTCCCCCTTAGGATGCGTCCCATCGAACGCACCGAGCCCTGACCATGGATTTCGCCTACCCCCTTGCCGGCTTCTTCGTCGGTGCCGTCGTCGGCCTCACCGGCGTCGGCGGCGGCTCGCTGATGACCCCGCTGCTGGTGATGCTGTTCGGCATCCACCCTTCGGTGGCGGTGGGTACCGACCTGCTCTATGCGGCGATCACCAAGGGCGGCGGCACCCTGGTGCACGGCCTCAAGGGCACGGTGGACTGGACGGTGACCAAGCGGCTCGCAAGCGGCAGCATCCCGGCCGCGACGGCGACCCTGGTGGCGGTGCATTTCTTCGCCCCCGGCGGCCTCGCCGAGGCCGCCGGCCTGATCAAGTTCGCGCTCGGCATCGCGCTCCTGCTGACCGCGGTGGCGCTGGTGTTCCGTAGCCGCATCCAGGCCTACGCGCTTGCCCGCTTCGGTGGCACGCCCAATCCCGTGCGCACCGCCCGCCTGACGGTGCTGACCGGCGTCGTGCTCGGCGTGCTGGTGTCGATCTCCTCGGTGGGCGCCGGCGCGCTCGGCGTCACCGTGCTGTTCTTCCTCTACCCCACGATGCCGGCGCTGCGCATCGTCGGCTCGGACATCGCCCACGCCGTGCCGCTGACCCTGGTCGCCGGCATCGGCCACTGGATCCTCGGCTCGGTCGACTGGCTGCTGCTCGGCAGCCTGCTGATCGGCTCGCTGCCCGGGATCTGGCTCGGCAGCCACATCTCGACCAAGGTGCCCGACCGCGTGCTGCGCCCGATGCTGGCGACGATGCTGGTGCTGGTGGGCGCCAAGCTGATCGGCCACTGAGCGCCGACACCGACAAGAACCCACGAACCCGACCAGAGAGAAACCATGTACAAGTACGACGAATACGACCAGCGCCTCGTCGATGAGCGCGTCGCCCAGTTCGCCGACCAGACCGGCCGCTACCTCGCCGGCGAGCTCAGCGAGGACGAGTACCGCCCGCTGCGCCTGCAGAACGGCGTCTACATCCAGCGCCATGCGCCGATGCTGCGCATCGCCGTGCCCTACGGCAACCTGCGCGCCGAGCAGCTGCGCACCCTGGCCCACATCGCCCGTACCTACGACCGCGGCTACGGCCACGTCAGCACCCGCCAGAACATCCAGTTCAACTGGCCGCGGCTGGAAGACGTCCCCGAGATCCTCGGCCTGCTCGCCGGCGTGCAGATGCACGCGATCCAGACTTCGGGCAACTGCATCCGCAACGTCACCGCCGACGCCTTCGCCGGCGTCGCCGCCGACGAGCGCATCGACCCGCGGCCCTGGTGCGAGATCCTGCGCCAGTGGAGCACCTTCCACCCCGAGTTCGCCTACCTGCCGCGCAAGTTCAAGATCGCGGTCAATGGCGCCGAGGAAGACCGCGCGGTGATCCGTGCGCACGACATCGGCCTCGAGCTGGTGCGCGACGCGGCGGGCGAGACCGGCTTTCGCGTGCTCGTGGGCGGCGGCCTCGGCCGCACCCCGGTCATCGGCGAGGAGGTCGCGGTCTTCGTGCCCTGGCGCCAGATCCTCAACTACTGCGAGGCGATCCTGCGCGTCTACAACCTCCACGGTCGGCGCGACAACGCCTACAAGGCGCGCATCAAGATCCTCGTGAAGGCGCTCGGCGTTCCCGAGTTCGCGCGCCAGGTCGAGGCCGAGTTCGCCCACCTGAAGGATGGCCCCTCGACCCTGACCGAGGCCGAAGTGGCGCGCGTCGTCGGCCGCTTCGACGATCCGGTGCTCGCCCCGCTGCCGCCGACCGACGCCGCGCACGAGGCGCGGCTCGCCGCGGACAAGGCCTTCGCCGCCTGGGTGCGGCGCAATGTGCGTGCGCACAAGGTGACGGGCTACGCGAGCGTGGTGCTGTCGCTGAAGAAGCACGGCGTGGCGCCGGGCGACGTCAGCGCCGAACAGTTCGAGCTGGTCGCCGACCTCGCCGAGGAGTTCGCCTTCGGCGAGATCCGCAGCACCCACGAGCAGAACCTGGTGCTGCCGAGCGTGCGCGTCGCCGACCTGCACGCGGTGTGGCAGCGGGCGCGTGCCGCCGGCTTGGCGACGCCCAACATCGGCCTGCTGACCGACATCATCTCCTGCCCGGGGGGCGACTTCTGCAACCTCGCCAACGCCAAGTCGATCCCGATCGCGAACGCCATCCAGGCGCGCTTCGACGACCTCGACTACCTCTACGACATCGGCGAGATCGAGCTCAACATCTCGGGCTGCATGAACGCCTGCGGCCACCACCACGTCGGCCACATCGGCGTGCTCGGCGTCGATAAGAACGGCCAGGAGTGGTACCAGGTCACGATCGGCGGCGAGCAGGGCAACCGCACCGCGCTCGGCAAGGTCATCGGCCCCTCGTTCGCCGCCGAAGAGATGCCCGACGTGATCACCTCGCTGATCAACAACTACATCGACAACCGCCACGACGGCGAGCGCTTCCTCGACACCGTGCGCCGCGTCGGCGTCGAATCCTTCAAGACCCGGGTATATGCCGAGCGCGACGCCCGCCAGCACGCCAAGGAGGTCATCAATGCCTGAGATCATCAAGAACGGCCGCGTCCAGCACGACGACTGGCAGGTCGTGCGACTGGCCGAGGGCGAGGCGGCCAGCGCGACCGCCCTGCCCGCCGGACGCGTGATCGTGCCGCTCGCGGCGTGGCTGCTGCGCCGCGATGAGTTGCTCGCCCGTGCCGACGCCGGCGTGCTCGGCGTCTGGCTCGCGGCCAGCGACGACCCCGCCGCGCTCGCGCCCGACCTCCTGCGCCTGCAGCTGGTGGCGGTCGACTTCCCGAAGTTCGCCGACGGCCGCGGCTACTCGATCGCCACCCTGCTGCGCACCCGCCACGGCTACGCCGGTGAGCTGCGCGCGATCGGCGAGGTGCTGCGCGACCAGTTCGACTACCTCGGCCGCTGCGGCTTCGACGCCCTGCAGCCCGCGCCCGGCCGCTATACGCCCGCGCAGCTGCAGGCCGCGCTCGCCAGCCTCGCCACCTTCAGCACCCCCTACCAGGCCTCGGCCACGCATCCGCAACCGCTGTTCCGCCGCGCGCACCGCCCCGCGGCACACGAGGAGGCCGCATGAACGCCACCGTGACTCCGCTGCGCCCAATGGCCCCCGCCAAGGCCAACGCCACCACCCGGCCCGAGCTCACCCCGGTGCTGAGCGCGCGCGTCACCGCCAGGGCCGCCGCCGCGCTCGACTTCCTGCGCGCCGCGGTCGCCGAATTCGGCACCGAGGGCGAGCTCGCCTTCGCCAACAGCTTCGGCGCCGAGGACATGGTGCTGACCGACCTGATCCTCGCCCACGGGCTGCCGATCACGATCTTCTCGCTCGACACCGGGCGGCTTCCGGCCGAGACCTACGAGCTGATCGCCGAGGTCGAGCGCCGCTACCGCAGCAAGCTGGAGATCTACTTCCCCGACGCTGGCGCGGTCGAAACCTACGTGCGCAGCCACGGCATCAACGCCTTCTACGATTCGGTCGAGCTGCGCAAGGCCTGCTGCGGCGTGCGCAAGCTCGAACCCCTGCGCCGGGCGCTCGCCGGGCGCAAGGCCTGGATCACCGGGCTGCGCGCCGCCCAGTCGGCGACCCGCAGCGGCCTGCCGCTGCGCGAGTTCGACGACGGCAACGGGCTGGAGAAGCTCAACCCGCTGTCGGACTGGAGCGAAGCCGAGGTGTGGGCCTATATCCGAATCCACGAGGTGCCCTACAACGCGCTGCACGACCGCTTCTACCCCAGCATCGGCTGCGCGCCCTGCACCCGCGCGATCGCGGTCGGGGAGGACGTGCGCGCGGGCCGCTGGTGGTGGGAAGACCCCGCCTCCAAGGAATGCGGCCTGCACGTGAGGAAGGACTGAGCGATGAGCGCCGCATCCACCGCGCCCCGCCGCGGCCTGACCCGCCGCCTCCATGCCCTGCGCGCCGGCCTGTGTGCCGCGCTGCGCGCCTTCCGCGGCGCTGCCGCCCCCAACAGGAATCGCTGAAAAAGATCATGTCGACGCTGACCAAACAGACGCTCTCCCACCTCGACTGGCTCGAGGCCGAAGCCATCCACATCCTGCGCGAAGTCGCCGGCCAGTGCGCCAACCCGGTGCTGCTGTTCTCCGGCGGTAAGGATTCGCTCTGCCTGCTGCGTCTGGCCGAGAAGGCCTTCCGCCCGGGCCGCTTCCCTTTCCCGCTGCTGCACATCGACACCGGCCACAACTACCGTGAGGTGACCGACTTCCGCGACAGGCGCGCCGCGGAGCTGGGCGAGCGCCTGATCGTGCGCTCGGTGGAGGACTCGATGACGCGCGGCACCGTGGTGCTCAAGCACGCGGGCGAATCACGCAACAAGCACCAGTCGGTGACCCTGCTCGAGGCGATCGAGGAGTTCGGCTTCGACGCCTGCATCGGCGGCGCCCGCCGCGACGAGGAGAAGGCGCGCGCCAAGGAACGGATCATGAGCTTCCGCGACGAGTTCGGGCAGTGGGATCCGAAGAACCAGCGCCCCGAGCTGTGGAACCTGTACAACGCGCGCAGCCACAAGGGCGAGAACATCCGCGCCTTCCCGATCAGCAACTGGACCGAGCTCGACGTCTGGCAGTACATCCAGCGCGAGCGGCTCGAGCTGCCGTCGATCTACTTCGCCCACACCCGTCCGGTAGTGCGCAAGAACGGTCTGCTGCAGCCGGTGACCGAACTGACCCCGGCGAAGGACGGCGACGTGGTGGAGGACGTGCTGGTGCGCTTCCGCACCGTGGGCGACATCACCTGCACGGCACCGGTGGAGTCGGATGCGGACACGCTGGACAAGATCCTCGCCGAGACGGCGACCACCACGATCACCGAGCGCGGCGCGACGCGGATGGACGACCAGACTTCGGAGGCGTCGATGGAGCAGCGCAAGAAAGAAGGGTACTTCTGAACGCAGTTGTGTCGGCTTGAGCGGGTGTGCTTGACGGCTCGATGAGGGATGCGTGGGTGCCGCTCAACCCAAAGGACGAACACCATCGCGCGGTGAAGGTTTTCTGCCTTCGGGCACCCACCACGCCAGTCGGGGATGTGTCGGGTGTTCCTGGAGAAGGCGAGGACTGTCCGAGCGAAGCGAGTTCCGCAGCCTTCGGAAGGAATACCCGGCGCAGCCCCGACGGATCGCCAGGTACCAATCGCCCCCCAGCAAACGAATTTGACGAAAGATTGAAGGAATCATGACCATGTCCGCCCTTGAAAACCTGCCCGAAATCGACAACGGCCTGCTGCGCTTCCTGACCTGCGGCAGCGTCGACGACGGCAAGAGCACCCTGATCGGCCGCCTGCTGTTCGACAGCAAGACCATCCTCGCCGACACCCTCAACGCCATCGAGAAGACCTCCGCCAGGCGCGGCATGAGCGCGGTCGACCTCTCGCTGCTCACCGACGGCCTGCAGGCCGAGCGCGAGCAGGGCATCACCATCGACGTCGCCTACCGCTATTTCACCACCGGCCGGCGCAAGTACATCATCGCCGACGCCCCCGGCCACGAGCAGTACACCCGCAACATGGTGACCGCGGCGTCCACCGCCAACCTCGCGATCATCCTCGTCGATGCGCGCAAGGGCGTACAGGTGCAGACCCGGCGCCACTCCTACCTCGCCAGCCTGGTCGGCATCCCCCACCTGATCGTCGCGGTCAACAAGATGGACCTGGTCGACTACGACCAGGCCAGCTTCGAGCGCATCAAGGCCGACTACCTCGCCTTCGCCGGTCAGCTCGGCATCCGCGACGTGCGCTTCATCCCGCTGTCCGCGCTCAATGGCGACATGATCGTCGACCGCGGCGAGCGCCTCGGCTGGTACCAAGGCCCCACCCTGCTCGAAATCCTCGAGAGCGCCCCCGCTGCCCACACCGAACGGGCGGAGAACTTCCGCTTCCCGGTGCAGTTCGTGTGCCGCCCGCATGATTCGGCCAACCCCGAGCTGCACGACTACCGCGGCTTCATGGGGCGGGTCGAATCCGGCGAGATCACCGTGGGCGATGCGGTCACCGTGCTGCCCTCGGGCGCGAGCAGCCGGGTGAAGGCGATCGAACTCGGCGGCGTGCCGCTGCCCAAGGCCATCCACGAGCAGTCGGTGACCCTGCTGCTGGAGGACGAGATCGACATCTCGCGCGGCGACATCATCGTCAAGTCCGCCGAGGCGCCCGAGCCAGTGAAGCAGATCGACGCCACCGTGTGCTGGCTGTCGGAGACCCCGCTGTCGCCGGCGCGCACCTACCTCGTGCGCCACACCACCCGCGAGGTGAAAGCCAGGCTGGCGAAGATCGACTACCGGCTCGAGCTCAACACGCTCGCCCACGAGCCGGCCAGCGGCCTGGCGATGAACGACATCGCCCGCGTCACCCTCAAGCTCGCGCAGCCGATCGTCGCCGACCGGTACGCGGACAACCGCGCCACCGGCGCCTTCATCATCATCGACGAGAGCACCAACAACACGGTGGGCGCAGGCATGATCGGCTGAGCGCGATTCGCCTTTGTCAGCCGCTGCGGGGCTGCCGATAATGTCGGCAGCCCCGCCCTTTTTTGTCCAACGAATCCGCCAGCATGCCCGCCTCCATCGACACCGCCCGCACCCGCATCGACAAATGGCTGTGGGCCGCGCGCTTCTTCAAGCACCGCACCGCCGCGACCGAGGCGGTCGACGGCGGCAAGGTCAAGCTCAACGGGCTCGCGGTCAAGCCGGCGCGCGACGTCAGGGTCGGCGACCGGCTCGACATCACCGTGGGCGAGGACACGCGCACCGTGATCGTGCAGGCGATCGCCGACAAGCGCGGCTCGGCGGCGGTAGCGCAGACGCTTTACGAGGAGACGCCGGAGAGCGTCGAGGCCCGCGACCGCGCCCGCAGCCTGCGCAAGTTCGCCGCCACTCCGGGCGCCGACCTGCACGGCCGTCCCACCAAGCGCGACCGCCGGCGGATGGATCGCTTCGGCGGCCGCTAGCGGCGCCCAAGCTGGGCAACTAAACCCCGGGCGGCCCGCCCGCAGCCGCTTCCTCCGGTACCATGTCGCATATTACCGACAACTGATGCGACCTGAGGAGGATCATCATGCCCGCAACATTCCCCGCCAGATCGACCGCTGTCTTCCTCGCGAGCCTCTCGCTCGCCGTCGCCGGCTCCGCATTCGCGTCCGGTCCGCTGCAGGACGGGGAAGCGGTCTACCGCGACGCGTGCGCCGCCTGTCACGGGCCAGGCCCGGTCGATGCACCGAAGTAGGGCGACAGTGAGGCCTGGACTGAGCTCATCGCCGAGGGCCAGCACGTCATCACCGCGCATGGCTGGGTGGGCGTGCGCGAGATGCCCGCGCGCGGCGGCGAGCCCGACCTGCGCCTCGAGGAGTTCGGGCGCGCGGTAGCCTACATGGCGCGTGCCGCGGGCGCGGACTGGCGTGACCCCGATCGCGAACCGGAGATGATGGCGCGCATCCGCAGCGAAGAGCGCGACCGCATCGCCTCGATGGGCGAGAAATACCGCGAACCGGCCGACAGCGGCCGCAGCGGCGAAGCGGTGTACCAGTCCGTCTGTAGCCACTGCCATGAAACGGGCGTGGCCGAAGCGCCGCGCTTCGGCGATCGCGAGGACTGGGCGGAGCTGATCGAGGAAGGCCAGCACATCGTCACCGCGCATGGCTGGGTGGGCGTGCGCGCGATGCCGGCGCGCGGCGGCCACGACGAGCTCTCGATCGAGGAGTTCGCGCGCGCGGTGGCCCACATGGCCAAGGCCGCCGGCGCCGACTGGCAGGATCCGAGCGGAAACGCCACCCTGCTCGGCCGCATCCGCCTCGAGGAAGCCGACCGCCGCCAGCAACTCGCTCTCGACTGAGAACTCTCGCGCCCCTTCCGCACTCCGACTGACAAGTCCGCGCCCGTCCGGGCGCTGGCCGCATTGGAGACCGTGCCATGCAGGCTCTTCGGAACGCCGGCGGGCGCAGGCTGATCGGCGCCCTGCTCTTGCTGTGCGCCCTGTCGCTCGCAGTGCTCGCCGCGCCCGTGGCGTCGAACGGCAGTGGCGTGCTGGTGCTGCGCATCGACGGCGCGATCGGCCCAGCGAGCGCGGATTACGTGCACCAGGGCCTGGCGCGCGCCGCCAGCGCAGGCAAGCAACTGGTCGTGATCGAGATGGACACCCCGGGCGGGCTGGACACCTCGATGCGCGCGATCATCAAGGATATCCTCGCCTCGCCGGTGCCGGTGGCCGCCTTCGTCGCGCCCGAGGGCGCGCGCGCCGCCAGCGCGGGCACCTACATCCTCTATGCCAGCCACGTCGCGGCGATGGCGCCGGCGACCAACCTGGGGGCGGCGACGCCGGTGGCGATCGGCATCGGCGGCGCCCAGCCGGGCAAGACCTCGCCGCGCGCGGACGACGAGGGCGACCGGGGCGACCGGCCCGGAACAGCGGCCGAGGGGCGCGATCGCGAGGACGCGCGGCCGGCCGCGCCCGCCGACGCGATGAGCGCGAAGTCGATGTCGGACGCCACCGCCTACATCCGCAGCCTCGCCCAGCTGCGCGGGCGCGACGTGGCCTTCGCCGAGCGCGCGGTGCGCGAGGCCGCCAGCCTGTCGGCCGAGGAAGCGCTCGCCGCGGGCGTCATCGAACTGATCGCGGTCGACACCACGCAGCTGCTCGAGAAGCTCGACGGCCGCGAAGTCACGGTCCTCGACGGCCAGCGCACGCTCGCCACCGCGAGCGCGGCGGTCGAGCGCCTCGAGCCCGACTGGCGCAACCGCATCCTCGCCGCGATCGCCAACCCGCAGGTCGCCCTGATCATGATGATGATCGGCATCTACGGCCTGTTCTTCGAATTCACCTCGCCCGGCTTCGGCGTGCCCGGCGTGGCCGGCGCCATCTCGTTGCTGATCGCGCTGTACGCCTTCCAGCTGCTGCCGGTGAACTGGACGGGCGTGCTGCTGCTCGCGGTGGGCGCCGCGCTGATGCTGGCCGAGGCCTTCCTGCCGAGCTTCGGCGTGCTCGGCGTGGGCGGCATCATCGCCTTCGTCGTCGGCGGCCTGTTCCTGCTCGACGCCGAGGCGCCCGGCTTCGGCATTCCGCTCGCGCTGATCATCGGTCTCGCGCTCGCGAGCGCGGCGATCCTGCTCGCGATCGGCAGCCTCGCGGCGCGCAGTTTGCGCCGCCGGGTGGTGAGCGGGCGCGAGGAGATGATCGGCGCCACCGGCCAGGTCACCGCCGACGCCGGCGACGGCAACTGGTGGATCCGCGTGCATGGCGAAAACTGGCGGGCGCGCAGTGGCGCCGACCTGCAACCCGGCAGCCGAGTGAAGGTGGAGCGCATCGACGGCCTCACCCTCGAGGTTTCACCCGCCGCCACCCACACCACAACAGGGAGTACCCCGTCATGATCGACCTGCAATTCGGACTCGCCCCGCTGCTCCTGCTGCTGATCTTCCTCGTCGTCGCCGCGATCAAGATCCTGCGTGAATACGAGCGTGGCGTGATCTTCATGCTCGGCCGCTTCTGGAAAGTGAAGGGCCCCGGCCTCGTCATCGTGATTCCCGGCATCCAGCAGATGGTGAAAGTGGATCTGCGCGTGGTCACCATGGACGTGCCCGCCCAGGACGTGATCTCGCGCGACAACGTCTCGGTCAAGGTCAATGCGATCGTGTTCTTCCGCGTGGTCGACCCGGAAAGGGCGATCATCCAGGTCGAGAACTACCTCGTCGCCACCAGCCAGCTTGCCCAGACCACGCTGCGTGCCGTGCTCGGCAAGCACGAGCTCGACGAAATGCTCTCCGAGCGCGAGCGCCTCAACCTCGACGTGCAGCAGATCCTTGACGCACAGACCGACTCCTGGGGGATCAAGGTCACCAACGTCGAGATCAAGCACATCGATCTTAACGAGAACATGGTGCGCGCGATCGCCCGCCAGGCCGAGGCCGAGCGGGAGCGGCGCGCCAAGGTGATCCACGCCGAAGGCGAGAAGCAGGCGGCGCATGCGCTGCTCGAGGCCGCGGAGATGCTCGCGCGCGAACCCGCGGCGATGCAGCTGCGCTACCTGCAGACCCTCACTCAGGTCGCCGGCGACAAGAGCTCGACCCTGGTCTTCCCGGTGCCGGTCGACCTCATGGGCCAGCTGCTCGCCCGCGCCGGGAAGCCGCGGGCGGGCGGCGACTGAGACGCTGCGGGCTCAGCCGCGCAGCACCGCGACCGCCTTGATCTCGACGATGTAGCCCGGCGCGCCGCACAGCTGGGCGGCACCGATCGCGGTCCAGGCGGGAAAGTCGGCGTCGATGTAGCGGTCCTTCACCTTCATGAAGAGCGCCAGGTCGCGCATGTCGGTGTGGTAGCTGGTGAGGTCGACGATGTCGCGCATGCTGCCGCCGGCGGCCTCGACCACCTTCTTCAGGTTCTCGAAGGCCTGCACGATCTGCGCCTCGCTGCCCTCGACCAGCTCCATGTTCTGGTCGCGGCCGATCTGGCCCGAGACATACACCGTGTTGCCGACGCGTACACCGGGGGCGTAGCGGACCCTTTCATAGACGGCTTCCATGCCCTTCGGGATGATGGGTTGACGATCGCTCATTGCGTGACTCCTCGGGTTGATGATGAAAGCATTGTCGGGACGCCTCAGTCGAGCACCAGCGCGAGCGCGAGCGGCAGGAAGACCACTGCGGCGAGGTTGCCGATCAGCACCATCGAGGCGACCTTGTCGGGTTCCTGGGCGTAGCGCTCGGCGAACATGTAGTTCAGCACCGCCGGCGGCAGCGCACCGAACACCATCAGCAGCGCGCGCTCGCGCGGCGGCAGCTCGATCGCCAGCATGACCGCCCACGCGAGCGCCATGCCCACCAGCGGGCGGGCGACCGCGCCGAACACGCCGAAGCCGATCGCGGCGATGCGCGAGTCCGCCATCCGGACGCCGAGCGCGAACAGCATGAGCGGGATCGAGATGTCGCCCAGCATCCGGATCGAGATCATCAGCGGCTCCCACACCGCGACGCCGAGCAGGCCGACCGCGAGGCCGGCAGCCGTCGCCAGCACCGTGGGCACGCGCCAGATCGTGGTCAGGCGCACCCGATGGTCGAGCAGCCAGGCGCCGAAGGTGAAGTGGGCGAGGTTGCTGACCATGAACATCACCACCGCCGGCGCCAGCGCCACCTCGCCGAAGGCGAGCACCGCGAGCGGCAGGCCGATGTTGCCGGCATTGTTGAACATCATCGGCGGCACGAAGGTCTTCGGCTGGAGGCCCGCCAGGCGCGCCAGCGCCCAGCCGGCGAGGCCGGAGCCCACCACCACCACCGTGGTCGCCCCCAGCAGCGGCAGATACTCACCGAGGCGGAAGTCCTTGCTCGCCAGCGCACCGAAGATCAGCGCGGGGACGAAGACATCCATGTTGAGCTTGTTCGCGTGGGAGAGGTCGGGCCGCGTGAAACGACCCGCAGCGTAGCCCACCGCGGCGATCGCGAACATGGGAAAGAGGATCGAGACGATGCGGAGCAGCATGTTGTTGTTATCCGGCGCGGGCAGAAATGAAGGCGGGCCGGACGTTGCGCCCGGCCCGCCGATGTTGACTGCTGAAGTTTACAGCACGTAACGGGCGAGATCCTCGCGCTCGGCGAACACCTCAAGGCGGCCGTCGACGAAGGCGCCATCGACCCTCACCGTCTGCGTCCCGGCGCTGCGACCGGCCTCGAAGGAGACTTCCTCGAGCAGCTTTTCCATCACGGTGTACAGCCGGCGGGCACCGATGTTCTCGGTCTTCTCGTTGACCTGGTAGGCGATCTCGGCCAGGCGGCGGATGCCCTCGTCGGTGAACTCGAGCGTCACGCCATCGGTGGCGAGCAGCGCCTCGTACTGGCGGGTGAGGCAGGCGTCGGTGCTGGTGAGGATGCGCTCGAAATCCTCCACCGACAGCGACTCGAGCTCGACCCGGATCGGGAAGCGGCCCTGCAGTTCGGGGATCAGGTCGCTCGGCTTCGACAGATGGAAGGCGCCGCTGGCGATGAAGAGGACGTGATCGGTCTTGATCATGCCGTACTTGGTCGAGATCGTCGTGCCCTCGACCAGCGGGAGCAGGTCGCGCTGCACCCCCTGGCGCGACACGTCGGTGCCCTGCACATCGCTGCGCGCGGCGATCTTGTCCACCTCGTCGAGGAAGACGATGCCGTTCTGCTCCACCGCGCGCACGGCCTCGAGCTTGACCTCCTCGTCGTTGATCAGGCGCGCGGCCTCTTCTTCGGTGAGCAGCTTGAGCGCCTCGCGGATCTTGAGCTTGCGCTGCTTCTTCTTGCCGCCGCCGAGGTTCTGGAACATGCCCTGGATCTGCTGGGTCAGCTCCTCCATGCCCGGCGGGGCGAAGATCTCGGCCTGCATCGGCGCGGCTGCGATCTCGATGTCGATCTCCTTGTCGTCGAGCTCGCCCTCGCGCAGCTTCTTGCGGAATTTCTGCCGGGTGGCGGAATCCTGCACCGGCTCCGGCTCGGCGTTGAAGCCGACCGGACGCGCCGGCGGCAGCAGGGCGTCGAGCACGCGGTCCTCGGCGGCGTCGAGCGCGCGGTCGCGCACCGCCTTCATCGCCCGCTCACGCCCGTCCTTGATCGCGATCTCCATCAGGTCGCGAATGATCGTGTCGACGTCGCGCCCGACATAGCCCACCTCGGTGAACTTGGTCGCCTCGATCTTGATGAAGGGCGCGTTGGCCAGGCGTGCCAGACGGCGCGCGATCTCGGTCTTGCCGACGCCGGTGGGACCGATCATGAGGATGTTCTTGGGGGTGATCTCGCTGCGCAGGGGTTCGGCCACCTGGGCGCGACGCCAGCGGTTGCGCAGCGCGATCGCGACGGCCTTCTTGGCCTTGTCCTGGCCGACGATGTGCTTTTCGAGCTCGGAGACGATCTCCGGCGGGGTCATATGGGTCATGGGGTCGGATATCTCGCTTCAGTCCAGCACTTCGATCGTGTGGCACTGGTTGGTGTAGATGCAGAGGTCGCCGGCGATCGTCAGCGCCTTCGACACGACCTCCTTCGGATCGAGCTCGCTGTTCTCGATCAGCGCGCGCGCCGCCGCCTGCGCGTAGGCGCCGCCACTGCCGATCGCGACGATGCCCTGCTCGGGCTCGAGCACGTCGCCGTTGCCGGTGATTATCAGTGAATGCTCGCGATCGGCGACCGCCAGCATCGCCTCGAGCCGGCGCAGCATGCGGTCGGTGCGCCAGTCCTTGGCGAGCTCGACCGCGCTGCGCAGCAGATTGCCCTGGTGCTTGTCGAGCTTGGCCTCGAAGCGCTCGAACAGGGTGAAGGCGTCGGCGGTGCCGCCGGCGAATCCGGCCAGGATCTGGCCGCTGTGGATGGTGCGCACCTTGCGCGCCGAGGCCTTGACGACGATGTTGCCGAGCGTGACCTGGCCGTCGCCGCCGAGCGCGACGCGCCGGCCGCGACGCACCGAGAGGATGGTTGTGCCGTGATACTGTTCCATGAACGCTTCCTTGCTTGAATTCGTTGTCGCAGCCGTCGCCTCAGGCGCGTCGCGACAGGCTCGCCACCTCGGCGATGCCCATCACCCGCAGCAGGACGTCGACCAGGGCGTTGAGCTTGATCAGGGTCGCCCGGCGCCCCGTCGCCTGCAATTTCGCCAGCTCGTTGAGCAGACTGCCGGCGCACACGAAATCGACCCGCCTCAGTCGCTCGCAGTCGATCACCGCACGCTCGCGGTCGGCGGCGTAGGCGAGCATCCTGCGCATTGCATCGCTGCCGGCGCCGAACAGTTCGCCCTCGAGGCGGAACGCCTCGCCGCCGGGTTCTATCGCGGCGGCCTGTCCGCCGGCCACCGCATTCAGGGCCTCGGGCGTCTGCCGACCCGCCTCCCAAGAGGGCGGCGACAGCTCGAAGGTGATCGCGTAGTCGAGCGCGAGTTCCTCGAAGCGGGCCTCGTCGCCCCCCGCCTGCATGAGTTCGAGCAGCAGCAGCCAGGTATCCGGTGCGGTGGCCTCGCCCGGCCGCACCCGCTTGCCGAGCGCCTCGGCGAGCTCGCCGCCGTTGAGCAGCCATACCTTGATCCGCTTCGCCCGCATGTCGGTGATCGCCTGTCGCAACAGGGTGCACGCGGCGGCGTCGGCGTCGCGCACGCGAGCGAGGTCGATCCGCACCGCGCCGCCCTTGCGCGCGATCAACTCGATCTGCTGCAGCTGGGCCGCAAGTTCGGACGACAGCCGGCCGGCGAGCGCCAGCAGCGGCACCGCTTCTCCGCGCGGAGTGGCCGGCGCGCCGGAGAGGTCGTCCCATGGCGGCGGGGAGCATTCGAAGCGGGTGGCGAAGTCGAGCGCGAGCTCCTCGAAGCGCAGGCGTGCGCCGCTCAGACGATGGAGGTCGAGCAGCATCCGCCACAGGCCGTCGCTGGCGGCCGTCGCCGGATCGGCGAGCGCCTCGCGCAGCACCCGTTCGGCAGCGGCCGCGTCGCCCGCGGCCCAGGCCATCGCGGCATCCTCGGCGCGGGCGTCGATGCCGGCGCTCACCTCCTGCACCTGCACCATCTCGGCGAACTGCATGAGCTGGCTCTTGACCGCGAAATCCGCGAAGGCATCGGCTTCCGCCGCTGGCGACTGCGGATCGGGGTCGTCGAGGTACTCGTGAGGCTTCCGGGCACTGTCCGGAGGCGGTTTCCTGCCGAAGAATGGAAGAGCCACGCTGGTATCCGCTCGTGAGTTTTTTCGCCAAGGCCCGCCGCCGCATGGGGGCAAAGCCGGCGCAAAGGATAGCACTTCGCCGAAAGGCCTTGCGTCCGGGGCACCGATCGCGATTACTTTTTGATAAAAACCATTCCTGTAAACGCTTGCCTTTCCGGCTTCAAAGCTCGGCTAGAATGCTGCGATGCACATCACGTCCGCGCCTGCCGCCGACCAACCGGCGCCAGCGGTATTCCGCTGGCCGGTTCGCGTGTACTACGAAGACACCGACGCCGGCGGCGTGGTCTATTACGCCAATTACCTGCGCTTCTGCGAACGCGCCCGCACCGAGTGGCTGCGCGCGCTCGGCGTCGCCCAGCAGCGCCTGCTGAGCGAGCAGGGCATCGGCTTCGTCGTGCGCGCGATGGAGGCCGACTACTTCGTCTCGGCGCGCCTCGACGACGAACTGCAGGTGGTGAGCACGATCGTCGGCCTGCGTCGTGCCAGCCTCGCGTTCCGCCAGGAGGTCGTGCGTGGCGACGAACGCCTGTTCGCCGCCACGATCCGCGTCGCCTGCGTCGACCTGCGCCGACAGAAACCGGTTTCCATCCCCTCCTCGCTTCACGATCTCCTCAAAGCCCAGACCCCGGTATGACCGCCTCCCAAGATCTCTCGATCCTCAGCCTGATCACCCAGGCCAGCGTCCTCGTCCAGCTCGTCATGCTGCTGCTGGCCGGCTTGTCGGTGGTGTCGTGGTACTGGATCTTCCGCAAGGGCTTCCGTATCCGCCAGGAGCGCACCAAGACCGCCGCCTTCGAGCGCGACTTCTGGAGCGGCGGCGATCTCGGCACGCTCTACGAGGCCGCCACCTCCTCCCGCCACCAAGCCGGCGGCATGGAGCGCATCTTCGAGGCGGGCTACCGCGAATTCACCAAGCTGCGCAGCAAGAGCCACGACCACAGCGCGATCATCGACGGCGCCCGCCGCGCGATGCGCGCCACCTACCAGCGCGAGGTGGACGACCTCGAGGCCCACTTGGCCTTCCTCGCCTCGGTCGGCTCGGTGTCGCCCTACATCGGCCTGCTCGGCACCGTGTGGGGCATCATGAACGCCTTCCGCGGCCTGTCCAACGTCGGCACCGCCACCCTCGCCCAGGTCGCACCCGGCATCGCCGAGGCTCTGGTGGCAACCGCGATCGGCCTGTTCGCCGCGATTCCCGCGGTGGTCGCCTACAACCGCTATGTGCACGACATCGACCGCCTCGGCATCCGCTTCGAGAGCTTCATGGAGGAGTTCTCCAACATCCTGCAGCGCCACCTGCGCTGAGCGAAGGAAGCCATCGCCATGCGTCAGCGCCGCCTCATGAACCAGATCAACGTCGTGCCCTACATCGACGTGATGCTGGTGCTGCTCGTGATCTTCATGGTCACCGCGCCGATGGTCCAGCCCGGCACGATCGACGTGCCCTCGGCCGGCGTGTCCGCCAGCCCGCCCGCCGAGGCGATGGTGCTCGAGATCAAGGCCGACGGCGCGATGTCGATCCGCGCCAGCAGCAACGCCGCTCCGCGCCCGCTCGCCGACCGCGAGTTCCAGGGCGTGCTCGAGGACGCCCTGGCGAAGAACCCCGAGCAGCCCTTCCTCGTCGCCGCGAGCAAGGAGCTGCAGTACCAGAAGGTCATCGACGTACTCGAGGCCGCGCGCGCCGCCGGCGTGCGCAGGATCAGCCTGCAGACCCAGACGGGCAGCGACGGCCGATGAACGAGCGCGTCACCCCGCCGCGGCGCGAGGAGCCGGGCAAGCTCGCCTCGCTCGGCCTCACCGTCGCGGTGCATCTCGGCCTGCTGCTGTTCCTCTTCCTCGGCGTCAGCTGGCAAAGCTCGCCGCCGGGTTCGCTCGAGGTCGCCCTCGTGGGCGGGCCGGAGGGCGGCGGCGCACCGGCCGCCCGCCAGGCCGCGCCTCAAGCGGAACCGAAGCCCCAGCCGCGGGCCGAACCGAAGCCCGAACCGAAGCCGGAGCCCCGGCCTGAACCGCGGCCCGAGCCCAAGCCGCAGCCCGCCCCCAAGCCGGAACCCGTCGCCAGACCCGAGCCCAAACCGGCGCGGAAGCCGGAGATCGCGACCAAGGCCCCGGAAAAGAAACCCGAGCCGAAGAAGCCGGAACCCAAGCCGGAGCCGAAACCGGAGCCGAAACCGGAGCCGAAACCGGAGCCGAAACCGGAGCCGAAGAAGCCCGAGCCCAAGCCGGAGCCGAAGAACCCCGAGCCGAAGAAGCCAGAGCCGAAACCGGAGCCGAAACCGAAGCCCAAGCCCGAGCCTGAGCAGCCGGAGCCGAAGAAGCCCGAGCCACAGCCCGCAGCCAAGCCCGCGGCCAAGCCGGCAGCGGCGCAGGACGACTTCAAGCAGAAGCTCGCGCAGGAAGCCGCGCGTGCCGAGCGCGCCCGACTCGACAGCATGATGCAGGCCGACGCCGCGCGCACCGCGGCCGCCCGTGCCGGCGGCGCCGGCGGCCGCCCGTCCGGTGCCGCCGGCGGCGGCGGAAGCGGCGACGTCGATCGCTACAAGAACGCGATCCGCGCCAAGGTGCGCGGCAACCTGCTGCCGCCGCCGGGCATCTCCGGCAACCCGGAAGCGGTGTTCGAAGTGGACCAGCTCCCCAGCGGCGAAGTGCTCAACGTGCGCCTCAAGCGCTCCTCGGGCATTCCAGCGCTCGACCAGGCGATCGAACGCGCGATCCGGCGCTCGAGCCCGCTGCCGCTGCCCGAGGACCGCGGCCTGTTCCAGCGCACGCTCGAGCTCAGGTTCCGCCCCCTGGCGGACTGAGCGGCCGATTTTTTCGCATGTATAATCCACGACTTATGCCGAATACGAGAAAGCCCATGCTCGCCGCCTTCCGCCTCCTCGCCGCCACCGTGCTGGCCTGCCTGTCGCTGGCCGCCCATGCCCAGCTTTCGATCGAGATCACCGGCGCCGGCGCCTCGCGCTTCCCGGTGGTGATCCCGGTGTTCGAGAACGAGGCGCGCCTGCCGCGCGGCGTCACCGACGTGGTGCGCGCCGACCTCGAGCGCAGCGGCCTGTTCACGCTGATCGACATCGGCCCCCTGCCCCTGCCCGAATCGGTCGTGCCCGATCTCGCCGGCATGCGCGGCCGCGGCGCCGACGCGGTGCTGACCGGCAGCCTGGTCCCGCAGGCCAACGGCAGCTACGACGTGCGCTTCCGCCTGTTCGACACCCAGCGCCAGCTCGAGCTGGGCGCGATGTCGATGCCGATGACGCCGGCGCAGAACCGCCTCGTCGGCCACCGCATCGCCGACTTCGTCTACGAGAAGCTCACCGGCATGCCGGGTCACTTCTCCACCCGCATCGCCTACGTGGTGAAGAGCGGCCCGCGCTTCGAGCTCCAGGTCGCCGACGCCGACGGCATGAACCAGCAGGCGGCCCTGATCTCGCGCGAGCCGATCATCTCGCCGTCGTGGTCGCCCGACGGCAGCCAGCTCGCCTACGTGTCCTTCGAGCAGAAGAAGCCGATCATCTACGTGCATACGCTCGCCACCGGCCAGCGCCGGGTGGTCGCGAACTTCAAGGGCTCCAACTCGGCGCCCACCTGGTCGCCCGACGGCCGCCAGCTGGCGGTGGTGCTGACCAAGGACGGCCGCTCCCAGCTCTACGTGCTGAACGCCGACGGTTCGGGCGTGCGCCGCCTCGCGAGCTCCTCCGGCATCGACACCGAGCCGGCCTGGTCGCCCGACGGCCAGTGGATCTACTTCACCTCCGATCGCGGCGGCAGCCCGCAGATCTACCGCATTTCCGCCTCCGGTGGCGGCGCCCAGCGCGTGACCTTCGACAACGCCTACAACGTCACCCCGCGCCCCTCGGCCGACGGCAAGCTCCTCGCCTTCATCACCCGCAACGGCGGGCGATTCCAGGTCGCGGTGCTCGACCTCGCCACCCGGCAGACAACGATCCTCACCGACTCGGCACGCGACGAGTCGCCCAGCTTCGCTCCCAACGGCCGCATGATCCTCTACGCCACCGAAGTCGGTGGACGGGGCGTGCTCGCCGCGGTGTCGTCTGATGGGCGAATCAAGCAGCGCCTGTCGGTGCAGGCCGCCGACGTCCGCGAACCCGCCTGGGGTCCGCAGATCCGGTAAACACGCTGCTGTTCGTCATCACATAAAAATCCGGGGAATACCTCCATGAAGAAACTGCTTCTGCCCGCTCTCCTCTCTGTTCTGCTCGCCGCCTGCTCGAGCACCGGCACCGACGCCACCGGCAGCGCCGCGGTCGAAGACCGCAGCAGCACCGGTGTCGCCACCGTGACCGCGCCCGGCACCGCCGGCGCCGGCATGGCCGCGCTCACCGACCCCAACAGCATCCTCTCCAAGCGCAGCGTCTATTTCGACTTCGACAGCTTCGTCATCAAGCCCGAAGCCAAGTCGCTGATCGAGGCCCATGCCCGCTTCCTGGTGCAGAACCCGCAGATGAAGATGCTCATCCAGGGCAACACGGACGAGCGCGGCAGCCGCGAGTACAACCTCGCCCTCGGCCAGAAGCGTGCCGACGTCGTCAAGCAGGCGCTGATGCTGCTGGGCGCCACCGAGGCGCAGATCGAGTCGGTCAGCCTCGGCGAAGAGAAGCCGCGCTGCGACGACGCCTCGGAGAACTGCTTCGCCGAGAACCGTCGCGGCGACATGCTCTACTCGGGCGAATTCTGAGATGAAACGCCTGCTGCCGCTGGCGGCCCTGCTCGCGCTGACATCGGCCGGACCCGCGCAAGCGGGTCTGTTCGATGACGCCGAGGCACGGCGCCAGGTCAACGAATTGCGTCAGGAGTTCGAGAGCCGGATCGAGAGCACCAGCCGCGGCCAGCTCGAGCTCGCCAACCAGAACGAGCAACTGCGCGGCGAGATCGCCCGCCTGCGCGGCCAGATCGAGGTCCTGCTCAACGAGGTCGAATCGCTGAAGGCGCGTCAGCGCGACTTCTACGTCGACCTCGACGACCGCCTGCGCAAGATCGAAGGCGGTCCGGCGGCGGGCGCACCAGCGGAGTCGGCCGCCGCCACGCCGGCCGATCCGGCCGCCGAATCGGCCGACTACGAGGCCGCCCTCGGCCTGCTCAAGGCCGGCAAGCATCGCGAGGCATTGTCCGCCTTCGAGCGCTTCGCCCGGGAATACCCCTCCGGCAGCTTCACCCCCGGCGCCCACTTCTGGGCCGGCAACGCCGCCCTGCAGACGAAGGACCTCGCCGCCGCGAGCAAGCACTTCGACACCGTGCTGACGAAGTGGCCGCAGGATCCGAGCGCACCGGATGCGATGCTCGGCCTCGCCAACAGCCAGCAGGCCACCGGCGACGCCGCCGCAACCAGGCGCACCCTGCAGAACCTGGTCGACCGTTACCCGCAGAGCAACGCCGCGCAGATCGCCAGGCAGCGTCTCGCCGCGCGCTGAGCCGATGACGACCACCGTCGCGGCGGAGGGCGCCGTGCGCCTGCGCATCACCGAGATCTTCGCCTCGGTGCAGGGCGAGTCCACCCGGGTGGGCCTGCCCACGGTCTTCGTCCGCCTCACCGGCTGCCCGCTGCGCTGCTCCTGGTGCGATACCGCCTACGCCTTCCAGGGCGGGCACACGCGCGAACTCGGCGCGGTGCTGGAGGACGTCGCCCGCCACGGCCTGCGCCACGTCTGCGTCACCGGCGGCGAGCCGCTGGCGCAGAAGGGCTGCCTCGCCCTGCTCACCGCGCTGTGCGACGCAGGCTATTCGGTGTCGCTCGAGACCAGCGGCGCGCTCGACATTTCCGGCGTAGATCAACGCGTCGCGCGCATCGTCGACCTGAAGGCGCCCGGCTCCGGCGAGGAGGCGAGGAACCGCCTGCAGAACCTGGCGCTGCTCGGCCCCCAGGACGAACTCAAGTTCGTGCTCGCCGACGAGGCCGACTATGCGTGGGCCAGGCGCCAGCTCGCCGAGCACCGCCTCGCCGGACGCTGCGAGCTGCTGTTCTCGCCGGTGGAGGGCCGGCTCGAACCCGCCCGGCTCGCCGAATGGATCGTTCGCGACCGCCTGCCGGTGCGCTTCCAGCTTCAGCTGCACAAGATCCTCTGGAACGACGCCCGCGGCCGCTGAGGCCGCCTCGCCCATCAGGAGCAAACCGATGAACCAGCCAGAGCGTGCCGTCGTCCTGCTTTCCGGCGGCCTCGACTCCGCGACCTGCCTCGCGATCGCCCGCGACATGGGTCTCGACCCCCATGCCCTGACGGTGGCCTACGGCCAGCGCCACGCCGCCGAGCTCGCGGCCTCGGAGCGGGTCGCCGCCGCGCTCGGCGCCCGCGAGCACCGCCTCGCCCATGTCGACCTCGGCCAGTTCGGCGGCTCCGCCCTCACCGACGACGCGATCGCGGTGCCGGAGGCGGCCGGCGGTGCCGACGAGATCCCGGTCACCTACGTGCCGGCGCGCAACACCGTGATGCTGTCGATCGCGCTCGCCTGGGCCGAAGTGCTCGACGCGCGCCACATCTTCGTCGGCGTCAACGCGGTCGATTATTCCGGCTACCCGGACTGCCGTCCCGCCTTCATCGCGGCCTTCGAGACGATGGCCAATCTCGCCACCCGGGCCGCCATCGAAGGGCGGCGGGTGCGCATCCACGCTCCGCTGATCGACCTCTCCAAGGCCGAGATCATCCGCCGCGGCACCGCGCTCGGGGTCGATTACGGCATCACCGTGTCCTGCTACCAGGCCGACGACGAAGGCCGTGCCTGCGGTCTGTGCGACGCATGCCGCCTGCGCCGGGCCGGCTTCGAGGCCGCCGGCGTGCCGGATCCCACGCGCTACCGGCCGCTTCGCCCCTGAAACGGGTGCTTTTGACCTAGAATCGGGGCCCTATCCTCGAGCCTGCAGCTGCCCCTCATGGACGAAACCCTGGTCGCCGCCTCCACCATCACCTCGCTCGCGTTCGCCATCGGCGTCCTCTTCGGCTTCGTCGGCAATCGCACCAACTTCTGCACCCTCGGCGCGATCTCCGACATCCTCAACATGGGCGACTGGAGCCGCATGCGGATGTGGATGCTGGCGATCGCCGTCGCGATCTTCGGCACCGCCGCGCTGCAATTCGCCGGGCTGTTCGACGCCTCCAAGTCGATCTACAGCGGCACCCGCCTGATCTGGCTGTCGAACATCGTCGGCGGCGCCGCCTTCGGCGTCGGAATGACGCTCGCCTCGGGCTGCGGCAGCAAGACCCTGATCCGCATCGGCGGCGGCAACCTGAAGTCGGTGGTGGTGTTCGCCTTCCTCGCGATCAGCGCCTACATGACGATGCGCGGGCTGTTCGGCGTCTGGCGCACTGAGTTCCTCGACCCGGTCGCGGTCGGCCTCGCCCATGGCCAGGACCTCCCCTCCTTCCTCGCCGCCGGCGGCTTCGACCCGCAAACCGCGCTGCTGCTCGCGGCCGGCGCGATCGGCGGCGTGCTGCTGGTGGCCGCGCTGGCGAGCCGCGAAAGCTGGCGCTCGGACGTGCTGCTCGGCGGTATCGTCATCGGCGCGCTGTGCGTCGCGGGCTGGTACGTCACCGGCCACATCGGCTACGTCGCCGAGCATCCGGAGACGCTGGAGGAGGCCTTCATCGCCACCAACAGCCGCAGCGCCGAGTCGCTGACCTTCGTCGCCCCCTTCGCCTACACGCTCGAGCTGCTGATCCTGTGGAGCGACAGCAGCCGGGTGCTGACCTTCGGCATCGCCAGCGCGCTCGGCGTGATCGCCGGCTCCGCCCTCTACGCCGCGCTCAGCCGCAGCTTCCGCATCGAGGGCTTTCGCGACCCGGGCGACCTCGTCCGCCACATCGCAGGCGCGGTGCTGATGGGCTTCGGCGGCGTCACCGGCCTCGGCTGCACCATCGGCCAGGGCATCTCCGGCTTCTCCACCCTCGCCCTCGGCTCCATCCTCACCACCTTCGCGATCATCGCCGGCGCGGCGGTGACCATGAAGATCCAGTACTGGCTGATGATGCGCGAAGCCTGAGGCGACGATGGCACGAATTCCCGTCAATCGGAACTTGACACTCTCGAAGTGTCTCACTATCATTCGCGACTTCACGGCGGGTCGTTAGCTCAGTTGGTAGAGCAGCGGACTTTTAATCCGTTGGTCGCTGGTTCGAGCCCAGCACGGCCTACCAGGAGATTCAGGAAAATAGCCAGGCTCGAGAGTCTGGCTATTTTTCTTTCCGCTCCTCGTTCGCCCGGTCATCGGTCCGGTTCCGGTCCCGAACGCACCGCCCGGCACGCTCCGTCGCCGGTCCGGCGTCCTCGCCCGGACCCACTGCTTGCGCGTCCCCGACCCGGCAAGCGAACCGTAACGGTCTCGCCCCATCGACCGTCCCAGCGCGGCGCGCGCACGCTTCACCATCGCGTCGCCCTACCCTGCCGCCCGTGGGCACAGGGTTGCCATCGAGCACAAGAGCTTCGGCCCGCCACTTACCGCGCCGATTTCGCGAAGCGCCGCCGCGTCACCCTCGCTGGCCGGGCGCTGAATCAAGGCTTGCCTCGGCGGA
>NZ_MBFM01000005.1:508565-518347 GCF_001696715.1 Thauera phenolivorans | reverse complement strand
CATCGCCGGCGCGGCGGTGACCATGAAGATCCAGTACTGGCTGATGATGCGCGAAGCCTGAGGCGACGATGGCACGAATTCCCGTCAATCGGAACTTGACACTCTCGAAGTGTCTCACTATCATTCGCGACTTCACGGCGGGTCGTTAGCTCAGTTGGTAGAGCAGCGGACTTTTAATCCGTTGGTCGCTGGTTCGAGCCCAGCACGGCCTACCAGGAGATTCAGGAAAATAGCCAGGCTCGAGAGTCTGGCTATTTTTCTTTCCGCTCCTCGTTCGCCCGGTCATCGGTCCGGTTCCGGTCCCGAACGCACCGCCCGGCACGCTCCGTCGCCGGTCCGGCGTCCTCGCCCGGACCCACTGCTTGCGCGTCCCCGACCCGGCAAGCGAACCGTAACGGTCTCGCCCCATCGACCGTCCCAGCGCGGCGCGCGCACGCTTCACCATCGCGTCGCCCTACCCTGCCGCCCGTGGGCACAGGGTTGCCATCGAGCACAAGAGCTTCGGCCCGCCACTTACCGCGCCGATTTCGCGAAGCGCCGCCGCGTCACCCTCGCTGGCCGGGCGCTGAATCAAGGCTTGCCTCGGCGGAAGCAGGTCCCGGCAGCGGTCGTCCGAACATCCGGACGACGCCGCCCCAGCCAAACAGGAGCCCGAACATGGCCAAGGAAGAACTCATCGAAATGCAAGGATCCGTTACCGAGGTGCTGCCCGACGGCCGCTATCGCGTCACCCTCGACAACGGCCACAACCTGATCGCCTACTCCGGCGGCAAGATGCGCAAGCACCACATCCGCATCATCGCCGGCGACAACGTCTCGCTCGAGATGTCGCCCTACGATCTGAGCAAGGGGCGGATCACTTTCCGCCATCTGCCGGGCCGCCCGGCCGGCGCCTCCGCGGCGCCGCCCCGCCGCCGTCGCTGAGCACCGCGCCGCGCGACACGAAGAGCCCCTGCCCCGCAGGGGCTTTTCGCTTTTCGGGCGTGCAATCGCACCGTGCGCCGCGCCTGCTTGCTAGCATTGGGTGGGGACGGGGCGCCACCACCGACCCTCGTCACCCCCCACCCGAGGAGAGACCCGATGAAGAGCGATCAAGACCCCCAGTTCGACAGCCTGTTGCCCGCCGCCCGCCTCAGCCGCCGCGGCTTCGTCACCACCCTGGCGGCGGCCGGCTTCGCCCTCGCCGTGCAGCCGGTACAGGCGCAGAGCGTGATCCGCACCGACGCCGAAGGGCTCGACACCGGCGAAGCGCGGATCGCGGTCGACGGCGGCGAGTTGCCCGTCTATTTCGCCCGCCCGGCCGGCCGCGACAAAATGCCGGTCATCCTGGTGGTACAGGAAATCTTCGGCGTCCATGAGTACATCCGCGACGTCTGCCGCCGGCTCGCCCGCGAAGGCTATCTCGCGATCGCGCCCGAACTCTTCTTCCGCCAGGGCGACCCGACCGCAATCGACAACGTCGCCGAGATCCTGCAGGCGATCGTCGCCAAGGTGCCCGACGCGCAGGTCATGGCCGACCTCGACGCCTGCGCCGCATGGGCCGCCGACAAGGGCGGCGATGCCACCCGGCTGGGGATCACCGGCTTCTGCTGGGGCGGGCGCATCACCTGGCTGTATGCCGCCCACAATCCGGCACTGAAGGCGGGCGTGGCCTGGTACGGTCGCCTCGATGGCGCGCCCTCGGAGAACAATCCGAACCACCCGATCGACGTCGTCGAAACGCTTCACGCGCCGGTGCTCGGCCTTTACGGCGGCCAGGACCAGGGCATTTCGCTAGACGACGTGGAGATGATGCGCGAGGCCCTGGAGAAGGCCGGCCAGCCGAGCGAGATCGTGGTCTACCCCGAGGCGCCGCACGCCTTCCACGCCGACTACCGGCCGAGCTACCGCAAGGAGGAGGCGGAAGACGGCTGGATGCGGCTCACCGCCTGGTTCGAGGACAGGCTCGGCTGATCGGCCTGCGGGCCGCCGGGCGCCGCCGGCGCCGCGGCCCGCGCCACGCCGAAGCCGGCGAGAAAGCCGAACACGAGGCCGAACACGACCGCCATCAAGGCACTCAGCCAGCGCCACCACCGTCCGCGCATCCACATCCCTCCCGCTGTCGATGCGGGTTCGACGGCGCGGGGCGCTCAGCGTTCCGGATTCTTTTCCGCGGGCTCGGACCCGCGCCCGAGCTCGTGCAACAGGCGCGCGGCCACCAGCCCGTTGCCGAGGCCGAACACCACCGCGGCGGCGGCGAACACCGGCATCAGGTAGAAGACCCCGTCGTGCGGCACCAGCCAGAGCCGTGCGACCACCAGCTGCGCGCCGATATGGGCGAAGGCGGCGAGGATGCTGTGGCTGACCGGGCCGAACCAGCGCTGGGGCAGGTGCATCGCCAGCCCGAGCACGAGCAGGCTGGCGATCGCGCCCGACAGGCTGAGGAAGAAGCCCGGCGCGAGGAACTGGCCGAGCAGCAGGCTGCCGGCGAAGACCCGCAGCAGAGCCACCCACACCGCCTCACGCCAGCCCCAGCGCGCGAGCACCACCAGGGTGACGATGTTCGCCAGCCCGGGCTTGACCCCGGGCAGCGGCAGCGGGATCGCCGCCTCCGCCACGGTCAGCACGATCGCCGCCGCGGCGTGGCGCGCGATGCGGCGATCCTCCGCCGCCGGTACGAGTTCAATAGTTGAGGGAGTCATAGTCGGCGCCGCGCCCGGTCAGCATCAGGCTCACCTCGTTGGGGGCGCAGATCGCCACCGCACCCGCGCGCTCCAGCCAGCCCTGGCGCACACAGTACTGGCGCGGCCCGGGATCGGACGCTACCCGCGCGCGGCCCGGCGCGATCTCGATGCGCGTGGTGCCGAGCGGCCCCTCGACCTCGACCATCTGCGCGCGCGTGAGCGCCACCTCGGC
Organism: Thauera phenolivorans; assembly: GCF_001696715.1. Lineage (GTDB taxonomy): Bacteria > Pseudomonadota > Gammaproteobacteria > Burkholderiales > Rhodocyclaceae > Thauera > Thauera phenolivorans. The sequence continues at coordinate 515,452 of NZ_MBFM01000005.1, read as the reverse complement.
CACCAGCGTGCCGCCGGCGCGGATCAGCGCCGAATCGGGCGCGCCGCCGCGCCACATCGCGAGCGCCGACCATACGCACACGAGCGCGCCGAGCACGACCACCACGCTGTCGCCGGGACGCAGCCAGTGACGCCAGCCCGTCATCCCGGGCTTCACTTGCCGACCACGCCCCCGAACACGCCCCCGGCATCGGCTGCGCGGTCGCTCACGCGCCGCGCCGCGGTCCGGTGACGCACCATCACGCGAGCCTGGTCAGCGAAGCGCCGGGCGAGCCATTCGGCGATGTAGACCGAGCGGTGCTGGCCGCCGGTGCAGCCGATCGCCACCGTCAGATAGCTGCGGTTGTCGCGCTGGTAGGCGGGCAGCCAGCGCGCGATGAACTGGCGGATGTCCTCCGCCATCGAGCCCACCTCGGGGATCTTCTCGAGGAAGTCGATCACCGGCTGGTCGCGCCCGGTCAGCGGGCGCAGCACCGGATCGTAGTGCGGATTCGGCAGGCAGCGCACGTCGAACACGAGGTCGGCGTCGATCGGGATGCCGTACTTGAAGCCGAAGGACTGGAACAGCAGGCTCAGGCTGTCCGCGTGCGACGCCTGGATGATGTCCTTGATCCAGTTGCGCAGGGTGTTCGGGTGCAGCTCGCTGGTATCGATGCGCACGCCGAGCGCGGAAATCTCCTCGAGCGCCTCGCGCTCGCTCTGGATCGCCTCCTGCAAGGACACGCCCTCGTTCGCCATCGGGTGACGACGGCGGGTTTCGGAGAAGCGTGCGATCAGGGTTTCGCTCCGCGCATCGAGAAAGATGAAGCGCAGGTCCTCGACGCGCTCGCGCAGCGCATTCACCTGGGCCGGCAATGCAGCGATGCTGGCGCCGGAGCGCATGTCGACCACCACCGCGACGCGTCGGTAGCCGTCCTCGTCGAGCGTGTCGATCAGTTCGCCCAGCAGGCTGGCGGGGAGGTTGTCCACCACGTAGTAGCCCGCATCCTCCAGCACGTTGAGGGCGATGCTCTTGCCTGAGCCGGAAAGGCCGCTGATGAGGACGATATGCATGGTGCTGCGACTCGCTGGGTTCGTGGGGCCGGACGACACTATAGCCGAGCGTTGATGGCGCGCGGTTTACAGTCCGACCGCCCGCACCGGCCGCCGTTCCCGCGGACGCGGACGGGCAGCGGCGGTCAGCGCGCGAGCAGCGCCCCGTCGCGGCGCTCGGCCACCCCGGCGCGCTCGAGCTCCTTCACCAGCCAGTCCGCGAGCGCCCCCTCGTCCATACCGAGGAAGCGTTCGTTGGCGGCGCGGTAGAGCGGCGTCTCGGCGAGGTATTGCGGCAGCGTGTCGAGCGCCATGCTGCGCACTTCGAGCAGCTTGAAGGTCACGCAGGCGCGGATCGCATTGCGCGCCATGCGCGCGCCGTCGGCCTCGAAGGCGCGCAGACGGGCGAAGGCGCGCTCGAGGGCGTCGTCGAATTCGGCGAAGGGCGCGCCGTGACCGGGAAGCACGAGGTCGACGGGGAGGCGGCCGATCGCCTCCAGCGTGCGCCGTGCTTCGCCGAGGCCGTCGCCGGTGCCGAGCACGTCGGCGAACAGGATCCCGAAGCCGTCGCGCCATAGCGCGTCGCCCGAGATCAGGATGCGGCGCTCGGGGTTGTAGTAGGCGAGCGCGTCCATGTCGTGACCGGGCGCGGCGAGCGCCTGCCACTCGAGTTCGCCGGCGACGAAGCGCTCGCCGGGGGCGAGCGTGGCATCGACCTCGAAGCGTTCCCCGGCCTGCGCGGCGGTGCTGAGCAGCAGGGCGGCCTCGTCCCAGTGCGTGACCGCGCGCTCCATGCCCACGGGCACGATGATCGAGCAGCCGAAGCTGCGCTGCACGCTGGCGTTCCCGCCGATGTGGTCGGAATGCGAATGGGTGTTGATCAGGCGTCCGAGCCGGCGCGCACCGAGCGCCTCGCGCACCAGCGCCACCGTCTGCGCCGCATGACTGACGTAGCCGGCGTCGATCAGCGTCGCCTCTTCGCCGTCCGTCAGCAGGATGTTGTTGGACGACAGCCAGCCGCGCTCGAAGACCTGGAGCGTGGCCGGCAGCCTCGGGGCAGCGCTCACTCGCTGCCCTCGCCGACCTGTGCGGCGACGTTGGCGGGCAGCGGCGGCGTTTCCGGCGCGAGCCCGGCCGGCGGCGGCACCGGCACGCCGTCGATCTCGTCGGCGGTGCGGCCGCAGCCGACGCAGATGCCCTCGTCCCAGTCGATCATGCAGATGCCCAGGCAGAGCGAGTCATTCATGCGCGCACGCCCTCCGGGTTGCGGCCGGCCACGCCGGCGCCGGCACGGCGCGCCTCGACCTCGGCGAGGATGCGGCGCTTCTCGCCGTCGTCGCTGCGGCTCCAGCGGACGATCTCGTCGATACTGCGCAGGCAGCCTTCGCACCAGCCGGTGTCGGAATTCATGCGGCAAACGTTGATGCAGGGGGAAGGAACGCTCATGGTGACAGTCTCTGCTGGGGAGTGGCCGACGCGTACATGCGCGCCGATCGTGATGGACTCAGGCCCGATTATGACCGATTCGGCACCGGGGCCGTCGCGGCGCGCTCAGGCGTCGCCCGTCTTCGCGCGTTTGGCCAGCACCGCACGCGACACCCGCGAGGCCGGCTCGCGGCCGAGTTCGGCGCTGATCCAGGCCGCGGTGTCGACCAGCGCATCGAGCGAGATGCCGGTCTCGATGCCGAGGCCGTGCAGCAGCCAGACCACGTCCTCGGTGGCGACGTTCCCCGACGCGCCAGCGGCGTACGGGCAACCGCCCAGCCCGCCGACCGAGGCGTCGAACACCGCCACGCCCATCTCGAGCGAGGCGTAGACGTTGGCCACCGCCATGCCGTAGGTGTCGTGGTAGTGGCCTGCCAGCTTGTCCGCCGGCACGCGCTTCATGACCGCCTCGAGCATGCGGGCGATGCTCGCCGGATTGCCGGTGCCGATGGTGTCGCCGAGCGAGACCTCGTAGCAGCCCATCTCCAGCAACGTCGCCGCGACCTCCGCCACCGCCTGCGGCGCGACCGCGCCCTCGTAGGGGCAGCCGACCACGCAGGAGACGTAACCGCGCACGCGCACGCCGGCCGTGTGTGCCGCCTCGGTCACCGGACGGAAGCGTTCCAGCGACTCGGCGATCGAGCAGTTGATGTTCTTCTGGCTGAAGGACTCGGAGGCGGCGCCGAACACCGCGACCTCCTTCGCCCCGGCGGCGAGCGCGGCCTCGAAGCCCTTCAGGTTCGGGGTGAGCACCGGGTAGGCGACACCGGGTGCGGCAGCGGCGAGCACGCGGGGCAGCAGTTCGGCGTTGTCGCCCATCTGCGGCACCCACTTGGGCGACACGAAGGAGGTGGTCTCGATCGCCTTCAGCCCTGCTCGCTCGAGGCGGCGCACCAGCTCGAGCTTGGTGTCGGTGGAGACGAGCTGTTTCTCGTTCTGCAGGCCGTCGCGCGGGCCCATCTCGACGATGCGGACAGCGGCGGGAAGCTTCGCTACGGTCATGGGTCGGTCCTCTTCATCAGGCAGTCTTCGTCTCATCCAGCCCGAGCGCCTCCTTCATCTTCTGCCGGATCAGGAACTTCTGGATCTTGCCGGTCACCGTCATCGGGAAGCTGTCGACGAACTGGATGTAGCGCGGGATCTTGTAGTGCGCGATCTGGCCCTTGCAGTACTCGCGCGCCTCGTCCTCGCTCATCGACTCGCCCTCGCGCAGGATAATCCAGGCGCACAGCTCCTCACCGTACTTCTGGTCGGGCACGCCGACCACCTGCACGTCGAGCACCTTGGGGTGGCCGTAGAGGAACTCCTCGATCTCGCGCGGATAGATGTTCTCGCCGCCGCGGATGACCATGTCCTTGATGCGGCCGACGATGTTGCAGTAGCCCTGGTCGTCGATCACCGCGAGGTCGCCGGTGTGCATCCAGCCGCCGGCGTCGATTGCCTCGCCGGTCTTGTCGTCGTCGCCCCAGTAGCCGAGCATCACCGAGTAGCCGCGGGTGCACAGCTCGCCCGGCGTGCCGCGCGGCACGATGCAGCCTTCGGTGTCGACGATCTTGACCTCGCAGTGCGGCTGCACCCGGCCCACGGTCGACACGCGGCGGTCGATCGGGTCGTCAGTGGCGCTCTGGAAGCTCACCGGCGAGGTCTCGGTCATGCCGTAGGCGATCGTGACCTCGGCCATGTTCATGCGCTCGATCACGCGCTTCATGACCTCGATCGGGCAGGGGCTGCCGGCCATGATGCCGGTGCGCAGCGGTGACATGTCGAACTCGGCGAAACGCGGATGGTCGAGCGCGGCGATGAACATCGTCGGCACGCCGTAGAGCGCGGTGCAGTGCTCCTCGGATACCGCCTCGAGCACCGCGAGCGGGTCGAAGGCCTCGCCCGGGTAGACCATCGTGGCGCCGTGGGTCAGGCAGCCGAGGTTGCCCATCACCATGCCGAAGCAGTGGTAGAGCGGCACCGGGATGCACACGCGGTCGCCCGCCACGAGCCGGATCGCCTCGCCGACGAAGAAGCCGTTGTTGAGGATGTTGTGGTGCGACAGGGTCGCGCCCTTGGGATGGCCGGTGGTGCCCGAGGTGAACTGGATGTTGACCGGATCGTCGAATTGCAGCCTCTCCGACAGCAGCGCGAGCGCGTCGGACTCCTCACGCGTGGGCGTGCGCAGCAGTTCGTCGAAGTCGAGCATGCCGGGCGTCTTCTCCGCGCCCATGCGGATCACCATCTCCAGCCCGGGCAGCCGGTGGCTGCGCAGCAGGCCGGGTTCGCAGTGGCCGAGTTCGGGCGCGAGCTCGCCGATCATGCCGAGGTAGTCGCTCCCCTTGAAGGCGGGCGACAGCACGAGCGCCCGGCAGCCGACCTTGTTCAGCGCGTACTCGAGCTCGGCGAGGCGGTAGGCGGGATTGATGTTCACCATCACCAGCCCGGCCTTCGCAGTGGCGAACTGGGTCAGTGCCCACTCCAGGTTGTTCTGCGACCAGATGCCGATCCGATCGCCGCGCTCGAGGCCGAGCCGCATCAGGCCGCAGGCGAGCGCATCCACCTTCTGCTTGAACGCGGCATAGCTCAGGCGCACGTTCTGGTGACGCACGACGATCGCCTCGCGCTCGGCGTGGCGCTCGCAAGCCTCGTCGAAGTAGCGGCCGATGGTCAGGCCGATGAGCGGCGTGCTCGACGCGCCATGGACATAACTCGGGGTGCTCATCTTGTCGTCCTTCTCCTCTCTTCTCTCTTTCTTGTGGTCCGGCGTGGCAAGGGCGCGGCGATCGCCGCGCCCGGGTCCGGGCTCAGGCAGTCGCGGCCTCGAAATCGACCAGCTCGGCACCGTCGCCGACCTGGTCGCCGACCGCGAAGCGGAAAGTCTTCACGGTGCCGGCGGCGGGCGCGGTGATCGTGTGCTCCATCTTCATCGCCTCCAGGATCAGCAGCGGCGCACCCTTCTCCACCGTGGCGCCCTCGGCCGCCACCAGGGCGATGACCTTGCCCGGCATCGGCGCCAGCAGGCCGCCCTCGGCGCCGCCGCCCTCGCCGGTGTGCAGCAGCGGGTCGATGCAGGAGAGCTGCCAGCTGCGACCGTGGAAGAACACGTGGCGCTTCTCGCCGGCGACGATCACGGTGGCGTCGCTGCGGGTGCCGTCGAGCTCGACGCGCAGCAGCCCGCGCGGATTGAGCCGGCCGCGCGCCTGCACCGTGTGGCCGTCGACCGTGAGCCGGTAACCGTCGGGCCGGTAGGCGACGATCACCGTCTTCTGGGTCTCGCCGTGGCGGAACATCAGCTCGCGGCGGGCGGTGGCGTTGATCCGCCAGCCGTCGCTCGCATGCCAGGGCGACAATGGATCGCTGCCGCGGCGGGCGGACTCCGCGCTGCGCTCGGCCTCGCGCAGCAGTTCGCCGAGCGCCGCCACCAGCCAGGCCTGCTCGGGCACCACCGGGTCGGCGGGGAAGAGATAGTCCTTCTCGCGCTCGATCAGGCCGGTGTCGAGGTCGGCGCCGGCGAACGCCGGGCTGGCGGTCAGGCGCGACAGGAACTCGATGTTGTTGGCCACGCCCACCACGCGGTATTCGGCGAGCGCCTGCAGCATGCGGGCGAGCGCGCGGTCGCGGTTGATATCCCACACGATCAGCTTGGCGATCATCGGGTCGTAGTGCGGGCTGATCTCGTCGCCCTCCTCGACGCCGGTGTCGACCCGCACGTTGAGCGACTCGGCCGGCGGCGCGAGGTGCACCAGCCGTCCCGTCGAGGGCAGGAAGCCCTTGGCCGGGTCCTCGGCGTAGATCCGCGCCTCGAGCGCATGGCCGCGCAGCTGCAACTGTTCCTGGGCGAGCGGCAGCTTCTCGCCGGCGGCGACGCGCAGCTGCCATTCGACCAGGTCCAGCCCGGTAATCATCTCGGTGACCGGGTGCTCGACCTGGAGCCGGGTGTTCATCTCCATGAAGTAGAAGGAGCCGTCCTGGTTGGCGATGAACTCGACCGTGCCGGCGCCGACGTAGCCCACCGCCTTCGCCGCATCGACCGCGGCCTTGCCCATCGCCGCGCGCCGCTCTGACGTCATGCCCGGTGCGGGCGCTTCCTCGAGCACCTTCTGGTGGCGGCGCTGCACCGAGCAGTCGCGCTCGAACAGGTAGACCACGTTGCCGTGGGTGTCACCGAAGACCTGGATCTCGATGTGACGCGGCTTGGTGATGTACTTCTCGACCAATACATGATCGTCACCGAAGCTGGAGATCGCCTCGCGCTTGCAGGAGGCGAGCAGGTCGATGAAGTCCTCCGACTTCTCCACCAGGCGCATGCCCTTGCCGCCGCCGCCGGCCGCGGCCTTGATCAGCACCGGGTAGCCGATGGCGTCGGCCTGCTGGTGCAGGTAGCTG
>NZ_MBFM01000005.1:505185-508555 GCF_001696715.1 Thauera phenolivorans | reverse complement strand
GCAGCTTCTCGCCGGCGGCGACGCGCAGCTGCCATTCGACCAGGTCCAGCCCGGTAATCATCTCGGTGACCGGGTGCTCGACCTGGAGCCGGGTGTTCATCTCCATGAAGTAGAAGGAGCCGTCCTGGTTGGCGATGAACTCGACCGTGCCGGCGCCGACGTAGCCCACCGCCTTCGCCGCATCGACCGCGGCCTTGCCCATCGCCGCGCGCCGCTCTGACGTCATGCCCGGTGCGGGCGCTTCCTCGAGCACCTTCTGGTGGCGGCGCTGCACCGAGCAGTCGCGCTCGAACAGGTAGACCACGTTGCCGTGGGTGTCACCGAAGACCTGGATCTCGATGTGACGCGGCTTGGTGATGTACTTCTCGACCAATACATGATCGTCACCGAAGCTGGAGATCGCCTCGCGCTTGCAGGAGGCGAGCAGGTCGATGAAGTCCTCCGACTTCTCCACCAGGCGCATGCCCTTGCCGCCGCCGCCGGCCGCGGCCTTGATCAGCACCGGGTAGCCGATGGCGTCGGCCTGCTGGTGCAGGTAGCTGGGCTCCTGGTCGTCGCCATGGTAGCCCGGGGTGAGCGGCACGCCGGCCGCTTCCATCAGCTTCTTGGCCTCGGACTTCGAGCCCATCGCGCGGATCGCCGACACCGGCGGGCCGATGAAGACGATGCCCTCGCGCTCGCAGGCGTGGCAGAAGTCCTCGTTCTCGGACAGGAAGCCGTAGCCGGGATGGATCGCCTGCGCGCCGGTCTGCTTGGCGGCGGCGATGATCTTGTCGATCACGAGGTAGCTCTCGCGCGCCGACGCCGGGCCGATCAGCACTGCCTCGTCGGCGAGCCGCACATGGCGGGCGCGCGCATCCGCCTCGGAATACACCGCGACGGTCTTGATGCCCATGCGGCGGGCGGTCTTGATGACGCGGCAGGCGATTTCACCTCGGTTGGCAATCAGGATCTTCTCGAACATGTGTGTCTCCGCCGATTTCAGTTATTGACCCAGGCCGCCGGGCGCTTCTCGAGGAAGGCGGCGAGGCCTTCCTTCGCCTCGGGCGTCGCGCGCAGGCCGGCGATGCGGCGTGCGGTGTCTTCCACCACGGTGTCGTCCACCGGCCGGCTGGCCACCGCGCGGATCAGCGCCTTGGCCGCCGCCTGCGACTTCGGCCCGCCCTGCAGCAGGGCATCGACCACTTCCTTCACCCTGGCGTCGAGCGCGTCGGTCGCCACCGCCTCGTGCGCCAGCCCGAGCTCGGCGGCGCGCACCGCGCCGATGCGCTCGGCGGTCTGGAAGTACCGACCGGCCTGGCGCTCGCCGATCGCGCGGATCACGTAGGGGCTGATCGCCGACGGGATGATGCCGAACCTGACCTCGGAGGTCGCGAACACCGCGCGCTCGCCGGCGACGCAGATGTCGCAGGCGGAGGCCAGGCCCATGCCGCCGCCGAGTGCCGCGCCATGCACGCGTGCGATCGTCGGCTTCGTCATCTCCGCCAGGGTGCGCAGCATGCCGGCGAGCTTCATCGCGTCGGCGAAGTTCTCCGCCTCGCCCGCCTCGCCCGCCGCCTTCATCCAGTTGAGGTCGGCGCCGGCGGAGAAGCTCTTGCCGCGCCCGGCCAGCACCACCACGCGCACCGCGGCATCGGCGTCGAGCTCGCGGCAGGCCGCACCGAGGTCGGCGATCAGCTGCGCGTTGAAGGCATTGTGCACTTCCGGGCGGTTCATCCAGATCGTCGCGACGCCACCGTCGCGCAGGATTTCCAGGGTCTCGTAGCTCATCTCTCGTTCCACCGCGCTCACATCCGGAACACGCCGAACTTCGTCGGCTGGATCGGCGCGTTGAGCGCCGCTGAAAGCGACAGGCCGAGCGTGCGCCGGGTCTGCGCCGGATCGACCACGCCGTCGTCCCACATGCGCGCGGTGGCGTAGTAGGGATGGCCCTGCAGCTCGTACTGGTCGCGGATCGGCGCCTTGAAGGCTTCCTCCTCTTCCGCGCTCCAGCTTCCGCCCCTGGCCTCGATGCCGTCGCGGCGCACGGTCGACAGCACGCTCGCCGCCTGCTCGCCGCCCATCACCGAGATGCGCGCGTTCGGCCACATCCACAGGAAGCGCGGGCTGTAGGCGCGGCCGCACATGCCGTAGTTGCCGGCGCCGAAAGAGCCGCCGATCAGGGTGGTGATCTTGGGCACCTGCACGGTGGCGACCGCGGTCACCATCTTGGCGCCGTCCTTGGCGATGCCGCCGTTCTCGTACTTGCGGCCGACCATGAAGCCGGTGATGTTCTGCAGGAAGAGCAGCGGGATGCCGCGCTGGCCGCACAGCTCGATGAAGTGCGCGCCCTTCTGCGCCGATTCGCCGAACAGGATGCCGTTGTTGGCGACGATGCCCACCGGGTAGCCGTAGAGCTGGGCGAAGCCGCACACCAGGGTGGTGCCGTAGCGCGCCTTGAACTCGTCGAAGCGCGACTCGTCGACCACGCGGGCGATGATCTCGCGCACGTCGAAGGGCTTGCGGGTGTCGCTCGGGATGATGCCGTAGATCTCTTCCGGGTCGTAGGCCGGCTCGACGCCGCGGCCGAGCGCCATCCCCACCGGCTTGACCCGATTCAGGTTGGCGACCACGCGGCGCGCGAGGTAGAGCGCGTGGGTGTCGTTCTCGGCGAGGTGGTCGGCCACCCCCGACAGCCGGGTGTGCACATCGCCGCCGCCGAGGTCCTCGGCGCTGACCACCTCGCCGGTGGCCGCCTTCACCAGCGGCGGGCCGCCGAGGAAGATCGTGCCCTGGTTGCGCACGATGATGGTCTCGTCCGACATCGCCGGCACGTAGGCGCCGCCGGCGGTGCACGAGCCCATCACCACCGCGACCTGCGGGATGCCCTTGGCCGACATGTTGGCCTGGTTGTAGAAGATGCGGCCGAAGTGGTCGCGATCGGGGAAGACCTCGTCCTGCCGCGGCAGGAAGGCGCCGCCCGAGTCGACCAGGTAGATGCAGGGCAGGTTGTTCTGCTCGGCGATCTCCTGCGCGCGCAGGTGCTTCTTCACCGTCATCGGGTAGTAGGTCCCGCCCTTCACCGTGGCGTCATTGGCCACGATCATGCACTCGATGCCCTTCACCCGGCCGATGCCGGTGATGACGCCGGCGCTCGGCGCCTCGTCGTCGTACATGCCGAGCGCGGCGAGCTGCCCCACCTCGAGGAAGGGGGTGCCCGGATCGAGCAGGTGATTGACGCGGTCGCGCGGCAGCAGCTTGCCGCGCGCGCTGTGCTTGGCACGCGCCGCCTCGCCGCCGCCGAGGCCGACCTGGGTCGCCTTCGCGCGCAGGTCCTCGACCAGGCCGCGCATGGTCTTCGCGTTGTTCTGGAAGTCCTCGCTGCGGGTGT
>NZ_MBFM01000005.1:499851-505175 GCF_001696715.1 Thauera phenolivorans | reverse complement strand
GATGGTCTCGTCCGACATCGCCGGCACGTAGGCGCCGCCGGCGGTGCACGAGCCCATCACCACCGCGACCTGCGGGATGCCCTTGGCCGACATGTTGGCCTGGTTGTAGAAGATGCGGCCGAAGTGGTCGCGATCGGGGAAGACCTCGTCCTGCCGCGGCAGGAAGGCGCCGCCCGAGTCGACCAGGTAGATGCAGGGCAGGTTGTTCTGCTCGGCGATCTCCTGCGCGCGCAGGTGCTTCTTCACCGTCATCGGGTAGTAGGTCCCGCCCTTCACCGTGGCGTCATTGGCCACGATCATGCACTCGATGCCCTTCACCCGGCCGATGCCGGTGATGACGCCGGCGCTCGGCGCCTCGTCGTCGTACATGCCGAGCGCGGCGAGCTGCCCCACCTCGAGGAAGGGGGTGCCCGGATCGAGCAGGTGATTGACGCGGTCGCGCGGCAGCAGCTTGCCGCGCGCGCTGTGCTTGGCACGCGCCGCCTCGCCGCCGCCGAGGCCGACCTGGGTCGCCTTCGCGCGCAGGTCCTCGACCAGGCCGCGCATGGTCTTCGCGTTGTTCTGGAAGTCCTCGCTGCGGGTGTTGATGCTGGATTTGATGACGCTCATCGCTGGACGCTCCGCTCAACGCGTTTCGGAAAAGAGTTCGCGACCGATCAGCATGCGCCGGATCTCGCTGGTGCCGGCGCCGATCTCGTACAGCTTGGCGTCACGCCACAGGCGGCCGGCGGCGTAGTCGTTGGTGTAGCCCACGCCGCCCAGCGCCTGGATCGCCTCGCCCGCCATCCAGGTGGCCTTCTCGGCGGTGTAGAGGATCACGCCGGCGGCGTCCTTGCGCAGGCTGCGCGCGTGGTCGGTCCGATCGCAGGCCTGGCCGACGGCATAGGTGTAGGCGCGGCACGCGCTCCAGGTGGAGTACATGTCGGCGATCTTGCCCTGCATGAGCTGGAACTCGCCGATCGGGGTGTCGAACTGCTTGCGCTCGTGCAGGTAGGGCACGACCACGTCCATGCACGCCGCCATGATGCCGAGCGGGCCGCCGGAGAGCACCGCACGCTCGTAATCGAGGCCGCTCATGAGCACCTGCACGCCGCGGCCGATGTTGGCCTCGCCGCCGAGCACGTTCTCGAGCGGCACCTCGACGTCGTCGAAGAAGAGCGGGAAGGTGTTGGAGCCGCGCATGCCGAGCTTGTCGAGATGGGTGCCGCAGGTGAAGCCCTTCATGCCCTTCTCGATGATGAAGGCGGTGATGCCCTTGGGGCCGGCGGCGATGTCGGTCTTGGCATAGACCACCAGGGTGTCGGCGTCGCCGCCGTTGGTGATCCACATCTTGCTGCCGTTGAGCACGAAACGATCGCCCTTGCGGTCGGCGCGCAGCTTCATCGACACCACGTCCGAGCCGGCGTTGGGCTCGGACATCGCCAGCGCGCCGACGTGATCGCCCGAGATCAGCTTCGGCAGATACTTCCGCTTCTGTTCCTCGGTGCCGTTGCGGCGGATCTGGTTGATGCACAGGTTGGAGTGGGCGCCGTAGGAGAGGCCGACCGAGGCCGAGGCGCGCGAGATCTCCTCCATCGCCACGATGTGGGCGAGGTAGCCCATGTCGGTGCCGCCATACTCCTCGCTCACCGTCATGCCGTGCACCCCGAGGTCGCCGAGCTTCTTCCACAGGTCGGCGGGGAACTCGTTGACGCGGTCGATCTCGGCCGCGCGCGGGGCGATCTCCGCGGCGCAGAAGGACTGCAGCGTGTCGCGCAGCGCGTCGATGGTCTCGCCGAGGTTGAAGTTCAGGCTGGGCACGTTCATGGGGTGTCTCCTTCTCGAGGTTGTCCTGGCGCAGCGGGCACGGCGCGCACACCCATTATGGTCGGCACCTGCCCGGCGATCGACGCAGCTTAGCCGCACCGCCCGCCCGACGAGTGCCATCGAGGTTGCAATTCGTGCCAGGCGGTCTAGGATTTTCGGGATGACGATACTCACCCCCTCGCCCGCCGAGCTCAGCCGCGGCCGCGCCGCCACGCCGATGGCGTTCATCCGCGCGATCGTCCTCGGCTACCGCCGACGGGGAATGGATCCGGCCAGCGCCCTGCAGCGGGCGCAGATCCCGCCAGAACGCCTCGACGACCCCGACGCGCGCGTCACCGCGGCGCAGATGGAGGTGATGTCGGGGGTGGCGATGCAGGCGCTCGACGACGAAGCGCTCGCCTGGTTCTCGCGCCGCCTGCCATGGGGCAGCTACGGCATGCTGTGTCGGGCCTCGCTCACCTCGCCGACGCTGGAAGTGGCGCTCAAGCGCTGGTGCCGCCATCACCGGCTGCTCACCGAGGACATCGTTTTCGAGCTCGTCCCGCCACGCTCGCCGCAGCGCGGCAACGCGCTGATCCGCGTCACCGAGAACGTGGCGCTCGGCGAGCTGCGCGAGTTCTGCCTCGTCAGCACGCTGCGCTACCTGCTCGGCTACGCCTGCTGGGCGATCGACTCGCGCATCGCGCTCGCCGAAACCACCCTGCCCTTCGCCGCCCCGCCGCACGCCGACGCCTATCGCTACCTTTTCGACGGCCCGGTGCGCTTCGAGGCGGACGCCGCCAGCCTGGCCTTCGACGCCCGCTACCTGGCGCTGCCGGTGCGGCGCGACGAGAAGGCGCTGCAGGCGATGCTGCAGCGCGCGCTGCCGCTCACCGTGCTGCAGTACCGCCGCGACCGGCTGCTGGTGCATAGCGTGGCGCAGATGCTCGCCGCCGATCCGTCGGCCGCCCACACCGCGGAGGCGGTCGCCGGGAAACTCAACATCTCGGTGCGGACCCTGCACCGGCAGCTGAAGGAGGAAGGGGTTTCGCTGCAACAACTGAAGAACGAGGCGCGGCGCGAGCGTGCGATCAGGCTGCTGCTGCAGACGCGCAAGCCGGTGAAGCAGGTCGCGTCGGCGGTGGGCTTCGACAGCGAGAAGAGTTTCGCCCGGGCGTTCCGCGAATGGACGGGGGCGGCGCCGAGCGCGTTCAGGGCGGGCGCCGGCGCGCCCACGGCCGGATCCGGGCCTGGGGGAAGCGGGGACGCCGCTGCCGGGGAAGGTTCGGCGCGAGGCTGAGCGGAAAGGATGCGGGCGGTCGTTCGCGACCGCCCGCCGCGATCAGTCGATCCCGAGTTCGAGCGCGACCTTGCCGAACTGCTGGCCCGACTCGAGCCGGCGCAAGGCTTCATGCGCGCGCTCGAGCGGGAACGCGCTGTCGATCATCGGCTCGATGCGATGGCGCTCGACGAAGGCGAGCAGGTTGCGGAACTCCGACAGGTCGCCGCCGGTGGAGCCGAGGATCTGCAGCTGGCGGATGAAGATGCGGCGCAGGTCGGCCGGCGGCTGGTCGCCCGAGGTCGCGCCGCAAGTCACCAGGCGGCCGCCGCGCACGAGGGATTTCATCGCCGCCGACCACACCGCCTCGCCCACGTTCTCGATGACGACATCGACGCCGCGCCCGCCCGTATAGGCCATCACCGCCTTCGCCACGTCCTGCTTCGTGCCGTTGATGCCGTGATCGGCGCCCATCGCCAGCGCACGCTCGAGTTTGCCGTCGTCGCGCGAGGTCACGATCACCCTCGCACCGATCGTCTTCGCCAGCTGCATCGCGGCGAGCGAGACCCCGCCGCCGATGCCGAAGATCAGCACCGTCTCCCAGGGCTGAAGCCGCGCCTTGGTGAACACCATCCGCCATGCGGTGAGATGGTTCACGCCGAGCGCCGCGGCCTGCACGAAGCTCAGGCCGGGCGGGACCGGAAACACGTTCCTGGCGGGCACGCTGATCCACTCCGCGAAGGTGCCGTCGCGATGCTCGCCGAGCCACTGGACGCGGGTGCACAGCACGCTCTCGCCGCGCTCGCAGAACTCGCAGCGGCCGCAGGAGACGGCCGGGTGCAGCACGACCCGCTGGCCGGGTGCGAGCAGGGTCTCGCCGGCATCGACCTCGTCGACGATGCCCGCGCCATCCACCCCCATGATCTGGGGCAGGGCATGGCTGATGCCCGCGCCGCTGTTGCGCATGTAGAGGTCGACCTGATTGAGGGTCGCCGCCTGCAGGCGGACGAGCACTTCGCCCGGCCGGCGCGCGGGCCGCTCGCGCTCGCCGACCTCGACCACCTCGTTGCCGCCGTGGCCGGTAATGAACACTGCCTTCATTCGCTTTCCTCCCCTGTCCTGCGTCCTCAGACGCGCTCGATCACCATCGCGATGCCGTGGCCGACACCGATGCACAGGCTGACCACAGCATAGCGGCCCTGGCGTCGGTGCAGCTCGCGCGCCGCGCTCAGTGCGATGCGCGCGCCCGAGGCGCCGAGCGGGTGGCCGATCGCGATCGCGCCGCCGTTCGGATTGACGCGCGCATCGTCGAACGCCACGTCCAGCAGCCTGAGGCAGCCGAGCACCTGGGGCGCGAAGGCCTCGTTGATCTCGATCACGTCCATGTCGGCCAGGGTGAGGCCGGCGCGCGCCAGCGCCTTGGGGATCGCATACGCGGGGCCGACGCCCATGATGCGCGGCGCCACCCCGGCGACCGCGCCGGCGAGGATGCGCGCCATCGGCTTGGCGCCCGCGCGCTCGCCCGCCGCGGCACTGCCCACCAGCAGCGCGGCGGCGCCGTCGTTGATGCCGGAAGCATTGCCGGCGGTGACCACGCCGCCGGCGAACAGCGGCTTGAGCCCCGACAGCGACTCGAAGCTGCTCTCGGGCCGCGGATGCTCGTCGTCGGCCACCAGGATCGGCGGCGTGCGGCGGCCGGTCGGCACCTCGATCGGCAGGATCTCGTCGGCGTAGAAGCCGTCAGCCTTTGCCGCCGCGTAGCGCGCCTGCGAGGCGGCGGCGAAGCGGTCGGCCGCCTCGCGGTCGATGCCGAACTCGGCGGCGATGTTGTCCCCGGTCTCGGGCATGCTGTCGTTGCCGAACTGCTCGACGATGCGCGGATTCGGGAAGCGCGCGCCGATCGTGGTGTCGAACACCTTGAAGTCGCGGCTCCAGGCCGACTCGGCCTTGGCGACGACGAAGGGCGCGCGGCTCATGCTCTCGACGCCGCCCGCGACGTAGAGCTCGCCCTCGCCGCAGCTCACCGCGCGCGCGCTGTCGATCACCGCCGCCAGGCCGCTGCCGCACAGCCGATTCACGGTCTGGCCCGCGACCTCGGTCGGCAGGCCGGCGAGCAGCGCGGCATGGCGCGCGACGTTGCGGCTGTCCTCGCCGGCTTGCGCGGCGCAGCCGAGGATGACGTCCTCGACGTCGGCGGCCTCGAAGGCGGAGCGGGCCAGGAGTTCGCGCATCACGGTGGCGACCAGGTCGTCGGGACGGA
>NZ_MBFM01000005.1:482511-499841 GCF_001696715.1 Thauera phenolivorans | reverse complement strand
CGTCGTCGGCCACCAGGATCGGCGGCGTGCGGCGGCCGGTCGGCACCTCGATCGGCAGGATCTCGTCGGCGTAGAAGCCGTCAGCCTTTGCCGCCGCGTAGCGCGCCTGCGAGGCGGCGGCGAAGCGGTCGGCCGCCTCGCGGTCGATGCCGAACTCGGCGGCGATGTTGTCCCCGGTCTCGGGCATGCTGTCGTTGCCGAACTGCTCGACGATGCGCGGATTCGGGAAGCGCGCGCCGATCGTGGTGTCGAACACCTTGAAGTCGCGGCTCCAGGCCGACTCGGCCTTGGCGACGACGAAGGGCGCGCGGCTCATGCTCTCGACGCCGCCCGCGACGTAGAGCTCGCCCTCGCCGCAGCTCACCGCGCGCGCGCTGTCGATCACCGCCGCCAGGCCGCTGCCGCACAGCCGATTCACGGTCTGGCCCGCGACCTCGGTCGGCAGGCCGGCGAGCAGCGCGGCATGGCGCGCGACGTTGCGGCTGTCCTCGCCGGCTTGCGCGGCGCAGCCGAGGATGACGTCCTCGACGTCGGCGGCCTCGAAGGCGGAGCGGGCCAGGAGTTCGCGCATCACGGTGGCGACCAGGTCGTCGGGACGGACGGGGGCGAGCTTGCCGGCGTGGCGGCCGATCGGCGAGCGCAGGCCGCCGTAGAGGTAGGCGTCGAGCATGGGGTGTCTCCTCGTGTTTCGTTTCGTAGCGGGCTCAGTTCTCGGGGGTCAGCAGCGAGACGCCGAGCCGGGCGCGGCGGATCAGCCAGGGGCTGGGACGGTAGCGCGGGTCGCGGTAGAAGGCGTGCATCGCGTCGAGGATGCCGAGCACGGTGGCGGCGCCGAGCGCGTCGCCCATTTCGAGCGGACCCTTCGGATAGCCGAGGCCGAGCGTCACCGCGCGGTCGATGTCCTGCGGCGTGGCGATGCGCTGCTGGGCGATGTCGCAGGCGATGTTCACGATCATCGCCAGCACGCGCTGGACGACGAAGCCCGGACTGTCGTGGATCACCGAGACCGGCAGGCCGGTCGCCGCCAGCGCCGCCCAGGCCGCGTCGCGCGCCTCGACGGCGGTCACCGGCGTGCACATCAGCGTGGCCTGCCTGTCGAGGAAGAGCGGATCGAGCGCCACCGTGCGCGTCGGGTCGAGGCCCTCGTCGAGCGCGGCGCCGGTGGCATCGACGCCGAGCGGCAGCACGACGCAGACCGACTCCGCACCGGGTCGCGCGCCGCGATCGAGGCCGACACCGGCGGCCTTGAGCCGCTGCGCGAGCGCCGAATGGGCGGCGCCGTCGCGCGCGCTGATCCAGATCGCCACATCGCGCAGCGCCGGCGCGGCGGGCGCCGGCGGCGTCTGCGGTTTGCCGTCGGCATGGACGTAGAAACCGCGCCCGCTCTTGCGCCCGAGCAGGCCGGCGGCGAGCCGCTGGCGGGCGATCGGCGAGGGCCGGTAGCGCGGCTCCTGGTAATACTGGTCGTAGATCGACTCCATCACCGGATGCGAGACGTCGAGACCGGTGAGATCGAGCAGCTCGAAGGGGCCGAGGCGGAAGCCCGCCGCGGCGCGCAGCACGCGGTCGACGGTGGCGAAATCGGCGATGCCCTCGCCGACGATGCGCAGGGCCTCGGTGAGGAAGCCGCGGCCGGCGTGGTTGACGATGAAGCCCGGCGTGTCCTTGGCGCGCACCGGCGTATGACCCATGCGCCGCGCGAGCGCGGTCAGCGTCTCGCCCACCCAGGGCGCGCTCAGCACACCCTCGATGACTTCGACGATCTTCATCAGCGGCACCGGGCTGAAGAAGTGGAAGCCCGCGACACGCTCGGGCAGGCGGCAGGCGGCAGCGATCGAGGTCACCGCGAGCGAGGAGGTGTTGCTCGCGAGCAGGCAGTCGTCGCCCACCACGCCCTCGAGCTGGCGGAAGAGGTCGCGCTTCGCGTCCAGGTTCTCGATGATCGCCTCGACCACGACGTGGCAGCGTGCGAATTCGCCCAGCGCCGCCGCGGGGACGATGCGCCCGGCCGCGGCGGCGCGCTCATCGGCGCTCAGCTTGCCCTTGTCCACCAGCATCGACAGGGTCTGCTCGAGCGCAGCCTTCGCCTCCTCGGCCGCGCCGGCGCGCAGGTCGAACATCAGCACTTCGATACCGGCGAGGGCGGCGATCTGGGCGATGCCCCGCCCCATCAGCCCGGCACCCACGATCCCCAGCACGAGATCCTCGCGATTCGCATCCAGCATGGTCACCTTCCCTTGAATTGCGCGGCGCGCTTGTCGAGAAACGCGTGCATGCCTTCCTTCTGGTCCGCGGAGGCGAACAGCAGCTGGAAGGCCTTGCGCTCGAGCATCAGCGCGGTCTCGAGCGAGGCGTCCTGGCCGGCGAGCAGCACCTCCTTGATCTGCGTGGCGGCGAGCGGCGGCATCGCCGCGATCTGCGCCGCCAGTTCGAGCGCGCGTGCCTGCACCTGGTCGTCGGCGACGACCTCGCTCACGAGGCCGAGCGCCTCGGCCTCGCGGGCACCGATCGGCTCGCCGGTGAGCAGCATCCTGAACGCCTTGAACTTGCCCACGGTGCGCGCCAGGCGCTGGATGCCGCCGGCGCCGGGCATGATCCCGACCTTGATCTCGGGCTGGCCGAAGCGCGCGCCCTCGCCGGCGACGATGATGTCGGCGTGCATCGCGAGCTCGCAGCCGCCGCCGAGCGCGAAGCCGCTGACCGCCGCGATCACCGGCTTCGGGCAGGCGGCGATCGTCTGCCACATGCGCTGGTTGTTGAGCAGCAGGATGTCGATCGGCGAGCTGTCGGCCATCGCGCGCAGGTCCGCGCCCGCGGCAAAGACGCGCTCGCCGCCGGTCAGCACGATGCAGCGCACGCTGTCGTCCTCGCTCAGCGCGACGAAATGCGCGGTCAGCGCCTGCCGCAGGGACTGGCTCAGCGCGTTGCGCGCCTCGGGGCGATTGAGCCTGATCAGCGCAACCTCGGCTTGCGGACGCTCGACGAGCACTTCCTCCATGGACTTCTCCCTTGGGTTTGAGCCGCGGAGGCGGTGCGCCGCAGCGTGATGTGCAGAGACGCCCTCCGTCCCGCACCGGCGACGGAGGGCGGATTCGCTCCGGCTGCACTCAGCCGATCGCGGCGGTCAGTTCCGGCACGACCTGGAACAGGTCGCCGACCAGGCCGTAGTCGGCCACCTGGAAGATCGGCGCGTCCGGATCTTTGTTGATCGCCACGATCACCTTCGAATCCTTCATGCCCGCCAGGTGCTGGATCGCGCCCGACACGCCCACCGCGATGTACAGCTGCGGGGCGACGACCTTGCCGGTCTGGCCGACCTGGTAGTCGTTCGGGCAGTAGCCCGCATCGACCGCCGCGCGGCTCGCGCCGATCGCCGCGCCGAGCTTGTCGGCGAGCGGCTCGAGCAGGCCGTGGAAGTTCTCCGCGCTGCCCAGGCCGCGACCGCCGGCGACGATCACCTTGGCCGCGCCCAGCTCCGGGCGCTCGCTCTTGACCAGCTCGCGGCTGACCAGCGCCGACAGCCCGAGATCGGCCGCCGCCGGCACGCTCTCGACCGCGGCCGCGCCGCCCTCGCCCGCCGCCTCGAAGGCGGTGGTGCGCACGGTGATCACCTTCACCGCGTCCGCGCTCTTGACCGTGGCGAGCGCGTTGCCCGCGTAGATCGGGCGCACGAAGGTGTCGGGCGCCTCGACCGCGACGATCTCCGAGATCTGCGCCACGTCGAGCAGCGCCGCCACGCGCGGCGCCATGTTCTTGCCCGCGGGGGTGGCTGCGGCCAGGATGTGGCTGTAGCCGCCCGCCAGGCCCTTCACCAGCTCGGCCACGTTCTCCGCGCCCTGCGCCTCGTAGTGCGGCGCATCGCACACCAGCACCTTGGCCACGCCGGCGATCTTCGTCGCCGCCTCGCCGACCGCGCCGCAACCGGCGCCGGCCACCAGCACATGGACCTCGCCACCGAGCTGCGCGGCCGCGCCGACCGTGTTGAGGGTGGCCGCCTTGAGCGACTGATTGTCGTGTTCAGCAATAACCAGAATCGCCATGTCAGATCACCTTTGCAACGTTCTTGAGCTTGTCGACCAGTTGGGCCACGTCCGCCACCATCTCGCCCGCCTTGCGCTGCGCCGGCTCGCTCACCTTGAGCGTGGCCAGGCGCGGCGCGACATCGACCCCGAGGTCGGCCGGCTTGACCGTCTCGAGCGGCTTCTTCTTGGCCTTCATGATGTTCGGCAGGGTCGCGTAGCGCGGCTCGTTCAGGCGCAGGTCGGTGGTCACCACCGCCGGCAGCGTCACCGACAGCGTCTCCACGCCGCCGTCGATCTCGCGCATGACCGAGGCCTTGCCGTCGGCGATCGACACCTTGGAGGCGAAGGTCGCCTGCGGCCAGCCCGCCAGCGCAGCCAGCATCTGGCCGGTCTGGTTGGCGTCGTCGTCGATCGCCTGCTTGCCGCAGATCACCAGCTGCGGCTGCTCCTTGTCGCACACCGCCTTGAGCAGCTTGGCCACCGCCAGCGGCTGCAGCTCGGCATCGGTCTCGACCAGGATGCCGCGGTCCGCGCCCATCGCCATCGCCGCGCGCAGCGTCTCCTGGCTGGCCGCCAGGCCACAGCTCACCGCGACCACCTCGGTCGCCACGCCGGCCTCCTTCAGCCGAACCGCCTCTTCCACCCCGATCTCGTCGAACGGGTTCATGCTCATCTTCACGTTGGCGATATCCACACCGCTGCCGTCCGCCTTCACGCGGACCTTCACGTTGTAATCAACCACGCGCTTGACCGGGACCAGAATCTTCATTGCGTCCGCTCCTCCCTGCTCAGTTGGCGAATGCGGCGATGTCGGTGATCCCGCGGCCGAGGATCAGCGCATGCACGTCGTGCGTGCCCTCGTAGGTATTGACCACCTCGAGGTTCACCATGTGGCGGATCACGCCGTATTCGTCCGAGATGCCGTTGCCGCCGAGCATGTCGCGCGCCATGCGGGCGATGTCGAGCGCCTTGCCGCACGAGTTGCGCTTGATGATCGAGGTGATCTCCACCGGGGCGATGCCCTCGTCCTTCATCCGGCCCACGCGCAGGCACGCCTGCAGGCCCAGGGTGATCTCGGTCTGCATGTCGGCCAGCTTCTTCTGGATCAGCTGGTTCGCCGCGAGCGGACGGCCGAACTGCTTGCGGTCGAGCACGTACTGGCGGGCGCGGTGGAAGCAGTCCTCGGCCGCGCCGAGCGCGCCCCAGGCGATGCCGTAGCGGGCCGAGTTCAGGCAGGTGAAGGGGCCCTTCAGGCCACGCACCTCGGGGAAGGCGTTCTCTTCGGGCACGAACACCTCGTCCATCACGATCTCGCCGGTGATCGAGGCGCGCAGGCCCACCTTGCCGTGGATCGCCGGCGCCGACAGGCCCTTCCAGCCCTTCTCGAGGATGAAGCCGCGGATCTTGCCCTCGTCGTCCTTCGCCCACACCACGAAGACGTCGGCGATCGGGCTGTTGGTGATCCACATCTTGCTGCCCGACAGGCTGAAGCCGCCGTCGACCTTGCGCGCGCGGGTGATCATGCCGCCCGGGTCGGAGCCGTGGTTCGGCTCGGTCAGGCCGAAGCAGCCGATCCATTCGCCGGTGGCGAGCCTGGGCAGGTACTTCTGCTTCTGCGCCTCGGTGCCGAACGCGTTGATCGGCACCATCACCAGCGAGCTCTGCACGCTCATCATCGAGCGGTAGCCCGAATCGACGCGCTCGACTTCACGCGCGATCAGGCCGTAGGCGACGTAGTTCAGGCCCGCGCCGCCGTACTCGGTGGGGATCGTCGGGCCGAGCAGGCCCATCTCGCCCATCTCGCGGAAGATCGCCGGATCGGTGCGCTCGTTGCGGAAGGCTTCCTGCACGCGCGGCAGCAGCTTGTCCTGCGAATAGGCCTGCGCGGCGTCGCGGATCATGCGCTCTTCTTCGGTGAGCTGCAGGTCCAGCAACAGCGGATCGTCCCATTTGAATGCGTTTTTCATGTGTCTCTCCTGTGCGGGTATTCGATGCGGAGGGTGGCGAGGCGACGACCTCAGCCGTTGTGGGCCCGGATCATGTTGCGGGCGATGACGAGCTGCTGGATCTGGGTGGTGCCTTCGAAGAGGCGGAACAGGCGCACGTCGCGGTAGAAGCGCTCGATGCCGTATTCGGACAGGTAGCCGGCGCCGCCGAAGATCTGCACCGCGCGGTCGGCCACGCGGCCGCACATCTCGGAGGCGAACATCTTGGCGCACGAGGCCTCGGTGCCCACGTCCAGGCCCTGGTCGCGGCGGCGGGCGGCGTCGAGCACCATGCAGCGCGCGGCGTAGAGTTCGGCCTTGCTGTCGGCCAGCATCGCCTGGATGAGCTGGAACTCGGCGATCGGCTTGCCGAACTGCTTGCGCTCGCAAGCGTAGCGGAGCGCGTCTTCCAGCATGCGCTCGGCGACGCCGACCGAGATCGCGGCGATCGCGATGCGGCCCTTGTCGAGCACCTTCATCGCGGTCTTGAAGCCGATGCCTTCGCGTCCGCCGATCAGGTTGGCGGCCGGCACGCGGCAGTTCTCGAAGATCACGTCGCAGGTGTGCGAGCCCTTGTGGCCCATCTTCTCGTCCGGGTTGCCCAGGGACAGGCCCGGGGTGCCGCGCTCGACGATGAAGGCCGAAATGCCTCCGGCGCCTTTCTGGGCCGGATCGGTGCGCGCCATCACGGTGAAGATGCTGGCCTCGGGGGCGTTGGTGATGTAGCGCTTGGTGCCGTTGAGCACGTAGAAGTCGCCGTCGCGCACTGCGGTGGTGCGCAGGCTGGCGGCATCAGAGCCGCTGTCCGGCTCGGTCAGCGCGAAGGAACCGATGTACTCGCCGGTGACCAGCTTGGGCAGGTAATGGGCCTTCTGTTCGGGCGTGCCGTCGATCACGATGCCCTGGCCGCCGATCCCGTTGTTGGTCGCGAACAGCGAGCGGAAGCACGGTGAGGTGTGTCCGATCTCGAAGGTGGCGAGCACCTCCTCTTCCATCGTCAGTCCCATGCCGCCATGCTCTTCGGGGATGGACAGACCGAACAGGCCCAGCTCCTTCATCTCGGCGACGATGTCGTCGGGAATGCGGTCGGTCTCGGCGACGATGTTTTCGGCCGGCACCAGGCGTTCGCGCACGAAGCGCGAAATCGTGTCCAGCAAGATGTTCAGTGTTTCCTGGTCGCGGATCATTCTTGTCTGTCTCCGTGGCGGTGGGTGTGGATGTGGAAGCAGGAGGTCGCGGCGCGGCGCGAGTGAGGGGGAGGGAAGTCTCCTGCCGCGCCGTACCGCCTTGCTGCCTTACTTCTGGTGCTTGCGGAACTCGGGCTTGCGCTTCTCGCGGAAGGCGTTGCCACCCTCGGCCGATTCCGGGGTCTCGTAGTAGAGCTTGAGCGCGTGCATCGCCAGGCCGCCCATGCCGCGGATCATCTCGGTATCGACGTTGAAGGACTTCTTCGCCAGCGCGATCGCGGTCGGGCTCTTCTCGACGATCTCGTCGCACCACTTCTTCACTTCGGCGTCGAGCTCGGCCTGCGGCACGACGGCGTTCACCAGACCCATTTCAAGCGCCTGCTGCGCGGTGTAGCGGCGGCACAGATACCAGATCTCACGCGCCTTCTTCTCGCCGACGACGCGCGCCAGCAGCGCGGTGCCGAAGCCGGGGTCGACCGAGCCGACGCGCGGGCCGGCCTGGCCGAGCTGGGCGTTGTCGGAGGCGATCGCGAGGTCGCAGATGGTGACCAGCACGTTGCCGCCGCCGATCGCGTAGCCATTGACGCGGGCGATGACCGGCTTGGAGATGTCGCGGATCGCACTCTGCACTTCCTCGATCGGCAGGCCGATCACGCCACGGCCGCCGTAGCCGCCGTCCTGCGTGCCCTGGTCGCCGCCGGTGCAGAAGGCCTTCTCGCCGGCGCCGGTCAGCACGACCACGCCGATGCTCTTGTCGAAGTCCGCATCCTTGAAGGCGTGGATCATCTCCTCGCAGGTCTGGGCGCGGAAGGCGTTGAACTGCTTCGGACGGTTGATGGTGATGGTCGCGATGCCGTCGGCCTTGGTGTAGAGGATGTCCTGATATTCCATTTTCTCGGTTCCTTGAATGTGAGTCTTGAAGACAGGACTGGCTCAGCCAGCCATCGTCAGGCCGCCGGAGACGCTGATGATCTGGCCGGTGATGAACGAAGCCTCGTCGCTGGAGAGGAAGGCGATGATGCCGGGCAGGTCGTCGGGCTGGCCAAGACGGCCGAAGGGGATGGCCTTGGTGAGCGCGTCCTTGAGCTTCTCGCCCTTCTCGCCTTCGCCGGCGAAGTCGCGGAACAGCGCGGTGTCGGTGGGGCCGGGGCAGACGACGTTGACGTTGATCTGCTTGCGCGCCAGTTCGCGCGCCATGGTCTTGGAGAACGCCACCAGACCGCCCTTGCAGAAGGCATACACCGCTTCACCCGAGGAGCCGACGCGCGCGGCGTCGGAGGCCACGTTGACCACGCGACCACGGCCGCGCGCCGACATGCCCGGCAGCACCGCGTGGTGCATGTAGAGCGCGCCGTACAGGTTCACCGCGACGATCTTTTCCCACAGCGGCTTGTCCGTCTTCAGGAAGGGCGCGGCGTGATCCCAACCAGCGTTGTTGACCAGCACGTCGGTCGGGCCCAGCGCGGCCTCGGCCGCATTCACCGCCGCGACCACCGATTCCTGGCTCGTCAGATCCACCCCGAAGGCCTGCGCCTTGCCACCGGCGTCGCGGATCTCGCCCGCCACCTTTTCCGCCGCGTCCTGGTTGATGTCGAACACCGCCACCTGCGCGCCCGCCTCGCCGAAGCGACGGCAGACCGCCGCGCCGATGCCGCCGGCGCCGCCGGTCACGATGACAACCTTGTCCTTGAGTCCCTTCATGTTCGCCTCTCCTTTGAAATACCTTCGGGCTCCGCCCATTGCCTTCAGGCCGGGCTTCGCGCTTCAATAGGGCTCGATCCATCCCGCCCCTCAGCTCGATGAAAGACCTCACTGCCGAAAAGAGCGCAGCCTCCATCGAAATCAACAATCGCCTGTTCTTCCGCCTGTTCCAGGCCGCGAACACGCTGCACACCAAGGGCACCCAGGCGCTCGACGACTTCGGCGTCACCACCCAGCAGTGGTCGGTGCTCGGCGCCCTTTCGCGCCCCCAGGCGAGCGGCGGGATGCGGGTCGGCGATCTCTCGCAGTACCTGCTGGTGAGCCGGCAGAACCTGGCCGGCCTGCTCACCCGCCTCGAGCGCGACGGCTACATCGAGCGCGTCACCGGCGAGGATGACCGCCGCGCCCGCAGGGTCAGGCTCACCGCGCGTGGCGAAGCCCTGTGGGAGGCGCTCGCCGACCCGATCCACGACTTCTACGACCGCGCGCTGCAAGGCCTTTCCTTCGACGACCGCCTCGCCTTCATCCACTACCTGGGCCTGCTGCAGAAGAACATGGCCAAGCTCTAGATGCGGTACTGGGCGATCTTCTGCCGGCCGATGATCATCTTCATGATGTTCGCGGTGCCGTCGCCGATCTGCAGGCCCATGACGTCGCGGTAGCGCTGGCCGAAGTCGTAGTCGCTCGCGTAGCCGCCGTGGCCGTGGGTCAGCAGGCACTGGTGGATGATCTCGCAGGCCAGCTTGGGCCCCCACCACTTGCACATCGCCGCCTCGGCGGTGTGCGGCAGCCCCTGATCCTTCAGCCACAGCGTGCGCAGGCACAGCAGGCGGCAGGCTTCGTACATCGTCTCCGCCTCGGCGAGCGGGAAGCTCACGCCCTGGAATTCGCCGATCGGCTTGCCGAAGGCCTCGCGCTCCTGCACGTAGCGCCAGGTCTCGTCGAGCGAGGCGCGCGCCACGCCCATGCACTGCAGGCCGATCAGGGCGCGGCTGTAGTCGAAGCCCTGCATCACCTGCACGAAGCCCTGACCCTCGTCGCCGAGCATCATGTCCGCCGGCACGCGCACGCCGTCGAAGAAGATCGAACCGCGCCCGACCGGCCGCGTGCCGATGTCGTCGAAGGTGGTGCGGGTGACGCCCGGCAGATCCATCGGCACGAGGAAGGCGCTGATGCCGCGCGCGCCGTCGGCCTCGGTGCCGGTGCGGGCGAACACCACCGCGACGTCGGCCTGGGTGGCCATCGAGATCGAGGTCTTCTCCCCGGTCAGCACGAACTCGTCACCGTCGCGCACCGCCTTCAGCTTGAGCCGCGCGGCGTCCGAACCGGCGCTCGGCTCGGTGAGGGCGATCGCGATCGCCTTGGTGCCGGCGACGACCTCGGCCAGCCAGTCGCGCGCGGCCTGCGAGCGGCCGTGGGTGGCGACGATCTGGCCGCACAACGAGGCGAGCAGATTCACGTAGGAAACGTTGAAGTCGCCGTAGGCGATCTGCTCGAGCAGCAGGCCGCTGGTGACGCAATCCAGACCGAGCCCGCCGGCTTCCTCGGGCAGCTCCGGCCCCAGAAAGCCGAGCCCGCCCATTTCCTCGATGAGTTCGCGCTCGACGCGCTCGGCCTTTTCGCGGGCCTGGTAGTCGGGCGCCAGGCGCTCCCGTGCAAACCGTGTGGCGGTTTCGACCAGGGCCTGCTGCTCCGAACTGAGACTGAAATCCATTCCTGCCTCTCCTTCCTAAGGTGTGACGCCAGTCTAAAAGATGGTCGAATTTATTGTCAACATCTTTACCTAATTCTTATCACTTGTTGATGCACTGCAGCAGAAAAGCTCGTCAAATTCGTCATTTGATAAATTTAAAATCAGCGACTTAGTAATTTATCTGCAAGCCCACTAATTCGCGAATCCAGTTATTTGATGCAACCAGTTGACACATTAGATCGGACTGACTAGCGTAGCGCCTGCTTTACCCACCGCACGAAAACCCACCGCCGAACGGAGCGGGAAGTGTCGCCCGGCAGGCCGGAATCGGACCCGGCCGTCACTTGGTTCAGAACGGATCCACATTAGGAGATTGCACGTGAACTTCGATCCCGTACTCCTCGCCTCGCGCATGCAGCCCATGAAAGCCCAGGGCCTGTGGCGCGACGAAACCATCAACCTGTATTTCCAGCGCGCGCTCGAGCAGTGCCCGGACAAGCCGGCGATCGTGTCCTACCGCGCCGGTCTCGACGACCCGATCCGGCTCAGTTACCGCGAACTCGGCGAGCGGGTCGATCGCATCGCGCGCGGCCTGGTCGCGCTCGGCGTCGGCCCCGCCGACGTCGTCAGCTGGCAGTTGCCGAACTGCTGGGAGTTCATCGCGCTCGCGCTCGCGTGCGCGCGCATCGGCGCCGCCGCCAACCCGGTGATGCCGATCTTCCGCCAGCACGAGCTGAACTTCATGCTGAACTTCGGCGAATCCAAGGTCTTCATCGTCCCGCAGCGTTTCCGCAACCACGACTACGAGGAGATGGCGCGCGGCATGCTCGCCGGCCTGCCGCACCTGCGCCAGCTGGTGGTGATCGACGGCGAGGGCGACGACAGCTTCGACAAGGTCTTGCTGCGCGACGACACCCCGCCGCTGTCGGGCCCCGAGCTCGGCCCCGACGACATCATGCTGCTGATGTACACCTCGGGCACCACCGGCGAGCCCAAGGGCGTGATGCACACCGCCAACACCTTGTTCTCCAACCTGCACGCTTACACCAAGGTGATGGGGATCGGCGGCGACGACATCGTCCTCGGCGCCTCGCCGATGGCCCACCTCACCGGCTTCGGCTACCTCGCGATGCTGCCGGTGATCCTCAACTCGACCACCGTGCTGCTCGACGTGTGGGACCCCAAGCGCGCGCTGCAGATCGTGCGCGACGAGGGCGTCACCTTCAGCATGGCCTCGGCGACCTTCGTCGCCGACATGTGCCTCGCGGTGGAGAACGGCGAGCCGACCTCGGACAAGTTCACCCTCTTCGTGTGCGCCGGCGCCCCCATCCCGCCGGTGGTGGTCGAGCGCGCGCACAAGCTGATGGGCCTTACCGTGTGTTCCGCCTGGGGCATGACCGAGAACGGCGCGGTGACCGTCACCGAGCCGGCGCGCGCGCTGGAAAAATCCGGCTGCTCCGACGGCCGCCCGCTGCCCGGCATCGAGGTCAAGGTGGTCGACGCCGCCGGCACCGAGCTGAAGACCGGGGAGTCCGGAGAGCTGCTGATGCGCGGCGCCTCGCTGTTCGCCGGCTACCTCAAGCGCCCGCAGCTCAACGCGGTGGATGCGGACGGCTGGTTCGACACCGGCGACATCGCCTTCGTCGACGACGAGGGCTACATCCGCATCTCCGGCCGCAGCAAGGACGTGGTCATCCGCGGCGGCGAGAACGTGCCGGTGGTCGAGATCGAGAACCTGCTCTACAAGCATCCGGCGATCTCGCTGGTGGCGGTAGTCGGTTATCCGGACCGCCGTTACGGCGAGCGCGTGTGCGCCTTCGTCGCGCTCAAGCCCGGCTGCAGTTTCACTTTCGAAGACATGACCGCCTACCTCACCGAGCAGCAGGTGAGCAAGACCTACTTCCCCGAACGCCTCGAGGTGCTCGAGCAGATGCCGCAGACCCCGAGCGGCAAGCTGCAGAAGTTCAAGCTGCGCGAGATGGCGCGGCA
Source organism: Thauera phenolivorans (assembly GCF_001696715.1). Taxonomy (GTDB): domain Bacteria; phylum Pseudomonadota; class Gammaproteobacteria; order Burkholderiales; family Rhodocyclaceae; genus Thauera; species Thauera phenolivorans. The sequence goes on along the minus strand of NZ_MBFM01000005.1, from coordinate 487,264 downwards.
GTTCGGCGAAGCGAAGTCCGACTGAGCCACCGGAGGACGCCCGATGAATGCAGTGATCCTTACGGAAACCCACGAGCGTGTGGGCCTGATCCGCCTGAAACGGCCGGAACTCTTCAACGCGCTCAACGACGAGCTGATGAACGCGCTCGCCGCCGCGCTCGACGGCTTCGAGGCCGACGAGAACATCGGCTGCGTGGTGATCACCGGTTCGCCGAAGGCCTTCGCCGCCGGCGCCGACATCGCCGCGATGAAGGACTGGGGCTACATGGATGTGTACAAGTCCAACTTCATCACCCGCAACTGGGAGCGCCTGAAGACCTTCCGCAAGCCGGTCATCGCCGCGGTGTCCGGCCTCGCCATGGGCGGCGGCTGCGAGCTGGCGATGATGTGCGACACCGTGTTCGCCGCCGACACCGCGAAGTTCGCCCTGCCCGAGGTCAAGCTCGCGGTGATCCCGGGCGCCGGCGGCACCCAGCGCATGCCGCGCGCGGTCGGCAAGGCGAAGGCGATGGACCTGTGCTTCACCGGCCGCTTCATGGACGCCGCCGAGGCCGAGCGCGCCGGCCTGGTGTCGCGCATCTACCCGGCCGACCAGGTCCTCGACGAGGCGCTCGCCGCGGCCGCCGCCATCGCCCAGCAATCGCTGCCGGTGCTGATGATGCTCAAGGAATCGGTCAACCGCGCCTTCGAGAGCTCGCTCAACGAAGGCCTGCTGTTCGAGCGGCGCACTCTGCACGCCACCTTCTCGCTCGCCGACAACAAGGAAGGCATCGCCGCCTTCCTCGAGAAGCGCAAGCCGCGCTTCTCCAACCGCTGAGGAGGTGTGAAATGGAACGCGAATCGATGGAATTCGACGTCCTGATCGTCGGCGGCGGCCCCGCGGGGCTGTCCGCCGCGATCCGGCTCAAGCAGCTCGCCGCCGACAAGGGCCAGGAGCTGGCGATCTGCCTGATCGAGAAGGCCGCCGAGATCGGCGCCCACATCCTGTCGGGCGCGGTGATGGACCCGAAGGCGCTGACCGAGCTGATCCCCGACTGGCAGGCCCTGGGCGCCCCGCTCAACACGCCGGTCACCGAGGACCAGATGCTGTTCCTGTCGGAGACCGGCGCGCGCCAGGCGCCCAACCGCCTGCTGCCCGACTCCTTCATCAACCACGGCAACTACATCGTGCGCCTGGGCAACGTGGTGAAGTGGCTCGGCGAGCAGGCCGAGGCGCTGGGCGTGGAGGTCTACCCGGGCTTCGCCGGCGCCGAGATCCTGTTCGACGAGGCCGGCGCGGTGAAGGGCGTGGCCACCGGCGACATGGGCGTGGGCCGCGACGGCGAGCCCGGCCCCGCCTACCAGCCGGGCATGGAGCTGCACGCGAAGTACACCCTGTTCGCCGAAGGCTGCCGCGGCCATCTCGGCAAGCAGCTCGAGGAAAAGTTCCGGCTGCGCGAGGCGTCCGACCCCCAGACCTACGGCATCGGCATCAAGGAGCTGTGGGAGGTGAAGCCGGAGCACCACCGCCCCGGCCTGGTGGTGCACACCGCCGGTTGGCCGATGGACAACGCCACCTACGGCGGCGGCTTCCTCTACCACCTCGAGGACAACCTGGTCGCGCTCGGCTTCGTGGTCGGCCTCAACTACACCAACCCGCATCTGTCGCCCTTCGAGGAGATGCAGCGCTGGAAGACCCACCCCGAGATCCGCAAGCACCTCGAGGGCGGCAAGCGCCTGCAGTACGGCGCGCGCGCGATCGCCGCCGGCGGCCTGCAGAGCCTGCCCAAGCTGGTGTTCCCGGGCGGCGGGCTGATCGGCGACGACGCGGGCTTCCTGAACGCGGCGCGCATCAAGGGCAGCCACGCCGCGATCAAGTCCGGCATGCTCGCCGCCGAGGCGGCCTTCGAGGCGCTGGCCGCGGAACGCGCGCGCGATGAGCTCGACGCCTACCCGGCCGCCTTCCAGGCCTCGTGGCTGCACGCCGAGCTGCACAAGACGCGCAACTTCAAGCCCTACATGAAGAAGGGCCTGTACCTCGGCTCGCTGCTGTTCGGCATCGACCAGGTGCTGTTCAGGGGCAAGCTGCCGTGGACGCTGCACAACAGCGCCGACCACGACAAGCTCAAGCTGGCCGCCGAGTGTCCGAAGATCGACTACCCCAAGCCCGACGGCGTGCTCACCTTCGACCGCCTGTCCTCGGTGTTCCTGTCGAACACCAACCACGAGGAAGACCAGCCCTGCCACCTGCAGCTGAAGGACCCGTCGGTGGCGATCCGCGTCAACCTCGAAAAATACGACGCCCCCGAGCAGCGCTACTGCCCCGCCGGGGTGTACGAGATCGTGCGCGAGGAGAGCGGCCCGCGGCTGCAGATCAACGCGCAGAACTGCGTGCACTGCAAGACCTGCGACATCAAGGACCCGACCCAGAACATCAACTGGGTCGTGCCCCAGGGCGGCGAAGGGCCGATCTACCAGGGGATGTGAGAGGAGCGCATCCCACTACGGCCCGAATTGCACCTAAGAGGCGCGAATGACGACGCAAGAACCCGCCAGAAGCCCCAGCCCCGCCACCGCCGAGATCGGCAACCGGCTGTTCTTCCGCCTCTTCCAGGCGGCGAACACGCTGCACACCAAGGGCACCCAGGCGCTGGAGCAATTCGGCGTCACCACCCAGCAGTGGTCGGTGCTCGGCGCCCTGTCGCGGCCGAAGGCGGCGGGCGGCATGAGCATGAACGAGCTCTCACGCTACCTGCTGGTCAGCCGCCAGAACCTCTCCGGCCTCCTTACCCGGCTCGAACGGGAGGACTACGTCGAGCGGGTGATCGGCGAGGAGGACCGCCGCTCGCGCAAGGTGCGCCTCACCCCCAGGGGCGAGACCCTCTGGGCAGCGCTCGCCGAGCCCATCCACGCCTTCTACGATGACGCCCTGGACGGCCTCTCCTTCGACGACCGGGTCGCCTTCATCCACTATATCGGCCTGCTGCAGCGGAACATGTCGAAGATGACCGGGCGCGCGTCCGGCGGGCCCGACGGCAGCCCTGAGGCCGAAGCCAGCCGCCGCGCGACGTCGCCCTAGAGAAGATTGCTCGGGTTGGAGCAGACCGGCCGCGCGCCGACGATGCCGAAGGGGGGCTCGACGCCGACCGACATCCAGTTCAACGCCAGCGTCCTTGCCGCGGACGCGCCGGTCACCGAGACCTCGAACTCGCCGAGGCGGCCGCTCGCCGACACATGGGACCTCGTCACCGGCGAAGGCGACGAGGCCGCCGACATGCATGCCGGCTAGAATGCCCTTCTGGCATTGCGCATGCCCCGCCCCTTTTCACCGCGCCTCACGGGCCCAGCACAGGAAACGACGATGAACAGAACGACGCCTTTCGCCAGCCTGCTCCTCTGCACCGTCCTGCTCGCCGTGCCCGCCCACGCCGACGAGCTCGAATGCAACGGCAGGATGGGCAGGGTGTCGATCGACGGCGACGTGCGGGTGCCGTCAGGCAGGAGCTGCACGCTCAATGGCACCCGCATCGACGGCAACATCGAGGTCGGGCGCAGCGCCAGCCTGATGGCGCGCGGGGTGAAGGTCGACGGCAACATCCAGGCCGAGGGCGCCCGCCAGGTCGCGGTGTCCAATTCCCGCGTGGGCGGCAACATCCAGCTCGACAGGAGCGGCGCGGTGAGAATCGAGTCGGTCGACGTCGATGGCGACATCCAGCTGTTCTCGAACCGCGGCGCACTCAGGGTCAGCCGCAACCGGGTCGACGGCAACCTGCAGTGCAAATCGAACCAGCGCGCGCCCACCGGCGGCGGCAATCGCGTGCGGGGGAACAAGGAAGATCAGTGCGCGGGGCTTTGACCGCCAGGCAGCGCGCGCCCCGAAGCCCAAGCTTAGAAAAACGAGGCCGGCCTCCCCCTTCGGGAACGACCGGCCTCGCCGCGCCAGCAGCGAAGGATCAGCCCGCCAGCGCGCGCCCGATCACCAGCTTCTGGATGTCGCTCGCGCCTTCGTAGATCTGGCACACGCGCACGTCGCGGTAGATGCGCTCGACCGGGAAGTCGGTGACGTAGCCATAGCCGCCGTGCACCTGGATGGCGTCCGAGCACACGCGCTCGGCCATCTCGGAGGCGAACAGCTTGGCCATCGAGGCCTCCTTGAGGCAGGGGCGGCCGGCGTCCTTCAGGCTGGCGGCGTGCCACACGAGCTGGCGCGCGGCCTCGAGTTGCGTCGCCATGTCGGCGAGGCGGAAATTCACCGCCTGGTGCTCGAAGATCGGCTTGCCGAAGCTCTCGCGCTCCTGCGCGTACTTGACCGCCGCCTCGAGCGCGGCGCGCGCCATGCCGAGGCACTGGGCGGCGATGCCGATGCGGCCGGCTTCGAGGTTGGCGAGCGCGATCCTGTAGCCCTCGCCTTCGGCGCCGATCACCGAGTCGGCCGGGATGCGGCAGTTCTCGAACAGGATCTGCGTGGTGTCGGAGGCCTTCTGCCCCATCTTCTCCTCGATGCGGCCGACCTGGTAGCCGGGCGCGTTCGCGGGCACGAGGAAGCAGGTGATGCCCTTCTTGCCCGCCGCCTTGTCGGTGACCGCGAACACGATCGCGACATCGGCGTGCTTGCCGGTGGTGATGAACTGCTTGACGCCGTTCAACACCCACTCGTTGCCGTCGCGGACCGCGGTGGAGCGGATCGCGGCGGCATCCGAGCCGACGTGCGGCTCGGTGAGGCAGAAGCAGCCGAGCTTCTCGCCGCGGGCGAGCGGCTTGAGCCAGGCTTCCT
>NZ_MBFM01000005.1:440127-482501 GCF_001696715.1 Thauera phenolivorans | reverse complement strand
ACACGCGCTCGGCCATCTCGGAGGCGAACAGCTTGGCCATCGAGGCCTCCTTGAGGCAGGGGCGGCCGGCGTCCTTCAGGCTGGCGGCGTGCCACACGAGCTGGCGCGCGGCCTCGAGTTGCGTCGCCATGTCGGCGAGGCGGAAATTCACCGCCTGGTGCTCGAAGATCGGCTTGCCGAAGCTCTCGCGCTCCTGCGCGTACTTGACCGCCGCCTCGAGCGCGGCGCGCGCCATGCCGAGGCACTGGGCGGCGATGCCGATGCGGCCGGCTTCGAGGTTGGCGAGCGCGATCCTGTAGCCCTCGCCTTCGGCGCCGATCACCGAGTCGGCCGGGATGCGGCAGTTCTCGAACAGGATCTGCGTGGTGTCGGAGGCCTTCTGCCCCATCTTCTCCTCGATGCGGCCGACCTGGTAGCCGGGCGCGTTCGCGGGCACGAGGAAGCAGGTGATGCCCTTCTTGCCCGCCGCCTTGTCGGTGACCGCGAACACGATCGCGACATCGGCGTGCTTGCCGGTGGTGATGAACTGCTTGACGCCGTTCAACACCCACTCGTTGCCGTCGCGGACCGCGGTGGAGCGGATCGCGGCGGCATCCGAGCCGACGTGCGGCTCGGTGAGGCAGAAGCAGCCGAGCTTCTCGCCGCGGGCGAGCGGCTTGAGCCAGGCTTCCTTCTGCGCGTCGTTACCGAAGCGGTTGAGGATGCCGCAGGGCAGCGAGTTCTGCACGCTGACGATGGTCGAGGTGGCGCCGTCGCCTGCGGCGATCTCCTCGAGCGCGAGCACCAGGCTCATGTAGTCCATGCCGGCGCCGCCCCACTCCTCGGGCACCACCATGCCGAGCGCGCCGAGTCCGGCGAGTTCGTTCAGCGCCTCGCGCGGGAAGGTGTGGTCGCGGTCCCATTCGGCCGCAAAGGGGGCGAGCCGTTCCTGCGCGAAGGCGCGGATCGAGTCGCGGATCATCTCCTGCTCAGCAGTCAGAATCATTTTTCGTTCCTTCGAGTTCTCAGTTTGTCGGCCGCAATCGCGGCGGTCGCCGCGCCTTCACCACCTTCCCCGGTAGCAGCGGCGAAGGCTGCGTCATCGCGCGATTCAGCCGCCGCAGCCCACCGCCGTGTCGACCTCGATCGCCATCGCGGTGGCCTCGCCGCCGCCGATGCACAGGCTGGCCACGCCGCGCTTGAGGCCGCGCTTGCGCAGCGCGCCGATCAGCGAGACCAGGATGCGCGCGCCCGAGGCGCCGATCGGATGGCCGAGCGCGCAGGCGCCGCCATTGACATTGACCTTGTCGTGCGGCAGGTCCATCTCCTTCATCGCCGCCATCGTCACCACCGCGAAGGCCTCGTTGATCTCCCACAGATCGACGTCGGTGGTGGACCAGCCGGCCTTCGCCAGCACCTTCTGCATCGCGCTCACCGGGGCCGTGGTGAACAGGGCCGGTGCCTGCGCGTGGGTGGCATGGCCGACGATGGTCGCGACCACCTTGAGGCCCAGCCTGTCGGCCGTGGACTTGCGCATCAGCACCAAGGCGGCGGCGCCGTCGGAGATCGAGCTCGAGTTGGCCGGCGTGACAGTGCCATCCTTCTTGAACGCGGGCTTGAGGCTGGGGATCTTGTCGATCTGCGCCTTCAGCGGCTGCTCGTCCTTGTCGACGACAACGTCGCCCTTGCGGCCCGGCACCGTGACCGGCACCACCTCCCAGGTGAAGTCGCCGTTGTTGATCGCGGCCTGGGCGCGGGTGGTGGAGGCGATCGCGAACTCGTCCTGCGCCTCGCGGGTGAACGCGAAGTGGCTGGCGCAGTCCTCGGCGAAGGTGCCCATCAGCCGGCCCTTGTTCTCCTTCGAGTAGCTGTCTTCCAGGCCGTCGAGGAACATGTGATCGAACATCTGGCCGTGGCCGAGGCGATAGCCGGCGCGCGCCTTGGGCAGCAGGTAGGGCGCGTTCGACATCGACTCCATGCCGCCGGCGACCATCACCTCGTTGCTGCCGGCGAGCAGCAGATCGTGGGCGAGCATCACCGACTTCATGCCCGAGCCGCACACCTTGTTGACCGTGGTGCAGCCGGTCGACAGCGGCAGGCCGGCGCCGAGCGCGGCCTGGCGGGCGGGTGCCTGACCGAGGCCGGCGGGCAGCACGCAGCCCATGATCACTTCCTCGACCTGCTCGGGGCTCAGCCCGGCGCGCTCGACCGCGGACTTGATCGCGGCCGCGCCGAGCTGCGGCGTGGTCAGGCTGGCGAGATCGCCCTGGAAGCCGCCGAGCGGCGTGCGGGCGACGGAAACGATGACGATGGGATCGGACATGGGATTCTCCTGTTGCAATGCTTGCTTGGTTCGGATCACGCCCGTGCGGCGGGCGCTTCGTCGGCGGGACGCTCCGCCTTGCCCTGCATGGCCATGATGGTCTGCTGCATCAACGCGCACAGTGTCCAGCGCTCGTTGCGGACCGCGAACACTTCGGCCTTGGTGATGATCAGCGTGCGCCCCGGCTTGATCACCTCGCCGCGCGCCACCAGGCGCTCGCCGTCGGCGGGCGCGATCAGGTTCATCTTGTATTCGACGGTCAGCACGCTGGTGTCGGCCGCGGTGAGGGTGTTGGCGGCATAGCCGGCGGCCGAGTCGGCGATCATGCCCACCACCCCGCCGTGGATGAAGCCGTGCTGCTGGGTGATCTCGGGCTTCAGCGGCAGGTGGATCTCGGTGAAGCCCGGCTCCACCACCGCGAGCTCGGCGCCGATCAGCGCCATCGCCTGCTGCAGGCCGAAGCTGTGGCGCACACGGGCGACATAGCCGGGATCCCGCGGCTGGAATTCGGGTTGTTCAGCTCGCATCGATTCTCCTCCGTGCGCCTCGGGGCGTCATTATTATTCCGTTGACGTAAACGTTAACACAAAGACAAAAATCAGGCACCATCGGCGGTGCCGAAATGGTGCGCGAGCTGGGCTCGTGCGGCCGCCGCACCTTCGTCGTTGTGGCCGAGCAAGGCCTCGCACTGGCGTTCCATCATGTCGATCTCGTACAGGACGGCCTCGATGTCGAGCCGCTGCTGCTCGAGCGTGGCACGCCGTGCGGCGAGCACGTCGAGGAAATATTTGAGCTGCGGTGCCGAGTTGCGCACACCGTCGTACATCTGCAGCAGCTGCCGGATCTCGGCAAGCGACAGACCGAGCCGCTTGCCGCGCAGGGTGAGCTTGAGCCGGGTGCGGTCCGCCCGCGTATAGACCCGGGCGCGGCCGACCCGTCCCGGCGTGAGCAGGCCCTGGTCCTCGTAGAAACGGATGGCGCGCGCGGTGATGTCGAATTCGCGTGCCAGCTCGGTGATGGTGTAGGTTTTTTCTTGCGCCATGGCGGATCGCTCGCCCGATGCTTCAGGGAAACCCCATCAGACCAGGTAAAGTTCTGTTTTGGAAGAGATAAGTCAGAAGCCTCGGAAGTTAATCAGATTTCCGCCAGGCGAGCAATGCGCGCTTTCCCCCGCCCCACCCCCGAGGAGAACCCGATGAACGTCACCGTTGCGCCCGCGAGCGCACCCGACCAACCCGACTACCCCTTCCCCGATCTGCCTGCCGCCGGCGAGCGGATCGAGGTCGCGCCCGGCATCGGCTGGCTGCGCATGCCGCTGCCCTTCGCCCTCGACCACATCAACCTGTGGACGGTCGACGACGGCGAGCGCCTGGTGGCGATCGACAGCGGCCTCGCCACCGAGGCGATCCGCGAGGCCTGGACCCGGGTACTGGCCGAGGACGGCCGCCCGCTGTCGCGCATGGTGGTCACCCACTACCATCCCGACCACCTCGGCCTCGCCACCTGGCTCGCCGCGCGCGACGGGGCGTCGATCCACATGACCTACGGCGAATACTTCGGCGGCCACGCGACCTGGCACCAGATCGCCGGCTACGCGATCCCGGACATGCTCGCGCTGTTCCGCGAGCACGGGCTCGACGAGGAACGCCTCGAGGCGCTCGGCGCGCGCGGCAACGTCTACCGCCGCGGCGTGCCCGAGATGCCCCAGCGCATCGAGCGCATGCACGACGGCGACCTGCTCCGGATCGGCGCCCACGACTGGCGGGTGATCACCGGCCACGGCCACTCGCCGGAGCACGCCAGCCTGTATTGCGCATCGCTCGGCGTGCTCATTTCCGGCGACATGCTGCTGCCGCGCATCTCCACCAACATCAGCGTCTTCGCGGCCACGCCGGAAGACGACCCGCTCGGTCGCTTCCTCGCCTCCCTGCGCCGATTCTGCGAGCTCCCCGCCGACACGCTCGTGCTACCATCGCACGGTAAACCATTCAGGGGCATACGTGCCCGGGTCGATCAACTCGTCGAGCACCATCGGGAGCGCTGCGCCGCGCTGGTCGCGGAATGCGACACCCCGCACAGTGCGGGCGAGCTGCTGGAAACCCTTTTCCCACGCGCGCTCGACACCCACCAGAGCATGTTCGCGATGGGGGAGGCGATCGCCCACCTGAATCATCTGGTCCGGCGTGGCGAGCTGCGCAGGGTCAGAAGCGAAGACGGCACGATCCGGCACGTGACGACCGGCTGAGCGCTTCACCGAATCCGACAACAGGAGCAACAACTCATGGCAGAACCCACCGAGAAGCAAATGCCCCCGCCGCAGGAAATCGCCCACACGTATGCCGAGGTCGCGCGCCGCGCCTCGCACCTGATCAGCGATCACGTCCAGCGTCAGCTCAAGAAGGGCGTCACCGCCCCCGCTGACGAGCTCGGCATCGCCCAGGCCTTCATGGACATGATGGCCAAGCTGCTCGCCAACCCCTACAAGCTCGCCCAGGCCCAGATGAACATGGTCTGGGACTACTTCTCGCTGTGGCAGCACTCGATGCTGCGCGTGATGGGCATGCATGCCGATCCGATCGCCGCCCCCGAGAAGTCGGACAAGCGCTTCAAGGACGAGCAGTGGGAAGAGCACTTCCTGTTCGACTTCATCAAGCAGTCCTACCTGATCACCGCGCGTCACATCCACGACACCGTCTCCACGGTCGACGGCCTGGACGACCAGTCGCAGAAGAAGGTCAGCTTCTACACCCGCCAGTACATCGACGCGCTGAGCCCGTCGAACTTCGCGATGACCAACCCCGAGGTCTTCCGCGAGACGGTCAAGAGCCACGGCCAGAACCTGATCAAGGGTCTCAACAACCTGCTGCGCGACGTCGAGGAAGGCGGCGGCCAGCTGCGCGTCAAGATGACCGACACCAGCGCCTTCGAGCTCGGCCGCAACGTCGCCACGACGCCGGGCAAGGTGGTGTTCCAGAACGAGATGATCCAGCTGCTGCAGTACACGCCGAGCACCGAGAAGGTGAACAAGCGTCCGCTGCTGATCGTGCCGCCCTGGATCAACAAGTTCTACATCCTCGACCTGCGCGAGAAGAATTCCTACATCAAGTGGTGCGTCGACCAGGGCCACAGCGTGTTCGTGATCTCCTGGGTCAACCCCGACGAGAAGCTCGCCGAGAAGAGCTTCGACGCCTACGTGGTCGACGGCGTGATCGCCGCGCTCGACGCGATCGAGAAGCAGACCGGCGAGAAGCAGGTCAATGCGGCCGGCTACTGCCTCGGCGGCACCCTGCTCGCCACCACCCTCGCCTACCTGGCCGCCAAGCGCCAGGGCAACCGCGTGGGTTCGGCCACCTTCTTCACCACGCTCACCGACTTCTCCGAACCGGGCGAGCTGGGCGTGTTCATCGACGAGGGCCAGATCTCCAGCCTCGAGAAGAAGATGAACGAGCGCGGCTACCTCGAAGGCTCGGAAATGGCCGGCACCTTCAGCATGCTGCGCGCGAACGACCTGATCTGGTCCTTCGTGGTGAACAACTACCTGATGGGCAAGGATCCCTTCCCCTTCGACCTGCTGTACTGGAACTCCGATTCCACCCGCATGCCGGCGAAGATGCACAGCTTCTACCTGCGCACGATGTACATGGAGAACCGTCTGGTGGAGCCGGGCGGCATCGAAGTCGACGGCGTGCCGATCGACCTCGGCAAGATCAAGATCCCCTGCTACTTCATCTCCGCGATCGAGGATCACATCGCGCCGTGGAAGAGCACCTACAAGGGCACGGTCAAGTTCGGCGGCCCGGTTCGCTTCGTGCTGGGCGGCTCCGGCCACATCGCCGGCATCGTCAACCCGCCGGCGGCCAACAAGTACGGCTACTGGATCAATCCCTCGCCCAAGCTCGCGCCGACCGCCGAGCAATGGCTGGAAGGCGCGCAGCAGCATCCGGGTTCGTGGTGGACCGACTGGCAGGCCTGGGTCGTCTCGCAGGATGCCGAACAGGTCGACGCCCGCGATCCGGCCAAGGGCAAGCTGAAGCCGATCGAGGACGCGCCGGGCTCCTTCGTCCGCGTGCGCTCCGGCGCCACCAAGGCGGCCGCCTGATCTGAGGCCGCCGCAAGGCGATGAACGGGGAAAGGGGCGACCCTTTCCCCGTTTTCTATTGTGAGCGCGCCGATGAAGAACGACTCCCGCCTGGTGCTCGACACCAACACCGTGATGGCCTTGTGGCTGTTCCGCGACCCCGGCCTCGCCCCGCTCGCCGCGCACTGCGAATCGCCCGGCTGCGTGCTGCTCGGCCGCGCCGATGCGCTCGAGGAGCTGCGCCGGGTGCTCGCCTATCGTCAGTTCGCCGTGCCGGTGGAGACCCAGGCCGCGATCCTGAATGACTACGCCGCCCGGCTCGCAGGCGGTGGCGACGAAGCCGGCGCCGACGACGCGACGGCAGCCCCCCCCGCGCTGCCCGCATGCCGCGACCCCGACGACCAGAAGTTCCTCGAGATCGCGCGCGACCGCGCCGCCACCCACCTCGTGACGCGCGACAAGGCCTTGCTCAGGCTGGCCCGCCACCGCCTGGTGCGCGAGCGTTTCCGCATCCTCACGCCCGAGCGCTTCGTCGCCGAGCTCGCCGACGCGCTCGCCCCCGACGCCAGGCCCTGAGTCACCCGGGAACCCGCCGTCGCGCAAGCGCCGCGGCCCGGCTCACACCGTTGCCCGGGCACCCTCGCTGAGCGCGCGCCGCAGGTCGGCGAGGTAACGCAGGCCCTCGATCGCGCGACTGCCATACCAGGACGCCATCTCGCCGTCGATCAGGCCCGCCGGCCGGTGCGCCAGCGCCGCCACCTCGTCCACATGCCGCGCCTCGAATCGGTAGGGCTCGGTCGACAGCAGCACCCGATCGACCCCCTCCAGCCAGGGGGCGTCCCATTCGAAGGCGGGATAGCGCGCCGCGCCCGCCTCGCCGCCGTGCACCGCGGGCAGCGTCTCCCAGCCCACCGTCGCCAGCATCGCCGAGATGTAGGTGTCGCGCGCGACCGTCATCCACGGCGCACGCCAGATCAGGTAGAGCACGCGCTCGGGTGGGAGCGCGGCGGCCACCGCGGCGGTCTCGTCGAGCGCCTCGCGCAGCGCCGCCTGCAGACGTGCGGCCTCGGCCTCGCGCCCGAAGATGCCGCCGAGCAGGCCGAAGAGCGCAAGGTTGTCGGCCGGGGCGCAGGGATGTGTGACGACGACGTGCGGCACGCTGTCGTGCAGCGCCTCGACCACCTCGCGCGGGTTCTCGTCGATGTTGACCACCAGGTGGGTGGGCGCGAGGGCGCGCACCGCGTCGAGCTTGACGTCCTTGGTGCCGCCGACCTTGGCGATGTCGCGCAGCGTCTCGCGCGGGTGGATGCAGAAGCCGGTGCGTCCGACCAGCGCCCCGGCGAGGCCGAGCTCGCAGAGCAGCTCGGTGATCGAGGGCACCAGGCTGACGATGCGCGCTTCGCCCTCGAAGGGACGGTGGCGAGTGCCGACCGCATCGGTCAAATCGGCAGGCGGGGTGCTCATCGTACAGTTCCTCATCGTGTCATCGGTTCCAGCAGGTCATCGGCGGCGGCGGGTGGCAGCGGCGAGCGGCGGGGCTCGCCGCCGGCCAACGGCCGGAACACCCAGTCGGCGTAGCGCGCGGCGTTTTCCGCCGCCGGGTCGAGCTCGGGTGGCAGCCGGGCGCGACGCAGCGGCACGCCCGGCGCCAGGCTGTGCACCCCGACGATCGCCTCGCCGTCGCGCACCAGCCCCCATTCTGCCCGCCCGGTGAAGGGGTCGGCATAGATGCGCCGCAGGTGGCGGCGCGGCACCGGGAAGCGGCCGTCCTCCACCAGCTGCGCGAGCGAACTCGGGAACGGCGGCGTGCCGAGCGGCGTTTCATCGCGATAGCGTGCCAGCGCGCGCGCCATCTCGGCGCCGATCGCGAGCAGCTCGGCCTCGCGCTCGCGGCTCGCGGCAGTCTGCCACACCACGCCTGCCTCGGCCGCGACCAGGCCGAGCGCGGCGACCGCGAACAGCAGCAGCAGATAGGTATAGCCGCGCTGCGGCGCCGCCCTACCAGTCCGCATACGCCGTTCCGTCGCGCGCGGTGCCGGGCGCGCCGCTGCGCACATCCCAGACGCCGCCGCCCTCGCCACCCTCGGCGGCGCCGGCGGGCGGCGGCAGCAGGCGCCAGTTGCGGCTGTCCTCGGTGATCGGATCCTTCGGCATCGCGCGCAGATAGCGCCGCTCGACCAGTGTCTCCAGGCTCTCGGGATAGCGGCCGGTGTCGGCGCGGTACTTGTCGATCGCGTCCCGCATCACCGCGAGCGACTGGCGCAGGCTGTTCTCGCGCGCGCGGTCGACATGGTCGAAGTAGCGCGGCGCGGCGATCGACAGCAGGGTGGCGATGATCGCCATCACCACCAGCAGTTCGATCAGGGTGAAGCCGCGGCGGGCGGCCGCCTGCCAGGCGTTGCGCATGCTCACCACTCCCGGTAGGGCCGGCCGTCGAGCCCGCTCCGCGGCGACAGCGAGTAGACGTCGAACACGTCCGCGCCCTCGCGCGGCGCCTCGGGCGGGCTGGCGTAGCTGCGCCTGCCCCAGGTCTGCGCCGCCGCCAGCGAGGCATCGGGATGGAAGGGGTCGCGCGGCAACCGGCGCAGGAAGTAGAGCCGCCTGCCATCGGCATCGCTGGCATCGGGCACCCCCTTCACCAGGGCGTCGAGCTCGGGCGGATAGCCGCTGGCGCCGCTGCGCCGCTCGATCCGGCCGGCGTCGTAGGCCGCCTTGTAGGCGTCGATCGCGTCGCGGATCTGGCGCAGCGCGGCGCGCAGCTCGGACTCCTGCGCGCGCTGGGCGGTGAGCTGGGCGAGCGGCAGCGCGCCGGCGGCGAGCACGCCGACGATCGCCACCGTCACCACCAGCTCGATCAGGGTGAAGCCGCGCCCCCGCCCGCCACCGTGCCGCATCGCCGCCGCGCTCACTGTCCGATCGCCACCGATGCGGTGCCGCCGAGCGGCATCGCCACGCGCTCGCCGTCGACGTCGAAGACCACACTGCTGACCACCACCTGGGCGCTGCCCTCCGCCCCGGCGCGGGCGCGGAAGGCGAGCGAGAGGGTCGCCGGCAGGCTGCCGGGCGGGATCGCGAGCGTGCCCTGGCCCTCGCCCGGGCCGGCGAAGCCCACCGGCTCGAGCCGGGTCGCATCGTAGTCGAACTCGAGCACGCCGCCCTCGTGGCTGCCGCTGCCCTGCAGTTCGAGCCGCATGTCGATCAGCTCGCCGGGCGCGACCGCCCCCGGCGCGCCGATGATGAGCGCGAGATCGCTGGGCCCGGCGGGCGCCTCCATCGCCACCGGCGCCGGGAGGGGCGGCGGCAGGCCGCCGCCCGCCATGCCCCCGCCGCTGCCGCTGAGGGCGAGGCTGTCGGCGGCGGTCGGCGCCAGGCGCAGCGGCATGGCGCCCACCACCGCCTCGGTGCCAAAGGCGAGGTTGTCGCGGGCGAAGGCCGGGGCCACCACGTTGCGCACGATGCGCGGGGTGATCAGCAGCACGATCTCGGTCTTCGCCACGTCGCTGCGCTCGGCGCTGAACAGGCGCCCGAGCACCGGCAGCTCGCCCAGCCCGGGCAGACGCGAGGCGCTGCGCCGCTCCTCGTCGTTGATCAGGCCGGCGAGGACCTGGGTCTCGCCGTCCTGCAGGCGCAGCGTGGTCGACGCGCTGCGCCGGCCGATGCGGTAGGCGAGCGAGCCGTCCGGCCCGGGCACCTCGCGCACGATGTTGCTCACCTCGAGATCCACCTTGATCGACACCTCGTCGTCGAGCGTCACGCTCGGCTGGGCGTCGAGCCGGATGCCGACGTCGAGGTAGCTCACCGAGGCCGACACGCCGACGTTGGCGGTGGAGGTGGTGGTGAACACCGGCACCTTCTCGCCGATGTGGATCTTGGCGTCGTTGCGGTTCTTGACCCGGATGCGCGGATTGGCGAGCAGCCGGATGTCGCCCTCGTCGTGGCGCAGGCGCAGCGCCGCCGCCGGGTTGGAGACGAAGGGCACCAGGCCGTCGTTGCGCTCGAGGTTGATGAAGCCGTCGGCGAGATCGCCGCCGTCCTGGTTCTCGAGCCGGCCGTAACCCACCTCGGCGGGAAACTGCAGGCCGAGGTCGCGCAGCTTGCTGCGGCTGACCTCGAGCACCTCGACCTCGAGCACGACCTCGGGCTCGGCCACATCGAGGGTGGCGATCAGGCGCTCGGCGACACGCACCGCCTCCGGCGTGTCCTTCACCACCACCAGGTTGAGCTTCTCGTCGATGAAGATGTCGCGCGTCTTCACCAGCTGCTTGAGCATCGCCTGCGCCTGCTTGGCGTCGGCGTGCGCCAGGTAGAAGCTGCGCGACACCAGGTCCTGGTACTCGCGCTGCTTGGCCGGCGTCGCCGGGTAGATCAGCACCGTGTTCGCGTTGAGCAGCTTGCGCTCGATCTGCTGGCTGGCGACGAGCAGCCTGAGCACCTCGTCGACCGAGGTGTCGCGCACGAACAGGCTCACCAGCGCGTCCTGGCGCAGCTCGCTGTCGAGCACGAAGTTGAGCCCTGCGGCGCGCGACAGCGCCTCGAACACCACCCGCAGCGGCGCATCGCGGAACTGCAGGTTCACCGGCCGCGCCAGCGCGCCCTCGAGCGCCTGCACCGGCGCCGCGCGCACCCGCCGCTCGTCGGCCTCGCGCAGCAGGCGGCGGGCGCGCTGATGGGCGGGCGCCTCGGCGAGCACCGAGCGTGCGAGACGCTCGGTGGCGTCGATGTCGCCGCGGGCCAAGGCGAGCTCGCCCTCGGCCAGCCGCCCCGCCCGGCGGCGCTCGGCGAGCACCGCATCGAGCCCGGCGCGCGCGCGCGGATGCGTGGGCTGGACGCGCTGCACGTCGCGGTACAGCCGCTCTGCCTCCTCGAACTGGCCGCGCAGGCGCGCCTGCTCGGCGGCGGCGAGGTAGTCGGCGCCGAGCAGTTCGCGCTGGCGCAGCCACCAGGCACGCAGCTCGAGGTTGGCCGGGTCGCGGCGCACCGCGTCCTCGAGCGCGACATAGGCGGCGAGCGGATCGCTGCGGGCGAAGTCGACCTGGCTCTGTTCGAGCGCCGGATTCGTCGTCGCGCACGCCGACAGCGCGGCGGCCAGCAGCAGCGGCGCCCAGCGGCGCGCCTTGTCAGTGGGGAGAGTCATGGGCAGAAAGATCGAGAACCTGCCGCTGGCGCAGCGGCAGGTAGGTGAAGACGAGGGCGTCGGGGCCGGTGCGTTCGATGCGATAGCGTTCGCCGATGCGGTCGCCCGCGCGCACGATGTGAACCGTCTCGCCCTCCATCAGGATGACCGCGCGCAGGCCGCGGTCCTCGAGCGCGCCGACGAAGCGGAAGGGCAGCGGCGGCAGCGTCGCGACCGGCGCAGCGGCGACGAAGGCCGCGCGCGCGCCCGGCTCGGGGCGGAAGCTGTAGGGCTTCAGGATACCCGCCGCCGAGGCCGGCCAGGCGTCGCGGAAGAGGGCGAGTTCGGCGCCCGCGGCCGCCGTCGCCCGTGCCGCGCCGGCGCGCGAAGCGGGGCGCGGCACGGGCTGAGATGCGGGCTGAGGTGCGGGCCGCTCGGCGCGCGGCCCGGCCACCGGCGCCGCCACCTCGTCGAGCGAGGACGCCCACCAGGTCGCCGCCAGGGTCGCCAGCAGGGCGAGCAGCAGGATCGCGGGACGCCGCTTCATCGTGCCCGCCGGACGAACAGCACCAGGCGCAGCTCGCCATCGACCGGCGCCAGCTCGGTGTCGCCACGCCGCACGCCGATCGACTCCAGGCCGAGCGCCGGCGTGTCGGCGAGCACCTCGGCGAGCCAGCCGTAGACCGCCTCGAACTCGCCGTGCACCGGCAGCTGCAGGCTGACCCGCGCGAGCGGCGTGCCGGGCTCGTCGGCGATGCGGTAGTCGCTGCGCAGCAGGTCGAGCCCGTGCGCATCGGCGCTCGCGTGCAGCCGGGTCAGCAGCTGCGGCAGCGCGCCCTCGGCCGGGAAGGCGGCGTAGAAGTCCGGCAGCCGCGCCCCTGGCGCCCCGCCCGACCGGCCGCCGTCGAGCAGGCGGGCGCGCTCGGCGGCCAGCGCCTCGCGCGCCGTCTCGTTGGCGGCGCCGCCGGCCACGCCGAGCGCCATCGCCGCGAGCAGCAGCGCGAGCCCGAGCCAGCCGGCCCAGCCGGCGCGGCGCCAGGCGCGCAGCACGCCGTCGCGCAGCATCGCGGCGGCGCTCACCGTCGCTCCTCCCCGCCCCACAGCGCCGACGCGGTAAACGCCAGCACCGTCATGCCGCCCGCCTCGACCCATTCATGGCTGTCGATGCGCGCCTCGCGCAGCGCGCCGCCCGCCCCGCCCGCCTCCAACGCGCCGACGTAGGCGAACGCCGCCTCGAGCGAACGCGCCTGGCCGCTCAGGCGAAGCCCCCCCCGCGCGGCATCCGCGTTCAGCGCGAGCAGGCCGACCTCGCCCGCCGGCGCTGCGCCGATGCTGCCGAACAGCCCCGGCCAGTCGGCCTGCAGCTGCGCCGCCACCTTGCGCGCCGGCGCCGCCTCGAGCGCCCGCTCCGCCTCGGCCGTCGCCCCGCCCGCGCCTCGCGCCGCTTCGTTGACGCGCAGCTCGGCGCGCAGACGGGCGACGATCGCCGCGCGCTCCGCGAGGTCGGCGCGCGCGGCGGCGAAGCCGAGCAGCTCGAAGGCGAGCGCGAGTGCGCCGAGCGCGAGCAGCAGCCAGCCGAGCCAGCCCGGCCGACGCCGGCCGGCGGCGAGATCGAGCGCGAGCGCTGCGGGAGCGTTGCGCCTCAGGCCCATGCCGCATCCTCCCGGCGCAGGGCGCGCCAGCCGGCGGGCCCCTCGGGCGTGAAGCCCACCGCGTACAGCGTGCCGCCGGCCTCGCCCTGCCCGCTGCCGAGCCGCCAGGCCTCGATCATGGCGCGCGCCGTGGCCGCGACGTCGGCGCCCAGCGCCTGGCTGCGCAAGCCGAGCCATTCGCCCTCGCGCCACAGGCCCACGCTGAGCCGGCCGTCGCGCGCGAGCGCGAGCGCACCGAACTCGCCCGCCGCCTCGTCGAAGCCGCGCCGCAGCCGGTTGTAGGCATCGACGAAGCCGCCCGCGACGCCGTCCAGGCGCAGCCCGTGGGCGTCGGCGAAGCCGCGCACCGCCGCCACCAGCGCCGCCGGCACCGCGCAGGCAATCGCGCCCGCGCCCACCGCATCGCGATCGGTGACGATCGTCCATTCCGGCGCGGCCACCCCATGCACCTGGGCGAAGCGGTGCGCGAGCCAGGCCGCGCGTTCGCCACCGCTGCGCACGCCATCGGGCCAGCGCAGCGCCAGATACCGCAGCGCGCCGTCGCCGAGCACCACCTGCAGCTTGCCGCCGCGCCTGGCCGGCGCGAGCTGCGCCAGCGCGGACGCGGGATCGCCCTCGACCGGCGCGCGCTGCGCGCCCGCCGGGCCGCGCAGCAGCCAGGCGTCGGGCGCGAGACGAAGACGCCAGTCAGCCATGACGGGTGACCCGGTTGAGTTCCTCGAGCGTGGTCTGGCCGGCTGCGACCATCGCCACCAGCGCCTCGCGCAGGTCGCGGAAGCCGCGCCGCCGCGCCTGCTCGCGCACGCTGCGCACCGGTGCGCGGGCGACGATCAGCTCGCGCAGCTCGTCGTCGAGCCGCAGCACCTCGGCCACCGCGCGCCGGCCGCGATAGCCGGTGCCGCGACACTGATCGCAGCCGCGCCCGGCACGGAAGGCGAAGCGGTGGCTGTCGACCAGGCGGGAGTCATCCACCAGCCGTTCGTCGGGCGTCACCGGTACGCTGCAGTGCGGACAATTGACCCGCACCAGGCGCTGGGCGACCACCCCGTTGAGCGCGGCGACCAGGTTGTGGGGGTCGATCCCCATGTGCACGAAGCGGCCGATGACGTCGAACACGTTGTTGGCATGCACCGTCGTATACACGAGGTGGCCGGTGAGCGCCGCCTGCACCGCGATCTCGGCGGTCTCGCCGTCGCGGATCTCGCCGACCATGATCTTGTCGGGGTCGTGGCGCAGGATGGAGCGCAGGCCGCGCGCGAAGGTGAGGCCCTTCTTCTCGTTGACCGGAATCTGCAGCACGCCGCCGAGCTGGTACTCGACCGGATCCTCGATGGTGACGATCTTGTCGAGGCCGGAGTTGGTCTCGCCGAGCACCGCGTAGAGCGTGGTGGTCTTGCCGCTGCCGGTGGGGCCGGTCACCAGCAGCATGCCGTAGGGCTCGCTCGCGAGGCGGCGCAGCTCGGCGCCGGTGTCGGCGTCGAAGCCGAGCGACTCGAGCGTGAGGCCGGACATCTCGCGGCTCAGGTGTTCCTTGTCGAGCACGCGCAGCACCGCGTCCTCGCCATGGATGCTGGGCATGATCGAGACGCGGAAGTCGATCTCGCGCCCGGCGGTCTGGGCCTTGAAGCGGCCGTCCTGCGGCACCCGGCGCTCGGCGATGTCGAGCTCGGCCATGACCTTCAGGCGCGAGATCGCCTGCTCGGCGAGGTCGGCGCCATTGACCCCGCCCACCCGCGACAGCACGCCGTCGATGCGGTACTTGACCACCAGCCCGCCGGGCACCGACTCGAGGTGGATGTCGCTCGCGCCCTGCTTGAGCGCGTCGTAGAGGGTGGAATTGACCAGCTTCACCACCGGGCTGGCGTCGGCGCTGATGCGGCGCAGCGACAGATCCTCCACCGTCTCGCCGCTCTCGCCCGCGGCGCGCTCCTCGAGCAGGCCGCCGGCGCGGCGCAGCTCGCCCTCGTGGCGGGCGAGGCAGGCGGCGACGTCCTCGCGGCGCGCGATCGCGGTGGTGAAGGGCTCGGCGAGGCGGGCGCCCAGGCCGTCGAGGAGGTCGTGATCGAAGGGGTCGGACACCGCCAGCCACAGCGCCCCCGCCTCGTCGCGCAGCGCCACGCACTCGCGCTGCAGCGCGGTCTCGAACGGCAGCGCGCCGAAGTCGGGGGCGAGCGCCATCAGGCGCGCGGCATCGAGCCGCGGCAGGGCGGCGGCGGCGGAAAGGCGGGCGAGGCGCTCGTCGGCGGCGCCGGGCGTTGCGGCCGCGCTCATCCGATGGTCTCCGCGAGCTGGAAGATCGGCAGGTACATCAGCACCACGATGAGACCGATCGCGCTGCCGATGAGGAGCATCAGCAGCGGGCCGAACAGGCGGGTCAGCCACTCGACCTCGCGCGCGGTGGCGTCCTCGTGGAATTCGGCGGCGCGGGTCAGCATCTCGCCGAGGTTGCCGGCGCGCTCGCCCACCGAAAGCATGTGGCGCGCAACCGGGGTGGCCAGGCCCTGCTCGGCGAGCGTGGCGGTGAAGCCGCGGCCCTCGCGCAGGCGCACGATCGCGGTCGCGAGCCCCGGACGCAGCGTCGGCGAGAGCAGGCCGGACACCATGCCGAGCGCGCCCACCACCGGAATGCCGCCCGACAGCAACATGCCGAGCGTGCGATAGAAGCGCGCGAGCTGGAACACCCGCAGGCGCGCGCCCACCATCGGCATGCGCCACAGCTGGCGTCCGGCGGCGGCCCACAGGGCCGGGCTGCGCGCGGCGAGCGCGACGCCGACGCCGGCGAACAGCACCGCCAGCGCCAGCGTGCCGGCGTGCGCCTCGACCAGGCGGCCCCAGTCGAGCAGCAACTGCGACAGCCAGGGCAGCTCGCTGCCGACGTCCTCGTAGATATGGGAAAAGCGCGGGACGACGTAACCGAGCAGGAACAGCACCACCAGCCCACCCACCGCGAGCAGCAGCACCGGGTAGATCGCCGCGCCCACCAGCTTGCCGCGCAGGCTCTCGAGCTGCTCGCGGTAGGCGATGTAGCGCATCAGCGCCGACTCGAGATCGCTGGTGCGCTCGGCGGCGCGGATCATCGCCACATAGAGCTCGGGAAACACCTCGGGCCGCGCCTCGAGTGCGCTCGACAGCGTCCGGCCCTCGCGCAGCGCTGTCAGAATATGCGACAGAACGCCTCGAACCGCGCTCCGTTGCTCCTTTTCCAGCAGCGCGGCGATCGCTTCGGCGAGCGGGATGCCGGCGCGCAGCAGGGCGAGCAGCTCCTGGTTGAACAGCATCAGCGGAAAGCGCGCGCGCCCGCGTGCGGCCGCCGGGCGCTGTAGCGAGAGCACCGCCAGCCCGCGCGCCGCGGCCTGCGCGCGCGCCTCGGCCTCGGTGGCGGCCTCGAAATCGGCCTCGACCACCGCCGAATCCGGCCCGACCGCCTTCACCCGGTAGCGCATCCCGCCGCTAGTCCCTCACCAGTTGCCGATGTCGGCGTCGATGCCCTCGCCGCCCGGCTTGCCGTCGGCGCCCCAGGACAGCAGGTCGAACTCGCCGTGCTCCCCCGGCTGGCGGTACTGGTAGGGCTGGCCCCAGGGATCGGCGGGCACCGCCTTCTTCAGATAGGGCCCCGCCCAGCGCGACACCCCCGCCGGCGCCTGCATCAGCGCCGCCAGCCCCTGCTCGGTGGCCGGATAGCGGCCGACGTCGAGCCGATACTGGTCGAGCGCCTTCTCGAAGGCGTCGATCTGCGCACGCGCGGTGTTCACCTCGGACTTGCCGATCTGCGAGAAGAAGCGCGGCCCGACGTAGCCGGCGAGCAGGCCGATGATGACCATCACCACGAGGAGTTCGAGGAGGGTGAAGCCGCGGGGGATGCGAAGCGAAAGCGCCCGCGCGGGCGTCGAAAGCCGGCTTGAGGTCATGACCACCCTGTCGTCGAATCAATGAATCAGGGCAGGATTCTCGCACAGGCAAGGCCCGCTGCGCGCGCTGGACTCTACCGGACGCCGGTCCCGGAGGCCGGCGGAACACATCGCCAGACACCTTTCCCTTGCGCCCCGGGGCACCAAGCGCGCGCACAATGCAGAAAAAAGCCCGGGCGCCATCCGTCTCCAGATGGCGCCCGGGCCTTACTTTGCACGGTCCGACCGATCGACGGCTCGGACCGAAATCAGCTCAGGCTTTCTCAGCCACGGCGACGACGGAGCGCCGCCAGACCGGCAAGGCCCAGTCCGAGCAAGGCCAGCGAACCCGGCTCAGGCGCTTCGTCAATCGTACCTTCGTCGGGCCCCCAGATGGCGATGTGCGAGATCGCCCCCCCGTCGGGCCAGAACCCCTTCAAGGAGATGTCTTCCATACCGTCCCAGCTGCCCAGATCGAACAGATACTGCGCTGGCTCATGGTTTCCATCCTTGACCAGCAGGAAGCAGGTCGGGCAGGGAATGGGAGTCCCGCTAACGTACTCGATCAGCGCGTCCGCCGGCTTAGTCGCGGTATTCGAGAACGTGGTCGTGTAGCTGTCAGCGTAAGTGCTCGCCTCTTCACCACCTTCGACGTTGACCTTGTAATACAGCTCCAAATCCTGGGCAAAATTGATCCCGAAAGCCGTCTCGACCTTCGCCCACGAATTGCCGGCGGCGGAATTGACATTACTCGTGTATTCGGCATCAGACGGCGTGAGCGTCAGCACGGCGTGAGCGTCAGCACGGCGTGAGCCGGCACGGCTGCCAGGGCGCATGCACCCGCGACGAGTGCGGTCAGAAGTTGAACTTTCATGGCGGTCTCCTTGCTTTGATCGGATACGGCGCCTGTGTTCACTCGCGCCTCAATCAATTTAAAGCACGGATCATGCCAAATTATAATGCACTGATTTTAATAGGAAAATAAAATACGTGCTGCTGCAGTGTAAATTTATCCGACACTCTTCCGCCGAGCGGTGCCGGGGCGCTAGTCGATGGACCTCGGGCATCGAGGCACCGCGGGCAGAACGGCACGCGCTCCTGCTCTCGCAACGCAGAAGGGGAGGGACCCGCATCCTGTGACGAGCCCCTCCCCTCGAGCCTGACGCCGTCGTTTTCTATCGGATCACAGAGACCGCTCTGCTGCCCTTGTTACCCACCGCGTCTTCGGCCTCGAGGAAGACCGTATGCGTGCCGGCCTCGATCTTGCGGGTGTTCCAGCGATAGGACAGCGCGTTGCCATTTACGCTGCTCACCAGCTCGCCGTTGATGTAGAGCCTCATCGCGGTCACGCCGACGTCGTCGGATGCGGTCGCCTGGACAGTGACGTTGCCGTTGACCCTGCTGCCATCGGCAGGATTGCTGATCGTCGCTGCCGGTGCCGTGGTGTCGCCACTGGGCTTTGGCTCGGTAACGGGCTCGGGCGCCGGTTCAGGCGCGGGCTCGGGAGTCGGCACCACGTTCGCGACCGTGACGGAGACCGAGCGCGAAGTCGAATTTCCGGCGGCATCGTAGGCCTGCACCGTCAGGCTCACGTTGCCGTCCGCAACCGCCGTGCTGTCCCAGCTGAAGCCATACGGCGCGCTCGTGGCGCTCGCCAGTCTGGCTCCGTTCACCAGCAGATCGACACGGCTCACGCCGACATTGTCGCTCGCCGCCACGTCCACGCTCACCAGGCCCTGGACCGTCGTGCCCTCCGACGGGGAGACGATGCTGACGCTCGGCGCGAGCGTGTCCCTGACCGCAGCGGCGCCGGCGGCCTGCACGGCCGCAGCCGCGTCGACGCGGCCATGACCGTAATACTTGTCGACGCCTGCGGTGCCGAGATCGACTGCGGTCGTGAACAGGCGCTTTTCGATCTCGTTCGGCGAAAGCGAAGGATTGGCGGACATCATCAGCGCGACGACGGCGGCCGTGGCCGGACTGGCGAAGGACGTCCCGCTGACCGAACCGTAGCCGCCACCATTGACCGTCGTATAGATGCTGGAACCCGGCGCCGCCACGTCGACGTAGCTTCCGAAACTCGAGAAGCTCGACCTGACGTCGCTGATGGTGGTCGCGGACGCGACGATCAGTGCGTCGCTCGGCGTCGCCCCCTCCTCGATGCCTGCGTTACCTGCCGACACCACCAGCAGCCCGCCCTTGTCCTTCAGGTACTGCCCTGCGTTCTGAACCGTCAGCGAACCGCGCGCGCCGCTGAAGCTGATATTGGCGACCCTGGCGCCATTGTCGGCCGCCCAGGTAACCGCCCGAGCCATGTTGCTGAACGACGCCGACCCCGTGGGACTCCCGATCCGGCCGGGAAGAATCATCGCCCCGCCGGCCACCGCGGCCACGCCGATGCCATTGTTGCTGGCTGCCGCAGCCGTGCCTGCCACCTTGGTCCCATGGCCGTGCACGTCGGCCACGTTGGAATTGCCATCGTAGAAATTCCAGCCGGGAAGCAACTTGCCTTCCAGATCGGGATGATCGACGTCGACGCCCGTGTCGAGAATCGCAATGGTGATGCCCTCGCCCGCAGTGGTCGACCACGCGGTCGGCGCACCGATCTTGGGAAGATGCCAGGCATTGGCGTAATGCGGATCGTTGGTTTCGTCGACCGGCACGACCATGTCCCGCTCGACGAACTGAAGATGCTTGTTGTGCTTGAGCAGCGCCTCGACCGCCTTCTCGGAAGCCTGCGGCGGCAGCTGGATGATGCGCACGCCGATGCCGTCGATCCTGCCGACCTGCTTGCCGCCGTGCGGCTTGAGGACCTTCTCGAACTCGGCCTCGGGCAGGCCGGGGCGCGGCTGCACCAGCAGGCGGCCCGGTACCCACTGGCCTTCTTCCGCGCCGGGCGCGGGCGTCTTGACGGCGTTGGGATTGGCGTTGGCGTTCTGCGCCTGCGCCGGCAGGGCGAGCGCGGCGAAGCTGAGGCCGATCAGGGCCGACAGAAGGGCGGGACGGAGGGCGATCGTGTCGCGGCGCTGCTTGCTCATCTAGGACTCCATGCTTTTCGGTTGCCGGTCACGGCGGGGCAAGCATGGAATCGCTCAGGGCGGGCGCGGATGGACACCGCGTTCGAGGCTGGGGCTCGAACGTTTCGCCTGGCAATCCCGCTATCGTGGAGCTTGCGCCCTTTAGACCGGAGACTTTGCGTCCCCACCTTTCGGTGGGTTTGCCTTTTTCAGGCGGTCCGGCTCGGCAGCCGGAACGCCCCTGGATGTTACTTCACTACGAAACTGCATTTGCTCCAATGAACTTCCCGTTACCTTATTCCAATCAAATGGTTGGAACGGTTCTGGAGCATCCCTTCTTGTGGCGGGGGTTTGACGCTTTTATACCGGCCGGGCCGCGAGCGGGTCAAGGCGGGCCGTTGCGCGAGCGTGCATTTCCTCACACCCATGGCGGAGCGGGGGTAGGGGTTAGCCGAAAGTGGTAATGACGGCCGATCTGTGCAAAGCTTCCGGCGTCATGTCCGCATGCGCGCATGCGGCAGTGAATGCGCCGGCAAGGCGACCAGATCCACTCAACCGGAGAAGACCCGATGAAGAAATTCACCGCACTCGCAGCCGCTCTCGCCCTCGTCGGCAGCCTCGGCGCCGCGCCGGCGCAGGCCCAGCAGAAGTTCGTCACGATCGGCACCGGCGGCGTCACCGGGGTGTACTACGCCGCGGGCGGCGCGATCTGCCGCCTGATGAACAAGGACCGTGCGCAGCACGGCATCCGCTGCTCGGTCGAGAGCACCGGCGGCTCGGTGTACAACGTCAACACGATCAAGGGCGGCGAGCTCGACTTCGGCGTGGCGCAGTCCGACGTGCAGTACAACGCGGTGAAGGGCACCGGCCAGTTCAAGGACGCCGGTGCGATGGCGGACCTGCGCGCGGTGTTCGCGATCCACCCCGAGCCGCTCACCGTGCTCGCCCGCGCCGACGCCGGCGTGAGCAAGATGGAGGACTTCAAGGGCAAGCGCTTCAACGTCGGCAACCCGGGCTCGGGCCAGCGCGCGACGATGGACATGCTCCTGCCCGCGCTCGGCATGAAGACCTCGGACTTCTCGCTCGTGTCGGAGCTCAAGCCCGACGAGCACGGCGCCGCGCTGTGCGACAACAAGATCGACGGCTTCGCCTACGTCGTCGGCCACCCCGCGGCCAACATCCAGGATCCGACCACCACCTGCGGCGCCAAGCTGGTGAACATCACCGGTCCGGCGGTCGACAAGCTGGTCGCCGACCACCCCTACTTCGCCGAGGTGGAGATTCCGGGCGGCATGTACGCCGGCAACCCGGAAGCGACCAAGACCTTCGGCGTGGTGGCGAGCTTCGTGAGCTCGTCCAAGGTCCCGGCCGACACCGTGTATGCGCTGGTGAAGGCGGTGTTCGACAACTTCGAGGACTTCAAGAAGCTGCACCCGGCCTTCGCCAACCTCAAGCCCGAGCACATGATCAAGGACGGCCTGTCCGCGCCGCTGCACGAGGGCGCGGTGAAGTACTACAAGGAAAAGGGCTGGATGTAATCCGCCGGCCGGCGTCCGCGCGGCGGGCGCCGGGCATCCTTACCCCGAAGACGGCGGCGGGCCCTCAGCCCCCCGCCGTCTTCGTGTCGGTTCCGAAACCGGGAGACGCGGCTCATGACTCGCGCTGAAGAAAAGAAGGACGGCTTCGAGCTGTCGGACGAAGAGCTCAAGCAGATCGTCGCCGAGGCCGACACCGGCGGGCGCAAGCCCACCGGCCTGGCCGCGAAGCTGCTGCTGATGGTGGCGCTGGCGTGGTCGCTGTTCCAGCTCTGGATCGCCTCGCCGCTGCCCTTCTCGCTCGGCGTGTTCGTGCTCAACGACACCGAGTCGCGCTCGATCCACCTCGCCTTCGCGGTGTTCATGGCCTTCGCCGCCTACCCGGCCTTCAAGCGCTCGCCGCGCGCCTACGTGCCCGTGGTGGACTGGATCCTCGCCGCGGTGGCGGCCTTCTGCGCCGCCTACCTGTACCTCTTCTATGCCGAGCTGGCGCAGCGGCCGGGCATGCCGACCACGATGGACCTGACCGTCGCGGTGATCGGCATGACGCTGCTGCTCGAGGCCGCGCGCCGTGCGCTCGGCCTGCCGATGGTGATCCTCGCGATCGTCTTCCTGATCTACATCTTCTTCGGCCAGTACATGCCGGACGTGATCGCCCACCGCGGCGCCTCGCTCGCGAAGGGCATGAGTCACATGTGGCTCACCACCGAGGGCGTGTTCGGGGTGGCGGTCGGCGTGTCGTCGAGCTTCATCTTCCTGTTCGTGCTGTTCGGCGCCCTGCTCGAGACCGCGGGCGCGGGCAACTACTTCATCAAGTCGGCGATCGCGCTGCTCGGCCACATGCGCGGCGGGCCGGCGAAGGCGGCGGTGGTGGCCTCGGCGAGCACCGGCCTGATCTCGGGTTCGTCGATCGCCAACGTGGTGACCACCGGCACCTTCACCATCCCGCTGATGAAGAGCGTCGGCTACCGCGCCGACAAGGCGGCGGCGGTGGAGGTGTCGTCCTCGGTGAACGGCCAGCTGATGCCGCCGGTGATGGGCGCGGCCGCCTTCCTCATGGTCGAGTACGTGGGCATCACCTACGTTCAGGTGATGAAGCACGCGATCGTGCCGGCGCTGATCTCCTACATCGCGCTGTTCTACATCGTGCACCTCGAGGCGCTGAAGATGAATCTGCAGGGCATGCCGCGGCGCGAGCCGCTGCCCTGGCAGCGCGTGCTGATCTCCACCACGCTGACGGTGTCCGGCCTGGTGATCCTCGCCGCGATCGTCTATTGGGGCTTCGGCTGGATCAAGGGGCTGGCGGGCGATGCCGCCTTCCTGATCGTCGGCGCGCTGATGCTGCTCGCCTATATCGGCATCGTGCACCACGCCGCCAAGTTCCCCGAGCTGCACATGGACGAGCCCGGGCACAAGATGGAGTACCTGCCCGAGATCGGCCCCACCCTGCAGTCGGGCCTGCACTTCCTGCTGCCGGTGGCGGCGCTGATCTGGAACCTGATGGTCGAGCAGCTCTCGCCGGCGCTGTCGGCGTTCTGGGCGACGCTGTTCCTGATCTTCATCCTCGTCACCCAGCGCCCGCTGTTCGCCCTCTTCCGCCGCACCGGCGACATCGGCGACGCGCTGAAGCACGGCTTCCAGGACCTGTTCGACGGCCTCGTGACCGGCGCACGCAACATGATCGGCATCGCGATCGCCACCGCCACCGCCGGCGTCATCGTGGGCACGGTGACGCTCACCGGCATCGGCCTGGCGATGACCGAGCTGGTGGAGGTGCTGTCGGGCGGCAACCTGATGGTGATGCTCTTCCTCGTGGCAGTGATCAGCCTGGTCCTCGGCATGGGCCTGCCGACCACCGCGAACTACATCGTGGTGTCCACCCTGATGGCGCCGGTGATCGTCGAGCTCGGCGCGCAGACCGGCCTGCTCGTGCCGCTGATCGCGGTGCACCTGTTCGTCTTCTACTTCGGCCTGATGGCCGACGTCACCCCGCCGGTGGGGCTGGCCTCCTACGCCGCGGCCGGCATCGCGAAGAGCGATCCGATGAAGACCGGCGTCACCGCCTTCGCCTACAGCCTGCGCACCGCGGTGCTGCCCTTCATGTTCATCTTCAACACCCAGCTGCTGCTGATCGGCATCACCGACGGCTTCCACCTGGTGCTGACGATCGTGAGTGCGACGGTGGCGAGCATGATGTTC
The DNA here is from genome assembly GCF_001696715.1 of Thauera phenolivorans. GTDB lineage: Bacteria > Pseudomonadota > Gammaproteobacteria > Burkholderiales > Rhodocyclaceae > Thauera > Thauera phenolivorans. The sequence continues at coordinate 458,718 of NZ_MBFM01000005.1, read as the reverse complement.
GCGGCCGCCACCCAGGGCTTCTTCGTCGCCCGGAACCGCATCCACGAAACCCTGATGCTGCTGCTGGTGACCTTCACCCTGTTCCGCCCGGGCTTCTGGATGGACATGCTCTTCCCGCCCTTCGAGGAAGTGCCGCCCACCGAGCTCACCCGCCTCATCGAAGAGGCGCCGCGCAACGGCAACCTGCGGGTGTGGGTCGAAGGGCTCAGCCTCGAGGGCGACGAGATCTCCAAGGGCGTGCTGCTGCCGCTCGGCGAGCCTGCCCCGAGCGCGCGCGAGCGCCTCGCCAAGATGGGCCTGACGGTGATGGCGCTCGGCGACCAGGTGCAGGTGGCGGCGGTGCGCTTCGGCAGCCCGGCGGAGAAGCTCGGCCTCGAGCAGGGCTTCAACATCACCACCATCGAGCTGCCCTCGGGCGCACGGCCCGACAAGGAGTGGATGCAGGTTCCCGCCTACGCGCTGCTGTTCCTGGTGTGGTGGATGCAGAAGCGGCGCGCGCCGCAGCCGCCGCCGAAGCCGAAGCCGAAGGCGATGGCGGCCTGAGCCGCACCCGGCCCGAGAGCGGAACGGCCCCGCCGGAGCGATCCGGTGGGGCCGTTCTTCTTCCGACCGGCGCCAAGGGCCGGCCCGCGGGGGTGGGGCGGAGGGAGGCGGCGCTCAGCCGCGCTCGCTGCGGACCCGGGCGATCAGCTCGTCGGCCACCTTGAGCGTGGCCTCGTGGCTGCCGGTGAGCGAGGCGGAGGTCACGTACTTGCCGCCCACCACCATGGTCGGCACGCCCTGGATCTTCATTGCACGGGTGAGCTGGTCGGCGCGACTGACCATCGAGCTGAGGCTGAAGGACTTGTAGGTGTCGATGAACTTCGCCGGATCGGCGACCTTGCCCTGGACCCACTCGCCGACCTGCTCGGCGTTGAACAGCGGGCGCTTCTGGTCCTGCACCGCGGCGAAGATCGCCGGCTGCAGCTTGGGCAGCTCACCGGTGACCTCGGCCGCGTAGTACAGGCGGGCAAGCGCGGCGAGCTGCTCGTTGTTCCAGATCGCCGGCACCGCGCGGAAGACCACGTCCGCCGGCAGCTTCGCCTTCCAGGCCGACACCAGCGGATCGAAGTCGCGGCAGTGCGGGCAGCCATAGTGGAAGAACTCGTGCACCTCGATCTTGGTCGGATCGTCGCCGGCATGGACCGGGTTGAGGACGGTAAACGGCTCCTTCGCCGCCCAAGCGCCGCCGCTGGCGACGGGGACGAGGACGGTGGCTGCGGCGAGGCTCTTCAATGCGTCACGACGATTCATGCACGGCTCCGGTGGCGGTAACGCCGGTCAGACGCGCGTATGCGCCCGGCGTTCCCGCGGGGTGGTAAGCGATTCTTTCAGGGAAGCGGATCATTGCCCGGCGCGGGTCACCGTGCCGGCAAAGCCGGACTCGGCGAGGCGGGCGCGCATCGGGTTCATCTGCTCGGGGCTGGAGAAGGGACCGACCCGCACGCGGTGCACCGTGCGGCCGTCGGCCAGGCGCACCCGCTGTGCGCTCGCCTCGATGCCGGAGAGCGCGAGCCTGGCCTTCAGGTTGTCGGCCTCGGCCGGATTGATGAAGGCGCCGATCTGCAGGTAGAGCCGCTCGGCCTTCTTCTCCTCGGCCGGCCTCGGCGGCTCGGACTTCACCGCGGCGGTCTGCGCCGGCGCCACCTTCTTCGGCTGCGCCTCGTTCACCGGCGCGGCCGGCTGCGGCTCGCCCTGCGGCAGGATCTTGTAGAACTCGAAGTCCTGCTTCACCACCGGGCGGTCGCCCGGCTTGCCCGGCAGGGCGCGCGGCGACCAGTCCTGCTGGCCGGTCGGCGTCGCCGGGGCCACCCCGGCGGACTGGAAGGGATTGGCGCGGGTGAAGTACCAGGCGGCGCCGGCGGCGATCAGGGCGCCGAACACCAGGCCGATGAAGATGCCGACCAGGATGCCGCCACCGCTTTTCGCCGGCGCGCGGCGGGCGTTGCTGTTTCGACTCAAGAATGCCTCCAGTAAGGGTTACATCGACTCGGGTGCGGACACCCCGAGGAGTGCGAGGCCGTTCGCCAGCACCTGCCTGACCGCCGCCGCGAGCGCGAGGCGTGCGAGCTTGAGGCCCTCGTCCTCGACCAGCATGCGCTCGGCGTTGTACCAGCTGTGGAAGCCGGCGGCGAGCTCCTTCAGGTAGAAGGCCACCTGGTGCGGCGCGTAGTCGGCCGCGGCCGACTGCAGCAGCTCGGGGAAGTCCGCGATCAGTGCGCACAGCGCGAGCTCGCGCTCGTTCTCGAGGCGGCCGAGCTCGGCCGCGGCGAGCTCCGTCGTTGCGCCGCCCCACTGGGCGAGCACCGAGCACACCCGGGCGTGGGCGTACTGCACGTAGTAGACCGGATTCTCGTTACTCTGGCTTTTCGCGAGGTCGAGATCGAAGTCGAGATGCTGGTCGGACTTGCGCAGCACGTAGAAGAAGCGGCAGGCGTCGTTGCCGACCTCGCGGCGCAGCTCGCGCAGGGTGACGAACTCGCCCGAGCGGGTGGACATCGAGGTCTTCTGGCCGTTGCGGTAGAGCACGGCGAACTGCACCAGCGCCACCTCGAGCTTCTCCGGCGGCAGGCCGAGGGCGGCGATCGCGCCCTTCACGCGCGCGATGTAGCCGTGGTGGTCGGCGCCCCAGATGTCGATGATGCGGTCGAAGCCGCGCTCGTACTTGTTGAGGTGGTAGGCGATGTCGGAGGCGAAGTAGGTGTACAGCCCGTTCTCGCGCTGCACCACGCGGTCCTTCTCGTCGCCGAAGGCAGTGGAACGGAACCACCGGGCGCCGTCCTGCAGATAAACGTGGCCGCGCGCCTCGAGCTCCGCCACCGCGCGCTCGACCAGCCCGGTGTCGAACAGGCTGCGCTCGGAGAACCACTTGTCGAAGCGCACGCCGAACTCGCCGAGGTCGTCGCGGCCGTCGCCGAGCTGCTCGTTGAGGGCGAAGCCGTGCACCCAGGCGTATTCGTCGCCGAGCAGGCGCCTGGCGTTGCCGATCAGCGCGTCGAGATGCTGCTCGCGCTGGGCCTTGGCCTCGTCGTCCTTGCGCTCCCCCGCGGGCAGGCCGGGCGTGCCCGCCAGCATCTGCTCGCGCGTCGCCACCACGAAGCGGTCCTGATGCGCATCGCGCAGGTCGCGCGCCATGTCGATCACGTAATCGCCCTGGTAGGCGTTGGGCGGGAAGGGGATCTCGACGCCGAAGAAGGCGAGGTAGCGCAACCAGGTCGACAGCGCGAGGATGTCCATCTGGCGGCCGGCGTCGTTCACATAGTATTCGCGGGTGACCTCGTAGCCGGCGGCGGCGAGCACCTCGCACAGGGAGGCGCCGTAGGCCGCGCCGCGGCCGTGGCCGACATGGAGCGGACCGGTCGGATTGGCCGACACGAACTCGACCTGCACCTTGACCCCCTTCGGCGCGCCGCGGCCGAAGCCTTCGCCGCGCGCGAGCACCTCGCCGATCACCGCGGTCTTCGCGGCCGCGGCGAGGGTGAAGTTGATGAAGCCGGCGCCGGCGACCTCGACCCTGCTCAGCAGCGGCGAGGCAGGCAGCTCGGCCATCAGCAGGCCGGCGAGTTCGCGCGGATTGCGGCGCAGCGGCTTGGCCAGCTGCAGCGCGAGGTTGGTGGCGAAGTCGCCGTGGCTCGCCTGCTTGGGACGCTCCAGCAGGATGGGGGTATCGACCTGATCCGGCGCCACGCTCTCGAGGGCGGTTCGCAGCAGTTCGGTCAGCAGGACTTTGGGATCGGCGCTCATGGCACTCGGCAATTGAACTAAACGCGGGATTATAGCGGATCGCCCCGTCCTTCCCGCCCGCTCGCAAGCGCGGCGCTCACCGCGCGCGCCTTCCCCCTCCCCGGCTTTCCGGCTAAAGTCCCCGCTTTTAGCCGTCAGCCGATACCGTGCGTCTCCTGCGTCTGTTCAAGATCGTTACCGTCAGCCTGCGTTTCGGTCTGGACCGCCTGGTGCTCGACGCCGACGCCAGCGGCCGGCTGGCGAGCGTGTGGCAGTCGGTGTTCTTCTGGCGCCGCTTCACCGAGCCGCGCGGAGTGCGGCTGCGGCGCGCGCTCGAGTCGCTCGGGCCGATCTTCGTCAAGTTCGGCCAGATGCTGTCGACCCGGCGCGACCTGCTGCCGCCCGACCTCGCCGACGAGCTCGCCCTGCTGCAGGACCGCGTGCCGCCCTTTCCCACCGAGCAGGCGCTGGCGCTGCTCGAGGGCTTCTACGGCCGCCCGATCGACCACGTGTTCGACAACTTCGCGCGCGTGCCGGTGGCCTCCGCGTCGGTCGCCCAGGTGCATTTCGCCAACCTGCCCGACGGCACCGAAGTGGCGGTGAAGGTGCTGCGCCCCGGCATCGAGAAGGTCATCGCCCACGACCTCGCCCTGCTCGAGGTCGCCGCCCGCCTGCTCGAGCGGATCTGGCCCGAGGGCCGGCGCCTGAAGCCGCGCGAGGTGGTGGCCGAGTTCAGCAAGTACCTGCACGACGAGCTCGACCTCATGCGCGAGGCGGCGAACTGCTCGCAGCTGCGGCGCAACTTCACCGATTCCAGCCTGCTGCTGGTGCCCGAGGTGTACTGGGACTGGTGCGGCCGCAACGTGATGGTGATGGAGCGCATGCACGGCATCCCGATCTCGCAGACGCCGTCGCTGCTCGCGCAGGGCACCGATCTCAAGGCGCTGTCGCGCGCCGGCGTCGAGATCTTCTTCACCCAGGTCTTCCGCGACGGCTTCTTCCACGCCGACATGCACCCGGGCAACATCTTCGTGCATCGCGACGGGCGCTACATCGCGCTCGACTTCGGCATCATGGGCACGCTCAACGAGGTGGACAAGAACTACCTCGCGCAGAACTTCCTCGCCTTCTTCAAGCGCGACTACCGGCGCGTGGCGCTCGCCCACATCGAGGCCGGCTGGGTGCCTGCGCACACCCGGGTGGACGAGTTCGAGGCGGCGATCCGCACCGTGTGCGAGCCGATCTTCGACAAGCCGCTGAAGGACATCTCCTTCGGCAAGACCCTGCTGCGCCTGTTCCAGACCGCGCGCCGCTTCGAGATGGAAGTGCAGCCGCAGCTGGTGCTGCTGCAGAAAACCCTCCTCAACATCGAAGGGCTCGGCCGCCAGCTCGACCCCGAGCTCGACCTGTGGAAGACGGCCAAGCCCTTCCTCGAGCGCTGGATGCACGAGCAGATCGGCTGGCGCGCCCTGGTGCGCGGGGTGAAGGAAGAGGCGCCCAACTGGGCCGGCACGCTGCCGCAGCTGCCGCGCCTGGTGCATCACGCCCTGCGCGAGTCGCACGCAGGCCAGGCCGCCGAGCGGGCGCGGCTCGAGGCGCTCGCCGCCGGCCAGCGCCGGCAGTCGCGCCTGATCGCGCTGGTCGGCGTGCTGGTCGCCGCGCTGCTCGGGCTCGAGCTGTGGCGGCTGCTCGCCTGAACCGCCGCCTCGCCGCCCGCCCCCTGAGCCGGTTCGCCGCCGCCCGCCGACGCTGAACGAATCCCGCCGCGCTCCATCCAACCGGCAGACGTCCCGCAAGTGCCGCCCTCGGCGGAACGGAGGTGTGTCATGTCGATTCGGATCGCGGAACAGCAAGACCTGCGGCGCCGGGTGCATGTGATCGGCGCCGCTTCGGCGCTCGGCGCGCCCTACCCGACTCAGGCCGAGGCCCCCGCCGCGCTGCGCGACGCCGGCCTGGTCGCCCGCCTCGAGGCGCTGGGCATCCAGCTCGCGTCCTTCGAGACCGGCGCGGCGCGCAGCCTGCCGGCCCATGCCGACATGCAGGCGCGGCTCGCCGCCAGCGGCGAGTTCGCGCGCGCGCTCGCCGACCGCCTGGCCGGGCTCGCGGCCGACGCCTTCCCCCTCGTGCTCGGCGGCGACCATGCGATCGCCGTCGGCAGCTGGCGCGGGCTGGGACGGCGCAGCGGCCGGGCGCCCGGCCTGGTGTGGATCGACGCCCATCTCGACGCCCACACCCCCGACACCACCCATTCCGGCAACGTCCACGGCATGCCGCTCGCCGCGCTGCTCGGCGAGGGCGACCCGACGCTCGCCGCCATCGACGGCCCGCCGCTCGACCCGGCGCGCGTCTGCGTGCTCGGCGCGCGCGCCTGGGAGCCCGAGGAACGCCACCGCCTCGACCGCCTCGGCGTGCGCGTGATCGACATCCACGAGGTGCGCCAGCGCGGCCTGGCGGCCTGTTTCGCCGAGGCGGTGGACATCGCCGCGGGCGGGTCCGCCGGCTTCGGCCTCAGCCTCGACCTCGACGCGCTCGAGCCGCGCGCGCTGCCGGCGGTGAGCTGCCCCGAGGCGGGCGGCCTCGACCCCTGGCAACTCGCCGACGCGCTGCTCATGCTGCGCGCGCGAGAGGACTTCGTCGCCCTCGAGATCACCGAATACCGCCCCGATCTCGACCCCCACGGGCGCTGCGCGGCCTGGGTCGCGGAGTTCGCCGCCGCCGCGCTCGGCCCCGGCAGCGATGCGCTGCGCGCGGCCGAGGCGGCCTCGGGCGCGGCCAACTACGCGCCGCTGCCGGTGGTCTTCCACCGCGGCGAGGGCGTGTGGCTGTGGGACGTGGAGGGCCGGCGCTACCTCGACATGATGAGCGCCTACTCGGCGGTGAGCTTCGGCCACGCCAACCCGCGGCTGCTGCGCGCGCTCGAAGACCAGGCGCGCCGCCTCGCGCTGACCTCGCGTGCGTTTTCCAACGACCGCCTGCCGGTGATGCTCGAGCGTCTGTGCGCCACCTTCGGCTACGAGCGCGCGCTGCCGGTCAACACCGGCCTCGAGGCGGTGGAGACCGCGCTTAAGGCGGCGCGCAAGTGGGGCCACAAGATCAAGGGCATCGCCGAGGACCACGCCGGGATCATCGCCTGCGAGGGCAATTTCCACGGCCGCTCGATCGCGATCGTCGGCCTGTCCTCGAACGCGCAGTACCGCGACGGCTTCGGCCCCTTCCCGCCCGGCCTGCGCCGCATCCCCTTCGGCGACGCCGACGCGCTGGAAGCGGCGATCACGCCCGAGACCGCCGCCTTCCTGGTCGAGCCGATCCAGGGCGAGGGCGGGATCATCGTGCCGCCGGCGGGCTACCTCGCGCGCTGCGCCGAGCTCTGCCGTCGCCACGAGGTGCTGCTGATCGTCGACGAGGTGCAGACCGGGCTCGGCCGCACCGGCCGCCTGCTCGCGAGCGAGCACGAGGGCGTGCGCGGCGACGGCCTGATCCTGGGCAAGGCGCTCGGCGGTGGCCTGCTGCCGGTGTCGGCCTTCCTCGCCGACCGCCGGGTGATGGACGTGTTCCGCCCGGGCGACCACGGCTCGACCTTCGGCGGCAACCCGCTCGGCGCGGCGGTCGCCACCGAGGTGCTCGCCCTGCTCGCCGAGACCCGGCCCTGGGAGCGCGCCGCCCGCCTCGGCGAGCGCCTGGTCGCGCAGCTGCGCGCTGCCGCCCTGCCCTGCGTGCGCGAGGTGCGCGGCCGCGGCCTGCTGGTCGGGATCGTGCTCGACCCGGCGCGCGCGGACGCGGCCGAGCTCGCCGAACGCCTGCTGGACAGGGGCATCGCCACCCGCGACACCACCGGCAACGTGATCCGTCTGGCGCCGCCGCTGATCATCGACGAGGCCACGCTCGACGCGGGCGCGGCGACCGTCATCGACACCCTCGCCGGGTGCGGCCGCTGAAGCGCGGCCACCGCCGCCGGGGTCAGGCAAAAGCCTTCCCACCGGCGGCGCTTGCCGCAGCGCACAAACCACTGCGCATTCATACGTTTGCCACCCGCAATGGCTTCCCCGCAGGCACGCGATCGTTGCTAAACTCGCGCGCTTTTGTTCAATTCCTGCGCACCGGGGAATCCGCTCATGCTGCTCTGGCTCGTCATCGCCTACCTGATCTTCTCCATCGGCATCGGCCTGGCGGCCGCGACCCGGGTGCACAACACCCGTGACTACGTCACCGCCGGTCGCAATCTGCCGATGGTCGTGGTGCTGGCCATGGTGTTCGCCACCTGGTTCGGCGCGGAGACCGTGCTCGGCACCTCCGCGACCTTCCTCGAGGAAGGCTTCCGCGGGCTGATCTCCGACCCGCTCGGCGCCTCGGCGTGCCTGGTGCTGTTCGGCCTGATCTTCGCCCGCCCGCTGTACCGGATGAACCTGCTGACGCTCGGCGACTTCTTCCGCATGCGCTACAACCGCACGACCGAACTGGTGCTGTCGATCTGCATCGTGCTGTCCTACCTCGGCTGGGTGGCTGCGCAGATCACCGCGCTCGGACTGGTGTTCAACGTGCTGTCGATGGGCGCGATCGGGACCGCCCAGGGGATGCTGCTCGGCGCCTCGGTGGTGCTGCTGTACACCCTGTTCGGCGGCATGTGGTCGGTGGCGGTGACCACCTTCGTGCAGATGATCGTGATCGTGCTCGGCCTGGTCTACGTCACCTGGCTCGCCGGCGACATGGCGGGCGGCTTCGGGCCGGTGATCGCACGGGCCGCGGCCGAGGGCAAGTTCGAGTGGCTGCCCAGCCTCGACATGGTCGACATGATCGCCTGGATCGCCGCCTTCGCCACCATGGCGCTCGGCTCGATCCCGCAGCAGGACGTGTTCCAGCGAGTGAACTCGTCGAAGAACGAGACCGTCGCGGTGTGGGGTACCACGCTCGGCGGCGTCAGCTACTTCTTCTTCGCCGCGGTGCCGCTCTTTCTCGCCTACACCGCGAACATCATCGACCCGGCGATGGTCGAGCGCCTGATGGCGGACGACTCGCAGCTGATCCTGCCCACCCTGATCCTGCAGTACATGCCGTTCAGCGCCCAGGTGGTGTTCTTCGGCGCGCTGCTGTCGGTGATCATGAGCACCGCCTCGGGCACCCTGCTCGCACCCTCGGTGACCTTCTCCGAGAACGTCATGCGCGGTTTCTTCCCGGCGATGAACGACCGCCAGTTCCTGTGGAGCACCCGGGTCACGGTGGTGGTGTTCACCGTCCTCGTGACCTGGTACGCCACCAGCACCGAATCGAGCATCCACCAGATGGTGGAGAACGCCTACCGCGTGACCCTCGCCGGCGCCTTCGTGCCGCTCGCCGCGGGCCTGTTCTGGAAACGCGCCAACAACCTCGGCGCCGCGCTCGCGATCGTGCTCGGGCTGGCGACCTGGCTGCTGCTCGAGGCGACGGTGCCCGAGGGCGATATCGAGCCGCAGCTCTTCGGGCTCGCCGCCAGCGCGCTCGGGATGCTCGTCGGCGGCCTGCTCGGCGGCCAGCCGCACCATCGGCCGCACGCCGGCCATCACCACGCCGCGGCGGCGACCCACCACACGCCGCGCTGAAGCTGCCCGCCCGCTTTGATCAGGGTCAAAGCGGGCGCCAAAGGGCAGGCCTATGGTTGCGGGGCTTTGCATAGCCTCGGTTTCGCAACCCCATGACCTCATCCCCCCCCATCGAGCTGGTCTGTCCGGCCGGCAGCCTGCCCGCGCTGAAGACCGCGGTCGACCACGGCGCCGACTGCGTCTACCTCGGCTTCAAGGACGCGACCAACGCGCGCAATTTCAGCGGCCTGAACTTCGATCCGGCGCAGATGCGCGAGGGCGTGGCCTATGCGCATGGACGCGGGCGCAAGGTCCTGCTGGCGCTCAACACCTATCCCCAGGTCGCCCACTTCGGCGACTGGACCGCCGCGATCGACCGCGCCGCCGAGCTCGGCATCGACGCGGTGATCATGGCCGACCCCGGTCTCATGGCCTATGCGGCGAAGACCCACCCGCAGCTGCGCCTGCATCTGTCGGTGCAGGGCTCGGCGACGAGCTACGAGGCGATCAACTGGTATCACGAGCGCTTCGGCATCCAGCGCGCGGTGCTGCCGCGGGTGCTGGCGATGGCCCAGGTCGAGAGCGTGATCGCCAACACCCCGGTGGAGATCGAGGTGTTCGGCTTCGGCGGCCTGTGCGTGATGGTCGAGGGCCGCTGCGCGCTGTCGGCCTATGCCACCGGCGAGTCGCCCAACTGTAACGGCGCCTGCTCGCCGGGCAAGTACGTGCGCTGGGAGGACACCCCGCGCGGGATGGAGACCCGGCTCAACGGCATCCTCATCGACCGCTTCGCAGAGGGCGAGCGCGCCGGCTACCCGACGCTGTGCAAGGGCCGCTTCGAGGTCAACGACGAGACCTACTACGCGCTCGAGGAGCCGACCAGCCTCAACACGCTCGAGCTGCTCCCCGAGCTCGCCCGCATCGGCATCCGCGCGATCAAGATCGAGGGCCGCCAGCGCAGCCCCGCCTACGTCGCCCAGGTCACCCGGGTGTGGCGCGCCGCGCTCGACAGGCTCAAGTCCGGCGGCGCCGAGGCCTTCAGCGTCCAGCCCGCCTGGATGGCCGAGCTCAACAAGGTCTCCGAGGGCCAGAGCCACACCCTGGGCGCCTACTACCGGCCGTGGAAGTGAGCCGCCCCGCGCCGTCCGCCGCCGCCCGCACAACCCGCTTCGATGAGAACCGCCCGATGAAACTCGCCCTCGGCCCCCTGCTCTACTACTGGCCGCGTCAGAGCGTGCTCGAGTTCTACGCCGGCATCGCCGAGGGCGCCGCCGACAGCGTCTATCTCGGCGAGACCGTGTGTTCGCGCCGCCACGAGCTGCGCCTGGAGGACTGGCTCGAGGTCGCGGCGATGCTCGCCGAGGCCGGCAAGGAGGTGGTGCTGTCCTCCCAGGGCCTGATCGAGTCGGAGTCCGACCTCAAGACCCTGCGCCGCATCGTCGGCCAGGCGCGCTTCCGCGTCGAGGCCAACGACATGGGCGCGGTCCGCCTGCTGACGGAGCACGGCGTGCGCGACTGGGTCGCCGGCCCGACGCTGAACGTGTTCAATCCGGCCACCCTCGCCCTGCTGCAGGAAGGCGGCGCGACGCGCTGGGCGGTGGCACCGGAGATGTCGGGCGCCGCGCTCGCCGAGCTGCGCGCGCACGCGGCGACGCCGATCGAGACCGAGGTCTTCGCCTACGGCCGCCTGCCGCTCGCGCATTCGGCGCGCTGCTTCACCGCGCGCCACTTCAACCTGCAGAAGGACACCTGCGAGTTCCGCTGCCTGTCGATCATGGACGGCATCGCGCTGCGCACCCGCGAGGGCGAGCCCTTCCTGACCCTGAACGGGGTGCAGACGCAGTCGGCGCGGGTGCACAACCTGCTCGGCGACCTCGACGCGGTTCGCCCGCACGCCGAGCTGCTGCGCATCAGCCCGCAGGGTGCCCACACTGCCGAGATCCTCGCGCTGTTCCGCCGCGCGCTCGACGGCGCGCTCGCCCCCGCCGAGGCGCTCGCCGCCAGTCGGCCGCTGATGGTGGAAGATCCCTGCAACGGTTTCTGGCACGGCCGCGCCGGTGCCGAGCAGTACGTGGCCGCCGCCTGACCTCCCGCAATCGCCCGCCGGAACCCGCACCATGAGCCTTCCCGCCCTGCCCGCCTTCCCCTTTCCCGAGCTGCTGCCCGGGAGCCTGCGCCAGCGCCTCGTCCGCCGCCTCGAGCAGTTCGAGCTGCCGGCCTTCTCCGTGCCGCAGCCGCTCGCCCGCCTCGTCGCCCGCCTGCCGCAGCGCCCGCCGGCGCATGCGCTGAGCGTCGCGCTCAACCTCGCCCTCGGCCGCATCCTGCCGCGGGAATCGCTCGCGCCGCTGACCGACCGCCGGCTGCAGATGCGCGTCACCGACGCCGGCCTGTGCCTCGACTTCGGCCTCACCGCGAAGGGCTTCCGCCCGCTGCCGGCGAGCGGGGAGAAGCCCGACCTGGTGATCTCGGCGACGCTGCGCGACTACCTCGCGCTCGCCCTGCGCGAGGAGGATCCCGACACCCTGTTCTTCAGTCGGCGCCTGCGCATGGAGGGCGACACCGACCTCGGCCTGCTGGTCAAGAACACCCTCGACGCGGTCGACTGGGAGGCGCTGCGCGCCGAGCTGCTCAGCCTTCGGCTTCCCGGCCTGCGACGCGCGAGCGCGGAAACAGCAGATCGATGAAGCGCTCGGCGGTCGGCTGCGGCTCGTGGTTGGCGAGGCCGGGCCGTTCGTTGGCCTCGATGATCACGTAGTCCGGGCCGGCCACATCGGGCACCAGGAAGTCCAGCCCGGTCACCGGGATGTCGAGCACGCGCGCGGCCCTTTCCGCCGCCTCGCGCAGCGCCGGGTGGAGCTCGGCGGTGACGTCGTGGATCGTGCCGCCCGTATGCAGGTTGGCGGTGGCGCGCACCTGCAGGCGCTCGCCCGCGTCCGGCACGTCGTCGAGCCCGTGGCCCGCCATGCGCACGCAGCGCTCGGTCTCGGCGTCGAGCGGAATGCGTGATTCGCCGCCGGTGGCCGCCGCCCGGTGCCGGCTCTGCTTCTCGATCAGGGCGCGGATCGTGCTGCGGCCGTCGCCCACCACCTCCGCCGGCCGCCGGATCGCGGCGGCGACGACGCGGAAGTCGATCACCACGATGCGCAGGTCCTGCCCCGGGCAGAAGCGCTCGACGATGACCCGGTCGCAATACTGGCGCGCGCGCGCGATCGCCGCGTCGACTTCTTCTTCGGTGCGCAGGTCCACGCTGATGCCCTTGCCCTGCTCGCCCTCCACCGGCTTCACCACCACCGCGCCGTGGGTGCGCAGGAACCCGGCGCGCGTCGGCGCATCGGCGCCGGCGTCGATCTGCCGCGGCACCGACAGCCCGGCCTCGCCGAGCAGCTTGAGCGTCACCCGCTTGTCCTGGCAGCGGCTCATCGCGATCGCCGAGGTGAGCTCGCTCAGCGACTCGCGGCAGACGATGCTGCGCCCGCCCAGGGTGAGGCGGAAGTAGCCGTTCGCGGCGTCGATGACCTCGACCGCGATGCCGCGCCGGCCGGCCTCGTCGGTGATCAGGCGCGCATACGGATTGAGCCCCTCGAGGCGGCTGCCGTCGCCGGTGAACAGCGGCTCGTTGATCGCGTTGCGGCGCTTCACCGCGAACACCGCCACGCGCTGGAAGCCGAGCTTCTCGTAGAGCGCGATCGCGTGCGCGTTGTCGTGCAGCACCGAGACGTCCATCCACGCCCGGCCGCGCGCCTGGTAGTGCTCGGCGAGATAGCGCACCAGCGCCTCGCCCCCCCCGGGGTGCGCTGCCTGCGGCGCCACCGCGAGCGCCCATAGGCTGCTGCCGTGCTGGGCGTCGGCGAAGGCCTCGACGTGGTCCAGGCCCATCGCCACGCCGATGATCTCGCCGCTCTCCTTGTCCTCGGCGAGGGCGTAGGTGATCGTCCGGCTGGCGCGCGCCCGCCACACCCGCGCGGCGTCGACCGCCACCATGCCGCGCGCCCGGTAGAGCGCATTGATCGCCGCGACGTCGCTGCGGGTGCGCAGCCGCCGCAGCGCGAAACCGCGACGCAGCGGCGCCCCGGTCCGATAGCCGGCGAGCTGCAGGCGGAAGGCATCGGAAGGGTCGAGGAAGAGCTGCTGCGGCGCCTGCGCCACCACCACCTGCGGCTTCTCGACGTAGAAGGCGATGTCGCGCTGGCCGGCCGCCTCGCGCAGCAGCTCGTCGGCGAGCCGCGCCGGGTCGCGCCAGGTCTGCGCCGGCAGCAGCCGGCCCCAGCCGCACTCGACGATCACGTCGTCGGCCATGGCCTCGGCCGCGGGCGCGTGCGCCGGCACGTAGAGCGGCTGGTTCGCCTGCCGCCAGGCGCGCGCGAGCCGTCGGCGGCGCGGTGCCTTGCCCTCAGCCGACATGGGTCTGCAGCCACCATTCGAGCAGGCCGAGCTGCCACAGCTTGGAACCGCGCAGCGGGGTCAGGTGGGCCGAGGGGTCGGCGAGCAGTTGCGCGACGTAGTCCTCGCGGAACAGGCCACGCTCGCGCGCCGAACGGCTCGACAGCGCATCGCGCACCTGCTCGAGCACCGGCCCGCGCAGGTGCTTGAGCGCCGGCACCGGGAAGTAGCCCTTCGGGCGGTCGATCACCGCCGACGGGATCACCTTGCGCGCCGCCTCCTTGAGCACGCCCTTGCCGCCGTGGGCCAGCTTGTGGCGCGCGGGGATGCGCGCGGCGAGCTCGACCAGCTCGTGGTCGAGGAAGGGCACCCGCGCCTCCAGGCCGAAGGCCATGGTCATGTTGTCGACCCGCTTCACCGGGTCGTCCACCAGCATCACCGTGGTGTCCAGGCGCAGCGCCTTGTCCACCGGGTCGTCGGCGCCGGGTGCGGCGAAGCGCTCGGCGACCAGCGCCGCGCTGTGGTCCTCGGCGCCCTCCCCCTCGAGCCAGGCGGGGGCGACGGTGCGACGGTATTCCTCACGGTCGCGGTCGCGGAAGGCCGCAAGGTAGTCGGCGACCGGATCACGGCTGCCGTCCAGCTTGGGGTACCAGTGGTAACCGCCGAACACCTCGTCCGCACCCTGCCCGCTCTGCACCACGCGGCTGTGACGCGACACCGCTTCCGAAAGCAGGTAGAAGCCGATGCAGTCGTGGCTCACCATCGGCTCGCTCATCGCCGTCACCGCCTCGGGCAGGCGCTGCAGCAGCTGCGACTCGGGCACGAAGATGCGCTCGTGGCGGGTGCCGAAGTGGCGGGCGACGATCTCCGCGTACTCGAACTCGTTGCCCTTCTCGCCGCCGACGTCCTCGAAGCCGACGTTGTAGGTATGCAGGTCGGCCACCCCGGCCTCGTGCATGAGGCCGACGATCAGGCTGGAATCGACCCCGCCCGACAGCAACGCGCCCACGGGCACGTCGGCCACCAGTCGCCGGCGCACGGCGCCACGCAGGCCCTCGAGCAGGATCTCGGTCCACTCCTCGAAGCTGCGCGCCTCGTCCTGCGGATCGCGCGGATAGGCGAGCGACCAGAAGGCGCGCTCGCTGCGGCTGCCGTCGGCCTCGATTGTCATCAGGCTGCCGGGGGCGAGCTTGCGCACCCCGCGCAGGATCGTGTACGGCGCCGGTACCACGGCGTGGAAGGACAGATAGTGATTGAGTGCCACCGGGTCGACTGCGGTGTCGACATCGCCCGCGGCGAGCAGCGCCGGCAGCGCCGAGGCGAAGCGCAGCCCGCCCGGCAGCTCGCTGTAGTAGAGCGGCTTGATCCCGAGGCGGTCGCGACCGAGCAGCACGCGGCCGCTGTCGCGCTCCCAGATGGCGAAGGCGAACATGCCGTTGAGGCGGCGGACGAAGTCGGCGCCCCAGGCGTGATAGGCCTTCAGCAGCACCTCGGTGTCGCCGTGGGAATAGAAGCGGTAGCCGAGCCCTTCGAGCTCGCGGCGCAGCTCGGGATGGTTGTACACCGCGCCGTTGAAGACGATGCCGAGGCCGAGCTGGGGGTCGAACATCGGCTGCTGAGCGGCGTCGGAGAGGTCCATGATCTTCAGCCGGCGGTGGCCGTAGGCCTGTCCGCCCTGGGCGAAGGCGCCGCCGGCATCCGGCCCGCGCGCTACCTGGCGGGCGTTCATGCGTCCGAGCGCCGCAAGGTCGGGCTGGGTTCCGTCGAATCTGAGTTCACCGGCGATTCCGCACATGGGGTCTTCCTCTCGAATTCAGGCACCTCATTCTAGCAAACTGGTTTTGTGCAAAACTTGCCGGTACCCGGGCACGCCTGGGTTAAGCTCTTTCGCCGAGCCCCCGGACCGCCTGATAATGACATCGGAATTCACGCTGATCCACCGCCACTTCGATCGCGCCGCGCGCCACAGCACGCTCGCGGTGGGCGACGACGCCGCCCTGATGCAGCCGCGCGCGGGCATGCAGCTCGCGGTGTCGACCGACATGCTGGTGGCGGGCACCCACTTCTTCGCCGACGCCGACCCGCGCGCACTCGGCTGGAAGACGCTCGCGGTGAATGTCTCCGATCTCGCCGCGATGGGCGCCGAGCCGCGCTGGGCGCTGCTCGCGATCTCGCTGCCGGCGGCCGACGAGAACTGGATCGCGGCCTTCGCCGGCGGCCTGTTCGAGTGCGCCGGGCGTTACGGGGTGGACCTGGTGGGCGGCGACACCACGCGCGGGCCGCTGACGATGACGGTGACGATCATCGGCGAGCTGCCCGAAGGCGAGGCGATCACCCGCGCCGGCGGCCGCTCCGGCGATGACGTCTGGATCTCCGGCACCCCCGGCCTGGCCGCGCTCGGCCTCGCCGCGCTGAAAGGCGGGGCGAGCATCGCCGGCGAGGCGCGTGAACGCTGCCTCGCCGCCCTCCACCGTCCGCAGCCGCGGGTGGCGCTCGGGATCGGCCTGCGCGGCATCGCGAGCGCGATGATCGACGTCTCCGATGGCCTGCTCGGCGATCTCGGCCACATCCTCGAACGTTCCGGCGCGGGCGCCCGCCTCGAGCTCGCCGCGCTGCCGCTCGCGGCACTGCGCGAGGCCGGCGCCGACGAGGCGCTCGCCCGCCGCTGCCTGCTCGCCGGCGGCGACGACTACGAGCTGCTGTTCACCGCGCCGCCGCACGTGCGCGACGCGGTACTCGCCCTCGGCCAGCGCCTGCAGCTGCCGCTCCATCGCCTCGGCGCACTCGACGCGGAGCGCGGGGCGCTGCTGCTGTGCGAGGCCGACGGCCGCTGCCAGCCCGCCGCCCGGCGCGGCTACGACCACTTCGCGTGAACCGACCGATGCGCCCGACCGCCCGCCTCCTGCTCAGCCATCCCGCCCACTTCATCTCGCTCGGCTTCGGCGCCGGTCTTTCGCCCTGGGCGCCGGGCACGGCCGGCACCCTGCTCGCGTGGGCGCTCTACCCGCTGATCCGCACGCCGCTGTCGGAGTTCGTGTTCCTCGCCTTCCTCGCCAGCCTGTTCCTCGCTGGCGTCATCGCCGCCGACCGCACCGGACGCGCGCTCGGCGTCCCCGACCACGGCGCCATCGTGTGGGACGAGATGGTCGCGACCTGGCTGGTGCTGCTGTTCACCCCCGCCACCCTGGGCTGGCAGGCGGTCGCGGTGGCGCTGTTCCGCTTCTTCGACATCGTCAAGCCGCCACCGGTGCGGTGGGCCGACCGCGCGCTCAAGGGTGGCTTCGGCGTGATGATCGACGACCTCTTCGCGGCCGGCTACACGCTGCTCGCGCTGGCTGCCCTCGTTTATGTTTTTGGCATATCCTGATGAACCCTGAGCTCGCCCTGCTGTCGGAGCGCGTGGGTCGGGTGCTGGCCGCCCGCGGCTGGACGATGGCCAGCGCGGAGTCCTGCACGGGCGGCTGGATCGCGGAGGTGGTCACCGCCACCGCCGGCAGCTCGGCGTGGTTCGACCGCGGTTTCGTGACCTACTCGAATGCGGCCAAGCGGGAGATGCTGGACGTGGGCAGCGACACCCTCGTTCGCCATGGCGCGGTCAGCGAGCAGACCGTACGCGAGATGGCGGCCGGCGCGCTGACTCACAGCCAGGCCCAGGTCGCGGTCGCGGTGTCCGGCATCGCCGGGCCCGCTGGCGGCAGCGCCGACAAGCCGGTGGGCATGGTCTGCCTGGCGTGGGCGATCGTCGGTCAGCCGCTGCGCGCCGCGACCCGCCACTTCGACGGCGACCGTGAATCGGTGCGCCGCCAGACGGTGGAATGCGCACTCGGGGAGCTGGTCGCGCTGCTCGCCTGAGCCCCTCGTCGGGGAAGGATAACGACTGTAATTTTATCCAGGTTATGCGCTACACTGAGGGCGTCGGTCAGGGCGTGCATGCAAGCTCTGTGCCATAATCCAAAATCTTTGAGGAAGACACGATGGACGACAACAAGGCCAAGGCACTCGCCGCCGCGCTCTCGCAGATCGAGAAGCAGTTCGGCAAGGGTTCGATCATGCGCATGGGCGACGGCAGCATCGAACGCGACATCCAGACCGTATCCACCGGCTCGCTCGGACTCGACATCGCGCTCGGCCTGGGCGGCCTGCCGCGCGGCCGGGTGGTCGAGATCTACGGCCCGGAGTCGTCCGGCAAGACCACGCTGACCCTGCAGGTCATCGCCGAGATGCAGAAGCTCGGCGGCACCGCCGCCTTCATCGACGCCGAGCATGCGCTCGACGTCGGCTACGCCGAGAAGCTGGGCGTGAACATCGACGACCTGCTGATCTCGCAACCCGACACCGGCGAACAGGCGCTCGAGATCGCCGACATGCTGGTGCGTTCGGGCGGGGTGGACATCGTCGTCATCGACTCGGTCGCCGCGCTCACCCCGAAGGCGGAGATCGAGGGCGACATGGGCGACCAGCTGCCCGGCCTGCAGGCACGCCTGATGTCGCAGGCGCTGCGCAAGCTCACCGCCAACATCAAGCGCACCAACACCCTCGTCATCTTCATCAACCAGATCCGGATGAAGATCGGTGTCATGTTCGGCAGCCCCGAGACCACCACCGGCGGCAACGCGCTCAAGTTCTACGCCTCGGTGCGGATGGACATCCGCCGCACCGGCACGATCAAGAAGGGCGACGAGGTGGTCGGCTCCGAGACCCGCGTCAAGGTGGTCAAGAACAAGGTGTCGCCGCCGTTCAAGGAAGCCCACTTCGACATTCTCTACGGCGAGGGCATCTCGCGCGAGGGCGAGATCATCGACCTCGGCGTGGAGCACAAGATCCTCGACAAGTCGGGTTCGTGGTACGCCTACAACGGCGACAAGATCGGCCAGGGCAAGGACAACGTGCGCGAGTT
>NZ_MBFM01000005.1:402274-440117 GCF_001696715.1 Thauera phenolivorans | reverse complement strand
GAGAAGCTGGGCGTGAACATCGACGACCTGCTGATCTCGCAACCCGACACCGGCGAACAGGCGCTCGAGATCGCCGACATGCTGGTGCGTTCGGGCGGGGTGGACATCGTCGTCATCGACTCGGTCGCCGCGCTCACCCCGAAGGCGGAGATCGAGGGCGACATGGGCGACCAGCTGCCCGGCCTGCAGGCACGCCTGATGTCGCAGGCGCTGCGCAAGCTCACCGCCAACATCAAGCGCACCAACACCCTCGTCATCTTCATCAACCAGATCCGGATGAAGATCGGTGTCATGTTCGGCAGCCCCGAGACCACCACCGGCGGCAACGCGCTCAAGTTCTACGCCTCGGTGCGGATGGACATCCGCCGCACCGGCACGATCAAGAAGGGCGACGAGGTGGTCGGCTCCGAGACCCGCGTCAAGGTGGTCAAGAACAAGGTGTCGCCGCCGTTCAAGGAAGCCCACTTCGACATTCTCTACGGCGAGGGCATCTCGCGCGAGGGCGAGATCATCGACCTCGGCGTGGAGCACAAGATCCTCGACAAGTCGGGTTCGTGGTACGCCTACAACGGCGACAAGATCGGCCAGGGCAAGGACAACGTGCGCGAGTTCCTGCGCGCCAATCCGGGGCTGGCGCGCGAGGTGGAGAACAAGATCCGCGCCAATGTCGGTCTGCCGTTGATGGCGACCATCGCCACCGCCGCGACCGAAGCCGGCAAGGCGTCGGAAGCCGGCAGCACCGCGGCCTGAAACCGGAGACGCCTGCAACGATGGACGGGCCGAGCCTGCGCGCGCGCGCGCTTCGCCACCTCGCCCGGCGTGATCACTCGCGCACCGAGCTGGCGCAGAAGCTCGCCCCGCACGGTACCGAGGCCGAGGTCGAGGCGGTGCTCGACCGCGTCGCCGAGCTCGGCCTGCTCTCCGACCGCCGCTTCGCCGAGGCCTGGGTGCGCAGCAAGGCCGCGCGCTTCGGCGCCACCCGCCTGCGCGGCGAGTTGCTTCGCCGCGGGGTCGACCGTGAATTGGTCGACGCCGCGCTCGAGACCGAGTGCCTAGAATCCGAACTGGATCGTGCGCGCGCGGTGCTGCGCGGCCGCTTCGCGGCGCCGCCGGCCGATGCGCGCGAGTGGGCGCGCCAGGCGCGCTTCCTGCAAACCCGCGGCTTTGCGGTCGACCTGATCCGCAAGCTGCTCAAAGAGCGACCCGATGAGCCTGCTTAAAGTCACCGGCCTGCAGAAGCGCTACAAGGCGCGCACCGTCGTCCATGATGTCGGCTTCGAGGTCGACGCCGGCGAGGTGGTCGGCCTGCTCGGTCCGAACGGCGCCGGCAAGACGACCTGCTTCTACATGATCGTCGGCCTGGTGCGCGCCGATGGTGGCGAGATCCTGCTCGACGACGCCCGCCTCACCCACCTGCCGATCCATGAGCGCGCACGCCGCGGCCTGTCCTACCTGCCGCAGGAGATGAGCGTGTTCCGCAAGCTCACCGTGGCCGAGAACATCCGCGCGGTGCTCGAGCTGCAGGGCCTGGAGGACGAGGAGGTCGACACCCGGCTCGAGACCCTGCTCGAGGAACTCGGCATCACCCACCTGCGCAACAACACCGCGGTGTCGCTCTCCGGCGGCGAGCGGCGGCGCTGCGAGATCGCGCGCGCGCTCGCCACCGACCCGCGCCTGATTCTGCTCGACGAGCCCTTCGCCGGGGTGGACCCGATCGCGGTGCTGGACATCCAGAAGATCATCGGCTTCCTGCGCGCGCGCGGCATCGGCGTGCTGATCACGGACCACAACGTGCGCGAGACGCTCGGCATCTGCGACCGCGCCTACATCATCAGCGAGGGCCGCGTGCTTGCCAGCGGCAAGCCTTCGGAAATCATCGAGAACGAACAGGTACGCCGCGTCTATCTCGGCGAGCACTTCCGCCTGTGAGCCGCACCTCCCCATGAAACCCAGCCTTCAGCTCAAGCTCTCCCAGCACCTCACGCTGACGCCCCAGCTGCAGCAGTCGATCCGTCTGCTGCAGCTGTCCACGCTCGAGCTGAACCAGGAAATCGAGCGTTTCCTGCTCGAGAATCCGATGCTCGAGCGCGACGAACCCGATGGCGGCGAGTACGCGTCCGGCCCCACGCCCGCCGCCGGCAGCGCGCAGGACGGGGTCAATGGCAGCGAGCAGCCGAGCGAGCAGGACAATCGCGACGCGGCGCACGAGGAACAACAGGGCATCGACTGGAGCGACACCGGCAGTGCGCCGGGCGCGTCGAGCACGCGCGATCGCGACAATGACGAGGAGGTCGATTTCCAGGAATTCCAGCCGGCAGAGACCTCGCTGCGCGAGCACCTCGACCAGCAGATCGCGCTGTCGCAGATGTGCGACCGCGACCGCGCGCTCGCGCGCCTGGTCGTCGAGGCGCTCGACGACGATGGCTACCTGCACCAGACGCTGGAGGAGTTGCTCGCGCTGGTGCCCGCCGAGCACGGCGTCGAGCTCGAGGAGCTCGAGATCGCGCTGCGCCAGGTGCAGAGCCTGGAGCCCGCCGGCATCGCCGCGCGCAGCCCGCAGGAGTGCCTCGGGCTGCAGCTGCGGGCAATGCCCGAGGACCCGGTGCGCAAGCTCGCGCTGACCATCGTCGAGGGCCATCTCGAGCTGCTCGCCGAGCGTAACTTCGCCCGCATCAAGCGCCTGACCGGCTGCGACGACGACGCGCTGCGCGCGGCACACGCGCTGATCTGCAGCCTCGACCCGCATCCGGGCGCGCGCCACGGCAGCGACGACACCCGCTACGTGCTGCCCGACGTCGTCGTGCGCAAGACGCGCGGACGGTGGACGGTCGGCCTCAACGCGGAGGCGATGCCGCGCCTGCGGATCAACCAGCTCTATGCCAGCATCCTGCAGCAGCACCGCGGCCAGGGCGGCGAACTGCCTGCCCAGCTGCAGGAGGCGCGCTGGCTGATCAAGAACGTCCAGCAGCGCTTCGACACCATCCTGCGCGTCGCCCAGGCCATCGTTGACCAGCAGAGGCAGTTCTTCGATCATGGAGCCGTGGCAATGCGGCCACTCACGCTCAGGGAGATCGCCGACCAGCTCGAGCTTCACGAATCCACGGTTTCGCGGGTCACCACCCAGAAGTACATGGCAACCCCGCGTGGAGTGTTCGAGTTCAAGTACTTTTTCGGCAGTCACGTCGCCACCGACACCGGCGGCGCAGCCTCCTCCACGGCGATTCGGGCGCTGATCCGCCAGCTGGTGGAGGCCGAGGACGGGAAGAAGCCCCTGTCCGACGCGAAGATCGCCGATCTATTGGGCCAGCAGGGCATCGTCGTGGCGCGACGCACGATCGCGAAGTACCGCGAAACGATGAGCATCCCGCCGGTCAGCCAGCGCAAGACGATCTAGAAAAAAGAGGAATTGTCATGAACTTCAATCTCACCGGCCGTCACATCGACATCACCCCGGCGATCCGCGACTACGTCACCAGCAAGGTCGAGCGCGCGATCGCCCACGTCGATAACGTCACCAGCGCCAGCGTCATCATCTCGGTCGAGAAACTCAAGCAGAAGGCCGAGGTCACCGTGCAGGTGCGCGGCAAGTCGATCTTCGTCGAGAGCGACGACACCGACCTGTACGCGGCGATCGACTCGATGGCCGACAAGCTCGACCGCCAGATCGTCAAGTACAAGCAGAAGGCCGGCGACCACAACCACGAGTCGCTCAAGCACATCCCGGGCGAGGAAGAAGAGTAATACCGGTCGCTTACGTCTTTCGTCGTAGGGTATGGGTATAATGCCGGCGTTTTCACGATGCGGCTCGCCCGCCCGCCGAATGTCCGACCGCCTTGCGTGGCGCCAGTGACCCAGGCGCCGCGCAAGCACCCCTCCGAATGAGCCTGATACCCCGACTCCTGCCGCCGACCAATATCGTGGTCGACCTCGACGCGAGCAGCAAGAAGCGCGTGTTCGAGCAGGCCGGCCTGATCTTCGAGAACAACCAGGGCATCGCGCGCAGCACGGTGTTCGACAGCCTGTTCGCGCGCGAGCGCCTCGGCTCCACCGGTCTCGGCCAGGGAATCGCGATTCCCCACGGCCGCATCAAGGGGCTGCAGGACGCGGCCGGCGCCTTCTTCCGCCTCGCCGCGCCGGTGCCGTTCGACGCCCCCGACGGGCGGCCGGTCAGCCTGCTGTTCGTGCTGCTCGTGCCGGAACAGGCCAACGAGACTCATCTCCAGCTGCTGTCCGAACTGGCGCAGATGTTCAGCGACCGGAGCTTCCGCGAGGCGCTGCAGGCCGCCCCGGACGCCGCGCACATCCACCAGCTCTTCCTGGACTGGAGCGGCCATGCAGCAGACCAGCCTCCTCCGACTGTATGAGATCCAGCGCGAGCGCCTGCAGCTCACCCATGTGAGCGGCAGCCTCGAGGCGATGCTGTCGGTTCCCGACGAACGCATCTGGCCCGCCGACCTGGTCGGCCACCTCAACCTGATCCATCCCACCCGACTGCAGATCATCGGCGCCGCCGAGCTCGGCTGGGCGCGCCGGCAGTCGCAGGAGAAGGTCGGCCACCACCTGCGCGAGATCCTCTCCAGCCACCCGCCGGGCATCATCGTCGCCGACGGCTGCGAGACCCCCGGGGTCGTCGCCGCAATCTGCGAGCAGCACGGCGTCGCGCTGTTGACCACGCCGCAGCCCTCGGCCAGCGTCATCGACCAGCTCCGCCTCTACCTTTCGCGTGAGCTCGCCGAGCGGATCTCGCTGCACGGAGTGTTCATGGACGTGCTCGGCGTCGGCGTGCTGATCACCGGCGACTCGGGGGCCGGCAAGTCCGAACTCGCACTCGAGCTGATCTCGCGCGGCCACGGGCTGGTCGCCGACGACGTCGTCGAATTCGCCCGCGTCGCCCCTACCGTGCTCGAGGGCCGCTGCCCGCCGCTGCTGCAGGACTTCATCGAGGTGCGCGGCCTCGGCATCCTCAACGTACGCACGATCTTCGGCGAGACCGCCTGCCGACGGAAGATGCGACTGCGCCTGAGCTGCCACCTCGAGCGCCGCCTGCCGGGGCTCGACGACCCCAACCGGCTGCCGATCGAGCACGAGGTGCAGGACATCCTCGGCGTGCCCGTCCCGCGCGTGGTGCTGCCGGTGGCGGCGGGCCGCAACCTCGCGGTGCTGCTCGAGGCCGCGGTGCGCTCGACCATCCTCCAGCTGCGCGGCATCGACTGCACGCAGGACTTCATCGACCGCCAGTCGCGAGTGCTCAGCGAGGGCGAGAGCGACATCTGAGGCGGCAGCGGGCACCCTTGCCGCAGTGCCGCATCGACTGTTACCCTCGTCGTCTTTCCCGCCTGCCGCAGCACCGCCCATGACCGCCAGCCCGGACTACCTGGAACGCATCCTCAACGCGCAGGTATACGACGTCGCCGAAGAGACGCCGCTCGACCTCGCCGCCAACCTCTCCGCGCGGATGCACAACCGCATCCTGCTCAAGCGCGAGGACATGCAGCCGGTGTTCAGCTTCAAGATTCGCGGCGCCTACAACAAGATGGCGAACCTGTCGGCGGTCGCGCTCAAGCGCGGCGTGATCTGCGCCTCGGCCGGCAACCATGCGCAGGGCGTGGCGCTGTCGGCGCAGAAACTCGGGGTGCGGGCGGTCATCGTGATGCCCAGCACCACGCCGCAGATCAAGGTCGACGCGGTCCGCGGCTACGGCGGCGAGGTGGTGCTCGCCGGCGAATCCTTCTCCGACGCCTACGCCCACGCGCTCGAGCTGGAGAAGGCCGAGAAGCTGTCCTTCGTCCACCCCTACGACGACCCCGACGTGATCGCCGGCCAGGGCACGATCGGCATGGAGATCCTGCGCGCGCACTCGAAGCCGATCCACGCGATCTTCTGCGCGGTCGGCGGCGGCGGCCTGATCTCCGGGGTGGCGGCCTACGTGAAGCGGCTGCGCCCGGAAACGCGGATCATCGGCGTGGAAACGCTCGACGCCAACGCGATGACGCTGTCGCTCGCCGAGGGCAGGCCGGTCTCCCTCGAGCAGGTCGGCATCTTCGCCGACGGCACCGCGGTCAAGCGGGTGGGCGACGAGACCTTCCGGCTCTGCCAGGCCTATGTCGACGAGATGATCCTGGTCGACAACGATGCCATCTGCGCCGCCATCAAGGACGTCTTCGAGGACACCCGCTCCATCCTCGAGCCCTCCGGCGCGCTCGCGATCGCGGGCGCCAAGGAATACGCCAAGCGCAACAAACTGCGCGACAAGAACCTGGTCGCGGTGGCCTCGGGCGCGAACATGAACTTCGACCGCCTGCGCTTCGTCGCCGAACGCGCCGAGCTCGGCGAGCAGCGCGAGGCGGTGCTGGCGGTGACCATCCCGGAGAAGCCCGGCTCCTTCCGCAAGTTCATCAGCGTGCTCGGCAACCGCAACATCACCGAGTTCAACTACCGTTACGCCGACCCCGAGCGCGCCCACATCTTCGTCGGCGTCACGGTGCACAACCGCAACGAGGTCGCCCGCCTGGTGGAGATGCTCGCGCGCCACGAACTGCCGGCGCTCGACCTCACCGACGACGAGCTCGCCAAGACCCATGTGCGCTACATGGTCGGCGGCCGCGCGCCCCAGGTCGACAACGAGCGTATCTACCGCTTCGTATTCCCCGAGCAGCCGGGCGCGCTGATGAAGTTCCTCTCCCACCTGCGCTCCGACTGGAACATCTCGCTGTTCCACTACCGCAACCATGGCTCGGACTACGGCCGCGTGCTGGTCGGCATGCAGGTGCCGCCGCAGGACGAGGAGGCCTTCGCCGACTTCCTCCAGCGCCTGTCCTACGACTGCGTCCCCGAAAACGACAACCCCGCCTACCGCATGTTCCTGGGCTGAGACGCGCGCGTCAGCGCGCCACCGAGGCACGCGCGCCCGCCTCGGTGACGATCCAGTCCATCGGCCGGTCGTGCGCCTGCGGGTATACCGTCGCCGCGCGCGCGAGCTCGAAGCCGACCCCGACCGCGGTCGCGGGCATCGCCTCCAGCGTGCGGTCGAAGTAACCGCCGCCATAGCCGAGGCGAAAGCCCTCGGCATCGAAGACGTTCACCGGCACCAGCAGCACCTCGGGCTCGACCCTGTCGCCGCGCGCGGGGATCGGGATGCCGTGACGGTCGAGCGCCATCTCGACGCCCGGCGCCCAGGCGCGGAACGTCAGCGGCGCGTCGGCCTCGAGCGCCACCGGCAGCGCCGCGATCCGCCCCGGCGCCTGCGCCAGCCAATGCACGACGAAGGGCCGCAGGTCGGGCTCCGCGCGGTAGGGCCAGCAGAACGCGAGCACCCGCGGCGAGAGCTCGGCGAGCAAGGCCTCGAGGTGTTCGATGATGCGCTGCGTCAGCGTGTCATGGCGCGCCGCCGGCAAGGCCTCACGGGCCGCCAGCGCACGCTTGCGCAGTTCGCGCCGCTCGACCTGCATGCCTGCTGCGGAAGGGGGAAAGTGGTTCGTCACTGTGTTAAGGTTGGCGCGATCCGGATGGAACAAGACCCTATGAAAAAACGCATTCTGATCGCCCTCGCCGGCCTCGGCATGCTGCTTTGCGGCACGGCACCGGCGCAGGAAGGCGACAGCCGCATTCTTGCCGCTCGCGACGCGATCCGCAATGGCGACCGCGACACCCTCGAGCGCCTCGCCGCGACCGACGAGGGCCACGTCCTCGACCCCTACGTGCGTTACTGGTATCTGTTCAACCGCCTCGCGCGCACCGACGAGCTGCCGCCGGCCGCCGAGCTCCAGGCCTTCCTGCAGCGCCAGGCGGGCAGCCAGCTCGCCGAGCGCCTGCGCGCCGACTGGCTGCGGCGACTGGCGAAGGACCGCGACTGGGCCGGCTACCTGCAGCTCTACGCCGGCCTGCTCCGGCCCTCGAACGAGTTGCGCTGCCACGCCTGGACCGCCCGCCTGATGGAGGGCGGACGCATCGCGCCGATCGAGGTCGCCGCGCGCTGGGACGATCTGGTCGAAGCGCCCGCCGCCTGCGACCTGCCGCTGCAGGCCACGGTCGGCGCCGGCCTGGTCGACGAGGAAGCGATCTGGTGGCGCTTCCGCCGTCAGATCGACACCCGCCAGCCGGCGCGCGCGGCAAGCACGCTCGCCTGGCTGCCGGCCGGCAGCATCGCCGACACGGCCGACCTCGATCAGGCGATCCGCTCTCCCGCGCCGTATCTCGACCGCCTGCCGGCGAATTTCGCCGTCTCCCGCGAAGACCGCGAGTACGCGCTCGCCGCCCTCGTCCGCCTCGCCCGCACCGAGCCCGGTCCCGCTTACGTGCGGCTGCTGCGCATCCAGGACCGGCTGAGCCCGGCGGAGCGCGGCTACGCCTATTCGGTGCTCGCCCTGCACGGCGCGATGGACCAGCTGCCGCAGGCGCAGTCCTGGTTCGCCGCCGCCGGCGACACGCCGCTGACGCCCCGCCAGCGTGCCTGGCGCGTGCGTGCCGCGCTGCGCGCGCTCGACTGGCCGGCGGTGCAGGCGGCGATCGAGTCAATGCCCGCCGAGGAGCGCGGCGAACCGGAATGGACCTACTGGCTCGGCCGCGCCCTCGCCGCGGGCGGCGAGCGCGACGCCGCCGAGGCGGTGTTCGGCCAGATCGCCGGCCGGGCCGACTTCTACGGCATCCTTGCCGGCGAGGAACTCGGACGACCGTTCGCGCCGAGCTACGGCGACATCCGGGTCAGCCGTGCCAGCGTGCGCGCGGCACAGACCGACCCCGGCCTGCAGCGTGCCCTCGCCCTGCTCGCCCTCGAGATGCGCACCGAGGCGGTGCGCGAGTGGAACTGGGCGCTGCACGGCCGCGACGAGTCCTTCATGGTGGCCGCCGCCAACCTCGCGCTCGAGCGCGGCATCTACGACCGCGCGATCAACACCGCCGAGCGCGCCGACGCCGACGGCCATTTCGCGCTGCGCTTCATCACTCCCTATCGGGAGTTGATCGAGCCCCAGGCGCTCGGCCAGGGCCTCGACATGGGCTGGGTGTACGGCATCCTGCGCCAGGAGAGCCGCTTCGTCGCCCCCGCCCGCTCCAGTGCCGGCGCCCAGGGCCTGATGCAGGTGATGCCGGCCACCGGCAAGTGGGTGGCGGGCAAGATCGGCCTCAGCGACTACCATGCCGGCCGCCTCGCCGACCCCCGCACCAACGTGCTGCTGGGCACCAGCTACATGCGCCTGATCCTCGAGGGTCTCGACAACCACCCGGTGCTCGCCAGCGCCGGCTACAACGCCGGCCCCGGGCGCGCCCGACGCTGGCGCGACGACAAGCCGCTCGAAGGCGCGATCTACGCCGAGACCATTCCCTTCGACGAGACCCGCGACTACGTCAAGAAGGTGATGGCCAATGCCGTCATCTACGCCGCGATGCTGCAGAACCGGCCGCAGTCGCTGAAGGCCCGCCTCGGCACCGTCGCCCCGCGCCCCGCGCCCGAGACGGCCGATCCGGCCACGAATCCAAACGCCAACAACGAGTGATCAGATGAACCCCAGACGCGTCGTAATCATCGGAGGCTCCGGCTTCATCGGCAGCGCGATCGCCAATCGCCTGTCGGCGGCCGGTGTCAGTGTGCTGATCCCCACCCGCCGCCGCAGCCGCGCCGGCCACGTGTTGCTGCTGCCGACCGTCGAGGTCCTCGAGGTCGATTTGCACGACCCGGCCGCACTCGTCGGCCTGATCGCCGGCGCCGACGCGGTGATCAACACGGTCGGCATCCTGCACTCGCGCTCCGGCTCGCCCTACGGCCCCGACTTCGCGCGCGCCCACGTCGAACTGCCGAAGAAGATCGTCGCCGCGTGTCGCAATGCCGGCGTGCGCCGCCTGATCCACATCAGCGCGCTCGGCGCCGACGCTGAAGGCCCCTCCGAATACCAGCGCTCGAAGGCGGCCGGCGAGGCGGCGATCCGCAGCACCGGCTCCGACCTCGACTGGACCATCCTGCGGCCCTCGGTGGTGTTCGGCCGCGGCGACAGCTTCCTCAACATGTTCGCCTCCCTCGCCCGCACCGTCCCCGTGCTGCCGCTCGCGGGCGCGAAGGCGCGCTTCCAGCCGGTCTACGTCGAGGACGTGGCCGAGGTGGTGTGGCGCTGCCTCACCGAGCCCGAGTCCGCCGGCCAGATCTACGAGCTCGCCGGCCCCACCGCCTACAGCCTGCGCGAGCTGGTCGAGTACGTCTCCGCCCTCGTCGGCCGGCCGCGCCCGGTGATCCCGCTCCCCGAGAGCCTGGCGATGGTGCAGGCGCGGCCGATGGAGCTGGCGCCGAATCCGCTGATGAGCCGGGACAACGTGCGCTCGATGCGGGTAGACAACGTCGCCAGCGGCGCGCCGCTGCCCTTTGGCCTGCAGCCGACAGCCCTCGAGGCGGTCGTCCCCGCCTGGCTCGGCGAGGACAGCGGGCGCGCCCGCTACTACCCCTTCCGCCGCCAGGCGCGCCGCCACTGAGCGCGCCGCCGATGAAGGCCTATGTCGTGGGTGGCGCGGTGCGCGACGCGCTGCTCGGCCGCCCGGTGCAGGACCGCGACTGGGTGGTGGTCGGCGCGACCCCGCAGGAGATGCTCGCGCGCGGCTTCCGCCCGGTGGGCAAGGACTTCCCGGTCTTCCTGCACCCGGACAGCGGCGAGGAATACGCCCTCGCCCGCACCGAGCGCAAGAGCGGCCATGGTTACCACGGCTTCGTCTGCCACGCCGCCCCCGACGTCACCCTCGAGGAGGACCTCGCCCGGCGCGACCTCACGATCAACGCGATCGCCCGGCGCGAGGACGGCAGCCTGGTCGACCCCTATGGCGGCGTCGCCGACCTCGCGGCGAAGCGCTTCCGCCACGTGTCGCCGGCCTTCGCCGAGGACCCGCTGCGCATCCTGCGGGTGGCGCGTTTCTCGGCGCGCTTCACCGACTTCAGCCTCGCCCCCGAGACGCTCGCCCTGATGCGCGCCATGGTCGCCGCCGGCGAGGTCGATCACCTCGTCGCCGAGCGCGTGTGGCAGGAGCTCGCACGCGGCCTGATGGAGGAGCGTCCCTCGCGCATGATCGGCTGCCTGCGCGAGTGCGGCGCGCTCGCCCGCATCCTGCCCGAGCTCGACCGCCTGTTCGGCGTGCCGCAGCCGGCCCGCCACCATCCCGAGGGTGACGCCGGCACCCACGTGCTGCAGGTCATCGATCACGCCGCCCAGGCCCGCCTGCCGCTGGCTGGGCGCTGGGCCTGCCTGCTCCACGACCTCGGCAAGGCCGACACCCCGGCGGCCACCCTGCCCCATCACTACGGCCACGAACAGCGCAGCGCCGAAATCGCGCAGGCGGTGTCCGAGCGCCTGCGCGCACCGGTGGAATGCCGCGATCTCGCGGTGATGCTCGCGCGCGAGCATGGCGTGCTTGCGCGCGCCGACGAACTCCGGCCGGAGACGATGACGAAGCTGCTCGAGCGCTGCGACGGCCTGCGCCGGCCGGCGCGCTTCGAGCTGATGCTGGAAGCCGCCGCCTGCGACCATCGCGGGCGGGATGCCACCGCCGCCGGCGAGTGGGCGCCGGCAGGTCGCTGGCGGCGCGCGCTCGCGGCGCTGCGTGCGGTCGATGCCGGCGCCATCGCACGCGCCTGCGCCGACAAGGCGCAGATCCCGGCACGGGTGCATGAAGCGCGCGTCGCCGCGGTGCGCGCGGCGCTCGCCGGCTGAAGCCCGCTGCGACCGCGGGCCCTCGGACTCAGAGCGAACGCAGCAACAGCCAGGCGAGCAGGGACAGCAGCAGGGTGGTGGTGAACGGGAGGTGATATCCTCGTCCCCGGAAGCTGAAATGCAGGTCGCCCGGCAGCCGCCCGAGCCGCAGCCGCCGCGCCAGCCCGGGCTGCATCAGCCCGGTCGCCAGCACGAGCACCACGATCACCACGAACCACTTGAGCATTGCCCGCCCCGGCACCAAAGCCTGCCATTAGACCCCCGCGGGGCATGTGCGGCAACCGCCTCCCCACCGAACGACGACAACAAACGATGATCACCCTCTACACCTGGGGCACGCCGAACGGTCGCAAGATCTCGATCGCCCTCGAGGAGCTCGGCCTCCCCTACGAAGTGCGCACCATCGACATCACCCACGCGCAGCAGTTCACCCCCGAATTCCTCGCCCTCAACCCGAACCACAAGATCCCGGTCCTGGTCGATTTCGACGGCCCGGACGGCGCCCCGATCACGCTCAGCGAATCGGGCGCGATCCTGCTCTATCTCGCCGAGAAGACCGGCCGCCTGCTGCCGGCCGCGGCGCGTGCGCGCTACGCCGCGCTGCAGTGGCTGATGTTCCAGATGGGCGGCATCGGCCCGATGCTCGGCCAGGCGCATCACTTCCTGCGCTTCGCCCCCGACGTGATTCCCTACGCGGTCGAGCGCTATTCCAAGGAGGCGGCGCGCCTGTACGGCGTGCTCGAGACCCGGCTCACCGACTGCGACTGGCTGGCCGGCGACGAATACTCGATCGCCGACATCGCCACCTTCCCGTGGATCGCCCGCCACGACTGGCAGGGCATCGACCTCGGCCGCTATCTTGCGGTGAAGCGCTGGTACGACGCGATCGCCGACCGCCCTGCGGTCAGGCGCGGCATGGAGGTGCCCCGATGAAAACCACCCGTTTCGGCGAAATCGAAATCCTGCACGAGGCCCCCGCCGGTGACGCCCGTCCCACCCCGCTGCTGTTCGTGCACGGCGCCTACGTCGCCGCATGGTGCTGGGGGGAGCATTTCCTGCCGTGGTTCGCCCGCCAGGGCTGGTCGAGCTATGCGATGTCGCTGTCCGGTCATGGCGGCAGCCGCCGGCGCGATCACCTCGACTCCTTCTCGATCGACCGCTATGTGGACGACCTCGTCGAGGTGATCGACCACCTGCCCGTGCCGCCGGTGCTGATCGGCCACTCGATGGGTGGCCTGGTGGTGCAGAAGTATCTCGAGCGCAGCGACGCGCCGGGGGTGGTGCTGCTGTCCTCGGTGCCGCCCCAGGGCCTGATGGCCTCGGCCGTCGGCCTGATGTTCAAGAAGCCGCACCTGCTCGGCGACCTCAACAACATCATGAATGGCACCGATGTCGACATCGAGAGCCTGCGCGAGGCCCTGTTCCACCAGCCGATCGACGACGCCCGCCTGCGTCGCTACTACCGCCTGTGCCAGCCCGAGTCGCATCGCGCGATCTGGGACATGACGATGTTCAACCTGCCCAATCCGTCGCTGATGCACCGCCCGCCGATGCTGATCATGGGCGCCAGCGACGACCACCTGATCCCGCCCGACCAGGTGCACATGACGGCCGCCACCTACGGCCAGCAGGCGGAGATCATCGACGGCCTCGGCCACGGCATGATGCTCGAGGACGACTGGGAAAGGGTCGCCCGCCCGATCGCCGACTGGCTGCGCGAACGCGACTTCTGAGGCGCGACCGGCGACCGCCTAAAGGGTGTGCAGGCGGTCGCCGCGGGCGAAGCCGAGCAGCGGCTGGCCCATCCCGCGGCCGACCGCGAGCACCTTGAACAGCTCCCCCATCTCCTGCGGCGCCGTCAGCCGCTGCACCGCGCGCGCGGCACGGATGTAGTCGGCCCCCTCGCGCGGCCCGCGCCGCTCGAGGCAGTCGAGCACGCCGCAGTTGAACAGGAACTGGGCCTGGCTGGTGTAGCCGAGCACGTCGAGACCGGCGTCGAAGGCCGCCTCGGCGATCGCGGTGAAATCGACGAAGGCGGTGATGTCGTTCAGCCCCGGCCACAGGAAGGGGTCGGAATGGGCGTGGTGGCGGTAGTAGCACAGCAGGGTGCCGGTCGCGCGCGACGGCAGGTAGTACTCGGCGCGCGGGTAGCCGTAGTCCACCAGCAGCATCGCCCCCGCCTCCAGCCGCTCGGCCCACGCCGCGATCCAGGCACGGCCCGCGAGGTTGAGCTCGCTGACGTACTCTCCTTCCTGCGGACGCGGCAGGTCGAGGGCGAGGCCCGCCTCGCGCACCGCGCCGGCCGCCGGCACATCGGCCCAGCACGGCCGCCATTCGCCCTGCGCGCCCGGCGCCGCGGCGACGCCGCGCTCGAACAGGCCGTCCGCGCGCGACACCAGCAGATGCACCGGCATCACGTCGAGCACCTCGTTCGCCACTACCGCACCCGCCACGCGCGCCGGCAGCGCGTCCAGCCAGTGCACCCGCGCCGCCAGGTGCGGTGCCTTCTGCGCGAGCGTGTCGAACTGGCGTTCGCGCAGCTCGCCCGACAGCTCGAGGATGCCGTAGCGCTCGGGCAGGCTGCCCCGGCGCTCGAGTTCGAGCAGCAGGTCGGCGGCGAGCAGGCCGGTGCCGGCGCCGACCTCGATCAGCTGCGGCGCGCTCGCCGCCATCACCTCGACGACCTGGGCGGCGAGCGCCTGACCGAACAAGGGCGTGAGTTCGGGCGCGGTGATGAAGTCGCCGCCCGGCCCGAACTTGCGCGCGCCGCCGCTGTAGTAACCGCAACCCGGGGCGTAGAGCGCGAGCTCCATGTAGCGGGCGAAGCTCATCCAGCCGCCGGCGGCCTCGAGCTCGCTGCGCAGCAACTCGGCGAGGCGGTCACTCTGGGCGAGCGCGTCGGCGCCCGGCGGCGGAAGGGAGGCGGAGTTCGTCATGGCGGGGCGCGGCGGAAAAGCCGGCATTGTAGCCGAGCCCCCGCCGCACACCGCCCGCGACAACGCGCCCACCCCAGGTCACGCTGAGCACGGCAGGAGCGGCGAACGCCGCGATTGCGGCGGTGACGCGGCGGACGCGGTTGCCACCGGGAAAGCTCACTTGCCTGCAAGGACGAGGGACTTCCCCGCGCTCCGCTCTCCGGCGACAATCGTCCGCATGAACGAGACCAGCCCTTCCCCCGTGATCGTGGTCACCGGCGCCGCGCGCCGGGTCGGCGCCGAGATCGCCCGCCAGCTGCATGCCGCAGGCGCCCGCCTCGTGCTCCACTATCGCCGCAGCGCCGAGGAGGCCGACCGCCTCGCCGCCACGCTCGACGAGGCGCGCCCCGGTTCCGCCTGGACCTGGTGCGGCGACCTCGGCTGCGACGGCGTGCCCGAGGCGCTCGCCGATGCGGCGCTCGACCATTTCGGCCGCATCGACGGCCTGGTCAACAACGCCTCGAGCTTCTTCCCCACCCCGCTCGGCACGATCGACCGCGCGGCCTGGGACGACCTCGTCGGCTCCAACCTGAAGGGTCCGCTGTTCCTGTCGCAGGCGCTCGCCGACGAACTGCGCGCGCGACGCGGCGCGATCGTCAATATCGTCGATATCCACGCCGAGCGGCCGCTGCGCAACTATCCCTTGTACAGCGTGGCGAAGGCGGGGCTCGCCGGCCTGACCCGTGCCCTCGCGCTCGAGCTCGCACCCGAGGTGCGGGTCAACGGCGTCGCTCCCGGACCGATCGAATGGCCGGAGGACGGCCAGTTCCCCGCCGCCGAGCGGGAGCAGATCGTGCGCCACACCCTGCTCCAGCGCGAGGGCAGCCCGGCCGACATCGCGCGCACGGTGCGCTTCCTGATGTTCGACGCGCCCTACGTCACCGGGCAGATCCTCGCGGTCGATGGCGGTCGCAGCGCCCATCTCTGAGCGCAGCCCGCGCCACGGCCGGGGCCGCGCCGCAAGGGTATAATCCGGCACGTTTTTTCGCCCGAGCCCCGACGTGACCGCTGCCACCTCCCCCACCGCTGCCGCCCCGGCGGCGGAAGCCCGCCATTCCAACACCTTCCTGCGCCTGAAGAAGAAGCTCGAGCGCGGCGCCGGCGAGGCGATCGGCGACTACAACATGATCGGCGACGGCGACACCGTGATGGTGTGCGTGTCCGGCGGCAAGGACTCCTACACCCTGCTGTCGGTGCTGCTCGCGCTGCGCGAGCGCGCGCCGGTGGACTTTCGCATCGTGGCGATGAACCTCGACCAGAAGCAGCCCGGCTTTCCCGATCACATCCTGCCCGCCTGGTTCGAGTCGATCGGGGTCGAGTACCGCATCGTCACCGAGGACACCTACTCGATCGTCAAGGACAAGATTCCGGCGGGCAAGACCACCTGCTCGCTGTGCTCGCGCCTGCGCCGCGGCATCATCTACCGCACCGCGCGCGAGATCGGCGCCACCCGGATCGCGCTCGGCCACCATCGCGACGACATCCTCGAGACGCTGTTCCTCAACATGTTCTTCGGCGGCAAGATCAAGGCGATGCCGCCCAAGCTGGTGAGCGACGACGGCGACAACGTCGTCATCCGCCCGCTCGCCTACTGCACCGAGGCCGACATCGCCCGCTTCGCGCGCGCGATGGAATACCCGATCATCCCGTGCAACCTGTGCGGCTCGCAGGAGAACGCGCAGCGCAGGCAGATCAAGGCGATGCTGCAGTCGTGGGCGCGCGACTACCCGGGCCGGATCGAGTCGCTCGCCACCGCGCTGAAAAACGTCGTGCCCTCCCATCTCGCCGACGCTCGGCTGTTCGATTTCGCCGGCCTCACCCGCCAGACGCCGGTCGAAGAGGGCGACACCGCCTTCGATCCGGTGGCGCTCCCGACCGCCCCGGGCGCCACGGTGCGCTTCTTCGAAACCGCCGAGCAACGCGACTAGCGCAGCACGGCCGCGCCCGGCGTTCCCGCTTGCGCGCCGTTTCCCATTCAACCATCATGCGACGGACGCCCGCATCCCGCGCGGCGGCAGCGCGAGCCGGTTGCACAGATGCCCGAGCGACGAAACCTCTGCATGCTGGTGGCGGTACCTGGCGGCACCGCCGAGCCCGACGCCCTCCCGTTTCAGGACGGCGTGCGGGAAGCGCTCGCGCGCATCGTCACCGCTCACGGCGGCACGCTCCTCGAACGACGGCTGGCCTCCCTGGCGGCGAGCTTCAAGAGCTGCGACGCGGCCCTGCGTGCCGCGCGCGAGACCTTGGAAGAGCTGCCGTTCGCCACCCCCGCGATCGCGATCCATTACGGCTGCGCCGACGGGGGAAGCGCGCCCACCACCGGCCTGGCGTTCGCCCACCGACTCGCCGCGCTCGCCCGCCCCGGCGAGGGACTCGCCAGCGCCGCCGCGGTGATGCTGCTCGACGGCCCCGCGCGCCAGCTCGCGAGCGCCCAACCGCTCGCGCGCGACAGCTTCGCCACACTCGACTGGCCGGTGTTCGCGGTCGGCGCGCGCGCCGGTACGGTCACCTCGATGCCCGCGCTGACGCGGCTGTCGCAGCGCCTGCGCCTGCGCCACCAGCAGGATCTGGTGCTCGTCGAGGAGCTCCGGCCACTGGTGCGGCTGGGGCGGGCGCTCGGCAACGACCTCGTGATCATGGATGCGCGCGCCTCGCGCCAGCACGCCCGCATCGAGCTACGCCCGGACGGCTTCGTGCTGGTCGACAGCAGCAGCAACGGCACATGGGTCGGCCTGGAGGGCGAGCTGGAAACCTGGGTGCGCGACGGCGAGCTGCTGCTGCGCGGCCCGGGCCGCCTCGGCTGCGGCTTCTCGACCGCCGACATCCGCCGCGACCTGGTGTTCTTCGATCTGGTTTGAGCGCCGTGCGGGCGCGCACGCCCGCACGGCGCCACGCATCTCAGCCGGCCATGCAGCCGCTGATGAAGGTCTTGCGCTTGGCGCCCGTGAGCGACTGCTCGGTCGCCGCCTGCCGGCAGCGCTGCTCACGTTCGCGACTGCCGGCACTGCTCGCCACCGGTTGCGCGGCCACCGCCTGGGCTTCCGCGCCCGTGCGCTTCTGTTCCGCGGCGGGCACCGCCGCCGTCAGCGGGCCTGCGCCCGGCATCTCCACCGCCGCGGGCGCGACCGTCCCCTCGTGCTTGCCCTTCAGACAACCGCTCATGAACTGGCGACGCTCATCGCCCTTCAGCGCCTGGCTCTTCGCCTCCTGGTTGCATCGCTTCATGCGTTCGTGCTGGGGATTGGCCCACGCCTCGGCCGGTGCCAGGGTCGCGAAGGCGCAGCTGGCGGC
Organism: Thauera phenolivorans; assembly: GCF_001696715.1. Lineage (GTDB taxonomy): Bacteria > Pseudomonadota > Gammaproteobacteria > Burkholderiales > Rhodocyclaceae > Thauera > Thauera phenolivorans. The sequence goes on along the minus strand of NZ_MBFM01000005.1, from coordinate 422,170 downwards.
AAGCAGGGACAGCATCTTCTTCATCATGGATCTCCTCGTGGTTGATGCCCGAAAGGCCTCCAGATTCTGCATTTGTCATATTTACATGTCAAACGCATTTACCGTACTACGCCCTCCCCGGGCGCCCCGCGCAGGCGTCGGGACATGATCGACGGCGGTGCCCTCGCGGCGCTCGGCGGCCTGTTCGCCTCCTCCTTCCTCGCCGCCACGCTGCTGCCGGGCGGCTCGGAGCTGGTGTTCGCCGGCCTCCTGCTCGCCCACCCCGGGCTCACGCTGCCCGCTCTGGCGCTCGCCGCCCTCGGCAACACCGCCGGCGGCATGAGCACCTACCTGCTGGCGCGCCTGGTGCCGCGCAAGGAACTGCCGCCACGGCTGGACTTCGTGCGCCGCCGCGGCAGCGTCGTGCTGTTGCTGTCATGGGCGCCGGTGGTGGGCGACGCGCTGTGCGCCGCTGCCGGCGTGCTGCGCCTGCCGTGGGCCGCCTGTCTGATGTGGATGGCGCTGGGCAAGACCGCGCGCTATGCGGTGATCGCCTGGTCGCTGAGCTGAGCCAGATGACCACGGTGCCGGCAGGGCCGCGTTTTTGCTGCATGCTGCAGTGCAGTGGGCTAGAATCGAACGTCCACTCCCAGCCGCTTTCCAGGTAACCGCATGTCCCAACGCCTGCGCGAGATCCCGTACAACTACACCTCGTTCTCCGATCGCGAGATCGTGATCCGGCTGCTCGGCGACGACGCCTGGGACACGCTCGACGTCCTGCGCGCGGAACGCGTCACCGGCCGCTCGGCGCGGATGCTCTACGAGGTGCTGGGCGACATCTGGGTGGTCCGCCGCAACCCCTATCTCGAGGACGACCTGCTGGCCAGCCGCGAGCGCCGCGAGGCGCTGATCGGCGCGCTGAATCACCGCCTCAACGAGGTCGATCTCCGCCGCCACGGCAACGAGCGGGTGGCCTTCCTGCTCACCCGCGCTCGCCAGGCGGTGGTGTCCTTCGAGGACTGGTTCGACGCCACCGCGCGCCGGCGCAAGGCGGTGCACAAGGCGCTGCTGCGCCACACCCGGCGCGACAACATCCGCTTCGACGGCCACGCCCGCGTCACCCACGTCACCGACGCCACCGACTGGCGCGTCGAGTACCCCTTCGTCGTCCTCGTGCCCGACACCGAGGAAGAGATGGCGCCGCTGGTGCGCGAGTGCATCGCCCTCGGCCTGACCATCATCCCGCGCGGCGGCGGCACCGGCTACACCGGCGGCGCGATCCCGCTCGACGCCAATTCGGTGGTGATCAACACCGAGAAGCTGCTCGCCATCGGCCCGGTCGAGGAAATCGCGCTGCCGACCGTGACCGGCACGATGGCCGAGCCCTACGCCACCATCCGCACCGGCGCCGGCGTGGTCACCGCGCGCGTGGCGGAAGCCGCGGCGGCGGCCGGGCGGGTGTTCGCGGTCGATCCGACCTCGGCCGAAGCCTCCTGCATCGGCGGCAACATCGCGATGAACGCGGGTGGCAAGAAGGCGGTGCTGTGGGGCACCGCGCTCGACAACCTGGCGTGGTGGAAGATGGTCACGCCCGACGGCAACTGGCTGGAAATCGAGCGCCTCGACCACAATTTCGGCAAGATCCACGAGCAGGAGGAGGTGCGCTTCCGCCTGCGCCGTTTCGACGGCCTCAGCTACAAGCCGCTCGGCGAGGAGATCCTCACCATGGCCGGCGCGGCCTGCCGCAAGATCGGCCTGGGCAAGGATGTCACCGACAAGTTCCTCGGCGGCATCCCCGGCGTGCAGAAGGAAGGCACCGACGGCCTGATCGTCGCCTCGCGCTGGGTGCTGCACAGGATGCCGCCCCACACTCGCACCGTCTGCCTCGAATTCTTCGGCCAGGTGCGCGAGGCGGTTCCCGCGATCGTGGAGATCACCGACTTCTTCAAGCCGGGCGGCGGCGGCCATCGTGCGGGCGTGCTGCTCGCCGGCCTCGAGCACCTCGACGAGCGCTACGTGAAGGCGGTGGGCTACGCCACCAAGGCGAAGCGCCACGGCCGTCCGAAGATGGTGCTGATCGGCGACATCGTCGGCCACGACGAGGACGCGGTGATGGCGGCCGCTTCCGAAGTGGTGCGCATGACCAACACCCGCGGCGCCGAGGGCTTCATCGCGGTCAGCGCCGAGCAGCGCAAGCGTTTCTGGCTCGAGCGCAGCCGCACCGCGGCGATCTCGCGCCACACCAACGCGTTCAAGATCAACGAGGACGTCGTCATCCCGCTGCCGCGCATGGGCGAGTACTGCGACGGCATCGAGCGCATCAACATCGAGCTGTCGGCGAAGAACAAGCTCGACCTGTGCGATGCGCTGACCGAGTTCCTGCAGGGCGATCTGCCGCTCGACGTGAAGGATGCCGACGTCGACCGCGCGGTGCTCATCGGCGACCACCGTCAGGTCGCGCTCGAGCACATCACCGCCGTGCGCCGCCGCTGGCAATGGCTGCTCGACAACCTCGACATGCCGCTCGCCGAGGCCGAGACCCACTTCGACGAGTACGGCATCGCGGCCGGCGAGCTCAGCAACCGCGCCGGCGACCTGCGCCTGTTCCACCGCCTCCAGGACTATTCGATCCGGATCTCGTGGAAGAAGGAGCTGCGCCCGCGGCTCAAGGACGCCTTCGACGGCGCGGTGTTCGCGCCGGTGCTCGAGCGCATCGAGGAGATCCACGAGGAGGTCAAGCGCGGCCGGGTCTTCGTCGCCCTGCACATGCACGCGGGCGACGGCAACGTGCACACCAACCTGCCGGTCAACTCCGACCACTACGAGATGCTGCAGACCGCCAACCGCGCGGTCGACCGCATCATGGCGCTCGCGCGCAGCCTCGACGGCGTGATCTCGGGCGAGCACGGCATCGGCCTCACCAAGCTCGACTACCTCACCGACGAGGAGATGGCGCGCTTCTGGGCCTACAAGCAGGAGGTCGACCCCGAGGGCCGCTTCAACCGCGGCAAGCTGATGCGCGGGGAGGCCGCGCACGGCCTCAAGGCCAACCTGCAGAACGCCTACACGCCGAGCTTCAACCTGATGGGCCACGAGTCCATCATCATGGAGCAGACCGCGGTCGGCGAGATCGCCCACGACATCAAGGACTGCCTGCGCTGCGGCAAGTGCAAGCCGGTGTGCTCGACCCACGTGCCGCGCGCCAACCTGCAGTACAGCCCGCGCGACAAGATCCTGTCGACCTCGCTGCTGATCGAGGCCTTCCTCTACGAGGAGCAGACCCGGCGCGGCGTATCGCTCGCGCACTGGACCGAGTTCGAGGACGTGGCCGACCACTGCACGGTGTGCCACCGCTGCGTGAAGCCCTGCCCGGTCGACATCGACTTCGGCGACGTCTCGATCAAGATGCGCAACCTGCTGCGCACGCAGGGCAAGCGCAGCTTCAACCCCGGCAAGGCGGCGGCGATGGCCTTCCTGACGGTGAAGGATCCCGCCACGATCAAGGCGATCCGCACCGGCATGCTCGAGTGGGGCTACAAGGCGCAGCGCTGGGCGCACGGCCTGGGCAAGCGCTTCGGTCTCATCCAGCCGCAGCTGAAGGCGCCGCCGGGCACCCTCGGCAAGCCGCCGCTCGTCACCCCCACGGTGCGCGCGCAGGTGATCCACTTCATCAACAAGCCGATGCCCGGCAACCTGCCCAAGCGCACCAGCCGCGCCCTGCTCGACATCGAGGACGACAAGATCATCCCGGTGATCCGCGACCCGCAGAAGGCCAACGGCGACTCGGAAGCGGTGTTCTACTTCCCCGGCTGCGGCTCCGAGCGGCTGTTCAGCCAGGTGGGGCTGGCCACGCAGGCGATGCTCTACCACGTCGGCGCCCAGACCGTGCTGCCGCCGGGCTACCTGTGCTGCGGCTACCCGCAGACCGCTGCCGGCGAGGAGGAGAAGGGCCAGAAGATCACCACCGACAACCGGGTGCTCTTCCACCGCGTCGCCAACACCCTGAACTATCTCGACATCAAGACCGTGATCGTGTCCTGCGGCACCTGCATGGACCAGCTGCTGAAGTACGAATTCGACAGGATCTTCCCCGGCTGCCGCCTGCTCGACATCCACGAGTACCTGATGGAGAAGGGGGTGAAGCTCGACGGCCTGCAGGGCGTGAAGTACATGTACCACGAGCCCTGCCACACGCCGATGAAGGTGCATTCGGGCATCAAGGTGGCGAACGAGCTGATGGGCACGCGGGTCGATCTCAACGACCGCTGCTGCGGCGAGTCGGGCACGCTCGCGGTGGCCCGCCCCGACATCTCGACCCAGGTCCGCTTCCGCAAGCAGGAGGAGCTGGAGAAGGGCGCGGCGAAGCTGCGCGAGGACGAGCCGGACGCGAAGGTGAAGATCCTGACCTCCTGCCCGAGCTGCCTGCAGGGCATGCACCGCTTCACCGACGATGCCGGCGGCCTCGAGCCCGATTACATCGTCATCGAGCTGGCGAAGCACATCCTGGGCGAGAACTGGCTGCCCGAGTATGTGAACAGGGCGAACAACGGCGGCATCGAGCGGGTGCTGCTGTAAGCCCCCGGAGCCGGCGGCGGATCAGCCCTCCGCCGGCTCCGGCGGGTGCATGCGCCGCCAGAGCTCGGGCAGAGCCTCGGCCGCGCGCATGCACAGGCGCAGGTCGACATAGCGGCTCACCTCGGTGTCGCCGGGGTTGATCTCGATCGTCGGGATGCCGAGCTGGGCGGCCCACAGCACCGGGCCGGCGATGTAGGGGAACACGCTGGTGGTGCCGATCGACACCACCAGGTCGAGCCCCGTCTCGAGCAGGTGCTCGAGACGGTCGATCTCGCGCGCCGACAGGTGCTCGCCGAACAGCACCACGTCGGGCCGCAGCAAGCCGCCGCAGCGCGGGCAGGCCGGCGGCAGCTCGAGACCGTCGAAGTCGGGCACCTCACGACCGTGATCGCACTCGGTGCAGCGCAGGCGGTGGATCGTTCCATGGATCTCGATGAGGTGCTGCGAGCCAGCGGCGCGGTGCAGCCCGTCGATATTCTGCGTCAGCACCCACACCGAATCCTTCTCCTGCTCGAGCGCGGCGATCAGCCGGTGCGCGGCGTTCGGCTGCGCGCCGCGGCAGTTCGCCTCGATCTCGGCGAGGTACTTCCAGGTGATGTCGGGGCGCTGCGAAAGGGTGCGGCCCGACAGCGCCTGCTCGATCGTCAGCCCCTCCTCGGTCAGGCGGTCGTGGTAGAGGCCACCGAGGCCGCGATAGGTCGGCAGCCCGGAATCCGCCGACAGGCCGGCGCCGGTAATGAACAGGATGCGCCGCGCGCCGGCCAGCTCGGCCGCGGCCTCGGCCAGGATGAATTCGTCCATCGTGTGCTCGCTCACGCCCGGCCGACCTCGACCAGGCAATCATAGAAGGTCGGCCCGCCGCCCATGTCGGTGGCGACCGACGAAGTCACCGCGTTGGCGTTGCTGCCGTCGCCCGAGAGCTTGCGCCACCACACCGAGGGGCTGACCACCACCCCCGGGCGCACGCCCTCGTCGATTTCCAGCCGGGCTTGGAAGTCGCCACGGTCGTTGCGGATGCGCACCCGCTCGCCCCCGGCCAGGCCGCGCGCGGCGGCGTCCTGCGGATGCATCTGCAGGCGGGGGCCGCCCTCGCCGGCGAGGAAGCGCGGCAGGTTGGCGAAGCTGGAATTGAGGAAGTTGCGCGCCGGCGGCGTGATCAGCGCGAGCGGGTAACGTGCGGCAAGCGCCGGGTTGCTCACCGGCGATTCGGCCGGTGGATGCCAGGCGGGCAAGGGGTCCAGCCCCATCTGCGCGAGCAGGCTGGAGCGGAACTCGCATCTGCCCGACGGCGTCGGAAAACCGCCCTCGGCGAAAGGCGCGACGCGCTGCGGCAGGTCGAGACGCGCCCAGCCGCGCGCGGCCAGCGCCGCCGGGCCGAGGCCGAGCGCACGCCGGTCGCTCAGCCGGAAGGCGGCCGCGGCGAGCGCGTCGTCGGACTCGAACAGCGCCGGCTCGGTGAAGCCCATGCGCGCGGCGAGCAGGCGGAACACCTCGGTGTTCGACTTCGCCTCGGCGAGCGGGGCGATCGCCGGGAAGTTGGCGACCGCGTACAGGTGGCCGTAGGTGGAATGCACGTCGCGATGCTCGAGCTGGCTGGTGGCCGGCAGCAGGATGTCGGCGTAGTCGGCGGTATCGGTCTGGAACAGTTCGTGCACCACGCAGAACAGATCCTCGCGCGCGAAGCCGGCGCGCACCCGGTTGCCGTCGGGCGCCACCGCGACCGGGTTCGCGTTGTAGATGTGGATCGCGCGGATCGGCGGGGCGGTCGCCTCGAGCAGGGCCTCGCCGATGAAGGCCATGTTGATCGTGCGCGGCCGCCGCCCGTCCGCGTGCGGATAGAGCTCGGGCCGCTGCAGCGCGCGCTGGTCGACCGGGAAGTTGCCGGAGGTCGATAGCAGCGCGCCGCCCGCCGGGTGACGCCAGGCGCCGGTCAGCGCCGGCAGGCAGGCGATGTTGCGCACCGCCATGCCGCCGCCGGCGCAGCGGTTGAGCCCGTAATTGAGCCGGATCAGCGAGGGGCTGGCGACGCCGTATTCGCGCGCGAGGCCGCGGATCGCGTCGGCGGGCAGGCCGGTGAGCGGCGCCGCCCACTCGGGGGTGAAGTCGCGCACGCGCTCGGCGAGCGCGGCGAAGCCGAGCGTGTAGCGGGCGATGTAGTCGCGGTCGAGCAGGTCCTCGGCGATCAGCACCTGCATCATCGCCAGCGCCAGCGCGCCGTCGGTGCCGGGCCAGGGCGCGAGATGCAGGTCGCACCTGGCCGCGGTCTCGCTGCGGCGCGGATCGATGCACACCAGCCTGGCGCCGCGCCGTTTCGCCTCCTGCAGGTAGCGCCAGCCGTGCACGTTGGACACCACCGGGTTCGCGCCCCAGATCAGGATCAGCTTCGCATCGACCACCGCCTCCGGGTCGGTGCCGATCGACGCGCCCACCGTCGCGCGCCAGCCGGTGGCGCCGGCCGAGGCGCAGATCGTGCGGTCGAGGAAGGACGCGCCGAGGCGGTGGAAGAAGCGGCGGTCGAGGCTCTCGCCCTGCACCAGGCCCATCGTGCCGGCATAGCTGTAGGGCAGGATCGCGCGCGGGTCGTCGGCGGCGATCGCGCCGAAGCGCGCGGCGATGGTGTCGAGCGCCTCCTCCCAGGAAATGCGCTCGAAACGGCCCTCGCCCTTGCGGCCGACGCGCTTCATCGGATGACGCAGGCGCTGGTCGGAATACACCCGCTCGAGGTAGTGCGCGACCTTGGTGCACAGCGCGCCATTGGTGAACGGCATGTCGGGCGCGCCGCGCAGCTTCACCGCACGCCCGTCGCGCACGGTGACTTCCATCGCGCAGGTGTCGGGGCAGTCGTGGCCGCAGGCGGCGCGCACCACGCGCCCTTCTTCTGTGCTCATCGCATCGCTCCGGTTCGGCCGCTGCCGCGGCCCGCTCAGCGGCGGCCGGCGGCCCGTTCGGGCGCGGTGAGCTCGAGATAGCGCCTGCGCGCCTCGTCGAAACGGGTGCGCACCTGGCCGCGCTCGCGCAGCTTGGCGTTTATCACGCTGCGCTGCGCCTCGATCTCGCCCTCGGTGTTGCGGATGTCGTCGAGCAGGGCCTGCGGCAGCCGCTCGCCGTCGCGTGCGCCGGCCTCCTCGAGCAGGGTGCGCTGGCGCTCGACCAGGGTGGTTTCGCGCGCCCGCAATTCCTCGATACTGCGGTCGATGTCGCCGAGCTCCCGCTCGCGCCGGCGCTCGATGTCGTCGGCGTCCTGGTAGGTCTCGAGCAGCGCCTGGTCGAGACGGCGCTGCTTGCGCACCGTCTCCGCCGCCACCCGCTGGCGTTCGATCTGGGCGTCGCGGCGGGCGCGCTCGTCGGCGGTCAGCGGCGCCGGAACGTAGCGGCGCACCGTGCCGGTCGGCCCCATCTCGCGATAGGCCTTGCCGTAGCAGACCGCGGGCAGGATGTCGGCGCACACTGGGCGACCATTGACCTCGCAGCAGAACACCGTATGCCCCGACTGCGCCGCCGCGGACAGCGGCGCGAGCAGCGCGAACGCACAGGCGAATTCAACGAGCCGACGCGATGCCATAGGTGGCACGGTAAGCCTTCACCGCATCGAGGTTTGCCGCCAGCTCCGGGCTGTCGGCGAGGAAGCCGATCAGGTCTTCCAGATTCGCCACTGCCACCACCGGGATGCCGTAGGTCTCGTTGACCTCCTGCACCGCTGACAGCGCGCCCTTGCCGCGCTCCATGCGGTCGAGCGCGATGACCACGCCGGCCGGCGTCGCGCCTGCGGCACGGATGATCTCCACCGACTCGCGCACCGAGGTGCCCGCCGAGATCACGTCGTCGAGGATCAACACCCGCCCCGCGAGCGGCGCGCCGATCAGCGTGCCGCCCTCGCCATGATCCTTGGCTTCCTTGCGGTTGAACGCGAAGGGCAGGTTGATCCCCTCCTCCGCGAGCCGGACCGCAGTGCCGGCGACCAGCGGGATGCCCTTGTAGGCGGGGCCGAACAGCATGTCGCAGGCGATGCCGGACGCGCGGATCGTGCGCGCGTAGAAGCCGCACAGCGCGCGGAACGAGGCGCCGTCGTCGAACAGCCCGGCGTTGAAGAAATACGGCGAGTTGCGCCCCGCCTTGGTGACGAAGGCGCCGAAGCGCAGCACGCCCTTGCGACACGCGAGGTCGATGAAATCCCGGCTAAAATCCACGATCCTTTTGCACCGCCAAAGTCTGCAATCCAGCAATGTTACGCATCATCTCCCTCAACCTCAACGGCATCCGCTCGGCCACCAGCAAGGGCTTCCTCGACTGGCTGTCGGCGCAACAGGCCGACATCGTGTGCCTGCAGGAACTCAAGGCCCAGGCCGGCGACCTCAGCGAGTCGATGCGCGCGCCCGCCGGCATGCAGGGCTGGTTCCATCACGCCGAAAAGAAGGGCTACAGCGGCGTCGGCATCTACAGCCGGCACACCCCCGACCGCGTCGTCGAGGGCCTCGGCATCGCCGACATCGACGCCGAGGGCCGCTTCCTCCAGCTCGACTTCGGCAAGCTGTCGGTGATCTCGCTCTACCTGCCCTCGGGCTCGAGCTCGGAAGTGCGCCTCAAGGTGAAGTTCGACTTCATGGACCGCTTCCTGCCGCACATGGACCTGCTCTACCAGAGCGGCCAGGAGGTGGTGGTGTGCGGCGACTGGAACATCGCCCACCGCGAGGCCGACCTGAAGAACTGGAAGTCGAACCAGAAGAATTCCGGCTTCCTGCCCGAGGAGCGCGCCTGGCTGAGCCGGCTGTTCGACGAGCAGGGCTGGATCGACGTCTATCGCAATGTTTACCCGGATGCCACCGACGCCTGCTACACGTGGTGGTCCAACCGCGGCCAGGCGTGGGCGAAGAACGTCGGCTGGCGGCTCGACTACCAGATCGCCACCCCGGGCATCGCGGCGAGCGCGCGCGAATGCAGCGTGTACAAGGCGCAGCGCTTCTCCGACCATGCCCCGCTCACGGTGGATTACGACTGGGCGCTGTAGACTGGCGCAGCGCGCGAAGCGCGCCAGCGGCGCTTCGTTGGTATCATTCCGCAAACAGGATCGGCACGCCGCCGCCGGCGAACCCCGGCGGCAACGGCCCTCACCCGGTCGGGAACGGACCATGTGCAACACTCGCAAACGTCGCTTCATCGGCCAGGTCGGGGTAGCGGGCCTGCTGCTCACTCCGCTCGCGGCGACCCTCGCCGGCTGTGCGAGCGAAAGCTGGCCGGAGGGCATGAAGCCGATCGCCTGGGATCGCGACGCCTGCGTCCGCTGCAACATGCGCATCGCCGACCATCGCTTCGCCGCCGAGCTGCGTGGCGGCCCGAAAGACGTCACCTTCAAGTTCGACGATGTCGGCTGCCTGGTTTTCTGGCTCGAAGAACAGCGTGCCCGCTTTCCGTGGATGGACGACGCCTCGACGCGAATGTGGGTCGCGGCCTTCGAGAGCCCCGGGCGGAACGAGATGACCTGGCTGGATCCGCGACAGGCCGCCTACATCGCAAAGCGCTCGCCGATGCGCTACGACCTCGCCGCGAGCAGCGGTCCCGGACCCGATACGCCCAGCCTGAGCTACGCCGAAATGCGCCGCAAGACCCTGGCGCGGGGCAAGTAGGCGATGCGCCACGCGCAGCCCCTGCCCGTCCGCGCCGCCCTGCGAGGGCTGCAGCGATGAGGCCCGCCGATCGGGTGCTCGGCGCCACGCTGCTCGCCGCCGCGCTGTTCGGGCTGAGCTTCCTCGACGCGGCCCGCCTGCGCAGCGCGCACGAGCCGGCACTGAAGCGCACCGAGGAACTCGTCACCCGCCTTCGGCTGACCGACGCCGTGCTGTTCACCGAGGCCCGATACACCCGCCACCTGTCGCAGGCCGACCTGCATTCCCCCTTCCAGGACCACCCCGTCGCCCTGGAGCACTTTCCCTCCGGCTCGCTGCTACCGCCGCCGCGTGCCCTGCTGAAACGACATGAAGCCCTGGATCGAGAAGCAGCACCATCTGATTGACTTCACCGCGCAGTCACTGGCGCGGCGCAAGGGCAAGAGCCTCGGCCTGCTGGTCGTCTACACCCTTCTGGTGTTCGTGCTCGCCTCGGTCTCGCTGTACACCCATGCCCTGCGCAACGAGGCCACGCGGATTCTTGCCGGCACCCCCGAGATCGTGCTGCAGCGCCTGATCGCCGGCCGCCACGACCTGGTTCCGCCGGGCTACGTCGAGCGCATCGGCCGCATCCGCGGCGTGCAGAAGATCGAAGGGCGGCTGTGGGGCTACTACTACGACAGCGTGCTGAAGGCCAACTACACCTTCATGGTCGCGGCCGATCGCGAGATCGCCCCGGGCGAGATCGTCGTCGGTCCGGCGCTCGAGCGCACGCGCGGGCTGTCGGAGGGCAACGGCATCTCCTTCCGTTCCTATTCCGGCGAACTGCACACCTTCATCGCCGCCGAGGTGTTGCCGCACGAGTCGGAGCTGGTGAGTGCCGACCTCGTGCTGATGAACGAAGCCGACTTCCGCCGCTTCTTCGCCTACCCGGCGGGCCACTACACCGACGTCGCGCTGTGGGTCGCCAACCCGCTCGAGGTGCGCAACGTCGGCGTGAAGCTGCTCGACGCCCTGCCCGATTCGCGTCCGATCCTGCGCGAGGAGGTGCTGCGCACCTACGCCTCGATCTTCGACTGGCGCGAGGGCATGATGCTGGCGCTGCTGTCGGCCGCCATCCTCGCCTTCGGCATCTTCGCCTGGGAAAAGGCCGCGGGGCTTTCGGCGGAGGAAAAGCGCGAGATCGGCATCCTCAAGGCGATCGGCTGGGAAACCGGCGACGTCATCGCGATGAAGTTCTGGGAAGGCTTCCTGGTCTCGCTGCTCGCCTTCCTGATCGGCTACGTCACCGCCTACCTGCATGTGTTCCACTTCGAGTTCACGCTGTTCGCGCCGGTGCTCAAGGGCTGGGCGGTGCTCTACCCGAGCTTTGCGCTCACGCCGCAGATCGACGGCCTGCAGGTGGCGACGCTGTTCGTGTTCACCGTGCTGCCCTACACCGCGGCCACCCTGGTGCCGATCTGGCGCGCGGCGACCACCGACCCTGACACCGTGATGCGGAGCTGACGCGATGCTCGAACTCGCCAACATCCGCAAGGTCTTCAACCAGGGCCAGCACAACGAGTATTGGGCGCTGAAGGGCATCGACCTCGAGATCCCGCCGGCGCAGGTGAGCGTGCTCAAGGGCCCCTCGGGCTCGGGCAAGACCACGCTGCTCACCATCCTCGGCTGCCTCGCCCGCCCCACCGAGGGCCGCGTGCGCCTGAACCGCGAGGACATCTCCGGGCTGCCCGAGCGTTTCCTGACCGAGATCCGGCGCCGCACCTTCGGCTTCATCTTCCAGCAGTTCAACCTCATCCGCGGCCTGTCGGCGGTCGAGAACATCATCCTGCCCGGCTACCCCGGCGGCACGCCGCGCGCGCAGTTGCTGGCGCGCGCCGAAGCGCTGCTCGCCGACCTGCAGCTCGCGCACCGCCGCGACGCGAAGGTGGAGTGGCTCTCCGGCGGCGAGCAGCAGCGGGTGGCGATCTGCCGCGCGCTGATCAACGACCCCGAGATCCTGGTCGCCGACGAGCCCACCGCCAACCTCGACAGCAAGCTGTCGGCCGAATTCCTGCTCATCCTGCACCGGCTGGCCGAGAGTGGACGCACCGTGATCCTCACCAGCCACGACCCGCTGGTGGTCGAGTCCGCGGTGGTCGACCGGGTGTATTCGCTGCGCGACGGCCTGCTCATCGAGGTTCAGCATGCGCGCAGGGCGGCGCCATGATCTTCCAGCCCGCGATCATCGCCCTGCTGCTGGCCGCCGGGCTGAGCCTCGCCATGCTGGCGATCGCCTCGCCCTTCGCGGTGCAGCTGATCCGTCACTGGGACCTCGGCAGCGGCAGCGAGCGCCAGTTGCAGCTCGAGCGCCTGACCTACCTGTTCTCGATGATGGTGGCGCTGGTGTGCGGGCTGCAGATCCTGTCCACGCTGCTGTTCGTGTTCAACGCGGACAAGATGTCGGTGATGTTCGTCGGCGCGATGTGCGCGGTGGGCGCGCTCAACGCCAACGCATACGGGTTTCCCGCGCTGTACGCGCAGATCGTGCTGTTCTTCTTCGCCGCGACCTGGCTGGCGATCAACCGCCTCGACAACCAGGCCCGCGACTATCCGCTCACCCGGTTCAAGTACGGTCTGTTGCTCGCCTACGCGCCGCTCGCCGCGCTCGTGCTCTACCTGCAGTTCAACTACTTCATCCGCCTCGAGGCCGACGTGATCACCTCGTGCTGCGGCAGCCTGTTCTCCGAAGAGGCCGACACGGTGGCGAGCGAGGTGAGCGCGATGGCGCCGATGCGTGCGATGGGCCTCTTTTACGTCACGCTGGGCGCGGCGATCCTGATCGCGCTCTGGCACTGGAAGTCCGCCGGGCGTCGGCGCTGGAGCGGGTTCGCGGTGGGCGCGAGCGCGGTCGCCGCTTTCTTCGCCGCACTCATCGGTGTGGTCGCCTTCGTCTCGCTCTACATCTACGAGCACCCGAACCACCATTGCCCCTTCTGCATCCTCAAGCCGGAGTATCACTACCAGGGCTACGCACTCTACCTGCCGCTGTTCGCCGCCACTGCCGCCGGCCTGGCCGCCGGCGTGCTGACGCTGTTCGCCCGCCGTCCCAGCCTCGCCGCGCTCGCGCCACGGGCCAGCGCGCGGCTGGCCGCGATCGCCGCCGCGGGCTTCGCGGTGTTCGTCGCCGTCGCCAGCTTCATGGTGCTGCGCTCGAACCTCATCCTGATCGGGTGAGACCGCTGCCGATGAAGCCCCTCCTGCCCGCGCTTGCCTGCATCGTGCTCGCCGCCTGCAGCGCGCCCGAAGCCGGCCCGAGGACCGGGGCCCCGGCACCGCGCTTCGAGGCGGAGTACCTCGACGGCAGCGTACGTCGCTTCCCCGACGACTACGCAGGCAGGCCGGTGATCCTCGACTTCTGGGCCGAATGGTGCCGCTACTGCCCGGACAGCATGCAGCGCATCGACCGCGCCCGGCGCGAGCATGCCGCTACCGGGATCGAGGTGGTCGCGGTGAACGTCGGCCAGGACCGTGCGATCGCAGCCGCCTTCATCGACCGGCTCGGCGTCGGCTATTCGGCCGTGCTCGACCCCGCGCATACGATCGCAGGGCGATACGGGGTCAGGGACCTGCCGGTGACCTTCTTCATCGACCCCACCGGGCGGATCGGCGGCCGTATCATGGGCGGGGGCGACGACAAGGCCCTCGCCGCGCAGCTTGCGCGCATCCTGCCCGACGAAGCTCGAGACAGGGCACGCTGAATGCGCGCCTCGCAGGCATCGACGTCGTCGAAACAGCAGACCACTTCCTGTACCAGACGCCGGTCGTCGCCGGCACGCCTGAGGAGACCGCCATGGATCGCAGAAACGCTCTCAAGATGTCCGTCCTCGCCAGCATCGGCCTCGCCACGGCCGGCAAGGCCAGCGCCCAGCCAGGATGTGCCGGCGACGGCACCCCGGCGCAGTTCACCCCCAGGACCGCACCCGATCCGCAGCCGCAGGTGGACGATCTCGCCAGGTACCCCAAATGCCCCTACTGCGGCATGGACCGCAAGCAGTACCACCATTCGCGCATGGTCGTGCATTACGCCGACGACCTCGCCGACGGCACCTGCTCGCTGCACTGTGCGTCGATCAGCCTGGCGCTGAACATCGATCGCGACCCCAAGGCCTTGTGGGTAGGGGACAACGCCGCCGAGGGCGACACCAAGCCGCTGGTCGAGGCGGAGAAGGCCAGCTACCTGGTCGGCAGCAAGCTGCCCGGCGTGATGACCGCGCGCAGCAAGGTCGCCTACGGCAACGCTGATGCGGCCAAGGCCGCGCAGGCCGCCCACGGCGGTGAGATCGTGGACTTCGACCAGGCGCTGCTGGCCGCCTACACCGACATGGCGGGCGACGTCGCCCGCATCCGCAAGAACCGCGCCGAGCGCCGGCGCAAGATGATGGAGCAGCAGAACAGGGGATGAAGACACTTCTTGCACTCGTCTTCGCGACCTGGACGGGCCTCGCACTCGCCCAGGCGCCGGCCGCCGAGCTGCCCGAGCCAGGCGCGAAGGATCTGTGTCCGGTGTGCGGCATGCTCGTGTCGAAGTATCCGAACTGGGTGGCGACGATCGTCTACGAGGATGGTCATGCGCACTTCTTCGACGGCGCCAAGGACATGTTCAAGTTCTGGCACGATCCGGCGAAGTACGCGACCGGCCACAGCCGCGACCAGATCGAGCGCGTTTCGGTGACCGAGTACTACGGCCTGCAGGCGATCGACGCGAGGCGTGCCTGGTACGTCATCGGCTCGGACGTGCTCGGCCCGATGGGGCACGAATTCGTGCCGCTGGCGACCGAGGAGGACGCGGCCGATTTCCTGAAGGAACACGCGGGCGCGCGCGTCCTGCGCTTCGACGAGGTCGGCGCGGAACTCCCGGCGATGCTCGATGCCGCTCGTTTCGAGTGAGCCTGCCGAGGGAGCGCCGGTGCGCACCGCCCCGCGTTCGCATCTGCTTACGCCGGGCGCATTGCCTTTAGTCCAAGCAGGGATTAGCCTGTCCCTGGATCGCAGTCGATTTCTAAAACCACTGGAGACAGACCATGAGCACGATGACCCAGCCCCCCAAAGACAAGCTCCTCGGCGACCTGAAGTCGCTGATCACGGACGCGGAAGAACTCCTCAAGCTCACGGCCGACCAGAAAGGTGAACAGCTCGGCGACCTGCGCGCCCGCATCGGCCAGCGCATGGCGGTCGCCAAGGAACGCCTGACCGACGCCGAAGGCGCCATCGTCGATTCGGGCAAGAAGGCGGTTCGCGTCACCGACGACTATGTCCATGAGAACCCCTGGCAGTCCCTCGGCGTCGCCGCCGGCGTCGCCTTCCTGCTCGGACTGCTGGTCAGCCGCCGCTGATCCGATGAGCATGGAAGAACCCCGGCCGCGCCTGTCCGAGAGCCTGCACGGCATCCTCGATGCCGGGCTGGCGACGGTACAGACGCGGCTGGAGCTTTTCGCGGTCGAGTTCCAGGAAGAAAAGCTCCGCCTCACCGGCCTCGCACTGAACACCGTGCTCGCCGGCCTGTTGCTCGGCTTCGGGCTGATCTTCCTGATGATCTTCCTCACGGTGCTGTACTGGGAAGAACATCGCCTGCTCGCGCTCGGCATTTCGACCGCGGTCTGCCTCGGCGGCGGTTTGCTCGCTGCGAGCAATGCGGCACGCGCCTTCCGCAGCGGCACCCGGCTGTTCGCCGCCAGCCTCGCCGAATTCGGGCGCGACCGCGAAGCCTTGCGCAAACCTCACTGAAGGCGAGGACGCACGCATGGCCTCACGGCAGATCGATCTCGTCCTGCGCAAGCAGCAGCTGCTGATGCGCGCCGATGTGCAGCGCGTCGACATGAGCCGCCGGCTCGCCGGCATCGACGGCGCACTCGACCGGGTCGACTCGGTACGCGAACACCTCGCCTGGGCAAAGGAGAAGATCCCGCTGCTGTCGGTCGCCCTGCTCGTCGTGCTGGCGGCAAAGCCGAAGCTCACGCTGCGGCTGGCCAAGCGCACCTGGCTGGGCTGGCTGCTGTTGCGCCAGGCGCGCGGCGGGCGCGTTCCGGCGCTGCTGACCACCGCGGTGCCGCTGCTGCGCGGGCTGATCGCGCTGATCAGGCGCCGGCTCGAGCCTTCGGCAGCAGCAGGTTCAGCAAGACGGCGACCACGCCGCACAGGCTGACACCCTGCAGGGTCAGGCCGTCGAAGTTGAGCGCCAGCCCGCCGATCCCCATCACCAGCACCGAGGACACGATCACCAGGTTGCGCGGCTCCTCGAGGTCGACCCGCGCCTTGATCAGCGTGTTCAGGCCCACGCTCGCCACCGAGCCGAACATCAGCATCATGATGCCGCCCATCACCGGCACCGGGATCGAGGCCAGCAGCGCGTTGAACTTGCCGAAGAAGGCGAGGATCACCGCGAGTACCGCCGCCCAGGTCATGATCGCCGGGTTGTAGTTCTTGGTCAGGGTCACCGCACCGGTGACCTCTGAATAGGTGGTGATCGGAGGCCCCCCGATCAGGCCGGCGAACAGCACGCCGGCGCCGTCGCCGGCGAGGGTGCGGTGCAGACCGGGCTTCTCGGTGTAGTCCTTGCCTGTCACCCCGCCGATCGCCAGCACGTCGCCGACGTGCTCGATCGCCGGCGCCAGTGCCACCGGCAGCATGAAGAGGATCGCCGCCAGCTCGAAACTGGGGGTCACGAATTGCGGCAGCACGAACCACGGCGCCGCACCGACCGCAGCAAAATCCACCAGCCCGAAGAGTACCGCCGCCAGGTAGCCCGCCCCCACCCCGCACAGGATCGGCACCAGCTTCAGGAAGCCGCGCGCGAACACCGCGACCAGCACCGTGGTGCCGAAGGAAATCCCCGCCACGGTGAGCGCCGTGGCGTAAGGCACGAGTTCGACCCTGCCGTCGCCGCTGCGTCCCATCGCCATGTTCACCCCCACCGCCGCGAGCGACAGGCCGATGATCATGATGATCGGCCCCACCACCACCGGCGGCATGTAGCGATGCACGATGTCGGCGCCGTGCTTCCACACCAGGCCGGCGAAGACGAAGTACATCAGCGACACGCAGGCGAGCGCACCCATCGTCGCCGGCACGCCCCAGGTCTGGATGCTGAAGATGATCGGCGCGATGAAGGCGAAGCTTGAGCCGAGGAAGATCGGCACCTGGCGTCCGGTGATGAGCTGGAACAGCAGGGTGCCGACCCCCGCACCGAGCAGGGCCAGCGCCGGACTCAGGCCGGTGAGCAGGGGCACCAGCACCAGCGCGCCGAAGGCGACGAACAGGATCTGGGCACCGGAAATCGCCTGCCGCCACAGCGGTTCGGCAGGCTGGACGGGAAGCTCGCGCATCAGGACTCTCCGCCCTTCGATCAGTTGTGGCGGGTGCCGAAGATCTTGTCGCCGGCGTCGCCGAGGCCGGGGATGATGTAGCCGTGCGCGTCCAGGTGGCTGTCGATGCTCGCGGTGTAGATATCGACGTCGGGATGCCTGTCCGCCATCAGCGCGATGCCCTCGGGCGCCGCCACCAGCACCAGCGCCCGCACGTGGGCGCAGCCCTTGCGCTTGAGCATGTCCACCGTCGCCACCATCGAGCCGCCGGTCGCCAGCATCGGGTCGATGATCAGCGCCATGCGCTCGTCGAGCTGGCCGACGAATTTCTCGAAGTAGGGCGCGGGCAACAGCGTTTCCTCGTCGCGCGCGATGCCGACCACGCTCACCTTCGCGCTCGGCATCATGTCGAGCACGCCGTCGAGCATGCCCAGCCCGGCGCGCAGGATGGGCACCACGGTGACCTTCTTGCCCTTGATGCGCTCGACCTCCACCGCCCCGGCCCAGCCCTCGATCGTGACCGCCTCGAGCGGAAAGTCCTGGCAAGCCTCGTAGGCGAGCAGGCGGGCGAGTTCCGCGGTGAGCTCGCGGAACTTCTTGGTGCTGATGTCGCCGTCGCGCATCAGGCCGATCTTGTGGCGCACCAGCGGATGGCGGATTTCGTGGATGGGCATGGAGGCTCCGGGCGGGCTGAACAAACCGTCTCCTTTTACCCCTCCGTCGTGACTCGCACAAGCATGCCGCTGCGCGCGAGTACGCAGGCCCGCCGGGGCCGCCGACGACGGGTGCCACGCGCTAGAATGCGAGGGCCCAATCCCCTGCCAGCCACCGCACCCGACATGAGCACAGACCTGGAAAAGATCCGCCGCGCCCGCGAAGAAGCCGACTGCCTTGCCGACGAGCAGCAGGTCGAGGCCGCGCTCGACCGCATGGCGGGCGAGATCAGCGCGCGCCTCGCGAACCGCAACCCGCTGGTCTATGCGGTGATGAACGGCGGTCTGATCTTCGCCGGGCGACTGCTGCCGCGCCTGCCCTTTCCGCTCGAGATCGCCTACCTGCATGCCACCCGCTACGGCCACGCCCTGCAGGGCAAGCAGCTCGACTGGCGCGTACGTCCGACCCAGGACCTGCGGGGCCGCACGGTGCTGGTGCTGGACGACATCCTCGATGAGGGCCACACTCTGGCGGCGATCATCGAGCACCTGCAGGCGGAGGGCGCGGCCGAGGTGTTGTCGGCGGTGCTGGTGCACAAGCTGCACGAACGCAAGGCCCGTCCCGGCATGCGTGCCGACTTCAGCGGGCTCGACATCCCCGACCGCTTCCTGTTCGGTTGCGGCATGGACTACATGGGCTACTGGCGCAACGCGCCTGGCATCTACGCGGTCAAGGGACTTTAAGGAGAGAAGCGATGCTGTTCACCTTCAGATCGGACGCCAGCGGCGACCTCCTGCTGCTCGGCGACGCCGCCAAGAAGCTGCTCGCCATCATCGGAAAGGACCCCGAGGACACCAAGGGCATCGTCACCGTGCCCCAGCTGCCCAACGCGATCGCCCTGCTGCGCGCGGCGATCGAGGAAGACCGCGCACGCCAGGCCGAGCGCGACAAACAACGCGAGGAGGACGCGGAGGAGAGCGAAGCCGATCGCGAAGCCGGCCGCACCGGCATGGCCGCGCCGGTCAGCCTCGCTCAGCGCGCCTGGCCCCTGCTCGAGATGCTCGAGGCCGCGCAGCGCGAGGAAGTCCCGGTCATTTGGGGCACCTGAGCCTCCGTCTCCGCGCCCCCCGTAGGAGCCCTGCCCCCAGGGCGATAGCAGCCGTCGTCGACCGCGCCACCGCCGCTGTCGCGCACGGGGGCGCGCTCCTACGCTGCCTGTGGCGGGCGGCGGCTCACTCCACCTGCACTTCGATCCTGCGCGGCTGCAGGTGCGCGGCCTTCGGAATGCGCAGCTCGAGCACGCCCTTGTCGAAGCGCGCGACCACCTTTTCGGTGTCGAGCTCCTTCGACAGCGTGAACACCCGCCGATAACGTGGCAGGGCGATCTCCGCGTGGGTGGCCTCCATGCCCTCGGGCAGCTCCTGCACGATCTCGCCCTCGATCGTCAGCGTCTCGGCCTCGATCTGCAGCTGCAGCTTGTCCTTGGGCACGCCGGGCAGGTCGGCGTAGACGGTAATGCCGCCGGCGTCCTCGAAGACATCGACCGCGGGCGTCAGCGCCGCCTCGTCGGCACGGGTTTCTGCGCTCCTGGCGACCGCCTTGTCCTGTTCGCTCATGTTCCGTCCTCCTTATTCGATCGCGATGCGGCGGGGCTGGACGGCCTCGCGGCGCGGGATGCTGATGTGGAGCACGCCGTCGCGGTAGCGCGCGGCGGCGGCGTTGGCGTCGACATCGTCGGGCAGGGT
>NZ_MBFM01000005.1:394566-402264 GCF_001696715.1 Thauera phenolivorans | reverse complement strand
GGCGCGCTCCTACGCTGCCTGTGGCGGGCGGCGGCTCACTCCACCTGCACTTCGATCCTGCGCGGCTGCAGGTGCGCGGCCTTCGGAATGCGCAGCTCGAGCACGCCCTTGTCGAAGCGCGCGACCACCTTTTCGGTGTCGAGCTCCTTCGACAGCGTGAACACCCGCCGATAACGTGGCAGGGCGATCTCCGCGTGGGTGGCCTCCATGCCCTCGGGCAGCTCCTGCACGATCTCGCCCTCGATCGTCAGCGTCTCGGCCTCGATCTGCAGCTGCAGCTTGTCCTTGGGCACGCCGGGCAGGTCGGCGTAGACGGTAATGCCGCCGGCGTCCTCGAAGACATCGACCGCGGGCGTCAGCGCCGCCTCGTCGGCACGGGTTTCTGCGCTCCTGGCGACCGCCTTGTCCTGTTCGCTCATGTTCCGTCCTCCTTATTCGATCGCGATGCGGCGGGGCTGGACGGCCTCGCGGCGCGGGATGCTGATGTGGAGCACGCCGTCGCGGTAGCGCGCGGCGGCGGCGTTGGCGTCGACATCGTCGGGCAGGGTCACCACCCGGCGGAAGCGGCCGGCGAAGCGCTCGTCGATGTGCACCGCCGCCTTCTCCTCCGGCGCCACCGGCTTGCGCTCGCCGGCGATGGTGAGCACGCCCTTCTCGATCTGCACCTCCACCGCGGCCGGGTCGACCCCCGGCGCGAACGCATACACCTCGACCGACTTCGGCGTGGTGCCGACGTTCATCGCCGGATAGGCGCCGTAGTTCCAGCCGCGGATGCTGGGCGTGGCGTCCAGCGACTGCTGCGCCTGCCGCTGCAGGCGGTCGAGCTCCGCGAACAGGTCGCGGGGAAACAGTGACCGATACCTCATGCTTTCCTCCTGGCTTGTGATCGCGGGCGCCTGCTGCACCCCCGCTTTCCAAGATAGGGTGGCCGAAGTCGTTTTCAAGGGCTTGTAGCCGCCGCGTCGCACCGCCATCATTGCGCAGCCGGGTTCGATCCTGCGAGGAGCATGACGCATGGAATTCAGGGACTATTACGAGACCCTCGGCGTGGCGCGCGACGCCACCGCCGACCAGATCCGCAAGGCCTTCCGCAAGCTCGCACGCAAGTTTCACCCCGACGTGTCGAAGGAAGCGGACGCCGAGGAGAAGATGAAGGCGGTCAATGAGGCCTACGCGGTGCTCTCCGACCCCGAGAAGCGCGCCGCCTACGACCAGCTCGGCCGCGGCTGGCAGCCCGGCCAGGAGTTCCGCCCGCCGCCCGACTGGGACGCCGGCTTCGAGTTCTCCTCCCATGGCTTCTCGCCGCACGAGGCGCAGGACTTCAGCGACTTCTTCGCCGAGCTGTTCGGCCGCGCCGGCGCAAAGGGCTTCCATGCCCACGGCGGCGGCTTCCGCGCCCAGGGCGAGGACCACCACGCCAAGGTGCTGCTCGACATCGAGGACGCCTTCAACGGCGCCAGCCGCCAGATCGCCCTGCGGGTGCCGACCCTCGACGCCGCCGGCCGCCTGGTGCTGAACCAGCGCACGCTGAACGTGCGCATCCCGCAGGGCGTGCGCGAAGGCCAGATCATCCGGCTCGCCGGCCAGGGCGCGCCCGGCAGCGGCGGCGCCCCCGCGGGCGACCTACTGCTCGAGGTGCATTTCGCCCCTCACCCCCGCATGCGCGCCGACGGCCGCGACATCCACATGACGCTGCCGGTCGCCCCCTGGGAGGCGGCGCTCGGCGCGGTGGTGACGGTCGAGCTGCCCAATGGCGCGGTGCGCGTGCGCATCCCCGAAGGCGGCCAGAGCGGCCGCCAGCTGCGGGTGCGCGGCAAGGGCATCCCCGGCAACCCGCCCGGGGATGTCATCCTCGACATCCAGGTCGTGCTGCCGCCCGCCGATACCGCGAAGGCACGCGAGTTCTACCAGACCATGGCGCGGGAACTCGCCTTCGATCCGCGCGCCCCGCACCGGAGCTGAGCCATGAGCGACGACGACATCCTGATCGGCAGCCTGATGGAAGAGAGCTGGCTCACCGTGGAGCAGCTCGCCGCCGCCTGCACCGTCGAGCCCGCCTGGCTCCTGCGCCACCTCGAGGAGGGACTGTTTCCCGAGGCCGAGAGCGTCTCCGGCGTGTGGCGATTCTCCGTCACCTGCCTCGTGCGCGCGCAGCGCATGCGCCGGCTCGAACGCGACTTCGACGCGGAGCCCGAGCTCGCCGCGCTGGTCGCCGACCTGCTCGAGGAGCTCGACGCGCTGCGCGCGCGCGTCGGCTTCCGGCCTTGAAAGCGCCGGCGCCGCCCACACATCAGCAGAATCTGATAAGCGAGAATTGCCATCATGAGCGACGCCCTCCACCTCGTCTGCCCGCACTGCGACGCGGTCAACCGCGTGCCCGCCGCCCGCCTCGGCGAGCAGCCGGTGTGCGGCAAGTGCGGCAAGCCGCTGTTCACCGGCCAGCCGCTCGAGCTCGACGCCACCCGCTTCGAGCGCCATATCGGCCGCAGCGACCTCCCGGTGCTGGTCGACTTCTGGGCCCCCTGGTGCGGCCCCTGCCGCATGATGGCCCCCGCCTTCGCCCAGGCTGCGGGCATGCTCGAGCCGCACTTCCGCCTCGCCAAGCTCGACACCGAGGCCGAGCCCGCGATCGCCGGCCGCTTCGGCATCCGCAGCATCCCCACCCTGGCGCTGTTCAGGGGCGGGCGCGAGGTGGCGCGCCAGGCGGGGGCGATGGCGGCGGCGGAGATCGTGCGCTGGGCGCGGGGTGCCGCCGGCTGAGGGCGGCGCCGCGCGCGAAGCTTCAGGAGAACCAGCGCAGGAAGGCGGCCGCGGTCAGAGCCACGGCGCCGAGGGCGAACAGGCCGCCCCACAGCCGCCGGTCCCGCTCGACCTCCCGGCCGACACCGGCGCGCAGCCTCAGCGCCGCGAGCGCAAAGCCGAGCATCGCGCACCCCAGCTTGATGCCGAGCGCGATCGTCGCCACCCGCGAGATGTCGGGCAGCCGCCCGTAGAGCGCATAGCTGACGGTGGCGAACGCCGCGCCCGACAGGGCCTGCACGGCCCATGCGAGCAGCACCAGCCACAGCAGCCGTCGTCCGCCGTGATCGAAGTCCGACCGGCCGCTTGCCAGCGCGATCAGGGGCACCCCCACGACCGCCGCCGCGCCGAAGTTGTGCGCCACCTGTACCAGCGCATAGCTCAGGTTCTCGGCGAGCATCGGCTCACTTCACGAGCACCTGGACACAGCCGTTGATCCCGATCGGCACATGCGCGCGGTTGACCACGCGGATGCAGATCTCACGTTCGCCTGCGGCGAGGGTCGGCAGCGTGTAGCTGCCGCTCAGTTCCCTCAGGATGTCGGCCTCGGCATCGTCGATGTAGATATGGACATGGTCACCGGAGGCGCCGGGCTTCACCTCGTAGACGAGCGTGTTCGACGCTCCAGCGTCGAGCGTGGCGCCCGTCTCCGGGCGGGTGATCGTAACCGAGCCTTCCTCGACCGCCCACACCGCGGCCGGACTCGAAACAAGAACGAGCAGCGAAAGAGCCATGCTCAGGGCAAGCCTGCTGTTCATCTCCGTCTCCATCAGGGGTGGTTCAGGCCCCCGCGGGGCAGGCGGCGCCGCAGACGCTATGCATGCCCGGCCCCGGGGGATCCGGTGTTGCCGGCGCACTCGCGTCGCGGCGCGCCTGATTCAGTGTAGTTGAGGGCTGGGCGGATGACCGGCGGGGACGGCCGCGGTCCCGTGTGGGCGAGCATCAATAGCATCGAGCGACGAGCAGCAATCAATCTGGCGTGTCGGACCGCACGAGGACGGAAGAATTGCCAACGGCATTGCCCGACACCTTGAGTAAGATCGAATGTCATGTCCGGAACAACGCCGTGAGCAAGATCGATCGAATCTACCAGCTTCACACGCTCCTTCAATCGCGACGCAGCATCAGTCGACGTACGCTCCTGGATGAACTGGAGGTCTCGTCGGCAACGCTAAAGCGCGACATCGAGTTTCTTCGTTCGCGCATGCGCGTACCCGTCGTCTGGGACCGCGAGTTGGGCGGCTACCGAATCGACTCTCGGGCAGCAGAAGCGGCAAGCGAACTACCCGGTCTCTGGTTCTCCGCCAAGGAGATCCATGCACTCCTGACCATGCAGCATCTGCTCGCCAACCTCGACCCTGGCGGCATCCTCTCGCCCCACATTCAACCTCTGATGGAGCGCTTGTCCGCGCTTCTCGGCGCCGCCAGCGATCCCACTGACGAACTGCGCCGCCGCGTGCTCATCCTGGGTGTCGGCAAGCGCCGCACAACGCCTGCCCACTTCGAACAAATCGGCGCGGCCCTCCTCCGTCGGAAGCGACTGTTGATCGAATACTACGCGCGCAGCAGCGACGAGAAGACGGAGCGCGAGATCTCACCCCAGCGGCTCGTCCACTACCGTGAGAACTGGTACCTCGACGGCTGGTGCCACCTGCGCAATGCCTTGCGAAGCTTCTCGGTCGACAGCATTCGTCACCTGCAACCGCTGGATCGAGTTTCGTTCGAGATTCAAGACGAACACCTCAGTGCCGTGCTCGATCCCGGTTACGGGATCTTCAGTGGGGCACCCCTGCAATGGGCCACGCTGCGCTTTACGGCGGAGCGCGCAAGGTGGATCGCAGGTGAACACTGGCATCGCGATCAACGGGGACATTTCGAGAGAGACGGTAGCTATCTGCTGGAAATCCCCTTCACGGACCATCGCGAACTGCTTATGGACATTCTCAAGCACGGACGGCATTGCGAGGTGCTGCGCCCCGAAGCGCTGCGGTGCGTGGTTCTCGAGGAAGCACAGCTCATGATTGAAAGATATGAGGGCGCCAGCACGACGGGATCATTTTCTGAGCCTCACGGCAGCCAGAATGAGGACGTCGGCAAGAAGGCGAAACCATGACGACCCTCCCCCCTACAGAAATCTCCTACTTCGCGCACTCCACTGACCGGGCGGACCGATCGGATTGGCAGCCGCTGCAGCGCCATCTGCATGAAGTGGGCAAGCGATCGGCCGCAAACGCGGCTCACTTCCGCGCAGCTGCGCTCGGCGAGGCAGCCGGCCTTCTTCATGATCTCGGAAAATACTCGAGCGAATTCCAGCAGCGGATCGCCGGGGCCGCACTTCGAGTGGACCATGCGACTCACGGGGCGATCGTGGCGACGCAGGCCTACGGAAAACTCGGACACCTGCTCGCCTACGCCATCGCAGGCCACCACGCAGGACTGGCAAATGGCGCCGAAAGCGGTGCGCGGACGCCTCTGCAGGAACGTTTGAGAAGCGCAGGCCTACCGCGATTGGCCAACGACTGGAAGAACGAAATCACTCTGGCAACCCAGCTAACAATGCCAAAGCTGGGAGTCCACAGTCGGGAACGGGGAAGCTTTCAACTTGCGTTCCTCACCCGGATGCTCTTCTCTTGCCTAGTCGACGCCGATTACCTGGACACCGAGTCGTTCTACGACACCATTGATCGGACAGGTCGGCCCGCTGTCCGCGCAACCCCGCTCCCATCACTCCCGGCACTCCGCGACGTGCTGGATCAACACCTCTCGGGCTTCCAGCCAGACTCCCCTGTCAATCGCGTCAGAGCGCAGGTTCTCTGCCACGTTCGGTCTCTGGCCGCACACGATCCTGGCCTATTTTCGCTGACCGTCCCGACAGGCGGCGGCAAGACACTTGCGTCACTCGCGTTCGCGCTGGACCATGCAATGCGGCACGGTCTGCGGCGAGTGATCTTCGTCATTCCGTTCACGAGCATCGTCGAACAGAACGCAGCGGTCTTCCGGAACGCGCTGGGGGAATTCGGGCAATCCGCAGTGCTGGAGCACCACAGCGCGTTTGTGCCGACGAATCCCCCGAAAAGCGATCCGGATCACTACCAAGCCCGTGAGAAGCTCCGGCTGGCAATGGAGAACTGGGACGCCCCCATCATCGTCACCACTGCCGTGCAGTTCTTCGAGAGCCTGTTCGCGGCGCGTCCGTCGCAATGCCGCAAGCTGCACAATATCGCCGGCAGCGTGGTCATCCTCGACGAAGCGCAGACCCTGCCGCTCAAGCTGTTGCGGCCGGCGGTTGCGGCCATCGACGAACTGGCCCGCAACTACCGCAGCAGCATCGTCCTGTGCACCGCCACCCAGCCAGCCTTGAACGCACCCGACTTTCGCGGTGGGCTGGAGAAGGTGCGCGAACTCGCCCCGGACCCGCCGGAACTCTTCCGCAAGCTGGAGCGGGTGCGCGTGCGCCACGTCGGCACCCTCGACGATGACGCACTTGCCGCGCAGCTCCGCGACCTCGATCAGGTGTTGTGCATCGTCAACAACCGCCGCCACGCCCGCGCCCTGTATCAGGCGCTCGCCGACCAGCCGGGTGCGCGCCACCTGACCACGCTGATGTGCGCCAAGCACCGTAGCCAGGTACTCGCCGAAGTACGAAGACGCCTCGAGGCCGGCGAGCCCTGCCGGCTGGTGTCGACCTCGTTGATCGAAGCTGGGGTCGACATCTCGCTGCCCACCGTCTACCGCGCCGAAGCCGGCCTGGACTCGGTCGCCCAGGCTGCAGGGCGTTGCAACCGCAACGGTGAGCGCGCTGCGGAGTCGAGCGAGGTGCGCGTGTTTGCCACCGCCAACGGCGACTGGGCGCCGCCGCCGGAGTTGCGTCAGTTCGCCCAGGCCGCGCAGGAGGTCATGCGCCAGCCGCAGTTCCGCGACGATCCGCTGTCGCCGTCGGCGATCGAGGCCTATTTCCGACTGCTCTACTGGCAGAAGGGCGACAAGGAACTGGATGCCGCGAACCTGCTCGGCCTGTGCGCGGCAAGCCGCATCGACTCCCTGCCGCTGGAAACGCTGGCGGCCAAGTTCCGCATGATCGACACCGTGCAGATGCCGGTCATCGTGCCCTTCGACGATGACGCCCGCCGCGACATCGAAAGCCTGCGCTATGCGGAGCGGAGCGGTGGCCTCGCGCGGGCGCTGCAGCCCTACCTGGTGCAGCTACCACGCAACGGGTTCGATGCGTTGCGCAAGGCAGCGGCGATTCAGCCGGTTGCGCCGGAGAAATGGGGAGAGCAGTTCATGGAACTGGTGAACATGGACATATACAGCAGCGAGTTCGGCATCTGGTGGGAAGAGCCAACCTTTATGAACTCGGCCAACACGATCATTTGAAGGAGGGGCGCATGAGCTTTGGAATCCGCCTGCACGTCTGGGGCGATCGGGCCTGCTTCACACGGCCGGAAATGAAGGTGGAGCGGGTGAGTTACGACGTCATCACGCCGTCGGCCGCGCGCGGCATCCTGGAGGCCATTCACTGGAAGCCGGCGATTCGCTGGGTGGTGGATCGCATCCACGTGCTCAACCCGGTGCGCTTCGAGTCCATCCGTCGTAATGAGGTTGGCGGAAAACTGTCGCCGGGCAACGTGCGCAAGGCGATGAAGGCTGGCACCACCGCCGGGCTGGCGACCTACGTCGACGAAGACCGCCAGCAGCGTGCCGCCACGGTGTTGCGCGATGTGGCCTACGTGATCGAGGCCCACTTCGAACTGACCGACAAGGCGGGGCCGGACGATTCGGTGGCTAAGCATCTGGACATCTTCAACCGCCGCGCCCGCAAGGGGCAGCATTTCCATGCCCCGTGCCTGGGCGTGCGCGAGTTTCCCGCCCATTTCAGCCTGATCGAGGACGGTCAGC
>NZ_MBFM01000005.1:379257-394365 GCF_001696715.1 Thauera phenolivorans | reverse complement strand
CGATGACGCCCGCCGCGACATCGAAAGCCTGCGCTATGCGGAGCGGAGCGGTGGCCTCGCGCGGGCGCTGCAGCCCTACCTGGTGCAGCTACCACGCAACGGGTTCGATGCGTTGCGCAAGGCAGCGGCGATTCAGCCGGTTGCGCCGGAGAAATGGGGAGAGCAGTTCATGGAACTGGTGAACATGGACATATACAGCAGCGAGTTCGGCATCTGGTGGGAAGAGCCAACCTTTATGAACTCGGCCAACACGATCATTTGAAGGAGGGGCGCATGAGCTTTGGAATCCGCCTGCACGTCTGGGGCGATCGGGCCTGCTTCACACGGCCGGAAATGAAGGTGGAGCGGGTGAGTTACGACGTCATCACGCCGTCGGCCGCGCGCGGCATCCTGGAGGCCATTCACTGGAAGCCGGCGATTCGCTGGGTGGTGGATCGCATCCACGTGCTCAACCCGGTGCGCTTCGAGTCCATCCGTCGTAATGAGGTTGGCGGAAAACTGTCGCCGGGCAACGTGCGCAAGGCGATGAAGGCTGGCACCACCGCCGGGCTGGCGACCTACGTCGACGAAGACCGCCAGCAGCGTGCCGCCACGGTGTTGCGCGATGTGGCCTACGTGATCGAGGCCCACTTCGAACTGACCGACAAGGCGGGGCCGGACGATTCGGTGGCTAAGCATCTGGACATCTTCAACCGCCGCGCCCGCAAGGGGCAGCATTTCCATGCCCCGTGCCTGGGCGTGCGCGAGTTTCCCGCCCATTTCAGCCTGATCGAGGACGGTCAGCCGCTACCCGACGCCCATCCCGCTCGCGAACCGGACAACGACCTGGGCTGGATGCTGCACGACATCGATTTCGCCCAGGACATGACGCCGCGCTTCTTTCGCGCACAGTTGAAAGCGGGCGTCATCGAGGTACCGCCGTGGCAGCACGGGGAGGTCAAGTCATGATCCTGCAGGCGTTGAACCGCTATTACGAGCGGCTGATCGAGCAACAGGCCGAGGATGTCGCACCCGCCGGCTGCAGCCCAGAGAAGATCAGCTTCGAGATCCTGCTGACGCCGGAAGGCGATGTGGCGCAGGTCAACGACATTCGCGACACCTCCGGGAAGAAGCCTCAGCCTAGGATGTTGCTTGTCCCCGCATCATTCAAGCGTTCAGGGACGGGGGCCAAGCCATTCTTTCTTTGGGACAAAACCAGCTACGTATTGGGAATCACGAGCACCGCCAAGTGTCGGGACGACAGAGAAAAAGAGGATCTCTTGGCGAAGGCGACGAAGCACTATCAGGCATTCTTGGAGTTTCATGAAGCCTGTCTCGGCAATAGTGACGACCCCGGACTCAAGGCTTTGCTCAGTTTCCTGCGCGGCTGGTCGCCGGCGCAGTTCGAGGCGCGTGGTTTTCCGCCCGACATGGTGGACGCCAACCTCGTGTTTCGCCTCGACGGCGAGCATTGCTATCTGCACGATCGGCCAGCCGCCCGGGCGGTAGGCGCCCGATTGCTCGCGGGTGAAGAAGGGCAGGAAGCGGCGGCAAGCGCGGCGGTCTGCCTCGTCAGCGGAGAATTGGCGCCGGTGGCCCGCCTCCATCCCGCAATCAAGGGTGTGAATGGGGCGCAGAGTTCGGGGGCGTCCATCGTCTCCTTTAACCTCGATGCCTTCACATCCTATGCCAAGAGCCAGGGCGACAACGCGCCGGTATCCGAACAGGCGGCCTTCGCCTACACCACCGCGCTGAACTATCTGCTGCGCCGGGGCGGACACAACTGCCAGCGCCTACAGGTTGGCGACTCGTCGGTAGTGTTCTGGGCCGAGGCGGCCGATGCGAAGCAGGCGAGCGCGGCCGAGGATCTCTTTGCCGCCTTGCTCAACCCGCCTGCCGACGACGCTTCGGAGGCCGCGCGGGTGCGCACCGTAGTGGATTGCATCGCGAAAGGCCGACCGGTGGCGGACCTCGCCCCGAATCTCGAACCTGGCACTCGCATGTACGTGCTGGGCCTCGCCCCCAACGCGTCGCGCCTGTCGGTGCGCTTCTGGCAGGTGGATACGCTGGGGGTGCTCGCTGGCCGTATCGCCCAACATGCGGAGGACCTACGTCTGGAGCCGCTGCCGTGGCGCACCGAGCCGTCCGTCTGGCGGCTCGTGCTTGCGACCGCACCATCCCGCGACGGGCGCGGCAAAAGCGAGGACGTGCCTCCACTGCTGGCGGGTGAATTCATGCGCGCCATTCTCAGCGGCGGGCCGTACCCACGCAGTCTGCTGGCCAACACCATCATGCGGTTTCGGGCGGACGGAGACATTTCCGGCCTGCGCGTGGCCTTGTGCAAGGGCGTTCTGGCGCGCGAACGGCGCCGGGACATTCGTACATCCGAGGAGGAGATCCCCGTGAGTCTCGACAAGCAATCCACCCAGCCCGGCTACCTGCTCGGGCGGCTGTTCGCAGTTCTGGAGAACGTGCAACGCGCCGCCCTGGGCGGCCAGGTCAACGCCACGATTCGCGACCGCTACTACGGCGCGGCGTCGGCCACGCCGGCCTCGATCTTTCCGGTGCTGTTGCGCAACACCCAGAACCACCTCGGCAAGCTGCGCAAGGAGCGCAAAGGGCAGGCGGTGAACCTGGAGAAAGACATATCCGAGATCGTGGGCGGTCTGCCCGACCAGTTTCCGCGCAGCCTCAAGATCGAAGACCAGGGCCGCTTCGCAATCGGTTACTACCATCAGTCGCAGTCCTACGTCACGCGCCGCGACGGTGCTGAAGACATCGACCCCGATACCGCTGCTTGACCCATTACCCGTAATCGAAGGAATCGACCAATGACTGCCATCGCCCACCGCTACGAGTTCGTTTATCTGTTCGACGTAACCAACGGCAACCCCAACGGCGACCCCGACGCTGGCAATCTGCCGCGGCTCGACCCGGAAACGAACTGCGGCTTGGTGACCGACGTCGCCCTCAAGCGCAAGATCCGCAACTTCGTCACGCTGGACAAGGAAGGTACACCGGGCTTCGCCATCTACATGCAGGAGAAGTCGGTACTTAACAACCAGCACAAGAAGGCGTACGACGCGCTGGAGATCAAGCCCGAGGACAAGAAGCTGCCCAAGGACGAGGTCAAAGCGCGCGAGATCACCGCGTGGATGTGCGCCAACTTCTTCGACGTGCGCACCTTCGGCGCGGTGATGACCACCGGCATCAACGCCGGCCAGGTGCGCGGGCCGGTGCAACTCGCCTTCGCCACCTCGGTAGAGCCGGTGCTGCCGCTGGAAATCTCCATCACCCGCATGGCGGTAACCACCGAGAAGGAAGCCGAGGCGCAGAGCGGCGACAACCGCACCATGGGCCGCAAGCACATCCTGCCCTACGGACTATATCGCGCTCATGGCTTCGTCTCTGCCAAGCTCGCTGAACGCACCGGCTTCTCCGACGATGACCTGCGACTGCTCTGGAACGCGCTCAGCAACATGTTCGAGCACGACCGCTCCGCTGCACGCGGCGAGATGGCCGCCCGCAAGCTGATCGTGTTCGAGCACGAGAACGCCATGGGTAATGCCCCCGCACATGTACTGTTCGACGCCGTCAAGGTGAGGCGGAGGGAGGGCACCGAGGACCGCCCCTCGCGCAGCTTTGCGGACTATCGCGTCAGCGTCGATGCCGAAGCCATGCCCCAGGGCGTAAGCGTCCGCGAACTGCTGTAAGCAGACGCGGTGACCCAAGAAGGGATGGAGCCCATGGAGGAGTCCGACGACCTCATCCCCCTCTCCGCCCTGCAGCACCATCTCTACTGCCCGCGCCAGTGCGCGTTGATCCACGTCGAACGCCTGTGGGCCGAGAACCGGCAGACGGCGGAGGGGCGCTTGCTGCACGACCGTGCAGACCACCCGCAGATCGAGCGCCGCCACGGCGTGCGCACGATTACCGCGATGCCGCTGTCCAGTGCGGAGTTGGGCATTGTCGGGGTGGCGGATGTGGTGGAGTTCAGGGCGGAAGAGGGGGTCGAGCGCCCGTTCCCTGTCGAGTACAAGCGCGGCCGCCAGAAGGCCCACCGTGCGGATGAGGTGCAGTTGTGCGCGCAGGCGCTGTGCCTGGAAGCGATGTTCGGCTGCCGGGTGGAGGAAGGCGCCTTGTTCTACGGTCAGACGCGCCGTCGCCAGACGGTGGTATTCGACGACGAGCTGCGTAGACTGACCCTGAAAACCATACAGGCCACGCGCGAGATGATCCGCGCGGGGCAAACACCGACGGCGAGCTACCTGGCGAAACGCTGTGACGCCTGTTCGCTCATCGATCTGTGCCAACCGAAGCTGCTCGGCAAGGGACGGGATGTCGAAGCCTGGCTGCGCAGGCAGGTCGCCGAGGAACCTTGAAGCATGCGTCGACAACTCAACACCGTGTATGTAACCACCGAAGGCGCATGGCTGCGCAAGGATGGCGAAAACATCGTCATGGAGGTCGAGGGCGAAACCCGCGCCCGTCTGCCGGCACACATGCTCGAGAGCCTTGTCTGCTTCGGCCGCGTGCTGGTTTCGCCGCCGCTGCTCGGCTATTGCGCGGGTCAGGGCATCAGCGTGTGCTACCTGAGTCCCAACGGCAAGTTCCTCGCCCGCGTGGAAGGGCCGGTTTCCGGAAACGTCTTGCTGCGCCGCGAGCAATACCGTCGCACCGACGATGGGCCGCGCTGCGCGGCCATCGTGCGCAACCTGCTTATCGGCAAGGTGCACAACCAGCGCGCGGTGGTGTCGCGCGGGCTGCGCGACTACGGCCAGGACTTGTCAGCGCCGGCGCGCGACGCGCTTCAGCACGCCCACAATCGGCTGAAGCGAATCGGAGCCCGCCTGCTTGCCGAGGCACCGGTCGACATCTTGCGCGGCTTGGAAGGCGAGGCGGCGCAGGCCTACTTTGGCGTGCTCGACCATCTCATCCGAGTCCCGGATGCGGCGATGCGTTTCGGTGGTCGTAGCCGCCGGCCGCCCACCGATGCGGCCAACGCGCTGCTGTCTTTCCTCTACACCCTGCTGACCCACGATTGCCGCTCCGCCCTTGAGACGGTAGGCCTCGACCCGGCAGTGGGGTTTCTCCACCGCGATCGTCCCGGTCGCCCCAGCCTGGCGCTGGATCTCGTCGAGGAATTCCGCCCCGTGCTCGCCGACCGGCTCGCCTTGTCGCTGATCAACAGAAAGCAGGTGTCCGCACGGGACTTCACGCGCATGGACAATGGTGCTGTGTTGCTGAAGGAGGCCGCGCGCAAGACCGTACTCACCGCCTACCAGGAACGCAAGCGCGAACAACTCCGCCACACATTTCTTGAGGAGAAGGTCGAAATCGGCATGTTCCCCGCCATCCAGGCACAACTCCTTGCAAGACATCTGCGAGGCGACCTGGATGCCTACCCTCCCTTTCTCTGGAAGTAAGGGAATCTCATGATGGTCCTCGTCAGCTACGATGTCAGCACCACCAGCGCCAGCGGTCGAAAACGCCTGCGCCGGCTCGCAAAGGCATGTCGCGACTACGGCCAGCGGGTGCAATATTCGCTGTTCGAGATCGAGGTGGACTACGCGCAGTGGACCTTTCTCAAGAACAATTTGTACGAGCTGATCGACCCGGAGCAGGACAGTCTGCGCTTCTACTATCTCGGCAAGAACTGGCAGACCAAGGTCGAACACGTCGGCGCCAAGCCGGGGCTCGACCTGAACGGCCCGCTCATCCTTTGAGTGGCCGCGCGCGAACGTGTAGCACCCGCTTGAACCCGGGCGGGTTCGCAACACGCCAGAACCTCCGATTCTTCGGACATGCGGCGGCAATTTTCGGTCGCCACTCCCCAATTTTGCAGCAATGCTCCGGCGGTTCGCGGAGATCGTGTATTTTTCGTCTTATCTTCATGCAATTGTGAGGACACGGTCGCGCCCCGCGTGGGCGCGTGGATTGAAACTTTGGGAAGCCGGAGAGCGTCAGCACGCCAGCGCCAGTCGCGCCCCGCGTGGGCGCGTGGATTGAAACACGCCATCCCCGTGAGCACAAATTCCGTGACCGGTCGCGCCCCGCGTGGGCGCGTGGATTGAAACTTCTTGGGCCGTGGCGAAGCGGAGATGCATGTCCCGTCGCGCCCCGCGTGGGCGCGTGGATTGAAACCTTGCGAAGCACGGGAACGTCGAGATTGGAATGTCTGTCGCGCCCCGCGTGGGCGCGTGGATTGAAACAGCATCGAGGCCTTCGAAGCCGACCTCGTGCCCATGTCGCGCCCCGCGTGGGCGCGTGGATTGAAACCAGCGATTGGCTTGCAACGATCAACGCCGCCCTAGTCGCGCCCCGCGTGGGCGCGTGGATTGAAACGTCACCCGTCACAAAAAGCACCCGCGGCCCCCGCGCGTCGCGCCCCGCGTGGGCGCGTGGATTGAAACATCGCCATCCGTGAATCGACGGCGACGATGAGCGGGTCGCGCCCCGCGTGGGCGCGTGGATTGAAACTCCCCCGCCTTCCCGAGCTTCTTTTGCCGACTCCCAGTCGCGCCCCGCGTGGGCGCGTGGATTGAAACTCGTCTAGCGCCTGAAACAAGGCCGCGAGATTCGCGTCGCGCCCCGCGTGGGCGCGTGGATTGAAACAGCCGCGTCGACCGGCCGTAGTCGGCGGCAGCAGCGTCGCGCCCCGCGTGGGCGCGTGGATTGAAACACCAGAACGCGCAGCTGGGGACCCTTGTGATACGGTCGCGCCCCGCGTGGGCGCGTGGATTGAAACTCAAGCTGACAGAGCAGTCGCCTTATAGCGGACTGTCGCGCCCCGCGTGGGCGCGTGGATTGAAACGCAGCCGCCTCCTGCTCCTTCAGGATGAATTCGGGTCGCGCCCCGCGTGGGCGCGTGGATTGAAACTTGAGATGGCGCCACACTGCGACGGCCACCACGAGTCGCGCCCCGCGTGGGCGCGTGGATTGAAACACCCAGGCCAAGGGCTGGGTGCGCGCCCACTACGGTCGCGCCCCGCGTGGGCGCGTGGATTGAAACCACCTGCAACGACCCAACCCGCTCGGGCACCCCTGCGTCGCGCCCCGCGTGGGCGCGTGGATTGAAACCACCTGCAACGACCCAACCCGCTCGGGCACCCCTGGTCGCGCCCCGCGTGGGCGCGTGGATTGAAACCACACCCGACTCACCGTGACCGGCAGCCCGGACCGGTCGCGCCCCGCGTGGGCGCGTGGATTGAAACGTCCGCCATCCAGTCCACGAGATACAGTCCCAGTCGTGTCGCGCCCCGCGTGGGCGCGTGGATTGAAACAGCTTCAGCGTCGAGACGTGCAGCGACAGCAGCGTCGCGCCCCGCGTGGGCGCGTGGATTGAAACTGGTGATAGAGCAGGGAATGAAATTCGATGCGGTGAGTCGCGCCCCGCGTGGGCGCGTGGATTGAAACGCTACGTGTTCCGGAACCTGGGCACCATTACCCCGTGTCGCGCCCCGCGTGGGCGCGTGGATTGAAACGTTCCGACTGTCGTTGCTATCGTCGATGACGTGAGTCGCGCCCCGCGTGGGCGCGTGGATTGAAACCCCTTGTCGGTTTGTCCGTTTGCTAACGCGCACAAGTCGCGCCCCGCGTGGGCGCGTGGATTGAAACAGTATCTCGATGCCGTGGTAATAGACAGCCCGGGTCGCGCCCCGCGTGGGCGCGTGGATTGAAACCTTGGCTCGTCCGCCACGTCGTCATCGCGCCGCGTCGCGCCCCGCGTGGGCGCGTGGATTGAAACAACCAGACGAACGCCGCCGGCTACCGGCCCCACACCGTCGCGCCCCGCGTGGGCGCGTGGATTGAAACCACAACGGCCCCTTGTACAGGTACGCCTCGACGCGTCGCGCCCCGCGTGGGCGCGTGGATTGAAACATCTACACCGAAAACGGGGGGCAGACATATACTGCGTCGCGCCCCGCGTGGGCGCGTGGATTGAAACCCATCAGAATGATTTGTATGGCCACAGCAACTGCGTCGCGCCCCGCGTGGGCGCGTGGATTGAAACGACACCGCCGCGAACGCGAAAAACATCATCGTGCTAGTCGCGCCCCGCGTGGGCGCGTGGATTGAAACCACAAGGCAAGCGTGATTTCGCCCTGGTAGTCGGCGTCGCGCCCCGCGTGGGCGCGTGGATTGAAACTCGGTCATCTCGTTGTGGTGCGTGTCGCCGCTCGGTCGCGCCCCGCGTGGGCGCGTGGATTGAAACTCCAGCCACATGTCGACGTTGAATCGGCCCTTATCGTCGCGCCCCGCGTGGGCGCGTGGATTGAAACACCAGCGCGGCCGACCTGTGGTCGGGCCGCTCGGGCGTCGCGCCCCGCGTGGGCGCGTGGATTGAAACTGCCTCAACGCTATCAGCGACGCCGCCAATCTCAGGTCGCGCCCCGCGTGGGCGCGTGGATTGAAACGTCCTCTGGTGATCGCGCTCGGTACTCTGGGGGGTCGCGCCCCGCGTGGGCGCGTGGATTGAAACATGCGACCCCAACCACCAGGCGCATCCGCCCAATCGTCGCGCCCCGCGTGGGCGCGTGGATTGAAACACCTGCGCTCGCAATGGACAGGGCGCACGCTTTACGTCGCGCCCCGCGTGGGCGCGTGGATTGAAACGTCATGGGCATCCCTGAACTCAAGCTCGATCACGAAGTCGCGCCCCGCGTGGGCGCGTGGATTGAAACTTCAAAATGAGCGTCATGCTCTCGGGCTCGTCGGAGTCGCGCCCCGCGTGGGCGCGTGGATTGAAACTTCAAAATGAGCGTCATGCTCTCGGGCTCGTCGGAGTCGCGCCCCGCGTGGGCGCGTGGATTGAAACGCCGCGATGACGAGGACCTTTACCTGTTCGGCACCGTCGCGCCCCGCGTGGGCGCGTGGATTGAAACGGCTCGGTGCCGCGCACCTACGAGCAGATCGCGATGTCGCGCCCCGCGTGGGCGCGTGGATTGAAACTGCGAGAAGGCCACGCCATACCGGACCCGCTCGCGTCGCGCCCCGCGTGGGCGCGTGGATTGAAACAGATTGAACGACCACGCCGGACATTCCCCGCCCGGTCGCGCCCCGCGTGGGCGCGTGGATTGAAACCCATCGGGACGCGGCATTTGAAGCCGCGACGGGAGTCGCGCCCCGCGTGGGCGCGTGGATTGAAACGCATCGTCGGTGAGGCCCTAGAAGATCACTGACCAGTCGCGCCCCGCGTGGGCGCGTGGATTGAAACGAGAGTTATACGGCGTCGTGGCGGCATACGGTCAAGTCGCGCCCCGCGTGGGCGCGTGGATTGAAACCGGGTGGGGGGTCGTGCCCGGTCTGGTCCAGTACGGTCGCGCCCCGCGTGGGCGCGTGGATTGAAACTGACCGTCCCCGATTTAACGTCCGTGCCGCCATACGTCGCGCCCCGCGTGGGCGCGTGGATTGAAACAGGCGATGGGCTACGAGGTCCAGTACGTCGAGGGGTCGCGCCCCGCGTGGGCGCGTGGATTGAAACCATGCAACCTGCACTTCCGGCGCCTCGATCAGTTCGTCGCGCCCCGCGTGGGCGCGTGGATTGAAACATCACGATCAGCATCTCGGCGACCTCCGGCCGACACGTCGCGCCCCGCGTGGGCGCGTGGATTGAAACATCGCATCACCCCACAATCCACGTCCGCGACCATCGTCGCGCCCCGCGTGGGCGCGTGGATTGAAACACGACACCCAACGCAACATACTCCCGCAACTGCGTCGCGCCCCGCGTGGGCGCGTGGATTGAAACCTTTAGCGATAGCGCATTAACCGGAATTAACCCAAGTCGCGCCCCGCGTGGGCGCGTGGATTGAAACATACGCATGGTGTCGCATGTCGAGGTACGGGATGGTCGCGCCCCGCGTGGGCGCGTGGATTGAAACGCCCTCGAACCCCCCATCCTCGCCCGCCTGCAAGGTCGCGCCCCGCGTGGGCGCGTGGATTGAAACATGCTCATTGCGTCTTGTTGATCGACGCCCAGGTGTCGCGCCCCGCGTGGGCGCGTGGATTGAAACATATCGTCACGAAATTGCGTCAGCGCGCCCACAAGTCGCGCCCCGCGTGGGCGCGTGGATTGAAACGCCGCGCTCGAACAACGCATCGCCGCCGTGACCAGCGTCGCGCCCCGCGTGGGCGCGTGGATTGAAACAGCACCGCCGATGGCAGCCTGCGCCTGGACGCGGGTCGCGCCCCGCGTGGGCGCGTGGATTGAAACGCCGCGCTCGAACAACGCATCGCCGCCGTGACCAGCGTCGCGCCCCGCGTGGGCGCGTGGATTGAAACAGCACCGCCGATGGCAGCCTGCGCCTGGACGCGGGTCGCGCCCCGCGTGGGCGCGTGGATTGAAACTGAATGCGCGACGCCAGCCCTCTTCGATTTCCTTGTCGCGCCCCGCGTGGGCGCGTGGATTGAAACGCCTTACATTTGCCGATGAGGCAGCGGCCTGAATGTCGCGCCCCGCGTGGGCGCGTGGATTGAAACTGCGCGCGCGGGATTGCGCCGCTCCAACTCGCGCTCGAATCGCCCCTGCCGATGTCGTCCAGTACGTCCTCGCCTGCCCATCCCGCGTCCCCTGCGTATCGATCTGCGCGCGTGCGTGCTATCACGAAAGCGCACACTCAACTGGCGAAGAGGGGAACATCATGCAGCGGACCTCCACTCTTGCAGTCGGATTGTTGGCGGGCCTGCTCGCTTGCACCCCAGCTGCCCTAGCCACCCAGGCGGCGGCCCCGGGCGGAGCATATTGCGCTCCATTTGCGGGCGGAAACGGCTTCCGCTTGCTCGCCATCAAGGGTGAGTCACAGCAAGTGATCCGGTTCGGGTTTTCGATGTGGACGCCAGAAGGGAGCCATTGCGGCGTGACGGGTACCGCGACGCCCTCGCAGGCGGGTTGGACGCACACGAGCGGTAGCGAGGCCGGCGCCGACTTGTGTGTGCTCACCCTGTCCCGCATGGGCGACGGCTACCGGGTAAGCGCCGCTCCGGGCACCTGCGCCAGTGCATGCGGTGCGCGTGCAACGATTGACGGCGTGACCTTTCCGCCCACTTCCCAGGTGCAAAACGCTGTCTCGGGAAGGCTGTTCGAGCCCGAGACACTCTTCAATACTGATTGCAGCATGCTCGAGCAATTCGCTGGCGAGTGAACCTCGCGTCGCGGAACGGCGCCGCGAAGTGCTGAAAGGAGCAAGGCCATGCGCTGCGAGATCGTCGACAGTGGTCACTGCCCGGAAAAACGCCGGAATCACCGCCGCAGCCTCGCCGCGTCATGTGCTTCGACCCTTCGTGCCGCGACCGCAGCGTGCCTGGGCTTGCTTGCGCTCGGCGGCCCCGACCTGAGGGCGGCTGAATCCACCGCGGCATCGGCTTACGTCACCGGGTTCGCGCACAAGGGCAAGAACGGAAAGCAGACATACAAGATCCTCACACACGTTGCCTATGCGCCGGACCCGGGTTTGCCGGGCGGCATTGCGGCCTTCGGCATTCCCGATGGCGGCTCGGTCGTGTTGCTGACCTTCACCCCGTACGTACCTTCCTTGTCTCCTGCCGGAGCGAGCCGGGAGGTGATGACCACGAAGCCCCCGCTCGACGCGCCTCAGTTGCCGCGGTTCGTCATGGTGTGTGCATGGCCGCTGGAGGGGGAGAAACCCGGCCAAGCGGTCGCCGGCTTCGCGGAGCTCGACGAGGCGAACATTACGATCCTGCCCGAGAAGTACTTCGTCGGCATTTCCGCGATGTGGGTCGAGATCCCGGCCAACCGCGCGCCGGATGCGTTCTCTCGGCATGATTACTGTGGCGAGATCGCGACGACTGGAAAATCGGCGGCGCCATGGTGGCTGCGCGACCGGAAGCGGTAGGCAACTCGGTCCAGACGTCGTGTGACTCAACCGTCATTTTCATGCGCATCACTCGCCCGGCCATCGGCAGCGCGGCTCCACAACCACGTGCTTCGCCGCCCCGCAATCGCGATGGCATGGCTTCGATCGACTTGAGGGCAGTCGGGACGGGTTAGCCCCCCCTCAACCGACCGCTCGCGGAGGCACCTCATGGGACTCTCGGCAGGTTACGGCCTGGTGATCGGCCAGAAGCACCACTACTACCGCGATCCACCGGACGATTTCGGCCGTTATTACCACGGCAACCTGGTGGTACACGCGCCGAACGGCAATTACCACTGCGCGATCGATGTCGATCCGAAGAACATGCCCAACGGCGTGGAGTGGCGGCTGGTGCGCATCCGTCCGACCCAGTTTGCCGGGATCGCCGCCTTGGCCGACGGCTGGCATTTCCTCGCCTCGACCGGCGCTTCGGGGGCGCTGGACTACATCCGCGCCCCGGTGCTGCATCCGCCGATTCGTCTGCTCGACGTGCGGCACGATCATTTTCTGTCGCGGCTGCTGCGGGCGCTGCGCATCGTGCCGCCGCGGCGGAGCTACAAGGAACTCAATCCGCCCTGGAAGCGGTTCCAGAAGTTCCTGCTCGAATTCATCCGCTGGCATCCGCCGTGGAAGAGCGGGACGGGCATCGACGCGCTGGTCGATCTCGAAGTGGTGATCGACCAGGGGGTGCGCTTCTACGTCTTCGGCGAGCCGTTCACCAGCGGCCTCGGCGTCCACAACATCCACCAGAATCAGGGCGACCCGATCGGCAGCGGCTTCGATCTCGAGAACGCGATCTGGCAGGACGGCGCCACCATCGTCGAGACCGCCGACGGCCGCTTCATCGGCTTCCTCAACAAATTCAAGACCCAGGCATGGGAAACCGACGATGAAGGTCGCCCGGTGTGATCCTGGTTGGCGTTCTGCTACTGCGCCGCCGTCGCCGCAGGGGCGGCAGCAGCAGCGCGCCGGCTTCCGACGTGCGCTCGCCATGATCGGCACGACCGAGCAGCCGCGGAGCGGCGCGGGCGATCCCCGCAGGCCGGCAATCTAAACCAAAGTCTAATTTCAGCGCGTCCAGCTTCCGCTTACCTTCTCCTCGCGCTCGGTGCGAAGTCGTTCCAACCCGCACCGGCTCGTGGCGAAAGGTTCGCCTTGATTCGAGGGCCACCGAACTCTCGAGACTGATCAGGAAGGAGACATGGATGGCTGTACTCAACAGAATGGATTGGTACGACCTGGCGCGCAGCACGAACTGGACGCCGTCGTACGTCACCGAGGACGAATTGTTCCCGCCGAAGCTGTCGGGCGAGTTCGGACTGCCGCTGACCGCCTGGGAAGGATATGACGAGCCGTACAAGCAGACCTACCCCGAATACGTGAAGGTCCAGCGCGACAAGGATGCCGGCGCCTACTCGGTGAAAGCCGCGCTCGAGCGCAGCCGCATCTTCGAAAATTCGGATCCGGGCTGGAAGTCGGTGATGAAGGCGCACTACGGCGCGATTGCCCGCGGCGAATATGCGGCCGCCAGTGCCGAGGCCCGCATGATGCGTTTTTCGAAGGCGCCGGGCATGCGCAACATGGCGACCCTGGGCTGCCTGGACGAAATCCGCCACGGCCAGATGCAGCTCTACTTCCCGCACGAGCACGTGTCCAAGGACCGCCAGATGGACTGGGCGTTCAAGGCCTACGACACGAACGAGTGGGCGATGATCGCCGCGCGTCACTTCTTCGACGACATCATGGTCCGCGATGCGATCAGCATCTCGATCATGCTGACCTTCAGTTTCGAAACCGGCTTCACCAACATGCAGTTCCTCGGCCTGGCGGCGGATGCGGCCGAAGCGGGCGACCACACCTTCGCCAACCTGATCTCCAGCATCCAGACCGATGAATCGCGCCACGCCCAGATCGGTGGGCCTGCACTCAAGGTGCTCATCGAGAACGGCCATAAGGCGGAGGCGCAAAAGCGCGTCGACATCGCCGTGTGGCGCGCCTGGAAGCTGTTCTCGGTGCTCACCGGTCCGATCATGGACTACTACACCCCGCTCGAGCACCGCAAGCAGTCCTTCAAGGAGTTCATGGAGGAGTGGATCGTCGCCCAGTTCGAGCGCGCCCTGACCGACATGGGGCTGGACCTGCCGTGGTACTGGGACATCTTCCTGAAGGACATCGCCGAGACGCACCACGGCATGCACCTCGGCTCCTACTTCTGGCGCCCGACGCTGTGGTGGAACCCGGCCGCCGGCGTGACTCCCGACGAGCGCGCCTGGCTCGAGGAGAAATATCCCGGCTGGAACGACACCTGGGGCCAGTGCTGGGACGTCTTCATCGACAACGTCGTGGACGGTGACATGGCCATGACCTACCCGGAAACCCTGCCCTACGTGTGCAACATGTGCCAGCTGCCGATCATCGGCACGCCGGGCAAGGGCTGGAACGTCAAGGACCATCCGCTCGAATACCAGGGCCGCCTCTACCACTTCGGCTCCGAGGTGGATCGCTGGGTCTTCCAGCAGGACCCGGAGCGTTATGCCGGCCACCTGAGCATCGTCGACCGCTTCCTCGCCGGAATGATCCAGCCGATGGATCTGGGCGGTGCGCTCAAGTACATGGACCTCGCCCCCGGCGAAATCGGCGATGACGCGCACGACTATGCGTGGGCCGAGGTGTACCGCGCGCTGCGTGCGGCCAAGAGAGCGAGCTGAGAAACCCCATCAAAGCAGGCCGGCGCGGCAAGCGCCGGCCAATCAAGGAGACAAGACTCATGGCGCTATTTCCACTGACCTCCAATTTCGAGGGCGACTTCGTGCTGCAACTGGTGGCCGTCGATACCGACAACACCATGGACGAGGTCGCCGCCGCCGCCGCGGTGCATTCCGTCGGTCGCCGCGTGAGGGCACGCCCCGGCTGCGTGATGCGCGTCCGTCGCCAGGGCGGCGAGGCCTTCCTGCCGCGCACGATGAAGGTTTCCGAATCGGGGCTGAAGCCGACGGAAACCATCGAAATCATCTGGGAAGCCGGGGCGCACTGACGCGCCGTACCGCATCCATGACGATCTCGGAGAGAACCATGAGCTTTACAAAGGTCTGCACGGTCGATGACCTGTGGGAAGGAGAGATGGAGTCGTTCACCGTCAACGGCCACGACCTCCTGCTGGTATGCGCCGAAGGCGGCGTCATCAAGGCTTTCCAGGGTATCTGCCCGCATCAGGACATTCCGCTCTCGGAAGGCAGGTTCGACGGCCAGAAGA
>NZ_MBFM01000005.1:355421-379247 GCF_001696715.1 Thauera phenolivorans | reverse complement strand
CCGGCCAATCAAGGAGACAAGACTCATGGCGCTATTTCCACTGACCTCCAATTTCGAGGGCGACTTCGTGCTGCAACTGGTGGCCGTCGATACCGACAACACCATGGACGAGGTCGCCGCCGCCGCCGCGGTGCATTCCGTCGGTCGCCGCGTGAGGGCACGCCCCGGCTGCGTGATGCGCGTCCGTCGCCAGGGCGGCGAGGCCTTCCTGCCGCGCACGATGAAGGTTTCCGAATCGGGGCTGAAGCCGACGGAAACCATCGAAATCATCTGGGAAGCCGGGGCGCACTGACGCGCCGTACCGCATCCATGACGATCTCGGAGAGAACCATGAGCTTTACAAAGGTCTGCACGGTCGATGACCTGTGGGAAGGAGAGATGGAGTCGTTCACCGTCAACGGCCACGACCTCCTGCTGGTATGCGCCGAAGGCGGCGTCATCAAGGCTTTCCAGGGTATCTGCCCGCATCAGGACATTCCGCTCTCGGAAGGCAGGTTCGACGGCCAGAAGATCATCTGCCGCGCCCATCTGTGGCAGTTCGATGCCGCGTCGGGCCAGGGCATCAACCCCGACGACTGCGCGCTGGCGGAATACCCGGTGAAGCTCGACGGCGACGACATCTTGGTCCGCACCGAAGGCGTCAGCCCTTCGTTTGCGCATAGCTGAGCGATCCGGGCCGTAAGCAGACAACACGAGGAGAGGACCGTGAGCAGGTCGAATGCAGCAAACGCCTATCACAACAACCTTGTCGGCCCGGTCATGCGTGCCGGCGACCTGGCGATGGCGGTGATCGAGGCGGCAAGGGTGGACAACCCCGGCAAGGAGATATTCGTGGAGGACAAGCGCGCCTACATCCGCATCCATGCCGAACAGGAAATGATCCTGCGCCAGGAAACCATCGAGGAAGAGCTGGGGCGCCCGTTCAAGATCAATGACCTGGAAGTGGACCTGAGTTCGTTCGCGGGCCAGATCGAGAGCCGGGACAACGCCGTGCGCTTTTACTTCAACAAGACACTCTGAGTGCCCGTCGGGCCTTGCCCGATCGCACCTGACACGAAGAATCGAGGAGACGAGGAAATGTCGGAAGTCCAGCAATTGAAGCCGCTTAAGACCTGGAGCCATCTCGCCGCGCGCCGCCGCAAGCCGAGCGAGTACGAGATCGTCAGCGCCAATCTTCACTACAACGATCGGGATCCCGATTCGCCCTACGAGCTGGATCCCAACATGTTCATGAACAGCTGGTACAAGAAGCACACCTTCGCGACCCCGCTCAAGCATGAAGACTGGAATGCCTTCCGCGATCCGGACGAGGTGGTCTACCGCACCTACAACATGATGCAGGACGGTCAGGAAACCTACGTCTTCGGGCTCTTCGACCAGTTCAACCAGCGCGAGCACGACAAGGCGCTCGATCCGCGCTGGGCGGGTTCGCTGGCGCGGTTCTATACGCCGTCCCGCTACCTCTTCCATACCCTGCAGATGGCGTCCGCCTATGTGGGCCAGATGTCGCCGGCCAGCACCATCACCAACTGCAACTACTTCCAGATGGCCGACAGCCTGCGCTGGCTCAGCCACACGAGCTATCGGACCAGGGAGCTGTCGACGACCTTCTCCGACCGGGGCTTCGGCATCAACGAGCGTCGCTACTGGGAGCAGGACCCCGCCTGGCAGGGCTTCCGCGAGCTGATGGAAAGGACCCTGACGGTGTGGGACTGGGGCGAGGCGGTCATCGTCCTCAACCTGATCGCGAAGCCGGCCATCGAGGAAAGCGTGCTGCGCCAGCTCGGCAATTCGGGACGGCACAACGGCGACACCCTGCTCGGGCTGATCACCGACGTGCAGCTGATCGATGCGGCCCGCCAC
This sequence comes from Thauera phenolivorans, assembly GCF_001696715.1. Classification (GTDB taxonomy): domain Bacteria; phylum Pseudomonadota; class Gammaproteobacteria; order Burkholderiales; family Rhodocyclaceae; genus Thauera; species Thauera phenolivorans. The sequence continues at coordinate 377,384 of NZ_MBFM01000005.1, read as the reverse complement.
CGTCGCTGGGCGAGCGCGCTCGTCAAGATGGCGCTCGAGACCCCGGGCAACCTGGACACCATCCGGGGCTGGATCGCCAAGTGGGAGCCGCTCGCCGACAGGGCGATCGAGGCCTACTGCTCGCTGCTGTCCGATGTGCCGGACGCCGCCGTGGCGGCGAAACTGGCGACGCGCGAGTTCCGTTATTCCCTCGGCCTGTAAGCGCCGCCGCTTCCTTCACGCTTCGGGGCGCCCGGACGGGCCCGAGGCACCTGTTTTCGTGACCGAGGGGGCCATGAGCATCCAGGCAATCATCACCAATCAGAAGGACGGCAGCAGCTTCGTCCACGCGCCGGGCGACAGCGTCCTGCGTGCGGCGCTGCGGGCCGGTGTGGGACTGAGCTACGAATGCAATTCCGGGGGGTGCGGCGGATGCAAGTTCGAGCTGATTGAAGGCGAGATCGACGATCTGTGGCCCGACGCACCCGGGCTCACCGAGCGCGACAAGCGGCGCGGGCGGCATCTGGCCTGTCAGTGCGCGCCGCGCGGCGACATCACCATCTCGGCCCCGAGCGCGGCGGAGTACGTCCCGCAACGCCCGCCGCGGCGCCAGTCTGCCCGGCTCGCCGGGGTGCGGGACATCACCCACGACATCCGCGAATTCCGTTTCGTCGCCACCGCCGGGGCCGACTTCCTGCCGGGACAGTTTGCCATGCTCGACTTGCCCGGGGTGGCCGGTTCGCGCGCCTATTCGGTGGCGAACACGCCGAACGCCCTGCGCGAATGGCATTTCCAGATCCGCCGCGTGGCGCACGGCCGCGGCACGCAGGTCCTGTTCGATCGCCTCGCGACGGGCGACGAAATCGGCCTCGACGGCCCCTATGGCGTCGCCTATCTGCGCACCGACAGCCCGCGCGACATCGTCTGCGTCGCCGGCGGATCGGGCCTGGCGCCGATGGTCTCCATCGCACGGGGGGCGGTCGAAGCCGGCATGCTGGGCGAGCGCACGCTGTACTTCTTCTACGGCGCGCGCACGGCGCGCGACGTGTGCGGCGAGGAGTTGCTCGCCTCACTGGCGGGGTTCGGCGATCGAATCCGTTTCATCCCCGTCGTCTCGCTGCCGGGTGACGACGGGCAATGGTCGGGCGCGACGGGTTACGTCCACGACCAGCTGGAGTGCGTGCTGCCCGCGGCGCTTTCCAGCTACGAGTTCTATTTCGCCGGTCCGCCCCCGATGACGCAGGCCCTGCAGGAACTGCTGATGGTCGGTCACAGCGTGCCCTTCGGACAGATCCACTTCGACCGCTTCTTCTGAGAGACGACAGCCCATGTTGCGAACGAAGTTGGCCGCAGGCCTCGCAGTGACCGCGTTGTCGGCATCCGTCCAGGTCGCCCACGCGACCGATGTCTTCCATCTCGAGGGCATCGGCGCCATCTCGCGGGCGATGGGCGGCACGGCCGCGGCGCAGGATGTCGGCCCCGCGGGCATGCTCACCAACCCCGCCACGCTGTCCCTGGCGCAGAGCGATCGCCAGGCGATGATCGGCTTCGATCTGGTGACGACGGATATCGATGTGCGTAACCCGCGCAGCGGAGATACCGCCAGTTCGAGGACGCACGGCAACAATCGCGGCCCCTATCTGGCCCCCCAGCTCGCCCTCACGCAGCGTTTCGGCGATCTGGTCATCGGCCTGGGCGCCTTCGCCCGCGGAGGCCTGGGGACCGAGTACGGTCGCGACAGCTTCCTGTCGCGCGCCACCGACGGCAGCGATACCGACCTCGACAACGCCAGCCGCCTGCTGGTGCTCGACATCCCGCTCGCAGCCAGCTACCGCGTGAGCGACGCCTTGACCGTCGGCGCCAGCGTGGACGCGATCTGGCAGGGCCTCAACCTCGACATGCTGCTCGGTGCGGACCAGGTCGGCAGCCTGATCGGACAGGGTCGGGCCACGGGTTCGCTGGTGCCCGCGCTGGGCGGCATTCCCGGGCTGCAAGGCGCGCACTTCAGCCTGACCCGCAATCGCATGCTCGCCAGCGGCGTGGATGCGTGGGGCATTTCTGGGCGACTCGGCATGCTCTATCAATTGACACCGGCGACGCGTCTGGGCGCTTCGTATACGCTCAAGAGCCACATGGACGACATGGAGGGCGATGCCACGCTGACCGCGGTGTCGAGTGTCGCCGGCCAGATCTCGCTCCCGGGGAAAATCGAGGTTCGCGATTTTCGGATGCCGGCCAAGCTGGATCTCGGGATCAGCCAGCGCCTGACCGACGACTGGAGCGTGGCGATGGACGTCTCCCGGGTGTTCTGGAAGGAGGTCATGAAGGACATCGACGTCGCCTTCGACGCGAGCGGCGGTGGCAGCCTCGAGGTCCTGCTGCCCCAGAACTATCGCGACCAGACCATCGTCGCGCTGGGCACGGCGTACACCTTGTCGCCGCAATGGACCTTGCGTGCAGGCGCCCGTTTCGCAAGCCAGGCGTTGCGCGAGAACACCCTGTTCGCGGTGATTCCGGCCACGCCGACCCGGCATCTCTCGTTCGGTTTCTCTTACACCATGTCGCCGGGCAAGCGCCTCGAGTTCGCCTACTCCCATGCCCTGCGGGAAAAGCTGGCGAACGCCAGCCTGCCGAACACCTCCGCGCCGATCGAGGTCAGGCATGCGCAGAACAATGCCACGCTCGATTACACGCTGAGCTTTTGAGAAAACGTCCGCTCGAGCGCTCGAATCGTCTTGAAGCGAGGCTTGCCTCGCTTTTTTCGTTAGCGCAGGATCCCTTACCCACACTGATCGTCGCATTGCATTCATGGCCAAAAATTCACGCTTCGTCATGATCCGGCGGGGCACGTCGGTAAAGGGCGTCGAACTCGCGGACGATGACTCGAACGACGTCAGACGCCAGAAGCTGGCGCGGATCATCCTCGATTCGATGTACCAGTTTCTCGGCTTGCTCGACGTCGACGGCAATGTGATCGAGATCAACCAGGCCGCGCTCGACGGCGCCGGGGTCAGGCTGGACGACGTGGTCGGCAAACCCTTCTGGCAGGCGCGCTGGTGGGCCTCGTCGGAAGAGGCGCGCAGCCGCGTGCGCGCGATGGTGGCGCAAGCCGCGAGTGGCAGATTCGTACGCTGCGACATCGAGGTTTATGGCGAGTCCCGCGGCAGCCGGACGATCATCGTGGATTTTTCCCTGACGCCGATCTTCGACGACACCGGCCAGGTGGCGTTCCTGCTCCCCGAGGGACGCAACATTTCGGAGAAGATCGCCATCGAGGCGGAGCTGACGCGCCGTAACAACGAAGTGCATGCGGCGCTGGAAAAGCTGCTCGAGATCGACGGCTTCAAGACCAAGTTCTTCGCCAATGTCAGCCACGAGCTGAGAACGCCGCTGACCCTGATCCTGGGGCCGGTCAACCAGCTGCTGCAGGCTTCGAGCGGGATTTCGGAGCGCGAGCAATTCCGCCTGATGACCATCAAGCGTAATGCCCAGGCGCTCCTGCAGCAGGTCGATGACCTGCTGGATCTCGCCCGCATCGACGCCGGGGAAATGCCTCTGGTCTATCTGCAGGTCGATCTCGTCGGTCTCGTGCGCGCGGTGGCCGAGGGGTTCGCGGGGGCGGCGCAAGAGCGCGGCATCCGCCTGTCGTTCGCCGGCGAGGAGGCGCTGTACGCCGATGTCGACCGCGCTAAATTCGTGCGCGTCGTGACCAACCTGCTGTCGAACGCGTTCAAGTTCACCCCGGCCGGGGGGCGGATTCGCTGCTCGGTCGAGCGCCTGCCCGGCGAGCGGACGCTGCTGAGCATCCAGGACAGCGGCCCCGGCGTCCCCGATCATCTCAAGCGCCCGATCTTCGATCGCTACGCCCAGGGGGCGGACGAACTGTCGTCCAAAGGCAGCGGTCTCGGGCTCAACATCGTGAAGGAGTTCGTGGAACTGCATCGCGGCACGATTTCGGTGCTCGATGCGCCCGAGCGCGGCGCCCTGTTCCAGGTCGAACTCCCCCTGCGCGCACCATCCGGCGCTTTCGTCAGGGCGCCCGACGCAGGCTGGGTGCCCGCGCTCGAGCCGGTCGAACTGGCACGACCGTGCGAGCCGCCGCGACTTCCGGAAAAAGCGGGCGATCCGCGCATTCTGGTGGTCGAGGACAATCCGGACGTGCGCCAGTTCCTGTACGACGTGCTGGCCGACGACTATCAGGTGACGCTCGCGGAGAATGGCCAGGTCGCGCTCGATCTCGTTTTCGCCAATCCGCCCGACCTCGTCATCACCGACCTGATGATGCCGCAGATGGACGGCCAAAGCTTCGTTCACGAGCTGCGCAAGCGGGAGACGTCGCACATCCCCGTCCTGGTGCTGTCGGCCCGCGCCGACGACGCCTTGCGCGAGACGCTGCTCGAGGAGTTCGTGCAGGACTATCTGACCAAGCCCTTCTCGCCGCAGGAGCTGCGTGCCCGCGTGCGCAACCTCGTCACGGTCAAGCGCACGGTCGACATTCTGCAGCGGGAGCTCAACTCGCAGGCGTCGGACATCAGCGAATTGACCAATGGCCTGATTGCCAGCCGCAAGTCGCTGCAGGAAGGCATGCGCGCCCTGCAGATCTCCGAGCGCCGCTGGCTGGGTTTCTACGAGAACACGGCGGTGGGGATCGCCCTCGTCGATGCCGACGGCAGGATCATGAAGGCCAATCCGGCGCTGCAACAGATGCTTGGCTATGGCCCGAAGGAAATCCTGGACGTTTCACTCGTCGACATCAGCGAAGCGTCGGAGAGAGCGACGGTACGCGACCAGGTGCACAACCTGCTGGAGGGGCGGCACGACAGCTACCAGCGGCAGAAGCGTTACGCGCGCAAGGATGGCAGCTTCCTGTGGTCCAAGATCTGCGCATCGGTGATCCCGGCCGTCGACCGGGAAGGGCCACGGATCGCCGTGATCGTCGAGGACCTTTCGGCCCAGAAGGCCGCCGAGGATGCGCTCGCCGCCACGCAGGCGGACCTCGCGCGCGTCTCCCGCCTGACGACGATGGGAGAGCTGGTCGCCTCGATCGCCCATGAGGTCAATCAGCCGCTGGCCGCGATCGTCACCAACAGCCACGCCGCACTGCGCTGGCTGGAGCGCGAAGAGCCGAATTATCAGGAGGTCGCCGCCGCGCTGCAGCGGGTGCATCGCGATGCCGCCCACGCCGGCAACGTCATTACCCGTATCCGCGGGTTCCTGAAGAAGGAGGGCTTGAAACGCGCACCAGTGGATATCCCCGGCATGATCGATGCGCTCGTGCAGATGCTGCAACGGATCCTGACGCAGGCCGAGGTCAGCCTTAAAGTGCGCATTGCCCCGCACCTTCCCGAGCTGTGGGGCGATCAGGTGCAACTGCAGCAGGTTCTGCTGAATCTGCTGATCAATGCGATCGACGCCATGCGCAATCAGGTCGGGCGTGCCCGAAGCATCGCCGTAGAGGTCCAGGAACGTGGCGACGGCAGCGTTCTTTTTGCGGTGGAAGACTCCGGGCCGGGCGTGCCGGCGGAGATTGCGCCCTCGATCTTCGAGCCCTTCCACTCGACCAAGGCCGATGGCCTGGGAATGGGATTGGCGATCAGCAGGACGATCGTCGAGAACCACGGCGGCACCCTGTGGCTCGATGCTTCGAGCGCGACAGGGTCGCGCTTCGCCTTCCGTATCCCGGTGCAACGGCCATGAAGACCCCAGCGAGTACCACGCCCACGGTCTATGTCGTCGATGACGACGTGTCGATCCGCGAATCCCTGAGCAGCCTGATCCGCGCCGAGGGCATGCTGGTCGAGGTGTTCGCGTCACCGCTCGAGTTCCTGTCGCTCGATCGGCTCGAGGACTTCTCGTGTGTGGTGCTGGACGTGCGCATGCCCGGCCTCGACGGCTTGTCGCTTCAGGACGAACTGACGCGTCGCGGCTGGGAGGTGCCGATCATCTTCATCACCGGTCATGGCGACGTCCCGGATGCCGTCCGGGCCATGAAGGCGGGCGCGATCGATTTCCTGAAGAAGCCTTTCGAGGATTTCGCCCTGATGAATGCGATCACCTCCGCGCTGTCCCGCGTCAGCAAGGCATTTCACGAAAGACTGGAAATCGCGGAATTGCAGGCGCGCTACGACCAGCTCACCCCGCGCGAGAAGGAGGTGCTCGTCATGGCCACGAAGGGTCGGGCGAACAAGGTCATCGCGCTCGAGCTGGGGATTTCGGAGAGCACGGTCAAGGTCCATCGCCACCACGTCATGAGCAAGATGCAGTTCCGCTCCTTACCCGAACTGGCGCTCGCAGTGCAGCGCTTGAGACACGAGAGTCACTAGCGTTGCCGCGAGAGGAATGTCATATGGGCCGACAGGTGAATCCTCGCGGTCCCCGTCTGGAGAAGAAACGGATGTCGATGACCCTCTACCACTGCATCAACGCCCGCTCCTTCCGCGTGCTGTGGATGCTCGAGGAACTCGGGCTGCCCTACACGCTCGAGGTGCTGCCCTTCCCGCCACGGAGCCGGCGCGAGACCTATCTGGAGGTCAATCCGCTCGGCACGATCCCGACCTTCCTCGACGACGGGATGCGGATGACCGAGTCGGCGGCGATCTGCCAGTACCTCGCGGCCCGCCATTCGCCGCGCGCGCTCGACGTCGCCGCGGACGATGCCGACTTCGGCCCCTACCTCAACTTCCTGCACTTCGGCGAGACGACGCTGAGCTTTCCGCAGACGCTGATCCTGCGCTATGGCCGCTTCGAGCCGCCCGCGCGACGGCAGCCGCAGGTGGTCGAGGACTACACGCGCTGGTTCCTGTCCCGCCTGCGCACCCTCGAGCCGCTGCTCGCGACCCGCGAGTTCCTGTGCGCGGGACGCTTCACCGCGGCCGACGTCGCGGTCGGCTACGCCCTCATGCTGGCGGACGACATCGGCCTGCGCGAGCGCTTCAGGCCGGCGACCCTGGCCTATTGGGAGCGGCTGCAACAGCGGGACGGTTTCCGGCGTGCGCTCGCCGCGCAGAGGCGCGCGGCTCGGGCGCAGGGGGTGCCGACCGACTCGGTGGCCCGCTCGGACTGGTCCTGAGCGGGAGGCCGGGGGGCGCCGGCGGGGCCGGTACGCGCCGACCGCGGCCCGCAATCCCGGCGGCGTCCCGCGTCGGATTGCAATTCCTTACCGTGCTGCGCGCCTGGCCGTGGCTTGCTATGCATTCCATACGAGTTTGCCCGGAGCGCGAGATGAAACGCCTGCTGACCCTTTCGCTTGTCGTTCTCGCGGCGAGCGCGTGCTCGCTGCAGCCCGCTACCCCACCGCGCGAGGAAGCCACCGCGCGCGCGCTGGAAAGCGCCCGCGCTGAAGCGGCGGCGGCGGCCAAGGCCGCGGCGCCGGCGGCCGCCTACGGTACGGCCGATTCGCCCGCCGGCCCGCGCACCGGGCGCGTCCATCCCCGCCCCCTGCCCCCCGCGATGCGTGTCCCGCCCCCCGAGGCGCGCGAGCGCTACCAGCCGCTCCAGACCAACCCGGTACGGCTCGCGCGCGAACACCCCGTCTCCACCTTCAGCGTCGATGTCGATACCGGCAGCTACGCCAACGTGCGCCGCATGCTGGTCGGCGGCCAGCTGCCGCCCCGGGATGCGGTGCGCGTGGAGGAGATGATCAACTACTTCCCCTACGACTACGCCGGACCGCGCGACGGCCATCCGTTCGCGGTGCACGTGGCGCGGGTGGCGAGTCCATGGCGCGAGGGCGCCCAGCTGCTGCGCATCGCGATCAAGGGCGAGGACCGGGCACGCGCGCAACTGCCGCCGTCCAACCTCGTTTTCCTGGTGGATGTGTCGGGATCGATGGGGAGCCCCGACAAGCTGCCGCTGCTGAAGTCCTCGCTCAAGCTGCTCGCCGCGCGCCTGCGCCCGCAGGACCGCCTGTCGCTGGTGACCTACGCCTCGGGCACGGAGCTGGTGTTGCCGGCGACGCCGGGCAGCGACAAGGCGCGCATCGTCGATGCGATCGACGCCCTGCGCGCCGGTGGGGCCACCGCCGGCGCGAGCGGCATCGAGCTGGCCTACCGCACGGCGCGGGCGGCCTACATCGACGGCGGCATCAACCGGATCCTGCTCGCCACCGATGGCGACTTCAACGTCGGCGTGACCGACTTCGGGCGGCTCAAGGCGATGGTGGAGGACAGGCGCAGGTCCGGCATCGCGCTATCCACCCTGGGTTTCGGCCGCGGCAATTACAACGAGCACCTGATGGAACAGCTGGCGGACGCGGGCGACGGCGCCTACGCCTACATCGACAGCCTGATGGAAGGGCACAAGGTGCTGGTCGAGCAGGCCAGTTCGACCCTGGAGACGATCGCCCGCGACGTGAAGGTCCAGATCGAGTTCAATCCCGCCCGCGTCAGCGAGTACCGCCTGATCGGCTATGAGAACCGCCTGCTGGCGCGCGAGGATTTCAACAACGACAAGGTGGACGCGGGCGAGATCGGCGCCGGCCACAGCGTGACCGTCTTGTACGAGATCACCCCGGCGGGCGCGCCCGGGCGTATCGACCCGCTGCGCTATGGCAGCCGCGAAGCGCCCGCCGCGGCGACGGGCGACGAACTCGGCTTCGTCAAGCTGCGCTACAAGCGCCCCGGCGCGCGCGACAGCGTGCCGATCAGCCGCGCGCTCACTGCAGGCGCGGCGCGCCGCCTGGACGCGGCCGACGCCGACACCCGCTTCGCCGTCGCCGTGGCCGGCTTCGGCGAACTGCTGCGTGGCGGCCAGCACACCGGCGGCTGGGACTGGCAGGCGGTGCGCACCCTCGCGCAGGGCGCCCGGGGCGAGGACGCCTTCGGCTACCGCGGCGAGTTCCTGCGCCTGGTCGACCTGGCGGCCGCGATCGACACCCCGGCACGTCCGCGCGGGGAGGACTGAAGGGCTGCCACCGCGCCTGACGAAACACCGCGCACGAGCGCCGGCAGGAGCGGCGCGAACCGCGATTCGGCCATGACCCCAATGCCGCCGGCGCGCGTCTGCAGGCGCGGCGAGCGCCGCGATTGCGGCGGTGACGCGGCGGTCTCCGCTGCTACGGGCGGGTGTGCCCGCACGACGCAAGCGGCGAACCCGACCGCCCCGATTTGCTGTACCGTTCGACCCGTTTTAGCGGAGCGGTCCATGCTTGAGCGAATGTTCCAGTTGCAGGCGAACGGCACCACGGTCAGAACCGAGGTGGTGGCCGGGCTGACCACCTTCCTGACGATGGCCTACATCGTCTTCGTCAATCCGGACATCCTCGCCGCCGCCGGCATGCCGCGCGACGCGGTGTTCGTCGCCACCTGCCTCGCGGCGGCGCTCGGCACCGCGATCATGGGGCTGTACGCGAACTACCCGGTGGCGCTCGCGCCGGCGATGGGGCTCAACGCCTACTTCGCCTTCACCGTGGTGCAGGGCATGGGCTACACCTGGCAGACCGCACTCGGCGCGGTGTTCATCTCCGGCTGCCTGTTCATCCTGCTGAGCCTGTTCAAGGTGCGCGAGTGGATCGTCAACGCGATCCCGACCTCGCTCAAGTACTCGATCTCGGCCGGCATCGGCCTCTTCCTCGCGATCATCGGCCTCAAGAACGCCGGCCTGATCACCGCTCACCCGGCGACCCTGCTCACCCTGGGCGACATCCACGCGCCCGAGCCGCTGCTGGCGGCGGCCGGCTTCATGCTGATCGTCGCGCTCGAGTACCGGCGGGTGCCGGGCGCGATCATCATCGCGATCCTGTCGATCACCGGCGCCTCGGTGGCGCTCGGACTCACCGAGTTCCAGGGCGTGATCGCACCGCCGCCCTCGCTGGCGCCGACCTTCCTCCAGCTCGACCTCGCGGGCGCCTTCAACGCCGGCCTCCTCGCGGTGGTGCTGACCTTCTTCATGGTCGAGCTGTTCGACGCCTCCGGCACCCTCATCGGGGTGTGCCACCGCGCTGGCCTGCTCGACAAGGCAGGGCGGCTGCCGCGGCTGAAGAAGGCGCTGCTCGCCGACTCGCTGGCGATCACCGCCGGCGCCGCGCTCGGCACCTCGTCCACCACCGCCTACGTCGAGTCGGCCGCGGGCACCGCCGCGGGCGGGCGCACCGGGCTCACCGCGGTGGTGGTGGCGCTGCTGTTCCTGTGCTGCCTCGTGTTCGCGCCGCTCGCCGGCACCGTGCCCGCCTACGCCACCGCGCCGGCGCTGTGCTACGTGGCGATCCTGATGTCGCGCGGCCTGGCCGAGATCCACTGGGACGACCTCACCGAGTCGACTCCGGCGGTGGTGACCGCGATCACCATCCCCTTCACCTTCTCGATCGCGCACGGCATCGCTTTCGGCTTCATCTCCTACGTGGCGATCAAGGTCCTCGCCGGGCGCATGCGCGACGTGTCGCTGACGGTGGCGCTGATCGCGCTCGCCTTCGTCGCCAAGTTCGCCCTGCTCTGAATCCACTCCGCCCTGCCGTGTCCGCCGCCGAAACCCGCACCACCGCCCGCCACACGCTGCTCGAGGACGTCCAGGCGATGCTGGCGGGCTGTCTGATCGTCGCCCTCGCGATTTCCTTCCTGCGCGAGAGCCAGCTGCTCGCCGGCGGCACGACCGGTCTCGCCTTCCTCATCCACTACCTCGGCGGCTGGCCGCTCGGCGCGGTGCTGTTCGTCGTCAACCTGCCCTTCTATGTCTTCGCCTGGCGCGCGATGGGGCGGATGTTCACCCTCAAGACCTTCGCCGCGGTCGCCCTGCTGTCGGTGTTCACCGAACTGGTGCCGCGGCTGCTGGTGTTGGGGCGGCTCGATCCGGTGTTCGCGGCGATCATGGCCGGTCTGCTCATCGGCATCGGCATCCTGATCCTGATCCGCCACGGCGCCAGCCTCGGCGGCATCGGCGTGATGGCGCTCCATCTGCAGAAGACGCGCGGCTGGCGCGCCGGCACGGTGCAGATGGCGTTCGACGTCGTCATCCTCGGCCTCGGCCTGCTCGCGGTGCCGCTCGACAAGGTACTGCTGTCGGTGCTGTGCGCGATGGTGCTCAATCTGGTGATCGCGGTGAATCACCGCCCCGGCCGCTACTTCGGCTACTGAAGCGGGCGTACGGCCGCGGGCTGGCCCTGCTCCAGGCCGGCGCGATAGAGGGCGGCGACGAGGTCGGACTGGGTCACCATGCCGAGCACCACGCCCTCGGCGTCCACCACCGGCACGTAGTGCCGCCCGCTGTCGGAGAACAGCGGCACGAGATCCACCACCGGCTGCTCGGGCCGCACCGTGACCACCTCGCGCGTCATCAGCTCGGCCACCCGGTGGCGGGCGCCGCCGGCAACCGAACCGTCGAGCAGGAAGGTCGGGTCGCGCAGCACGATGAAGTCGTGCAGCGAGAGCACGCCGACCAGGCGCCGCACCGCATCCACCACCGGCAGCAGCCGCACGTCGTGGCGCGTGAGCAGCGCCCAGGCCTCGTGCAGCGGGGCGTCGGGGCCGATCGTCACCAGGTCGCGCGACATCACGTCGGCGCAGCGGATGTCGCCGAAGCGGCGGCGCCAGGCGCGGCGCTCGGCGGCGAGCAGGATCTCCTCGAGGTCCTCGCTGCCGATGTCGAGCACCTCGCCGCGCGCCTGCAGCACCGCCTCAAGGTCGGCGGGGGTGATGCCGAGCCGCTCGCTCGGTGGCGGATCGGCGGTGCCATGCGGGCGACGGTCCTCCTGCGGGCGGTTGGGATAGCGCCGGCGCGAGCCCTGGTTGAAGGCGAGCGCGATCAGCAGCATGCACAGCGAATTGAGCCCGACCGGCCACAGGGCGAAGGCGTAGCCGAGCGCCTCCACTTGCGCTCCGCCGAACACGCAGGTGATCGCCACCGCGCCGCCCGGCGGGTGCAGGCAGCGCAGCGGGAACATCAGGCCGATCGACAGCGCCACCGCGATGCTCGCGGCCATGCCCGGATCGGCGATCGTGCGCGCGCAGGCCACCCCCACCAGCGCCGCCACCAGGTTGCCGCCGAGCACCGGCCAGGGCTGGGCGAGCGGGCTCGAGGGCACGGCGAACAGCAGCACCGCCGAGGCGCCCATCGGCGCGACGAACCACGGGCTGGCGGCGCCGAGCGCCTGGCGGCCGATCCATTCGGTGCACAGCAGCGCGAGCAGCGCGCCGACACAGCTCAGCGCGCGCTCGCGCCGGCTCGCCATCAGCGGCGCCGGCCAGAAGGATCGCAACCAGGACAGGACATCGGCCATGGCCGCACCTCAAGGCGCAGGGCGGCGCAGGCCCTGCGGAGTCGAAAAGGGCGAGGATTATATCATTTCATGCTACATTTCGAAGCGCCGATCACGACGAGGAAACCTGATGAGCGCCCGCAACCCGAAGCTGCCCCTGGTCTATTCGTGTTCGGGCTGTTCGAGCGCCGCGCAGATGGCCAACCACGTCGCCCTGCGGCTCGACCGCAGCGGCGAGGCGGAGATGTCCTGCATCGCCGGCGTCGGCGGCAATGTGCCGCATCTGGTGAAGATCGCGCGCTCCGGCCGTCCCATCCTGGCGATCGACGGCTGCGCGCTCGAGTGCACGCGGAGCAGCCTCGCCGAACGCGGCGTGAGCCCGAGCCGCCACATGCTGCTCAACGAACAGGGCGTGAAGAAACGCTACCACGCCGACTTCGACCCCGACGAGGCCGACGCCGCCCTCGCGCAGGCGCGGGCGATCGTGCGCAGCCTGCGCGTGGACAGCTGAGCCGCTCAGGCGCCGGGCAGCAGCGCGCCACCGGCGGCGAGCGCGCCCTCCTCCGAATCGGCAACGCGGGCGACACCCCGCCGCGCACCACCTGCGCGCATTACACGGATGCCATGATCCGGCCCCGATCCGCCCCAATTCCGGCATTACGGTCATGCCTGTGTCCTGGGGCGCAAGCTATATTGCCTTCTTTACGCCACCGGCACCACCACGATGCGCCAGCCCTCCGGTCCACTTCTTCGCCCGATCGCCAACGGCGCCGGGCAGGCAGTGCTGATCGTGCTCGGATACGTGCTCGCCTGGCATGGCGCGGCCCTGTTCGAGGTGCACCCGAACGTCAGCGCGCTCTATCTCTCGGCCGGACTCACCACCGCGCTGGCCATGCTGTGCGGATGGAGGGCGCTGCCGCTCGCCTACGCCGCGCTCTGCCTGGCGCGTGGCCTCGACCACGGGCTGAACGCGCTGCATGAGGTCGACTGGGCCGGCGCCCTGCGGCAGATCGCCATCTACGGCGCGGCCGGCCTCTATCTGCGCCGACGCTGGCGGGGAGCGGACTTCCGCCTGTCGCTCAACGGCGCGCTGCGCTTCACCCTGATCACCCTGGTCGCCAGCTTCGCCGCGGCCGCCACCGGCCTGCTGATCCCACCCTTCGACACCCTGCCGGCAGCCGCCCGCCGCGAGGTCTTGCTGTCCTTCTGGGCCGGCGACTGCGCCGGTGTGCTGATCGTGGTGCCACTCGTCGCGCTCGGCCACGCCTGGCTTCGGGGCGGCGACGCGCTCGCGCACCGCTGGCACGAGGCGATCTCCCGCCGCCGCGGCGAACCTGCGCCCGCCGCGCTGGTGCTGGTATCGGCGGCGTTCGCGATCGGCCATGCCCTCACCGGGCTCCCTCCGGGCGTGGGCAACGGCCTCGTGCTGTTGCCGGTGATGCTCGCCGGGCTCAAGCGCGGCGTACTGTTCGGCTTCGCGGTCGCGCTGCTGGTGTGCGCAATCGAGCTCGTGCCCTCGCTGCTGCTCGAACTCGCCCCCGGGGAGGTGCTGGCGCTGCAGTTGAACCTGATCGTGGCCATCGCCACCGCCCTGCTCGCGGGTGCGGCCCACGACGACAAGCTGCTCGATTGGCGCAACGCCAACTTCGACGCCCTCACCGGGCTGGCCAATCGCAACCGCTTCCACGACCAGATCGGCCACGAGTTGCTGCGTGCGCGACGCAGCGGCCGACCGCTGGCGCTGATGTACATCGACCTCGACGGCTTCAAGGCGGTCAACGACGCGCTCGGCCACGACGCCGGCGACGCCCTGCTGCGCGAGGTCGCCGGCCGCCTCGGCCACTGCGTGCGCGCGAGCGACACCCTCGCCCGCCTGGGCGGCGACGAATTCGCCGCGATCCTGCCCGAGCCCGGCAGCGGCGACGCGGTCGAGCGCGTGGGCCGCGCGATGCTGGCGGCACTGGCACGGCCGATCGAACTCGATGGCGGTACCGCCCGCATCTCGGCGAGCATCGGCCTCGCCCTCTTCCCCGAGGATGGCGAGGATGCCGCGCACCTGCTGTGTCGCGCCGACCGCGCGATGTACGAAGCCAAGCGCCGCGGCCGCAACCGCCTCGTGCGCCATCTCGATCCGGCCACGGCAAGCCAGGCGGCGCGGAACGCCTCGCCGGTGGCGGGCGCCTGAAACCAGCGCTCGCCCCCTCCGTGCCCGGCTGTGCCGGATGCGCGGGAACCGAGGCTCAGCCGGCGTCCAGCTCCGCCGCACCCACCAACTCCAGCCGGATCGCCTCCAGGGACAGACGGGGACCGCTCGGCGCGAGACGGCTGTAGGCGCCCATCTCGTCGGCGGGCAGGCGACCGACGAGTTGTGCGAGATCGGCGAAGCGGATGCCCTGACGGACGAGGAAGGCGAGATACGCGTGGCGCAGCGCGGCGGCGTCGATCCCGGCCGGGTCCTCGAGCCCGGCATCGTGGGCGGCGCACAGGAGTTCGGCGTCGAGCGCGGCGCCATCGAGCGGGCCACCGCCGGGCGCGGTGAGGACCGGTTCACCGGGCCGCGGTGCGCAGCGCGCAAGGCGGGCGGCGAGCGCATCCTGCAGCGCAAGCGTACGCGGCGGGTCGCCCTCGATCCTCAGCTGGCGGCGGTCGAGGGCGACCGCATTCCAGTCCAGCGCGATCGCTTCCTCGCGGCTGAGCCCGTGCAGCAGCAGCAGGATCGCGACGCGCACCTCCTCGGAAGCGCCGTGCAACAGGGCGAGCAGCTCGTCGCGTGCGAGCTCGCGCGGCAAGTCGGCCTGCGCCTCGAGCAGCGCCGGCGCCCCGCCCGCCAGCGCGGGCGCGGCCGGCTGGGCGAGGGTGGCCTGCTGCGGCCCGCGGTAGCCGGACCCGCCGATCGGCTGGGCCACCACCAGGGTCGGCGGCGGTGCCGGCTGACGGTTGAAGAGCTCGACGAACCACATCGCGAGCAGGCCGAGCACGAAGGCCGCGCCGAGCGCGATCGCGGCGTCGCGCGCATAACGCGGTCGCCACACCTCGCCCGGCGCCACCGCCGGCTCGAGCAGCTGCACCGCCGGCATGCGCGACTGCTCGCTCGCCTGCAGCAGCGTCGCGCGCTGGGCGGCGGCGCGCTGCAGGGTCTGCAACTCGCTGAGCCCGTCCTGCAGCGCCTTGTATTCGTTGAAGCGGGCAGTGAAACGCTGCACCTCCTGCTGGTCGGCCGCGGCCTGGCGGCGCAGCCGCTCGGCGGTCTCCCGCGCGCTCGCCGCCGCCTCGCGCGCCTCGGCGAGCGCGGCCTGCTCGCCCTCGCGGCGGGCGGTGACGATCTGCTGCTCGAGCTCGGCGAGGCGATCGCGCTGCGAGCGCAGGCGTGGGTCGAGGGCGATGTATTCCGGGGTATAGCTGCGCTCGAGCTCGCGCAACTGCTCGCGGATCTGCGAGGCGCGCTGCTCGAGGTTGGCCAGCGTGGGATTGTCGCGGGCGCGCACCACCATGCGCCCCGCCGCGACCGACTCCTCGAGCGAGCGCAGCCTGCCCTCGGCGATCGCCGCCTCCTCGTTGGCGGTGTTCAGCGAGGCCGCAATGCCCTTCACCCGCGCGAGGATCTGGTTCTCCTCACGCTCCATCGAGACGATGTTGTGTCGCGCGCGGAAATCCTCGACCTCGGCGAGCTTGGTCGCGACCGCGGCATCGAGCCGGCGCGACTCCTCCTCGGCGCTCGCCATCGCATCGCCACTCGTGGCCTGGAAGCTGGCGGCGATGTGATCGCGGTAGGCCTCGGCGATCGCGTTCAGCGCCGGCGCAAGCAGCGCCGGTTCGCTGCCGGTGATGCTCAGCGCGACGATCTGGGTACCGCCCGCCGGCGCGATCTCCACTCGCTGCTGCAGCGTGCCGACCGGATCGGGCCCGAGCGCACCGAGGTCGTAGCCCTGGCTGTTGAGGCGCGCCACCGCCCGCTCGAGCACCGGACGACTGCCGAGCACCTGCACCTCGGTGAGGAAGGGGTTGGCGCCGGTCGGGGTGTCGCTGCGCTGGCCGCCGGCGACCGCGCCGGCCACCGGGGCGGTGGCGGAAGTCGCCGCCGGCGGCCGGATCTGCAGGCGCGCATCGGCGCGATACAGCGCCGGCTGCAGGAAGATCCAGCCGAGGCCGAGGACCGCGGCGAGCACGAAGACACCGAGGAAGACTCGCAGCCTCCGCCGGTTGGCTTCCGCGGTGGCGCCTGGAAGCAGGGGCGGCGCGTCGAAGGGCGAAGCAGCGTGCTGGTAACTCATGCCTGGGGTTTCCTCGGTCTGCCCGGTGGGGCGCGGGACGACGAGGTCCCGCGCGACGATTCTTCCGAAGGCTAGACGCTCGCGCCACCGGGCGCAATGCATGCCGGTGTGGTGAGCGCCGCCACCGTCGTCAGGGCACCAGGCCTTCGGCCTTGAGCGCGGCGAGGACCTGCGGGCGCTGGGCGACGCGCGCCATGAAAGCGAGGATGTTGCGCCACGGCCCGAGATCGATTCCGAGGAAGACCGTCCAGTTGAGCGCGGTGTAGAGATAGGCGTCGGCGGCGGTGAACTGCTCGCCGGTGACGAAGGACCTGCCCTCCAGCATCGTGTTCAGCGCATCCAGCCGGCGCGCCACGGTGCGCCGTTGCACCGCCTGCATCTCGGGCGTGAGCGCCGGATCGAAGAGCATGCCGATCTGCTTATGCACCTCGGTGGCGGCGAAGTTGAGCGCCTCGAGCTGGCGGTAGCGCGCCATCGTGCCGGCCGCCGGCACCAGCCCGGACTCGGGCTTGAGGTCGGCGAGGTACTGCAGGATGACCGCCACCTCGGTCAGCACCTCGCCGTCGTCGAGCTGCAGCGCGGGCACGTAGCCGCGCGGATTGATCGCGAGGTAGTCGGCGCCGTCGGCGGTCTTCCTGGCGTTGAGGTCGACCTTCACCAGCTCGAGCGGGATGCCGGCCTCCTGGGCGACGATGTGGGGGGCGAGCGAGCAGGCGCCAGGGGCGTAGTAAAGCTTCATGCGGTTCTCCGTCAGGTGGATGCGAGATGCGTCATCCTACCCGAGCCCCCACGGCATGCGCCAAGTCGACGCGGCGCGACGCCCGGTGCCGCTGCGGGCGCGCGGACCGCCGTCCCCGGCGATCGCTCAGGTGTCGTCCTTGCGCAGCAGCACCACGTCCTTCGCCGGCACCTCGCAGCGCCAGCCGTGGCGGGCGGCGAGCACGCGAAAGCTGCGTTCGCGGTAGAACACGACGTGGGTCGGATCGCGGCGGTAGTGCCAGTGCGCGAAGCGCTCGTCGTCGGTCTGGAAGCAGGTCATCACCGCCAGCCAGCCGCCCGGCCGCAGCAGGCCGTCGAGGCGGGCGAACTCGGCGGCGGGGTGATGGAAGTGCTCGACGACCTCGGTGCAGGTGACGAAGTCGTAGCGGCGCGCGAGCGGCGCCGGGTCGGGGCGGAAGAAGGGGTCGTACAGGCGCATCCGGTGGCCGGCCTCGGTGAGCATCATCGCCAGCGCCGGACCCGGGCCGCAGCCGTAGTCGAGCCCTTCGCGCGCGGGCGCCAGGCGCGCCAGCAGCGGTGTCGCAAGGCGCGCGAGGAAGCGGCGGTAGCCGGGGTCGCCGGGGTCGTTGCGGTGACGCAGGTATTCCGCCTGCTCGACCGCCGCGCCCGGCCGCTGGGCGGGATCGAGGAAGCTCGCCTCGCACGCGTCGCAGCGCCAGTAGCGGCGCGCGTCCACCTCGGCGAGGGCGCGCGTGGCCGCCGACCCGCACACCGGGCAGGCGGGCGCGGGCTTCACTTCAGGGATGCCAGGTACTCGGTGACGGCGTCGATGTTGGGTGCGCCGAGCTGGATCACCGCGGCGGTCATCGGCGCGTAGTAGCGTTCGCCGCTCTGCTCGAGGTAGCGCGTCAGGCTGGTGCGCAGGTATTCCTGCTGCTGGCCGGCGAGGCGCGGATAGGTCTCGGCGCCGCCGGCGTCTTCCTGGTGGCAGCGCGCGCAAATCTTCTGGTAGAGCTCGCCGCCGCGGGCCGCACCGGCGCCGGGCGCGGCGAGCGCCGGCTCGACCTCGGCCTGCGCGTAGTGCAGCGCGATCGCCGCCTTCTGGCGCTCGCTCAGCATCTTCATCAGCCCTTCCATGAAATCGTCCTTGCGCTTGCCCGACAGGAAGGCCTCGACCTGGGTCAGCACATAGGCCGGGTGCTGGCCGGCGAGGTTGGGCACCTGCGGAAAGCGGCTGAGCCCTTCCTCGCCATGGCAGTTGGCGCAGAATTCGCCGGCCTCGCGGCCTTCGGCGGCGAGCGTGGCGCGCAGCGCGGGGTCGGCCGCGGCCAGGCCGACGATGGCGAGGGCATCGCCCTCCGCGGCCGGGGCGGCGGCAGGGACGAGCAGCCCGCTGATGGCGAGGAGGAGCGCGGCGGCGAGGCGGCGCGTTCCGGCAAGGCCTGGTTTCATAGCTTCTCCGGGAAGCGACCCGCTCGCGGGGCCGCGCGTGGCTTCATGACGGGCGCGAGTCTAGCACCCGAAAACCATGCGACCTGAGGGCTTATTCCACACTGCGGGGCTCACACAAAGACCGGTTCGGGCTCGAGCTCGACACCGAAGTGCGCGGCGACATCGGCACGGATCGCGTCGGCGATGCGGCGCACGTCGGCACCGGTGGCGCCGCCGCGGTTGACCAGCACCAGCGCCTGGCGCTCGAAGCTGCCCACCGGGCCGAGATCGCGCCCCTTCCAGCCCGCCCGCTCGATCAGCCAGCCGGCGGCGAGCTTGACGCTGCCGTCGGCCTGCGGGTAGTGCGGCACCCCCGGATGCAGGGCTGCCAGGCGCTCGAACGCCGCTCGCGCGACCACCGGGTTCTTGAAGAAGCTGCCGGCGTTGCCGATCCGCGCGGGGTCGGGCAGCTTGCGGCGGCGGATCGCGATCACCGCATCGGACACGTCGAGCGCGCTCGGCGCCGCAATCCCGCGCGCGGCCAGCTCGGCGGCGACGTCGGCATAGCCGGTGCGCGGCTGCCAGGCGCGCGGCAGGCGAAAACGCACCGCGGCGATCAGCCACCTGCCCGGCGCGCGCTTGAACACACTGTCGCGGTAGCCGAAGCCGCACGCTTCGCGCCGGAACACGCGCAGCGCGCCGGTGGCGAGGTCGACCGCGTCGAGCGAATCGAAGCGATCGGCCATCTCCAGACCGTAGGCGCCGATGTTCTGGATCGGTGCCGCGCCCACCGTGCCCGGAATGAGCGACAGGTTCTCCAGTCCGGGCCAGCCCTGCGCCAGCGTCCAGCGCACGAACTCGTGCCAGTTCTCGCCGGCGCCCGCCTCGATCAGCCAGCCCGCCGCGTCCTCGCCGAGCAGGCGACGGCCACCGAGCTCGACCTTCAGGACGAACCCGGGACGGTCGCCGGTGAAGATCAGGTTGCTGCCACCGCCGAGCACCAGCCGCGGCGTGTCGGCCCAACCGGGGGCGGCGACCAGCTCGCGCAGCTGGTCGATCGAGCGCAGCCGCACGAGGTGCGCGGCGCGCGCCGGCAGGCCGAAGCTGTTGAGGGCGCTCAGATCGACGTCGTCGGTGATCGCGGCGGGGGCGGCAGCAGAGGCGGGGGTGGCGGACAAGGGCGGATTCCGTATCAGGGGGCGGCGCGACGATAGGCCGACGCGCGCCCGATTGCAACGCCGGCGCCCGGCTTCAGCGCGGCGCGCCGGCGGCGATCGGGAACACCCGGTCGTAGCCGAGGTTGAAGGCGAGCGCATAGAGCGTGTAGGCGATCGCGAGCGCGATGTCGGCGAGCAGCGCGTCGACCCAGCTCATGCCGGTCCACAGCACGATCACCGGCAGCGTCATCATCAGCAGCCCGCTCTCGAAGCCGAACGCGTGCAGAAGCCGCAGGCGCAGCGGCCGGCGGTCGGCGGTGCGACCGGTGAGCCGGCCCTCGAACCAGTCGAAGGCGGTGTTGTAGAGGCCGTTCCACAGCGCGGCGATCAGCGCGAGCACGGCGAGCAGGCCGATCGACTCGCGCAGCGGCACCCCGCTCGCCCAGGCGAAGGGCGGCGTGATCAGCAGCAGGCCGCCGAGCTCGAACAGCGCGACCTGGCGCACGCGGTCGCCGAAGGAGCGCAGGCGCGGGCGGGCGGGAGACGGGGGAGAAGATCCGGCGGACATGGACATGGCCCCATACAGGCGGCGCGGGTCGTCCCGGCCTGAAAACCGACGGTCGCAACGGCGGGGTCGTCCCCGCGTCGGCGGTCTGGCCGCAGTTTCTAGCACGTCGGCGCGGACGCTGGCAAGCCCTCTGCGCCGACGGGCGCCGACATCGCGCAGAGGGCTGCGCTCCTGCGGTGCCTTCGGCACACGCCCCCCCTGTATGAGCCCTGCCCCCAGGGCGATAGCGGCCGTCATCACCAGCACGAACGCCGCTACCGTGCCGCGGCCTGCGCCGTCTGTACCAGCCAGTCGCGGAAGGCTCGCACCGCCGGGCGATGTGCGATCGCGGCGCGCATCACCAGATAATAGGCGCGCGGCGAGGGCAGCGGGAGGTCGAAGGGCACGACCAGCTCGCCGCTGGCCAGGTGGGCGCCGATCGACAGCCGCGAGATCAGCGCCACCCCCTGTCCGGCGCGCGCCGCCTCGAGCGCGAGCACGGCGTGGGCGAAGCGCGGGCCGCGGCCCGGATCGACGCCCTCCACGCCCTCCACGCCCCCCAGCCGCAGCCAGGCGCCCCAGCCCGAGCGCGCGCCCGCCTCCTCGTCGAGGGTCTCGTCGTGGATCAGCACGTGGCGGGCGAGATCGGCCGGCGTACGCAGCGGCCGCTCGCCGCTGGCGAGCGCGGCGGCGCACACCGGCACGTAGTCGGGGACGAGGATGCGCTCGACGAGGAAGCCGGGATAGCTGCCGTGACCGTAGACGATGGCCAGCTCGTTCGCCGGTGCGCGCGGATCCTCGGCGAGCGTCTCGAGCACTGCCGCCTCGCCGCGGCGCTCGATCGCGGCCGGGGTGCTCGCCAGGCGCAGCTCGATGCCGGGGTGGGCGGCGGCAAAGGCCGGCAAACGCGGCACCAGCCAGTAGCTCGCGAAGGACGGCGGCGCGGTGAGCTGGAGCGGGCCGTCACCGGCCTGGCGGGTGAGCTCGACCGCCGCCGCGATGCACTCGAAGCCCTCGCGCAGCTTGGGCAGCATCGCTTCGCCCTGCGCGGTCAGCGCCAGCCCGCGCGTCATGCGGTGGAACAGCGGCGCGCCGAGCCACTCCTCGAGCGCCCTGATCTGCTGGCTCACCGCCGACGGCGTCACGCAGACCTCGGCCGCGGCACGCTTGAAGCTCAGGTGCCGCGCTGCGGCCTCGAAGGTGCGCAGGAGGGCGAGGCTGGGCAGGCGATAGCTCATGGCAAGGTGATGGATTAGCTCTGCTTACCTGTCGGACAAGGAATTCTAGTTTGTTGCCGCGAACGGCGCTGCCTATATTGGCGCGCACAACTCAGTAGCACCCTTCGGCCCGGCGCCCGCGCCATCCACTCCCTCGGGGTGGCGCGGGCACGCGCGATCGACCAAAGCACGCGCCACCGCCCGGTGGCGCGTTTTCTTTACCTCCTGAAAGCTGAGCGAATCCACGATGACCCGAGAAAACCGAATCCACTGCCCCGCCCTGCAGAACCGCGTGATGTCGGCCGAGGAAGCCGCCGCGCTGATCCCCTCCGGGGCCAATGTCGGCATGAGCGGCTTCACCGGGTCCGGCTACCCGAAGGCACTGCCGGCGGCGCTCGCCCGCCGCATCGAGACGGCCAACGCCAATGGCGGCAAGTTCCGCATCGGCGTGTGG
>NZ_MBFM01000005.1:308408-355411 GCF_001696715.1 Thauera phenolivorans | reverse complement strand
AGCTGGAGCGGGCCGTCACCGGCCTGGCGGGTGAGCTCGACCGCCGCCGCGATGCACTCGAAGCCCTCGCGCAGCTTGGGCAGCATCGCTTCGCCCTGCGCGGTCAGCGCCAGCCCGCGCGTCATGCGGTGGAACAGCGGCGCGCCGAGCCACTCCTCGAGCGCCCTGATCTGCTGGCTCACCGCCGACGGCGTCACGCAGACCTCGGCCGCGGCACGCTTGAAGCTCAGGTGCCGCGCTGCGGCCTCGAAGGTGCGCAGGAGGGCGAGGCTGGGCAGGCGATAGCTCATGGCAAGGTGATGGATTAGCTCTGCTTACCTGTCGGACAAGGAATTCTAGTTTGTTGCCGCGAACGGCGCTGCCTATATTGGCGCGCACAACTCAGTAGCACCCTTCGGCCCGGCGCCCGCGCCATCCACTCCCTCGGGGTGGCGCGGGCACGCGCGATCGACCAAAGCACGCGCCACCGCCCGGTGGCGCGTTTTCTTTACCTCCTGAAAGCTGAGCGAATCCACGATGACCCGAGAAAACCGAATCCACTGCCCCGCCCTGCAGAACCGCGTGATGTCGGCCGAGGAAGCCGCCGCGCTGATCCCCTCCGGGGCCAATGTCGGCATGAGCGGCTTCACCGGGTCCGGCTACCCGAAGGCACTGCCGGCGGCGCTCGCCCGCCGCATCGAGACGGCCAACGCCAATGGCGGCAAGTTCCGCATCGGCGTGTGGACCGGCGCCTCGACCGCGCCCGAGCTCGACGGCGCGCTGGCCAAGGTCGACGGCATCGAGATGCGTCTTCCCTACCAGTCCGACCCGATCTGCCGCGAGCGCATCAATGCCGGCCAGATGGAGTACATCGACATCCATCTCTCGCACGTCGCGCAGTTCGTGTGGTTCGGCTTCCTCGGCAAGCTCGACGTCGCGGTGGTGGAGGTGGCCGGCATCCTGCCCGACGGCCGGCTGATCCCCGCCACCTCGGTGGGCAACAACAAGACCTGGCTGGAGCAGGCGGACAAGATCATTCTCGAGGTCAATTCCTGGCAGAGCACCGGGCTCGAGGGCATGCACGACATCTACTACGGCACGCAGCTGCCGCCGCACCGCAGGCCGATCCCGCTCGTCGATGCCGGCCAGCGCATCGGCGAGCCCTATCTGCGTTGCGATCCGGACAAGATCATCGCGGTGGTCGAGACCCACGCACCCGACCGCAACTCCGCGTTCAGCCCGCCCGACGAGAACTCACGCCGGATCGCCGGCCACATCCTCGACTTCCTGCAGCACGAGGTGAAGAAGGGGCGGCTCCCGGCCGAACTGCTGCCGCTGCAGTCGGGCGTGGGCAACATCGCCAACGCGGTGCTCGCCGGTCTCAACGAGGGTCCGTTCGAAAACCTCACCGCCTACACCGAGGTGCTGCAGGACGGCATGCTGGAGATGCTGAAGTCGGGCAAGCTCGCGGTGGCCTCGGCGACCGCACTGTCGCTCAGCAACGAGGCGCTGACCGAGTTCAACGCCGACATCGACCGCTTCCGCGAACGCATCATCCTGCGCCCGCAGGAGATCAGCAACCACCCCGAGGTGATCCGCCGCCTCGGCGTGATCTCGATGAACGGCATGATCGAGGCCGACATCTACGGCAACGTCAATTCGACCCATCTGATGGGCTCGAAGATCATGAACGGCATCGGCGGCTCGGGCGACTTCGCGCGCAACGCCTACCTGTCGATCTTCATGACCCCCTCGCAGGCGAAGGGCGGCGCGCTGTCGTGCATCGTGCCGATGGTTTCGCATGTGGACCACACCGAGCACGACGTGCAGATCCTGGTCACCGAGCGGGGTCTGGCCGACCTGCGCGGCCTGTCGCCGCGCCAGCGCGCGAAGGCGGTGATCGAGAACTGCGCCCACCCCGACTTCCAGCCGGCGCTGCGCGACTACTACCGGCGCGCGCTCGATCAGTCGCCGGGCAAGCACACGCCCCACCTGCTGCAGGAGGTGTTCGACTGGCACCTGCGCGCGCTTCGCGGCGAGCGGATGTAAGCCCTCCCGACGACGTCGGCTGTGCCCACGGCAACGCAGCGATCGCCCTGGGGGCAGGGCTCCTACCGGGGGCTGCGCGCCGCGGTGGTGTAGGAGCGCAGCCCCCTGCGCGATAAGGGCGGTGGTGCCGGTGATGACGGTTGCGATCGCCCTGGGGGCAGGGCCCCTGCACGGAAGGCGGTCGTCGCAGGCACCGTAGGAGCGCAGCCCCCTGCGCGATAAGGGCGGTGGTGCCGGCGATGACGGCTGCGATCGCCCTGGGGGCAGCGCTCCTGCCGGAGGCGGCGGCGCCCGCCACAGGCGGGCCCGGCGCGCGCTACAATGTTGGTCCAAAAACAGTTTCCGGCGACCCGTGACGCGCCGGCCCGCCAGCGAGCGGGCGCACGTCGACGTGCGCTGCCCCCGACATGCTTCCCGTCCTGTTTCCGATCGGCGCCCTGCTCGCCGGCATCGCCCTGCTGCTGCTCGGCTCCGGGCTGCTCAACACCCTCATCTCGCTGCGCGGCAGCCTCGAAGGCTTCTCCGACGCCACCCTCGGCCTGCTCGGCTCGGCCTACTTCCTCGGCTTCTTCCTCGGCACCTTCACCTCGCCGGCGCTGATCCGGCGCATCGGCCACATCCGCGCCTTCGCCTTCTTCGGCGCGGTCGCCGCCGCCTGCGTGCTCGCGCACGCGCTGGTGGTGAATCCCTGGGTGTGGATGGGGCTGCGCGTGCTGACCGGCATCGCGCTGGTCGGCTTCTATGCGGTGGTCGAGAGCTGGCTCAACGGCACCACCCCGTCGGAGAGCCGCGGCAAGGTGTTCGCGGTGTACATGGTGGTGAACCTGGTCGCGCTCGCCGGTGCCCAGCAGCTGCTGCGGCTCGACTCGCCTTCGGCCTTCACCCTGTTCGCGGTGGCGGCGATCTTCGTCTGCATCTCGCTGCTGCCGGTCACCGCGACCCGCCTGCCGCCGCCTGCGCTCAGCGACGCGCCGCCGCACGACCTGCGCCGCCTGTGGCAGGCCGCGCCGGTGGCGTTTACCGGCGCGCTCGCCTCCGGCCTGGCGATGGGCGCGTTCTGGTCGCTCGGTCCGCTGTACGGCGAGCGCAGCGGCCTCGACCCGGCGCAGATCGCGACCATGATGACCACCGCGATCGTCGGCGGCGCATTGTTGCAATGGCCGATCGGACATTTCTCCGACCGCTTCGACCGCCGCGCAGTGCTCTCGGTGGTGGCGGCGCTCGCGGTCGCCGCCGCTGCGGCGATGGCCGCCTTCGGCGGCAACGCGCCCGCACTGCTGGGCGGGATCTTCGTGTTCGGTGCCGCCGCCTTCGCCGTGTATCCGGTCGTCGTCGCCCACCTCATCGACCATCTCCACCAGGACGAGATCCTCTCGGGCAACGCCGGCATCCTGCTGCTGCATGGGGTCGCCGCTGCGCTCGGTCCCGCCTTCGCCGGCTGGCTGATGAGCCGCATCGGGGCGATCGCGCTGCCGCTGCACTTCGCCCTCGCCTTCGCGCCGGTGGCGCTGTTCGCCCTGGTGCAGGCGCGACGTGGCGCCGACGAGATCGTCGACGAGGCGGCCCACTTCACCCCGATGCTGCGCACCTCGCCGACCGTGCTGGAGATGGTCTCGCCCGAAGCCGAGGTGGAACCCGATGCCGAGACGGCGCCCGCGTCCGAGACCGAAGCCGACGCCGATGCCGATGCCGACGCCTTCAGCGACGACCCGGGCGCCGAGCCGGCGCCGCCCGCGCGCGAAGCGGCCGCCGCGCCGGACACCGCCGAAGACACCGACACGGCCTTCGGCGCTGGCACCGCCGAGGGCCCCGACGCCGCGGCGCGCCCGGCCGCCGCCTAGCCCGCCCCCTCGCTGCACGCCGCGTGCCGCACCCGGACCGTGGTGCGCGCGGGCTGCTATTGTTGAAATCGAGGCGTGCCCGCCTTGCCTTCATTCAGCGGCGAGCGGCAGCTCCGCTCGCCCACACTGGGAGAGTCATCCATGTCCAACTGGTATCCCGACAACGCGGAATCGATCGGTCGCACCCCGCTGGTGCGCCTGAACCGCATCCTCGACGGCGCCCAGGCCACCGTGCTGGCCAAGATCGAGGGACGCAACCCCGCCTACTCGGTGAAGTGCCGGATCGGCGCAGCGATGGTCAAGGACGCCGAGCAGCGCGGCCTGCTCGGCGCCGGCAAGGAGATCGTCGAGCCGACCAGCGGCAACACCGGCATCGCGCTCGCCTTCGTCGCCGCGGCGAAAGGCATCCCGCTCACCCTGACGATGCCCGACACGATGAGCGTCGAACGGCGCAAGCTGCTCGCCGCCTTCGGCGCCCGCCTGGTGCTGACCGAGGGCGCGAAGGGGATGAAGGGCGCGATCGCGAAGGCCGAGGAGATCGTCGCCGGCGCGCCGGACCGCTTCGTGCTGCTGCAGCAGTTCAGCAACCCGGCGAACCCGGCGATCCACGAGACGACCACCGGCCCCGAGATCTGGAAGGACACCGACGGCGCAATCGACATCCTCGTTTCCGGCGTCGGCACCGGCGGCACCATCACCGGCGTGGCGCGCCACATCAAGAACACGCGCGGCAAGCCGATCCAGGCGGTCGCCGTCGAGCCCGCCGCCAGTCCGGTGCTGAGCCAGGCCCGCGCCGGCCAGCCGCTCACGCCGGGGCCGCACAAGATCCAGGGCATCGGCGCCGGCTTCGTGCCCGAGGTGCTCGATCTCGACCTGGTCGATGCGATCGAACAGGTGAGCAACGAGGAGGCGATCGACTACGCCCGCCGTCTCGCGCGCGAGGAAGGCATCCTGGCCGGCATCTCCTGCGGCGCGGCGGTCGCGGTGGCCGCGCGCCTGGCGAAGAAGCCGGAGAACGCGGACAAGACCATCGTCGTCGTCCTGCCCGACTCGGGCGAGCGCTACCTCAGCTCGATCCTGTTCGAAGGCATGTTCGATCAGAACGGCATCGCGCTCTGAGCGCGATCCGGGCGGGGCAAGCCGGGCGCCAGCGCCGCGGGGAACGCAGTCGGCGGCTGCTCACTGCCCCCTGCCGGCAATCTGCTCGGCCTGGCGCCGCCAGGTCGCCGGCGGCAGGCCGACGAGGCGCTTGAACGCGCGCGAGAAGGCGGCTTCCGATTCGTAGCCCACCTCGAGCGCGACCGCGGCCACGCTCAGGCCGCGCTCGCGCAACAGGCGCGCGCCGAGCTGGATGCGCCAGTTCGCCAGGTAATGCATCGGCGGCTGGCCGAGAAACTGCATGAAGCGCTCGTGCAGCGCCGAACGCGACAGGCCCACTTGGCGGCCGAGTTCGTCGATCGTCCACGGCCGCGCCGGGTTCTCGTGCAGCAGCGCGAGCGCGCGGCCGACGTAGCGGTCGCGCAGGCCGGCGAGCCAGCCGGTGGCGTCCGGCGGCAGGTCGTCGAGATAGCGCCGCGCGGTATCGACGAACATCATCTCGGCAAGCCGTTCCAGCACCGCCTCGGCGCCCGCGCGCCGCTCGGCGGATTCGCGCGCCGCCTGCGCGATGACGTGCTCCATCCAGCCGCCGGCACGCGCCGCCGGCAGGTGCAGCAGGTGCGGCAGCGCGGACACCAGCGGATTGAAGGGCCGCAGGTCGCAGCCGAGGAAGCCGCACACCAGCACCGCGTCGGCGTCGTCGACCGGCAGGTCGGCCACCACGCCGGGGCCGTCGCGGTAGCTCACCGGAATCGGGCGCGGCAGCTTGCGGGTGGCGAACACCCACGCCGGCGCGACACGCTCGGCGGCGAGGCCAGGTGCGCTCGACATCACGTGCGCGTCGCCGTGCGGGAACATCACGACGTCACCGGGGGCCAGCCGCACCGGCGCGCAGCCGCTCACCGCCGCCCAGCCGTTGCCGCGCGCGATCATGTGGAAGGCCATCACGTGGTCGGCGCCGGGCATCACCGCGGCGGCGATCTCGCCCGCGGGCGGTGCTTCCGTCGCCCACTCCTCCCAGCAGCTGACGTAATAGAACACCGCGCCGCGCAGGCGCACGGCGCCAAGCAGGTCGGACAGGGTGTCGCAGCTCATCGTGGTCGGCTCCGCACGGCGAACGCCCGCACGCGCCCGCGATCGCGGACGCACGGGCAGGTTCGCCCGACTTCCAGTCAAGCACCGAATCCGGCGTTCCGAAACAATGAGCACGTCGGCAGATACCGCATCGCCCCGCCGGCACGGGCCCGCAGAGGCCCGCCCCAACCCCAAGGAGAAGGAGAGCACCATGAACGCACCCCTCGAACTGCGCACCCCCGCCCCGAGCGCTGCCGCGCCCGCCCCCGACCTCGCCGCGATCAAGCAGCGCCAGCAGGCCACCTGGGCGAGCGGCGACTACGCGGTGATCGGCACGACACTACAGATCGTGGGCGAGAATCTGGCCGAGGCGGCCGACGTGCGCGCCGGCGAACGCGTGCTCGACGTCGCCGCCGGCAACGGCAACGCCACCCTGGCCGCCGCCCGCCGCTTCGCCGCGGTGACCGCGACCGACTACGTGCCGCAGCTGCTCGACAAGGCGGCCGCCCGCGCGCACGCCGAGGGTCTGGCGGTGGAGTGCAAGGTCGCCGACGCCGAGGCTCTGCCCTTCGACGACGGCAGCTTCGACGTCGCGCTCTCCACCTTCGGTGCGATGTTCGCCCCCGACCATGAGCGCACCGCCGGCGAGCTGCTGCGGGTGGTGCGTCCCGGCGGACGCATCGGCATCGCCGCGTGGACACCGGAGGGCTTCATCGGCCAGCTGTTCCGCACCGTGGGCGCCCATGTGCCGCCCCCGGCCGGGCTGCGTTCGCCGGTGAAATGGGGCGACGAGGCCTATCTGACCGAGCTGTTCGGCCCGCGCGCCGACGACATCCGCTGCAGCCGGCGCAGCTTCAACTTCCGCTACCGCTCGCCGGCGCACTGGATCGAGGTCTTCCGCAGCTGGTACGGGCCCACCCACAAGGCCTTCGCCGCGCTCGACGAGGCGGGCCAGGCGCGCCTGCATGCCGACCTGCTGGCGCTGCTCGAGTCGCTGAACACCGCCGGCACGCATTCGCTGGTGGTGCCGGGCGAATACCTCGAGGCGGTGATCACCCGGCACTGAGCGGCGCACGCCGGCGATCGCCGGCCCGCTCAGGCGGCGAGGGCCGCGAGCGCCGCGCGCACTTCCTCCAGCGTGGCGCCCGCGGCCAGGGTGGCGACCGCGCGCCCCTCCATCGCCAGCTCGTCGCCGAGCGCGACGAAGGGCGCGCCCTGCTTCAGGCCGGCGACGCAGCGGCCGGCATCGCGCGGCGAGTCGAAGCCGGCGCCCTGCAGCAGCAGCCGCCCCTCGCCGTCGACGAACTTGAAGTAGAAGCGGCCGTCGGCCTCCCGGTACTGCTTGAACTGCGGCAGCACCGCCGCCTTCGGCCGCTCGGCGACCTGGGCCGCGGTGGCGCTCGCCAGCCCGCGCAGGCCGACCGCGTGGCGCAGCTCGGCGAGGAAGGGGGTGGCGATCGCGCGCGCCTTGAGCGCGCCCTCGCGCAGCCTGTCCTCGATGCGCGCCGGCTCGGCGATCAGCTCGAGGTAGCGTTCGCGCATCGGCGCGATCGCGCGATCGATGCGCTCGAACAGCGCCTGCTTGGCCTCGCCCCAGGCGATGCCCTCTTCGAAGGCGGCGCGCATCGCGCGCGTCTCCTGCGGCGTGGCGAAGGCCTGGTAGAGCTGGAACAGCGCCGAGCCCTCGGCGTCCTTCGGCTCGCCCGGCTCGCGCGAGTCGGTGACGATCGAGAAGATCAGCTTCTTCAGCTCGGCGCGCGGCGCGAACAGCGGAATCGTGTTGTCGTAGCTCTTGCTCATCTTGCGGCCGTCGAGGCCGGGCAGGGTCGCCACCGACTCGTCGACCGCCGCCTCGGGCAGCACGAAGTGCTCGCCGTAGAGGTGGTTGAAGCGGGCGGCGATGTCGCGCGCCATCTCGATGTGCTGGATCTGGTCGCGGCCGACCGGCACCGAGTGCGCCTTGAACATCAGGATGTCGGCCGCCATCAGCACCGGGTACATGAACAGGCCCATGTTGACCCCGGCGTCCGGGTCGACGCCCTCGGCGAGGTTCCTGTCCACCGCCGCCTTGTAGGCGTGGGCGCGGTTGAGCAGGCCCTTGCCGGCGACGCAGGTGAGCAGCCAGGTGAGCTCGGGGATCTCCGGGATGTCGGACTGGCGGTAGAACCACACGCGGTCGGTGTCGAGCCCGGCGGCGAGCCAGGAGGCGGCGATCTCGAGCGTCGAGCGCTGCACCCGCGCGGGATCGGCGGTCTTGATCAGCGCATGGTAGTCGGCGAGGAAGTAGAAGCTCTCGACACCGGCCGGGCGGCTCGCGTCGATCGCCGGCCGGATGGCCCCGGCGTAGTTGCCGAGATGGGGGGTTCCCGACGTGGTGATCCCGGTCAGTACGCGACGGCTGCTCATGCGCCTCTCCAGCTATGCAAAAGCGGGAATTCTAGCGCCTCGACGGCCGCCCTGCTCAGCCCGCCAGGCCGGGCAGCAGGACCTTCAGGCCGCTGGTGATGAAGCCGACCGCTATCGCGGCGAGGATCAGGCCCATGATCCGGGTGACGATGTTGAGCCCGGTCTTGCCGATGCGCTCGACCAGCGGCTGGCCGAGCGCGAGTGCGAGCGCCACCAGCCCGGCGACGATCCAAATCTCGGCCACCAGCACCAGCCGGCTGAGCCAGCCGCCCTGCTGCAGCGCGTAGATGATCACCGTACTGATCGCGCCCGGGCCGGCGAGCAGCGGCACGCCGAGCGGCACCACGCCGATCTCGTCGCGGTCGTGCGCCTCGTCGGCCTCCTCCTCGGTCTGCCGCGCGCCGCCCATCTGGGCGTTGAGCATCGCGATCGCCATCAGCAGGATCAGCACGCCGCCGCCGACCTTGAACTCGGAGATGCCGATGCCGAACATCGCCAGCACCGTCTCGCCGGCGAGCGCCGCCACGGTGAGCACCACGCCCACGGTGAACGCCGCCATGCGCCCGGTGCGGCGCCGGCGCCGCGGGCTCTGGCGCGTGGTGAGGCTGGCGTGCACCGACACCGCGGTCAGCGGATTGACGATCACGATCAGGCCCACCAGCATGTTGAACCACGAATCCCAAGACACGATCGGCACACCTTCGTCGGCGGCGGGCCGCCGCTGCAATTGAACGGGAAACCCGCATTCTAGCGGCGAGCGCCCGCCCCGAGGTCCGCACGGATGCCCTAACATGCGCGCATCACCTCCACCGCCCCCCGCCCCCGGAAACATCGCCCCATGCTTCGTCTCGCGCGCCTTTTCCCGCTTGCGGCCCTCGTCAGCCTGGCCATCGTCGGCTGCGCCTCGTCCTCGCGCTCGGTCTTCGAGGGGGAGAGCTTCGCCACCGAGTCGCCATTCGTCACCTGGAGCACCCGCGAGCCGGTGGCGGCCTGCGAGTTGGGTCGGCGCGCGCTGCTGAGCCAGGGTTACCAGATCGACAACGCCGATCCGCAGACGATCCGCGGCGAGAAGCTGTTCCAGCCCAAGTACGAGCACAGCGTGCGGCTCGACATCACCCTGGTGTGCCTGCCGAGCAACGTCGGCGCGGCGATCTACGCCAACGCCCGCCAGACCCACTTCGAGCTGAAGTCGGCCGCATCCAACACCGGCCTCAGCGTCACCGGCCTCGGCTCGATCTCGCTGCCATGGGCGGCGGACAAGGAGTCGCTGGTGAAGGTCGGCGAGGAGACGGTGGTCGATCCCGACTTCTACCGCCGCCTGTTCGCCCTGATCGACACCCTCGAGGGCAAGTGAGCGCGGGGGCGCTCAGGAAAAGCCGAGCGCCTCCGCCACCGGCGCACAGGTGATCCGGCCCGCGTCCACGTTGAGGCCGGCGGCAAGGCCGGCATCCTCGGCCAGCGCGCGCGCCTTGCCCTTGTCGGCGAGCGCCAGCGCGTACGGCAGGGTGGCGTTGTCGAGGGCGAAGGTCGAGGTGCGGGCGACCGCGCCCGGCATGTTGGTGACGCAGTAGTGCACGACGCCGTCGACCACGTAGGTGGGCTCGGCATGGGTGGTGGGCCGGCTGGTCTCGAAGCAGCCACCCTGGTCGATCGCGACGTCCACCAGCACCGAGCCGCGTCGCATGCGCGTCAGCCACTCGCGCGGCACCAGGCGCGGCGTGGCCGCACCGGGGATCAGCACGGCACCGATCACGAGGTCGGCGTCGGTGACCAGGCGCTCGATCGCGGCCGCCGCAGCGAGCTGGGTGCGAACCCGGTTGCCGAACGTCTCGTCGATGCGGCGCAGGCGGCCGATGTCGCGGTCGATCACGCTGACCCGCGCGCCCAGCCCCACCGCCATGCGCGCGGCATTGACGCCGACGACGCCGCCGCCGAGGATCGCCACCTTCGCCGCCGCCACCCCGGGCACGCCGCCGAGCAGCAGGCCGGCGCCGCCGTGCGCGAGTTCGAGGCAGGTGGCGCCGGCCTGGATCGCCATCCGCCCGGCGACCTCGCTCATCGGCGCCAGCAGCGGCAGGCTGCCGCCCGCGCCGGTCACCGTCTCGTAGGCGATCGCGCTGCAGCCCGAGGCCATCAGCAGGCGCGCCTGCCCGGGATCGGCCGCCAGGTGCAGGTAGGCGAACAGGATCTGGCCGGGGCGCAGCAAGCGGCACTCGTCCGGCTGCGGCTCCTTGATCTTCACCACCAGCTCGGCGCGCGCATAGACCTCGGCCGCCTCCCCCACCACCTCGGCACCGGCGGCGCGATAGTCCTCATCACCGAAGCCGATCGCCGCCCCGGCATCGTGCTCGACCACCACCCGGTGACCACGGGCGACGAACTCGCGCACGCTGTAGGGAGTCGCCCCCACGCGGTATTCGTGAACCTTGATTTCCTTCGGGATGCCGATGTCCATGATGGGCGCTCCGTACGAAAAGCCTGACGATCACCAGGCCGCATGATGCGCCCGCCGTGATCGCGCGCAAAGCGCACGGTCGCCGGCGTCGATACTGCAGTGCACAATCCCGCCCGCTCACGCAGGTATACTGGGGCGCCCAACAAGCGAAGGAAGACCCATGCCCGAGGTCCTCACGAATTTCGACTGGATCGAGCTGTACGCCCTGCCCTGGGGCATCAACCTGCTGTTCGCGCTCGGCATCTTCATCGTCGGCCGCTGGGTCGCCAACGGCATCGTCGCGCTCGCCAGGCGCCTGCTCACGCGGGCGAAGCTCGACGAGATCCTCATCAACTTCATCAACTCCATCCTGCACGGCGTGCTGCTGCTGGTGGTGGTGATCGCCGCCCTCGACCGCCTCGGCGTCGACACCACCTCGCTGGTCGCGATCATCGGTGCCGCCGGCCTGGCGATCGGCCTCGCGCTGCAGGACTCGCTGAAGAACTTCGCCGCCGGCGTCATGCTGATCGTATTCCGCCCGTTCCGCGCCGGCGACTTCGTCGAGGCCGGCGGCACCTCCGGCGTGGTGGAGAACATCAACATCTTCAGCTCGACCTTCCGCACCGTGGACAACCGCGAGATCATCGTCCCCAACGGCGCGATCTACGCCGACGTGATCATCAACTATTCGGCGCGCGCGACCCGCCGCATCGATCTCGTGTTCGGCATCGGCTACGACGACGACATCCGCAAGGCGAAGCGCATCATCGAGCAGGTGCTCAACGACGAGCCGCGCGTGCTGGCCGACCCGCCGCCCTACATCGGCGTCGCCGACCTCGCCGACAGCCGCGTCACCCTCCACGTGCGCCCCTGGGTCGCCACCGCCGACCACTTCGCGACGATGTGCGACCTCAAGGAGAAGGTGAAGATCGCCTTCGACGACCACGGCATCACCATCCCCTTGCCGCAGATGGAAATGCACCAGCGCGTGGTCCAGCTGCCGGCCGAGCGCAACGTCGCCTGAGGCGGCCGGCCCTCAGCGCGAATCGCCCGCCGGTTCGCGCTCGCGCCACAGCGGCCACAGCGCGAGCAGCCCGAGCAGCGGCCCGGGCAGCAGCACCCACGCGACGCGATCGCCGATCTGCGGCCACAGCCGGGTCGCGAGCTCGATCGCGACCATCGTGATCGCGAAGCCGACCGCGTTCTGGAACGCGAGCGCGCTGCCCAGCCGCTCCGGCGCACAGGCGCGCGCCGACAGCGCCGAGAAGTGCGGCGAATCCGCCACCACGCTCGCCCCCCACACCAGCATCAGCGCGGCGAGCAGCGGCGCCGGCCAGGCGCTGGCGAGCGGATAGAGCGCGCAGCAGGCCGCCGACACGGCGAGCGCCAGCGCCGCCACCCGCGCGCTGCCGATGCGCCGGCTGAGCCAGCCGCCGAGCACGCAGCCCGCCGCGCCGATGCCGATCACCGCGAACACGGGCCCGGACGGCGAGCCCGCCTGCGGGCCACGCGCCGCGGTGACCATCAGCGGCACCAGCGTCCAGAAGGCGTACAACTCCCACTGGTGGCCGAAATAGCCGAAGGCCGAGGCGCGAAAGCGCGGCTCACGCAGCGCGAGGAAGCCTTCGCCGAGGCGCAGCCGCGCCGCCCCGGCGCGCCGCGCCAGGTGCGGCCCGTCGCCGAGCGCGGCGATCATTCCCGCGGCGAGCAGCGCCAGCGCCGACGACACCAGGATCGCGGCCTGCCATCCCCAGCCGGTCTCCAGCGTGCGCACGCCGTGCGGCAAGGCGGTGCCCAGCGTCAGCATGCCGACCAGCCAGGCAAGCGCCGCGCCCGCCTGCTGCGGCACCCAGCTCACCACCAGCTTCATCCCGATCGGATAGATGCCGGCGAGCGCCAGCCCCACCGCGAAGCGCCACGCCAATCCTTCGCCGAGATCGTGCGCGAGCAGCGCGAAACCCGCGTTCGCCGCCGCCCCGAGCAGTGCGCAGCAGGCGAAGATGCGGCTCGCCGGGAAGCGGTCGGCCAGGCCGCTGAGCGCGAAGCCGAGGGTGCCGAGGATAAAGCCCAACTGCACCGCGTTCGTCAGCCGCCCGATGTCGGCCGGCTGCAGCGCCCACGCTCGCATCAGGTCCTCCCCCGCGGCGTTGGCGGAGAACCACAGCGAGGTGCCGAACAGCTGGGCGACCACGATCAGGACGAGCGGCGGGATGCGCATGGGCCACAGTCTGCGCGGCCGTCGCCGTCGGCTCAAGACGGGCGATCGCGCGCCGCGCCTTCGCGCCGATCGCGCCCCGACGGTGAACTAGAATGAATTCGGCGCCCCGTTCCGGCGCGGTCCCCGTCATCATCGCCGACCGGCACAGGCCCGCTCCCGTCCCCGCCCGAGGACACCCACATGCCCCGAATGCCCGCTGCGCGAACCCTGGCCTCCTCCCTCGCCGCCGCCCTCGTGCTGCTGTCGGCATCCGGCTGCGAGAACATGCAGAAGCGCGACTGGGGCACCGCCATCGGCGGCCTGCTCGGCGGCATCGCCGGCTACAAGATCGGCGACGACAGCGCCGGCGGCGCCGCGATCGGCGTCCTGCTCGGCGGCGTGGTGGGGCGGATGATCGGCCAGTACATGGACGACGCCGACAGGAAGCGGCTCGCCGAGACGATCGATACGACGCCAAGGGGTCGGACGGTGAGCTGGCACAACGAGGACACCGGCCGCGACTTCGCGGTGACGCCGACCTCGGACTTCTACGCCGAGGCCGGCAAGGAGTGCCGACGCTTCGACCAGGTCGTCGAGGTGGATGGCCGGCGCGAGGTCATGGAAGGCATCGCCTGCCGCACGCCGGGTGAGGAAAACCTCGATTTCAGCAGCCAGGCCGCCTGAGCGCCACCACCACTGACGGGAGTTGCCCATGACCACCCCGATCGCGCGCCGCAGTCTGTGCCTCGCGCTCTGCCTCGCGCTCGCCGCGCTGCCGCCGGCCGCAGGCGCGCAGGCCATCGAGCAGTCGCCCCGAGGGAGCGCGACCACCACGACCACCACCCCGACTTATCCCGGGGTGACGCGCGACGCCCCGCCCAACCAGCCGGCCCGTGACGTCGGCGGCGGCGACTATGGCGACGGTCGCCCTACCGGCGAGGGCGGCGGCGGGGGCGGCAGGAACTGGCTGATCCCGGCGATCATCGTCGGCGCAGCGGCGCTGTTCGCGATCGGTAAGGCGCTCGCCGAAGAGAAGGCGGAAGAGCGCGACGAGGTCGAGGCCACGCGCGAGCTGCTGCGCGACGGCCCGCAGCTCGCGCCCCAGTTCAACGCCAGCGCCTTCGGCGTGCGCGGCCTGGTGCGCGGCGGCTGGCCGGTGGTGGTCGATTACACCCAGCAGCGCCCGGGGCGGGTGCTGCTGCGGATCGCGATCCCGGGTGCGGAGACGGTGAGCTACCGGCTCGACCGCTTCGGCCTCGGCCGCCACGCGCTGCGCTTCGAGCTGCCGCCCTTCCTCGGCGACCGCCTGCAGCCGGCGGTGATCGCGCTCACCGCCACCGACCTCGAGACCGGCACGCAGACGATCGACGGCTTCAGCGTCCACGGCTTGGGCATCGGGCCGCGCGCGGTGGGCTCGGTGGCGGTCGATGGGCTCGAGTTCGACCCCGGCCTGATGCGCCCGGCGCGCGGCGAGACCGCGGGTTACGCCTTCCACTCGCGCTCCGATTTCGACCACGCCGCGGTCGAGTTCATGCAGGTGACGCAGAGCCCGGACGGCGTGCGCAAGCGCTACGTCCGGGGCCAGCGCATCGGCCCGGTGCAACGCGACCGCCGCATCGAGAGCGCCCCGCCGCAGCGCTGGGACGGCCGCGACGAACGCGCGCAGCTGTCGACCGGCCGCCACCAGCTGCAGGTGAGAGTGTGGGACGAGGGCGGCGACTGGGTCGGCGCCTGGTCGGAGTCGCTCGTGCTCGTGCAGTGAGCGACGGCGGCTGGCCGTCGGCGCTGGCCGGGCCGGGGAGCGCGCTTCGCCGCCAACGCTCGCGCACGGCGCGGCTCACGGGTCGCAACCGGTCGCCGTGCGCTGCGCCCTGTGCATGCGCTCGCACCATTGCTCGCGCGCGAGCGGACGGATCGCCCCCTGTTCGTCCATCGTCGTCGCATTGTCGAGCGCGAGCCACTCGGCAGCGCCCGCGGTAGGGGGCAGCGACCAGCGCCAGCGCCGCGCCTGCACGCCGTCGGAGACGAGCAGGCCGCCGTCGACCGCGCCGCGCTCGGGAAACAGCACGTCGGAACGCAACAGGGCGCTGAGCGGCCGGCCGCCCGCCGCGTCCCACAGGCGCACGCTGCTGTTGCCCCACAGCACGACGCGTTCTTCGTCGAGCAGGGCGCCGCCGCGCGCGCCCTCGTCGAGCGCCAACGGCGGCGACAGGCGCTCCCCCGGGCCGAGGCGGCGGACCAGCGGGCCGGCGGCGAGCAGCACCTGTTCCCCCTGCGTGTGCAGCACCTGGTAGTCGTGCAGGCCGAGCCGGTCGAGCCTCGCCTTCAATGCGGCATCCGGCGCCTGCGGCCGCGGCAAGGCCGGCTCCCCGCCCGCCGCCGCCGGCGCGGTGAGTTCGCGCGCCGGCTGGCGGCGCCACAGGCGCACCCCGCCGTCGTCCGCCCAGCTGAGGATCGCGCCGCCGCCATCGACGAGGGCAGCGCCGACCACGCTGGCGGGGTGCTGCAGCGGCAGGCTCAGCGGCGTCAGCGTGCCGGCGTCCCACAGCCGCGCGCCCGCCGCCCGGCTCCAGGCCAGCACCCGCGTGCCGCCCGCGTCGGCCTCGGCGAGCACCGGCGCCTCCTCGCGATGATGGCGGCCGCGCGCGGCGAGTTCGCCGTGGGTGAGGTCCCAGGCCTCGAGCCGGCCATCGGCGCCGGCGGTGAGCAGCCGCGCGCCCCCCGCCAACAGCAGCACCCGCGACAGGCTGCCCTCGCGATCGAGCGGCCGCTCGAAGCGCGGCGCGCCGTCGGCCGCCTGCCACACCCGCAGCCGGCCGCGGCCCGCGCTCCACGACACCACCAGGCCGGCGTCGACGTCGAAGTGCACGCCATCGACCAGCTCGGGCGAATTCCAGCGCGCCGCTATCCTGCCCGCCATCACGTCGTGGCGGATCAGCGCGGTGTCGCAGAAGCTGATCGCGCTGCGGCCATCGGCGGCAAGCTCCACGCCGCGCGGCGCACAACCGGTCTCCCAGCGCGCCGCCGCGCCGGCCGCGTCCACCCGCCAGAAGCGGCCGGCGGCGTCCCACGCCAGCAGCCCGCCGCGGTCGACGAAGGCGGCGCCCGCGATCGGCGTGCCGGCGAGCAGAGGGCCGGCGGGCGCGCCCCCGGGCAGGATCCACCAGCGCAGGCCGTCGTCGCCCCAGCCCAGGAGCTGCCGCCCTTCGCGGTCGGCGGCGATGCGCGCCACCCCGCCCGGCGCGAGCGCGCGCGGCGGCCCCGCGCCGCCCCACAGCCACACGCCGCCGCCGGCGTCGCGGGTGACGACCTCGCCGCCGGCGAGGACGAGGCCCTCGGCGACCGCATCCGGATGCGCGAAGCTCGCCCGCAGGCTGCCGTCGCCGAGGTCGTGTAGCCACCCCTCGCGGCCGCGCCAGGCCAGCAGCGCACGCTGTTCCACCGCCGGCCGCACGCCGTCGGGCACGCCCGGCAGGGCGAGCTCACCCGCCAGCGCGACGCCGCCGGCGAGCATGCCGATCGCGATCAGCGCGTTGTCGCGCGCCGGGCCGGCGCCGCCGAGGTCGGCCGCACGCGCAAGATAGTGGGCGGCTCGCAGCGCGTCGTCGCCGGCGTCGCGCGCCGACAAGGCGCCGCTCCAGTAGCTGTCGACCCGCTGCCGCCCGGCCTCGCGCTGCTGCTGCCAGAAACCGGCGCCGAGCGCGGCCGAGGCGAACACCAGCGCCGCGAGGCCGCCGCGTGCGCCCAGCCGCCGCATGCGCACCCGCCGCGCGGTGGCGACGCTGGCGTCGATATGGCTGCGCAGCGGCTCGCCCAGCTCGTCGTCGCGCGCGGCCCGCCAGCGCTGCGCCTCGGCGAGCGGACCGCCGCTCAGCAGCAGCCCGGCGTCGGCCGGCGCACGCCGCCAGGCCTCGGCCGCCGCCAGCGCATGCTGACGCCAGAGCAGGAACACGCGGTCCTCGTCGAGCCAGCGGCGCAACTCGTCCCAGGCGCGGAAGAGCGCCTCGTGGGCCACCTCGAGCGTGCGTTCGCCGTCCTCCTGCTGGGCGGAGACGAGCAGGCGGGCGGCGACGAAGGCCTCGAGCAGCGGATGCGCGGCCGCGGGCAGATCCTGCCAGCGCGCCGCGCGCCGCGTGTAGCCGCCCTCGGGCTCGACCCGCACCAGCTGGCGAAAGGCGCGGCGCAGCGCGTCGAGGGCCTCGGCCGGGGGGGCGAGCGCGGCGAGCACCGCGCTCGCCTCGTGGCGGATCGCCCCCTCCAGGCCGCCGACGCGCTCGCGGTATTCGTCGAGGGTGAGGCGGCGGTCGTCGCCGAACTCGCGCCACAGCCGGTTCAGGGTGAATGCGAGCAGCGGCAGCGCGTCGGGGCTGCCGGTGTCGTGCGCCAGCGCCTCGACCAAGCCGTCCTCCAGCTCGAGCCCGGCGACGCGCGCGGGGCCGCGGATGATCTCGGCGAAATGGCTTGCGTTCATCGGCGCCAGCGGCAGCTGGCGGAAGGGCAGCGCGCCCCACGCCGGATGCGCCTGCAGCGCGCCGAGGTAGTCCGCGCGCAGCGTCGCCAGGCAGTAGAGCTCGCCGGCCTCGGGTGCGAGCGCGGCGCGCAGCGCCTGCACGAAGCGCGCCGCCGCCTCGGGCGCGCTGGTGGTGACGAGCTCCTCGAGCTGGTCGACCACCAGCAGCACCGCCGGCCGCCCCGGCGCCGACGCGAAGGCCCCCGCGAGCGCGGCCCCGATGCCCCCCGTAGCAGCGGCGACCGCCGCGTCACCGCCGTCATCGCGGCGCCCGCCGCGCCTGCCGGGTGCCTGTCCCGCAGCCGCTTGTCCTGGCGGTGCCTGCGCCGCCGCCAGCACCCGGGCGAGTTCCTCGTCGGGTCGGCGCAGCGGCCGCATCGGGCCGAGGACCCGCCAGTCCGGCATGCGCGCGACGCGCGGCAGCACCCCCGCGCGCACCAGCGAGGATTTGCCGCAGCCCGAGGCGCCGACCACCACCAGCAGGCGCTCGCCGCCATAGCGGCGCATCTGCGCCAGTGCGTCGAGGCAGCGGCGCTGCTCTTCCTCGCGACCGAAATACACCGCGGCGTCGGCCGCCTGGAAGGGCGCGAGGCCGGGATAGGGCGCGCGCCCGCTTTCCCACGCGAAGCTGTCGGCCGGGTCCAGCCCGGCACCCCGCATGCCGCGCCACAGCCGGGCGTAGCCGTCATCGGGATCGGCCCGCAGATCCACGACCTGGGTGTCGAGCAGCAGCGCACGCAGGGTGCACTCGCCGATCAGCACCGGGAACAGCCGCTTGCCGAGGGCGCGCGCGTGGGTGATCTCGGCGAAGCACCAGTCGGAGGCCATCGAGTGCGCGCTGCACAGCACCACGACACCGCTGCAGCTGCGCAGCCCGGCGTAGATCTCGCGCTCCCAGTCGCGTCCGGCGGGGATGCCGTCGGCGGGATCGAAGTCGAGAAACAGCGACTGGTAGCCATGGGCGCGCAGGCGCGCGGCCATCTCCTCGGCCGCCTGCCGGTCGCGACTGCTGTGGCTGATGAAGATCCCCGACACCGCTGCCCTCCGTCCGACCGCCGTCCGGGACTCAGCATGCACCCGCCGACGCGGGTCGCCAAGGCCCCGCGCGCGGCCGCGGCGAACCGGCTACCATTGCGCCTGCCCCGTCGCGGCCGCCCGGCCGCGCCGGAACCGATGCCAACCAAATTGACGCCCGCTGCCCGAAGATCGTGAGCCAAGCCCCCGCCGAACGCCCCCGCGTGCCGACCGTCACCGTCGGCCTGCGCCCCCATCCCTCGACCGCCGCCCCCGCGGCGGATCCTGTCCAGGCGGCCGACCGCGCCGACGTCCCCGCCACGGCCCTGCTGGCGACGATGTATGCCACCCCGGACGGCGGCGCCGGCTTCGAGTTCGCCCTCGAGGGCCTGACGGCGGCCGAGCTGCGCATTCCCGCCCCGGCCGCGCCCGGCCCGGGAGAGGACCTGTGGCGCCACACCTGCTTCGAGGTCTTCCTCGCGCTCGCGGGCGAACCGGGCTATCGCGAGTACAACTTCTCGCCCTCCGGCGAGTGGGCGATCTACGACTTCCGCGCCGAACGCGAACGCAGCGACGAGCTGCGCCCCGCCGCCGCGCCGACGATCCGCTTCGACCGCCACGACGACCGCCTGATGCTGGTGGCGCAGGTGCCGGCCGCTGCCCTGCCGGCCGTGCCGCCGGGCACCGAGCTGGAGGCCGGGCTGTCGGCGGTGCTCGAACGCAGCGACGGCCGGCTCGACTGCTGGGCCGTGCACCACCCCCGCGCGACGCCCGATTTCCACGCGCGCGCCGGCTTCGTGCTGATGTTCAAGACCTGGCAGCCGCCGGTCGACTGAGGAGCGCGAGATGAACCCGACCACCGTCCGCTTCGGCATCGACCGCCTGCTCGCCGACCCCGCGCTGCGCCGCCCGCTCGCCGGCCGCCGCGTCGCCCTGCTCGCCCACCCGGCCTCGGTGACCCGCAACCTGACGCACTCGCTCGACGCGCTCGCCGCGCTGCCCGACCTCCGCCTCACCGCCGCCTTCGGCCCCCAGCACGGTCTGCGCGGCGACAAGCAGGACAACATGGTCGAGTCGGCCGACTTCGTCGACCCGCTGCTCGGCATCCCGGTGTTCAGCCTGTACGGCGAGGTGCGCCGCCCGACCGCGGCGATGATGGACAGCTTCGACGTGCTGCTGGTCGATCTGCAGGACCTCGGCTGCCGCATCTACACCTTCATCACCACCCTGCGCTACGTGCTCGAGGAGGCCGCCCGCCACGGCAAGTCGGTGTGGGTGCTCGACCGCCCCAACCCCGCCGGTCGCCCGGTGGAAGGCACCCTGCTGCGGCCCGGCTGGGAGAGCTTCGTCGGCGCCGGCCCGCTGCCGATGCGCCACGGCATGACGATGGGCGAGCTCGCGCGCTGGTTCGTCGCCACGCTCGCGCTCGAGGTGGATTGCCGCGTGATCGA
Organism: Thauera phenolivorans; assembly: GCF_001696715.1. Classification (GTDB taxonomy): domain Bacteria; phylum Pseudomonadota; class Gammaproteobacteria; order Burkholderiales; family Rhodocyclaceae; genus Thauera; species Thauera phenolivorans. The sequence continues at coordinate 335,358 of NZ_MBFM01000005.1, read as the reverse complement.
GATGGAGGGCTGGCAGCCCGACACCGCCCCCGGCCACGGCTGGCCGCTCGGCGAGCGCACCTGGATCAACCCCAGCCCGAACGCCCCCAACCTGTGGATGGCGCGCGCCTACGCCGGCACCGTCATGCTCGAAGGCACGACGCTGTCCGAGGGCCGCGGCACCACCCGCCCGCTCGAGCTGTTCGGCGCACCGAACATCGACGCCCGCGCGCTGATCGACGAGATGCGTGCGTTCGCGCCGCACTGGCTCGAAGGCTGCGTGCTGCGCGAATGCTGGTTCGAACCCACCTTCCACAAGCACGCCGGCAGGCTCTGCCACGGCGTACAGATCCACGTCGAGGACCCGGCCCACTACGATCACGCCGCCTTTCGCCCGTGGCGCCTGCAGGCGCTGGCATTCAAGGCGCTGCGCCGGCTGCAGCCCGACTACCCGCTGTGGCGGGATTTCCCCTACGAGTACGAACACGGGCGGCTGGCGATCGACCTCATCAACGGCAGCGAAGTGCTCAGGCAGTGGGTGGATGAGGCAGCGGCGCAGCCCGGCGACCTCGAGGCGCTGGCCGGGCCCGACGAACTCGCGTGGAGCGAGGAGCGGCGTAGATTCCTGATCTATCCCTGACCCGGCTCAGTTCGGACTCCTCTGCGGCGACCCGGCGAGCTCGTACAGCCAGTCGTGCAGCAGCAGGGTGAGCTGCTCCGGCTGCTCGAGCGGGGACAGGTGGCCGCATTCCTCGATCACCGCGAGCTGCGCCCCCGGAATGCCGGCGACGATCTCCTCATGCACCTCGGGCGGCGTGAGCTCGTCCTGCCGGCCGCAGATCACCAGCGTGGGACAACGGATGCCGGCGAGCGTCGGGCGGCTGTCAGCGCGCCCCATGATCGCGCGCTGCTGGCGCGCGAACACCTCCGGCCCCAGCTCGGTCGCCATCGACTGGAACATGCCGCCCACTTCGGGCGTGTCGGCGTGAGCCGGATGCGCCATCCGCGCGAGCAGCTTCTCGATGACGGCCGGGAAATCGGTCCGGGAGAGCTCGATGAGCGCCTCGCGGCCCGCGCTGGCCTCCGGCGTGTCGGGGCGGGCGCTCGTGCTCAGAAGCGCCAATGCCTTCACCCGCTCCCCCGCCTGGCGCATGATCTCGAAGGCGACATAGCCGCCCATCGACATCCCGGCGAGCACGAACCGCCCCGTGGGCGCCTGCGCCAGCGTGTCGGCGGCGAGCGCGGCGATCGAGTCCGCACCGGTGAGGTCGGCGACCGTGACGGCGACGAGATTCGACAGCTCGCCGACCTGGTGGGTGAACAGGCTCGCGTCGTTGAGCAGCCCCGGCAACATGATCAGGTTGGTCTTTTCCATGTCGGTCCCCTTCGAGCATCAGTGGTATCGCGCCGACTGCCATGCGATCTCCCGATCGCAATCGGTGCGCCGCGCACTTCGCAGGGTACTCCCGACACGCGCCGCGGATCGTCATGCAGTGCGCCGAGCGCTCTTCCGTGCGGATCTCCCACCCTGCCTGGGGCGCGGCATTGCCGCCGCCTCAGCCCGCCGCGTAGTTCCCGGCCGAGTGATGGCCGGCGAGGCGCACGACGTAGCCGAGCTTGAACACCCCCGCTGCCACCGGCAGCAGCAGGTGGGCGGCGATCTGTGCCGGCAGGCTGAAGTTCGCCGCATAGGGATAGGCGATCAGGATCGTGCCGACCATCGCCAGCGCGGCGACGAGCATCATGCCGAGGCCGAGGTAAATGTTGCGGCGGGGGGCCGCGCCGGACGGGGCGCGGGTGGCGGCGGAGGGATACAGGCTGGATTGCATTTCGCGTCTACTCCTTGCGGATGGAGGGAATCGGGTCGACGACCGTGGGCGTCATGCCGGGTCACGCGCGAACAGCGCCTCGACGATCGGGAACAGTTCACGTTCCTCGAAGCGCACGTGCGCGATGAGCGCCCTGCCCGCCTCGTCCTCCCGCTCGCCCCGCAGGGCGGCGGCGAACAGGGCGGCGAGATCCGCATGCTCGCGGCACAGCCGGCGGGCGAGGTCGTCGTGGCCATGGGCGCCGAGCAGCGGCACCAGCGTCCCTTCCTCTTCGGCGAAGTGCGCCGCCAGCGCGGCGGATTGCGAGCGCAGTTCGGCGCCTGCCCCGCCGGCGATCAGATGGCGTCCGAGGCGCAGGGCGGGATGGTGTTCCCTGGAGAGCTGGACGAGGCGCTGGTCGCGTTTCATGTGGCTTTCCGGTCGTGGTTTTAAGATGCATTTTAAGAACATCTTTCAAAGAGTCAACGCCCGTACATCTTTTAGCGCCGACGAATCCGCCCCGGGCCGGCGTCGCCGCGGTACTGGAACCGCCCCGCGCTGAGGCACAATCGCGTCCGTGGCGCGCAACGACACCAAGGCACATGTCATCGAGCATCGAACCCGGCTTCATCGCCCTGCACGGCAACCGCACCGAGGTCCTGATGGACACGGTGGCGGCCTGGCTGCGCCAGCATCCGCTCGCCCCGCTCGAGCAGGAGACCATCCTCGTGCAGAGCAACGGCATGGCCGAGTGGGTGAAGATGAGCCTCGCGCGCGAGGCGGGCGTGTGCGCCGCCGCCGCCGTGAGCCTGCCGGCGCGCTTCATGTGGCGCAGCTACCGCCAGATCCTCGGCCACGCTGCCGTGCCCCCGTCCTCGGCGCTCGACGAGGCGCCGCTGACCTGGCGCCTGATGCGGCTGCTGCCGGGCCTGCTCGACGATCCGGCCTTCGCGCCGGTCGCCGGCTATCTGCGCGCCGACGACGACACCCGGCTGTGGCAGCTCGCCGCGCGCATCGCCGACCTCTTCGACCAGTACCAGGTCTATCGGCCCGACTGGCTCGAGCAATGGGCGACGGGACACGACCGCCTGGTGTCGGCCGCGGGCGTGGAATCCGCGGTGCCGCCCGACCAGGCCTGGCAGCCCGCGCTGTGGCGCCGTCTGCTCGGAGAAGTGGACGAGGACGCGCGCGCCGCGATCCGCCCCCGCCTGCATCGCCGGGTACTCGCCGCACTGGAAGACGGCCGCCCGTTCGCCGCACCGCTGCCGCGGCGCATCGTACTGTTCGGCATGACCCACGTGCCGCTGCCGACGCTCGAGCTGCTCGCCGCGCTGTCGCGCCACAGCCAGGTCATGCTCGCGGTACCCAACCCCTGCCGCTTCCACTGGGCGGACATCATCGACGGCCGCGAGTGGCTGCGCAGCGCGCGCCGGCGCCAGCCCGACAAGCCCGCGGCGGGCCCGCTCGACGCGCTGCCGCTGGAGCAGATGCACCTGCACGCCCATCCGCTGCTTGCGGCCTGGGGACGGCAGGCGCGCGACTTCGTGCGCCAGCTCGACGCCTTCGACGACGCCGAGCAGGCGCGCGCACGCTTCTCGCTGCCGCGCATCGACCTCTTCGACGAGGACGGGGATGAGGACGAGAGCGGGGGCGAGGCAGCCGGCACGCCGCTGCTGCGCCAGGTGCACGCGCACATCCGCGACCTCGTCCCGCTGTGCGAACACCCGCGCCTCGCGGTGGCGGCGGACGACCGCTCGATCGTGTTCCACATCGCCCACGGCCCGGTGCGCGAGCTCGAGGTGCTGCACGACCAGCTGCTCGCGCTGCTCGCCCACCCCCCCGGCGGCCGCCCGCTGCATCCGCGCGACATCGTGGTGATGGTGCCGGCGATCGACGACTTCGCCCCCGCGATCCGCGCGGTGTTCGGCCAGTACGGTCGCCACGACCCGCGCCACATCCCGTTCGACATCGCCGACCTCAGCGCGCGCGCGGCGAGCCCGCTGGTAGGCGCGCTCGAATGGCTGCTGCGCCTGCCCGGCGAGCGCGCGCGCCTGAGCGAGCTGTGCGACCTCCTCGAGGTGCCGGCGATCGCCGCGCGCTTCGGCATCGACGCCGCCGCCCTGCCCCGCCTCACGCAGTGGATGCGCGGTGCCGGCATCCGCTGGGGGCTGGATGCGGCCCACCGCGCCGCCCTCCAGCTGGCCACCTGCGGCGAGCAGAACAGCGCCCGCTTCGGCGTGAACAGGATGCTGATGGGCTTCGCGATGGGCGAGTCCGGCGTCGACGGTGGCGAGGACGCGGGCGAGCCCTTTGCCGACATCGAGCCCTACGCCGAGGTCGGCGGCCTCGATGCCGAGCTCGCCGGCGGCTTCGCCCGCCTGCTCGAATGCCTGCTGCGCTGGCGCGACGCGGCCCGCCAGCCCGCCCCCCCCGACCAATGGGCGCGCCGCTGCCGCACCCTGCTCGCCAAGCTGGTCGATGCGCGCGAGCTCGCCGACCAGCGCACCCTCGGCGCGCTCGACGACGCGCTCGAGGCGTGGACCGAAGCCTGCCGCGAGGGCGGCTTCGACGGCGAGCTGCCGCTCGCGGTCGCCGCCGGCGCCTGGCTCAGCGCGCTCGAGTCGCCGAGCCTGAACAAGCGCTTCCGCGCCGGCGGCGTGACCTTCTGCACCCTGATGCCGATGCGCGCGATCCCGTTCGAGGTGGTCTGCCTGCTCGGCATGAACGACGGCGACTACCCGCGCCGCGCGCCGCGCAGCGACTTCGACCTGATGGGCGTTTCCGGCCAGGCCCGCCCCGGCGACCGCGCCCGCCGCGACGACGACCGCCAGCTCATGCTCGAGGCCCTGCTGTCGGCGCGCCGGGTCTTCTACGCGAGCTGGAGCGGGCGCAGCGTGCGCGACAACAGCGAGCAGCCGCCCTCGGTACTGGTGTCGCAGCTGCGCGACTATCTCGCCGCCGGCTGGGGCGCCGGGGTGGTCGCCTCCCGTACCACCGAGCACCCGCTCCAGCCCTTCAGCCGGCGCTACTTCGAGCCCGGCGCGGCGTTGTTCACCTACGCCCGCGAATGGCGCGCCGCCCATGCGGCCGACGCGGACGAGCCCGCCATCGCGGCGGCCGTGCCGCCGCTCGCGCCCTTCGAGCCCGATCCGCGCACGCCGCTGACGGTGGCGCAGCTCGCCAGCTTCCTGCGCAACCCGGTGAAGGCCTTCTTCCGCCAGCGCCTCGCGGTGCGCTTCGAGGCGGCGGAAGAGGCACCGGTGGACGAGGAGGCCTTCGGCTTCGACGCCCTCGAGGAGTACGGCCTCGTCGCCGAGCTCGCGCAGGCGGTGCTCGCCGCGTCCGCGCCGGGCGAGCCGCTTCCCCCCGGCGCCGCGCTCGAGGCCCGGCTGCGCCTGCAGCTGGGTCGCCTGCGCCGCGCCGGCCGCCTGCCTATGGGCGGCTTCGGTGCGCGCAGCGAGCGCGAGCTCGAGGCGGTGGTGTTGCCGCTGCTGCACGCCTGGCAAGCGGCGCTCGCCGCCCATCCCCGTCCGCTGCAGCGCCAGCGCCTGCACTTCGAGGCCGCGGGGGGGAGGATGGAGGATTGGCTCGACCAGCTGCACGCGGGGGCGGAGGCCGACGCACCGCCGACCTGGCTCGCGCTCGACAGCGCCCGCCTGCTGCACGACCCGAAGAAGCAGGACCTGCGCGCCGACCGCATGCTCCTGCCCTGGGTGCGCAGCCTGCTCGCCGCCGCCGGCGGGCTGCCCGCGCGCGGCCTGGTGGTCGGGCGCGACGCCAGCGTGGCGATCGCACCGCTCGCCGCCGAGCCCGCGCGCGCCACACTCGCGCGGCTGCTGCAGGCCTGGCGCGAAGGCCTCGACGCGCCGCTGCCGCTGCCACTCAGAACCGCGCTGGCCCAGCTCGAGGGCGCGCATCCGCAGCGCTGCTACGAGGGCCACGATCATGCCCACGGCGAGGTCGAGGAAGCCTGCCTCGCCCGCCTCTATCCGGACTTCGAGGCGCTGAGCGCCGATGGCCGCTTCGCCGAGCTCGCCGAACGGCTGTACGCGCCGCTGCGCGACTGGATCGCCGCCCACACCGCGGTGCTCGCCCACCCCGACCCGTCCGCCGCCTCCGAGGAGCGCCGCGCATGAGCCAGCCGCTGAACCCGATCGATTTCCCGCTGTGGGGCAGCCGCCTCATCGAGGCCAGCGCCGGCACCGGCAAGACGTGGACGATCGCCGCCCTCTACCTGCGCCTGGTGCTCGGCCACGGCGGCGAGGCGGGCTTCGGCCGCCCGCTGCAGCCGGGCGAGATCCTGGTGATGACCTTCACCCGCGCCGCCACCCGCGAGCTCTCCGACCGCATCCGCGCCCGCCTGCTCGAGGCGGCGCGCTGCTTCCGCGGCGAGACCGAGCCCGCGCCCGGCGACGCCCTGCTGGCCCGCCTGCTCGAGGCCTACCCCGACGAGGCCGGCCGCGCCGGCGCCGCCTGGCGCCTGGCGGTGGCCGCCGAGGGCATGGACGAGGCCGCAGTGCACACGATCGACGCCTGGTGTCAGCGCATGCTGCGCGAGCACGCCTTCGACAGCGGCAATCCCTTCGACGAGACCCTCTCGCCGGACGAGCGCAGCCTGCTCACCGAGGCCGCGCACGACTACTGGCGCCAGCACTGCTATCCGCTCGCCGGCGCCGAGCTCGACGCCGCGCTCGCGGTGTGGCCCGGCGTGAACGCCTTCGCGGGGGACATGGCCGCACTGGCCGGCCAGCCGATCGCCGAGGACGCCGGCGAGGGCACGCTCGCCGACTGCCTGCGTCGTACCCGCCGCGAACGCGATGCCGCCCTGCACACGATCGCGGAGGGCTGGGCCGGGCGTGCGCGCGAAATGCGCGACTGGCTCGACAGCCAGACCGCGCCGGCGAGCTGCGACTGGAACCGCAGCAAGCTGCGCCCCGACAACTACCGCAAGTGGCTCGCCCAGCTCGAGACCTGGGCGCAGGACCCACTCGCCACCCGCCTCGATCTCACCGAGGCCGCCCGCAAGCGGCTCTGCCCCTCAGGCCTGCTCGAGGCGCGCAAGGCGGGCGCGCCCGCGATTGCGCTGCCGGCCCACTTCGAGGCCTTCGCCGCGCTGCTCGCCGGCCTCGCCGCGCTCCCCGAACCCGCGGTCGCAGCGCGCCTGCACGCCGCCGCCAGCGTCGCCCGCCGCCTCCAGGGGCTCAAGCGCCAGGCGCGCAGCTTCGGCTTCGCCGACATGCTCGAGCGGCTCGACCACGCGCTTGCCGGCCCGCACGGCGCGCGCCTGCGCGAGCGCATCCTCACCCAGTATCCGGTCGCGCTGATCGACGAGTTCCAGGACACCTCGCCGCTCCAATACCGCCTCTTCGACCGTCTCTACCGCACCGCCGACAACGCACGCGACAGCGCGCTGCTGCTGATCGGCGATCCCAAGCAGTCGATCTACGCCTTCCGCGGCGCCGACATCCACAGCTATCTGCAGGCGCGCCGCGCCACCGCCGGGCGCCACTACGTGCTCGACACCAACTACCGCTCCACCGCGGCGCTGGTCGACGCGGTCAACCGCTGCTTCGGCACCGCCGAGGCGCGCGCGGGCGAGGGCGCCTTCCTCTTCCGCAGCGGCGGCGAGGATCCCCTGCCCTTCGTACAGGTGGCGGCGAAGGACCGCGACGCGGTCCTGCAAAGCGCCGCGGGCGCAGTGCCCGCGCTCACCGTGTGCCACGACCTCGCGCTGCGCAGCACCGCCGAGAGCCGGCGCTTCTTCGCCGCCCGCTGTGCGGAGCGGATCGTCGGCTGGCTCAGCGACGAGCGAGCCGGCTTCGCCTCGCCCGACGGTGGCTTCGAACGCCTGCGCCCGGCGGACATCGCGGTGCTGGTGCGCACCGGCACCGAAGCCGCGGCGGTCCGCCACGCGCTGCGCCGCCGCGGCGTGAGCTCGGTCTATCTCTCCGACAAGGACTCGGTGTTCGCCAGCGAGGAGGCGCGCGACCTGCTGCACTGGCTGCGCGCGGTGGCCTCGCCGCTCGATGCGCAGCGGGTGCGCGCCGGCTTCGCTACCCGCACGCTCGACCTGCCGCCCGCCGAACTCGCCTGGCTCGCCGCCAGCGACGAAGCCTTCGAGGCACGCAGCGAGCAGGTGCGCAGCCTCAACCGGGTGTGGCGCGAACAGGGCGTGCTGGCGATGTTGCGCCGCACCCTGCATCTGCTCGATCTGCCGGCGCGCTGGCTCACGGCGGCGGACGGCGAGCGGCGGCTGACCAATGTGCTGCACCTCGCCGAGCTGCTGCAGGCCGCCAGCGCCGCGCTCGACGGCGAGCAGGCGCTGATCCGCTGGCTGGCGACGCAGATGGGCGAGGTCGGCGCCGCCGGCGACGAGCAGGTGCTGCGCCTGGAGAGCGACGCCGACCTGGTCAAGGTCGTCACCGTGCACAAGAGCAAGGGTCTCGAATACCCGGTGGTGTGCCTGCCCTTTCCCTGCAGCTTCCGACCGGTGGAGCGGCGCAACACCCGCTTCGTGCGCGTCGCCGACGAGACCGGCCGCCGCGCGCTGAAGCTGCATTACGACGACGAGGATCTCGCGCGCGCCGAACGCGAGCGCCTGCAGGAGGACCTGCGCCTGCTCTACGTCGCGCTGACCCGCCCGCGCCACGCACTGTGGATGGGCTTCGCCGCGATCCGCATCGGCAACGGCAAGGCCTGCCGCACCCACGACAGCGCGCCGGGATACCTGCTCGGCGGGACGGCCGCGCGCGCCGAAAACGAATGGATCGACCCGCTGCAGGCGCTCGCGGACGCGGCGGGAAGCGGTGACGGCCCCTCCATCGTGCTCGAGGCGGCCGGCGAGGAGGTCGGCCACAGCCGCCTGCAGGCGCGCTCGGCCCCGCCCGCGCTGCAGGACCGCCCGCCCTACGCCGCCGACTTCGAGCGCGACTGGGCGCTCGGCAGCTTCTCCGCGCTGGTGCGCGACCTCGCCACGACACCCGCGCCGATGGCGGCGACCCAGCGCCAGCGCGCTGCCGAGGACGAGATCGACGGCGACGCCGCGGACGGCCCCGCCGCCCCCGGACCGGCCGCCGCCGCGCCCTGGCACCGCTTCCCGAAGGGCAGCTTCAGCGGCGACTTCCTCCATGCCCAGCTCGAGTGGCTGGCGGCGGAAGGCTTCGCCCTCGACGGCGATCCCGCGCTCGAGGCGCGTCTGCGCCGCCGCTGCGAGGGCGCCGGCCGCGGCGCGTACGCCGACGACGTCATCGCCTGGATGCGGGCGCTCACCGCCCGGCCGCTGCCCAGCCTGGGCGCGGCGCTGAGCGAGCTGCCGGTGCTGCTGCCGGAGCTGGAGTTCTGGCTGCCCGCCGGCGCCTTGCGCGCACGCGAGCTCGACGCCCTCTGCCGCGCCCACCTGCTCGCCGGCCGCGCGCGCCCCGAGCTGCCCGCGCGCGTCCTGCACGGCATGCTGATGGGCTTCGCCGACCTGGTCTTCGAACACGACGGCCGCTACTGGGTGCTGGACTACAAGTCGAACACGCTCGGCCGCAACGATGCCGCCTACCACCACGACGCGCTCGAGGCGGCGATGGCCGCGCACCGCTACGACGTGCAGGCCGCGCTCTACCTGCTCGCCCTGCACCGCCTGCTGCGCGCACGCCTGGGCGAGGCCTACGCGCCGGCGCGACAGCTCGGCGGCGCGATCTACTTCTTCCTGCGCGGCATCGACGGCCCCGCGCGCGGCGAATACTTCATCCCGCCGCCGCTCGCGCTCATCGACGCGCTCGATGCGATGCTGGCCGCCGAGGAGCACGGCGCATGAACACGCCCGCCCCGCTCGCCCCGCTCTCCGCCACCCTGCAGGCGCTCGGCCGCCTCAGCGACCGCGGCCAGCTGCGCCACCTCGACAGCGCCTTCGCCACCTTCGTCGCCGGGCTCGACCCCGCGCCGACCCCGGCGCTGGCGGTCGCGGCGGCGGTCCTCGCGCAGATGGAGGGCCGCGGCCACAGCTGCCTGCCGCTCGCCGCGCTCGCATCGGACCCCCACGCCCTGCTTCCCCTGCCCGAAGCGCCGGACGAGGACGCCGCCGCCCTGCTCGCGCGACTGCCGTCAGGCGTGGACGGATGGCGCGCCGCCCTGGCCGTGAGCGCGGTCGTCCATCGCGTCGGCAGCGGCGCCGACCGCGGCCAGCCGCTGGTGCTCGACGGCCCCGCCGCCGCGCCGCGCCTCTACCTGCGCCGCTACCGCGACTACGAGCGCCGGGTGGCCGCCGCCGTGCGTGCGCGCAGCGCGGCGCGCGAGCCGGTGGACGAGGCCGGCGCCGCGCGCTGGCTGGCGCGCCTGTTCGCCCCGGCGCCGGACGCGACGCCGCGCACCGAGGCGGTGGACTGGCAGCGCCTGGCCTGTGCGGTCGCCCTGCGCGCGCGGCTGTCGATCGTCACCGGCGGGCCGGGCACGGGCAAGACCTACACCGCGGCGCGCCTGCTCGCCCTGCTGTTCGCCACCCATCCCGCGCCCGAGCGTCTGCGGGTGGCGCTCGCGGCGCCCACCGGCAAGGCGGCGGCGCGCCTGCGCCAGTCGATCGACGCCTCGCTGCTCGGTCTGCAGGCGGGCCTCGCCGGCCATCTCGACCTCGCCGCGCTCACCGCCCGCATCGGCCCGGCGCGCACCCTGCATGCCCTGCTCGGCGCCGGGCCGGACAGCCGCCGCTTCCGCCACCACGCCGGCAACCCGCTCGACCTCGACGTGCTGCTGGTCGACGAGGCCTCGATGGTGCACCTGGAGATGATGGCGGCGCTGCTCGACGCCCTGCCCCCGCACGCCCGCCTGGTGCTGCTCGGCGACAAGGACCAGCTCGCCTCGGTCGAGGCCGGCGCGGTGCTCGGCGACCTCTGCCGCGACGCCGAAGCCGGCCGCTACGACGCCGAGACCGCCCGCTATGCCGAGGCGGTGGCGGGCCAGACCCTGCCGGCGCCGCACCTCACCGCCGCCCGCGCGGCGCCGGCGCTCGCCCAGCAGACGGTGATGCTGCGCGAGAGTCGCCGCTTCGAGGGGCCGATCGGCGCGCTCGCGCGGGCGGTGAACGCCGCCGCCGACACCGGCCTGCCGCTGCGTCTGCTCGCCGGCGACGAAAGCGGCGCGCTGTACGGCACCGAAGCCGCGGACGTCGACGCGGTGATCGCGCTCGCCACCGGCGGCCGCGTCGGCGCCCCCGCCTGCTACCGCGACTATCTGGAGCTGCTGCGCCGCGGCCCCGCGGCCGATGAGGCCGAGGCCCACGCCGCGTGGGCGAAGGCGGTCCTGCAGCGCTTCGACCGCTTCCGCCTGCTGTGCGCGGTGCGCGAGGGCGCGCTCGGCGTGGCGGGGCTCAACCAGGCGGTGCAGCAGGCCCTCGCCCGCGCGGGCCTGCTGCAGCCGCGCGGCGAGTGGTATGCGGGGCGGCCGGTGATCGTCACCCGCAACGAGCCGACGCTCGGCGTCTTCAACGGCGACATCGGCATCACCCTGCCGGGCGCCCGGGGCGGCGACGCGCTGCGCGTCTTCTTCCTCGACGGCGAGGCGCTGCGCTCGGTGGCGGTCGGCCGTCTCGCGCACGCAGAGACCGCCTTCGCGATGACGGTGCACAAGAGCCAGGGCTCGGAGTTCGAGCATGCGGTGCTGGTGCTGTCGGCGGGCGCCGGCAAGGTGCTCAGCCGCGAGCTCGCCTACACCGGCATCACCCGCGCGCGCCGGGCCTTCACGCTGATGGCGGAGCGGCCGGGCATCCTCGAGGCGGCGCTGGCGCGGCCCACCGAGCGCGCCAGCGGGCTGCGCGACTTCCTCGAGTCCGGCGGCTGAGCCCAGATGCCGGAGGCCGCCCCTGAGCCCGTAGGACGGGACGGGCCGCCCGGCCGTGTAGGCTCAGGCCCGCGGCGGATAGCGCCAGCGGCGCACGACGCGCTGAAAGAACAGGCTGTTGGGCACCTGCAGCACGGTGTCGCCGCTGCCGCCCGCGCCTTCCTGCAGGGTGGTGTAGATCAGGTTGATGTCGACCACCTGGCCGCGCAGGCCGGCCTTGTCGCCGCTCTCGAGCAGCTCGACGTGATCGTGCAGGCGGAAGGGCCGTGAGGTGAAGATCAGCAGCGTGCAGAAGATGTTCGACAGCACGCTCCAGGCGGCGAAGAAGGCCACCGCAGCGACCGCGGCGAAACCGGTGAAGGCGGTCCACAACACGGTACCCGACACGCCGAGGCGGTCGAGCACCAGCAGCACGGCGCCGGCGTAGATGACGAAGCCGGTCACTCGGCGGGCGCCCAGCACCAGCTCGGCGGGCAGGCTGTAATGCGTGCCCGCGCGCGTGATGAGGCGGCGCAGCAGGGTTCGCAGCAGCCAGGCAGTGAGCAGGATCAGCGTGATCTGCAGCGCGGGCGCGATGAGCTCGATCCAGGGGTGGGCCCAGGCGGGCAGCAGTTCTTTCATCGGGGCGGGATCCGGTACGGAGTCGGTGCCTGGCGGCGGCGGGCAAACCGGCCGAAGCCTAGGACGGACCGCGCTTTCTGGCAAGCCATGAGACGCGAAGTGGGCATCCCGCGCTTCCCTCCCCTGCCGCCAAAGGAGTACAAAGCGGCATGCCGCCCGGCGCCGCCCCCATCCGACGAGACCCAAGCAATGAAACACGCCCTCCAGATCTTCGCCTGTAACGCCAGCCGCGGGCTGGCCGCCGAAATCTGCAGCCGGCTCGGCATCCGCCCCGGCCGCATCGAGATCTCCCGCTTCTCCAACGACAACCTGCGGGTGCAGATCCAGGAGAACGTGCGCGAGCGCGACGTCTACGTGGTGCAGTCCTTCACCGAGCCGGTGAGCGACCACATCATGGAGCTGCTGATCACCCTCGACGCGCTGCGCAGCGCCTCGGCCCAGCGCATCACCGCGGTGATTCCCTACTATTCCTATGCGCGCTCGGACAAGAAGGACGCGCCGCGGATCTCGATCACCGCGCGCCTGATCGCCGACATGCTGAAGACCGCCGGCGCCGACCGGGTGCTGACGATGGACCTGCACGCCGACCAGGTGCACGGCTTCTTCAGCGTGCCGGTCGACCACCTCACCGCGATCCCGACCATCGCCGAGCACTTCCGCGCACACCATGAGCTGTCGAACATGGTCGCGGTCGCCACCGACGCCGGCGGCGCCAAGCGCGTGGGCCGCTTCTCCGAGCGCCTCGGCATCCCGATGGCGATCATCGACAAGCGCCGGGTCAACGACACCGCGGTGAAGCACGGCGAGGTGGTCGGCGAGGTGCGCGGGCGCGACGTGGTGATCTTCGAGGACGAGATCTCCACCGGCGCCACCGTGCTGTCGAGCGTCGACATCCTGAAGACGGCGGGCGCGCGCAGCGCGCATGTCGGTGCGGTGCACGGCGTGCTGTGCGGACCGGCGGTCGAGCGCCTGCGCAACGCCGACCTCGAGTCGATCGTGGTCACCAACACGGTCAACCGCGCTGAGGAGAAGCAGCTCCCCAATCTCGCCACGCTGACCGTGGCGCCGCTGTTCGCCGCCGCGATCGAGCGCATCCACAGCGGCGAGAGCGTCGGCGTGCTGTTCGACTGAAGCGCGGAGCGCTCAGTCGCCCGGACGCGCGGCCACCATCCAGTAGGTCACCCCCAGGGCGAGGACGACGACCCCGATGCCCATCAGATAGGCGGGCTCGAGCGTCGAGAGGTCGAGCACGATCACCTTGCGCGCGATCGCCATCAGTGCGGTCGCCACCACCAGCTTGACGTGGATGACGTCGTCGCGCAGGTAGAGGGTGATATTGACGAAGATCTCGATCGCGATCAGCACCGCCAGGAAAGCCGCGAACACCACGAAGATGTCGTTGAAGTCGAGCAGCAGCAAGGGCGGAGCGGACAGCTTCTGGTAAAGCACCAGCACCACGTCGGCAACCGTCCACAGGATCACCGCCACCATCAGCACCGCAAGCACGCGGATCGCCTGCCGGATCACCCAGTGCAAACGGTCGATCAGGGGATCGTCCACCCGCTCGCCGAGGTGATTGTCGTGCGCCGGGGTTCGTGTCGGATGCGCCTTGTCCATGTCAGCCTCCCGGCCGTCGTGTCGCGGATGGGGCAGGCCGACGCCGTTTCCTGCGGCGCCCGCCTGCTCCACGCCTTCAGTTGATCCTGCCCGGAGCGCTGCGCGCGCCCCACTTCTCGAGCGCACGCGCGAGGACCTCGACCTCGGCGCCCGTCTCCACGCCGTCGGCGCTGACGATGTCCTGCATCGTGCGCAGCACGGCGCGCTGCAGGGCGGGATCGGCGATGTCCTCGAGCAGCAGCTCGAACACCTCGTCGGCGAGCTTGAGTCGCATGCCGTCCAGATAGTGGGCGCTCATCATCAGGTCGTCGCAGTATTCGCGCAGGATGCGCTCGAACTCGAGCGTGCCGATGCCGAGCCGGCGCACGAGGTCGGAGCGCATCAGGGCATCGAGCTCGTTGTGGTCGAGGCCGCCGTCGGCGAGCATGGTGAGGGCGAGGATGCGGGCGGCGGCTGGCGAGCTGTCGGTTTCGTAGTGGCGCATGGTGCGGTCTCCTTCTGGTGTCGTGTCGTCTGCAGCGACCGGATCGGCCCTGCAGACGACTTCAGCCTAGGGGAAAGCCCGAGCCATAAAAAGTCGATTAATATCGGTACTTGAATCGATTTTTTCGACGGAACGACGAGGCCGCCGCGATGACGGAGCTCAACTACAGGCATCTGCGTTATTTCTGGACGGTCGCGCGCGTGGGCACGATCGCCGAGGCCGGGCGGGTGCTCGAGCTCGCGCCGCACTCGATCAGCGCCCAGATCGCCACCTTCGAGGCCGCGCTCGGGGTGAGCCTGTTCCGCCGCGCCGGCCGCCGGCTGGAGCTGACCGAGGCCGGTGAGCGCATCCTCGGCCACGCGGAGGCGATCTTCGCGCTCGGTGACGAGATCGTTGCGGTGGTGCAGGACGACGCGCTGCGCCGCAGCCTGCCCTTCCGCATCGGCATGCCGGACTCGATGCCCAAGTCGGTCGTTCATCGCCTGATCGAGCCCGCGCTGCGCGTCGACCGCCCGGGGCGCCTCGTGTGTCGCGAAGCGCCGCTCGCCGAGCTGCTCGCCGAGCTCGCGGTGCACCGCCTGGACCTGGTGATCGCCGACCGCCCGATCCCACCGGACATCAGCGTGCGCGGCTACAGCACCCTGCTCGGCGAGAGCACGCTCACCGTGTTCGCCGCGCCGGCGCTCGCCGCCGGACGCGAAGGCGCTCTGCCAGCCGTGCTCGACCGCGCGCCCTTCCTGCTGCCGGGCGCCGACGTCGCTCATCGCGCCCCGCTGCTGCAGTGGTTCGAGCGCGCGCGCATCCAGCCGCAGGTCGTCGCCGAGTTCGACGACAGCGCCCTGATGAAGGCCTTCGGCCAGGGCGGTGCCGGCTTCTTCGTCGCGCCGACCACGATCGCGGACTACGTGTGTGCGCAGTACGGCGTGCGCGCGGTGGGCGAGATCGCCGACGTGGGCAGCCAGATCTACGCGATCACCACCGAGCGTCGCCTGTCGCACCCGGCGATGGCCGCGATCCACCGACAGGCGGCGAAGGCATTGGGTAGCGGCGCGGACGGCGCGCCGCCGCGGGGACGGTGACCGGACCGTCGCGCGCGGGCCCCTCTGCAAGCGGCTGCGGCTCGATGAGCCGAAGGTCCCTACGAAGGAATTCCACCCATCGGCTGGCTCACGTAAGATCGGTTCGTACATCCATTCGTCCGAATCCGTCTTCCGCCATTCAATCCGGAGGCATGATGCAGAACGCGGCCAGCAAGCCCGGTTCCACCATCCTGATCCCGGTGTTCGCCCCCGCGGTCATCGTCACCCTGCTCCTGGTCATCGGCACCGCCAGCAACCCCGAGCTCGCCGGCGAGGTCTTCGCCTCCACCCTGGCCTGGATCACCGAGACCTTCGGCTGGTTCTACATGCTGGCGGTGGCGATCTTCCTCGTCTTCATCGTCGCGATCGGCTTCTCGCGCTGGGGCAGCATCAAGCTCGGCCCCGACCACGCCACCCCGCAGTACAGCTTCCCGGCCTGGTTCGCGATGCTGTTCTCGGCCGGCTACGGCATCGCGCTGCTCTTCTTCGGCGTCGCCGAGCCGGTGCTGCACTACGCCTCGCCGCCGCAAGGTGCGGCCGAGACGCTCGACGCCGCCCGCCAGGCGATGCAGATCGCCTTCTTCCACTGGGGCTTCCACATCTGGGGGATCTACGGCCTGGTCGGCCTGGTGCTGGCCTACTTCGCCTTTCGCCACGGCCTGCCGCTGTCGATGCGCTCCGCCCTCTACCCGCTGATCGGCGAGCGCATCCACGGCCCGATAGGCCACACGGTGGACGTCGTCGCCATCCTCGGCACCCTGTTCGGCATCGCCACCACCCTCGGCCTGTCGGTCACCCAGATCAACGCCGGCCTCAACTACCTGTGGCCGTCGATCCCGGTCGGCACCACGGTGCAGGTGATCGCGATCGCGGTGATCACCGCGCTGGCGCTGATCTCGGTGGTCGCCGGCCTCGACAAGGGGGTCAAGAACCTGTCGATCCTGAACATGGTGCTCGCGGTCGGCCTGATGCTGTTCGTGTTCTCGGTGGGACCGACGATCTTCATCCTCGAGACCTTCCTGCAGAACACCGGCGCCTACCTCAACAACATCATCGAGCGCACCTTCAACCTGCAGGCTTACACGCGCAGCGACTGGATCGGCAACTGGACCCTGTTCATCTTCGGCTGGACGATCGCCTGGGCGCCGTTCGTGGGCCTGTTCATCGCCAAGATCTCGCGCGGGCGCACGATCCGCCAGTTCGTCTTCGGCGTGATGCTGGTGCCCTCGCTGTTCACCTTCCTGTGGTTCTCGATCTTCGGCGACACCGCGCTGCACCTGATCATGGTGGAGGGCTACACGGCGCTGATCGGCGAGGTGCAGGCCGACCATGCGCTGGCGCTGTTCAAGCTCTTCGAGCGCCTGCCGCTGACCTCGATCGTCTCCTTCATCACGGTGATCCTGATCGTGACCTTCTTCGTCACCTCGTCCGACTCGGGATCGCTCGTGATCGACTCGCTCGCCTCCGGCGGCGCGGCGCATACGCCGGCCTGGCAGCGCGCCTTCTGGGCGATCACCGAAGGCGTGGTCGCCTCGGTGCTACTGCTCGCCGGCGGCCTCAAGGCGCTGCAGACGATGACGATCGCCAGCGCCCTGCCCTTCGCGATCATCATGCTGATCGCCGCCTTCGGCATGTGGCGCGCGCTGATCATCGAAGGCCACCGCGAGGTGTCGCTGCAGGCCCACATGGCGCGCAGCCGCGCCGGCACCGGCACCTGGAAGAAACGCCTGGAAGAGCTGGTCCGCTTCCCGGACCGCGGCCAGGTCGAGGCCTTCATCGGCGGCGTGGCCGCCGAGGGCATGAAGCACGTGCAGCGCGAGCTCGCCACCCAGGGCTGGGTGTCGGAGGTGGTGCTCGACAAGGACACCGGCCGCGCCTACATCGAGGTGATGAAGGAAGGCCAGATCGACTTCATCTACGACATCCGGATGGTCGAGTACGCGATGCCGGAGTACGCCTTCCCCGAGATTTCCGAGGACAGCCCCTCGCACTACTATCGCGCCGAAGTCTTCCTGCGCCGCGGGGGGCAGTCCTACGACATCTACGGCTTCGAGGTCCAGCAGGTCATCGACGACATCCTCGACCAGTTCGAGAAGTACCTGCACTTCCTGCACATCTCGCCGGGCAGCCTGCCGTGGAAGATGCACGAGCACGACGAGATGCTCAATTCGCCGACGGCCGGCGGCGCGGCCCAGGGCAGCTGAGTCGACACCCCGTGGCGGCGGCGACCGCCGCAGGGGTGGCGCGCGTTCAGCCCTGCTGCTGGGCCTCGTGGGCGGCGATCTCCGCGCGCACCTGATCCATGTCGAGCCCGCGCACCGCCTCGATCACTTCGCCGAGCGCCTTCGCCGGCAGCGCACCGGACTGGCGGAACACCATCACGCCCTCGCGGATCACCGCGATGGTCGGGATCGAGCGGATCTCGAAGGTGGCCGCGAGTTCCTGCTCGGCCTCGGTGTCGATCTTGCCGAACACGATGTCGGGATGCGTCTCGCTCGCGGCCTCATAGGTCGGCGCGAAGCTGCGGCAGGGGCCGCACCACGCCGCCCAGAAGTCGAGGAACACGATGCCGTTCTGCGAGAGGGTGTCGTTGAAGTTTTCGGCGGTGATGTCGAGGGTGGCCATGCGCGCTTCCTTGTCTAAATATTAGAAATAACTGATACTACACCGCCCGCCGGCCCGGGTCACGCATCGTGCGGACCAGGCCGGCGCGCCCGGTGCTCACAGCAGCGGCGCCAGCCAGCGCGCCGCTTCGTCCACTTCCATGCCGGTGCGTGCCGCCCAGTCCTCGAGCTGGTCGCGACCGATCTTCGAGACCGCGAAATAGTGGCTCTCGGGATGGGCGAAGTAGAAGCCGCTCACCGCCGCGGCCGGCGTCATCGCATAGCTTTCGGTGAGCTCCATACCGATGCGTTCGCGCGCGCCGAGCAGCTCGAACAGCGGTCCCTTCACCGTATGGTCGGGGCAGGCCGGGTAGCCCGGTGCGGGACGGATGCCGCGGTAGCGCTCGGCGATCAGCGCCGCGTTGTCGAGGGCCTCGTCGGCCGCATAGCCCCAGCACTCGCGCCGCACGCGCTCGTGCAGCCATTCGGCGCAGGCCTCGGCGAGGCGGTCGGCCAGGCTCTTGAGCATGATCGCGTGGTAGTCGTCGTGCGCCGCCTCGAACTGGGCGAGCTTGGCCTCGATGCCCAGCCCGGCGGTGACCGCGAAGGCTCCGATCCAGTCCGGCACGCCGCCGGCGTCCCTGGGGGCGACGAAGTCCGCCAGGCACCAGTGCGGCTTGCCCGCGGGACGCTCGTGCTGCTGGCGCAGGCCGTGCCACACCATGGCGAGCTCGCTGCGGTCCTCGCCCGTGTAGATCTCGATATCGTCGCCAACCGCGTTCGCGGGGAAGAGGCCGAACACCGCCTTCGCCTGCAGCCAGCCCTCGGCGATGACCTTCTCCAGCATCGCCTTGCCGTCGGCGAAGACGCTGCGCGCGGTATCGCCCACGACCTCGTCGTCGAGGATCGCGGGGAAGCGGCCAGCGAGGTCCCAGGTCTGGAAGAAGGGGCCCCAGTCGATGTAGTTCACCAGCTCGGCGAGCTCGACGTCGATCGCCTGCACGCCGAGCATGTTCGGCCGCACCGGCTGGTAGGGGCGGAAGCCCGCCTGGTGCGCGGTGCTGCAGGCGGCGACCGGCTCGGCGGTCCAGTCGGTGCGGAAGGCGTTGGCGCGCGCCGCCTCGAGGCTCACCAGCTGCACGCCCTTCTTGTTGGCGTGCAGGGCGCGGATCTTCTCGTAGTCGGTGGCGATCTCGGCCTTGAAGGCTTCGCTCTGGCCCGCGGACAGCAGCGCGGTGACCACGCCGACCGCGCGCGAGGCGTCGGGCACGTAGACCACCGGCTGGTCGTAGTGGGGCGCGATCTTGATCGCCGTGTGGTTGCGGCTGGTGGTGGCGCCACCGATGAGCAGCGGAACCTCGAAGCCCTGGCGCTTCATCTCGGCGGCGACGTGGCTCATCTCCTCCAGCGAGGGGGTGATCAGCCCGGACAGGCCGATCGCCTGCGCGCCGTGTTCCTTCGCCGCTTCCAGGATCTTCGTCGCCGGCACCATCACGCCGAGGTCGATGACCTCGTAGCCGTTGCAGCCGAGCACCACGCCAACGATGTTCTTGCCGATGTCGTGCACGTCGCCCTTCACCGTGGCCATGACGATGCGGCCCTTGCTGGCGGCGCCGGTGCGCAGCTTCTCGGCCTCGATGTAGGGGATCAGGTGGGCGACCGCCTGCTTCATCACCCGCGCCGACTTCACCACCTGGGGCAGGAACATCTTGCCCGCCCCGAAGAGGTCGCCGACCACGCTCATGCCCGCCATCAGCGGGCCTTCGATGACCGCCAGCGGCGGCGCGCCCTCGGCCTCGAGCTTGGCGCGCACCTCCTCGGTGTCGGCGACGACGAATTCGGTGATGCCCTTGACCAGCGCGTGCGACAGTCGCTCTTCCACCGACCATTCGCGCCAGGCGAGGTCCTGCGCGGATTCCTTCGCCTGCCCCTTCACCGACTGCGCCATCTCCACCAGCACCTCGCCCGGGTTCTGGCCGGATGCGGGCTTGCGGTTCATCACCACGTCCTCGACCTTCTCGCGCAGCACCGGATCGAGCTCGTCATAGACGCCGAGCTGGCCGGCGTTGACGATGCCCATCGACAGACCGGCCTTGATCGCGTGGTACAGGAAGACGGTGTGGATCGCCTCGCGCACCGGGTCGTTGCCGCGGAAGCTGAAGGACACGTTCGACACCCCGCCCGAGGTCTTGGCGTACGGCAGATTCTCCTTGATCCACGCCACCGCGTTGATGAAGTCGACCGCGTAGTTGTCGTGCTCCTCGATGCCGGTGGCGATCGCGAAGATGTTGGGGTCGAAGATGATGTCTTCCGGCGGGAGGCCGGCGCCACCCTCGGCCACCGGCTTCACCAGCAACTTGTAGGCGCGCTCGCAGATCCCGGTCTTGCGGCGGAAGGTGTCGGCCTGGCCCTGCTCGTCGAAGGCCATGACGATCACCGCGGCGCCGTAGCGGCGTGCGAGCCGGGCCTGGCGCAGGAACTCGGCCTCGCCCTCCTTCATCGAGATCGAGTTGACCACGCCCTTGCCCTGGATGCACTTGAGGCCGGTCTCGATCACCGACCACTTCGACGAGTCGAGCATGATCGGCACGCGCGAGATGTCGGGCTCGGTGGCCACCAGCTTGCAGAAGCGCTCCATCGCGGCGACCGAGTCCAGCATCGCCTCGTCCATGTTGATGTCGATGACCTGGGCCCCGTTCTCCACCTGCTGGCGCGCCACCGCGAGCGCGTCGTCGAAGCGGCCTTCGAGGATCATGCGCGCGAAGGCCTTCGAGCCGGTAACGTTGGTGCGCTCGCCCACGTTGACGAACAGGGCATCGCCGCCGACGTTGAAGGGTTCCAGCCCCGACAGACGCAGCTTCTTGTCGATGGTCGGCACGCTGCGCGGGGCGAGGCCTTCGACCGCCGCGGCGATCGCCGCGATGTGCGCCGGCGTGGTGCCACAGCAGCCGCCGACGATGTTCACCAGACCGCTCTGCGCCCATTCCTTGATCTGGCCGGCGAGGTGCTCGGGGGTCTCGTCGTAGCCGGTGGGCGACAGCGGGTTGGGCAGGCCGGCGTTGGGGTGGGCCGACACATGGGTGTCGCAGACGTTCGACAGCTCTTCGACGTACTGGCGCAACTGGTCGGCGCCGAGCGCACAGTTGAGGCCGAAGCTGATCGGCTGCGCGTGCGACAGCGAGTTCCAGAACGCCTCGGCGGTCTGGCCCGACAGCGTGCGGCCGGAGGCGTCGGTGATCGTGCCGGAGATCATCACCGGCCAGCGCCGGCCCAGGTCATCGAACAGTTTCTCGATCGCGAACACCGCGGCCTTGGCGTTCAGGGTATCGAACACCGTCTCGATCAGCAGGAGGTCGGCGCCCCCCTGGAGCAGGCCCTTCGCCGAATCGTAATAGTCGTCGGCGAGCGCATCGAAGCTGATGTTGCGGTAGCCGGGATCGTTCACGTCCGGCGAGATCGACAGCGTGCGCGAGGTCGGGCCGAGCACGCCGGCGCAGAAGCGCGGCTTGGCGGGATCCTGCGCGGTGTATTCGTCGCACAGTTGGCGCACCAGACGCGCGCCCTCGACGTTCAGCTCGTAGGCCAGCGCTTCAAGTCCGTACTCCGCCTGCGACACGCGGGTGGCGTTGAAGGTGTTGGTCTCGATGATGTCGGCGCCGGCCTCGAGATAGGCGCGGTGGATGCCGGCGACCACCTCGGGACGGGTCAGCACGAGCAGGTCGTTATTGCCCTTGAGGTCCTTCGGGTGATCGAGGAAGCGATCGCCGCGATAGTCCGCCTCACCCAGCTTCTCCTGCTGGATCATCGTACCCATCGCGCCGTCCAGGATCAGGATGCGCTCGGCGAGAAGCTGGCGGAATTCGGTGCTGCAGTCGGCTTGCATGGCGGTTACCTCGGTTCTGCGATCTTGCGCGCAAGGTTGGCCGGCTGCAGCGGGACACAAAAGCGAACGGCGCCACAAACCGGCAAGGGTCTGCGAGCGCCGTTGAATCGGTTGCCGAGCCTGGCCCGCCGGCCCGCGGGGCCTGTTCGGGTCGCAACGCTCCTCGGCAAGTGCGCAATTCTAGCCATTCCCGCGATCCCTTGCCAAGCGGGCGCGCCCCGGTAGCCGCGCCACCGCTGCAATCGCGCAGAGGGCTGCGCTCCTACAACGCCGCATCCGGCGCAGCCGGGCCACGGTCGATCACCAGAAGAACCAGGGGGCGTAGGGGTGATAGGCGCGATACGGCCAGCCGAAGGGATAGCCCCCCCAGAAACCGTAGCCGTAGGGACGGCCATAGTAGTAGCCGCCCAACAGCCCGCCGTCGTTCGGATAGACGTAGGTACGGCTGGTGCGCACCACCTTGCCGTCGATGAAGTGCACGTTGAACAGAGTGGCGATGCCGGGGCCGTCGTTGTAGATGTTCCAGTCCCACACCTCCTCGCCCGACAGGCGGAAGGTCTGCTCCGAGCGATGCTCGCCGAGCATGCGGTCGACCTCCTCGCGGCTCATGCCGGGGCGGACCTCGGCGAGGTTGCGCTCGGACAAGGCGTCCCACTGGCGCAGCACGACGCCGCTTCGGTCCACCTCGACCATCAGGCAAGTGTAGCCGTTGGGCTGGGTCGAATACTCGAGCACGGTGGTGCCGTCCTCGTTCGTCCAACGTCGGGTCGGCTCGCCGCGGTCCGCGAGCGCATCCGCCTCGGTGGTGTAGGGCGGCGGCGGCCGGAACACCGCGCAGCCGCTCAGCAGCATCGCGAGCATCAGCAACAGGAGCAATCCGACGCCGCGCACGCGCGCGGCGGGCAGTCGATTCGCGTTCATCTCAGCGCCCCGGTTTCACATAGCGGCCGGTGCCGGTGACGCGGCCGTCGGTGTTGAAATTGACCGTGAAATAGACGCGATCCCCGCCCGGCGGGGGAACATCGATCAGCCACTCCCACACGGTCTCCTGCTTCAATTGTAGGAACTGGCTGGAAGCCGGCTTGCCGAGCAGGCGGCGCACCTCGTCGCCGACCATGCCGCGTTCGACGCGGGCGAACTGCGCCTCGTTGAGCACCTGCTCGATGCGCTGCAGGATGCCGTCCGGGCCGATCGTGATCATGAAGCACTCCGTGCCCTCGGGCTGGCGGGAATACTCCCAGGTCACGGAGCCGTCCTCGTTGCGCCACTCCATCTGCGGCGCTCCGAAGCGGTCGCGCACCTCGTGCGAGCTCGAAACCCCGGGCTGGAGTTCGCGGATGTGGAACTGGTCGCAGGCGCTCAGTCCGATCGCGGACAACAGGGCGCACAGCCAGGCGAGAAATCGCTTCATCGGGGAAGATCTCCATGCGAAGCGCCGACGGGACTCGCCAGCGCGTCCGATCACTCGGCTAGAATCCTCCGAAGCCGCGCATTTTGCAACGACGGCGGGGTAAGTGACTGCAAGCACAGCGAGGGCGAATCGAGAATGAAGCAGACCCCCATCGGCTTCGCGGCGCGCGCCGCGGGACGACGCCCTGCGCGCACCCGCGGCCCGCGGCCGGGCCGGGAGGCAGGGCGGTGAGCCCACTGCTCGAGGCCCGCAAGGTCCAGAAGCGCTTCGGCGGCCTGCACGCGCTGTCCGAAGTGTCGCTGACCATCAACGAGGGCGAGGTGTACGGCCTGATCGGCCCCAACGGCGCGGGCAAGACCACCCTCTTCAACGTGCTGACCGGCGCCTGCGTGGCCGACGACGGCGCGTTCGTGTTCAAGGGCAGCGCGCTGCCCGCGGGCAAGCCGCACGAGGTGGTGGGCCGCGGCATCGCCCGCACCTTCCAGAACATCCGCCTGTTCCGCGAGCTGACCGCGCTCGAGAACGTCATGGCCGGCCACCACATCCGGACGAAGGCGGGCATCTGGGGCATCCTCGGCCAGAGCCGCCACACCCGCGAGGAGGAGCGGCGGACCACGGCGCGCGCTCACGAGCTGCTGGACTACGTCGGCATCGGCCGCTTCGCCGGGGTGGTGTCGAAAAACCTGCCCTACGGCGATCAGCGCCGGCTCGAGATCGCACGCGCGCTCGCCACCGAACCCCAGCTGCTCGCGCTAGACGAGCCGGCCGCCGGCATGAACGCCACCGAGACCGGCCAGCTCAGACAGCTGATCGAGCAGATCCGCGCCGACGGCGTCACCGTTATGCTGATCGAGCACGACGTCATGCTGGTCATGGGCCTGTGCGACCGCGTCGCGGTGCTCGACTTCGGCCGCAAGATCGCCGAAGACGTGCCGGCGGTGGTGCAGAAGGACGAGGCGGTGATCGCCGCCTATCTCGGCGCAGGCAGGCATGGCCACTGACACCCGCAGCACGAGCGGCCCGCTGCTGCAGCTCCGCGAGCTGCGTGTCGCCTACGGCGGCATCCAGGCCGTCAAGGGCATCGAGCTCGAACTGCGGACGGGCGAGCTGGTCTGCCTGATCGGCGCCAACGGCGCCGGCAAGACCACCACGCTGAACGCGATCGCCGGCGTGCTGCCGCTCACCGGCGGCGACATCCTCTACGCCGGCGAGCGCATCAACCCGGTGCCGGCGCACGAGCGCCTGCGCCGCGGCATCGCCCTGGTACCCGAAGGCCGCGGCATCTTCACCCGTCTGACGGTGGCGGAGAACCTGCGCATGGGCGCCTACAGCCGCAAGGACCGCGCCGGCATCGAGGCCGACCTCGAGCGCGTCTACACGTTGCTGCCGCGGGTGAGGGAGCGCCTGCACCAGGTCGCCGGCACGCTGTCTGGCGGCGAACAGCAGATGCTGGCGATCGGTCGCGCGCTGCTGTCGCGGCCCAGGCTGCTGCTGCTCGACGAGCCCTCGATGGGCCTCGCCCCGCTGTTGGTGGAGAAGATCTTCGAGGTCGTGCAGTCGGTGGCACGCGAGGGCGTCACGGTCCTGCTCGTCGAGCAGAACGCCAGGCTCGCGCTCGAGTTCGCCGGGCGCGGCTACGTGATGGCGTCGGGCAGGCTGATCCTCACCGGCAGCGGCGAGGCCCTGCTCGCCGACCCCGGCGTGCGCGCCGCCTATCTCGGCGAGGCGGGCTGAGCCCGGCGTCATGGCGCATCGGCAATTCCGAATATAATCCTGCGCCAAAGGAGACAAGCCGATGAAACACCTGACCCCGAAGGAGGCCCATGCCTTCCTCCAGGCCACGCCCGACGCCCTGTTGATCGACGTGCGCAGCGAGATCGAATTCCTCTTCGTCGGCCATCCGGTCGGCGCCATCCACGTGTCGTGGAACGACGGCCCCGACTGGGACATCAACCCGCACTTCGTCGGCGAGGTGAAGAAACTCGCCGGCAACGGCGGCCAGCGCCCGATCCTGCTCATCTGCCGCAGCGGCAACCGCTCGGAGGCGGCCGGCGAGGCCCTGCTCGCCGCCGGTTTCAGCGAGATCTACAACGTCGCCCATGGTTTCGAGGGCGAGCTCGACGACCACCACCACCGCAACAGCGTCAGCGGCTGGCGCTTCGACGGCCTGCCCTGGCAGCAGTGCTGAGGCTTCACGCCGCGGCGCGCCGCGCCCAGGCAAGGAAGGCGAACAGACCGAGGCCCGCGAACAGACACATCCCCGCCGCGAGCGACAGCGTGCTGCCCCACAGCAGCGGCACCACCGCACCGGCGACCGCCGCGTTGAGCCCCATCTGCAGGAAGCTCTGGCAGCTCGAGGCCATGCCGCGGCGGGCGGGGAAGAGATCGAGCGCGAGCAGGCTCAGGGAGGGCATCGCCATCGCCATGCCGAGGGTGAACAGCGGAATCGGCAGCACCGACTGCGGCAAGCCGGCCGGCAGCAGCGCCGACAGCGCGACGTTGAGCAGGCCCGCCGCCAGCATCAGCGCGTAGCCGACGGCGATCGTGCGCCCGGTCGACCAGCGCCCGGCGAGCCTGCCCGCCAGCATCGAGCCCGCCATCATCCCCGCCACCCCCGGCACGAACAGCCAGCCGAAGGCGGTGCTGCCCAGCCCGAGGTGGTCGATGATGAACACCGGCGCCGACATCACGTAGAGGAAGAAGCCGTTGAAGTTCAGCGCCGTCGCCAGGCTCAGCAGCATGAAGGCGCGATTCGACAGCACCGCGCCGTAGGCACGCGCGAGCCCGACCGGATGCAGCGGCTGGCGGGCATCCTCGGGCAGGCTCTCGGGCAGGAAGCGCCAGGTGAGCCAGGTCTGCATGGCGCCGAAGAGCGCGAGGAAGACGAAGATCGAGCGCCAGCCGGCGAGCTCTAGCAGGGCGCCGCCGATGATCGGCGCCACCGCCGGGGCCACCGCGAAGATCGTCATCACCCGCGCCATCAGGCGCTGGGCCTGGGCCCCGTCATAGAGGTCGCGCACCACCGCGCGCCCCACCACCACCCCGGCACCGCCGAACACGCCCTGCGCGGCGCGTCCGATCCACAGCCACTCGATCGTCGGCGCCAGCGCGCACAGGGCCGAGGCGAACGCGAAGGCGCCCGAGGCGACGATCAGCACCCGACGGCGGCCGAAGCGGTCCGATAGCGAGCCGTGCCACATCACCATGACGGCGAAGGTGAGCATGTACACCGTGAGGGTCTGCTGCACCTCGACCTGGGTCGCGCCGAGCGAGGTGCCAATCGCCGGGAAGGCCGGCAGGTAGGTGTCGATCGCGAACGGACCGATGGCGGAGAGGGTCGCCAGCACCAGCGGCAGCCAGCGGCTTATCGAACTGAAGGGCATCGGCCTGTTGTCGTTGTTCTTGGAGGGCGCGGCGCGCCGACGCCGTCGCCATCCCCGGCGCCCTCAGCGCGAATCGAGGCTGCGACGGTACTGGATCGCCTCGGCGATGTGGGCGGGGCCGGGGCGCCCCGCTCCGGCGAGATCGGCGAGCGTGCGTGCCACCCGTAGCACGCGATGATACCCCCTGGCGGACAGCTTCAGCCCGCCGATCGCCTGCCGCAGCAGCTTCTCGCCGGCCGCGTCCGGCGCGCACAAGGCCTCAA
>NZ_MBFM01000005.1:294586-308398 GCF_001696715.1 Thauera phenolivorans | reverse complement strand
ATCACCCGCGCCATCAGGCGCTGGGCCTGGGCCCCGTCATAGAGGTCGCGCACCACCGCGCGCCCCACCACCACCCCGGCACCGCCGAACACGCCCTGCGCGGCGCGTCCGATCCACAGCCACTCGATCGTCGGCGCCAGCGCGCACAGGGCCGAGGCGAACGCGAAGGCGCCCGAGGCGACGATCAGCACCCGACGGCGGCCGAAGCGGTCCGATAGCGAGCCGTGCCACATCACCATGACGGCGAAGGTGAGCATGTACACCGTGAGGGTCTGCTGCACCTCGACCTGGGTCGCGCCGAGCGAGGTGCCAATCGCCGGGAAGGCCGGCAGGTAGGTGTCGATCGCGAACGGACCGATGGCGGAGAGGGTCGCCAGCACCAGCGGCAGCCAGCGGCTTATCGAACTGAAGGGCATCGGCCTGTTGTCGTTGTTCTTGGAGGGCGCGGCGCGCCGACGCCGTCGCCATCCCCGGCGCCCTCAGCGCGAATCGAGGCTGCGACGGTACTGGATCGCCTCGGCGATGTGGGCGGGGCCGGGGCGCCCCGCTCCGGCGAGATCGGCGAGCGTGCGTGCCACCCGTAGCACGCGATGATACCCCCTGGCGGACAGCTTCAGCCCGCCGATCGCCTGCCGCAGCAGCTTCTCGCCGGCCGCGTCCGGCGCGCACAAGGCCTCAACCTCCCCCGCCTCGATTCGCGCATTGGGCCGCCCCTGGCGGTCGAGCTGCAGGGTTCGCGCCGCCGCCACCCGCGCGCGCACCGCGGCCGACCCCTCGCCGCGAGCACCGCCGACCAGCTCGCCGGGCGGGATCGCCCCCACTTCGACGGTGAGGTCCACCCGGTCGAGCAAGGGCCCCGACAGGCGGGCGCGGTAGCGCGCGATCTGGTCCGGGGTGCAGCGGCAGGCCCGGTGCGGATCCCCGGCGTGGCCGCAGGGGCAGGGGTTCATCGCCGCCACGAGCTGAAAGCGCGCGGGGAAGCTCACTCGCCGGCGTGCCCGCGCGACGGTGACGTTGCCGGTCTCGAGCGGCTCGCGCAGCGATTCCAGCACCCTGCGCTCGAACTCCGGCAGTTCGTCGAGGAACAGCACGCCGTGGTCGGCAAGCGAGATTTCGCCGGGCCGCGGCAGCGCGCCGCCGCCCACGATCGCCGCTGCCGAGGCCGAGTGATGGGGCGCGCGGAACGGACGCCGACCCCAGCGTGCAGGATCGAACTCGCCACCGATCGAATGCAGCGCCGCACTCTCGAGCGCCTCCTGCTCGCTCATCGGCGGCAGCAGGCCGGGCAGGCGCTGGGCGAGCATCGACTTGCCCGAACCGGGCGGCCCGAACATCAGCAGCGAATGCCCGCCGGCGGCCGCCACCTCGAGCGCACGCCGCGCCGGCAGCTGGCCGCGCACGTCGGCGAGGTCGGGACCGGCGTCGCCGACGGCTGCGAGTGGCGGCGCCGGATGGACCTCGATCGCCTTGTGGCCATTGAGGTGCGCGCATACCTCGAGCAGGTCCGTCGCCGGCAGGATGCGTGCGGCGCGCGCGAGCGCCGCCTCGTCGGCATTGCCGCCGGGCAGCACCAGCGACCGTCCGGCGCGGCCGGCGGCGAGCGCGGCCGCCAGCACACTGCGCACCGGGCGCAGGCTGCCGGTGAGCGACAGCTCGCCGCAGAACTCGAGCGCGCCGAGCCCTTCGCCCGCGACCTGGCCGGAGGCGGCGAGGATGCCCACCGCGATCGCGAGATCGAAACGACCGCCCTCCTTGGGCAGGTCGGCAGGGGCAAGGTTGACCGTGATGCGTCGCTGGGGAAACTCGAACTGGGAGCTGAGGATCGCGGCGCGCACGCGATCGCGTGCCTCGCGCACCTCGGTGTCGGGCAGGCCCACCAGGTTGAAGGCGGGCAGGCCGTTGGCTAGATGGACCTCGACCGTGACTTCCGCCGCGGCCAGGCCGTCGAGCGCGCGGCTGCGGACAAGGGCAAGCGACATGCGGCACTCCTGGACTGGACGGAGCGCCAGTCTAGCGAACGCCGCTTCAATGACAAAGCGATATAAGGAAGCGCGAGGAGGCGGTGGCCGAGAGGGCCGCCGAGGCCGGATCAGGCCTCGGCGTCGCCGCTCGCGCCCAGTCTGGCCTCGAGTTCTGCGACCCGCGCCTCGAGCTCGGCGAGCTTCTGGCGGGCGTGGGCGAGCACCTCGCGCTGCACCTCGAATTCTTCGCGGGTCACCAGGTCGAGCTTGCCGAAGGCGCTGCCGAGCATCGCCTTGACGTTCTTTTCGATGTCGCGCGCCGGGCTGTTGGCGGCGAGTTCCGAAAGCTTTGCGCCGATTTCGTCGAGGAAGCGAGGAGTGGACATGGCCGCGATCCGATAGCGGTTAGGGAAGGCGATCGAGTCTAGCACGACGTGCGCGGCCACCGCCGGCGAACCACCCTGGTGCAGCACGCGCGCGCGCCGGCCTCGCGCACCACAGTGGTGCAGCTGATGCACCATCCGCGCCCATCTTCCTTTCGCACCGCAGCAAGCGGGGGCGTCGGCGCCCCCGGAGAGATGTCTCTGTGTCTGATTTAAAAGTGCTTTTCCGATCTGGCACGCGCCCTGCTTTTTGATGAGTGCAAAACACCAACCAGCCCGGAGAACATCATGCAGAAAGCCCTCCTCACCGTCGCCCTGCTCGCCGCCCTGCCGGTCGCGGGGACCGCCCTCGCCGAACAGCGCCCGATCAGCGCCAACCTCAGCCTGAGCAGCGATTACGCCTTCCGCGGCGTGAGCCAGACGGACGAGCGCCCCGCGATCCAGGGTGGCTTCGACTACGCGCACGCAAGCGGCCTTTACGCCGGCGTGTGGGCGTCGAACGTTTCCTGGCTGTCGGACGCGGGCGCGAGCAACAGCCTCGAGACCAACATCTACGGTGGCTATGCCGGCGAGACCGCCGGCATCGGCTACGACCTCGGCGTGCTGCACTACTACTACCCGGGCAGCTACGGCGGCGAGTACAAGGCGGCCGGCGGCGAGGACCCCGACACCACCGAAGGCTACCTCGGCCTGAGCTGGGAGTACCTGAGCTTCAAGTATTCCTATGCCTTCACCGACGCCTTCGGCGCCGCCGACTCCGACGGCTCGCAGTACTTCGATCTCGGCGCCTCGGTGGAACTCGGCCGCGGCTTCACCCTCGACGCCCACGTCGGCTACAGCGAGATGAAGGGCGGCCTGGACAACTACACCGACTGGAAGCTCGGCGTCACCAAGAATCTCGCCGGGCTCGACGTCGGCCTGCACTACGTCGATACCGACCTCGACGACAGCGATCTCGCCGATGAGCGCCTGATCCTGTCGGTCGCCAAGTCCTTCTGATACCGGAGACGAGCACCATGAAATTCATCACCGCGATCATCAAGCCGTTCAAGCTCGACGAAGTGCGCGAGGCGCTGTCGGCGATCGGCGTGCAGGGCATCACCGTCACCGAGGTCAAGGGCTTCGGCCGCCAGAAGGGCCACACCGAGCTCTATCGCGGCGCAGAGTACGTGGTCGACTTCCTGCCCAAGGTAAAGATCGAGGCCGCGGTCGCCGACGACATCCTCGAGCCCGCGCTCGAGGCGATCGAGAAATCCGCCGTCACCGGCAAGATCGGCGACGGCAAGATCTTCGTGTTCGAGCTCGAACAGGTCATCCGCATCCGCACCGGCGAGACCGGCGCCGATGCGCTGTAAGGGAGAAGAAACCATGAAAATGCCAATCGCAGTCGCATCCCCCCTGCTCGCCCTGCTCGGTCTCGGCCTCTCCGGCGCCGCCTCGGCGCAGGACGCCGCCGCCGCGGCGGTGGAGATCAATCACGGCGACGTGGCCTGGATGCTCACCTCGACGATGCTCGTGATCCTGATGGTGATCCCCGGTCTGGCGCTCTTCTACGGCGGTCTCGCACGCAGCAAGAACATGCTCTCGGTGCTGATGCAGGTCTTCGTGATCTTCTCGCTGATCACCGTGCTGTGGGCGCTGTACGGCTACAGCCTGGCCTTCGCCGGCGAAGGCACCTTCATCGGCAGCCTCGACAAGATCTTCCTCAAGGGCGTCACCGTCGATTCGCTGTCGGGCGCGCTGCCCGAGTACGTCTTCATCGCCTTCCAGTCGACCTTCGCCGCCATTACCTGCGCGCTCATCGTCGGCGCCTTCGCCGAGCGCATGAAGTTCTCGGCGGTGCTGCTGTTCACCGTGCTGTGGTTCACCTTCAGCTACCTGCCGATGGCACACATGGTGTGGTCGCCGGGCGGCCTGCTGTTCGAGGACGGCGCGCTCGACTTCGCCGGCGGCACCGTGGTGCACATCAACGCCGGCATCGCCGGCCTGATCGGCGCCTACCTGGTCGGCAAGCGCATCGGCTTCGGCAAGGAAGCGCTGACGCCGCACTCGCTGACGCTGACCATGGTCGGAGCCTCGCTGCTGTGGGTGGGCTGGTTCGGCTTCAACGCCGGCTCGGCGCTCGGCGCGACCTCGGGTGCGGCGCTCGCCTTCATCAACACCATCCTCGCCACCGGCGCGGCGACGCTGTCCTGGATCACGGTCGAGGCGCTGTTCAAGAGCAGGCCCTCGATGCTGGGCGCGGCCTCGGGCGCGGTGGCCGGCCTGGTGGCGGTGACCCCGGCGGCCGGCTTCGTCGGTCCGATGGGGGCGATCGTGATGGGCCTGATCGCCGGCGCGATCTGCGTCTGGGGCGTGGGCGGTCTCAAGCGCCTGCTCAAGGTGGATGACGCGTTCGACGTGTTCGGCGTGCATGGCGTGGGCGGCATCGTCGGCGCCATCCTCACCGGCGTGTTCGCCGCACCCTTCCTTGGCGGCACCGGCGCGGCGGACTTCTCGATCGCGAGCCAGGTGTGGATCCAGGCGAAGAGCATCGTCCTGACCATCGTCTGGAGCGGCGTCGTCTCCCTGGTCGCGTACAAGCTGGTGGACCTCATCGTCGGCCTGCGGGTGCCGGAGGACGAAGAGCGCCAGGGTCTGGACACCACCTCTCACGGCGAAACCGCGTATCATCACTGACCTCGCGATTCGGACTGCCGGCTCGACCGGCCCCGCAAGGCGCCCTCCGGGGCGCCTTTTTTGCGCTCCGGCCGCCGAGAACCTTCCGCCGCCCGCGCCGACCAACCCAGGGGCGGATGGCGTGCGGCGGAGCGCCGCCCCGGATTGCGGATTTCGGCGCCACGCTTTGCTGCATCACACAATATTTTCCATTTAATTCATTTATTTAACCTTTCCATCCAAGCCCTGTACAATGTCGATGTCGTGCGCCGCAAAACGGCTCCCGACATGACAATGACAAGCCGGAAGACACGGCCTGCGCGCGAAGGAGGAGTGAATATGCTATCGATTCGAGATTGCCTGGATTACTGCGGAATCAGCGACGACGAGGTCGCCCTGATTGCGGAACACGCTTCGATTTCGGGCACCGCGGCGGCGCAGCTCGCGTGTGCGCTGGTGCAGACCGAGGACGGGGTGCTGCTGCTCACCGAGTGCATGCGCGAAATGGGCGAGCACGCT
Source organism: Thauera phenolivorans (assembly GCF_001696715.1). GTDB lineage: Bacteria > Pseudomonadota > Gammaproteobacteria > Burkholderiales > Rhodocyclaceae > Thauera > Thauera phenolivorans. Next base: position 302,877 of record NZ_MBFM01000005.1, on the reverse strand, counting down.
CATCGCAACGGCGACACCGAGAAGGCCGAACGCGCCCATCGCATTCGTATGCGCTTCCTGACCGACTACCCGTCGCAGCAGAACTAGGGCGGCACTCACCCGCCCCGCGCGCTACCTGCCGAAGCGGGGGCGCGCGGACGAGGATCCAGGCAAGGCAGGCGGCCCCACATGGCGCGCCTGCCTTTTTTCGCCCTGTCTGCGTCGGAGTAGGCGCCCGGCGGCGGTGATAGAATCGCCGGCGATCGCAACAACCACCTGGCAGGGCCATTCCGTGCAAATCGTCTGTCTCGACCTCGAAGGCGTCCTCGTCCCCGAAATCTGGATCGAATTCGCCGAGCGCACCGGCATCGCCGAACTGCGCCGCACCACCCGCGACGAGCCCAACTACGACACCCTGATGAAGTACCGCCTCGACATCCTGGCGCAGAAGGGGCTGGGCCTGCCCGACATCCAGGCGGTCATCGCCGACATGGGGCCGATGGCGGGCGCGCGCGCCTTCCTCGACGGGTTGCGCGAGGCCTATCAGGTCGTGATCCTGTCCGACACCTTCTACGAGTTCGCGCATCCGCTGATGCGTCAGCTCGGCTGGCCGACGCTGTTCTGCCACAGCCTCGAGGCCGACGACCGCGGCGTGCTGGTGAACTACCACCTGCGCATGCCCAACCAGAAGCAGGAGGCGGTGCGCCGCTTCAAGGAACTCAACTTCAAGGTCGTCGCCGCCGGCGACTCGTACAACGACACCGCGATGCTGGGTGAGGCCCACGGCGGCATCCTGTTCCATCCGCCCGAGAACGTGGTGCGCGAGTTTCCGCAATTCCCGGTGGTGCGCGACTACGACGCCCTGCGCGGCGAGATCGACAAGGCTTTCGCAGTCGCCTGACGACGGCAAAAGCCTTGCGGCGAGGCGCACCGCCCCCGCTCGCTGCGCTCTCGCCGCCCCCTGAGGGGGCTCCGCCTCTCCAACGAACCCCGGCAGCCATCAGCCCATGCATCGCCAACGCTTCTACACCCTTTCCGCCTCCTGCCCCGACCAGGTCGGCATCGTCGCCCGCGTGTCGAGCTTCATCGCCGGTCACGGCGGCTGGATCCTCGAGACCTCGCTGCATGCCGAACAGCCGCACAATGGCGAGGCGGCCGGGCGCTACTTCATGCGCGTCGAGATCAAGGCCGACTCCCTGCCCTTCCACCTCGCCGAGTTCCGCGAGCGCTTCCGGCCGCTCGCCGAGGAACTGCAGATGGACTGGAAGATCACCGACTCGGCGGTGAAGAAGCGCGTCGTGATCCTGGTCAGCAAGCAGGAGCACTGCCTCTACGACCTGCTCGCGCGCTGGCAGTCGAAGGAACTCGACATCGAGATCCCGTGCGTGATCTCCAACCACGACAGCTTCCGCGGTTTCGTCGAGTGGCACGGCATCCCCTTTCACCACGTGCCGGTCGGACCCGACGACAAGGCCGCCGCCTACGCGGAGGTGCAGCGCATCTTCGAGGAGGTGCGCGGCGACACCATGGTGCTCGCGCGCTACATGCAGATCCTGTCGCCCGAACTGTGCGCCGCCTACCCGGGCCGCATCATCAACATCCACCACAGCTTCCTGCCGAGTTTCGTCGGCGCGCGGCCCTACCACCAGGCCTGGGTGAAGGGCGTCAAGCTGATCGGCGCCACCTGCCACTACGTCACCGCCGACCTCGACCAGGGTCCGATCATCGAGCAGGACGTGATCCGCATCGACCACTCCGACGCGGTCGAGGACATGGTGCGCTATGGCAAGGACATCGAGAAGACCGTGCTCGCCCGCGGCCTGCGCTACCACCTCGAGGACCGCGTGCTGGTACACGGCAACAAGACGATCGTGTTCCGCTGAGCGATTGCCGCGCTGCCGAGGGTGACGCGGCGGTCGCCGCTGCTACGCGGGAAAGTCGCGCGGGTCGCGGCAGGAGCGGCGAGCGCCGCGATGGCGCCGGCCCCCGGCGGCGCTCAATCCGCCGCAATCGCCTCGAGCGCCTCGTGCAGTTCCAGCCAGCGCAGCTCGGCCTCCTCGATCCGCGCGGCGAGCTCCGCCTGGCGTTTGTTGAGCGCCGCGACCTCGCCCGCCTGCGCACCGGTGTAGAGCCCGGGGTCGGCCAGGCGCGCGTCGAGCTCGGCCTTTTCCCTGTTCCAGGTGGCAAGCCGCTTGTCGATCTGCTCGATCTCCTTCACCAACGGCCGGCGCGCGACGAGCCGCGCCTGGCGGTCGGCCGCGGCCTGGGCGCGGTCGGCCTTGCGCGTGGCCTTGTCCGCGACCTGGTCCGGACAGGCCGCAGCGGCGGCCGCTTCGGCACGGCGTGTGGCGAGCCAGTCGCGATAGTCGTCGAGATCGCCGTCGAAAGGCTGGATGCGGCCGCCATCGACCAGCAGGAAGCGGTCGCAGGTGGCGCGCAGCAACGCGCGGTCGTGCGATACCAGCACCATCGCGCCTTCGTAGTCCTGTAGCGCCATCGTCAGCGCGTGGCGCATCTCGAGGTCGAGGTGGTTGGTGGGCTCGTCGAGCAACAGCAGGTTGGGGCGTTGCCAGATCAGCAGCGCGAGCGCGAGGCGCGACTTCTCGCCGCCCGAGAACGGCCCGCAGGGCGTGGTCGCCGGCGTCGAGCTGCCGCCGACGCCGTCACCGCGGAAGTCGAAGCCGCCGAGGTAGTCGCGCAGTTCCTGCTCGCGCGTCTGCGGGTCGAGCCGCACCATGTGCTGCAGCGCGGACTCGTCCGGACGCAGGGTCTCGAGCTGATGCTGGGCGAAGTACCCGGTGGCCAGGCCCTTGCCCTCGAGGCGGCGGCCGCGGGCGAGCTTGAGCTCATGCGCGAGCAGCTTGATCAGCGTCGACTTGCCCGCACCGTTGCGCCCGAGCAGGCCGACACGCTCGCCGGGGCGCAGGGTCAGCGTGATGCGCTCGAGCACCGTCTTGTCGGCATAGCCCACCGCGCCGTCCTCGATCTGCAGCAGCGGATCGGGCGCCGGCGGCGCCTCGCGGAAGGCGAAGCTGAAGGGCGTGTCTACGTGCGCCGCGGCGATGCGCTCCATGCGCTCGAGCGCCTTGATCCGGCTCTGCGCCTGGCGCGCCTTGGTGGCCTTGGCGCGAAAGCGGCGGATGTAGTCTTCCATGTGCGCGATGTCGCGCTGCTGCTTGTCGAACATCGATTGCTGCTGGACGAGGCGCTCGCCGCGCTGGCGCTCGAAGTCGGAGTAGCCGCCGGTGTAGAGGGTCAGCTTCTGCTGCTCGATGTGGGCGATGTGGCTGACGCAGGCGTCGAGGAACTCGCGGTCGTGCGAGATCAGCAGCAGCGTGCCGCGGTAGTCGCGCAGCCAGGCCTCGAGCCAGATCACCGCGTCGAGGTCGAGGTGGTTGGTCGGCTCGTCGAGCAGCAGCAGGTCGGAGCGGCACATCAGCGCCTGCGCCAGGTTCAGGCGCATGCGCCAGCCGCCGGAAAAGTCCGAGACCGGGCGCTCGATGTCGGCCGGCAGGAAGCCGAGACCGTCGAGCAGGGCGGCCGCGCGCGAGCGCGCCGCATAGCCGCCGATCTCGTGCAGGCGGGCGTGCAGTTCACCGATATGAGCGCCGATGTGCTCGCCATCGTGGGCGGCTTCGGCGGCGGCGAGCCCGGCTTCGATGCGGCGCAGCTCGGCGTCGCCGTCGAGCACGTACTCGATCGCCGGCTGCGCGAGCCCCGGCGTCTCCTGAGCGACATGGGCGATGACCCAGCCGGCGGGGATCTCGAGATCGCCCTGGTCGGGATGGAGCTGGTCGCGCAGCAGCGCGAACAGGCTCGACTTGCCGCTGCCGTTGGCGCCGGTGAGGCCGACCCGCCAGCCGGGATGGATCTGCACGCTGGCGCCGTCGATGAGGACTTTGGCGCCACGGGCGAGGCGCAGGTTGCGGAAGCTGATCACAAACGGAAACGCCGCCCGGGGCGGCATGCGAAAATAAAGCCGCTATTCTACGCCGCCGAAGCTCGAGCCCCCGTACCACTTCCCTTCCGGAGCCGCCGCGCATGTCCCGCCGCCTCGCCGCCCTGCTGCTGACCCTGAGCGCAACGCTCGCCCACCCCGCCCTCGCCGCCGAGCCGCAGCCGTCCGCCGCGGTGCAGTCGCCGGAGGCGCGCAGCGAGGCGCTCAAGGACGAAGGCCGCCGGCTGCGCGCCGAAGCCGAGGCCACCTATCTGGACACCGAACGCGCCTGCTACGACCGCTTCCTGGTCAACCGTTGCATCGACCAGGCGAAGGCGAAGCGGCTCGAGACCATCCGCCGCGCACGCGAACTCGAGGCCGAGGCGCGCCGCATCGACCTCGCCGAACGCCGCCGCCTCGCCGAGGAGCGCGGTCTGCTGCTGGCACCGGCGCCGCTCGAACGCCCGGCGGAACCCGACTTCACCCCCGCCCCCGCGACCGCGTCGACGCCGCCGGTGCCCGCCCCCATCCCGGCGCCGGCCTCCACGACCGAGGCCGATCGCCTGCGCGCCCAGCGTGCGGCCGAAGCGCGCGCCGCCGACGCCGCGGCACGCGCAGCCCAGGCCGAACGCGACGCCGAGCGCGCCACCGAACGCGCGCGGGCCGAGCGGGAGGCGGCGGCGCGCGCCGAGGCCGCCGCCCGCGACCGCGCCCGCTACGACGAGCGCATCCGCCAATACGAAGCCGAGCAGGCGAAGGAGAAGGCCGGGCAGCAGCCCGAGTAGGCTCAGGCCCTGCGCGCCGGCCGGTTGGCGATCACGATGCCGGCGCCCACCAGCGCGAGCGCGGCGAACACCGCCGGCGTCAGCGGCTCGCCGAGCAGCAGCGCGCCGGCGAGCACCCCCATCACCGGGGTCAGGAAGGAAAACGAGGACAGCCGCGTCGCCGGGTAGTGGCGGATCAGCCAGAACCAGCCGACGTAGCTCGCCGCGGCGACCACCCCGACCTGGAACAGCAGGCTCGCCCATACCGCCGGCGTGGGGGCGAACACCCCCGGCTCGCCGAGCGCGAGCGACAGCAGCGGCAGCGCGAGCGCCGACACCGCGAGCTGGTAGAGCAGGGTCTTCTCGGCACTGGCGCGCGCGAGCGCGGTCGCCTTCACGGTGAGCGTGGTCGCCGCCCAGAACACCGCCGCGAGCAGGATCATCAGGTCGCCCACCCAGGCGCGGTCGTCCGGGGTGAACAGGTGCTCGCCGAACAGCACCAGCACGCCGCAGAACGCCAGCGCCATCCCCGCCCACTGCACGCGCCGCATGTGCTCGTGCGGCAGCAGCCAGACCGCGCCGAGGGCGACGAAGAAGGGCGCGGTGTACAGGAAGATCACTCCGCGCGAGGCCGAGGTGTATTGCAGGCCGAGGAAGATCATCGCGAACTCGGCGGCGAACAGCAGCCCCGCCAGAATGCCCGCCCCCAGCGTGCCGTCTTCGTCGAACAGGCGCACTCCGCGCAGGCGCGCCCAGGCGAACACCAGCACGGTGGCGCCGATCGAACGCAACCCGGCCTGCCACACTGGCGAGATGCCCACGCTGGCGAGCTTGATCGCCACCTGCTGCACCCCCCAGATCGTGCAGAAGAGCACCATCAGGCCGATGGCGAGGCGATCCAGTTCGGTCTTGTGCATGGGATCCTGTCGGACGGCGCACGACCGGCCACGGACATGCGATCGGCGATGAATGGTCGGTGAATGGCGCGGATTATCGGCCGAGCGCGGCGGCAAATCGAAACGGCGCCTCGCCGCCGGCGACGCGGCGCCGACCCGCCGTCGGCTTGGTCAGCGCTGATCGGTACGGGGCTCTTCGCTGCGCACCGGCGCCTCGTCGATGACCGGATCGAAGGCGATGCCTTCGGCCTTGCGCATACGCTCGTCGGATTCGTCCGCAGCGGCGGGCTCGGCCCTGGCCTCGGGCGCGAGCTCGCGCCCGCTCACGGCGGCGGCCGGTTCGGCGTCACCCTGGAGTGCGGGTGTCGCGCCCTGTGATCCGGTCTCCGGGGTGGGCTCGAAACTCGATTCAGGCGTGTCACGCCGCTCGGCCACCGGCTCGGTGGCCTGAACGGGCGCGGCCGTTTCCGCAGGTGCGGCGTCGGTGCCGGCCTCGGCGGTCGCCGGCCCGGCAGTCGCAGGAGCGACCGTCTCCGCCGCTGCCGCACTCGCCACCCCCGCGGCCGCCGCGCCGCCCAGCAGTTTGCTCGTCGTGTCGGTAGCGCGCGCGTTGCGTTCAGACCCGATGAGCAGCGCATCCACACGCTGCTGGAACAGGTCACGCGCCGAACCGGTGGACAGCTTCTCGTAGCCCGAGGACAGGTGCTCGAACATTTCCTTGTACGAGCCCGCCATCGACACGAACAGCGTGGCCGTCTTGTCGAAGTGCTGCTCGACTTCCTTGCGATAACCCTCGACCCGGGCCTTCTCGCTGCTCAGCTCGGCCTCGAGTTCGTCGATCCGCCGCTTGCTGCCGGCGGTGCTGCGACCGATGAAGAACGCCACCACGCCCACGAGCACGACGGCGGAAATGGCGATCAGCCATGCGGTTTGCGGTGTCATATCCATGATTCTCCTCCCTTTTTCAATCGACGACCGTCACCTCGAGCGGTGCCGGGAACTGCAGCCGCGCGCGCAGCGCACGGGTGACCTCGACGCGACCGTCGGCCGCGACGCGCAATACGTGTTCGATGTCGAAACGGCGCGTGTATTCGCGCCATTGTTCTCCCGCGAGATACGCCGGCTTGCTCGGCGCATCCGACAGCGTGCCGGCACCGGCGCGCGGGGTGATCAGGATGGTGAGCGACTGCGTGCCGTGCGCCGGCTCACCGGTGCGCGGGTCGAGCAGGTGAGAATAGCGCTCGCCATCCATCTCGAAGAAGCGCTGGTAGTCGCCCGAGGTGCCGACCGCCTCGCCGTCGTAGAGCGGCAACGTCGCCAGCGGCGCCGGCTCGCGCGGATGCTGGATGCCGATGCGCCAGGGCTGGTCGCCCTTCTTGCCGAGCGCGATGACGTTGCCGCCGATGTTGATCAGCGCGTTCGTCACCCCCTGCGCGCGCAGGATCGCGGCGGCGCGGTCGAGCGCATAACCCTTCGCGTAGCCGCCGAGGTCGATCTGCACCGCCGGGTTGCGGCTGGACACCCGATTGTCCTCGATGACGAGATCGGCCATGCGCGGGCGCGCTGCAAGCAGGGCCTGCAGCTGCCGCGGATCGGGCCGCGTCGGCTTGAACTCGTCACTATGGAAGCCCCACAGCGCGACGAGTGCGCCGAGCGCGGGGTCGAAGAGCCCGTCGCCGGTCGCGGCGATGCGCTGGGCATCCTTCAGCATCGCCGCCAGCTCGTCGGACACGGTGGCGGTCTCCCCGCGCGCGAACGCCTCGTTAAGCGCGGTGAGCTCCGAGGGCTGCCACGCGTGGTAGGCGCGATGGAGGCGGTCGAACTCCTGCAGCACCGCCGCCATCGCGGCGTCGGCCGCCGCCGGGTCGTCGCCGTAGACCGAGAGGTCGACCCGGGTGCCGAAGACGTAGGCCTCCTTGCGGAAGACCTCCGCGCGCGAACAGCCGGCGAGCACCAGCAGTGTGGCGAGCAGAAGCAGAAGCGGGGCCAGCCCCCGCCTCGGGGACGCCATCCCCATCAGGCGCAGGCCTGTTCCAGCTTGTCGATCACCAGGCCGGCGACGTCGAAGCCCTTCTGGGTGGCGATCTCGACCATGCAGGTGGGGCTGGTGACGTTGATCTCGGTGAGGTGGCCGCCGATCAGGTCGAGGCCGACGATCAGCAGCCCGCGCGCCCACAGGATGGGGGCGAGGTATTCTGCGATCGCGCGTTCGCGCGCGCTGAGCGCCATCGCCACCCCACGGCCGCCGGCGGCGAGGTTGCCGCGGGTCTCGCCGGCGGCCGGGATGCGCGCCAGCGAGAACGGTACGACCTCGCCGCCGATCAGCAGCACGCGCTTGTCGCCCTCGGCGATCTCCTTCAGGTAGCGCTGCGCCATGATCGTGCGCGCGCCCTCGGCGGTGAGCGTCTCGATGATGACGTTGCGGTTGGGGTCGTCGGCGCGCACACGGAAGATCTGGCTGCCGCCCATGCCGTCGAGCGGCTTCAGGATGACGTCGCCGAGCTCGTCGATGAAGGCCTGCAGGTCGACCGCGTCGCGCGCCACCAGCGAGGTGGCGGTGAACTGCGGGAATTCGGTGATCGCCAGCTTCTCGGAGTGGTCGCGGATCGCCGCCGGGTCATTGAACACCCGCGCGCCGGCTTCCTTCGCCGCCTCGAGCAGCCAGGTGGCGGTGACGTACTCGAAGTCGAAGGGCGGGTCCTGGCGCATCAGCAC
>NZ_MBFM01000005.1:276679-294576 GCF_001696715.1 Thauera phenolivorans | reverse complement strand
CCGCCGCCGGGTCGTCGCCGTAGACCGAGAGGTCGACCCGGGTGCCGAAGACGTAGGCCTCCTTGCGGAAGACCTCCGCGCGCGAACAGCCGGCGAGCACCAGCAGTGTGGCGAGCAGAAGCAGAAGCGGGGCCAGCCCCCGCCTCGGGGACGCCATCCCCATCAGGCGCAGGCCTGTTCCAGCTTGTCGATCACCAGGCCGGCGACGTCGAAGCCCTTCTGGGTGGCGATCTCGACCATGCAGGTGGGGCTGGTGACGTTGATCTCGGTGAGGTGGCCGCCGATCAGGTCGAGGCCGACGATCAGCAGCCCGCGCGCCCACAGGATGGGGGCGAGGTATTCTGCGATCGCGCGTTCGCGCGCGCTGAGCGCCATCGCCACCCCACGGCCGCCGGCGGCGAGGTTGCCGCGGGTCTCGCCGGCGGCCGGGATGCGCGCCAGCGAGAACGGTACGACCTCGCCGCCGATCAGCAGCACGCGCTTGTCGCCCTCGGCGATCTCCTTCAGGTAGCGCTGCGCCATGATCGTGCGCGCGCCCTCGGCGGTGAGCGTCTCGATGATGACGTTGCGGTTGGGGTCGTCGGCGCGCACACGGAAGATCTGGCTGCCGCCCATGCCGTCGAGCGGCTTCAGGATGACGTCGCCGAGCTCGTCGATGAAGGCCTGCAGGTCGACCGCGTCGCGCGCCACCAGCGAGGTGGCGGTGAACTGCGGGAATTCGGTGATCGCCAGCTTCTCGGAGTGGTCGCGGATCGCCGCCGGGTCATTGAACACCCGCGCGCCGGCTTCCTTCGCCGCCTCGAGCAGCCAGGTGGCGGTGACGTACTCGAAGTCGAAGGGCGGGTCCTGGCGCATCAGCACCGCGTCGTAGGAGGTCAGCGGCAGCGCCAGTTCGTCGCCGTCGATCTCGTACCAGGGAGCGTCGTCCTCGGTGAGGCGGATCGGCAGCGCGCGCGCGATGACCACGCCGTCGCGCCAGGTCAGCGCGGCGCGCTGGATGGTCCACACCTGGTGGCCGCGCGCAGCGGCGGCGCGCATCATCGCGATGGTGGAATCCTTGTAGGGCTTGAGGCCGGCGAGCGGATCGAGGATGAAGGCGAGTTTCAGGGCACGTGTCATGGCGTCACCGGTCGGGGGCAAGGCAGCGCGCACCGGGCGGACAGGCATCCGCCGCGGCGCGGCCATCGGAGTGGCGGGAATCTTACACCATGCGCCCGATCGCTCCGGCAGGCGGCGCGCCTGGCTGAGGTGCGCACCGCTGCCGGTGGCAGCCGTAACGAAGCCGTGGCACGCTGTCACCTCAACGATTGTCAGGCGCCGGCAGCCCGGCCGGCCCGCCGCCCAAGGCCCCCTCCATGCTCTCCATCACCGACCTGCGCGACTTCATCGAGCTCGACCACGAAACGGTGGCGGCGGTGCACCGCGCGACCGGCCTGTCGGACGCCGGAGCCGTCACGCTCACCCGCCAGTTCCTCGCCAGCCGGCACGGCATTCTCACCCTGCACCACATGTTCCGCGACCAGATCGCCGAGGCCGTGAGGCGATCGGATTTCGAGCGCGAGCACGAGTTGCGCCGCGCCTACGGCTATTTCGCGCGCAAGTACCCGCTTCCGGAACTGGGCTGAGGGCGCCATGGCGGACACCCGGCACCCCTGGTGGAAGGGACGGCGCGGCGAATGGTACGTCGTGCTGCAGGGCCTGCTGTTCGCGCTGGTCGTGTTCGGCCCGCGCACCGGCTTCGGCCTGCCGCCCTGGCCGCGGGGGCTCGCGACCGCCGCAGGCTGGACGGGCGGGATGCTGATCGTCGCCGGCATCGCCATGTCGCTGGCGGCGGCGCTGCACCTCGGCACGAATCTGACGCCGCTCCCCTACCCGCGGGACGGGGCCCGCCTGGTGGAACACGGCCTGTATCGCCTCGTCCGCCATCCGATCTACTGTGGCGTGCTGCTGACCGCCTTCGGCTGGGCCCTGTTCGTGCAGGGCTCGCTGACCCTCGCCTGGGCGGTGGTGCTGTTCGTCTTCTTCGACATCAAGTCGCGCCGCGAGGAGGCGTGGCTGGTGCAGCGCTTCCCCGCTTACGCCGACTACCAGCGACGGGTGCGCAAGCTGCTGCCCTTCGTCTACTGAGGCGCACGCTCGCCGGCGCACCGCCGCCTTCCCTCGCCCGCCGCGCGGGGCGATAATTCTTCGATCGTCCCGGAATACCGGGCTCCCTGGCGAGCGTACCCCGTGCCACGCATCCTCCTCGGGCCGGGCGTCGAGCGCGTCTTCGGCTCACACGCGCCGCGGATCGACTACCGCTGCCACCGCAGGACGCTCGATCCGCACATCAAGAATTACAACTTCGATTTTGCGAGGATGCTGCGCTGAGCGCACATTGGCCACCATGCCCCCGCCGCCCGGCTTTCGCCCGCTTGCCTACACCCTCATCCGCCGCATCGTACTGGTCGCCACGCTGTGCATGCTGGGGATGGGCGGGCTGAGCGCGCTGCTCGCCTACAGCGAGGTACGCGAGGAGTTCGACCATACCGTGCACACGATCGCCGACAGCGGCCTGCAGACGCTGTCGGGCGCACTGCGGGACATCGAGGTGCAGGCGGTGCAGGCGCAGGTCGACTGGCTGGCGAACCGGCCGGAGATCGGCTGGGTGAAGGTCGAGGCCGCGATCGGCGGGCGCTTCGTCGCCGGTGACGAGGCGCGCGCCGAAACCGGCACCTCGATCGTGCTCGAGATCCTCGCCAACGACGGCGCGAGCCAGGTCGGCACGCTCGAGATCGTCGCCAACCGCAACCGCTTCCGCGAGGAGATGGTGAGCGAGGTGACCGAGGTGGTCATCCACTACCTGGCGTTCACCCTGCTGATCTGCCTCGCGGTGATCTGGATCCTGCGCCGCGAGCTGCAGGACCCGCTGCAGCAGATCGCCCGCTTCGCCGCCTCGCTGCAGCCCAAGCAGCTCGCCCAGCCGCTCACGATCGATCGCCGGCGGACGCGCGGCGTCGATGAGATCGACCTCGTCGTCGCCGGTTTCCGCCGCCTGCAGGCCGACCTGCGCCATCACATCGACTCGCTCGACGAGACCGTCGCCGAGCGCACCCGCCAGCTCAACGAGGTGGTCGACGAGGTCAAGCGCCTGTCGGTCACCGACCCCCTCACCGGTTGCTACAACCGGCGCCATCTCGACCAGCATCTGCCCGCCGAGATGGAGCGCAGCTTCCGCTACCTGCGCCCGCTGTCGGTGGTCTTCATCGACCTCGACCATTTCAAGCGCATCAACGACCGCTTCGGCCACGACGCCGGCGACCAGGTGCTTCGCGAGATCGTCGCCCGCCTGATGCAGTCGGTGCGGGAGCACATCGACTGGGTCGCACGCTTCGGCGGCGAGGAGTTCGTCATCGTGCTGCCCGAGCGCGGCCGCGACGGCGCGCGCGAGATGGCCGAGCGCATGCGCCGCCTGGTGGCGTCCACGCCGGTGATGCTCGACGAGGTCGCGCTCGAGATCACCGCCTGCTGCGGCGTGGCCGAATACCGGCGGGGCGACCGCGTGGCGGAATTGCTCGCGCGCGCCGACGCGGCGCTCTACGAGGCCAAGGCGCGGGGACGCAACCGCGTCGTGGTCGCGGGCGAGGCGCTGCTCGCCACCGGAACCTGAGCGGCGGGCGCGCGTGCTGCGATAATCGGGCCTCCGCGCAACTCCGGCGTCCCCCCGGCGCCATCTGTCCACGATGTCCTCCTCCCCCGCTCCCGCCCGCTGGCTGCCTTTCGTCGTCCTCGGTGTCGGCCTCGTCGCGATCTCCTTCGGCGCGATCTTCGCCCGCGTCGCCCAGGCCGAGGGGGTGAGCTCGCTCGCGGTGGCGACCTGGCGGCTCGGCTTCGCGGCGCTGATCATCACTCCGGTGGCGCTGCTGCAGGCGCGCCACGAGCTCGCCCGCCTGCGCGCAGGCCAGCTCGGCATGGCGCTGGCGGCCGGCTTCTTCCTCGCCCTGCACTTCGCCACCTGGATCAGTTCGCTCGAATACACCTCGGTCGCCTCGAGCACCGCGCTCGTGACCACCAATCCGCTGTGGATCGGGCTCGCCTCCTTCCTGCTGTTCCGCGACACCCCCAGCCGCATGATGACGGCCGGAATCCTGCTGTCGCTCGCCGGCAGCCTGTTCATCTTCTGGAGCGACAGCCGCAGCGCGGCGCCCGGCACGGATCCGCTGCTCGGCAACCTGCTCGCCCTCGTCGGCAGCTGGTGCTTCTCCGCCTACCTGCTGATCGGACGCCGGCTGCGTGCCGGGCTCGGCCTGCCCGCCTACATCTGGCTCGCCTACGGCGCGGCGGCGCTGTTCCTGTTCGCCGCCAGCGGCGTCGGCGGTGCGGCGCTCTTCGCCCACTCGGGCACCGCCTGGCTGGTGCTGCTGGCGATGGCGCTCGGCCCCCAGTTGCTCGGCCACACCGCCTACAACTGGTCGCTACGCTACGTGTCGGCGACCTTCGTGGCGGTGGTCACCCTCGGCGAGCCGTTGGGCAGCGCGCTGCTCGCCTTCCTGATCCTCGGCGAGGGCTTCGCGCCGCTGCAGTTCGTCGGCTTCGCGCTGCTGCTGGTCGGCATCTACCTCGCCGCGCGCGGCGAGCAAGGCTGAGGAGAACCGAAGGGGGCTGAAGGCTCAGGGCGCCGGCGGCGCGAGCGGCGGCGGCTCGGCGAGATCGCTGCGATGCGCCTCGCGATAGGCGGCGTTGAGGCCGGCGGCGTCGCGCCAGAAGAAGGCGCCTTCGAGGAAGCGCGGCCAGCGCGGCTCGCCCTGCGGCGCGCCGAGCAGGCGCGCAGCGGTGATCGCGAGCAGGATGTCGTGGGTCACGAAGACGTGCAGCCCGGCCGTCTCGCCGGCGACGTCGAGCATGTGGCGCAGCAGGATGGCCGCGCCCTCGTCGGGAGGGCGGGTGCCGGGCAGGCCTTCGTCGCGCGCCGCCATGCGCGCCATGATCCCCTCGCTGCCCATCGTCTTCCAGTTGTGGCCGGCGAGCTCGCGATCGAGGACGTAAGCGCCGGGATCGCCGAGGAAGCGGTCCTCGACGATCGCGATGGCGGCGCCCGCGGACTCGCGCAGGACCTCCGCGGTGTGCACGCAGCGCTGCAGCGGGCTGGTGTGCAGGCTGCGCAGCCGGCCTTTCAGGCGTACGCCGAGGGCCTGCGCCAGCCGTTCGCCGTGGGCATTGAGCGGACGCTCATAGCCGAGCTCGCGCGGTGCCAGTGCGTCGCGCACCGAGTGGCGCAGCAGCAGCGCCACCGGGCGCCCGGCCGGCACCGCCGCGAGCCAGCGCAGGGTGGCGTCGGGGATCGCGTGGGTGAGGCCCGCTTGCAATGCTCAGGCCGCCATGGGCGGGGGCAGGAAGGCCTCGAAGGCCGCCGGCAGCGGCGCGTTCTCGAGGCTGCGCTGGGTGAACAGGAAGCGGCCGTCACAGACGAAGCCGAGCTCGGCCCAGTCGACCTGGTTGAGCGCGTCGCGGAAGGCCTCGAGCGCGACGTCGGTGCGGTGCGGGAAGACCGCCAGCACTGCACCGTCGTAGTCCGTGCAGGCATGCAGGAAGAAGGGCCGGGCGACGCGCGTCTTGCCGTTCACATACACGCGCGGACGCGCGCTGCGGAAATGCTGCCGGCCCCACATCCACCAGTTCGATTCGCCGAAGCGGGCGACCCGGCGGGCGAGCAGGCGCGCCTTGTGCGGCAGCAGCGCCGGCGGCGGCGGCTCGCCCGGCTCGCTCCAGATCATGCGCCGGGTCTCGCCGCTGCTCACGGTGGACGAGCAGACGAAGTCGCGGTTGCCGCGCACCGGGTCGGCGTACAGCGCATCCGCCCCCGACACCGCGCCGACCTTGACGAAGGCGACCTCGGCCAGGCGCAGCGGGTAGTCGCCGCGGACGAACATCAGGTGGCCGCCGCACTCGAGGAAGTGGCGCGGCTGCCAGGCCGGGGCGGCGAGCGCGGCGGCGAGCGCGTCGCCGTTGCCGATCGCCGCGTAGCGCATCGTGCGCTCGCGCCGGCCCTTCTCGAAGCGCCAGATCAGGCAGTTAGGCACCGCGTCGGCGAACACCCGCGCGTCGCCGAGCTCGATCGCGTCGGTGATGCTGCCGGCCTCGTACAGCAGGCGGTTGAGCTTCACCGCCGAGGTCGCCTTGAGGAAGTCGCGCGGGGTGATGAAGATCAGCTCGCCGCCCGGTTTCAGCTGGCGCACGCACTTGGCGATGAAGAACAGGTAGAGGTTGGCACGGCCGTCGGCCCAAGCGGAGAAGGGTCCGGCATCGATCAGCCGTCGGGTGGCGGCCGGGATGTCCTGGAAGCGCACATAGGGCGGGTTGCCGATGATGGTGTCGAAGGCCTCGCGCTCGGGATAGGCGAAGAAGTCCATCACCCGTGCGCCCGGCGGACAGTGGTCGGGGTCGAGCTCGAGCCCGACCGCCCCCGGCAGGTGGCGCAGGAAGGCGCCGTCGCCGCAGGACGGCTCGAGCACGCGGCCCTGGTTGCGGCGCAGGGCAAGCATCGCCCGCACCACCGTCTCCGGGGTAAAGATCTGCCCGAGCGCGGCGATGTCGCGCAGGCCGAGCGCGAGCTGCTCAGACATGGCGCGCTCCGGCGCGCGGCGCCGAGAACGGCGCGTGAAGGCGGTCGTGGAGGGGGCGGTGAAGGTGTGCGCGCATGGGGCGCGATCTTACCAAGCCGGCGCGCTTGCCGCGCGACGAAGCGACGTTTGCCGTCGCTGCCGGCGCGCACGCGGTGATCGCCGCGATGATGGCGGTGACGCGGCGCTCGCCGCTGCTACCCGGGGCGGTGGTGGCGACTCACAGCGCCGCGACCGCGCGCCGCACGCGCTCGAGCAGGTCGGGCACCGCCTGCAGCCGCGCGCCCTCCTCGGCGAGGATGGCCTCGAACAGCCGCTTGCGCAGCGCGCCCAGCTCGGCGGCGTCGAGGCCGGCCTCGGCGGGGGCGGTGCTGGCGACGATCCCCACCAGGCGGTCGGCGGCGTGGAGCCGGCCCCAGAGGTAGTCGTTCTCGCGCGCCATGCGGCTGAGAAAGCCGCCGAAGCTGCCGAAGGCGGTGCCGAACAGGACCGCCCGGCCCTCGCCGACCGCGCTCAGGCTGACGGCGTCGGCGGGGCTGATGCGATCGACCAGGACCTCCTCGAGCGGACCGGCGCCGAGCGCGAGCGCGCCGAGCGCCGGGCGCAGGATGACGTCCCAGTGGAAGTAGCCGAGGTAGGCGGTCAGCAGCTTGCGCCGGCAACCCGGCTCGATCATCTGCACCCGCGCCGAGGCCAGCACCGCATCCATCGCGGCGTTGGCCTCGCCGATGGACGACTGCGCGCCGATGCGCTCGATCAGCTCGCCGAGGGCGGCGTCATGGGCTGCGGCGAAGGCCTCGGCCGGGGCGGGCGGCGGCTCGCCCGGCTGCCCCGCGCCCGGGCGCAGCAGGGCGCGCGCCTCGGCCGCGCCGGCGGCATCGACGAAGCCGGCGTTGTCATACACGGTGAGCGCGTCGAGGCAGGCGTGGATCTCCGCCTTCACCGCGTCGAGGGTCACCGCCGGGGTGGCGCAGGCGGGATCGAGCACGAGTTGCTGGTACAGGTCGTTGAGCTCGTGCAGCACGAAGTTGATCCGCCGCCGCTTGTACTCGATGCCGAAGCGGATCACGACAAGGGCGAAGCGCGGCATGTCGGCGTTCTCGCGCACCTGATCGTCGATGCGGTATTCGGCGCGCAGCACCTCGTTGCGCACCGCCCAGGCCTCGACCACCTGCTGCAGCCAGCGCTCGGCGGGCGACTCGCGCGGGTAGCGGCACAGTTCGGCGAGCAGGCCCACCAGATAGTCGACCGCCTCGAGCACGAGCGCCCGCCACCAAGTGTTGTAGACCACCGGGGTGGTCGCCATCAGGTTGGTCGAGGTGAGCCGCCAGTGGCGCAGCTGCTCGATGGTGAAGGGCGCGCCGAGGGCGCCGCCGGTGGCCTGGTCGACGAGGGCCTCGACCTGCGGCCGGGTCTGCGCGATCGCCTCCTTGAGACGGCGGATCTGGCGGTTGAAGTGGGCGATCTCCGCGAGTTCGTGGTGCACCGGCTGCTGGCGCGGCAGGTCGGAGAGCGCGCCGCGCAGGGTCTCGAACCAGCCCGGCGACCCGGCATCGGCGTCTCCCCCGACGTGGGGGTCGGCATGCGGGTCGATGAAGATCAGCCGCCGGTCGACCTCGCGGAAGGCGCGATGCGCGCGGATGTCGTGCACCGCCGCGGTGATCGGCTTGTTGTCGAGCACGCTGCCGTCGAGCAGCACGAGATCCTCGGGGTTCATGCCCTGCTCGCGATAGTGGGCGAAGTTGCGCTCGAGGAAGTTCGCGCGCGTCGTCCACGCCAAGCCGCGCGCGGCGAGCAGCGCGTCCATCTCGTGCACCCGCGCCGGCGGGAAGGCGCCGGGGTAGGAGGCCGAGGCGCGCGCGGCGAAGGCTAGCGAGGGCGCGTTGTCGAGGCCGAAGTCGCTGTCGAGCGCGCCGCTCATGCGGTGGTCGCAGGCGAAGCGGAGCTGGTGGCGGTACTCGCGCTCGCGCAGTATCGGCGGGTCGTGGATGAACACCGTCTTCTCGATGCCGCGGTAGTCGGTCACCGTCACCGAGAGCGACAAGCGGGTGCCGGAGGGCAGCAGCGAGCGCGGCGGGCGGTCCGGCACCTCCATCGCGAGCAGGCCGTCGAGCAGCACGGTACTCAGCATCGTGCCGTCGAGCGGCGGGCTGAACCAGCGCGAGCGCACGAAGGTCAGCACGCGGTCGACCATCTCCCGGTCGGCGGCGGTCGGCAGCATGCCCTCGCGCCGCATCCAGGCCAGCGCCGGCCGCAGCAGCGGGCGGAAGTACCACTTGTCCCACGTCTTCGCCCGCGCCTCGGGCGCGATCAGGCGCTGCATGTCAGCCTGCTCGAGCCACAGCGTGGTGACCGGCGCCAGGCTGAGGTCGTGGGCGATCGCGCGCGCGAGCGCGATGCCGTTGATCGCGCCGGCCGAGGCGCCCGACATCACGTCGGCGAGCACGCGCAGGTCGATCGTGCGGCCGAGCCGCTTGAGGAGGTCGAAGTAGACGGTGGCGGTCAGGGCGTCGTCGTCGACCCGCTCCACCCCGGTGGCGCGGGCATAATCGCGCCCGGGATCCTGCTTGGCGGCACCGTCGGGGGCGTCGTGATAGGCGCGCGAGGCCCGCACCAGGTTGAGCACCTCGCGGTTGATGCCGTGCTGGTAGATGGCGAGCGAGACGCCGCCGAACAGCACCAGTGCCAACCGGAGTTCCTTCTCGCGCATCGTCGATCCCCTCTGTCGGATCGAAATCCCTGCCATGCGGATTCGCGTCTAAGCTCGCACCGTCGCCGGGGCGCCGTCAAGCCCCGTCTATACTTGGTCGAAGCGATCGTGCGCAGGCAGGGAGAACGGGGATGAAGCTTCAGATCAAGCGGGTCTACGAACCCGCGTCCGCCGACGACGGCGAGCGGGTGCTGATCGACCGCCTTTGGCCGCGCGGCCTCGCGAAGGCGGATGCGGCGGTCGACCACTGGCTGCGCGAGCTCGCACCCTCGGCCGGCCTGCGGCGCTGGTTCGGGCACGACCCGGCGCGCTGGGACGAATTCCGCCGCCGCTACTTCGCCGAACTCGGCGCCGAGCCGGCGACCGGCGCGCTCGCCGAGCTGCGCGCGCTGATCGCCGGCCCGCGCCCGGTAACCCTGCTCTACGGTGCGCGCGAGGAGGAATACAACAACGCGGTGGCGCTGCGCGAATACCTGATGCGCTGGGAGTCGACGCCCGCGCACGACCGCCTGCGATGAGCGTCGAGCCACAGTGCGCGCCGGCCGCACCACGGACCGCCCTGCCGATCGCGCTCGCGCTCGCGGTGATCGTCGCGCTCGTCGCCTCGGGCGTCGCCCCCCACGATCGCGGCACCTGGCTGCTCGAGGTCGCCCCGGTGCTGATCGCGCTGCCGGTGCTCGCCCTCACCCGCGCGCGCTTCCCGCTCACCCCCCTGCTCTACCTGCTGATCGCGCTGCACGCGCTGGTGCTGATCTACGGCGGCGCCCATACCTACGCGCGGGTGCCGCTCGGCGCCTGGCTGCAGGAACTGCTCGGGCTGGCGCGCAACCCCTACGACAAGCTCGGCCACTTCATGCAGGGCTTCGTGCCGGCGCTGGTGGCACGCGAGATCCTGCTGCGCGGCGCCTTCGTCGCCCGCGGGCCGATGGCGGCCTTCCTGTGCGTCTGCGTCGCGCTGGCGATCAGCGCCTTCTACGAGCTGGTCGAGTGGTGGGCAGCGCTGCTGCTCGGCGGCGGCGCGGTGGACTTCCTCGGCACCCAGGGCGACCCGTGGGACACCCAGGCCGACATGCTGTGGGCGCTGATCGGCGCCAGCGCCGCGCTCGCGCTGCTCGCCCGCGCGCACGACCGCCAGCTCGCCCGCCTCGCGGCCGTGCGCTGACCCCCGCCGCCTACAGGCGGCCGAGCTCGAGCAGCTCGTCCTTCCCCATCCAGGCCTGCTCCAGCAGGCGGCCGGCCACGCGCACGCCGGCGCGATCGCCGCGCCGCTCGTAGGCCTTCATGAGGCCGAACAGGGCCCAGCCATTGTTCGGCGCACGCGCCAGGCTGGAGCGCAGCACCACCTCCGCGCGCTCGGCGTCGCCGGCCTGCAGCAGCGCCGCGCCGAGCGACTGCCTGGTCGGGTAATACCAGTAGGGCGGCTCGGTGTAGGCGAGCCCGTCCTCGATCGCCACCGCCGCCTCGAAGTGTCGCACCGCCTCCGCGTGCTCGCCGCCGGCCTGGGCGATGCGGCCGCGCACCACCCGCTCGGCCAGCTGCAGCACCGCCTTCGCCGGCACCACCGCAGCGGCAAGGTCGGCGAACGCGTTCGCCGCGCCGATGCGGGCGATCGCCTCGGCTTCCGCCGTGGCGCCGCTGCGCTCGCCGGCGCGCGCCAGGCCGACGCCGCGCGCGTAGTGCCACATCGCCTGCACGAAGGGCAGCTCGGCGCCGGGATCCGGCAGCGCGAGGATGGTCGGCAGCGCGCTGAACTGGGCATGGGCGAAATAGGGCGCGACCTTGATCGGCTGCACCCAGGCGACCTCGCGCGCCGCCGCGGCGGAGACGATCGCGTCGAGCTTGCCGGCGGCCTCGATCGCGGTGTCGCCGTCGCCCGCCATCTGCGCCGAGGCCATCAGCGAATGCACGTTGTGCGGGTAGTAGGCCATCGGGTAGATGCCGGTGGGCGCGGCGCGCGCGATGTAGGCCTCGTCGACCCTCACCGCCTCGCGGTTGGCGGCCACCGCCTCCTTGTACATGCCGACCCGGTAGTAGGTGTGGAAGGGCATGTGCACCAGATGGCCGGCGCCCGGCATCAGGCGGCCGAGGCGGCGCGCATGGGGCAGCGCGCGCGAGGGATCGCTCGAGCTCTCGGTCAGGTGGATGTAGAAGTGGATCGCGCCGGGGTGATCGGGCGCCTGCGCGAGCGCGCCCTCGAGCCGCTGCATGATCTCGGCGGTGGCGCCCTTCGGCACGAAGCCGCCAGTTTCCCAGTAGTCCCAGGGGTGCACATCCATCAGCGCCTCGGCGGTCAGCAGGCTGATGTCGACGTCGTCCGGATGCCGCGCGGCCACCCGCTGCATCGCCTCGGCATAGGCGCGATCGAGCGCGGCGCGCCGCTCGGCATCGGGCACGCTGGCGGCGTAGCGCTCGGCGAGCGCGCCGATCAGCGTCTGCTCCTTCGCGCTCGCGCCGGCTGCCAGCGCACGGGCGCGGCTCACCGCCGCGAAGGCGGGTGCAACCGCGCTCGCCGCCATCGGCGCGTTGATGTTGGGCCCCTGCACCAGGGCCTCGCCCCAGTAGCACATCGCGCAATCGGGATCGAGCGTGCGCGCCTTGCGGAAGGCGCGCAGCGCCTCGCCGTGGTTGAAGGCATAGCTCAGCCGCAGGCCCTGGTCGAAATAGCGCTGGGCGAGCGGCACCGCGGTGGTGATCGGGTAATGCAGGCTGCCGAGATCCCCGCGCAGCGCCGGGTCGGCGTCGGCCTGCGCGATCGCCGCCGCGTCGGCGATGGCGCGGCTGAAGGGGCCGACCTCGGTGCGTGGCGGCGCCGCCTCGTCGGCGGCCGCCAGCGCGAGGCGGAAGAAGGTGCGGGTCTGCGGATCGGCGCGCTGCACGGTGCAATAGGGCTGGCCGAGGCCGACCAGGGCCGCGGCGTCCTGCGTGCTGCGCGCGCTCCGCTGGCCATCGAGCGCGGCGGCGCCGACGAGGCCGGCGCCGATCAGCGCGGTGACGAGCAGGGTGCGTGTGAACATGGATGTCTCCTCCATGAATGCGCGCGCCACTGTCCCGTCGTGTCAACACCCCGGCGTTGGCGGCGCGCGAACGGAAACGGCGTGCCGCCGGCTTTCAACATAGACCAGCGGCAGCGACCGTGCACCCTCCGGCACCGCCACCGAAGCGAACCGCGCTCAGCCGGCGAGCCGCGTCCGCAGCCCCATCGGGCCGTCGGCGAACAGCGCGGCCGCCATCGGCGCCGGCGCGCGCACGAGCGGGCGAAAATCCATGCGCGCGAGGATGTCGCGCTCGATGTCCACCCCGGACGCGACCTCGACCAGCTCGAGCCCCTCGCCGTCGAGCCGGAACACGCAGCGCTCGGTGACGTAGAGCACCTTCTGTCCGCGCGCCGCGGCGAGGCGGCCGGCGAAGGTGCGCTGCTCCACGATGTTGACGAACTTGCGTGCGCTGCCGTCGCGCACGATGCGCAGGCGACCGTCCTCGATCCGGATGTCCTGGGCGCCGGCGCTGAAGGTGCCAACGAAGACCACCTCGCGCGCATTCTGGCTGATGTTGATGAAGCCGCCCGCCCCCGCCAGGCGGTCGCCGAGGCGCGACACGTTGACGTTGCCCGCGGCGTCCGCCTGCGCCAGGCCGAGGAAGGCAATGTCGAGCCCGCCGCCGTCGTAGAAGTCGAACTGGTAGGGCTGGTCGATCAGCGCCACATGGTTGCGCGCGGCGCCGAAGTCCAGCCCCGAGGCGGGAATGCCGCCGATCACGCCGGGCTCGGCGGTCAGCGTCATGCGCTCACCGACGCCCTCCTCGGCGGCCACCGCGGCCACCCCCTCGGGCATGCCGATGCCGAGATTGACCACCGCGCCGGCGCGCAGCTCGAGCGCGGCGCGGCGCGCGATCAGCTTGCGCACGTCGAGCGCCAGCGGCGGATGAGCGTCGGCGGGCACGCGGATCTCGGCGGCGAAGGCCGGATCGTAGGCGGTGGCGAAGGTCTGGTCGTGGTTTTCGGGCGCTGCCGGCACCACGCAATCGACCAGGATGCCGGGCACCTTCACCTCGCGCGGGTTCAGCGAGCCGCGCGCCACCACGCGCTCGACCTGGGCGATCACCAGGCCGCCCGAGTTGCGCGCCGCCATCGCGATCGCCAGGCTCTCGATGGTCAGCGCCTCGCGCTCCATGCTCAGGTTGCCGTCCTCGTCGGCGCTGGTGGCGCGCACGATCGCGACGTCGATCGGGAAGCTCGGGTAGAAGAGGTAGTCCTCGTCGTCCACCCGCATCCGCCGCACCAGCTCGGTGCGCGTGCAGGCGTTGAGCTTGCCGCCGCCGAACTGCGGGTCGACGAAGGTGCCCAGCCCGACCCGCGACAGCTGGCCGGGACGGCCGGCGGCGATATCCCGGAACAGCTGCGAGATCACCCCCTGGGGCAGGTTGTAGGCCTCGATGCGGTTGTCCACCGCGAGCTTCTGCAGCCCCGGCACCAGCCCCCAGTGGCCGCCGATCACCCGCCGCACCAGACCGTCGTGGGCGAAATGGTTGAGGCCGCGACCGCGGCCGTCGCCCTGGCCGGCGGCATACACCAGGGTCAGGCCGCGCGGCGCCTGCTCGTCGAGGAAGCGGCGCTCGAGCGCGAGCGCGACCTCCTCGGCGAAGCCGATGCCGACGAAGCCGCCGGTGGCGACGGTGGCGCCGTCGCCGATACGGGCCACCGCGCGCGCGGCCGTCATCACCTTGCTCATCACGTCCGTCCTCAGAAGCTGCCGAACAGGGTGCCGAGGGTGATCACCACCGCCAGCGCGATCAGCGGGAACACCACGGTGTTCATCGCGATGAAGCCGTAGGACTCGCGGTGGGTCAGGCGGCAGATCGCCAGCAGCGAGATCACCGCGCCGTTGTGCGGCAGCGAGTCCATGCAGCCGGAGGCCATCGTTGCGATGCGGTGCAACAGCTCCGGGCTGATCCCGGCCGCGTTGGCCATGGCAAGGTATTCCGCGCCGAGCGTCTTGAGCGCGATCGACATGCCGCCCGACGCCGAGCCGGTGATGCCGGCGAGCACGTTCACCGCCACCGCTTCCGAGATCAGCGGGTTGCCCGGCGCGATGCCGAGCACCAGGTCGCGGATCACCACGAAGCCGGCGAGCGAGGCGATCACGGTGCCATAGCCGACCTCAGTGGCGGTGTTGAGGATCGGCAGCATCGAGCCGAAGGAGCCTTCGTTGACCGTCTTCATCAGGTTCGCCCAGCGCGTCCAGTGCATCGCCACCAGCAGCAGGACCGCCGCCGACAGCGCGACGATGATCGCCCAGATGCCGATCAGCGAGCGCGCGTCCTGCAGGCCGCCGAACTCCGGTTTGGCGAGATAGCTGGTGTCGATCGCGGGCAGCACCTGCTTGGCCATCAGGAAGTTGAGACCGATCACCACCAGGATCGGCAGCAGGGCGACCCAGAAGCCGGGACGCGGCGCGTTCGGATCCTCCCTATCCGGCTCGCCGGTGTGGTGTCCGTAGCCTTCGCCGGCGGCCATCAGCTTGCGGGCCTGGGCGCTCAGCCACCAGGAGCCGAGGCCGAACATGATCAGGCCGCCGATCAGACCGAGGCCGGGGGCGGCGAAGGCGTCGGTGCCGAAGAAGGGGGCGGGGATCGCGTTCTGGATCGCCGGCGTGCCCGGCAGCGCGGTCATCGTGAAGGTGAAGGAGCCGAGGGCGATCGCGCCGGGGATCAGGCGCTTCGGGATGCCCGCCTCGCGGAACAGCGCGGCACCGATCGGGTACACCGCGAAGGCCACCACGAACAGCGACACGCCGCCGTAGGTGAGGATGCCGCAGGCGAGCACGATGGCGAGGATGGCGCGATGACTGCCCACCCTGGCCACGATCGCATGGGCGATCGCACGCGCCGAGCCGGAGTCGTCCATCAGCTTGCCGAACAGCGCGCCGAGCAGGAACAGCGGGAAGAACTGGATGACGTAGCCACCCATCGCCTTCATGAAGACCTGGGTGTAGGTCGGCAGCAGCATCGCCGCCTCGCCCGACATCAGCACGGCGAACAGTGCCAGCAAGGGCGCAAGCAGCAGGACGCTGATGCCGCGGTAGGCGAGATACATCAGCAGCGCGAGTGAAACAAGAATGCCTAGGGTGCCCATGGGGCTTCTCCTCCTCGTTATTGGGTATGCGCCTCTCGACCGCCGGCGCGGCGGGCGGCGGAGGACTCTTAGCAAGCAATGTGCCAACTCGCTGCAGTGAGGCTAGCGGCGCCGCGGGGCACCTGCCGGCGGCGGACGGAACGCCTTTGCTGATTGCGTCATTCATCCGCTTTATGCCGAATGACATGACCGCTCGGCGCGGGCGAAGGCACGGCGCCATACTCCAGAATTCTGGACATATCCAGAAATCGAGACATTCCGCCAAGCGCAGTCCAGATATCTGGACAAGGACGGCTCAGCGGCCGATACCGTGCTGCGCCAGCTTGGCGTACAGGCTCGCCCGCGAGATCCCGAGCCGGCTCGCGGCTTGGCGGCGGTTGCCGGCGCAGGCCTGCAGCGCGGCGAGGAGGGCCGCGCGCTCGGCGCGGGCGAGGCTGGCCGACAGCGGCTCGGCCGCGCCAGCCGGCGACGGCGTCGACGGCTGGCGCGGCGCGACGGCGGGCGGACCGGCGGCGGGCGCCGCCGCCGACATGCCGCCGAGCAGCTCGAGCACCGCCCCCGCATCGAGCGGCGCGCCCTCGGCGGCGAGCTGGGCGCGTTCGAGCAGGTTGCGCAGCTGGCGCACGTTGCCCGGCCAGGGTTGGGCCGCGAGCACGGCGAGCGCATCGGCGCCGAGTTCGAGCGGCGGCTGGCCGGAGCGGGCGGCAATGTCGTCGAGCAGGTACTCGACCAGCGCAGGCAGGTCCTCGCGCCGGTCGCGCAGGCTGGGCACACGCAGGGTGAGCACGTTGAGCCGGTAGTAGAGGTCGTCGCGAAAGCTGCCGGCGGCCACCCGCGCCTCGAGGTCGACGTGGGTGGCCGCGATCACCCGCACGTCGAGCGGACGCACCTGGTTCGAGCCGAGCGGCTCCACCTGCTGCTCCTGCAGCACGCGCAGCAGCTTGGCCTGCAGCGCGAGCGGCAGCTCGCCGAGTTCGTCGAGGAACAGGGTGCCACCGTTGGCGAGCTCGAACTTGCCCAGCCGCGGCCTGCGCTCGGCACCGGTGAAGGCGCCCGGCGCGGTGCCGAACAGTTCGGCTTCGACCAGGTTTTCCGGCACCGCGGCCATGTTCACCGCGACGAAGGGGCCACCGGCGCGTGCCGACAGGTTATGGATGCCCTGCGCGAGCAACTCCTTGCCAGTGCCGGTCTCGCCGCGCAGCAGCACCGTGGCGTCGAGCTGTGCGGCGCGGCGTGCCTGGCGCTTGATCTCGTTGGCGGCCGCGCTGGTGCCGATGAAACCGGCGATCGTATAGCGCGCGCGTCGTGCCTGCAGCAGGGCTTTTTCGGTCGCCGCCAGCTGCGCCTGCAGGCGGCTGTACTTCTCCATCAGCGGTTTCAGGTGGCGGGCACGGTCGAACAGCACATAGCCGAGCGCGCCGACCACGCTACCGTCTTCCGCGCGCAGCGGGATGCGGGTGACGACGAAGTGCTCCCTGCCGAACGGCATGAGGTCGAGCAGGCTGGGTTGACCGGTGTCGACCACCTCGCGCAGCCGGCTCGCGGGGAGCACCTCCTCGATCTCGCGCCCGAGCACGCTGGTCGGGTCGTCGATGCCGAGCTTGTGCGCGTATTTCTCGCTCATCCACACGATCCGCGCCTGGCGATTGACCGCGATCGTGCCCTCGCACTGGGCATTCAGATGGTCGAACAGCAAGGGCATCGCCACCGCGCGGAAGCGTTCGGGCGACGCCCCGATCACCAGGCCGCTCTCGTCCAGGTCGCGGGAATCGATTGCCATCGTGACGCCTCTCGCGGGTGTGGCTGATGCCGGCGATTATCGGGCGGCGCGCCGTGCACCCGCAATCGGGGGCAGCCAGCGGTTTTCGTCGGGCGCCGCGGGCGCGGGCGCAGTACCATCCCCGGAAGCGACCCGCCCACCCACTAACGGCCCTCCCGCGCATGTTCCTCGACCTGCTCGAAGCCACCGCGCTGCTTCTCGCGCTCAGCCTGCTGCACGGGCTCAACCTTCGCGTGTGGCGTCGCAGCGCGCTGGCGGCCCAGATCGGCTCGGGCATGATCTTCGGCGGCATCGCGGTGGTGGGGATGATGATCCCGATCGAGATCGCGCCCGGCGTGATCTTCGACGGCCGCGCGGTGGCGCTCAGCATGGCGGCGCTGTTCGGCGGCCCGCTGGTGGGTGCGCTGGGGGGCGCGATCGCCGGCGCCTACCGGCTCGCCCTCGGCGGCGACGGCGCCCTGGTCGGCACCATCGTGATCCTCGCCGCGGTGACCGCCGGCCTGGCCTACCGCGCGGCGGTCACGCACGGGCGCCTGACCCGCGCGCCGGTGCGCCTGCTCGGCTTTGGCCTCCTGCTGCACGGCTTCAACCTGCTGCTGTTCCTGCTGATCCCCGACAAGTACGTGGGCGCGATCTTCGGCGAGCTCGCCCTGCCCTACGTCCTCGCCCTGGCGCCGG
>NZ_MBFM01000005.1:218306-276669 GCF_001696715.1 Thauera phenolivorans | reverse complement strand
CTGGCGATTGACCGCGATCGTGCCCTCGCACTGGGCATTCAGATGGTCGAACAGCAAGGGCATCGCCACCGCGCGGAAGCGTTCGGGCGACGCCCCGATCACCAGGCCGCTCTCGTCCAGGTCGCGGGAATCGATTGCCATCGTGACGCCTCTCGCGGGTGTGGCTGATGCCGGCGATTATCGGGCGGCGCGCCGTGCACCCGCAATCGGGGGCAGCCAGCGGTTTTCGTCGGGCGCCGCGGGCGCGGGCGCAGTACCATCCCCGGAAGCGACCCGCCCACCCACTAACGGCCCTCCCGCGCATGTTCCTCGACCTGCTCGAAGCCACCGCGCTGCTTCTCGCGCTCAGCCTGCTGCACGGGCTCAACCTTCGCGTGTGGCGTCGCAGCGCGCTGGCGGCCCAGATCGGCTCGGGCATGATCTTCGGCGGCATCGCGGTGGTGGGGATGATGATCCCGATCGAGATCGCGCCCGGCGTGATCTTCGACGGCCGCGCGGTGGCGCTCAGCATGGCGGCGCTGTTCGGCGGCCCGCTGGTGGGTGCGCTGGGGGGCGCGATCGCCGGCGCCTACCGGCTCGCCCTCGGCGGCGACGGCGCCCTGGTCGGCACCATCGTGATCCTCGCCGCGGTGACCGCCGGCCTGGCCTACCGCGCGGCGGTCACGCACGGGCGCCTGACCCGCGCGCCGGTGCGCCTGCTCGGCTTTGGCCTCCTGCTGCACGGCTTCAACCTGCTGCTGTTCCTGCTGATCCCCGACAAGTACGTGGGCGCGATCTTCGGCGAGCTCGCCCTGCCCTACGTCCTCGCCCTGGCGCCGGCGACCGCGCTGCTCGGCACCCTGTTGCTCGACATCGAACGCCGCCAGTCCACCGATCATGCGCTGGCGCAGAGCGAGGCGAGCCTGCGCGCGATCGCCGGCGCGATCCCCGACCTGCTGCTGGTGATCGACGAGGACGGCCGCTACCAGGAGGTCATCTCGCAGGGCGACGACCTCCTCTATGCCGCCGCGGGCGAGGTGCGCGGACGGCTCATGCACGACGTCCTGCCGCCCGACAAGGCCGACCTCTTCCTCGCCTTCGTGCGCCGCACACTCGCCTCCGGTGTCACCGAGCGCCTCGAATACGAACTCGACACGCGCTCGGGGCCGCGCGCGTTCGAGGGTCATTGCCGGGCGCTGGAAACGCCGCTCAAGGGCAAGCGCGCGGTGGTGCTGCTCGCACGCGACGTCACCGAGCGCGCCCGCCTCGAGCAGGAACAGCGCATCGCGGCGATCGCCTTCGACTCCCAGCAGGGCATGGTCATCACCGCGCCCGATACCACCATCCTGCGGGTCAACAAGGCCTTCAGCCAGATCACCGGCTATGCCCCCGAAGAGGTGATCGGCCGCAAGACCGCCATGCTCGCCTCCGGCCGCCACGGCCCCGCCTTCTTCCGTGCGATCAAGTCCAGGCTGGACCTGCGCGGCGCCTGGGAGGGCGAGATCTGGAGCCGCCGCCGCAACGGCGAGGTCTTCCCGGAGCGGCTCGCGGTCAGCAGCGTGCGCGACGCCCAGGGCGCCCTCACCCACTATGTCGGCGCATTCACCGACATCACCCTGAACAAGGCCGCCGAGGCCGAGATCCACACCCTCGCCTTCTACGATCACCTCACCTCGCTGCCCAACCGCCGGCTGCTCGGCGAGCGTCTCGAGGCGGCGCTGACCGCGAGCCGGCGCACGGGCGCGCACGGCGCACTGATGTTCATCGACCTCGACGATTTCAAGAACGTCAACGATCTGCTCGGCCACCACCACGGCGACCTGCTGCTGCAGCAGACCGGGCGCCGGCTGCGCGAGACGGTGCGCCAGACCGACACCGTCGCCCGCCTCGGCGGCGACGAGTTCGTGCTGCTGCTCGAGCATCTGGCGCACGCGCCCGACGAGGCGGCGGCGCAGGCCGAGCGCGTCGCGCGCACCGCGCTCGAGCGCCTCAACCAGCCCTACGTGCTCGGCGAATGCACGCGACAGATCGGCGCCAGCATCGGCATCGTCATGTTCCAGCGCGAGACCTGCACCGCCAAGGACCTGATGCAGCGCGCCGACCTGTCGATGTACGAATCGAAGCGGGTAGGCAAGAACACGCTGCGCTTCTTCGATCCGCTGATGCACGATGCGGTGCGGGCGCGGCTGCAGCTGGAAGACGATCTCCGCGCCGGTCTCGCCGCGGGGCAATTCACGATGTACTACCAGCCCCAGTTCGACCGCGAACGCCGCATCGTCGGCGCCGAGGCGGTGGTCCGCTGGGTGCGCCCGGGCGGCGAGCCGGTGTCGCCCGAAGACTTCCTGCCGGTGGCCGAGCGCGCCGGCCTGATGCGTACGCTGGGCAGGCTGGTGATCGAGGCGGTCTGTGCCCAGCTCGCGCGCTGGGCGCGCGAGCCCGACACCGCGGGGCTCACGGTCTCGCTCAACGTCAGCGCCAGCCAGCTCTACCAGCCCGGCTTCGCCGAGGAGACCTTGAAGGCGATCCACCACAGCGGCGCGCCGGCGCGAAGCATCGTCGTCGAGCTGACCGAATCCCTGGTGCTGAGCGACATGGAGGAAGCGATCGTGGTGATGCGTCGGCTGCTCGCGCACGGCATCCGCTTCTCGATCGACGATTTCGGCACCGGCTACTCCTCGCTTTCCAACCTGCTGCGACTCCCGCTCGACGAGCTGAAGATCGACCAGTCCTTCGTCCATGGGCTACCCGAGGACAGCGGCAGCCTGGCGATCGTGAAGACCATCGTCGCACTCGCCTCTGCGCTCGAGCTGAACGTCGTCGCCGAGGGCGTCGAGACGCCCGCGCAGCAGGCCATCCTCGAGGCGCAGGGCTGCCGCGTGTTCCAGGGCTTCCTGTTCGCCCGCCCGCTGCCGGTCGAAGAATTCGAGGCGTTGCTGCGCGCCGGCCCACCCGCCGCCGAGCCGGCCCGCCTCACCGGCAGCGCGGCCTGAGCGCGCGCCAACCGGACCGCGCCGTGTCCCGCGAGCAGCCGGACTCAGCCCCTTCGACGAGCCGCCTGCCGCCCGCGGCAGATCGCGTGCTGGCGCTGGTCGACACGCTCGTGCGCGAACTGTGGCCGGGCCGGGTGCCACGCGCGCGGCTCGACAGCACGCTCGATCGCGAGCTCGGCCTCGACAGCCTCGCGCGGGTCGAACTGCTCGCCCGCCTCGAGCGCGAATTCGGCCTGCACCTGCCGAACGACACCCTGGGCAGTGCCGAGACGCCGCGCCAGCTGCTTGCCGCGCTCGCCCGCGCCGGCGCCGCCACCCCGGAAGCCGCCGCGCTGGCGGAGCGGCTGGCCGTCCCCGAGGCTGCCGGCGGCGAGCCCGAGCTCGCCACCAGCCTGCCCGAGGTGCTCGAGTGGCACCTCGCACGCCATCCCGAGCGCCGCCACCTCAGCTTCTACCGTGACGAGGACGCCCTCGAACATCTGAGCTACGCCGAGCTCGCCGAAGGCGCGCGACGGATCGCTGCGGCGCTCGCGGCGCGCGGCGTGCAGGCGGGCGACTGCGTCACCCTGATGCTGCCCTCCGGGCTCGATTTCTTCCGCTGCTTCTTCGGCATCCTGTATGCGGGCGCGATCCCGGTCCCGATCTACCCGCCGGCGCGTCCCGCCCAGCTCGAGGACCACCTGCGACGCCAGGCCGGCATCCTGCGCAATTGCGATGCGCCGCTGCTGATCGCCGATGCGCGGGTGCGCCGCCTGGCCGGCCTGCTCGCCGGGCTGGCGCCGACGCTGCGCGGTGTGGCGGCTCCCGCCGAGCTCACCGCCGCCGGCCCCGTCGTCCAGGCACCGCCGCCGGCGGCCGCTCCGAACGGACTCGCGCTGATCCAGTACACCTCGGGCTCGACGGGCGACCCCAAAGGCGTCGAACTGAGCCACGCCAACCTGCTCGCCAACATCCGCGCCTGGGGCGGCACGATCGGCCTGTCCTCCACCGACGTCTGCGTCAGCTGGCTGCCGCTCTACCATGACATGGGGCTGATCGTCGCCTGGCTCGGCAGCCTGTATCACGCCTGCCCGCTGGTACTGATGTCACCGCTCGACTTCCTCGCACGGCCGGAGCGCTGGCTGTGGGCGATCCACCATCATCGCGGCACCGTCGCCGCCGCCCCCAACTTCGCCTACGAGCTGTGCGTGAAGCGGCTCGCCGACCTGCCGCTCGACGGCCTCGACCTGAGCACGTGGCGACTCGCGGCCAACGGCGCCGAGCCGATCGACCCCGACACGGCGGCGCGCTTCGCCGCCGCCTTCGCCCGCTACGGCCTGCGCCCGGAAACCCTGACCCCGGCCTACGGCCTCGCCGAGGCCACCGTCGGTCTCGCGGTACCGCCGCCCGGTCGTGGCACGCGCATCGACCGCGTCGAGCGCGAGCGCTTCCAGCGCGAGGGCGTCGCCCTGCCCGCCGCCGAGGACGATGCGCGCGCGCTGCGCTTCGTGTCCTGCGGCCCGCCCCTGCCCGGCCACGAACTGCGCGTGGTCGACGCCGCCGGCCGGCCGCTGCCCGAGCGCCATGTCGGCGAGCTCGAGTTCCGCGGACCCTCCGCCACCCGCGGCTACCACCGCAACCCGGCGGCGAGCGCCGCGCTGTTCCACGACGACTGGCTGCGTACCGGCGACCACGCCTACCTCGCCGACGGCGAGCTCCACCTCACCGGCCGCAGCAAGGATCTGATCATCCGCGGCGGGCGCAACTTCTATCCCTACGACCTCGAACGCGCGATCGGCGAACTGCCCGGCGTGCGCCGCGGCTGCGTCGCCGCCTTCGGCGCCGGGGCGGGCGGCGAGGCGGCCGACGAGCGCCTGGTGGTGGTGGCCGAGACGCGCGAGCGCGACCCGACGGCTCGCGACGCGCTCGAGCAGCGCATCGTCGCCCTCGCCGCCGACGAACTCGGCCTGCCGCCCGACGTGGTGGTGCTGGCGCCGCCGCATGCGGTGCTGAAGACCTCGAGCGGCAAGATCCGCCGCGCGGCGATCCGCGAGGCTTGGGCGCAGGGCACACTCGGCGCGTCCGCCCGGCCGCCCTGGCTGCAGCTGCTGCGGCTGGCCGCGAGCAGCCTCGGCGGCCGCCTGCGGCCGGTACGCCCGCTGCGGCCCTACGACCTGTGGGTCTGGGCGGTCTTCTATCTGCTCACACCGTTCGCGGTGCTGGTGATCTTCAGCGTGCCCGGGCTGGGGCGGCGCTGGGCCGTGCTCCATCGGCTCGCCCGCCTGTTCGCCCGCCTGTGCGGCTGCCCGCTGCGGGTGGCGGGGCTGGAGCGGCTGCCGCAGGGACCCTGCGTGCTGGTCGCCAACCACGCCAGCTATGTGGACGGCTTCGTGCTCGCCGCCGCCCTGCCCCAGCCGGTGAGCTTCGTCGCCAAGGTCGAACTCGCCCGGCGGCCACTGCTGCGGCGGCTGTTCGAACGCATGAGCGCGCGCTTCGTCGAGCGCTTCGACGCCTCCCAGGGGGTGGAAGACCTCGAGGCGCTCGCCGCCTTCGCCACCCGGCCGCCGCCGCTGCTGTTCTTCGCCGAAGGCACCTTCCGCGACGAACCCGGCCTGCAGGCCTTCCGCCTGGGCGCCTTCCGCATCGCCGCCCGCCTCGGACTGCCGCTGGTGCCGGTGGCGATCGCCGGCAGCCGCACGGTGCTGCGCGGCGCCCACTGGCGGGCTCGGCGCGGCCCACTCGCGGTGACCGTGTGCGCACCGATTGACCCCGCCGGCGAGGACTGGAACGCCGTGCTCGCGCTGCGCGACGAGGTCCGGGCGGCGATCCTGGCGCATTGCGGCGAGCCGGATGCGAGCGCAACCGGGACCGAAGACCGCCAGGGCGGCGAAACCGGACCGAGCCGGGACGGCGGGGCCGACAACGCGCGCTGAATGCGCGGCTCAGCGCCACATGTCGCGCATCTTCGCGGCGAGGTCGATCGCGGCCTGGCGCGAGCCCGGCGTGCCCTGCAACTCGGGCGGCGGGGGCGGCCAGCCGAGCTGCTCGAAATGGCCGAGCAGGCGGTTGGGGATGAAGCGCGTCCGTCCGGCATACACGTGGCGGTCGCCGAAGCCGGCCTGCTGGGTGACGTAGAAGCGCTGCGGCACGATCAGGTCGAGGCTGTCCTTCGCCCGCGTCATCGCCACGTAGAGCAGGCGGCGCTCCTCCTCGATCTCGGCGCTGTTGCGGGTGGCGACGTCGGACGGAATGCAGCCGTCGACCACGTTCAGCACGCTCACCGCGTTCCACTCCTGGCCCTTGGCCGAATGCATGGTCGACAGGATCAGGTAATCCTCGTCGAGCAGCGGCATGCCGGCCTCGCCGCTGGTGGCCGAAGGCGGGTCGAGGGTGAGTTCGGTGAGGAAGCGCTCGCGGCTCGGGCTGGTGGCGGCGATGCGGGCGAGCTGCTGGACGTCGAGCACGCGCACCGCGAAGTCGTCGTACAGCCGCGGCATCTGCGCCTCGTACCAGCGGCAGGCGAGCTCGAAATCCGCCGGCCAGGCCGGGCGCGCGCCGAGCGCCTCGATCAGCGCGGCGAACTCGCGCCAGCCGGCGCGGGCGGCCTCCGGCACGGGCTGCTCGGCGAGCAGCAGGCAGCCCGGCGAGGCGGCGCATGCGTTGTCGAGCGCACGGCCGGCGGTGCGGGGGCCGATGCCGGCGAGCAACTGCAGGGCGCGAAAGCCGGCGATGCGGTCGCGCGGATTCTCCGCCCAGCGCAGCAGCGCGAGCACGTCCTTGACGTGGGCGGCCTCGAGGAACTTCAGGCCGCCGTACTTCACGAAGGGGACGTTGCGCCGGGTGAGCTCCATCTCCAGCCGGGCGCTGTGCGCCGAGGCGCGGAACAGCACCGCCTGCTGCTTGAGCCTGAGCCCCTCCTCGCGCAGCGCCAGCACCGTATCGACGACAAAGGTCGCCTGGTCGGCGTCGTCCTTGACCGACACGATGCGCGGGCGCTGGGCGGATTCGCGCTCGGACCACAGCGCCTTGTCGAAGCCCTCGGCGGCGAGCGCGATCACCGCGTTGGCCGCCTGCAGGATCGGCCGCGTCGAGCGGTAGTTCTGCTCGAGCTTCACCACCTTCGCCGGCGGCGCGAAGGCGGCGGGGAAATCGAGGATGTTGCGCACCGTCGCGCCGCGGAAGGCGTAGATCGACTGGGCGTCGTCGCCGACCACGGTGAGGCCGCGACCCTCGGGTTTCATCGCCAGCAGGATCGCCGCCTGCAGCTGGTTGGTGTCCTGGTACTCGTCGACCAGCACGTGGTCGAACAGGCCGCCGATCTCGGCGCCGAGCTCGGGCTCGGCCACCATCTGCGCCCAGTACAGCAGCAGGTCGTCGTAGTCGAGCACCTGCTGCGCCTGCTTGGCCTCGACGTAGGCGCGGAACAGGCGCCTGAGCTCGTCCTCCCATTCGGCACACCACGGAAAGCCGGCCTGCAGCACCTCGGCGAGCGGCGCGCGGGTGTTGACCGCCGCCGAGTAGATCGCCAGGCAGCTGCCCTTCTGCGGAAAGCGCCGCTTGG
The DNA here is from genome assembly GCF_001696715.1 of Thauera phenolivorans. Lineage (GTDB taxonomy): Bacteria > Pseudomonadota > Gammaproteobacteria > Burkholderiales > Rhodocyclaceae > Thauera > Thauera phenolivorans. The sequence goes on along the minus strand of NZ_MBFM01000005.1, from coordinate 269,160 downwards.
TGGCCGAGAAGCCGAGCTCGTGCCGCACGAGGTTCATGAGGTCGGCGGAATCCTCGCGGTCGTGGATGGTGAAGCCGGGGTCGAGCCCGATGCGGCCGGCGTAGTCGCGCAGCAGGCGGGCGCCGATCGCGTGGAAGGTGCCCGACCAGCGCAGCTCGGCCCGCGCCAGCCCGGGCCGGCCGGCCGCCGCCTGCGCGAGGATGCGCCGCACCCGCCGCCCCATCTCGTCGGCGGCACGGCGCGAGAAGGTGAGCAGCAGGATGCGCCCCGGGTCGGCACCGTCCGCGATCAGACGCGCCACGCGATGGGCGAGGGTGTTGGTCTTGCCGGTGCCGGCGCCGGCGATCACCAGCAGCGGCCCGGCGCCGCCGGCCTCGAAGACCCCATAGGCGGCCGCCTCGCGCTGGGCGGCGTTGAGGCCGGCGAGCGGGTCGGGGACGGACGGCGGGGAAGCGGTTGCGGCGGGCGGCATGCCTGTAATTGTATTCAGGCGGCCGCCTCGCGCATAGGGGGCGGGCGGGCCTGCGCACCGCTCGCCCGCGCGCGGGCGCGCCTCAGGCGGCTGCCGCCAGCGGCCGCGCCCGCTCGAGGAACAGCCGGCTGAGCGGGCTGTGCGGCCGCAGCGCCAGGCGCTCGGCGGCGAGCGCGCGCGCCAGCGCCTGCTGCCCGCCGCGCAGGGCGGCCTCGAGCAGGGTGAGGTCGAGCACGCTGCGCTGGGCATGGCTGCCGCCGAAGCGGTGGGCGATGCCGCGCACGTCGCGGATGCGCTCGGCGCACTCGGCGTAGCGCCCGGCGCCGAAGTCGCGGATCGCGAGCACCAGCGGATGGCCGACCGCGCGGGTGAAGGCGGCGTTGTCGCCCTCGCCCGCCATCGCCGCCTGCTGGGCGCTGATCACCGCCTCGAGCGCGTCGGCCCGGCCGGCGCCGACGAAGGCCATCGCGGCATGCAGGTCGTTGAAGGCGTAGTTGCCCGCGCCGGCGAGCGGCGTCCAGCCGTCGGCCACCGTCTGCCAGCGTACGCCGAGGTCCGTGCCGCGCAGCTGCAGCCGCCACAGCAGCGAGGCGGCGTCGACCAGGTCGAGCGCGACGGTCGAGCGCGCGCCGTGGATCGGGCCGTCGAACAGCGCGAGCACCTCGTCGATCTCGCCGAGCTCGAGGTGGAACAGCGCCAGGTGCCACCAGTTGTGCACCTGGAAGAAGCTGTCGGCGGACCACCCCGCCGGGTCGGCGCGCAGCCAGGCGATACCCTCGCGCTCGCGGCCCTGCATCTCCATCACGTGGGTCACCGCATGCCAGGCCCAGCCGTCGCGCGGCTCGCGCTCGACCGCGATGCGGCCCTGCGCCTCGGCGCGCGCGTAGTCGCCGGTCTCCTCGAGGCCGAAGGCGTGCATGCCGAGCAGGGCGTGATGCCCCGCCATCGACGTCGACCAGGCGGGCAGCGCGCGCGCGATGCGGTCGCGCAGCATGCGCGCGTCGCCGACGTAGAAGTCGACCAGATGACCGGCCTGCAGCGCCAGCACGTCGGCCGGGTGGTCGATGGCGACGTCCTCGAGGATGCGGCCGGCGCGCCGCCAGCGGCCCTCGAGCAGAGCGCCGATCGCCGCGAGGTGGCCGCGCTCGCGCGCGCTCGCCGGCAGACGGGCGGCGGCGGCATGGCAGTCGCGTGCGACCGCGATCGCCGCCGGCTCGGTGCCGAGCAGGTGCAGCCAGGCCTTCAGCACGTGCGCCATGACGAAGTCGGGGCGGCGGGCGAGCGCGGCATCGACGCTCGCCACCGGGTCTTCGATGTAGCACTGGAACTGGCGCAGCGCGTGCCGGTAGTCGGCGAGCGCATCGGCGTCGGCGCCGGTGAGCGGCAGGCCGAGATCGTCGCGGATGTTCATCTTTCGTCTCCTCGGGGTTGGGAATGTCGTCGTGGGCGTGCCGCCCGCCGGCCCGGCCGGCGACGGTTCGCAGTGCTAAGTTAGTTGTGTGGGGGACGAGCCGACAGGCCCCCGGCGCCGGAATACTTGACCGCGGCGCCGGCTTTGCCGATGGAGGGATCGATGGACGCGCTGTCGCAGGCGTTCGCCGCGGTGCGGCTGGCGGGCGGGGTCTTCCTCGACGCCGAATTCAGCGCGCCCTGGAGCTTCGTGTCGCAGGTCGAGCCGGCGGACCTCGACGGCCAGGGCGACTTCCCGGCACAGCTGATCGCCTTCCACTACATCGTCGCCGGCCGGCTGTTCGTCGCGGTGGACGACGGGCCGCCGCAGCCGCTGGCCGCGGGCGAGATCGTGATGCTGCCGCGCAATCCGCCGCACCTGCTCTCGAGCGCGCCCGGCCTGCCGCCGGTCAGCATCGGCGACCGCATGCAGGCGGCGTGCGACGGGGCGCCGGCCGCGCTGCGCCTCGGTGGCGGCGGTGAACCGTGCCGCGTGGTGTGCGGCTTCCTCGCCTGCGCCGCCCCGCACAATCCGCTGCTCGCCAGCCTGCCGCCGCTGCTGCGGCTGGCGGTCGGGGACAGTGCCGCCGGCGCCTGGATCGAGAGCAGCTTCCACCATGCCGCGGCGGAGTTCGCGCGTGGCGGCGCCGGCTCGGCCGCGGTGCTCGGCAAGCTCGCCGAGCTGCTGTTCATCGAGGCGGTGCGCCGCTATCTGGCGAAGCTGCCGCCCGGCCACACCGGCTGGCTCGCCGGCCTGCAGGACCGCATCGTCGGCCGCGCGCTCGCGCTGCTCCACGCGCGCCCGGACCACCCCTGGACCACCGAGGCGCTGGCGCGCGAAGCGGGCCTGTCGCGCTCCGCCTTCGCCGCACGCTTCACCGCCCTGCTCGGCGTGCCGCCGATGCACTACCTCGCGAACTGGCGCCTGCAGCTCGCCGCGCTGCGCCTGCGCGACAGCCCCGCCGCCATCGCGCGCATCGCCGAGGCGGTCGGCTACGCCTCGGAAGCGGCCTTCTGCCGCGCGTTCAGACGCGCCTTCGGCACCACCCCGGCGGCCTGGCGGCGGGGCAATCCCGAATGTTGACGTTCACGTTAACGCAGGGTGGAATGCAGCCACACTCCCATTTCCCGTAATCTACCGGTCACACTTCCACCCATGAACGACGAAACCCACCAGCCCACGATTCAGGACACCTGGGTCGACTCCCCCGACGGCCGCCTCTTCGCCCGCGGCTGGACGCCGGCCGCGTCCTCCGCGCTGGCGCCGATCGTGCTCCTGCACGACTCGCTCGGCAGCGTCGAACTGTGGCGCAGCTTTCCCGCGGCGCTGTGCGAAGCGACCGGCCGCCGGGTCATCGCCTACGACCGGCTCGGCTTCGGCAGGTCCGACCCGCACCCGGACACGCTGGCGCTGGATTTCATCGCCAGCGAAGCGGAGGCCGGCTTTGCCGCTGTCAGACGCCACTTCGGGCTCGAGCGCTTCGTCGTCTTCGGCCACAGCGTGGGCGGCGGCATGGCGGTGAACCTTGCCGCCCACCTCGGCGAGGCCTGCGTGGCGCTGATCACCGAGTCGGCCCAGAGCTTCCTCGAGGACCGCACCGTCCGCGGCCTGGAAGAGGCGCGGGTGTTCTTCAGGGACCCGGTCCAGCTCGAGCGCCTCGGCAAATACCATGGCGACAAGGCGCGGTGGGTGCTCGACGCCTGGATCGAGTCCTGGCTGGATCCGGCCTTCGCCGGCTGGTCGCTGCGAACCGTGCTGCCGCAGGTGAACTGCCCGGCCCTCGCGATCCACGGCCTCGATGATGAATACGGCTCCCGCAAGCACCCGGAGCTGATCGCCGAGCTGAGCGGCGGACCGGTCCGGCTCGCGCTGATGGCCGATACGCGCCACGTTCCGCATCGGGAGCGGGAGGCGGAGGTCGTCGAATTGGTGCGGTCCTTCCTGAGCCCCTTGCCCTGAGCGGGCAGCCCGCAGGCACGGGGTTTCTGTCGCGATGAACGGATGAAAGACCCGACCCCCCGCCACGTCATCCTCTTCAGCGGCCACATGCCCGACGCCCCCGGTCGCGCCCGGCCGCGCTTTCCGCCCGCGCTCGAGACGGCTGCCGCGCAGCGGATCGCCGCCGCGCTCGACGCGCTCGATGCCGGCCCCGCCGACCTCGGCCTGACCCAGGGCGCGGCCGGCGGCGACCTGCTGTTCGCCGAGGCGGCGCAGGCGCGCGGCCTGCCGCTGCAGCTGGTGCAGCCCTTCGCCGAGAACGAGTTCATCGCGCGCTCGGTGCGCCCGGTGCGCGACGGCGAACGCTGGGTGGCGCGCTACCGGGCGGTCGCGGCCCGGCTCGACACGCCGCCGCACGCGATGCCGCCCGCCCCGCCCGGCGACAATCCGTTCGAGCGCTGCAACCGCTGCCTGCTCGACACTGCGCTGGCCCACGGCGGCGAGCGCGTGTGGCTGCTCTGCCTGTGGGACGGCCAGGGCGGCGACGGCGCGGGCGGCACCGCGCACATGGTGGGAGAGGTGCGCGCCCGCGGCGGCCACGTCATCCACATCGACACGCATCGCCTGTGAGGCGGCGCGGCTGGCGCCAGCGCGCGCGGTGAACTAGCTTGAAGAGGATGGCGCGCCCGCCGCGCGGGACGTCTCGCGGAAGCAGGCAAGGGAGGCCGGCACCATGGCGAAGAACGCACTCTGCATCGGCATCAACGACTATCCGGGCACCGACGGCGATCTCGCCGGCTGCGTCAACGACGCCCACGACTGGGCCGCCGCGCTGCGGCAGCGCGGCTTCGAGGTACGCCAGCTGCTCGACCACGAGGCCACCCTGGCGGCGATGACGGAGGCGATCGCCTCGCTGATCGGCGCGGCGAGGACGGGCGACACGCTGGTGATCACCTACTCCGGCCACGGCACCTGGGTGGAGGACACCGACGGCGACGAGCCCGACGCGCGCGACGAGGGCCTGTGCCCGCACGACATCGCCAGCGCCGGGCCGCTGCTCGACGACGACATTCACCGCCTGTTCGACGCCCGCGCCGCCGGCGTGCGTCTGGTGCTGATCTCCGACAGCTGTCACTCCGGCTCGGTGACGCGCGGCGACGAGGCCGACCTCGACCCCGGCGGTCCGCGCGCCCGCTTCCTGCCGCCGGCGGCGTGGATGAAGGCCGGCACGCTGCCGCGCGTGGCGCGCGCGAGCAGCCTGACCCTGGTCGGCGGCCTGCGCCAGGCCGGCGGCGATCTGCTGCTCGCCGGCTGTCGCGACGAGGAGTTCAGCTGGGACACCGCCTTCGGCGGCCGCCCCAACGGCGCCTTCTCCTTCTACGCGCTGAAGACGCTCGCACAGGACAAGCCGCAGACCTACGAGGAATGGTTCGCCGCCATCCGCCGCTACCTGCCCTCCACCCGGCTGCCGCAGGAGCCGCAGATCTTCGGCACCCGCAGCGCGCGACGCGTGCCGGTGCTCGCGTAAGCCGGCCTCGCAACGGAGCCCCGCCATGGCCACACGCAGCTACCGCATCCGCGGCGAGCTGGAGCGCTCGACCCAGGCACCCGACTTTCCCACCGCGGCCGGGACCGGGGTCCGGATCGCCCACCGGCGCCGGCTGCGGCCGGGCCGGGCGCGCGACGGCGTCACCGGCGAGCACGAGGTCGCCGCCGACGAGGTGGTGCGCATCGAGCTCGACAACGGCTTCGTGCTGTGGAGCCGCGCAGACGCCATGGTGCGCGAGCACGGCCGCCGCAGCCTGGCGCGCGACGGCGGCGAGGCCTGGGAGTTCGACGCCCTGCGGCCGTCCGCCGCGGGGCGCGCCGAAGCCGACGAGCGCGGCCTGCTCGGGCTCGGCATCAGGCTGCTCGACTTCTTCGGCGTCAGCCTCGAGGAAGCGGCGGCGAAGAATCTCGCGAAATGGTTCGAGGAGAAGCAGCTCGCCCCGCACAAGCCCGGTCTGTACCGCTGCCGGCTCGACGGCGACTTCGCCCTCTCGCCGCTCGCCGCGGACGCCGCGCTGCCCGCCGACAAGCCGTTGCTGATCTTCCTGCACGGCACCGCCTCCAGCTGCGAGGGCAGCTTCGGCAAGCTGTGGAGCGCCGACAATCGCGCCGGCCGCGAGGCGCGCGGCCGTCTGCATGGCGACTACGAGACCCGCGCCTTCGCCTTCGAGCACCGCAGCCTGAGCGAGAGCCCGATCGCCAACGCGCTGGCGCTCGTGCAGCGGTTGCCGGCGGGCGCCGAGCTGCACCTGGTCAGCCACTCGCGCGGTGGCCTGGTGGGCGAGCTGCTGTGCCTCGGCCAGTGCGAGCGGGTGCTCGAGCTGCTCGACGAGCTCACCCTGAAGACCCTGTTCGCCGCCGACCGCACGATCGCCGAGCAGCTCGGCCTGTTCCCGCTCGCGCCCGAGGACGAGACCGCGCGCGACGCCGCCTACGACGGCGACCGTGCGGCACTCGCCGAGCTGCTGGAGTTGCTCGTCGCCCGCCGGCTGCGCGTCACCCGCTTCGTCCGCGTCGCCTGCCCGGCGCGCGGCACCACGCTCGCCTCCGGGCGGCTCGACCGCTGGCTGTCGATGCTCGGCTTCCTCGCCGACAAGGCCGCCGGCCTCGACCTCTTCGCCGACGGCCTCGATTTCCTGCTCGCGGTGGTCAAGGAGCGCACCGACCCGCGCACCCTGCCCGGCCTGGAGGCGATGATGCCGGGCTCGGCGCTGACCCGGCTGCTGCACCATCCCGAGCTGTTCAGTACCGCCGACCTCAGCGCGATCGCCGGCGACGTCGAGGGCGGCTCACTGTGGCAGAAGCTCAAGCTGCTGGTGGCCGACTGGTTCTACGGCGCCGAGCACGACCTGGTGGTCAACACCGGCTCGATGTCGGGCGGCCTGCGCCGGCCCGACAAGGGCGCGCGCTTCCGCGCCGACAAGGGCGAGGCGGTCGACCATTTCAGCTATTTCCGCAACGAGCGCAGCGTCGGCTGGCTGCTCGCCGGCCTCGTCCGCGCCGATCACGAGGACGGCGGCTTCCTGCCGATCGGCGAGGCCAGCCACGCCCCGCCGCGCTGGCGCGAGGCGGTCGAGCGCAGCCAGCGCAGCGCCGCGCCGCGCCCGCTCGCGGTGCTGCTGCCGGGTGCGATGGGCAGTGCGCTGCACGCCGCGGGCAAGGCGGTCTGGCTCGACTACCGCGCGCTGCTGCGCGGCGGGCTGGGCGAGATCGCGATCGACGCCCCGGAGGTCGCGGTCGGCCGCCCGCTCGATGAATTCTACGGCCCGCTGCTCGAGTTCCTCGCCCACAGCCACCACGTCGAGGTCTTCCCCTACGACTGGCGGCGCTCGGTGCGCGAGGCGGCGGCGAAGCTCGCCGAGGCGCTCGAGCAGTGGCTGCCGCAGGCCGAACGCACCGGCCAGGCGGTGCATCTGGTCGCGCACTCGATGGGCGGCCTGGTGGCGCGCGCGATGATCGCCGACGGCGGCCGCGGCGCGGCGGTGTGGCAGCGCATCGCGGCCCTGCCCGGCAGCCGGCTGCTGATGCTCGGCACGCCCAACCACGGCTCCTGGGAGGCGCTGCGCTGGCTCACCGGCCTCAACCCCGCCCAGGCCAGGCTGGCGCTGCTCGACTTCAGCCGCAGCGCGAGCGAGATCGTCGACCTGGTGCGCGCGTACCCCGGCCTGCTCGAGCTGCTGCCCTTCGCCGACGACGCCCCCGACTTCGCCGACCCCGCGCGCTGGCAGCTGATCCGTGACGCCACCCAGGCGCGCTGGCAGCCGGCGGACGCGGGCGCGCTGCGCGATGCGCACGACACCTGGAGCCTGCTGCGCGCCGCCGCGCCCGACCCCGACCGCATGTGCTGCGTGGCCGGCAGCCAGCCCGCCACCGTGGTCGGCTATCAGCTTGCGGACTATGACGAGACGAGCTGGCTGAGCGGCCGCAAGCGGCTCGACTTCGTCGCCAGCGGCGCGGGCGACGGCACCGTGAGCTGGGCCTCGGGCCGGCTCGAGCGGGTGGGCACCTGGTACGTGGAGGACACCGCGCACGACGCCCTGTGCGTGCAGCAGCGGGCCTTCCCCGCCTATCTCGAGCTGTTGCAGCTCGGCACCACCAGCCGCCTGCCCGCCACCCCGCCGCCGCGCCTGCGCGCCGGCGGCGAGGCGGCGGAATCCTTTCTCCTGCCGCCGCTGCCGCCGGCCGACCACCTGCCGGCGGAAGGCGACCTGCACAGCCTCGGCTTCGGCGGCGGCATCGCCGCGCGCGCGCTCGACCAGCGCCCGCCGGTGCCGATGATCGAAGTCCGCATCCGCCACGGCGACCTCTCCTACGCGCGCCACCCGGTGCTGGTCGGCCACTACCTCGGCGACACCATCGTCAGCGCCGAGCGCACGCTCGACCGCCAGCTCGACGGCGCACTGTCGCGCCGGCTGCAGCTCGGCATCTATCCCGGCCGGCTCGACACCAACGCGCTGTTCTTCAACCGCCGCCGCGACACGCCACCGGGCGGCGCGATCGTGGTCGGCCTCGGCCAGGTGGGCGAACTCAGCCCCGGCCTGCTCGAGAGCGGCGTGCGCGCCGCCTTGCTCGACTATGCCCTGCAGGTATCGCAATGGCCCAACGCGCGCTTCGGCCCCGCCGGCAGCCCCCGGCGCGCCTCGGTCTCCTGCCTGCTGGTGGGCACCGGCGCGGGCGCACTGACGGTGCGCGACTCGCTCGAGGCGATCCTGCGCGCCGCGCTCGCGACCAACGCCCGCCTGGTGGCGAGCGAGCTCGACCGCAGGGTCAGCCTCGACCGCATCGAGTTCATCGAGGTGTTCGCCGACGTCGCGCTGGGGGCCGCCGAAGCCCTGTCCACCATCCTCGGCAACGAGGAGATCGCCGCCAGCGTGCGCTGGCCGGCCGGGGTGGTCGAGAGCGGCCGCGCCGGTCGCGCCCGGGTGCGCTTCGACGAGGCGCCCGAATGGTGGCACCGGCTGGAGATCATCGAGGAAAAGGGGCAGCGCAATGCCCTGCGCTTCATCTTCCCGACCGATCGTGCGCGCGCCGAAGAGACCCTCGCCAGTGGACAGCTCGCGCTCGCCGAAGCCTTCATCCGCGCCGCCTCGCGCTCGGCCCGGGCCAACCCGGAAGCGGCGCGCACGCTCTACGAGATGCTGCTGCCGCTGCGCCTGAAGGAGGCCGCCCGCCTGCAAGGCGACCTCGTACTGCTGGTCGACGACCGCTCCGCCCGCTACCCCTGGGAGCTGCTCGAAGACCGCTGGAACGACAACGGCCGGCCGCCGGCGGTCAATGCCGGCCTGGTGCGCCAGCTCAAGACCGCCAGCTTCCGCCCTCAGCCCGCGCACGCGGTGGGCACCAGCGCGCTGGTGGTCGGCAACCCCGACCTCGGCGGCTGGGACCGCTTCGACGACCTGCCCGGCGCGCGCAGCGAGGCGCACAAGGTCGCCGCCCTGCTCGCCGAACGCGACTGGCAGGTGCGCGACTGCATCGACGAGCCGGCGGAGGCGGTGATCGAGAACCTGCACCGCGACGCCTGGCGCATCCTGCACCTGGCCGGGCACGGCGAGCACGACTACCCGCTGCCGGCCCCGGCCGCCCGCCCCGGCGGCGCGACCGACGAGAAGCCGACGCAGCTCGTCTCCGGCATGATCATCGGCCGCGACACTTTCCTCACCCCGGGCGACATCGAGCAGATGCGCTGGGTGCCCGAGCTCGTCTTCATCAACTGCTGCCACCTCGGCAAGAGCCAGTCGGCGGGCGACAGCGACCGCGGCGCGCTCGCCGCCAACCTCGGCATGCAGTTCATCCGCATGGGCGTGCGCGCGGTGGTGGCCGCCGGCTGGGCGGTGGACGACGGCGCCGCCCTCGCCTTCGCCGAGGCCTTCTACCGCCGCATGCTCGACGGCGAGCCCTTCGGCGAGGCGGTGCGCGCCGCGCGCGAAGACATCTGGCTGCGCTTCCCCGGCGTCAACACCTGGGGCGCCTACCAGTGCTACGGCGACCCGGCCTTCAGCCTGGTGCGCAACCGCGCGCCGACCGTCCGCCGCCATCGGCCCTGGCGCGCGCCGGTCGAGCTCGTGGTCGAGCTCGACAACCTCGCCCAGGGGCTGAAGGCGAGCAGCGAAGCGGCCGCCGGACGCGACGAGGCCACCGCCGAACGGATCGCCGGCCTGCTCGAGCGCATCCCCGAGGCGCAGCGCGCGCAATGGCTGGCGCGGGCGGACGTCGCCGCCGCGCTCGGTTTCGCGTGGGGCGAGGCGCGCTTCTGGGAATCCGCGATCAAGCAACTGGAAAACGCCTTGCGCGCGAGCAAGGGCAACTGCCCGGTGCGCGCCATCGAGCAGCTCGCCAACTTCCGCGTACGCTGGGCCGCCGAGCAATGGCGCGCGCGGCGCGAACGCGGCACGCGCGAAAGCGCCGCCGAGGCCGCAGCACGTGAAGCGCTCATGCAACTCGGCATCGCCGACCTCGAGCTGCTGAGCCGGCGCGCCGCCACCACCGAGCGTCTCGACCTCCTCGGCAGCGCATGGAAGCGCCGCGCGCTCGCGGCCGACACCCCGGCCGCCCGGCTGGCGGCGCTCGAGGCCAGCGCCGAGGCCTACCGCAGCGCCTACGAGCAGGGCGGTCGGCGCGAGTCCTATCCCTTCACCAACTGGGTGAGCGCGATGCTGCTCGCACAGCGCCTGGACGACGATCGGCCCACGCTACCGTGGGCAGAGCTCGAAGGGGACATCGCCCGTCTGAACGAAGCCCTCCGCAAGCGTTACGCCGAGGAGCCGGATTTCTGGGACGGTGCCGCGCTGGCCGACCTGGAACTCGTGCGCCTGCTCGCCCGCTGCGTCGCCGACGCGCCCGCCGCCGGCCGACGCTCGCGCCGCAGCACGCTGCCGCGCGACTGTGCCGACATCGCCACCGCCGTCAGGGACGCCTACCGCAGGGTGATCACGCGCGGCGCCAGCCCGCGCGAACGCGCCTCGGTGATCGAGAACCTGGACTGCCTGATCGGCCTGCTCGACACCGACCTGCCCGCGCTGCGCAAGGCGCTGATGGAGATTCGCGACGCGCTATGAGCGGCGCGACGCAGCGCCAGACGAGCCCGCGACCACGGCACCCGCATGTGCGTGGGCGACGGCATGAGCCGGGTCGTGGTCGTCGTTCATCGCAGCCCCGACCAGCCCAGCAGCACCGGCACATAAACGACGAGCGCGAACACCACGAGCAAGGCGCCGATGTAGGGCAGCACCGCGCGACTGATGCGCTCGAGCGGCTGCTCGGTGACCGAGGATGCGACGTAGAGGTTGATCGCCACCGGCGGCGTCACCATGCCGATCGCGAGCCCGACGACGATGATCAGGCCGAAGTGCACCAGGTCGATGCCCAGCGAGTTCACCAGCGGCAGGAACACCGGGGTGAGGATGATCAGCGCCGCGGCGGTCTCGATGAACACCCCGGTGAGCAGGATGAGCAGCATGATCAGCAGCAGCACGATGTACACGTTCTGCGAGAGCGACAGCACCCCGTCGGCGATCATGCCCGGGATCTGCCAGTTGGCCATCGCCCAGCTCAGGATCGCCGAGGTGGCGATCACGAACATGATCACGCCGGTGGTGATGACCGAGCGCAGCATGATGCGGTAGATATCGCGGAAACCGAGGTCGCGATACACGAAGAGCGACACCACCAGCGCGTAGTTGACCGCCACCACGGCGGCCTCGCTCGGCGTGAACACCCCCGAGAAGATGCCGCCGAGGATGATGACCGGCGTCATCATCCCCCAGATCGCGCCCTTGAAGGTTCGCCAGATGGTGGCGAGGGAGAACGGCGCGCCCTTGGGGTAATTGCGCCGGTAGGCCTCGCGCACCGCGATCACCATGAGACCGAGACCCATCGCCACCCCGGGCAGGAAGCCGCTGAGGAAGAGGTCCGACACCGACTGCGCCGCGATGACCGCATAGATGATCATCGGCACCGAAGGCGGGATGACCACGCCGATGGTGCCGCTGGCCGCGATCAGCGCCGCGGCGGACGCCTCGTCGTAGCCCTTGCGCTTGAGCTCGGGTACCAGGCTGGCGGCGACCGCCGCGGTGGTTGCCGCGCCGGAACCGGAGATCGCAGCGAAGAACATGCCGGCGAGTACCGACACCACCGACAGCCCGCCCTTGAGGAAGCCGAGCGCGGCATCGGCCAGCGCGACCAGCTTCTCGCTCACCTTGCCCTGCGCAATGAGGTCGCCGGCCAGGATGAAGAAGGGGACCGCAATCAGCGCAAAGGAGTCGATGCCCGCGAACATGCGCTGCGCCGCGAGCATCAGGGGGACGTCCTCGACGTACAGCGCGACCGCGGTGCTCGCGCCGATCGTCACCGCCACCGGCACGCCGGCGAGCAGGAACAGGAAGAACAGCCCGAACAGCACCAGCGTCATGGCAGGTCACCTGCCGTGGCGCCGCCCTCGATGGCTTCGGCCTGGCGACGGGCCGAAGCCGAGAACAGCTCGATGAGGTCGAGCAGGGAATAGTAGAGCATCAGCACCGCGGTCAACGGGATCACCGCGAACACGTAGCGGATCGGGATGCGCAGCGAGGCCGAGACCTGGAAGCTCTGCATCTGCATGAAGCGGATCCCGTAATGGATGATGAGCGCGAAGAAGGCGATCGAGACCACGATGGCCATGGCCTTGACGGCCAGCCGCAAGCGCCCCGGCATGGCATCGACGACGAAGTCCACCGCGATGTGCCGCCCGCGCTGCCACGCCATCGCCGCGCCGAGGAAGCTGGTCCACACCAGCAGGTAGCGGGCCAGCTCCTCGGACCAGCTCACGGCGTCGAAGAACACGCGCGAGACGATCTGCAGCGTGATCACCGCGATCATCCCCGCGAGCGCCGCGAAGGCGGCTCGCTGGACGATCGCGTCGATCAGCCTTTCAGCGCGTTTGAGAAGGCGGAACACGTCTTACTGCAGCGCGGCCCGGATCCGCGGCAGGTAGTCGCCGAAGCGCGACTCGTACTTCGCGTACACCGATTCGATCGCCTTCTGGAAGGCGGCGACATCGGGCGACTCGTCGATCTCCATCCCCGCGGCGCGCAGTTCGGCCAGCTGCTCGGCCTGCATCTCGGCATTCATCCGGCGCCCATGCTCCGCCGCCGCCTGCGCCGCTTCCTTGACCAGCGCCTGCGCCGGTTCCGGCAGGCGCTTGAAGCGGTCGAGGCCCATGACGAAGATCGCCGGCGCATAGGTGTGGCGCGTCAGCGACATGTGCTTCTGCGTCTCCGACAGCTTGAACGAGTGGATCACGTTGACCGGGTTTTCCTGGCCATCGATCGTGCCCTGCTGCATCGCGGTCAGTGCTTCGGTCCACGCCATCGGCACGGCGTTGGCGCCCAGGGCGCGGAAGGTGTCGATGTAGACCGGATTTTCCATCACGCGGACCTTCAGGCCCTTCATGTCGGCCGGGACGTGCACCGCGCGCTGGCTGTTGGTCAGGTTGCGGAAGCCGCGCTCGGCGTAGGCCAGTCCCTTGAGGTTGACGCTTTCCAGCTTGCCGAGCAGTTCCTGGCCGATCTCGCCATCGAGCACCCTGTAGGCCGCCTCGGGCGTGGCGAACAGGAAGGGCAGCTCGAACACCGCCATCTGCTCGACGAAGTTGGCGACCGGGCCATTGGTGATCACACCCATGTCCACCGTCCCCATCTGCATGCCCTCGAGCAGGGTGCGCTCGTCACCCAGCACCGCGTTCGGGAACAGCTCGACGGTGAGCTTGCCGCCACTGCCCGCTTCGACGACTTCCTTGAAGCGCACCGCCGAGAGGTGGAAGCCGTCGCGCTCGTTCACCACGTGGGCGAGCTTGAGGGTGACCGGCTTCATGTCGGCGAACGCTTCGGGCGCAGCCGCCGCCTGCGAGGCGCCGAACATGACGCCGACGGACAGCCCAAGCGCCGCAAGTCCTGCGGAAATTTTCTTCATGCAGTAATTCTCCTTCGAGTGTCTGGGATCGGTATCCCGCGCCGCGAATGACGGTGCTGCAAAATAACATGAACCCCCAGCGGCTCCGCAGCGGCGCGGGGCCGGCGCTTGGCGCCCCACGGCGCGGCGGCTGCCCTTGGGTCGCCCGCGGTCGCTTCCCGGTACGCGCTCAATTCCCCCTCAGCTGGCGCGCCGTCAGCGACGGGTTGTCGCCGCTGTAGGCGGCCTTGATCGCGTCCCAGGCCTCCTCCGCGGTCTCGGCGTAATGGAACAGATTCACATCCGCCGGGCTGATCACGCCGTGTTCGACCAACACCTCGAAGTCGATCAGCCGCTGCCAGAAGTCGCGCCCGATGAGGATGATCGGGCGGCGGCGGATCTTGCCCGTCTGGGTGAGGGTCAGCACCTCGAACAGCTCGTCGAGCGTGCCCAGGCCGCCGGGGAAGCTCACCAGCGCCACCGCGCGCATCAGGAAGTGCATCTTGCGGATGGCGAAATAGTGGAACTGGAAGCACAGCTCGGGGGTGATGTAGGGGTTGGGCGCCTCCTCGAAGGGCAGGAAGATGCTCATCCCCATGCTGCGCCCGCCGGCTTCGTGGGCGCCGCGGTTGCCCGCCTCCATGATGCCGGGGCCGCCGCCGGTGGCGACGATCACCGGCTCGCCGAGCGCGTCCTGCTCCTGCGTCACCAGCTCGCCGAAGCGGCGCGCCTCCTCGTACCAGCGCGCGTTCTTCACCATCTGCTGCGCGCGCCGGATGGCGGTCTCGTCGCCGCCGGCGACCGCGTCCTCGAGCATCGCGGCGGCGACCTCGGGCGACTTGAAGCGCGCGCTGCCGAACACCACCACGGTGGAATCCACCCCCTGCTCCTGCTGGACCAGCTCGGCCTTGAGCAGCTCGAGCTGCAGACGCACCGGGCGCAACTCGTCGCGCAGCAGGAAGTCGCTGTCGGCGAAGGCCATGCGGAAGGAGCTGCCGGGACGGTCGTAGGGCGAATGGGGCTGGGCGGCCTCGACCTCGTCCTGGGCGGAAGGGAAGTTGCGGGCGCGCAGGCGGCGGGGATCGTTCATGCGGGCGTTGCTCCGGAAGAAATGATGTCCCGGATGATCGCATCTCCCGATGACGATGGCGATGAGCGTGCGCGCGTCAGCCGAGCAGCGCCACCGACTTGATCTGCGCCCACATCCGCCGCCCCGGGCGCACCACCAGCTGGTCGCAGGAGCGCCGGGTGATGCGCGCCACCAGCGGGGTGCCGCCCGCGTCCATCCCGACCAGCACGTGGGCCGGGCTGTCGGCGCCGACGATCTCGGTGATCGTCACCGGCAGCAGGTTGACGATGCTGCTGCCCTCGACCCGGTGGTCGGCGAGGCTGACGTCGCGCGCATGGATGCGGAAGCGCAGCCGGCGCCCGGCCTCGGCGGGCTGGCGCGTCACCACCACCTCGCCGCCGGGAAAGGCGAGCCGGGTGAGGTGGTAAGCCTCGT
Source organism: Thauera phenolivorans (assembly GCF_001696715.1). GTDB lineage: Bacteria > Pseudomonadota > Gammaproteobacteria > Burkholderiales > Rhodocyclaceae > Thauera > Thauera phenolivorans. The sequence continues at coordinate 253,824 of NZ_MBFM01000005.1, read as the reverse complement.
CGTGACCGGCGACCACCGCGTCGACCACGACGCCGGCGTCCTCGGCGAAGGCGATCGGCAGGTCGAGCCGGGCGAGCATGGCGCGCAGCTCGCCGTGCGCCATCACGCGCCCGTCGGCGAGCAGCACCAGGTGGTCGGCGAGGCGCACCACCTCTTCGATCGAATGACTGACGTAGAGCAGCGGAATCTCCAGCTCGTCGTGCAGGCGCTCGAGGTAGGGCAGGATTTCGGCCTTGCGCGCGGCGTCGAGCGCGGCCATCGGCTCGTCCATCAGCAGCAGGCGCGGACTCGTGAGCAGCGCGCGCGCGATCGCGACGCGCTGGCGCTCGCCGCCCGACAGGCCGTCGGGCATGCGCTCGAGCAGGTGCTCGATGCCGAGCAGGGCGCAGGCCTGGGGCAGCGACACCCGGCGCGCGGCGACGGCGATCCGGCGCTCGCCGAACTCGAGGTTGCGCCGCACCGAAAGGTGGGGAAAGAGGCTCGCCTCCTGGAACACGTAGCCGATCTCGCGCCGGTGGGTGGGCAGGAAGATGCCGCGCGCGGAGTCCTGCCAGCACTCGCCATTGACCACCAGGCGCGCCTGCGGCGCGCGCTCCAGCCCGGCGATGCAGCGCAGCAGGGTGGTCTTGCCCGAACCTGAATGGCCGAACAGCGCGCTCACGCCGCGGCCCGGCAGCTCGAGCGCGACCTCGAGCGCGAAATCGCCGAGCGGCAGGCGGAAGCGCGCCTCGATGCCCTCGCCCATCTCAGGTCCAGTCCGGCCGGCTGCGGCGGCCGGAATAAAGCAGCAGCAGCACGAGGAAGGAGAAGGCCACCATGCCGCCGGCGAGCCAGTGCGCGCGCGCATACTCGAGCGCCTCGACGTGGTCGTAGATCTGCACCGAAACCACCCGGGTGCGGTCGGGGATGTTGCCGCCGATCATCAGCACCACGCCGAACTCGCCGACGGTGTGGGCGAAGCCGAGCACCGTCGCGGTGAGGAAGCCGGGGCGCGCGAGCGGCAGCACCACCGACACGAAGCGGTCCCACGGCCCGGCGCGCAGGGTGGCGGCGACCTCGAGCGGACGGCGGCCGATCGCCTCGAAGGCCTGGCGCAGCGGCTGCACCACGAAGGGCAGCGAGTAGATGACCGAGCCGACCACCAGGCCGGCGAAGGAAAAGGCCAGCGTGCCGAGGCCGAGCGCGCCGGTGAGCCGCCCGATCGGACCCTGCGGCCCCATCGCCACCAGCAGGTAGAAGCCGAGCACGGTCGGCGGCAGCACCAGCGGCAGCGCCACCAGGGCGCCGAGCACCGCCTTCCAGCGCGAGCGGGTGGTCGCCAGCCACCATGCGAGCGGGGTGCCGATCACGAGCAGGATCGCGGTGCTGACCGCCGCCAGCTCGAGGGTGAGGCGGATCGCGCCGAGGTCGGTCGCGTCGAGCATCGGTACAGCGCTCAGTTCGTGCCGCGCCGGCCGGCGCGCGCGCGCAGCTGGCGGGCGAAGAAGGCCCAGGCCAGGCGCGAGGCGTCGGGCCCCTCCGGGTCGCTGAAGTGCTGGCGGCCGTCGCCGCCGCTCCAGGCGTGGCCGAGGCCCTCGACCTCGTGCAGGCTGGCGACGACACGGCCTCCGGCGCGGAAATCGGTGACCATCGTCGCGTGGCGCTGGCCGCGCTGTACCCGGCGCGGCTCGCCCGCGCGCCCGGCGCAGGCGGCGGCCCAGAGATGCACCGCCGCTTCGCCGTTGCTCGGCGCCACCACCAGGTCCCGGCTGCCGTGGATCACCAGCAGCGGCGGCAGCGGGTGCACCCCGATCCTCGCCAGCCCGGGCTCGCGCCGGCCGCGCATCGCCGACAGCGCGGAGGCGGAGGAGCGCGCCGCGCCGGGCGCCACGCCGGAATGCATCACCAGGGCGCGAAAGCGCTCGGGGTGTTCGGCGGCGAGCAGCGCCGCCATGCTGGCGCCGGCCGAGATGCCAGCGAGCGCGACCGCCTCGCGTTCGACCGGGTAAAGCAGGCAGATCTGGTCGATCGCCGCCATCAGCGTTCCTGCCTCGGCGTGCGCCTTGCCGCTGCCGGTGCCGTACCAGTCCCAGCAGCCCTGCGGGTTCACCATGCGGTCCTGCTCGGGATAGAGCACCAGGAAGCGCTCGCGCGCGGCGATGCGGTTCATTCGCGTGCTGAGCGCGAAACTGCGCGCGGTCTGGCCGCAGCCGTGCAGCATCACCAGCAGCGGCAGGCGCTCCGTGTTCGACACCCCCTGGGGACGGAACAGGAACCAGCGCCGCAGCCCGCCCGGGCCGACCGCCTGCCCGGCGATCCAGTCGCCCGCGCCGGGCGGCGGCGTCGTCTGCGCCACCGCCGCCTTCACCGCGTCGTTCATCGCCTTGTTGACCGCCTTCGAGCCGGCGCGCACGGTCGCCCGCGTCATCGAACGCATCGCGCGCTGGAAGGCGGCGCCGAGCGGGGACTTGCGGCGACTCATCGGCTGCGCAGGAAGGCGTCGAGCCGGCTGGCGAAGGCCTTGCCGTCGGCCGCGCTGAACGCCGCCGGGCCGCCGGTATCGACCCCGGTGGCGCGCAGGGTATCCATGAAGTTGCGCATGTCGAGCAGCTCGCGGATGTTTTCCGTGCCGAAGAGCTCGCCGCGCGGGCTGAGCGCATGCGCATCGCGCGCGACCACCTCGGCGGCGAGCGGGATGTCGGCGGTGATCACCAGATCGCCCGCGCCGACGCGCTCGGCGATGTAGCGGTCGGCCTCGTCGAAGCCCTGCGGCACCTGCACCGCGCGCACCCAGGGCGAGGCCGGCGCGCGCAGCGGCTGATTGGCGACCAGGGTCAGCATCCGCTCGGTGCGCGCGGCGGCACGGAACAGCATGTCCTTGATCACCGCGGGGCAGGCGTCAGCGTCGACCCAGATCTGCATTCGGGGCGGCGCCTCCATTCAGCCGCCCCTCGGGCGGAAAACGAAGGACGGGATCGGAATCGGGTACGAAGTGACGGGAACGGGCGGGATCAGCGACATGCCCGCAAGCTTAGCCGATCGGCACGCGCAAGGGAGCGCCTATTCGCGCCGCGCCAGCAGCCGGACGGCAAAGGCGTCGCCCTGCTTCGCGGCCATCTCGAGGTAGCGACGCGCCTGCACCGGATCGGCATGAATCTCGCTGCCGTAGAGGCGTTCGCCGTACCGCAGCATCAGGCCGGCGGCACGCTGGCAGTCGGGGACACCGGCGTCCGCAAGCTGTCTCACCCTGGTCAGGGCTTCGTCGTAACGGTGGTCGTCAATCGCCGCATCGAGCTCGGCCGACTGGCACAAAGCGCTCGCCGGCCCGGCGGACGCGAACAGCGTCGCCGCGGCGATGATTCCGAGGAATCGGGTGGTCATGATGATCTCCCTCCCGCAGGGACCGCGGGCTTCGACCGCTGGTCCCTGCGCCGCATTGCACGGCAAGGAAGTCTGGCGCGCTCAGGCTTCGCCCTTTGTCGGACAGGCGAATGCAAGTCATACGCAATGTCCCTACAGCTTCTTTTTAGCACCGCGCCGCAAGACGACCGATGATGTTTCCGAAGCCCCAGGATGGGCAGAAATCACGGCGCGCTATGGCCGGGGTGCGCTTTCACCCGCCCGGCGTAGGGCCCCGCTTCCCGCTAGCGGTCGACCACCTCCAGCCGGGCATCGACCACGCCCGCGCGCAGCATGCCGAGCCGTTTTGCCGCGGCGTGCGACACATCGCCCACGCGGTCGGGCTGGGTCGGACCGCGATCGTTGACCCGCACCACCACGCTGCGCTCGTTGTCGAGGTTGGTCACCTTCACCCGGGTGCCGAAGGGCAGCGTCTTGTGCGCCATCGTCAGCGCGTTCGGATCGAAACGCTCGCCGCTGGCGGTGCGCCGGCCGGCGAACTTGTTACCGTACCAGGCGAGGCGACCGGCTTCGGCGGCGGACTGCCCGCCCACGACGGCCTGGGCCGCCGCGGTCGGAATGGCGGCAGGCGCCAGCCCCAGCAGGGCGATGGCGGCGGCAAGGGCGAGGATCGAGCGCGTTGCTTTCACGGTTTGCTCCGGCGATTGCGGGAAGGCGGCCGGTTCAGCAGATCCGCTCCCACAGCGTCGTTTCCTCCTCGAGCCGGTCGAGCTCGAGGCCCTGGAAATCACCGCGCGAGACGATGCCCCTGATCCGCCCCTGCTCATCGACACAGGGCAGGTGACGGTAGCCGCCATCGCTCATCATACGCAGCGCATCGATCGCGGTGCACAAACAGTCGATCGTGTCCGGCTCGGCCGTCATCGCCGCGGCAAGCCGGACCTCGCCCGGATGGCCGCCCTCGGCAAGCATCTTCACCGCGTCGCGCCCGGTGAAGATCCCGGCCAGTATGCCCTTGTCGTCGGTGACCAGCACCGCGCCGACGCGCCGCTCCCACATCCGCTCGCAAGCCTGCTGCACGCTCGCTTCGAGCGGCAGGGTCAATGGATCCTGATCCTTGATGATCAGTCCGAGGCAACGGTTGGTCATGGCTCCCTCCCAGCGCAGCGCGCTATCGTTAATATTCATTCCGTGGACGCAGCGCGCGGATGAGCCGGCCGCAGGTTCGTCCTTCCCCTTCGGAAGGATCCCTACCTGTCCGGGAAGGAGGAACCCCGACCTCGTCAAGGCATCAATTCACGCTTCCACCTCTTTCAATCTAGTCGTTCCGATCCGCGCTTGCCGGAACTTCCAACGCTCGCCCGAGGAGCACCGCCATGGCCCTGACCCACCCCGCCGGCTGGCGCCAGCTGCCCGCGACCGGTGCGCGCGCGCGCGAGCTCGCCACCCTCGCCCGGCTCGCCGACGGCCTGCCGGACGAGTTCGCGATCTACCACGGCCTGCACTGGACGCGGGCGGAGGGCGCGCACGCGATCTTCGGCGAGATCTCCTTCGCGGTCGTCGGTCCGGGCGGCCGGGTGCTGCTGATCGAACAGCACTCGGGCTTCCTCGACGAAGGTGCGGAGGGGCTGGTGCGCGCCCACGGCCAGGGCAGCGGCCACCGCGCACGCCGCATCAGCGTCGAGCTCGCGCGCAGCGCCGAGGCCTTGCGCGCCCGCCTGCGCCCCCTGCTCGCGCCGCACGAACCGGCGGTCGACATCGTCTTCCACTGCCCCGACTACACCGTGCGCCAGCCCGGCACCGCCGGCCTCGACCCGAGCCGCATCGTCGATGCGCAACAGCGCGAGCACCTGGTGGCGGTCGTGCGTGCGCTGACCCGCGACGACGACGGCGAGCCGGTCCTCGACGCCACCCGCCGCCAGGCGGTGCACCGCTTCTTCGCCGACCTGCTCGAGCTCGTGCCCGACGTGCAGGCGCTCGCCGGCGAGGCGAATGCGCTCACCACCCGGTTGTCGGGCGGGCTGGCGGAATGGGCGCGACGGATCACGATGAGCCCGCACCGGCTGCGGGTCACCGCAACCGCCGGCAGCGGCAAGACCCAGCTCGCGCTCGCCGCCTACGCCGACGCCCTCGCCGCCGGGCGGCGCCCGCTCTACGTCTGCTACAACCGCCCGCTGGCCGACCATTTCGCGCTGATCGTGCCGTCCGGCGGCGAGGTCGCGACCTATCACCAGCTCTGCGACCGCCGCCTGCGCGCCGCCGGCCGCCGCCCGGCCTACGGCGCGCCCGGCGCCTTCCGCCGCATGGAAACCGAGTTCGCCGAACTGGTCGCCGCCCAGCCCGAGCCCGCCTGGCGCTTCGATGAGATCATCGTCGACGAGGGCCAGGACTTCGCCGAACCATGGCGCGACGCGCTCCTCGCCCTGCTCGCCGAGGGTGGCCGCGCCTGGTGGCTGGAAGATCCGCTGCAGAACCTCTACGGCCGCCCGCCGGTGGCGCTGCCGGGCTGGGTCGGGCTCGGCGCCGACACCAACTACCGCACGCCGGCCGACGTGCTCGCCCTGCTCAACGCACGCCTGCCGCTGCCCGCGCCGGTTCGCGCCGGCAGTCCGGTCACCGACAGCCAACCGGAGGTCCTCGAATGGCAGGACGAGGCGGGCATGCTCGACGCCACCAAGCGCGCGATCACGCGCGCGATCGGGCTCGGCTTCCGGCGCGAGATGATCGTCATCCTGACCTTCCGCGGCCGCGAGCATTCGCGCTTCACCCCACTCGACCGCCTCGGCCCGCACCGGCTGCGCGCCTTCACCGGCCGCTACGACCTGCTCGGCGAGCCCGAGCATTCGCCCGGGGAGTTGCTGATCGACTCGGTGTACCGCTTCAAGGGCCAGTCCGCGCCGTGCGTGATCTTCACCGAGATCGACTTCGAGACCCTCGACGAGCTGGCGATGCGCAAGCTCTTCGTCGGCGCCACGCGGGCGACGATGAAGCTGATCTTCGTCGCCTCGGCGCGCAGCGCGGCGTTGCTGCATCCCGCGCCCGCTGCCTCGTCGCCGAGCACCGCGTCGCCGAACACCGTGTAGGAGCCCTGCCCCCAGGGCGATAGCAACCGCGCCGCCGGTACGACCGCCGCTATTTCAGTGGGTGGCCAACGCCTCGGCGAGCTCGGCCACCGCCTCCTCGCGGTCGCCGTCGTCGCCGGCGCGGGCCCACTCGGGATGGGCGCGCGCCTTCGCCAGCGCGGCGGGCAGGCGGCCCTCGCGCCAGCGCCGGGTGGCCGCATCGGTGCCGACGCTGACGTCATCGTCGCCCAACTCGATCGGCGCCATCGCCGCGTGGCCCCGGCCTTCGAGCGCGGCGAGCAGGCGCCGCTGGCGCAGCGCGACCACGCGCAGGATCGCATCGTCCACCGTGAGCTCGCGCTGGCCGCGCAGCTTCGCCGCGAGCCGCTCGCCGTAGTGGCCGAAGGTCTGCCACAGGCCGCCGGCGAGTGCACCGAGCGCGGCGGCGGCGCCGAGAGTGAGGCCGCCGGTCATGAGGTCGATGCCGACCCCGGCAGCGGCGCCCGCGGCCATGCCGGACGACAGCCGCACGCCCATCTCGCGCAGGGTCTCGGGATTGAAGAGGTCGTCCTCCCAGCGCCCGTCGGAGAGCGGCAGCGCCTCGGTGCGCGCGTCGTCGGGGCGGAAGCGGTACAGCCGCAGCAGGGCATCGACGCAGGCCTGCTCGCGCACGCGCGCCGCCTCGCGCATGCGCTCGACCGCGGCGCGCAGCGCGTGCTCGGAATCGCCCTCGACGCGGTCACGACGGGCGGCGAGCTCGACCAGCAGCTCGGCGACCAGGCGGCGGGCGGCGTCACGGCGCTCGCCGGCCTCGCGCGCACGCGCGGCGTTGAGGCGCTCGAGCGCCGGGCGGTGGGCATGGATCAGGGTGGCGAGGGTGTCGAAGAGCTGGCGCTCGCCGTCGAGCGCCGGGGCGACGGTGTCGAACACGACCACCGCATGCAGGCCGAGGCGGGCGAGCGCGGCACGCCACTCGTCGGCGCGCGCCTCGGGCGACGCGATGAAGTTCAGCACCGGCAGCAGCGGACGGCCGCAGTCGGCGAGCAGCGCGAGCTCGTCGCGGTGCTTGGGCAGCACCGGGTCGCGCGCATCGACCACGTAGAGCGCGGCGTCGCTGGCCAGCATCTGGCGCAGCACCTTCGCCTCCTGCTCGAATCGCGCCCCCGCCTGCAGGGTGTCGAGAAAGCGGCTGACGCGCTCCGGCCCGTCCACCCGCTCGCCGGGCTCGACCAGGCCCTCGACGAACTCGAGGAGCGCGATCGCATCCTCCATCCCCGGCGTGTCGTAGAGCTCGACCGCGGCGCTGCCGTCGGCCATCAGGCGCAGGCCTTCGACGTGGCGGGTGGTGCCGGCCGAGTCCGACACCTCGCCGAAGCCGGCGTCGCGCGCGAGCGTGCGCAACAGCGAGGTCTTGCCGGTGTTGGTGTGGCCGACCACGGCCACCCGCAGGATGTCGTTCATGAGCGAGTCTCCGGGCCCGGCCGCAGCAGCCAGGCGCGCGCCGCGGCGGCGTCGGTGATCAGCGCCTCGGGGGTGAAGCCGAGGCCGGCGAGGCCGTGCTGCCACAGGGCGAGGCGCTCGGCGCGCAGCGCCTGCTCGCCGAGTGCCCAGACGCGGGTTTCCACCGCGCGGTCGGCAAGCTCGGCGACCAGTCCGAGGCTGCCGCGGTCGGGCGTGGCGCGCGCATCGATCGCCACCAGCAGGCGATGGGGCGGACGCTCGGCGAAGCGCTCGAGCACGCCGCGGCGCTGCTCGCGGCTGTCGAGCCGGCCGGCGTCGGCGGCAGCGATCGCCATCGCCTCCTCGTCGGCGGCGGGCGGTGGCCAGGGCAGGTCGGCGCCGAGCTCGATCGCCACCAGCGCCGCCTCCTCGCCGCCGGTCGGGTGCGGGCCGTGGCGGCCGGGTCGCGGCATCACCCGCGGCGCCGGGTCGCGCACGCCGATGCGCTCGCTGTCGGGCAGCAGGCGCGGGCGCAGCCGCGCATAGCCGGGCAGCGCGAGGTCGAGCGCGAGCGTGCGCACGCCGCGCCACCACAGCAGGGCGCAGCCGGTGGCCAGCAGCAGGCGGGGCAGCACCCCGTAGGCGAGCAGCGCGCCAAGCAGCCAGCCCGCCCAGGCACGCCGGCCGACCTCGGCGAGCATCCCGCCCGGCGCCGCCGCGCTGCCGCTGGCGGCGACCGTGACGGCGTCCGGCACCGGAAAGCCGAACAGCGCGGGCAGCGCGCCGAGCGCCGCGGTGAGGCGCACGAAGGCCTCGTCCGGCAGAATCGTCGTCTCCCACACGAAGCCGTAGCTGCGGGTGGCGAGCAGCAGCAGCACGCCGCCCGCGGCGCCGGCGAGCGCGAGGGTCCACAAACCGTGGGTGATCGCGCCCAGGCCCCAGGTGGCGAGGCGCGAGCGTCCGAGCAGATGGCCGAGCGCGGCGGGCAGGCCCTCGGCTGCCGGCGAGCGGTCGAGCGCCGCCACCAGGCGCAGCCACAGCCGCCCGAGCAGGCCGCCGATCTGCAACGAGGCGCCGCGGCTGCGGCCGGCGAGCAGCATGCCGAGCAGCCACAGCAGCAGGCTGGCGAGATGCACGCCGAGCAGGCCGCCGAGCGCCCACACCACATTCACCGGCCGGCTGCCGTCGCCGAGCACGCCCGCCGCGGCGCCGAATCCGAACACCAGCGCGAGCACCGCCGCCGCCAGCAGGGCGAGCCGGGCGCGGCCGTGCCAGCGCCGGATCGCCTCGCGCCAGCCCTCGCGCTCGCCGACCACGTCCGCCCGGCGCAGGATGCGTTCGCCCAGTTCGGGCGGCGCTGCGCGTGCCGCGAGCAGTGCGGCGGAATCCTCGAGCAGGCCGTTGCGGTCCTCGTGCCGGCGCACGACTTCGGCCAGCCAGCGGGCTTCGAGCGGGGAAAGCGGGGAGGTCGGGGTCAAGAGCCGTCGCCGAAGTGGGAAACACGGAGAGGATAACAATCGGCGGCGCGGAACACAGCGCCCACGCGCAGGCCGTGACGACCCATCCGCGCCGCTGCGGCCGGCAGAAGAACGCCGCCGGTGCGGCACACGTCACGGCCCCTGTGCCGTCCGCATGGTACTCAGGATCGGACGGAGCGCTTCTGTTCCACGGCGCGCGGAAACGTCCGCCCCTGTTACACTCCCGTCACCTGATCCGCATACGTTTCCTCTTAGAATGCTCAACCTACGAGGACTTTTCGCCCAGAGGGCCAGAACGATGAAAATGAATGCACGTCCAGCAGCTTCCCTGTTGTTCCTGCCGCTCGTTGCCGCACTGGCTGCCTGCGGTGGTGGTGGCGGCGGCGGTGCCGCCGCCCCCTCGCCGGTGCAGGAGAGCCTGATTCCCGACGCTGAGCCGATCGTCACCGCACCTGCCGACGTGACCATCAGCGGACCGACGGAAACCGAGTCGATCACCTACGACTTCGACACCACGAACAAGGTATTCACCGCGATCCGTCCGGCCACGGACCCTAGCGTCATCGGCGATTCGACGCTCGGATTCATGAAGACGGGGGAGATCGTGAAGGTCGCCCTCGATACCGGCAGCGGCGCGGTGGAATTCAACCGCATCGGACCGTCCGGCGTCACCGAACTGCTGGCCTTCGCCGAGAACGACACGCAGATCGCCCTCGTACCCTCGGGGAACGCGCTCAAGGCCCTCGGCTGGAACTACCAGTCCTTCGGGGTGTGGGAACCCGGCGCCGAGACCGGCACCGGCACCAGCGGCGTGGTGAGCTTCGGCACAGTCACCCCTGTCGCGGCGATCCCGAGCACCGGCACCGCCACCTACAGGGGCATCCTCGGCGGGCAGTACGTCAGGGCCGACGGCGTTGACCACGTCCTCTACTCCGACCTCGTCGCGACGGCGAATTTCGACGCGCGCACGATCGGGCTGAGCACCACCAGGACCCTGATCCTGAACGAGGCCGATCTCGCGGCCGGGACGCCGCAGGACGTCAGCGCTTCGCTCGGGCTGAGCGGCACCCTCGACATCACGCCGGGCGCCAATGCCTTCTCCGGCACGGTGACTGCGGGCAGCATGTCCGGCGAGACCACGGGCCGCTTCTACGGCCCGAACGCCGATGAACTCGGCGGCGTCGGCACGGTGCAGGCCGGCAGCGGCGTCGAGTCGATCCAGTTCGCCTACGGCGCGAAGAAGCAGTAAGCCGCATGCGCGAACGACGCGGCCCCTTGGGGGCCGCTTTTTTGTGCCTCGCCCTCCTGCTCGCGCCCGCCGCATGGGCGCAGGCCGCCCCGCAGCCGGCGATCGACTTCGCCGCCGAGCTCAAGGCCGTGGAGGCGCGGCTCTTCCTCGACCCGACCGACCTGCAGACCCAGTTCACGCGCGGCATGCTGCTCGCCGAGCTCGGCCGCTACCTCGAGGCCGCGGACGCCTTCCGCCGCATGCTGTCGCAGGACCCGCGGCTGCTGCGGCCACGGCTGGAGCTGGGCCGGGTGCTGATGCTGGCGAAGGACTACGACGGCGCGCGCTACAACTTCGAGCAGGTGCTCGCCCACGAGCTGCCGGACGGCGTGCGCCGCACCGTGCTCGGCGTGCTGTCGCGCATCCGCGAGGAGCTGCCCAGCCTCACCGCCTCGATCGATATCGTGTTCGACAGCAACGCCAACCAGGCCACCTCGGTCGATGAGGTGGAGATCGACGGCGTGCGCTACCGGCTCAACGCCGACGCGCGCGAGAAAAGCTCGACCGGGGTGCGGGTGGTGCTCGACGGCCGGGTGCCGATCCCGAACCATTCGCTGTGGTTCGTGCGCGGCGTGGTCGACCATCTCGAGCACGACGGCAAGACGCTCGACTTCAGCTATATGCAGGCCTCGGCCGGCCGCCACTTCAAGTTCGCCGACCACACCTTCACCGTGGAGCTCGGCCACCACTGGGCGCGCTACCAGAACGAGCGCCTCTACGACGGCGCGAACTGGACGCTGTCGGACTTCCGCGTGCTGCGCCCCGACCTGTCGATGAAGCTCGCCCTGTCGGGCATGCGGCTCGACTATCCGGCCCATCCCTACCGCGACGGCTGGCAGCGTGTCGCCGCCGCCACCTTCATCTACGCCGCCAAGCCCGACAGCCGCTGGGAGATGAACCTCGACTATGTCGACAACGGGGCGAAGGAGGACGCCTACGCCTTCCGCCTCGGCCAGCTCGGCCTGCGCCGGGTGGACGAATGGGGCGGCGGCTGGATCACCGGCGTGAGGGTGCAGGCCGGCCAGGGCCGCTACCAGGCGCCCGACCCCTTCTTCCGCGAGACCCGGCGCGACACCGAAACCCGGCTCGAATTCGACCTGCTCAACCGCAAGCTGCGGATCTGGAAGCTGTCGCCGCGGCTGCACGTCGGCGTCATCGATCGCCGCTCGAACATCGACTTCTACGCCTACCGGCGCGGCTACATGCGGCTCGGCCTGAGCGGCGAGTTCTGAGCGGCGAGTTCTGAGCGGCAGGTTCTGATCCGGCGGCCACGCGGCGCGGGCCCGGCCTACAATCGGTGCACCCGACCACGGAGCCCGAGATGGACCTCGACACCTTCGTCCGCGCCCTGCCCAAGGCCGAACTGCATCTGCACATCGAGGGCACGCTCGAGCCCGAGCTGATGTTCGCGCTCGCCGCGCGCAACCGCATCGCCCTGCCCTGGAAGAGCGTGGAGGAGACCCGCGCCGCCTACGCCTTCAGCGACCTGCAGAGCTTCCTCGACCTCTACTACGCCGGCGCCGCCGCGCTCTGCCACGAGCAGGACTTCTTCGAGCTCGCGATGGCCTACTTCGCCCGCGCCCATGCCGACGGCGTAGTGCACGCCGAGCTCTTCTTCGACCCCCAGACCCACACCGCGCGCGGCGTCGCCTTCGAGACCGTGCTCGACGGCCTGGAGCGCGCCTGTCGCGCGGCACAGGCCCGCTACGGCATCAGCTCGCGGCTGATCCTGTGCTTCCTGCGCCACCTCAGCGAGGACGAGGGCTTCGCCGCCCTGGAGGCGGCGCAGCCGCATCTGGCGCGCCTCCACGGCGTCGGCCTCGATTCCTCGGAGAAGGGCCATCCGCCCGCGAAATTCGTCCGACTGTTCGCGCGCTGCCGCGAGCTCGGCCTCCACCTCGTCGCCCACGCCGGCGAGGAAGGCCCGCCCGCCTACATCGTCGAGGCACTCGAGCTGCTGGGCGTGGAGCGCATCGACCACGGCGTGCGCGCCGCGGAGGATCCCGCACTGCTGGCGCGGCTCGCGCGCGAACAGGTGCCGCTGACGGTGTGCCCGCTGTCGAACGTGAAGCTGCGCGTGTTCCCCAACCTCGCCGCGCACAATCTGAAGGCACTGCTCGACGCCGGGCTCAAGGTGACGATCAACTCCGACGACCCCGCCTATTTCGGCGGCTACATCGCACAGAACTACATCGACACCGCCGAGGCGCTCGGGCTCAGCCGCGGCGAGCTCAAACGCATCGCGCGCAACAGCCTGGAGGCCGCCTTCGTGACCGAGGCCGAGCGCGCGCCCTGGCTGCGGCGGCTCGCGACGCTGCCGGACTGAGCAGGCGCCGGCTGGCAGGGCCCGAGCCTGCGGACTATGCTGGACTTATCGGGCCGCGGTGAGGGCCGGAGCGAGGCAGACCATGAAGAGCGCAGCCTATATCTTCCAGCACAAGGCCAGCCAGTTCATCCACACGATCGGGCCGGACGAGACGGTGTACGAAGCGGTCCACCGCATGGCCGAGCACAACATCGGCGCGCTGGTGGTGATGGACGGCGAACAGGTGCTCGGCATCGTCAGCGAGCGCGACTATGCGCGCAAGATCATCCTCAGGGCGCGTTCCTCCAGGGAAACGACGGTGCGCGAGGTGATGACCACGCCGGTGCTGAGCGTGGCGCCCGAGGAAGACCGCGACCGCTGCATGGCGCTGATGACCGAACACCGCTTCCGCCACCTGCCGATCATGAGCGAGGGACGGCTGCTCGGGCTGATCTCGATCGGCGACGTGGTCAAGGACATCATTTCCGAACAGGAATTCACGATCGATCAGCTCGAGCGCTACATCGCCGACGTCAAGGGCTGAACGCGCGCCCCTGCACCGCTCGTAGGAGCGCACCCCTGTGCGCGATACCGGCGGCTTTCCCGGCGATGATGGCCGCGATCGCCCTGGGGGCAGGGCTCCTACAGGGGGGCGTTCGTCGAAGGCACTGTAGGAGCGCACCCCTGTGCGCGATAACGGCGGTCGTCTCGGAGATGACGTCTGCTATCGCTCTTGGCGCAGGCCGCCTACGGTGCCTTCGGCGGAGCGGGTGCGGTAAAGTGGCGTCACCTTACCGTCCCGTGCCGAAGCGCAGAACCGAGCCATGAAAGTCACCGAAAACCTGCTGGCGCGCATGTCGCTGCCGGTCATCGCCTCGCCGATGTTCCTCGTCTCCCACCCGCGGCTGGTCGCGGCGCAATGCAAGAGCGGCATCATCGGCGCCTTTCCGGCGCTCAACGCCCGCCCCGCCGAACTGCTCGACGAGTGGCTGGACGAAATCCGCGACGAGCTCGAGCGCTTCGCCACCGAGCACCCCGGGCAACGGGTGGCGCCCTTCGCGGTCAACCAGATCTGTCACTCCTCCAACGACCGCCTCGCGCGGGACGTGGAGACGTGCGTGCGCCACCGCGTGCCGCTGATCATCACCAGCCTGCAGGTGTCGAAGGACGTGGTCGACGCGGCGCACAGCTACGGTGGCCTGGTGTTCCACGACGTGACCAACATCCGCCATGCGGAGAAGGCGATCGCGCAGGGCGTCGACGGCCTGATCCTGGTGTGCGCGGGCGCCGGTGGCCATGCGGGCACGCTCAGCCCCTTCGCCCTGCTGCCCGAAGTGCGGCGGATCTTCGACGGCCCGGTGGCGCTCGCGGGGGCGATCTCCTCCGGCCGCTCGATCCTCGCCGCGCAGGCGATGGGCGCGGACTTCGCCTACATGGGTACGCGCTTCATCGCCACCGCGGAGGCGGAGGCCCCGCCCGCCTACAAGCAGATGCTGGTCGACACCGCGGCGGACGACATCGTGTACTCCTCGCTGTTCTCCGGCGTGCCGGGCAACTACCTGAAGCCGAGCGTGGCCGCCGCCGGCTACGATCCCGACAAGCTGCCCGCGGCCGACAAGTCGAAGATGGATTTCGGCAGCGGCAGCGGCGGCGATGCCAAGGCGAAGGCGTGGCGCGACATCTGGAGCGCCGGCCAGGGCGTGGGCGCGATCCGCGACGTGCCGACCGTGGCCGAGTGCGTCGCCCGCCTGCGTGCGGAATACGAGGCGGCGCGCCGGGCCTTGTGCGCCGCCTAGGGCTGCGGCGGCACGACGGGCGGCGGAGGGGGCTGCAGCAGGCTGTCGAGCATCGCCCTCACCTTTTCCTCGGGCAGGTCGCGCACGATGAAGACGAGCCGACTGCGGCGGTCGTCGTAGGGCGGACGGTCGGGCCAGGCGGGCAGGCTGGTCGCCGGATAGACGACGTGCTGCACGCATTGCAGCACCCGCGGCAGGGGGTCGCCGGCGACGTTGAGCAGGCCCTTGATGCGCAGGATGCGGGCGCCGTGGATCTGCAGCAGCAGGCCGAGCGCGTCGCTGAAGTCGAACCAGTGCAACGGCTCGTCGAAGCTCAGCACGAAGCTGTGTACGCTGGCGTCGTGGCGGGCGGGCGCCGCCGGAATGGCCACTGCCGGGCGCTTTCCGGGGGTGCGCCAGGCGGGCGGCGCATTCCGTTCGGCGGCACGCGCCTGGGCGGCGCGCACCCGCTCCTCGCCCAGCCAGGCGGCGACGTCGGCGGTCTTGCCGGCGGCATCGTAGAGGCCGCAGCCGAACACCGCGTCGGGTGAGACCTCTCCGCGTGCCACCTCGAACTGCGGCGCGCCCGGGTTGAGCTCGGCGAGACGCTCGGCGAGCGCGGCGCGCGTGGCCGCGTCGGCGAGATCGCATTTGGTGATGAGCAGGCGGTCGGCCATCGCCACCTGGCGCAGCGCCTCGGCATGGGTGCCGAGCTGAGACAGGCCGAGGGTGGCGTCGACCGCGGTGAGCACGCCGTCGCAGCGGTAGCGCTCGGCGATGAAGGCCTCTTCCATCAGGGTGAAGATCACCGGCGCGGGATCGGCCAGCCCGGTGGTCTCGATCAGGATCCGCGCCGGCGCGGGGATCTCGCGCCGCAGCGCGCGCATGAACAGCGACTTGAGCGCCTTCACCAGGTCGCCCTGCACGCTGCAGCAGATGCAGCCGGAGTCGAGCACGACGAGGGCGTCGTCCACCCGATCGACAAGATGGTGGTCTACGCCGACGTCGCCCAACTCGTTGATCAGTACCGCCGCGTTCGCCATTTCGGGCAGGCGCAGCAGGTGGTTGAGCAAGGTCGTCTTGCCCGCGCCGAGGAAGCCGGTGAGCAGCGTCACCGGGATCCGGCGGTCGATCGTCGCGTCCTGCGTCATCGCCCTCTCCGCGCTGCGGCGCGCGCCTACTGCCAGCCACCCCCGAGCGCGCGGTAGAGCGCGACGCGGTTGGCGGCGTCGGCCAGACGCACCGCGATCAGTTCCTGCTCGGCAGCATACAGCGTGCGCTGGGCATCGAGCACCGCCAGGAAACTGTCGATGCCGCCCTTGTAGCGCGCGTCCGAGAGACGATAGGTCTCGCGGCTCGCCGCCATCATGCGCTGGCGGGCGTCGAGACGCTCGGCGAGCGTGGCGCGATCGGCGAGCGCGTCGGCGACCTCGCGGAAGGCGGACTGAATCGACTTCTCGTACTCGGCGACATTGACCTCGCGCTGGATCTCGGCGACGTCGAGGCTGGCGTGCAGGCGGCCGGCCTCGAAGATCGGCAGGCGGATCTGCGGCATGAAGCTCCAGGTGCCCGAGCCGCCGTCGAACAGGCCGTCGAGCGCCGCGCTCGCGGTGCCGGCGGCGCCGGTCAGCGTGATCGCCGGGAAGAAGGCCGCACGCGCGGCGCCGATGCTGGCGTTGGCCGCGCGCAGCTGGCGCTCGGCCTGCAGGATGTCGGGGCGGCGCATCAACACCTCGGAGGGCACGCCGGCGGGCAGCGCCTGCACCGCGGTGAGCGAATCGGTCAGCTTCGCCGGCAGCAGGCGCTCGGGCACCGGCATCCCGGCGAGCAGCGCGAGCGCGTTCTCGTCCTGCGCGACGAGCGCGGCGAACAGCGCGACGTCGCCGCGCGCGCTCTCCATCTGCGTCTCGGCCTGGCGCAGGTCGAGCGCCGACACCGCGCCCGCCTCGAAGCTGCGCCCGATGAGCTCGTACGACTTCCTGCGCGTGTCGTAGGTGTTCTGCGCCAGCGCCATGCGCTCGCGATCGGCGGCGAGCGTCAGCCAGGCGTTCGCCACTTCCGCCACCAGGCTGACCTGGGCGGCGCGACGCGCCTCCTCGGTGCCGAGGTAGAGCTGCAGCGCCTGCTCGTTGAGGCTGCGGATGCGGCCGAAGAAGTCGAGCTCCCAGGCCGACACGCCGAGAGTGGCGCTGTACTGGCGGTTGACCGTCGACTCGCCGGTGGGGCTGAGGTCGGCCGGCAGGCGCTGCGCGCTCTGGCCCCCGCCGGCGCCGACCGCGGGGTAGAGGTCGGCGCGCTGGATGCGGTACTGGGCGCGCGCGCGCTCGATGTTGAGCGCGGCCACGCGCAGGTCGCGGTTGTTGTCGAGGGCGAGCCCGATCAGCTCGCGCAGGCGCTCGTCGGCGAAATAGTCGCCCCAGGCGATGGTGTCGGCGAGCGGCGCCACCGCCGAGGCCTCGGTCGGCACCTCGCCGGGGAAGGTCGCCGGCACCGGCGCCACGGGGCGCTGGTAGTCGGGCGCCATCGTCGAGCAGGCGCCGGTGAGCGCGGCGGCGAGGGTGAGCGCCAGGTTGCGGAGTCGGGTCATCACTTGGCCTCCTGCGGGGCGGGAGCGGGCGTGGCGGCCTTGTCCTGCTTCCTGTTGAACATGCGGATGATCGCCACGTAGAAGAGCGGGATGAAGAAGATGCCGAGCACGGTACTCGCGATGGTGCCGCCGAGCACGCCGGTGCCGATCGCGTTCTGGCTGCCCGAGCCGGCGCCGGTGGCGATCGCCAGCGGCACCACGCCGAGGCCGAACGCCATCGAGGTCATCAGGATCGGGCGCAGTCGCATGCGCACCGCCTCGAGGGTGGCGGTGATCAGGTCCTTGCCCTCCTTCTCCATCAGGTCCTTGGCGAACTCGACGATCAGGATCGCGTTCTTCGACGACAGGCCGACGGTGGCGAGCAGGCCGACCTGGAAATACACGTCGTTCGACAGTCCGCGGCCGGTGGCGGCGAGGATCGCGCCGAGCACGCCGAGCGGCACCACCATCATCACCGCGAAGGGCACCGACCAGCTCTCGTACAGCGCTGCCAGGCAGAGGAACACCACCAGCAGCGAGAGCGCGTACAGCGCCGGCGCCTGCGAGCCGGAACGGCGCTCCTCGTACGAGGTGCCGGTCCATTCATAGCCGATGCCGGCGGGCAGCTGGGCCATGATCTCCTCGACCGCAGCCATCGCGTCGCCCGAGGACAGGCCGGGCGCGGGCTGGCCGAGGAGTTCGATCGCCGGCTGGCCGTTGTAGCGCTCGAGACGCGGCGAACCGAAGGTCCAGCGTGCGGTGGTGAAGGCCGACAGCGGCACCATCTCGCCCTGGTTGTTGCGCACGTACCACTTGTTGAGGTCTTCCGGGCTCATTCGCGCCGACGCCTCGGCCTGCAGGTACACCTTCTTGATGCGGCCGCGGTCGATGAAGTCGTTGATGTAGCTGCCGCCCCAGGCGGTCGACAGGGTCTCGTTGATGTCGCTCACCGACACCCCGAGCGCGCCCGCCTTGGCGTGGTCGATGTCGAGCTCGTACTCGGGCACGTCGTCCTGGCCGTTGGGGCGCACGCCCACCAGGCGCTCGTCCTGCGCGGCGAGGCCGAGGAACTGGTTGCGCGCGGCGGTCAGGGCCTCGTGGCCGAGGCCGGCGCGGTCCTGCATCATGACGTTGAAGCCGCTCGCGGTACCGAGCTCGAGCACCGCCGGCGGCACGAAGGCGAACACCATCGCCTCGCGGATCTGGCTGAATGCGGCCATCGCGCGTCCGGCCACCGACTTCACGTGCTGGTCCGCGTCGGGACGCTCGTCCCATTCGCGCAGATCGACGAAGCCGATGCCGACGTTCTGGCCGGTGCCGCCGAAGCTGAAGCCGGCCACGGTGAACAGCGACTTGACCGACTCCTTCTCGTTCTCGAGGAAGTGGCGCTCGACCTTCTCCAGCACCTCGATGGTGCGCTCCTGGGTGGCGCCCGCAGGCAGGGTGATCTGGGTGAACATCACGCCCTGATCCTCTTCGGGCAGGAAGGAGGTCGGCATGCGCGCGAACAGGATCGCGAGCACGCCCACGATGGCGACGTAGATCACCAGGAAGCGCAGGCTGCGGTGCAGGATCTTGCCCACCGCCGACTCGTAGCGGCGGGTGCCGTTGGCGAACTTGATGTTGAACCAGTGGAAGAAGCGCCCGAACAGGCCGCCTTCGCCGTGCTCGTGGCCCTTCTGCACCGGCTTGAGCATGGTCGCGCACAGCGCCGGGGTGAAAATGATCGCCACCAGCACCGACAGCGCCATCGCCGCCGCGATCGTGATCGAGAACTGGCGGTAGATGACGCCGGTGGAGCCGCCGAAGAACGCCATCGGGATGAACACCGCCGACAGCACGAGGCCGATGCCGACCAGCGCGCCGGTGATCTGGTCCATCGACTTCTTGGTCGCCTCCTTGGGCGAGAGCCCCTCCTCGCTCATGACCCGCTCGACGTTCTCCACCACCACGATCGCGTCGTCGACCAACAGGCCGATCGCCAGCACGAGGCCGAACATGGTCAGGGTGTTGATCGTGAAGCCGAGCGCGGCCATCACGCCGAAGGTGCCGAGCAGCACCACCGGCACCGCGATCGTGGGGATGATCGTGGCGCGGAAGTTCTGCAGGAACAGGTACATCACCAGGAACACCAGGATGACCGCCTCGATCAGGGTCTTGACCACGCCCTCGATCGAGAGCTTGACGAAGGGCGTGGTGTCGAAGGGCACCACGACCTCGAGCCCGGGCGGGAAGTAGGGCTTCATCTCCTCGAGCTTGGCGCGCACCGCGTCGGCGGTCTCGAGCGCGTTCGCGCCCGAGGCGAGCTTGATGCCCATGCCCGAGGCCGGCTTGCCGTTGAAGCGGCTGAGGAAGCCGTAGTTCTCGGTGCCGAGCTCGATGCGGGCGACGTCCTCGAGCTGGACCTCGCCACCCTGGGTCGAGGTGCGCAGCAGGATCTGGCCGAACTGCTCCACCGTCTGCAGCCGGCTCTGCGCGGTGATCGAGGCGGTAAAGCCCTGCCCCGCCACCGCCGGCGTGCCGCCGAGCTGGCCGGCCGACACCTGGGCGTTCTGCGCCATCAGCGCGGCGCGGACGTCGCCCGGGGTGAGGCCGAAATTGGTCAGCTTGGCGGGATCGAGCCAGATCCGCATCGCGTACTGCGAGCCGAACACCTGGACCTCGCCGACGCCGGTGACGCGCGACAGGGTGTCCTGCACGTTGGAGACGAGGAAGTCGGAGAGGTCTTCGCGCGCCATGCTGCCGTCAGCGGAGACGAAGCCGAGCACCATCAGGAAGTTGGCGGTCGACTTGGCCACCTGCACGCCCTGCTGCTGCACCGCCTGCGGCAGCAGCGGCATCGCCAGCTGGAGCTTGTTCTGCACCTGCACCTGGGCGATGTCGGGGTCGGTGCCGGCGTCGAAGGTGAGCGTGATCGAGCCGCGGCCGTAGGAGTCGGAGGACGACTTCATGTACAGCAGGCCGTCGAGGCCGGTCATCTTCTGCTCGATGATCTGGGTGACGGAGTCTTCCACCGTCTTTGCCGAGGCGCCGGGATAGGTGGCGTTGATGACGACGGCGGGCGGCGCGATCGCGGGATACTGCGACACCGGCAGGGTCATGATCGACAGCGCGCCGAACAGCATGATGACGATCGAGATGACCCAGGCGAAAATGGGACGGTCGATGAAGAAACGGGCCATGATGGGCTACCTCACTCGGCCGCGGCGGCGTCTGCGGCGGGGGCGGCCGCGGGCGGCGTGCCCGCGGGCTCGACCTGTACCTGCGCGCCCGGCCTGACCTTCTGCAGCCCGTCGAGGATGACGCGCTCGCCGGCGGCGAGGCCGCCGCTGACCACCCAGTCGGTGCCGAGCGCCTGACCGGTCTCGATGTTGCGGTTCTCGACCTTGTTCTCGGCGTCGACCACCATCACGAAGGGCCTGCCGCGCTGATCGCGGCTCACCGCCGCGTGCGGCACCAGGATGGCAGCGTCATTGACCCCCTGAGCCAGACGGGCGCGGACATACATGCCCGGCAACAGCTCGCCGTCCGGATTGGGGAAGAGCGCGCGCAGGGTGACGCTGCCGGTGGCCTCGTCGACCGTCACCTCGGAGAAGGCCAGCTTGCCCTCGTGCCCGTATTCGCTGCCGTCCTCGAGCACCAGCTTGACCGGCACCGAATCGCCGCCGACGCGGGTGAGGCTGCCGCTCTCGAGCTGGCGGCGGAGGCCGAGCATCTCGGTGCTCGACTGGGTGAGGTCGACATAGATCGGATCGAGCTGCTGCACGGTCGCCAGCGGCGCGGCCTGGTTGGCGGTCACCAGCGCGCCCTGCGTCACCGCCGAGCGGCCGATGCGGCCGGCGATCGGCGCGCTCACGCGGGTGTAGCCGAGGTCGATCTTCGCCCTGTCGAGCGCCGCCTTCGCCGCGCTCACCTCGGCCTGGGCCTGTTTCAGCGCGGCCGCGGCGTCGTCGTTGGCCTGCTTGCTGACCGCCTCGATCTTCACCAGGCCGGCGTAGCGCTCGGCCTTCACCCGGGCCGCGTAGAGGTTGGCCTCGGCGCGCGCCACCGTGGCTTTGGCGCTGTCGTAGGCCGCCTGGTAGGTCGCCGGGTCGATGCGGTAGAGCAGCTCGCCGGTCTTGACCGCGCTGCCTTCGGTGAAGGCGCGCTGCTGGACGATGCCGGTGACCTGGGGGCGCACCTCGGCGATCAGATAGGGCGCGGTCCGCCCGGGCAGCTCGGTCACCAGCGGCACGGACTCGGTCTGCACCTCGAGCACGGTGACCGTCGGCGGGGGCGCGGCCGCCGGCCCGGCGGGCTGCTGCTCGCCGCCGCAGGCGGCCAGAACGAGGACGCTCGCCAGGGCGAGACCCAGCGGGTTGGACAACAGGGAGCCGTTGATCTGCATGAATTGCCTCTCGCGGATTTGAACCGCCATCGGGGATGCAGCCATGGTTGCGGCCGCATCCCCGATGGCAGAAGCGGGTTGTATCGTCCGAACGAACGTTCTAGATTGAACGTTCATTCTATGCTAGCGTTTGTTGCGCCGCAAGATTTTCACTACGCATCACCGACTTCCTTCGCCCCAGAACCGATGTCCGCTCCCTCCTCCCCCGTCGTCGAACAGCCGCGCGCCGAAGCGCGCCGCGAGCAGATCCTGTGCGCCGCGGTCGACTGCTTCCGCCGACACGGTTTCCACGGCGCCAGCATCTCGCTGATCTCCAAGACGGCGGGCATGAGTGCCGGTCATATCTACCACTATTTCGACAACAAGGAAGCGATCATCGAGGCGATCGTCGCGCGCGACCTCGAATACCTGCTCGCGTTGACCGCCGAACTGCGCGCCGCCTGCGACGTGCGCGAAGCGATGGTCGCCCGCGCCGTCGACGGCATCCGGGACAACCTCGATCCGCTCGCTGCCGGGCTCAAGGTCGAGATCGTCGCCGAAGCGGCGCGCAACCCGCAGGTGGCGGAGATCGTACGCCGCGCCGACGAGGCCTGCCGCGCCAGCCTGATCGAAACGCTGCGCCACGTCCGCACGAAGGATGGCCGCGCGGATGACGAGGCCCACCTCGCGATGCTCGCCGAAGCGCTCGCGGCGATGTTCGACGGCCTGCTGGTGCGCGCGATCCGCAACCCCGGCCTCGACCGCAAACGTCTCGGCAGGGTGTTCCAGGCCGCCATCCGCGACCTGCTCGACCAGCCGGCCTGAGCGCTCCCGGCTCAGCCGCCGCCGTCGCGCTCCTGCCGCGGCCACGATGGTCGTGCGCGCGGATCGCCATCGCCACGCTGCGGTCGCGCCTCGCCGGTCGCACGCCCGACACGCGGTTCGCCCCCGGTTGCGCGCCGGCGCGCATCGATGCGCTCGCGAAGCGTGGCGGGATTCGGCCTGCGCTCCCTCGACTGGACCGCCCGGGGCACCGCCGCGCCGGCGTTGTCGCGCATGCGCTCGCCGAAACCGGGGCGCGGCTGCGGCCTGAGCTGCTCGCGACGCTCGGGACGGAGGCGCTCGCGCTGCGCCGCGCGCGGCGGCGTCCTCGACGCCTGGCGCGGCCGAGCGAGTCCCGGCTCGCGGCGCGCGTCGCGATCGCGCGCACTGTCGCGGCGCCGGTCATCCCCCCCGGTCCAACCATGACTGCGGTCACGGTCGCGGCCGCGATCACGCTCGAAGTGCCGCGGCTCCGGATAGGCACGCCGCACCGGCGGGCGGAAATGGCGATGATGCGGCGGCGCCCAGTAGCCGGGCACCCAGTCATGGCGGTAGCCGCTCCAGCGCCAGAAGCCGTCGATCCAGATGTAGCCGGCCAGCGGCGGATAGCCGCGGTACTCGATGCGCGCCGGCGGCGTGACGACGACCACCTCGTCCTCGTAGTAGCCGTCGTCCACCGGCGCGACGACACAGCCGCCGAGCGCGAGCGAGGCGACCAGGAGGAAGCGCCAGGCGCGGGGGTCGGGTTTCGTTTTCATGGCCATGGCCTCATGCGGCCCGCCGGGCTCGCGGGCGGAGCGCGCGGCGGAATCCGCCCACGCCCCGCCACCATAGAGCGGCCGCATGTAGAAGGCTGTTACCTCCGGTAATGACTTGTAAGCTCACCGACTACAGGTAGCCGAGCCGCCCCGGCAGCCACAGCGCGAGCGGCGGGAACACGATCATCAGGGTCAGCCCGGCAGCCATCGCGAGCACCAGCCACACCACCCAGCGGAAGGTCTCTTCCATGCCGATGCCGGCCATGCGCGAGGTGATCATCAGCGAGATCGCCATCGGCGGAGTGAACTGGCCGATCGCGAGGTTGATCGTCATCATCACCCCGAACCACACCAGATCCCAGTCCATCGCGATCGCGATCGGCACCAGCAGTGGCAGCAGGATCAGGAACACCGAGATCGCGTCGAGGAACATGCCGGCGACCAGCAGCAGCAGGTTGATCGAGAGCAGCATCAGCCATTCGCTCGAGTGGAGGCCGACCAGGGTCGCCGCGGCCGCATCGAAGATGCCGAGCGTATTGCCCGCCCAGGCGAACACCGAGGCGATGCCGATGATCATCAGCACCACCGCCGCCAGCTCGCCGGCGTCGATCAGGATGCGGAACAGATCCTTGAGGCCGATCGTGCGATACACGGCCATGCCGACGAAGATGCCGTAGGCGACCGCGATCACCGCGGCCTCGGTCGGGGTGAACAGGCCGGTGCGCAGGCCGCCGAGGATGATCACCGGCGCCATCAGGCCCCAGATCGCGTCGACGAAGGTCCTTCCGAGCGGCGGGCGCTCCGCCTTGTAGTCGCGGCCGAAGCCGTGCCGCCGGCTGATCAGGATCGCCGGCAACAGCAGGCAGGCGGCGGCCACGATACCCGGGAACAGGCCGGCGGCGAACAGCGCCGGCACGGTCGCGGCCGGCACCATCACGCTATACACGATGAAGGCGACCGAGGGTGGGATGACGATCGCGGTCGAGCCCGACGCCGCGATCAGGCCGGCGGAAAAGCCCTTGGGATAGCCGCGCTTGATCATCGACGGCAGCATCACCGCCGCCACCGCCGCGGCGTCGGCCGGACCGGAGCCCGAGATGCCGCCCAGCAGCATCGACACCAGTACCGCCACCACCGCGAGTGAGCCAGTCCATTCGCCGACGATCGCGGTGACGAAGCGCACCAGGCGCACCGCCACCCCGGAACGCTCGAAGATCATGCCGGCGAGGATGAACATCGGGATCGCCAGCAGCGGATACTTGGCGATGCCGGCGTAGATGTTGGTGGGCACCGCGAGCTGGTCGAAGCCGGCCATCGCCAGCACCGCCACGCTCGCCACGCCGAGCGCCACCGCCAGCGGCAGGCCCGCGATCAGCGCGAGCAGGAAGAGGCCGATCAGGGTCGCGCCGATCATGTCCGCCTCCGCAGCCGGGTGGCGATCAGGCGCAGCACCAGCGCCACCGACAGCACCGGCATCCACACCGTGTACCACCACTGCGGCACGCCGAGCGCGGGCGAGGTCTCCTCGAAGCGGTACTGGTCGAAGGTCAGGCGCGCGGCGTAGAAGGCGATGAAGGCGAACAGGCTGGCGGTGACCGCGAACGACAGCCACTCGGCGGCGCGCCGCCAGCGCGGCGGCATGCGGTCGACGAAGAAGCCCACGCGGATGTGGCGGTCGAAGGCGAAGGCCGCGGAAGAGCCGAGGAAGGACACCACGATCAGCAGCGCGATCGAGAACTCCTCGGTGGCGGCGAAGGACTGCGAGGTGAAGTAGCGCGCCAGCACGTTGCCGAAGGTGATCAGTACGATCAGGCCCATCGCGATCCCGTTGAGGATCTGTTCCACGGTAAGGGGCGCGTCGGCCTCGACTGCCGGCGGCAGCGGTTCGGTGCTCATCTTGAAGCTCTTTGTCGTTTGCTCGATGAAAAACGAAACCGGGCAGGCCGCTCGCGGCGCTGCCCGGGGGAAGTGGGGAAAAGCCAGTGGCTCGAGGCCGGCGGCAACGAACGTCATTGCCACGGTCGCAGCGGCGATCGCCGCGTCACCGCCGTAAGCGCGGTGGTCGCTGCATCCCGGCGCGGCGTGCGCGCCAGCCAGGCTCAGCGCGCCGCGATGTCTTCCTCGGCCTGTTTCACCAGCGCGCCGCCGACCTTCTCGGCCCACTCCTTGTAGACCCCGGCGGTGGCCTGACGGAAGGCGTCACGCTCGGCGTCGGTGAGGCTCACGACCTCGACCCCGTTGGCCGCGATCGCCTTCAGCAGACTGTCGTCGTCGGCAGAGATGCCGGCGCGGGCGCGGGCGATCTCCTCCTCGCCCGCCTGCAGCGCCGCCTCGCGCACCGCCTGCTGGTCGGCCGGCGTCCAGCTCTTCCACACCTTCTCGTTGACCACGAAGATCAGCGGATCGGCGACGTAGCCCCACAGCGTCAGGTGCTTCTGGCCGACGGTGTGCAGCTTGGCGGCGTTGAACACCGCGAGCGGGTTCTCCTGGCCGTCGACCGCGCCGGTCGCCATCGCCGGCTGGGCGTCGGCCCAGCTCATCTGCGTGGGGTTGGCGCCGAGCGCGTTGAAGGTGGCGAGGAACAGCGGCGAGCCCACCACGCGCATCTTCATGCCCTTGACGTCGTCCGGCGTGCGGATCGGCTTCTTCGAGTTGGAAACCTCGCGGAAGCCGTTCTCGCCCCAGGCCAGCGGCACCACGTCGCGCTCGGCGAGGATCTCGAACATCTTCGTGCCGACGCGGCCCTGCGTCAGCGCGTCGATCGCCTTGTGGTCCGGCATCAGGAAGGGCAGCGCGAACAGGTTGAGCTCCTTGACCTGCGGCGACCAGTTGATGGTCGAGCCCACCGCCATGTCGATGATGCCCTGGCGCAGCGCGGTGAATTCCTTGGTCTGGTCGCCCGACACCAGCGAGGTGCCTGGATAGACCTTGATCTTGATGCGACCTTCGGTCTTCTCGGCGACCAGGTCGGCCCAGCGCTTGGCACCCCAGCCCCACGGGAAGGCTTCGCCGAGCACGGTGGAGAGCTTGTATTCGTCCTTGTACTGCTGGGCCGAGGCCGGCATCGAGAAGCCGAGCGCGGCCGAGGCGGCGAGGCCGGCGATGAGGGCGGTGAAGCGGCGTTTCTGCATGAGGCGTCTCCGTCGTGTGCGGGTGATTCCGGCGAGCTCGCGCGCTGCGTGCGTTCCGGAGGGTGGGAAGGAGGCCCGATTCTACAAACCAGGGCGCCCCGCGGCCAGCGCGCGATTCAGGAAATCGACCAGCAGCCCCATGTGGTGCTCGAGATCGGCGAAGGACTCGTGATCGCCCGACACTGTCATCCGCTCGACCGGC
Organism: Thauera phenolivorans; assembly: GCF_001696715.1. Lineage (GTDB taxonomy): Bacteria > Pseudomonadota > Gammaproteobacteria > Burkholderiales > Rhodocyclaceae > Thauera > Thauera phenolivorans. The sequence goes on along the minus strand of NZ_MBFM01000005.1, from coordinate 227,292 downwards.
GTGTCGCCGCGGGCGGCGAAGATCTGCTCAGCCTCCGCGATCGGCACCACCACGTCATCCTCGCCATGCACCAGCAACACCGGACGGCGGATGCGCGAAATGGTGGCGAGCGGCGCGATGTCGTCGAAGCGGTGACCGATGGTCTTCTCGACGTAGCCGAGGATGTAGCGGCCGACCGGCTTCTCCGGGATGCGCTTGGCCGCCAGCCAGCGTCGCATCATCGCCGCCGGGTGCGAGAACGCCGCCACGCTGACCACCGCCGCCACCCGTGGCGTGCGCGAGGCCGCGAACAGCACTGCCCCCGCACCCACCGAGTGGCCGAGCAGTGCGATGCGCTGCGGATCGACCCCGGCACGGCCCGACAGCCAGCCGAAGGCGTGCTCGACGTCCTCGGCGAAGCGTGGCAGCGAGGCGAAGGCATCGTCGTCGCTCGCGCCGTGACAGCGCGCATCGACGAACAGCGCGGCATACCCCGCCTCGTGCAGCGGGCGCGCGAGCCCCAGCATCAGCGCCGCATTGCCGCCCCAGCCGTGCATCACGATCACCGCGGGGCTGAGCGCGGCGGCGTTCGGCGCCGGAATGAACCACGCATGGAGGGTCTTTCCATTCTCGGTGGCGATGCGCAGCGTCTCGAAGCCCAGCCCGAGCACGCCCGGATCGGTGTGGTGCGGCAGACGCGGCGCCGCCAGCCCCTTGCGGATCCCCCAGTGGACCAGCGCCCGCCCGCCGGCGAGCGTGGCGGCGCCGGCGGTGAAGGCGGCGATCAGTCCCGGTGCGCCCATGCGCCGCTCCTCACGAAATCAGGCCCGCCCACCACAGCCGCGCGCGCAGGCCGAAGCCGGTGGTGTAGCCGAGCGACACCGAACGGATGTCGCCATCGGCGTCGAGCACCACCAGCGCAGGCACGCCATGCAGGCCGTAGCGCGACGCCAGGGCGCCGTCGGCGTCGACCACCGTCGGCCAGTCGAGCCCGCGCTCGGCGAGCACGCGTGACACGGTCTCGGCCTCGCCCGACTGCATCGCCACCGTCAGCACCGGCCAGTCGTCGGCGACGCTGTCGACGCTGCCCTCCTGCGCCTTGCAGATCGGACACCAGTCGGCCCAGAAATAGATCGCGGTGGGTCCACCGGGGTGCGCGCCGCGCCAGGCGGCGAGGCTGGTGCGGCCGCCATCGGCGAGCTGCGCCTCGAACGCCGGCGCCGGCCCGGCCGGTACGTCGCGCGCCTGCCACCACTGGATCGCGAGCAGGACGAGCAGGAAGACGCCGATCTCCACCGCCCAGCGGCGCCAGCGCGGCTTTTTCGGGGACGGGACGGGAGCGCTGGAAGCAGGATCTTCAGAGGTCATGGGCGGCGGGCCGTGCTGCGGCCGAAAGTGGATGAAGGAGGAAAGACCCGCCCGCCGCGCAAAAAGATCCTGGCCGCGCGCAACCGGCCCCCACTATCGTCCGGCGTCCGGCCCTGCACCGGCCTGGCGCGGGTGGGCGAATTCCTGGCGTGCGCGGGCGAGTTCGGCGAGGCGCGCGGCGGCACGGCCATTGACCGAACCCGGCGCCATGAGACCGTCGGCATCGGGCGCGCCGGCCGGCTCGCCGGTGAGCAGTTCGATCGCCTCGTCCACGCTGCGTATCGCCCAGATGCGGAAGCGCCCCGCAGACGCCGCTTCACGCACGTCCGCGCGCAGCATCAGGTGGCAGACGTTGGCGGCGGGGATCAGCACGCCCTGCTCGCCGCTCAGTCCGCGTCGGGCGCAGATGTCGAAGAAGCCCTCGATCTTCTCGTTGATGCCGCCAACCGCCTGCACCACACCGAACTGGTTCACCGAGCCGGTGACCGCGAGCCCCTGGCGGATCGGCACCCCCGAGAGCGCCGACAGCAGGGCGACCGCCTCGGCGAGCGAAGCGCTGTCGCCCTCGACGCCGCCATAGGACTGCTCGAACACCAGGCTCGCCTTCAGTGACAGCGGCAGGCGGGCGCCGAAGCGCGCGCTGAGGAAGGCGGAGAGGATCAGCACCCCCTTGGAGTGGATCGGTCCGCCGAGCGCCACCTCGCGCTCGATGTCGACCACCTCGCCCTCGCCCATGCGCACGGTGGCGGTGATCCGCACCGGATGGGCGAAGCTGCTGTCGCCGAGCGCCACCACCGCGAGGCCGTTGATCTGGCCGGTCTGGCTGCCCTCGGTGTCGACCAGCAGCTGGCCGCGCAGGATCTCGCGCTGGAAGCGCTCGCGAATGCGGTCGTGGCGGCGCCGCCGGGCGGCGAGTGCGGTCTCGACTTGCGCCCGCCCGATCCGCGCCGCGCCGGCCGCGGCGGCGAAGTGGTCCGCCTCCTGCAGCAGGTCCTCCAGCGGCCGGGTGCGGGTGCTGAGCTGCTCGGCGTCGCCCGCGAGCCGCGCCGCATGCTCGATCATCCGCGCCACCGCAGGCGCCTCCAGCGGGCGCAGGCCCTCCTGGCGCGCGAGGCCCGCGAGCAGGCGCGCGTAGCTCGCGGTGTTGGCCGGATTGCGCGGCAGCTCGCTCTCGAAGTCGGCGCCGATCTTGAACAGTGCTTCGAACTCGGGGTCGAGCCGGCACAGCAGGTAGTAGACCAGGCGCTCGCCGATCAGCACCACCTTGAGCTCGAGCGGCACCGGCTCGGGCTCGAGCTGCAGCGTGCTCGACAGGCCGATCAGCTCGGCGAGCGACTCGATCCTGACCTCGCCCGCCTGCAGGGTGCGCTTGAGCCCTTCCCACGCGTAGGGCTGGGCGATCACCTTGAGCGCGTCGAGGATCAGGAAGCCGCCGTTGGCGCGTTGCAGCGCCCCGGCGCGGATCAGGGTGAAGTTGCTCACCAGGGTGCCCATGTGCACCATGTGATCGACCCGTCCCACCAGGTTCTGCAGCGTCGGATGGTCCTCGTACACCACCGGCCGGCCCGCCTCGGGTGCGTTCTCCACCAGCAGGTTGATCAGGTAACGCTGCACCGAGATCGTGCCCTTGTAGAGCACCGTCTCGCTGTCCTCGTCGGCACGGCTCGATTCGCGCAGCTGCTCGCCGCTGTCGATGACGTCCTGGGTGACCGCGTCGAGGAAGGCGACCACCGCCGGGAGATCGGCGTAGCGCTCGCGCAGCTCGTCGGTGAGCTGGGTCACGGTGACGCGCAGCGCCTCGCTACCGGCGGCCTTGATGCGCGCCTGCAGCTCGCGACGCCAGCGCGGAAACTCGTTCATCAGCGCGTGCATGCGGTCGTGCAGCTGCTTGATGTGACGGCCGAGCTCCTCCTGGCGCTCCGCGGGCAGCGCCTCGAACTCCTTCGGCGTCAGGGTCCCGTCCTCACCCTTTACCGGCACGAAGGCGAAGCCGTGCGGCGTGCGCAGCAGCGCGACGCCGAGCTCCGAGGCGTCCTGGCCGAGCCGCTGCAGCGCGCGCTCCTCGCGCTCCTTCTCCTCCTGCTGCATCGCCTCGATGCGGGCGCGGTAGTCGTCGCTCTCGAACACCGTGGTGATCGCGGTCATCAGTTCGTCGACGAAACGCTGCATGTCGTCGCGCAGGCGTGCGCCGCGGCCGCAGGGCAGGCGCAGCAGCGCCGGGCGGAAGGGATCGACGAAGTTGTGCACATGACACCAGTCCGCCGGCGGGCTGTCCCTGTGGCGCTCGGTCTCGAGGAGTTGCCGGGTGATCGCGTGGCGGCCGCTGCCGCTGTCGCCGAGGACGAAGAGGTTGTAACCCTTGTGCGGGATATCTAGGCCGAGGCGGAGCGCTTCGAGTGCGCGCGGGTGAATCGCGTCGGCGTCGGGCGGAGCGACCTCCTCGCTGCTGTCGAAACCGAGATCGGCTGGATTGCAGGCGGTGTACAGCGCCTCGGACGAGAGCGGAAGGGGCGAGGACATGGCGGAGCCTGTTGTCGTTGTTGCCGCCAAGCATAGTCCTCCGCCAGGGGCGGGCCAAGCCGCGGGCCGGCCGCACCAAGCGGCGGCGACCTGGCTCGGGTATCCTTGCTGCAGCGCACTATCCGCCGGGCTGCGCCGATCCCGGTGCCACAGCGGTGGCGATTTCCCAGAGAACCCGGATGAAACTGAACGACATCATCTCCCGCATGCGCACCCTGGCCGCCGCGGTCCTCGGGCGCGGGCCGCTCGTCGCCAGCGGGCCGCCGGCGCCCGCAGTCGAGCTGCCGACGGCCGCTGTCGAGTCACGCGCGAGCGAACCCGGACCGCATTCGCGCACCGCCGGGCCGCTGGCCGCCGTGCCAGACCCCGAACTCGAGCCCCTGCTGAGGCGCGCCGCCCAACTGGAAGGCCAGCAGGAGGACCTCGCCGCCCGCCTCGCGGACATGGAAGCGCGTGTGCACGACTTCGAGCGCCGGCAGTACCGGGCGCTGGGTGAGCTGCTCGGCGAATGTCTGCGCCTGCGCCGGGAGTACCTGCGTCTGTTGGCGACGCGCTCGAATGCGGCCACCGATCGCGAGCGGGCGCAGGCGGCCGACGCGGAGTTCGAGGCCTATCGGCAGACGACGGCCGACACCGCCGCACCGCCGCCCGAGCTGGACGAGGAGGCGCAGCACGAACTTCGCCGGCTGTATCGCGCGGCGGTCATGCGCTGCCATCCCGACCGCGTCGGGGAAGCGGAGCGCCAGGCGGCCAACACCGCCTTCCTGCATGTCCAGCAGGCCTACCGTACGCACGATCTCGCCGCCCTGCGTCGGGTGCTCGCCGAGCTCGACGCGCAGTCGGTCCCGGCTGCGCCGATGCCGGCCGCCGATGCCGTGGGCGACCGCCTGCGCCATCGGGTGAGCAGGCTGCAGATCGAGGTCGCCGACCTGATCCTCGCGGTGCAGACGCTTCAGCTCAGCGACCACTACCGCGAGGTCCTGCAGGCCGGCGACGACGACACCGTGTTCCGCAGCGCGCGCGAAAGCTTCGAAGCGGAATGCGCGCAGTTGCGGGCGCAGATCGCGGCGCTCGGGGGCAGCGCGGACTGATCGGCCGCCCCGCCTGCAGTGCGCGCGGGCGGCGCGCAAACGCGAGAACGCCGCCCGGACCAGGTCCGGGCGGCGTTCTCGCGGTGCAGCGTACTTCGATTCAGCGCATGGCGCCTTCGATTACGCAGCCTTCTTGGCGGCAGCCTTCGGGGCGCTGACGGCCTTGACGGCAGCTTCGGTCGCGGCGGTCATGTTGGCTTCGGCGGTCTCGGCGGTCTGCTTCGCAACCTTGGTCACGTTGGCGTACGCGTCGTTGGCGACGGCGATGGCCGACTTGACGGCGGCGAAGGCGGCTTCGGAGCCGGCCGGAGCGGACTTGGCGGCCTTCTCGACGACTTCGTTGATCGACTTGTTCAGCTCGGCGACCTGGGTTTCGACCAGCTTGGCGAATTCCTGCTGGCCTTCGGCGGCGATCTCATACACGCTGCGGCCGTAGGCCACGGCCTTGTCGACCATCGGCTGGGCGAAGCCGGCCTGCAGGTTCAGCGCGGTCTGCGCGTCCTTGGCGGCGAGCAGGGCCTTGGTGTTGGCGACGCTGTCTTCCAGCACCGAACGGGCAGTGTTCAGGTTCAGGGCAACCAGGCGCTCGACACGGGCGAAGTTGGCATTGGTCAGGCCCAGCAGGGTCTCGACGTTGGCCTTCTGGGCGGCGATGAACTGCTCGGGGGCGATGAAGTTGGTCATGATGAATATCCTCGATTGAATGGGATGATAGAAAGGGTGCGCTGCAGGGTGGCGTCCGGCTCTGGCCCGCCTTTGTTGCGTTGCAGCATTGATGCGCATCCTACAGCATCGTTTCGGTGCGTCAAGCATTTTTTTGTGCAATGCGCAAAAAATCCGCTAGCCTTGTCGTCCCTACCCGATCACCGCGCGCCTGCCCCATGATTCTCGACATCGATCTCGTTTCGGATTTCGTTTGCCCGTGGTGCTTTCTGGGCAAGGTCCGCCTGGAAAAGGCGCTCGCCGCGTTGAAGGCCGATCGCCCCGAGGTCGTGCCGCGGATCAACTGGCTGCCCTTCTTCCTGAACCCCGACACGCCGAGCGCCGGCGAACCCTACCGCGGGTTCTTGGAGGCGAAGTTCGGCGGACCGGCGAAGGTGGACGCGCTGCACGCGCAGCTTTCCGAGGCCGCCGCACCCGATGGCGTCCGGTTCGCCTTCGAGCGCATCCGCACCCGCCCCAACACCCTCAAGGCGCACCGCCTGATGTACCGCGCGCAGGCGCTCGGCCAGGCGCCCGAGAAGGTACAGGCGCTCGCCAGCGCGCTGTTCGCCGCCCACTTCCAGGAAGGTCGCGACATCGGCGACAACGAGACGCTGGCCGAGATCGCCGCCGCCTGCGGCGACCGCCGCGACGCGGTGCTCGTCCAGCTCGAGGCCGGCGACGACGACGCCGCCAACGTGCGGCGGATGGCCGAGCAGCTGCGCCGCCAGGGCATCGAGGGGGTGCCCTTCTTCATCTTCAACCGCAAGCTCGCAGTGCCCGGTGCCCAGTCGGTCGCCGTGCTCGGCGCGGCGCTCCTGCAGTCGCTCGAGGCCGCGCCCGCCGACTGAGCGCCGCGCTCAGTCTACGTCGATCCAGCGCCGGCCGCCGCTGACCCGCTCGTACAGCCGCCAGCCGGCGCCGGCCGTCCGCGCCTCGCTGCACAGGCCGTAGCGGAAGGGCAGCTCGTCGCGACCGGGCATCTCGAAGCGCAGATCGCGAAAGCCGGCGCAGACGCGCTCGCTCCCGTTGTCGACATGGTCGAGCAGCGGAAACATCGCGAACCAGCGGTAGAAGGCGAAGTCCTCCGCCGTCCACACGCTGCGCGCCAGCTCGCCCGCGTCGCCCTCGCCGAACTGCGCCTGCACCTCCCAGCGCGTCATCGCCACCGGCTGGTAGGGCGCGGAGAAGCGGCGGATGAAGCTGTCGTCCGGCGCGGCCACCAGCGGCTCGCTGCGACGGGTGTTGATGTGGGCGTAGTGATAGCGCTCGCCGTCGAACACGATCGCCGTCCAGTTGAAGGGCGAGGCCGGGCGCGGCGCGGCGTCCACCGCGACCGCGTCGATGCCGTGCGCGGCGGCGTAGGCGTGCGCGGCCTCGATGGCCTCGCCGCGGCCCACCGCCCCCACGCCCACCCAGCCCGCGAGCGCGACCAGCGCAATCGCGGCCGGCACCCGGCTGTGGCGCCAGAGCACGCTCGCCGCGAGGCCGGCGAGGATGATGCCGGTGAACGGCAGGTCGATGATGAAGGTGGTGCCCAGACCGAAGCGCCGATCGGAAAAGGGCGCGAGGATCATCGTGCCGAACTGGGTGATCAGGTCGCCGGCGATGTGGATCGCCAGCGCGGCGCAGGCCAGCAGATAGAAGGCGCCGAAGCCGTGCCCGGCAAGGGTCGTCCGGTCGCGCGCGAAGAGCCTCGACATCAGCGCCGCCAGCAGCAGGCCCCAGATCGGCAGCAGCACGATCGAATGGGTCACGCCGCGGTGGCCGCGCAGGTAGGCGAGCTCGGAAACGTAACCGAGGATGAAGTCGAGGTCGGGAAAGGTCGCCGCGACGGCGCCGGTCGCCACCGCCTGCCAAGCGGCAGGCGGAACGACGGCGGGCGTGGCGGCGGCGCTCCGGCGCGGCGCCAGCAGACGGCCGACGAGGGCACCGGAGAGGGCGTGGGTGAGCGTATCCATGCGGACTGAGAACACGCCGCCCGCGCTGCGGTTCCGCCGCGCCTATATCTGAGGTGCGTCGCGCGAGACCGACTTCAGCGCGCGCGACGCCGTGTTCAACGGCGGCGGCGCGAGCCGCCCATGCCCGGCGGCACCAGCATCGCCGTCCAGAAGTCGGTCATCATCTTGATGCTCTCGTTCATCATTGCGGTCGCCTGCCGGTTGGCCTCGGCGGTCATGATTCCGCGCGACGCACCGAGCATCGCGTTGAAGCCGCTCAGCCACATGCTCATGAAGGGGTTGCTTTTCATCCAGGGATTGCTCATCGGGTAACCTCGCTACGGCCGGGAGGCCGGATCCGAACCATCATAGACGCACCATGCTGCAGTGCAAGGAAAAAGTCTGCGCGCGGCTGCCCGCGCACGGCTCACAACCAGTACTCGAAACGCCGCGCGAGCCACTCCTTCAGACGAGGGCCGGCAGGGCGCTGCGCCCAGGCGTCGGGATCGACCGCCTCCGCCTGCTCGACGTCGTGCGCGAACAGACGCTCCATCGCGGCGCCGAACTCGCGCCCGAGGATCACCGCATTCACCTCGTCGTTGTGCACGAAGCTGCGCCAGTCGAGATTTGACGAGCCCACGGTCGACCATACGCCGTCGATCACCGCGGTCTTCGCGTGCAGCAGGGCGTCGCGCTTCTCGTGGATCCGTACCCCGGCCAGGAGCAGCTCGTCGTAGTGCGACTGGCCGGCGTGCAGGGTGAGCCACGAGTCGCTGCGCCCGGGCAGCACGAGAACCACCTCGACGCCGCGCTGCGCGGCCCGCGTCAGAGCGGCGAGCATCCCGGGATCGGGGACGAAATAGGCCATGGTGATGTGCACCGAATCGGTCGCGCCTTCGATCGCGCCCAGGAAGGCGCGCCGGAAGCGACCCGAGTCCTCCTCGGCGGTACTCTCGATGACGGCGACCAGGCGCTCGCCCTGTTCCGGCGGCTTCAGCGAGTCGGGGTCGATATCGGGCAGGGCCGCGAGTTCGCCCTCGCAGGCCTGGCGCCGCCAGGTGTCCTGGAAAAGCTCGATGAAGCGGCGCACCGCCGGGCCCTCGATGCGCACATGGGTGTCGCGCCAGCCGTCCTCTTCGGGTGATCTCAGCTTGCTGGCCCGCGACCCGAAAGAGGCGGAGGAGTACACGCTGCTGATATTGACGCCGCCGGTGAAGGCGACGCGGTCGTCGATCGCCAGCAGCTTGCGGTGATCGCGATTGTTGACGCGCAGAATTCCGGTGGCGCGGCGCAGGGGGCTGACCGGATTGAACTCGCAGGCTTCGATGCCGCCTTCGCGCAGCTCGTCGAAGAAGGCGGCCGGAGTGGCGAAGGAGCCGACGCTGT
>NZ_MBFM01000005.1:202960-218296 GCF_001696715.1 Thauera phenolivorans | reverse complement strand
CGAGAACCACCTCGACGCCGCGCTGCGCGGCCCGCGTCAGAGCGGCGAGCATCCCGGGATCGGGGACGAAATAGGCCATGGTGATGTGCACCGAATCGGTCGCGCCTTCGATCGCGCCCAGGAAGGCGCGCCGGAAGCGACCCGAGTCCTCCTCGGCGGTACTCTCGATGACGGCGACCAGGCGCTCGCCCTGTTCCGGCGGCTTCAGCGAGTCGGGGTCGATATCGGGCAGGGCCGCGAGTTCGCCCTCGCAGGCCTGGCGCCGCCAGGTGTCCTGGAAAAGCTCGATGAAGCGGCGCACCGCCGGGCCCTCGATGCGCACATGGGTGTCGCGCCAGCCGTCCTCTTCGGGTGATCTCAGCTTGCTGGCCCGCGACCCGAAAGAGGCGGAGGAGTACACGCTGCTGATATTGACGCCGCCGGTGAAGGCGACGCGGTCGTCGATCGCCAGCAGCTTGCGGTGATCGCGATTGTTGACGCGCAGAATTCCGGTGGCGCGGCGCAGGGGGCTGACCGGATTGAACTCGCAGGCTTCGATGCCGCCTTCGCGCAGCTCGTCGAAGAAGGCGGCCGGAGTGGCGAAGGAGCCGACGCTGTCGTAGATGACGCGCACGTCCACGCCCTCGGCACGCTTGCGCAGCAGGACGTCCGCGATACGGCGCCCGATGTCGGTGCCCTCGAGGATGTAGGTCTGGAGCAGCACCCGCTCGCGGGCCTGCTCGAGCTCGGCGAAGATCGCATCGAAGGTGGCGGGGCCATCGACGAGGAGGGCGAGCTCGTTGCCGGCATACAGGGTCTCGCCGGCCTGCTGGAGGATCTCGAGGTGATTCTCGAACTGCGGCCCACGGCCTTCGGCCTTCGCCTCGCGCAGGGTCTGCGCGCTGTCGCGGGCGCTGCGGCTGCCCGCACTGCCCTCGACGCGCACGGAATCCCGCGGTTTCATGGTTTCAGGTGCGGCCGCCGGCGCGGGCGGAACCACACTGGCACAGGCTGCCAGGGAAAACGCAGCGAGTGGGGCCGCGAGCCACCCGACCAGGCGGCTCACGGAAGGCGGCGCGACGCGAGACGTTTGCGCGACGGGGCTGGTGGCGTTCATTGGCGCGACCCTGGACAGTTGGCAGGACGGACGTGATGGTCGCGGCCGGCGAGGGAGGCTTCATCGCTTCTTGCTCATGTTCATGACGAAGCTGACGATCGCCATGATGAGGAAGATCACGAACAGGACCTTGGCGATGCCGGCGGCACCGGCGGCGATGCCACCGAAGCCGAACACGGCGGCGATCAGGGCGATGACGAAAAACACGACGGCGTAATGGAGCATGATGTTCTCCTCGATTCGGATGGAGTGGGGGCGGTGGCCGGGGCGGGGCGCCGCCCGCGGAGCGGGCGGCGCGGGCGGCTGTCAGAGCCGGCTTTCCCAGTCGCGGACCTGCTGTTCCGCTTCGTCGCGCGTGATGCCGTAGCGCTCCTGCACGCGGCCGGCGAGCTCTTCGCGCTTGCCGGCGATGACGTCGAAGTCGTCATCGGTGAGCTTGCCCCATTGCTGCTGGACCTTGCCCTTGAGTTGCTTCCAGTTGCCTTCGATGATGTCCTTGTTCATATCCGTTCTCCTTGCTGTTGGGTGGAGGTGTTGTGCCCTTGCTTCGGATCACGGCTCCACTTTAGGCAAGCCCGCCCCGATACCCAATCAGCCCGCTCCGAAACGCTCGTCGGACGATTCCCACAGGCGAGGTAAACTGGCGGGGTATCCGCTCGCCCACCCGGAAGGACCCCATGCCGCTGCCTCACTGGCATACCTACGACCACTACGGCTTCGCCCTCGTCGCCGTCCTCGGCACACTGGTCGCCGTCTTGCTGATCCAGTGGTTCATCCAGCGATCGCCTTGGGCGGGATGGGCGCAGTCGCTGCGCGGGGTGTCGCCGCCCTTCATCAACGTGATCGGCGTCGTGTTCGGCCTGACCCTCGCCTTCCTCGCCAGCGACACCTGGAGCGCGCACGATCGCGCGATGAATGCGGTGTACCGCGAGGCCGACGGCCTGCGCAGCATCGCCGCCCTCGCCGATGCCCTGCCCGCGCCGCTGGGCGGGCGCCTGCGCGCCGCGATCGGCAGCTATGCCAGTGCGAGCGCGGACGAATGGCCCCATCTGGCGCAGCGCCGGGAAGCTCCCGAGGTGCTCGCACGCGCCGACGCGCTGCTGACCCTGATCGCCAGCGCGGAGGTCGCAAGCGCCGCCGGCGCCAACGTGCAGGCGCTGATGCTGAGCAAGGCGAGCGACATTCGCGCCGAGCACGACCTGCGCGTGGCGCTCAGCAAGACGCATGTGAATCCGCTGAAATGGCTCGGGATGGCCTTCCTCGGTTTCCTCACCCTGGTGTCGGTCGCGGTGGTCCACATCGAGCGGCCGCGCGCGGCCTTCATCGCCATCGTGCTGTTCGCTTTCGCCGCCGCACCCACCGCGGCGATCGTGCTGGTACAGGGCAACCCCTTCCAGACGCCGACCTCGGTGACGCCGGCGCCGATCGAGGCGATCGCCGCCGGCCTCGGCTGACTCAGCCCTGGCGGACCGAAGCGGGGCCGCGGCAGTCGCTGGCCAGGGGCCGGCCGCTGCGGCCATCGAGCAGCACGCTCTTCCACGGCAGATCGATCCAAACCAGGCCGCTGGCGACATCCTCGAAGCGCGGCAGGCCGGAGGAGGAGGCGTTGCGTTGCATGCGGTAGCTCGACCCCTTCCACACCAGGCCGAGCATGCCGGGCATCGGCGTGTCGCGCTGCACGTCCACCCGCACGCCGTTCTCGCAGCGGTAGATGCCGCTGCCGAGCGCGAACTGCATCTGCGGCGTGCCGGTCGCGGTCGGCCCGGCGACCTCGGCCGGCCGGGAGGCGCAGCCAACGGCGAGCAGGGCGAGGAGGAACGTGGGGAGGAAGCGGCGGATCATGGCGGTCACCATTCGGGGTAGACCCACGATTCTAAGCCCCTCCGCGCCCGCGGGGCCACCGCGGCCGCTCAGCCCGACCCGCACAGGGCGTCGAAGCGCGGCAGCAGCACCGCCCAGTCGGGCGCGCCTCCGGTATCGATCTCCAGCGCAAACGCGGCTTCGGCGGCGTCGAGCGGCTCGCGCGCCGCGAGCTGGCCGGCGAGCACCGCCTCGTCCGCCTCGGACGCATCGCGCCCCTCGGCGGCGCGGCGCCGCACCCGCTCGCGCAGCAGCGCGGGCGGCGCCTCGAAGGCGAGGATCGCGAAGGGTATGCCGAGCGCGCCGGCGAGCCCGTGAAAGCGCTCGCGCTGGGCGCGCTTGAGAAAGGTCGCGTCGACCAGCACCGGATAGCCGGCGGCGGCGACGCTGCGCGCGAGTTCGGCGAGGCGGTCGTAGGTGCGCGCGCTCGCCTCGGCGGTGTACAGCCCGGCATCCGGCGTCGAGCCGCTCGCGTCCTCGGGGGCGAGGCCGAACAGGCGCTTGCGCTCGACGTCGGCGCGCACCCGGATCAGGCCGCGCGCCTCGAGCAGTGGCTGCGACTGGCTGGTCTTGCCGGCGCCCGAGACGCCGCTGGCGATGAGCAGGCTGGGCGCGCCCGGCCGCGCACACCCGGCAGCGAAGCCGAGGTAGCGCCGGCATTCCGCGAGCGCCTCGGCACGCGCCGCGTCCGCGAGCTGGGCGCTGCGGATCGCCGCCACCTTGGCACGCACCATCGCCCGGTAGCTCAGGTACCAGGGCAGCAGCGCGAGGCCCTCGTAGTCGCCGCAGCGCTCGAGCCAGGCATTGAGGAAGCGCCAGCCCAGGCCGGCCTCGCCGCGCACCTGCAGGTCCATGACCAGGAAGGCGACATCGGCGACGACGTCGATCCAGCGCAGCGCGGCGCTGAATTCGATCGCGTCGAACAGCCGCGGGCCGTCGTCGAGCACGATCAGGTTGCCCAGGTGCAGATCGCCATGGCACTCGCGTACCATGCCGGCGGCGAGGCGGGCGTCGAACAGTGGCGCCAGCTCGACGAAGCGTGCCTCGGCCCAGCGCTCCACGCCGTCGAGCAGCGCGAGCATTTGCGCATCGTCGACGCGCGCACGCACCTGGGCGAAGTTCTGCCGCACCGGCGCCATCACCGCCTCGGCGTCGCCGTAGCCCTCGCCCGGCCGCGCGCGCGCCGCACCGGCATGGAATTCGGCGACGTGGCGGGCGAGGCGGTCGAACAGCGCCGGCGCCAGCCGCCCCTCGGCGAGCAGGCTGGAGAACAGCGCGGACTGGTCGAAGCGGCGCATCCGCACCAGCCAGTCGATCGGCGCGCCCTCTCCCGCGTGCGCCTCCTCGTGTCCATCGTCGTCGACCCGCGGCGCCGCGGGCGTGCCGCGCACCGCCACCACCGCCTGGTAGATCTCGGGCGCGGTGCGCCGGTTCAGGCGCAGCTCGTCCTCGCAGGCCGCGCGCCGACGCGCGGGCGTACTGAAGTCGAGGAAGCCGAGATCGAGCGGCTTCTTCAGCTTCCAGGCGTGCTCGCCGGCGAGCAGCACCCACGAGATGTGGGTCTCGATCAGCGCCACCTCGCCCTCCGCGCCGGGCAGCACCCCCGGCCGCATCAGGCTCCTCACCAGCTCGTCGCTGCACGCCATCGATCGGCTCCTCCTTTGTCGCCCGCCGCTCAGCGCGGCAGGATCCTGCTTGCGGTCGAGCCCACCCCGGCCTCCTGGTATTCGGCCGCGCCGTTGCGCGCCCACCCGTAATGCGCCACCCCCGCTGGCGCTACGTAGATCGCGCCGGCGGGCACCGCGACCAGGCGGGCCTCGTCGATCGTGTCGCCGAAGCCGACGTGGATCGTCCCCGACAGCACGGTAACGTAGTGCTCGTCCGGATGAATGTGGGGCGGAATCGGGCCGCCGGAGGCCAGACGCACGCGCAGCACGTCGGGGCCGGGCCCGTCTTCCGCGCCGATCGTCCACGCCGCCTGCAGCGCGGGGATCGCGCACCGGACCAGCCCTGCGCCTCGGGCAGCACCTGCTGCGGCGCCGGTGGCTGGGCGAAGACGGACACCGCAAGGGCGGCGGCGAGCGCGATCGGGGCAAGCAGACGCGTCATCGGGAATCCTCCGCGGGATTGGGGAACGGCCGGCGCAGGCGCCTCGATCCTGACCGAACTGTGAGCCCGAGGGGCTGTTTCAGCAAGCCGTCGCCGGGGATGAGCTGGATCAAGGAGCCTGCGCCGGATGCCGTCGACAATCCTCGCACCGGGGCGGCCGCTGCGGCCCGCCCCCTTTCCCCGACCGCCCAGCCGACGGAGCGCATCGCCATGACCCAAGCCAACCGCCTCACCGACGCCCCGCCCCGGGTGGAAAACCTCGCCGCGATGCTGCAGTTCCAGGACAAGGCGATCGTCAGCCGGATGCTGGTGAAGAACGCCGGCGGCAGCGTCACCCTGTTCGCCTTCGACGCCGGCGAGGGCCTCAGCGAGCACCGCGCGCCCTTCGACGCCCTGGTGGTCGCGGTCGAGGGCCGCGCCGAGATCCTGCTCGGCGGCGAGCGCCACGAAGTGGGGGCCGGCGACGTCCTGCTGATGCCGGCCCACACGCCGCATGCGGTGACGCCGCTGTCGCCGTTCAAGATGATGCTGGTGATGATCCGCGACGAGACGAAGGCGCCCTAGGGCACACCCACCAGACAGCCCGGCCGCAGCAGTGCCAGCATTTCGTCCACCGTCAGCGCGCCCGCGCCGCCCATCCAGTCCGGCCGGGGCTGGCCGGCGAGCACCGTGAAGTGGCCGGCGGGCAGGGCCAGCTCGAAGACGCGTTCGAGCCAGTGCGCGATCTCGGCGAGCCGGCCGCGCCGGGCCTCGGCGATCGGCGCCCGCAGCAGGTGGCGCAGCAGGGCGTCGGCCAGCTCCACGCTGTCGGCGAAGAAAGGCAGGCCGCGGGACCACAGCGTCTCGAGCGCGGTCGCCATCTCGGCGAGCGGATCATCCACGCCGAAGGGCCGCGCTTCGCCGCGCGCCATCGCGTCGCGCAGCGCTTCGGCCCACAGCACCGCGCCGTCGGGCAGCTGCGGAAACCAGTCCATCAGGTTCCGCGTCCACTCGCCGACGCGGCCGAGCTGGCCGGCGCGCGCCAGCAGCAGCATGCCGGCGGTCGCCGCCGCCTGGCCGTTGATCTTGTCCTGCGCCGCGAGCTTCAGCCGCCCGGCGTCTGCGCGCTGCGCCGCACGGGTCAGGCTGCCGAACTCGGCCTCCTCGGTGAGGCGCCACAGATAGTCGTAATGCGGGTTGACGGCGGAGGGACCGAGCCAGGCCTCCACCTTCTGCAGCTTCGGATCCCCGAAGGCCTCGACCCGCGCGATCGTCAGCGTGAGCCGGATCGGCACCTCGCCGTGTTCGTCGGTCGGCAGCGCCAGCGCGAGCCGCTCGCGCTGCACGTTGTGCGCGCCCTCGAACACCAGCAGGACACCATGCGGATGGGGAGCGAGGACGAGATCGACCCGCACCCGGCTGCTCGCCTCGTCGCGCGCCACCTCGACCACCGTCGCACCGTCGTCGAGCGCCCTGCCGTCGCCGAGCGAGTGCAGTGCCACGCCGCCCTCGAACCAGGCCAGCGACACGTACTCATGCCCGAAACGTCGCACCGCCTCGCCGAACGAGGCACGCAGACCCTCGAGGCTGATGGGAACGCGCACCGTCAGCGCCTCGTCGAAGCGTGCCGCGAGCGCACGACCGGCCGCGGCACCGAGACCGGCCGCGCCGGGCGCGGACCCAGGCGGGGCGGGCGCCGGTGACGCGGGAACGGGCCTCGCCGGCCCGCGCGGCGCGGGGGCCGGCGGCATCGGCGCACTGGCCACCGGCGTCGGCAGCTCGGTGACGACGAGCTCCTCGTCGCCGTCGATCGTCGGCCGCACCGTCTGGTCGAGCGCGGTGCCGGCCGTCTCCTGCAGCAGCACGTTCACCCGCGGCCGCACGTAATCGACCAGCTCGCGGAAATCGACCCGGGCGTCGCCCCGATCGGCCTGCCCGCTCAGCGCCTCGAGCACCGCCTGGCCGAAGAAGGTGTGAGGTCGGCCGGGAAACTGGTAAGCGACCGCGTTGGGCGAGGTCGCCGCCAGGCTTGCCGCCGAGCGCGGCGCAGGCCCGCCCGGCGGGTTGATCGGGAATACGCCGTGAGCGGTCGCGCCCTTGCCGGCGAGGGGTGAGAACTCGTTGCGGCAGGCGTCGATGAAGGCCAGGTGCTCGGCTACCGGGTTCTCCTCCATCCACTTGCGCAGTTCGCGCGCGCTGATGCAGTTCTCGAGATGGGGCTGGCCGAGCGCCGGATTCAGGTAGTCGGACGGCAGCAGCAGCGGGCTCCAGTTCGCCTGCACACCGTGGCCGCTGAAAAAGAACAGGGTGCGGCTCTTCATCGACGCCGGCGGCTGGCTCGGCACGTTGCCGGTCCAGCACTGGATCGCCAGCTGCAGGCCGGCATAGTCCGGCGTGGCGTAGTGGCTCAGACCGGCGGCGTCGAACGCGGCGCGCTCGGCCGCGGTGGGCGAGAGCAGCAGATAGCACCACACCACCGGCAACTCCTCGCGCCGGAAGGCGGTGCGCAACCATTCGAACAGCGCCGCGGCGGTGGCGGCGGAGGACAGCAACTGCTCGAGCTGGTGCGTTTCGCGCGCGGGCGCCGCCCCGCCTTCGAGATGCGGGTAGGCACTCACCCCCGCGATCAGCGCATACACGCCGGGCATGCCGGGCGCCCACTGCGGGTCGCGCCACAGGCCGGGAAAACCATTGACGATCTCGAGCGCCATGAAAGCCTCCTAGCCGAGCCGCGGCGGCAGCGGCGGTGGTTCATCGAGCGGCGGCGGCGCCGGCCGCCCGCAGCGCGCCGCCCATGCCGCGGGTGCGAGCAACAGTAGCTCGATCACCGCGCGCGATCCGCCGCAGTCGAGCTCGAGCCGCAGCCGGCGCGCTGCGCCGCCCGCCGCCAGCGTCAGCGGCTGCGGTGTGCCGGCGAGGTCGGCGAGCGCGGCGAGCTGGTAATCGCGCGGCAGCACGAGGCTGGCCTCGCCCCCCGACAGCGGATCGATCAGGCGCACCCGCGCCTCGCCCTCCTCCACCCAGGCCCCGAGCCAGAGCGCCTCGTCGCCCGCGCAGGGCAGGCACAGGCGCCCGCGCTCGCGCGCCAGCGGCGCCGTCCCCCAGCTGCGCAGCCGCTCCCCGGCGCGCCAGTGCGACAGCGCGATCCGCTGGAGCGCGAGCTGCAGCGGGCCGAGCGCGAGCGCGTCGCCCTCGACCGTCCACGCCGCGGTCGCCGGGCTCACGAATACAGCTTGCGGATCGTCTCGACGTCCCCCTCCGACAGCTTCCACGAGGGCATGAAGCTCTTGCCGTCCAGGGTCCAGTTGGAGGGGATGGTGTAGATCATCACCGAGGCCTTGTCGAAATCGGTCGTGACCACGGTCGAGGCATCGAAGCGGGCGAACACGTTGTGGTCGATCTTCTCGCGGTCCCAGTTGTTCGGCGGCCCCTCGAGGTCGGCATATACTGCCGCCCGGTTCCACTGGATCAGCGCCTCGGGATGGTTGTGCTCGTGCAGCAGGCCGAGCGCATGACCGAATTCGTGGATGACGACGCTCTGGAAGTCGTGCTCGGGCGTGGCCAGCGTGGCCCAGCCCAGGTTCATCGTCGGTTGCGAAGGATGGATGCCGCGGCAATCGGTGCCGATGTAGGACCAGGAGCCGCGGCCGGGGTCGAAGGCGATCCGGATCGGTGCCGGCTCGCCGCGCTGCGCCGGCGCGAAACGCAGCCTCACGCCGTCCACCAGCCAGGCGGAGGCGGCCTGCAGAACGCGCTCGTGCAGCGCCGGCGAGCCTTCCAGGAAACGCACCCTGAGGATGCTGTCCGGCTTCCACAGCTTCTTCTTCGCCGCCATGCCCATGGACACCGGGCGGGTCGGCGACCCCGCCACGCGTTCGCCGCCCTCGACGTCCAGCGTCGCGCACACCCACTGCCTGCGTTCCTCGCTCATGGCACTCTCCCGCGTGAGCCCGCCGTCCCGCTCGCGCCCGGCCCGAGGGCCGGCGCGGCCGAACCCCGCCGGCGAGGGGCGGCGTCGCGCGCCAGACCGGGGAATCGACACTTCCAATGGAACTATAGACGGCGGCGGCGGCGGCGCTGGCCGTTCACCTCGAGCGCGCCGCGCGCCACACGCACATGGGCGGAACGCTCGGCGGGCAACGCGAAGCGCTGCGCTTCATCGCCGTCGAAGCGCCCTGCATGGACCCGGGCGTCCTGGTGGATCGCCAGCTTGTCCAGGGTGACGGTGCCGGTGGTCTTGGTGAACTTCGACAGCTGGGTCGACATGCCGAAGAGGCTGTAGGAGAAGCACGGGACGGTGTGCGTGGGGTCGAGTTGGTGGGTTTCCGGCGCGGCCAGCGCGGGGGCGGCGGCCGCGGCGGAGACGATCAGGGCCGCGGAGAGTCTGGCGATACGGCTCATGGATTGTGCCTCTGTGGCTTGGGTTGGCGTGGATCGATGAAGATCGGCTGAGGGACGGGCCGCGGCTCAGTCCGCTGCGGCAACGATGCGGAACGTGATGACGACGTCGTTGGCAACGATGTCGAAGGCCTTCCAGGCGCCTTCGCCGATCGAGAAGTCGCCGCGCTGGATGGTGAGGCTGCCTTCGAACACGCCGGTGTCGCCCTGTGGCGTGAAGCTGGCGGGCACCACGACGTCCTTCGTCGTGCCCTTGATCGTGAGCTTGCCGGCGACCTCGTAGGCGTCGCCGCCGAGCGCCTTGACGCCGGTCGACTCGAAGCGGGCGGTCGGGAAGGCCGGGGTGTTGAACCAGCTCCGGGTCGCCACCTCGTCGTCGCCCTCGGCGCTGCCGGTGTCGACGCTGGCGAGATCGACCTCGATCGTCGCCGCGGCCGCCTGCGGGGCCGCGGGGTCGAAGCGCAGCGTGCTCGAGAACTTGCCGAAGCTGCCGTCCATCGACACGCCCATCTGCTCGTAGCCGAAACCGATCCGGCTCTGTTCGGGCTGGACCCGGGTGTACTCGGCGGCGTGGGCGGCGGTGGCGAAGGCGAGGGTGGAAAGCAGGGTGAGGGCGATGCGTTTCATGGTCGTCATTCCTCCAGGGATCTCGAATGTTCCGGGTCAGGCGGTGCGACGCGGCAGCATGCGGCCCAGCACATTGTCCTTGTCGAAGAAGGGGTGCTCGAGCGCCGCGCCGACATGGCCGAGCAGCGCCGCGATCAGGACGAAGTTCAGGCTCATGTGTACGGTCTGCAGCAGCTCGCCGAGTTCCTTGTCCGTGGCCAGCAGGTCGGGGATCGAGCAGCCCGAACCACACGGTCTGGAAGCCCTTGGCCGGGCGCATCAGCCAGCCCGACAGCGGGATCGCGAACATCGACGGGTAGAGCAGGTGGCGGGCGGTGCGTGACGCGCCAGGCCTGGCGGACGACGACGAGCACGAACACGCTGACGCCCGTCTAGCCGGTCCTCCATCCGTGCCGCAATACCGGACGGGGAAGAAAGGACAATTGCCGAAAAAGCAACAATCCGCCGCGTCGGGGCGGTCGGGGCGCGCCCCGACCGCGGCCGAGCGCCCTCGCTCAGCCGAGGATCCGGACCTTGCTGCCGCGCACCCCCTGCACCACCTCGATCGCGACGTCGATCTGCTGTTTCATCTCCTCGACGTGGGAGATCACCCCGACCATGCGGCCGCGCTGCTGCAGATCGATCAACGCCTTCATCGCCATGTCGAGCGACTCCGGGTCGAGGCTGCCGAAACCCTCGTCGATGAACAGGGTGTCGAGCTGAACGCCGCCGGCATAGGCCTGGACGACGTCTGAGAGACCGAGCGCGAGCGACAGCGAGGCGAGGAAGCCCTCGCCGCCCGACAGGGTGCTCGCCGGGCGGGCGCGGCCGGTGTAGTCGTCCACCACCTCGAGGTCGAGGCCGGCGGCGCGGCGCGCGTCGGCGACGTCATCGCGCCGCTGCAGCAGGTAGCGGCCGCGGCTCATCGCCTTGAGCCGCAGCGAGGCGGCGCGCAGCACGTCGTCGAGCAGGGCGGCGAGCACGTAGCGCTGGAAGGTGAGACGGCGGCCGTTGTCGCCGTTGGCGACCTCGGCGAGGTGGCCGACCACCGCGTACTCGGCCTCGATCGCGCCGCTCTCGCGGGCGAGCCCGGCCAGCAGGGCGAGGGTGTGGTCGAGCTTCGCGGCCTCGCCACGCGCGTCGGCGATACGGCCGAGCACCGCCTCGACCGCCTCACGGCCGGCGGTGGCGCGCGCCTCGAGCACCTCGAGCGCGGGCGGCGTGCGCCCGGCCACCGCCTCGGCGGCGCGTACGGCGCGCTCGCGCGCGGCGGCGAGCGCCTCGTCGGCCTCGCGCAGCGCGCGCTCGCGCGCCTCGATCGCGGCGGGCTCGAGCAGCGCGGCGCGGTAGGCGGCCTGCGCCGCCTCGTCCGCGCTCGCCATGCCGCCCTCCCCCGCGGTTTCCGGAACGGCGGACACGGTCACCGCGCCGCCCTCGCCGGCGCTCGCTGCCGCCGCGCCGAAGCCCGCCGCCGCCAGCGCGGCGAGGAAGGCCGCGTCCGCCTCCGCCAGCCGGCGCTCGGCCGCAACGCGGGCCTCGATCCGGGCGTCGCGGCGGGCGCAGGCCTCGGCCTCGTGGCGGGCGGCGAGCTGGTGCGCGGCCTGCGTCTGTTCCAGCGCGCGCTCGAGGCCGAGGCGCAGCCTGCGCGCGGCAGCGATCGCGGTCGCCAGCGCCGCCGGCTGGCGCAGTGCCGCCGGCACCGCCGCGCTGCGCTCCTCGGTCAGACGCGCCGCGCCATGCGCGGCGCTCGCGGCCTCGCCCGCGCGCAACCGCGCCGCCTCGCAGGCGCTCGCAGCCGCGGCGAGCCCGGCATCGACCGTCGGCAGCCGCCCGCGTGCCGGCTCGAGTTCGGCGAGCGCGCCCCGCGCAGCCGCGAGCGCCGCGCGCAGCGCGGGCAGATCGGCCGTGTCGACCTCCCCCGCCTCCCCCGCCTCCCCCGCCTCCGCCGCGAGCGCGGCGGCGCGGGTACGGTGCTCGGCCTCGATCCCCGCCGCAGTGTGTTCGGCGTCGCCCTGCGCGCGACGCGCGGCTTCGAGCGCCGCCTCAGCGGCACGCGCGGCATCGGCTGCGGCCTGCAGCGCCTCCTCGGTCGGCAGGTCGCCCTCGAAGCGCGCGGGCGCCGGATGGCTGGCGCTGCCGCACACCGGGCAGGCGGCGCCGTCGTGCAGGTGGCCGGCGAGGATTGCCGCCTGCGCCTGGCGCCAGCGCTGCTCGAGCGCGGCCTGCGTCGTGCGCCGCGCCTGCAGGGCCTGCTGCGCGTGCGCGACCGCCTCTCCCAGTCGTTGCGCCTCGGCGCGGCGATCGCCGAGCTGGCGGGCGATCTGCGCCAGCTCGGCAGTCGCGCGCACGCGCCGTTCGGCCTGGCGCAGCTGCATCGCGAGCGTATCGACCCGCGCGGCGATCGGCTGCAGCGCGTCGATGCGGGCGAGCAGCGCGCCACGTTCGCGCCCGAGCTGCTCGCTGCGCGCGCTCGCCGCGGCGAGCGCCTGCGCGGCGGCGAGGCGCTCGTTCTCGCGCGCGCTGCGCTCGGCCTCGGCCTGCGCCAGGCGCGCCACCGCCTCGACCAGCGCCTCGAGCCGCAACTGTTCGCGCTGCGCGGTCTCGCGCTCGGGGGCGCGCGCGGTCTCGCTCGCCAGCCGTGTGGCGGCCTCGCGCCGGACCTCGGCCGCGCGCACCGCTTCGGCGACCGCCTCGGCCTCGCGCCGGCGCGCCTCCGCCGCGTCCCGCGCTGCCGCCTCGCGTGCGGCTTCGGCGGGCAGCACCTGCAGCGCGCGCCGGGCGAACGCGAGCCGCGCGCGCGCCTCGGCGAGCCCGGCCTGGCGCGCCTCCTGCGCTGCAAGCGCCTGCCGCGCCCGCGCGGCCTCGGCGAACTGCGCGGCCGCGGCCTGCCCCTGCTGCAGCGCGGCGCGCGCCGCGGCGTCCTCCTCGCGCACCCCCTTCTCCTCCGCCTGCAGGCCGGCGAGCACCTCGCCGAGCTGGGCGCGGCGGCCGCCGAGCGTCTCCGCCGAGTCGGCGCCGGCCTGGCCGAGCAGGGTCTCGCGGCGCAGGCTCGCCTCCTCGGCGCGCTGGCGCAGCGCGGCAGCCGCCGCCTTGAGCGCGTCCTGCAGCCGCTTGTAGGCGACGGTGCCGAACAGGGCCTCGAGGATCTTCTCGCGCTCCGCGGAGCTGGCGGCGAGCAGGCGGCGGAACTGGCCCTGCGGCAGCACCACCACCTGGCGGAACTGGTCGGCCTTGAAGCCGAGCAGCGCCTCGATGCGCTCGCCGACCTCGGTGGTGCGCTGCGCCAGCGGCTGCCACGCGCCCGCCTTCCATTCGGCGAGCTCGGCCTTCGCCGTTGCCTTTACCATGCCGCTGCCGCGCTGCGCGGCGCGTTCCTGCTCCGGCCGCCGCCGCACCAGGAAGCGGCGTGCGCCGAGGGCGAACTCGAAAGCCACCTCGGTCGGCAGCGCAGGCTCGGCGTGGTGGCTGCGCATCTCGCTCGCGCTGCGCTCGCCGCCCGAGGTGTCGCCGTAGAGCGCATAGGTGATGCCGTCGAGGATCGAGGTCTTGCCCGCGCCGGTGGCGCCGGCGATGAGGAAGAGCGCGCCGGGCGGCAGCAGGCCGAAGTCGATCTCCTCGCGTCCGGCGAAGGGGCCGAAGGCCTGCAGGCTGAGGCGGATCGGCTTCATGCGTGGCGCGCCTCACGCTCGAGGGCGTCGACGATGCGATCGAGCGCGGCGGCCTCGTCGGCCGCGAGCGCGAGGCCGGTGGTCTCCTGCCAGAAGCCGGCGAACAGATCCTGCAGGCGCACCCGGCGGTGGTCGCCGGCGACGCAGCCGACGCCCTCGCCGCCCAGCTGCGGGCGTTCGATCGCGAGCGCGTTGGGATAGGCGCTGCGCAGCTTGCCCATCGCGTCGAGCAGCGCGCCACGATCGGCGAGGCGGGCGAGCACGTAGTCGTCGCAGCGGGGGTCGGCGGACGCAGCGGCGAGCAGCGCCTCGAGCGTGCCGCTCAGGATGCGCAGGTCGCGCGGCGGCGAAAGCGGGATACGCTCGACCGTGCAGCGACCGGCGCCGTCGAGCTCGACCCAATTCACCGACTTGAGGTGATCGGCCTCGGCGAACGAATACTTGAGCAGGGAGCCTGCATACTGGATGCGCTCGCCGCCGACCTGCTGCGGCCGGTGCAGGTGGCCGAGGGCGACATAGTCGAAGCCGGCGAACAGCTCCGCGCCGACCATGCCGCTGCCGCCCACCGACAGCGGGCGCTCCGACTCCGATTCGGCGCAGCCGGCGACGAAGGCGTGGGCGATGACCACCTCGCGCCGCCCGGGCACCGCGCCGGCGCGCACCGTGGCGAGCTGGGCGGCGAGCGCGGCATGGTGGTCGGCGATGGCGTCGGCGCCGAAGGCGGCGCGCACCACCGCCGGCTCGGCATAGGGCAGCGGCCAGATCGCCACCTCGCCGTCGGCGTCGCGCAGCACGACCGGCGCCATTTCGGCCGACACCGGCCCGCGCACGGTGAGCCCGGCGCCGCCGAGCAGGCCGGCGCCGAAGGCGAGGCGGTCGGGGCCGTCATGGTTGCCGGCGATCGCGATCACCGGGATGCGCAGCTCGCCGACGAGCTCGGTGAGCACCGCGTCGAGCAGGCGCACCGCCTCGGCCGGCGGCACCGAGCGGTCGTAGATGTCGCCCGCGACCAGCACCGCGTCGGGTCGCCGCGCGGCGGCGAGGCGGACGAAGTCGCGCAGCACCGCGGCCTGGTCCTCGAGCAGGGAGACGCCGTGATAGACGCGGCCAAGATGCCAGTCGGAAGTGTGGAGAAATCGCATGCGCATGAATCCGGGGTGGAGCAAGGGCGGGAGTATGCGTCTTCCGCGCGGCCGCGGCCACGCGCTCAGGCCGCTTGCGGCCTCGCCTCGCTGCCGCGTGCGATGAAAGCCTCCAGCATCGACAGCAGCGCGGGCACGAAGAACAGCACCAGCACCGCGGAGAAGCCGAGGCCGAAGGCGATCGAGGTCGCCATCGGCACCAGGAACTGCGCCTGCAGCGAGGTCTCGAACAGCAGCGGCACCAGCCCGCCGACGGTGGTCAGCGAGGTCAGCAGCACCGCGCGCAGGCGGCCGCAGGCAGCGTCGACCAGGGCCTGGTCGAGCGCCGTGCCGCGCGCGCGCAGTTCCTGGAACAGGCTCACGAGGATGATCGAGTTGTTCACCACGATGCCCGCCAGGCCGAAGAGGCCGAACATCGACAGGATGGTGAGCTTGATGCCGAGCAGCCAGTGGCCGAAGATCGCCCCCGCCAGGCCGA
>NZ_MBFM01000005.1:141378-202950 GCF_001696715.1 Thauera phenolivorans | reverse complement strand
CGAATACTTGAGCAGGGAGCCTGCATACTGGATGCGCTCGCCGCCGACCTGCTGCGGCCGGTGCAGGTGGCCGAGGGCGACATAGTCGAAGCCGGCGAACAGCTCCGCGCCGACCATGCCGCTGCCGCCCACCGACAGCGGGCGCTCCGACTCCGATTCGGCGCAGCCGGCGACGAAGGCGTGGGCGATGACCACCTCGCGCCGCCCGGGCACCGCGCCGGCGCGCACCGTGGCGAGCTGGGCGGCGAGCGCGGCATGGTGGTCGGCGATGGCGTCGGCGCCGAAGGCGGCGCGCACCACCGCCGGCTCGGCATAGGGCAGCGGCCAGATCGCCACCTCGCCGTCGGCGTCGCGCAGCACGACCGGCGCCATTTCGGCCGACACCGGCCCGCGCACGGTGAGCCCGGCGCCGCCGAGCAGGCCGGCGCCGAAGGCGAGGCGGTCGGGGCCGTCATGGTTGCCGGCGATCGCGATCACCGGGATGCGCAGCTCGCCGACGAGCTCGGTGAGCACCGCGTCGAGCAGGCGCACCGCCTCGGCCGGCGGCACCGAGCGGTCGTAGATGTCGCCCGCGACCAGCACCGCGTCGGGTCGCCGCGCGGCGGCGAGGCGGACGAAGTCGCGCAGCACCGCGGCCTGGTCCTCGAGCAGGGAGACGCCGTGATAGACGCGGCCAAGATGCCAGTCGGAAGTGTGGAGAAATCGCATGCGCATGAATCCGGGGTGGAGCAAGGGCGGGAGTATGCGTCTTCCGCGCGGCCGCGGCCACGCGCTCAGGCCGCTTGCGGCCTCGCCTCGCTGCCGCGTGCGATGAAAGCCTCCAGCATCGACAGCAGCGCGGGCACGAAGAACAGCACCAGCACCGCGGAGAAGCCGAGGCCGAAGGCGATCGAGGTCGCCATCGGCACCAGGAACTGCGCCTGCAGCGAGGTCTCGAACAGCAGCGGCACCAGCCCGCCGACGGTGGTCAGCGAGGTCAGCAGCACCGCGCGCAGGCGGCCGCAGGCAGCGTCGACCAGGGCCTGGTCGAGCGCCGTGCCGCGCGCGCGCAGTTCCTGGAACAGGCTCACGAGGATGATCGAGTTGTTCACCACGATGCCCGCCAGGCCGAAGAGGCCGAACATCGACAGGATGGTGAGCTTGATGCCGAGCAGCCAGTGGCCGAAGATCGCCCCCGCCAGGCCGAGCGGGATCGCCGCCATCACCACCAGCGGCCAGCTCCAGGAGGCGAAGGCCCAGACCAGCACCAGGTAGATCAGACCCAGCCCGAGGGCCAGCCCGCTGCGCATGTCGGCCATGGTCTCGCGCTGGTCGGCAGCGCGCCCCTCGAAGCTGTAGTCGAGGCCATGGCGCTCGGCGAGCGCGGGCAGGATGCCGCGCAGCAGCTCGGCCTGGATCGTGGCGACGTCGTTACGGGCGACGTCGACCTCCCCCGACACCTCGACCGCGAGCCGGCCGTCGGCGTGGCGCAGAGCCTCGAAGCCGCGGCGCGACTCCCACGCCGCCACCGAGGCGAGCGGGGCGAAGCTGCCGTCGGGCAGGCGCACGATCAGGCGCTCGAAGACGTCCAGCCGCTCGCGCTCGGCGCGCGGCAGCAGCACCCGCACCTCGAGCTCGTCGCGGCCGACCTGCACCAGCTGGGCGAGGCTGCCGTCGAACCCGGCGCGCAGCTGGCGGCCCAGGCTCTCGGTGGTGAGGCCGAGCGCCTCGCCCGCCGGGGTGAGGCGGTAGATCAGCTGCTCGCGGCCGAAGGGCATGTCGTCCTCGACCTCGCTCACGCCGGCGATCGCGTTCATCGTCTCGCCGAGTTCGAGCGCCGCCGCCTTCAGCGCGAGCGGGTCGTCGCCGGTCAGGCGCACGTTGAGGTCGCGCCCCGGGGGGCCGGACTGGCGCGCGGTGAAGGTGAGCAGCTCGATACCGGCGGCGGCCGCCGTCCTCTCGCGCCACCGGGCGAGGAAACGCTCGTTGCGCACCTCGCGCTGGTCGGGCGGCAGCAGCTCGACCACCATCGACGCGAGCTGGTCGCCGCTCGCCCCCGCGCCCTGGGCGCCGATCGTGCCACCCATGCGCGCCACCGCGGTCTGCACCAGCCCGCCGCCGAGCTCGGCCTCGGTCTCGGCCAGCGCGCGACCGAGTTCGGCGAGGAAGGCCTCGGTCTGCGCGCGCGGCGTGCCGGCGACGAAGGTGGCGTTGGCGTACAGCACCTGGCCCTCGGGGGTGGGGAAGAAGACGAAGCCGATGCGCCCGCCGGCGATGAGGCCGATGGCAAGGATCATCAGGCCGAGGGTGATCGCCACCGTGCTCACGCGCCAGCGCAGCGCGAGCTCCACCGCGCGCCGGAAGGGGCCGTCGCGGAAGCGCTCGAAACCGCGATCGAGGCGCTGGCGCAGGCCCGAGGCGTGCATGCCCGCTCCACCGAGCGCGTACTTGAGATGGGAGGGCAGGATCAGGAAGGTCTCGAGCAGCGCCGCCATGATCACCATCATCATGACGAAGGGGATGTCGCCGAGGATGTTGCCGATGATGCCGCCCACCATCATCAGCGGCACGAAGGCCGCCACCGTGGTGAGCGAGGCGGCGAGCACCGGCCACAACATGCGGCGTGCCGCCGCCAGCGCCGCCTGGCCCGGGTCGAGCCCGTGCTGGCGCTGGGTGTCGGACTCCTCGCTGACCACGATCGCGTTGTCGACGATCATGCCGAGCGCCATGATCAGCGCGAACAGGCTCATCATGTTGATCGTGCCGCCGAAGACGAGCATGAGGCCGAGGGTGGCGAGGAAGGCGGTGGGGATGCCGACCGCCACCCACAGCGCGATGCGCGCCGGCAGGAACAGATAGAGCACGATCACCACCAGCACCAGGCCGGACAGGCCGTTGTCGACCAGCAGCGAAATGCGGTCCCGGATCAGCTGCCACTGGGCATCGTAGACCTCGATCGAGATCGCCGCCGGCAGGGTCGGCAGGGTGCGTTCGAGCCAGCCCTCGAGCGCCTCGGCCGCCTTCAGCGAATGACCCGACTCGCTTCGCTGCAGCTGCAGCTCGACCACCGCGCCGCCGTCCATGGCGAGCGCCAGCTCGCCCGGGCGCGGCTCGCGCACGATGCTGGCGATGTCGCCGAGGCGCACCACGCCGGCCGCGTCGCTGATCACCGGCAGCGCGCCGAAGGCCTGCGCGTCGCGCCGCTGCTCGAGGCCGCGGATCTCGCGCGCGCCGTCGCGCTCGCCGGCGACCCCGGCGGGCACGTCGCGCGACAGCTGGGCGACCCGCTCGCCGACCTCGACCAGCGACAGGCCGAGGGTCTCGAGCGCCGCGCTCGGCACCTCGATTGCGATCCGCTCCTCGGGCAGGCCGGTGATGGTGACGCGGTCGATGCCGCCGGCGAGCAGTTCGCGCTCGAAGCGCCGCACCCAGGGTCGCAGCTCGTCGACGCTGTTGCCGCGCACCAGCAGGCGGGCGATCGGGTCGTAGCGCGACACCCGCGCCACCTCGGGCGCCTCGGCATCGCGCGGCAGGTTGCGGAACTCGTCCACCCGCTGGCGCACCTGGTCGAGCGCGAGCAGCGGATCGGTGTCTTCCCGCAATTCGACGGTGATGCTGGCCACGCCCTGGGCCGAGGTGGAGGTCATCTTCTTGAGGCCGTCGACCGTCTTCAGGCGCTCCTCGAGCGGATCGGTGATGCCGATCTCGACGTCCTCCGCCGAGGCGCCCGACCACAGCACCCGTACCGAAATCATGTCGAGCTCGAAGCTTGGGAAGAACTGCACGTTCATCCGCGTCAGGCCGAGCAGGCCGACGATGAAGGCGAGCAGCATCAGCACGTTGGCCGCGACGCGATGGCGCAGCAGCAGCTCGAGCACGCCGCGCTGCTTCATTCGCGTCGGCCCCTTGCGGGCGCGGCGGCGAGCGCCTCCAGCGCCTCGACCGCGAGGCCGTCGATCGCGTTCGGCAGGTGGGTGCGCATCACCGGCTCTCCGTCGCGCAGGCCGGGGACGCGCATCAGCAGCTGAACCTCGCCGCCTTCGCGACGCTCGCCGACGCGCTCGGCGGCGAGGCCCACCAGGCGCCCGTCACGCACCGCGTAGATGCGCTCGCCGCCGTGCAGGGCCGAGAAGGGCAGCACCACCACCCCCTCCGCCAGCGGGCGCTCGAGTACCGCATTGACGAAGGCGCCCATCGGCACCGCGGCCGAGTCGTCCACCCGCAAGAGCACGTCGACCCCGCGCGCGTCGGCCTCGCCGCCGATCCGCTCCAGCCGCGCGCGCAGCTTCCCGCCGCCGAAATCGGCCTCGGCCACGAGCGCGTCGCCGGCGAGCAGTGCGGTGCGCAACTCCTCGGCGTAGATCGCCGGCACCCGCGCGCGCAGGAAGAGCGCGTCGGACGAATACAGGCTCAGCAGCACCTGTCCGGGCTGCACCTGGTCGCCGGCGGCGACCTCCACGCGGCCGATGCGGGCGTCCACCGGCGCGCGGATCTCGCCGCGGCGCGCGTCGCGCTCGGCCTCGGCCAGCTTCGCCTGCAGCTGCGCCAGCCGCGCCGGATGCTCGGCGATCGCCTGCTCGCGCTGAGCGAGCGAGAGCTCGACCCGGGCCTTCTCCTCGCGCGCCTGGTCGTAGGTGGCCTCGGCACCGAGGCGGGCGTTCATCAGCTTCTCGAAGCGGGCGATCTTCGCCTCCGCGAGCGTGAGCAGGATGCGCTCCTGGGCGATCGCCTCGCGGTCGTGGCGGATGCGGATGCGCTCGCGCTCGACCTCGGCGCGCGCCTGGGCAACGCGCGGCTCGAGGTCGCGCGGATCCATTCGGGCGAGCAGCGCCCCCGCCGCCACCCGGTCGCCGTCGCGAACCGCGAGCTCAAGCACGCGCCCCGCCACCGGCGCCGCGGCGCGGATGCGGTCGGGCGCCTCGATGCGGCCGTAGATGACCAAGGTCGGGCGCGCGGCGACGGTGGCGGCCTCGACCGTGGCGACCTGCCACACGCGCTCGCGCGCCTCCACCGCCGGCGGCGCCGGCCGCGTCGCCTTGAGTGCCATGAAGCCGGCCACGGCGAGGCCGATGAAGAGGATGGGAAGCAGGCGGCGTCGGATCATCGGGGTTCCATTCGGGAGTCGGGCGGGGCGTGCGCGCGCCCACATATAAGTGGATGCTTACTTTACGCGAAGCCCCGGTTTCATGCGTCGCCTTCAGGGCGGCCCGGCAGCTTACAATCGCGCCATGGACCTGCCCACCCTGAATCTGGTCGGCCCCGGCCGGCTCGGCCGCAGCCTCGCCCGCCTGTGGTCCGACGCCGGCCTCGTGCGCATCGGCGCGGTGCTCGGTCGCGACCCGGCGAACACCCGTACCGCCTGCGCCTTCATCGGCGCCGGCACGCCGTACGCGCCGGGCGAGACGCTGCCGCCGGCAGGCCTGTGGCTGATCGCGACCCCCGACGACGTGCTCGCCGACACCGCACGCAGTCTTGCCGCGGCCGGCGTGCTGCGGCCGGCGGACATCGCCTTCCACTGCAGCGGCGCGCTCGCCAGCGAGGTGCTGGCGCCACTGCGCGCGCACGGCGCGCTGCTCGCCGGGGCGCATCCGCTGAAGTCCTTCGCCGACCCCGCCTCGGCGATCACCGGCTTCGCCGGCACCTTCTGCGGCTGCGAGGGAGACCCCGCCGCGCTCGCCGCGCTCGGGCCGCTGTTCGACGCGATCGGCGCGCGCCGCTTCCGCGTCGATCCCGCGCACAAGATTCTCTATCACTCGGCCGCGGTGCTCGCGTGCAACCATCTGGTGGCGCTGATGGACGCGGCGCTGCGCTGCATGGAAGGCGCCGGCGTGGAGCGCGACACCGCCTGGGCGGCACTGCTACCGCTGGTCGAGGGCACCGTCGCCAACATCGGCCGCAGCGGCACCGCCGGTGCCCTGACCGGACCGGTGGCGCGGGGCGACCGCGCCACGGTCTGCGCCGAGATCAACGCCACCGGCGCCCTCGACGCCGACATCGGCGCTGCCTACCGGGTGCTTTCGCTGCTCGCGCTGCGGCTCGCGCCGGCCGCCGCCGGGCTCGCGCGCGAAGACGTCGAGGCCGCCTGCTGAACGCCCGATGGCCCGAATCGCTGCCCGAAAAGCGTGTCCGGCAACGCTTCGCGGGTGATAATGTCGAACTGCGGTAATACAACGGACACTGACCGAATGAAGCGCGTAGACGATTTCCGGCTGACTCTTGGCAAGCATGAGCTGGTACCGATCATGGTGGGCGGCATGGGGGTGGACATCTCCACCGCCGAGCTCTCGCTCGAGGCCGCGCGCCTCGGCGGCATCGGTCACATCTCGGACGCCATGCTTCCGACCGTGTCCGACCGCCGGTACAACACGAAGTACGTCAAGAACAAGCTGCAGCAGTACAAGTTCAACGTCGCCAACACCGACAAGTCGGTGGTGCAGTTCGACCTCGGCCTGATCGCCGAGGCGACCGCGACCCACGTGCGGCGCACGATGGAGGCCAAGCGCGGCGACGGCCTGATCTTCATCAACTGCATGGAAAAGCTGACGATGAACAGCCCGAAGGAGACACTTCGGGTGCGGCTGAAGGCAGCGATGGACAACGGCATCGACGGCATCACGCTCGCCGCCGGCCTGCACCTCGGCTCCTTCGGCCTGATCGAGGACCACCCGCGCTTCCGCGACGTCAGGCTCGGCATCATCGTCTCCTCGCTGCGCGCGCTGCAGCTGTTCCTGAAGAAGAGCGCGCGCACCGGCCGCATGCCCGACTACGTGGTGGTGGAGGGCCCGCTCGCCGGCGGCCACCTCGGCTTCGGCATGGACTGGCCGGAGTACGACCTCGCCACCATCTTCGCCGAGATCCGCGACTGGCTGCGCGAGCAACAGCTCGACATCCCGCTGATCCCGGCCGGCGGCATCTTCACCGGCTCGGACGCGGTCGCCTTCCTCGAGCAGGGCGCGGCGGGCGTGCAGGTGGCGACCCGCTTCACCGTGACCACCGAGTGTGGCCTGCCGCCCGATGTCCAGCAGCACTACTTCAAGGCCGACGAGGACGACATCGAGGTCAACCAGATCTCGCCCACCGGCTATCCGATGCGCATGCTCAAGAGCAGCCCGGCGATCGGCTCGGGCATCCGCCCGAACTGCGAGGCCTACGGCTACCTGCTCGACGCCAACGGCAACTGCCAGTACATCGAGGCCTACAACCGCGAGGTGGCGGCGCATCCGGAGGCGAAGAAGGTGAAGGTCTCCGACAAGACCTGCCTGTGCACCCACATGCGCAACTTCGACTGCTGGACCTGCGGCCAGTTCACCTACCGGCTGAAGGACACCTCGGTGCGCGAGGAGAACGGCGACTACCGCATCCTGTCGGCCGAGCACGTGTTCCGCGACTACCAGTTCAGCACCGACGGCAGGATCGCCCTGCCCACCTGAGCGGGGTCCGCGAGGCAGGCGCTCAGCCGGCCTTCAGCGCCTTGCGCCAGCGCGCCTGCAGTGTCTCGAGGTTGCGGCTGTGGGTGACGACGACGACCTCGTCGCCCGGCGCGAGCCGGGTGTCGGCCTCGGGCAGGGTGAAGCGCTCGTCGCGATAGAAGAACATCACCCGGCTGCCCGCGGGAAGATCGATCTCGCCCACCGGCCGCGCATCCGCGGCGGTGGCGACAAAGCTGAACACCCTCGCCTCGTCCTTGACCAGGGCGAGGATCTCCATGTGGTCGCGCCCCTCGAACATGTCCGCCAGATAGCGCCCGATGGTGCGCGCCGGGATGATGGTGTCGGCGAGACCGAGCTCGATGCACAGGTGCTCGAACTCCGGGTCGTCGATCTTCTGCACCACGCGGCGGAAGCCGAGCGAGCGCCCGGCGAGGCTGGCGAGGATGTTGGTCTGGTCGTTGCCGGTGAGGCAGAACAGGCAGTCGGTGGCGGCGGGATCGGCCTCGCGCAGCAGCGCCGGCTTGCTGCCGTCGCCCTGCAGGAAGCCGCAGTCGAGCTCGTCGGCGAGCGCCTCGATGCGTTCACGGTCGCGCTCGATCATCACCACGTCGTGGCCGCGGCGCAGCAGCCGCTGCGCCGTCATCACCGCCAGGGAGCCCGCTCCCACGAACACCGCTCTCATCGCCTCTCCGCCCGCCTGCCGAACCAGCTGCCCGGATTGAGCACGACCAGCAGGGCGAGGATCTCCACCCGGCCGGCCAGCATGTCGAAGCATAGTACGAGCTTCAGCCACCACTCCAGCTCCGGCCGGGCGATGCCGCTCGACAGACCGACCGTGCCGGTGGCCGAGGCGACCTCGAACAGCGCGCCGAGCGCCGGGTAGCCGGCGGCGACGAAGGCGAGCCAGGAGAGGAACACCACGCCGACGATCAGCGCCATCAGCAACGCGGCGCGGCCGAGGTCGGC
The DNA here is from genome assembly GCF_001696715.1 of Thauera phenolivorans. GTDB lineage: Bacteria > Pseudomonadota > Gammaproteobacteria > Burkholderiales > Rhodocyclaceae > Thauera > Thauera phenolivorans. Next base: position 194,575 of record NZ_MBFM01000005.1, on the reverse strand, counting down.
CTCGTCCACCCGCCGCTCGCCGAGCCGGGCATGGAGCACCGCGTGGGGCGGCGCCGCGGCGCGCGCGAGAAAGAGTTGCAGCAGGCGCAGCATCAGCAGCAGGCGCAGCAGCTTGAAGCCCCCCGCGGTGGAGCCGACGCTGCCGCCGAGCAGCATCGCGCCGACCAGGGTGAGGCGCGAAGCCTCGTCGAGCGCGGCGAAGTCCGTGGTGGAGAAGCCGGTGGTGCTCTGCGCACTCATCGCCAGCTGCGCCGCCTCGGCCCAGCCGCGCTCACCCGGCGCCGCCCACAGCCACAGCAGGAAGCCGGTGAGCGCGGTCGCCAGCACCAGGGCGCGCAGTTCGGGGTCGCGCAGCAGCGCACGCGGCCCCTCGTGCCACGCGCGATGGTAGAGCGGCAACGACACCGCGCCGAGCCAGGCGAAGCCGATGAACACCGCGGCACCGCGCCCGGCAGCGGCGAGGCTGTCGTCGTAGACCGCAAAGCCGCCGGTCGACACCGCGGCGAAGGCGTGCACCAGGGCGACGAAGCCGTCGCCGGTGGCGGCCCAGCCGGCGAGCGCCGCGGCGACGGTCAGCGCGGCATACACGACCAGAATGCGTCGTGCATAGACTCGGGTGGTCGACACGAGGTCCTCGCCGGAGAACGCGGTCTCCATCAGCTGGCGACCGGCGGCGCCGTGGTACATCAGCAGCGCGAGCGAGAGGACGACGATGCCGAGGCCGCCGAACCACTGCAGCCAGGCGCGCGCGAAGAGGAAGGCGGCCGGCTTGTCCTCCACCGAGGCGGCGAGGCTGAGGCCGGTGGTGGTGATGCCGGAGACGGCCTCGAACCAGGCATCGAGCCAGCTCGCGCTCGCCGCCGCGAGCGGGTAGCTCATCACCAGCGAGCCGGCGACGAAGGCGAGCGCGACCACCGCCATCGCCTCGTTCGCCTGCAGCCGCGCCGGCGCCGCGAGGCGGGCGAGCGGCAGCCCGACGACGAGCAGTCCGCCCAGCACCGCCGCGTGGCGCGCCGCCGCGTCCGGCTCGCCGAGCAGCAGCGCGGCGGCGAGCGGCGCCGCGGCCAGCGCGGCGAGCACCACCATGAGCACGCCGAGGTACTTGCCCACCACCGGCAGGCGCAGGGCGAAGCGCAGCTTATCGGTCCGGTCGAAGCTCATCGCGACGGCAGCTCCGTGCCGAGGGGGCACGGCGCCAGTATAGGCCTCGCCGCGCCCGCGGTGGGGGCGGCGATCGCGGCGCCCTTCACCGCGCTGTAACCTGCGGCTGGCACGCTCGGCCGATGACTCGAGTGCTGATGGTTTCCGACGTCTATTTCCCGCGCGTAAACGGCGTATCGACCTCGATCGCCACCTTCCGCGCGGCGCTCGCCGAGCTCGGCGTCGAGGTCCGTCTGGTGGTGCCGCGCTACGCCGACGAGGCGGACGAGGAAGGCATCGTGCGCGTCGCCGGGCGCAGGGTGCCACGCGACCCCGAGGACCGGCTGCTGTCGTGGCGCGCGATGCGCGCGGCGGTCGCACGCGAGGCGGCGGACTGCGCGCTAGTGCACATCCAGACCCCCTTCGTCGCCCATTACGCCGGCACCGCGGCGGCGCGCGCGCACCGGCTGCCGTTGCTGCTGACCTACCACACCTTCTTCGAGGAATACCTCCACCACTACGCCCCCTTCCTCCCCGCCGCGATGCTGCGCGGGCTGGCGCGGAAAGTGTCGCGCGCGCAGTGCAACACGATGGACGGCGTGGTGGTGCCCTCGACCGCGATGCGCGAGCGGCTCGCCGGCTACGGCGTCACCCGCCCCCTGCACGTGCTGCCCACCGGCATCCCGCTGCACGACTTCGCCGGCGGCGAGCGCGCGCGCTTCCGCGCCCGCCACGGCATCGCCGCCGACGCCCCGGTGGCGCTGTTCATCGGCCGCCTGGCGCGCGAGAAGAACGTCGGCTTCCTGCTCGAGGTCGCCGCCCGCCTGCGCCGCGAACTGCCCGGCTTCCGCCTCGTGATCGCCGGCGAGGGGCCGGCCGCGGGCGAGCTCGAGGCGCAGGCCGCCGCGCTCGGCCTCGCCGACACGGTACGCTTCGTCGGCTACCTCGACCGCCGCGCCGCGCTGCCCGACTGCTACGCCGCGGCCGACGCCTTCGTCTTCGCCTCGCGCACCGAGACCCAGGGCCTGGTGCTGATCGAGGCGATGGCCGCCGGCCTGCCGGTGGTCGCGCTGGCGGCGATGGGCACGATCGACATCCTCGCCCCGCGCCGCGGCGCCCTGGTCGCGCCCGACGAGGTCGCCGGCTTCGCCGCCCGGGTGCGCGAGCTGCTGAGCGCACCTGTCCGCCGCCAGGCGCTCGCCGTCGAGGCGCGGCGCTACAGCATCGAATGGGGCGACGCGATCATGGCCGGACGGCTGGCCGGCCTGTACCGCCGGCTGCTCGATGCCGGCCGCGTCGAAGGCCGCGCGATCGGCTGCCAGCCGGGTTAGACTTCCGCCCTGATGGACGGCGGCCGCACGGTGGCGCCGTCGCGTGCATCTCCCGGGAGTTCAACCATGCCGCTCGCCAAGCCCTGCCTCGCCCTCCTCGGCGCCCTGTCGCTGTCCTTCGCTCTCGCCACACCGGCCGCGGCGCAACAGAAATCGGTCGCGCTCACCGCGATCGTCGAACACCCCGCGCTCGACGCGGTACGGGACGGCGTCAAGGACGCGCTCGCCAAGGCCGGCTACGAGGAAGGGAAGAACCTGAAGTGGCAGTACCAGAGCGCCCAGGGCAACACCGGCACTGCGGCGCAGATCGCGCGCAAGTTCGTCGGCGACCGTCCCGACGCGATCGTCGCCGTCGCCACGCCCTCGGCACAGGCGGTGGTGGCCGCGACCAAGAACGTGCCGGTGGTGTATTCCGCGGTGACCGACCCGGTCGCCGCCCAGCTGGTGCCGGGCATGGGCCCCTCGGGCACGAACGTCACCGGCGTCTCTGACGTGCTCGAGCTCGAGCAGCAGGTCGAGCTGATCCGCCGCGTGGTGCCGGACGCGAAGCGGGTGGGCATGGTCTACAACCCGGGCGAGGCCAACTCGGTGGTGGTGGTCAAGCGGCTGCAGGAACTGCTGCCCAAGCACGACATGCGCCTGGTCGAGGCCGCCGCGCCGCGCACGGTGGACGTCGGCTCGGCGGCGCGCAGCCTGATCGGCAAGGTCGACGTGATCTATACCAATACCGACAACAACGTGGTGTCGGCCTACGAGGCGCTGGTGAAGGTGGGCAACGACGCCAGGATCCCGCTGATCGCCTCCGACACCGACAGCGTCGAGCGCGGCGCGATCGCCGCGCTCGGCATCGACTACCGCAGCCTCGGCGAGCAGACCGGCCGCATCGTCGCCCGCATCCTCGCCGGCGAGCAGCCGGGCGCGATCGCCTCCGAGACCAGCGACAAGCTGGCGCTCTTCGTCAATCCGGCCGCGGCGAAGAAGCAGGGTGTGACCCTGTCCGACGAGCTGCTGAAGTCGGCGGCGAAGATCGTCGAGTAAGCCGATCGTCGCCTGAATCCGCGCTGCGCCGGGGCCTCGCCGGCCCCGTTCCGCCGGCGCCGCCCCGCCGGCAGCCTTTGTCCTCCTTCCTCCCCGCCAATGTCGCTCTATTCTCTCCTCGGCGCCTTCGAGATCGGCCTGATCTTCGCGCTCGTCGCCCTCGGCGTGCTGATCTCCTTCCGCATCCTGCGCTTTCCCGACCTCACCGTGGACGGCAGCTTCCCGCTCGGTGGCGCGGTCGCCGCGACCCTGATCGCCGCCGGCACCGATCCCTTCAGCGCCACCATCGCCGCCACCCTGGCGGGCGCGCTCGCGGGTACGATCACCGGCTGGCTCAACGTGCGGCTGCGCATCATGGACCTGCTCGCCAGCATCCTGATGATGATCGCGCTGTATTCGATCAACCTGCGCATCATGGGCCGGCCGAACGTGCCGCTGATCACCGAGCCCACGGTATTCACCCTGCTGAAGAGCGAGGCGCTCGCCGACTACGTGTTCCGCCCGCTGCTGCTGGTGGGCGTGGTGCTCGTCGCCAAGCTGCTGCTCGACTGGTTCTTCACCACCCAGACCGGGCTGGCGATGCGCGCCACCGGCTCCAACCCGCGCATGGCGCGCGCCCAGGGCGTCAACACCGGCTGGATGATCCTCGGCGGCATGGCGCTGTCGAATGCGCTGGTGGGGCTCGCCGGCGCGTTGTTCGCCCAGACCCAGGGCGGCGCCGACATCTCGATGGGCGTGGGCACCATCGTCATCGGCCTCGCGGCGGTGATCGTGGGCGAGAGCATCCTGCCCTCGCGCAAGCTCTTCCTCGCCACCCTGGCGGTGATCCTGGGCGCGATCGTCTATCGCTTCTTCATCGCGCTCGCGCTCAACAGCGACTTCATCGGCCTGCAGGCGCAGGACCTCAACCTGGTGACCGCGCTGCTGGTGACGGTGGCGCTGGTGCTGCCGATGATCAAGCGCCGCATCGCCGGCGGCAAGGGGAACTGAGATGCTGAGCGCACAGGACCTGCACATGACCTTCAACGCCGGCACGCCGATCGAGACCCGCGCGCTGCGCGGCATGAGCCTGGAGATCCCGGCCGGCCAGTTCGTCACCGTGATCGGCTCCAACGGCGCCGGCAAATCGACCCTGCTCAACGCGGTGTCGGGCGACATGGCGGTCGACCGTGGCCGCATCGAGATCGACGGCGTCGACGTCACCCGCCAGCCGGTGTGGGAGCGTGCGGCGCGGGTGGCGCGGGTGTTCCAGGACCCGATGGCGGGCACCTGCGAGGACCTGACGATCGAGGAGAACATGGCGCTCGCCGACCTGCGCGGCGGCAAGCGCGGCTTCCGCCACGCGGTCAGGCCGGCGCGACGCGAGGAGTACCGTGCCCATCTCGCCACCCTCGGGCTGGGCCTGGAGAACCGCATCGGCGACCGCATCGGCCTGCTCTCGGGCGGCCAGCGCCAGGCGGTGAGCCTGCTGATGGCCGCGCTGCGGCCCTCGCGCATCCTGCTGCTCGACGAACACACCGCCGCGCTCGATCCGCGCACCGCCCAATTCGTGCTGCAGTTGACCGCGCGCATCGTCGCCGAGCACAAGCTCACCACGATGATGGTGACCCACAGCATGCGCCAGGCGCTCGACGTCGGCGAGCGCACGGTGATGCTGCACCAGGGCAAGGTCGTGCTCGACGTCGCGGGCGCGGAACGCAAGGGACTCGACGTGCGCCACCTGCTCGAGATGTTCGAGAAGGTGCGCGGCGAGCAGATCGACGACGATGCGTTGCTGCTCGGCTGAAACCGGCCCGAGCCGGGCGCACCCGCATCGAGGGAGGATCGCGATGCAGGTCAGCAGGACTGACCTCGGCAGCGTCATGCTCGCGGCCGTGCTGCTTGCCGCCCTGCCGTCCGACGCGGCAGGCACGGCCGCGGGCGAGCGTGCCGGCAGGTCGGGCGAGCGTCCCGCCCGACCGGTGCCGACCGAGCAGCGGCCCGCCGGCGGCACGGAGCGCGGCGACGGCGCGCCGACCCGCCGCCTGATCACCAATTGCGACGCCAACGGCTGCCGCGACAATCTCGGCAACAGCTACCATCGCGGCGGCGGCGGCAGCCTGTTCGGCCCCGCCGGCCGCTGCCGACAGATCGGCGGGCGGATCCACTGCCCCTGAAGTGCGCCCGTCGGTGGACACGCGCTGGCCGCGCCTGTGCTAGTTTGCAGTGAAGCCCGACATCCCCGGGCACGGGAGGCCAGCATGAAACCCGAAGCGCCACGTTCGCCCGCTGCGGACGACGCCAACCGCATCATCGAGCGCCCCGACGGCTTTTACTGGCAGGACAAGGCGAGCGGGCGCGAATACGGCCCCTTCGCCACCCTGCGCGAGGCCGAGCAGGACATGGAGTTCGAGCCCGCCGACGACCTCGTCGAGAGCGAGAGCCTGGAGGAGGCCGAGGACGAGATCGGCATCTCCGACTGGATCGACCCCGACACCGGCGAGCCGGGCGAGGAATGGCGGCCGCACCTCGACGACAACTGAACGCAGGCCCGCGGCCGGAGCCGGCTGGCCGGGCTCAGGCGGGCGGCAGCACCGCGGTCTTGGGGTTGGGGCCGTACTCGTTGGCACCCGGCTGGCTGTCCAGCACGGCGAAGACCAGCAGCACGATGGTGCCGATCACCGGCACCAGGCCGATCAGCACCCACCAGCCAGTGCGGCCGATGTCGTGCAGCCGGCGCACGCTGACGCCGATCGTCGGCAGCAGCACGGCGAGCGCATACAGGCCGCTGAGCAGGCCGACGCCGCCCTCCTCGCTGAAGCTGCCGAGCACGCTGTCGATCATCGACAGGCCGATCGACACCAGCAGGTTGAACAGCACGAAATACCAGTACTCGGAGCGACTGGCGCGCCCGGAGAACACGGCGTACTTCTTCAGGACGGCGAGATACCAGTTCATGGCGGCTCCTCGGCAGTGACGACGGACGATGCCAGTGTAATCGAAGCCGCGGCGCGCGAGGCGCGCGCGCTCACGCGCCGCCCGCCCCGCTCCCCGTCACACCCCGAGGTAGCGCTGCCACAGACCGCGGTCGGCGGCGAGCGCGGCCGAATCCCCCTGCCACGCCACCCGTCCGCGCTCGAGGATGAAGTGGCGGTCGGCGAGCCTCACCAGGCGCTCGACATACTTGTCGACCACCAGGGTGGTCTGGCCGGCGGCCTTCAGACGGTCGAGGCAGCGCCAGATCTCCTCCCGGATCACTGGCGCGAGGCCTTCGGTGGCCTCGTCGAGGATCAGCAGCCGCGGGTTGGTCGACAGCGCACGCGCGATCGCCAGCATCTGCTGCTCGCCGCCGGAGAGCTGGTTGCCGAGGTGGCCGGCGCGCTCCTGCAGGCGCGGAAACAGCACGTAGAGGCGCGCGAGCGTCCACGGCTCGGCACGGCCGCTGCGGTTGGCGGCGAACGCGAGCAGATGCTCGCGCACGCTCAGATTGGGAAAGCACTGCCTGCCCTCGGGCACGATCGCCACGCCGAGACGGGCGATCGCGTCGGCGGCGAGCCGCTCGAGGGGCGTGCCGGCGAAGCGAATCTCGCCACCGCGCGCGCGCAGGCTGCCGGTGAGCGCGCGGATCGTCGTCGTCTTGCCCATGCCGTTGCGCCCGAGCAGGGTCACGACCTCACCGGCGCGGATGTCGAGATCGACGCCGAACAGCACCTGACTCGCACCGTAACCCGCCGCCAGCCCGCGCACCTCCAGCAGCGGCGCGCTCATGCCGCCGCCTCGCTGCCGAGATACACCGCCTGCACCTCGGGGTGGGCGCGGATGTCGCCGACCTCGCCGGTGGCGAGCACGCGGCCCGAGGCGAGGACGGTGATGCGGTCGGCGAGCTGGAACACCGCGTCCATGTCGTGCTCGATCAGCAGGATCGCACAGCGCTCGCGCAGGCTGCGGATCAGCGCCACCATCTGCGCCGAATCCTCCGGCCCCATGCCGGCCATCGGCTCGTCGAGCAGCAGCAGGCGCGGTTCGGCCGCGAGCGCGAGGGCGAGGTCGAGCCGGCGCTGCACGCCGTGCGGGAGCGCGGCGGCGACCCGGTGCAGGACGTCCGCCAGGCCGAGCTCGTGCGCCAGCGCGAGCGCGCGCGCGTGCAGGCGGGTGTCCGCCGAACGCCGACCGAGGCAGCGGAAGCTCGAGCCGGTGTGCGCCTGCACCGCGAGCAGCAGGTTGTCGAACACGGTGTTGGCGCCGAACACGCTGGTGACCTGGAAGCAGCGCGACAGGCCGTGACGCACCCGGCGATGGGCGGGCATGCCGGTGAGCTCGACGCCGTCGAGCACGATGCGGCCGGCGTCCGGGGCGAGCAGGCCGGAGATCAGGTTCACCACGGTCGACTTGCCGGCGCCGTTGGGGCCGATCAGCGCATGGATCTCGCCCGCTTCGACCGCCAGATCGACATGGTCGGTGGCGACCAGGCCGCCGAAGCGCTTGACCAGGCCTTGCGCGCTGAACAGGCTGGCGCTCATGCCGCCCGTCCCGCGCGCGCGAACAGCGCCGCCAGCCCGCGCGGGGCGAGGAAGACGACCGTGATCAGCAGCAAGCCGAGCGGCCAGTGCCAGTACTCGGTGTGGAGCTTGAGTACCTCGGCGAGCACCAGCCACACCGCCACCCCGAGCGGCGCGCCCCAGCGCCGGCCGAGACCGCCGAGCACCACCATCACCAACAGGGTGGCGGATTCGGTCCAGTGCATCAGCGAGGGGCTGACGAAGGCGTTGTGGCTCGCCAGCAGCGCGCCCGCCAGCCCGGCGAGCGCGCCGGCACCGGCGAAGGCGGCGAGCTTGAGGCGGAACACCGGGTAGCCGAGTGCGCTCATGCGCGTCTCGTTGTCGCGGATGCCCATCAGCGCGTGGCCGAAGCGCGAGGCCGCAATCCGGCTGAAGAGCGCGAAGACCAGCGCCGCGATCGCCAGCACCACCCAGAAGAAGACCGCCTCGTCGCCGGTGTCGATGCCGGCCCCGAGCGCGAGCGGGGTATACAGGCCGTAGCCGTCATCGCCGCCATAGGCGCTGAGCGACACCGCGAGGTAGTACAGCATCTGCGCGAAGGCGAGCGTGATCATGAGGAAATACACCCCGCGGGTGCGCAGCGAGAGCGCGCCGATCGCCGCCGCCGCCAGCGCTGACGCGGCGAGCGCAGCGCCCCACGCGAGCCAGGCCGAGCCGACGCCGGCGTCGACCAGCGCCACCACCGTGTAGGCGCCGACGCCGATGAAACCGGCATGGCCGAGAGCGGCCATGCCGCCGTAGCCGAGGATGAAGTTGAGACTGGTGGCGGCGATCATCACGATCAGCAGCCGGCGCACGAAGCCGAGCCAGTATTCGAGCCCGAGCACCGGTGCCAGCAGCGGAAAGGCGGCGAGCACGGCGAGCAGCACCCAGGGCAGCACGCGGGCGGCGAGCGGCGCGAGGTCCGCGGCGGGCACGGCGGAGGAGGCCTTGCCGGGTCTTGTCATCGTCACCCCGCCTCAGCCGCGCGCGGGGAACAGCCCCGCCGGCTTCAGGATCAGCACCGCCGCCATCAGCAGGTACATCGCGATGCCGGCGAGCGCGGCGCCGAGCTCGGCGGCGAGCGCCGGCGGCAGCACCGCGCGCAGTGCCGGCGGCAGGAAGGCGCGCCCCGCGGTGTCGACCATGCCGACCAGCAGCGCGGCGACGAAGGCGCCGCGCACCGAGCCGATGCCGCCGATGACGATGACCACCAGCGCAGGGATCAGGATCGCCTCGCCCATGCCGATCTGCACCGCGCTGATCGGCCCCATCAGCGCGCCGGCGAGCGCCGCCAGCGCGGCGCCGAGCACGAACACGAAGGAGAACACCCGCCCCACGCGTACGCCCATCAGCTCGGCCATGCCGCGGTTGGAGGCACCGGCGCGTACCAGCATGCCGATCCGCGTATGGCTCACCAGGAGGTAGAGGCCGAGCGCCACCAGCAGGCCGACCCCGATCAGCAGCAGGCGGTAGGCCGGGTAGGGCAGCTCGGGCAGGAGCTGCACCGGCCCGGCGAGCGCGGCCGGCATCGCCGCCATCACCGGCGAGGGGCCCCAGATCGCCTTCACGACGTCGTCGGCGATGAGGATGACGCCGAAGGTGGCGATGACCTGGGCGAGATGGTCGCGCGCATACAGCCGGCGCACGATCGCCTGCTCGAGCAGGAAGGCGATCACCACGGTGGCGGCCACCGCCGCCAGCACCGCGGTGGCGAAGCCGGCGCCGGCCTCGTGCGCCCGCGCGGCGATGTAGGCGCCGGCCATGTAGAGCGAGCCGTGGGCCAGGTTCATGGTGTCCATGATCCCGAACACCAGGCTCAGGCCGGCGGCGAGCAGGAACAGCATCAACCCGTAGCCGAGGCCGTTGAGCAGCTGCTCGATGACGAAGATCGAGTCCATTTACATCTTGCAGTCGCCGACGTAGGCGTCCTGGTGCTGCTCCAGCACGGTGCCGACGAGACGGTTGGTGATGGTGCCGTCGGCGCGCTTTTCCACCACCCGCAGGTAGTAGTTCTGCACCGGGTAGTTGTTGGCGCCGTAGCGGAATTCGCCGCGCACCGAGTCGAAGTCCGCCTTCCTGAGCGCGGCGAGCACCGCTTCGCGGTCGTCCACCCTGCCCTCGACCTCGCGCACCGCGGCGTCCATCGCCATCACCACGTCGTAGGCCTGGGCGGCGTAGACGGTGGGATAGCGGCCGTCGTACTTGTTGCGGAAGGCCTCGACGAAGGCCTTGTTCGCCGGCAGGTCGAGGTCGTGGGCCCAGTGCGCGGTGTTGAACAGGCCGACGGCGGGCTCGCCGACCGCGGCGAGCGTGTCCTGGTCGGCGGAGAAGCCCGGCCCGATCAGCGGGATGTCCTTCAGGCCGCCGGCGACGTACTGCTTGATGAAGTTGATGCCCATCGCCGCGGGCAGGAAGAAGTACACCGCGTCCGGCTTCGCCGCGCGGATGCGGGCGATCTCGGCGGCGTAGTCGATCTGGCCGACCTTGGTGTAGATCTCCTCCTTCACCGCCCCCTCGTAGAGCCGCTTGAAGCCGCCGAGGTGGTCCTTGCCCGCGGGATAGTTGGGCGCGATCAGGACCATGTTGCGATAGCCCTTGTCGTTGGCGACGCGGCCGGCCGCCTCGTCGTAGGTGTCGTTCTGGTACACGCCGAAGAAGTAGGGGTTGCACTGCTTGCCGGCGAACTGACTCGGCCCCGGGTTGCTCGACAGGAAGGGCACCTTGGCGGCGAACAGCGCCGGGCCCACCGCGAGCGCCGAGTTGGAGGCGACCGGGCCGGTGAAGAAGTCGATCTTCTCGGCCTGCAGGTAGCGGCGCACGAGCTGCGTGGCCTGCTCCGGGTTGCCGGCGAAGTCGGTCTGCAGGAACTCGGCGTCGAAGCCGCCGAGCTTGCCGCCGAGCTGCTCGATCGCGAGGTTCAGGCCGTCGCGGGTCTCGGCGCCGATGGTGGCGAAGGGCCCGGAGATGTCGAGCGCGACACCGACCTTGATCGGGTCGGCGGCATGGGCGCCAACGGCGGCGGCGAGGGCGAGGGCGAGCGCGGCGGACTTCAGCTTCAGCATGGGAATTCCTCGGATCGGATCGGGTTCGGTCGCGAACGGCGACGGGGGGCGAGATTATCACGCCCGGCGCCCACCCGCGGCCAGCGCGCCGTCATCGTGCGCGCCGCAGGCAGCCGAGATAGCGCCGGTTCACCCGGTCTGCGAACCAGGCGGTGGTGAGCTTGCGCTGGATCTTCGGGCTCTTCAGCGTGATCTGCGGCATCGCCTCGCGTGCCACGCGGCGACCGGCGGCGGCGTCCGCAAGCGCGTACACCCGCTGGTAGACCGCAGTGCGGGCGAAGCCGGCCTCCTTCTCCTGGCGCAGCTCGGCGTCGATGCGGGCGGGCGCCAGCCGCAGCCGCGGCGCGAGCGCATGCAGCGCGCGCTGGGTGGCGCCCGGCGCGGCGTCCGGCACGCCGTTGCGGTAGCGCAGGAGGTCGCCGTCGGGCACCAGGGCGTGGCCGCTCAGGCGCGTTACCGCCTGCTGGAAGGCCGCATTGCGCGCGGCGTAGTGACCGGCGTTGAAGTCGGCGAAGCGGTGGATCGGTGCGCGGTAGGGCGCGGGATAGTCGAGCAGATGGGCGATGCCGAAATGCACGCCGCCGCGGCGGGTGAACACCGCCTCGCGGATGGTGCGCCCGGGGCCGCGATACGGCGTCTGGCGCGCATGCAGCTCGGCATAGGCGATGCTGACCTGCATCGGCCCGCCGGTGCGCACCGGGTTGTAGTCGCTCAGCAACAGCCGGCCGGCGGGCACCGCGGCGATGATCTCCTCGTACAGCTCGCTGAGCTGGCGCTCGGTGCGCAGCGCATCGATGCGCGCGCCGAAGCTGCGGCCGTCGGCCGAGCGCCGCGCGAGCGCGGCCTCCACCACCATCGGCGGAACGTGGAAGCGCTGGCGGCGGGCCTCGATCTCTGCTCGCACCATGCGCGACAGCCCGGGCACCACCGGGTCGGCCTGGAAGCCGGACTCCTGCTCGATGACCGCGATCGAGGCGCAGAGGTTCTCCGCGCTCGGCGCCAGCCGCAGCGCGTAGAAAGCGGCGAGGATGTCGCCCGACCAGCCGCCGCGGTCGGTCTTCAGCGTGGGCGGCAGCAGCCGCTGCAGCAGCGACTGCGGCGTGGGCGGCGGCGCCGGGCGCACCGGGACGGGGGCCGCCGCGCCGGCACCGGCGGGCGTGCGCGACTCCACCGGCGCCGGCGGCTGCACCGCGCGCGGGTCGGGCGCCGGTCCGCTGGCGCAGCCGGCAACGAGCAGCGCCACCAGCAGCAGAACCGGCGCGGGCGAGTGGTAGCGGCTCATCCGCCCGCCCCGCTGAACCACAGGAAGGCGCTGATGGTGAAGAAGGAAGCCACCGTGGTCGCCACCAGCGCCGCCGCGCACAGGCCTTCCTGCCCGTACTTCTGCGCCAGGATCGGATAGATGCTCATCATCGGCATGCAGGCATTGAGCACCGCCGCGGCCTGCAGCCCAGCGCCGTCCATCGGCAGCGCGAGGAAGGCGAGGAAGACCATGAGCGGATGCAGCAGCAGCTTGCCCGCCACGATCAGCGCGATGTCGCCGGCGGCGATCTTCACCTTCAGCCCGGCGAGGGTGCCGCCGATGTAGAACAGCGCCACCGGCGCCGCGGTGCTGCCGAGCAGCTCGATCGCGCGCGCCAGCGGCAGCGGCACCTGCAGCGCCAGCAGCGAGCAGGCCAGCCCGGCGAGGATGGCGAGGATCATCGGGTTCTTCCCCAGGCTCAGCGCGATGCCCCTCAGCACCCGCGGCCAGCGTCCGCCGCCCCCGCCGCCGAGTTCGGCCAGCGCCATCAGCAGCGGAAACATGATCAGCGCCTCCACCAGCGCATACACCGCGAGCGCCGCGCTCGCGCTCGCCGGCGACAGCTGCTGCGCGATCGGAAAACCGATGAAGGCGCTGTTCGACACCGACATCCCCATCGCCAGCACCGCCGCCATCTGCAGCTTGCGCCGCAGCACCGTCATCGCCAGCGCCACCACCAATGCCACCACCGCGAGCGAACCGAGCGCATAGGGCAGCAGCAGGTCGGGCCGCACCGTCTCGCTCACCGCGCCACTCGACACCGCCCTGAACAGCAGCGCGGGCAACGCGAAGTTGATGACGAAGACGCCGAGCGCCCGCATGTCGGTGGCGGCCAGCACACGCAGGCGCACCGAGGCGAAACCGACGGCGATGAGGATGAAGATCGGGCCGGTGATGGCCAGGATGGCGAGCATGGGGCAGAGCGGATCCGGTCCGCAGGCGGGCCGGCCAGATCCGGAGTTCGACCTGACGGCGCTTATCTCGAACGATCGTCACAAATGATGACGGGCCAGTCCCCCGAAGGTCTGGCCCGTCATCCTGTCTGGCGCGCCCGACACGATTCGAACGTGTGACCCCTGCCTTCGGAGGGCAGTACTCTATCCAGCTGAGCTACGGGCGCGGAGGTTTCTCACCGGCCTTGCACCGGATCCGAAGCGCGCTAGGATAAACGCCTTTCCCGCGCAAGTCCATGCCCTTCGCGGCGCACCCACTGGACCGTGTCCGGGCGTGCCACAATCGCCGCGGGCATCCAAGGAGAGGAGCCGCTCATGAGCAACAAGCACGCAACGGTACTGCGATCGATCTTCCACGACCCGATCAGCGCCAACATCCACTTCCGCGAGGTCGAGTCGCTGCTGCAGAACCTCGGCGCGGAGATCGTGCCGGGGCACGGCGCGCGCTTCCGGGTGGTGCTGAACCGCGTCGAGGGCACGCTGCACCATCCGCACGGCGGCACCCTGACGCGGCAGGACGTCAAGAGCCTTCGCGAATTCCTGCTGCACGCGGGGGTCAGTCCGTCGAGTTACGAGAACCAGGCGCGCTGAGGCGATCGGGATAGGGGCGGTCAGGTTACCTGACCGATCCCCTCCCACACCACCCGGCATGCGGGTCCGCACCGGGCGGTTCGAGCAGTTGAGGTCATGAGAGCCGAGGCACGCCAAGCCGGTCGAAGTAGGCGATGGGCATCGCTCGGTTCAGCGCCATGCGGCTGTTACGCCACCAGCACCGACTGTTCGCGGCCACCCTGCGGGCATCCGCTTGCGAGGCGCCCAGCGCCAACAATTCCCGATACATCGTCGTACCCCGACGCCAGTGCTTGAGCTGCACGGCACGCAGCCGGTGTCGGATCCACTCGTCGAGTTCGCGGAACACCTTGGGTGTCTGCGCAAGCTGGAAGTACGCCTTCCAGCCCGGCATGTAGGCCCGCAGTCGTTCGGCGACCTCCGGCAGGCTGCGCCCGCCCGAGCGACGCGTCATTTCCCGGATGCGTTGTTTGAAGGTCTCCAACGCCTTGTAGGCGACCGCGCATTTGATCCGGTCGCCCGCACTGCGCCACAGTTCGTAGCCCAGAAGCTTGCGACCGGTCGCCGACGCCACCGCCGTCTTGGCCTCGTTGATCTTCAGATGGAGTCGGTCGTAGAGCTTGCGCAACCCTTCCAGCACCCGTTCACCTGCGCGGCGACTGCACACATACACGTTGCAGTCGTCGGCGTAGCGCACGAAGCGGTGGCCACGTCGCTCCAGTTCCCGATCCACCTCGTCGAGCAGCACATTGGCCAACAGCGGCGAGAGCGGCCCGCCTTGCGGCGTGCCCTCGTACCGCTCGATGAGCACCCCGCCATCCAGAATCCCGGCCACGAGGTAACGACGAACCAGCCGCAGCACGGCTTTATCGTCGATTCGCCTCGCCAACCGTTCCATCAGGATGTCGTGATTGACCCGGTCGAAGAACTTCTCCAGATCCACATCGACCACTACCCGGTAGCCGTCCTGCACGTAGCGCTGTGCATCGAGCACCGCGTCGTGCGCACGGCGTCCCGGCCGGAAGCCATAGCTGTGTTCGGAGAACGTCGGATCAATGATGGGCTGCAAGACTTGCAGCAGGGCTTGCTGGATCAGCCGATCCGTCACCGTCGGAATCCCCAGTTCGCGCACCCCGCCATCGGCCTTCGGAATCTGGACGCAGCGCACCGGCACGGGCCGGTAGCTGCCATCGAGCAAGGATTCCCGAATCCGGGGCCAGTGCATTCTCAGGTACTCCGCCGTCTCGGCAATCGACAACCCATCCGCCCCAGCACTGCCGCGATTAGCTTTGACGCGTTTCCACGCCAGAACCATATTCGCGCTCGCGAGCGCCTGCGCAAGCAGGCCATCTCGCCCCGGGCTTCCAGTTGCGCGCCGCGCCGTTCGTGCTTCATCACGCACCGCTTCGAGCTCGGCTTCACCTCGCTCTCCCGCATTGCGCCCCGGCTCGCCGGGCTTCTGATGCACTGCACGTCCGAGCGACACGGCCTTCGGCCCTCCTACTCGTTCGGCCCTTCGCCCCAAACCAGCGGCTACTACGGCCTCGGCTGACTCCTCGCTCCGGTGTGGCACCGTCGCCCTTTCAGGCACAAGGCGAGATCTCCCCAGGTAAGAACGCACTCCTTCGCTGCACAACCGCCGGATCTACGCCACTTCGCCTTGATCACGAGAGCTTCGCGGTTTCTGGCCCGCTCGCCCTGCTCGGCAGCGCCTTCTATCCGATTCTTGTTCATCGGCTCGCAGCTTACGCTCCACGCTTCCTCCCCACGCTCGGTCACCCTCGCGCAGTTGCGCTTAGCTTCGTTCGCTGTGATCAACTTACGGCGGGACTTGCACCCGCAGGAGTGCGCCCATGCTGGGCGCACCAAAAAAGGCGACCCGTGGGTCGCCTCGTGTGAACGTCCTGCTTCGGCTTACTCCGCGGCCTCGACCGGCGGCTCGGTGTAACCGGCGCCCGCGGTGTTGGCCAGGTAAGCCACCGCACGCGCGACTTCGGTATCGGTCAGGTCGCTGCCGCCGCCGCGCGGGGGCATCGCGTTCTTGCCGGCGATCGCGGACTGGGTCAGGCCGTCGAAGCCGAGCGCCAGGCGCGGTGCCCAGGCGGCGGCGTCGCCGGTCTTCGGCGCGGCGAGCAAGCCGGCATCATGGCAGCTGGCGCAGATCGATTTGTAGATCTCTTCGCCGGTGCGGCTGCCCGGCGCGACCGTCTGCGCCTTCAGCTCGAGCCGGGCGACCGGCTGGATCAGGGTGGCGCTGAGTTCGTCGTCGATCGAGCTCTGCTGGCCACAGCCGGCCACCAGCGCGGCGGCGACGGCAGCGGCGGAAAGGATGAGGCGGGTGGGCCGCAGGGCGGCGCGCTGGGAGCGGGTTTCCGGCATGCTTGGATCCTTGGATGGACGCGATTCAAATTCGTTAGAGCCGGAATTATAGCCGGGAAGCGCCGCGCACACGGAGGGAGCTGTCCCGAATCAAGGCATTCCGCCACAAAAGCCGCCCGGCCGCGATCGGCGCGGGCGGGCCGCCGTCGGTCTCATCCCGGCTTGCCGTCGCGCGCCTCGAACATCGCCATCAGGCCGGCCAGCCGTGCCTTGCCCTCCTCCTTCGACACCGGCTTCGCCGTCTTGCGGTCGTTCATGCGGAGGTCGCCACCCATCTCCGCGATGAAACGGCTCGGCTCGCAGGTACGGAACTCCTTGCCCGACTTGCGCCGCTCGCACCAGGTGATGTTGAGGCTGCGCTGGGCGCGGGTGATGCCGACGTACATCAGGCGGCGCTCCTCCTCGATCTTGTCCTCGTCAATGCTGCTTTGGTGCGGCAGCAGGCCCTCCTCGACCCCCACCAGGAAGACGTGGGGAAACTCGAGGCCCTTGGAGGCGTGCAGGGTGGCGAGCTGCACGCCGTCGAAGTCGGGGTCCTCCTTGTCGAGCATCGAGATCAGCGCGATCGTCTGGGTGAGCTCGATCAGGTTCTTGCCGTCCTCCTCGCCCTTCTTGCCGAGCCAGCCGACGAAGTCGCGCACATTGTTCCACTTCGACTCCGCCTCACGCACCTCGCAGTGCTCGAACAGCCAGGCCTCGTAGCGGATCGCGGCGAGCAGGTCTTCCAGCAGCTGCGCCGCCGGCTCGCGCGGCGCGCGGTACTGCAGACGGTTGATGTAGGCGGCGAACTCCTGCACCGCCTGCAGCTGGCGGGGGTTGAGGTGCTGGGCCGCGCCTTCCTCGAACACCGCGGCGAACAGGCTGATGTGGCGCTGGCCGGCATAGTTGCCGAGCGCCTCGAGCGTGCTCGGGCCGACGCCGCGGCGCGGGGTGGTGATCGCGCGGATGAAGGCGAGGTCGTCGTCGTCGTTCACCAGCAGGCGCAGCCAGGCGATGAGGTCGCGGATCTCGGCCTTGTCGAAGAAGCTCTGCCCGCCCGACATCACATAGGGGATGCGCTGGTTGCGCAGCTGCTGCTCGATCATGCGCGCCTGGTGGTTGCCGCGGTAGAGGATCGCGTAGTCCTTGAAACGGCTGCGGTGCTCGAACCTGTGGGCGCTGATCCGGGTCGCCACCCATTCCGCCTCGTGCTCGGCGTCGCGGCAGTTGGTGACCACGATCTGCTCGCCCTGGCCGTGCTCGGACCACAGGCGCTTGTCGAAGAGCTTCTCGTTGTTGGCGATGACGGTGTTGGCGGCTTCCAGGATGCGGCGCGAGGAGCGGTAGTTCTGCTCGAGCTTGATGACCTTCAGCTTCGGGTAGTCCTGCTGCAGCAGCTTCAGGTTCTCGACGTCGGCGCCGCGCCAAGCGTAGATCGCCTGGTCGTCGTCGCCCACCGCGGTGAAGGCGCCACGCACGCCCGAGAGCAGGCGCAGCAGGCGGTACTGGGCGCGGTTGGTGTCCTGGTATTCGTCCACCAGCAGGTAGCGCAGCCTGTTCTGCCAGCGCTCGCGCACCTCGGGATGCTCGTCGAACAGCCGCACCGGCAGCGCGATCAGGTCGTCGAAATCCACCGCCTGATAGGCGCGCAGGGTGCGCTCGTACTCCTTGTAGAGCTTCGCCGCGACCGAGGCGATCTCGTTGTCGGCGAGCTGCGCCGCCTCCTCGGGCGTGATCATCGCGTTCTTCCACGACGAGATCTGCCACTGCATCTGCTTGGCGATACCCTTGTCGTTGTCGCCGGCGACGTCGGCGACGATCTGCACGGTGTCGGAGGCATCCAGGATGGAGAACTGCGGCTTCAGCCCGCAGTGCTTGGCCTCCTGGCGGATGATGCGCACGCCGAGCGCGTGGAAGGTGCACACGGTCAGCCCGCCGGGCGGGCGCCCGCCCATGATGTGGGCGACGCGCTCCTGCATCTCCTTCGCCGCCTTGTTGGTGAAGGTGATCGCCGCGATGTTGGACGGATTGAGCCCGCACTCGTTGATCAGATGCGCGATCTTGTGGGTGATCACCCGCGTCTTGCCGCTGCCGGCGCCGGCGAGCACCAGGCAGGGACCGTCGAGATAGCGGATCGCTTCGCGCTGGGGCGCATTGAGGAGGGCGGACATCGGCTCGGACACTGAAAAAGCGAAGCCACCCATGAAGGGGTGGCGGAGCGCCATTCTAGCCGATCGTCAGCGCGCCTCCATGCCCCACCGCCGTTATCGCGCACAGGGGTGCGCTCCTACAATGCCTGCGATGAGCACCACCCCTGTAGGAGACCTGCCCCCAGGGCGATAACTGCCGTCCCGCCGGCACGGCCGCTCTTCGCAGCGCAGCGTTCGCGCTGCTAATCGAGCGCGAACTCGAAGGTGCTCACCACCCGCAGCCGCTTGCCCGGGGTGCGCGAGGTGTCCATGTCGCTGCCGTCGTCGTCGAGCACCCGGATCACGCCCTGATTGGCGCTCCTGAGCGTGCCGAGGGTGGCTCCCGCGTCGGCGGCGAACTTGCGCGCCTGATCGTGAGCGTTGAGGGTGGCCTCCTCAAGCAGCCTGGGCTTGAGCTCGTTGAAGCCACGCAGCTGGTAGCGCGGTCCGCTCATGCCCTCGTTCTCGGCGAAGAGCTGCACGCCGGCCTCGATCAGCGGATCGACCCGGTTCGCCGCCAGCGTCACCGCCTCGACCCGCGCCGACTTCACCACCACCTGACCCTGGCCGGTGAAGCGCAGGGCGACGTCGCGCGTGCCCCACTCGCGCGCGAGCAGGTCCTGCACCTGCAGCGGGCGCAGCTCGATCTCGCCTACGGTGAAGCCCTGCTCGAGCAGGAAGCCGTGCACGCGGTCGCGGTCGGCGCTGAGCTGCCGCTGCACCGCGCCGAACTCGTTGCCCGCGCGCCGAAAGCCGAGCGTCCAGATGGCGAAGTCGCTTTTCACGTCGAGCTCGGCGAGACCCTTCACCGTCACCGACCGATCCGCCATGCGGAAGCGCTCCATGCCCTGCCCGACCAGCCAGCCCGCCGCGGCGACACCGACCGCGATCACCAGGGCCGGCACCACGCCGATCCTCATCTCAGGCCACGCCGGCGCCGTGCGCCTGCTGGTCCGCCCAGTAGCTCGAGCGCACCATCGGGCCGCAGGCGGCATTGCGGAAGCCCATCTTCAGCGCCTCGGTCTCGTACATCTTGAACACGTCCGGGTGCACATAGCGCAGCACCGGCAGGTGGCCGGCGGACGGTTGCAGGTACTGGCCGATGGTGAGCATGTCGACATCGTGGGCGCGCAGGTCGTGCAGGACCTCGAGGATCTCGTCATCGGTCTCGCCCAGGCCCACCATCAGGCCGGACTTGGTCAGCACCTCGGGGTGGCGCGCCTTGAACTCCTTGAGCAGCTGCAGCGACCAGGCATAGTCCGAACCCGGGCGAGCCTGCCTGTAGAGGCGCGGCACGGTCTCCAGGTTGTGGTTCATGACGTCGGGCGGGGCCGTGTCGAAGATGTCGAGCGCGATCTCCATGCGGCCGCGGAAGTCGGGCACCAGCACCTCGATCGTGGTCTTCGGCGAGGCGGCGCGCGTCTCGCGGATGCAGTCGACGAAGTGCTGGGCGCCGCCGTCGCGCAGGTCGTCGCGGTCGACCGAGGTGATCACCACATAGTTGAGCCGCATCGCGGCGATGGTCCTGGCGAGGTTGGCCGGCTCGTTGGCGTCGAGCGGCTCGGGGCGGCCGTGGCCGACGTCGCAGAAGGGACAGCGCCGGGTGCAGATGTCGCCCATGATCATGAAGGTGGCCGTGCCCTTGCCGAAGCACTCGTGGATGTTCGGGCAGGAGGCTTCCTCGCACACGGTGTGCAGCTTGTGCTCGCGCAGCGTGTCCTTGATCTCGTTGAAGCGGGTCGCCTCCGCGCCGGCGCCGAGCCGGATACGGATCCACTCGGGCTTCTTCAGGCGTTCGGCGGGAACGATCTTGATCGGGATGCGCGCCGTCTTGTCGGCGCCGCGCTGCTTGCGGGCGGGGTTTTCCATCGGTCTCTTCGCTTGTGGTGTGGGCGGAGGCGGCGGGATCAGGCCGGCTGGCCGCCATCCGCACCGCCCGCCAGTGTGGCGGATGCCGCGACCGGCGGCAACAGGCGCTGCAGGTGCGCGAGCAGGCGCTCGCCGACCTCGCCGACCGTCGCGCCGACGCCGAAATCCTTCAGGCGAACGGTACGCAGGCCCTCGTAGCCGCAGGGGTTGATCCAGCCGAAGGGGGCGAGGTCGACATCGACGTTGAGGCTGAGGCCGTGGTAA
Organism: Thauera phenolivorans; assembly: GCF_001696715.1. GTDB lineage: Bacteria > Pseudomonadota > Gammaproteobacteria > Burkholderiales > Rhodocyclaceae > Thauera > Thauera phenolivorans. The sequence continues at coordinate 173,978 of NZ_MBFM01000005.1, read as the reverse complement.
CTGCGGCCGTTCTTCACCCGCAGGCCGAGCGCGGCGATCTTGTCGCCGCCGATGTAGACGCCCGGCGCGCCCGCCTTGCGCCCGGCGGCGAGGCCGTAGCCCGCCAGGGTGTCGATGATCGCCTGCTCCATCAGCTGCACCAGTTCGCGCACCTTCAGGCGGCGGCGCGGCAGGTCGATCAGCAGGTAGGCGACGAGCTGGCCGGGGCCGTGGTAGGTGATCTGGCCGCCGCGGTCGATGCGGACCAACGGGATGCCGGAATCGGGGCGCAGCAGGTGCTCGGGCTTGCCCGCCTGCCCCAGGGTGTAGACCGGCGGATGCTCGAGCAGCCAGATCTCGTCCTCGCTGTCCTCCCCGCGCGAGGCGGTGAAGGCCTTCATCGCCTCGAGCGCGGGTGCGTACTCGACCCGTCCGAGGCGCTTCACGATCACAGCACCACCTTCACCATCGGATGCGAGGTGAGCTCGCGGTAGATCGTGTCGACCTGCAGCTGGGACACCGCGCGGAAGGTGCAGGTCACCGACAGGTAGTTGCCCTTGCTCGAGGGCCGCATCTCCATCGTCGCGGCGTCGAAGTCGGGCGCGTGGCGCAGCACCACCTCGAGCACCGCCTGGGCGAAGCCGTCTACCCGCGCGCCCATCGCCTTGATCGGGAAGTCGCAGGGAAACTCGAGCAGGGTCTGGCGTCCGCTCTCAACCATTTCGCATCACTCCGCGCTTGAAGTCCCGCCGGCGCGCCGGCTCAGAGGCTCTTGATCCACATCACCAGCGCGTCCCAGACGCGGCCGAAGAAGCCGGCGACCGGCACGTCCTGCAGGGCCACCACCGGATACTCGCCGAGCAGCTTGCCCTCGAGGTTGAGTTTCAGCGTGCCCACCGCCTGGCCCTGCTGCAGCGGCGCCACCAGCGGCTGCTGGCTGGCGAGCTCGACCTGGATCTTGTCAGCCTGGCCCTTCGGCAGCGACATCACGAAATCGTTGCTGAAGCCGACGCCGACCTCGTTCGCCTCACCCTTCCACACGCGGAACTGGGACAGCGCCTCGTTGGCCGCGTACAGCTTGACGGTGTCGTAGAACTGGAAGCCGAAGTTCAGCAGCTTGAGCGACTCCTGGGCGCGCACGTTGTCCGAGGAGGCGCCGAGCACCACCGAGATCAGGCGGCGCGGGCCGCGCTCGGCGGTCGACACCAGGCAATAGCCGGCGGTGCTGGTGTGGCCGGTCTTCATGCCGTCGACGGTCGGATCCAGCCACAGCAGGCGGTTGCGGTTGGGCTGGGTGATGTTGTTGTAGGTGTATTCCTTGGTCGAGTACAGCGTGTAGTACTCGGGGAAGTCGCGCACGATCGCCGAGGCCAGCAGGGCCAGATCGCGGGCGGTGGTGTATAGCTGCGGGTCGGGCAGGCCGGTGGAGTTGGCGAAGTGGGTGTTGTTCATGCCGAGCCGCTGTGCTTCGCGGTTCATCAGCACGGTGAACGCGTCCTCGGAGCCGGCGATCAGCTCGGAGATCGCCACGCAGGCGTCGTTGCCCGACTGAACGATGATGCCGTGGAGCAACTCATCGACCGTCACCGGCCGGTTCGGCTCGATGAACATGCGCGAGCCGCCCATGCGCCATGCGCGCTCGGACACCGGCACCACCTGCTCGGGGGTGATCGTGCCCGCCTTGAGCGCACTGAAGGTCAGGTAGGCGGTCATCAGCTTGGTCAGCGACGCGGGTTCGATCCGGCTGTCGGCGTCCTTCTCGACCAGCACCTGCCCGCTGGAGTGGTCGACCAGGGCCCAGGCCTTGGCGGCGAGCACCGGGGCCGGGACGGCCTGCGCCGCCGCGGTGAAGGAAACGAGGGACAACAGCAGAACGAAGAGGAAACGCATTGGGGAACCTGAGCTTGGGAAGGACAACGGAGGGGAGCGGCCGATTATAGGCGCCGCAGCATGTTCGGACCAAAACCGAAAGGCTTTGTTTCAAGCCCCGGGCAACCGCCGCGCGGGCGGCACCCGCCCGCACGCGGCCTCAGCGCACGACGACGAGGGGCTTGAGCTTGAGCGCCGCCATCAGCTGCACCGCCGCCAGTCGCGCGTCCTCTTCCGAGGCGAAGGGGCCGGCGTGCAGCCGGTAGCGGCCGCCGTCGGCGAGCAGCTCGAGCCGCTCGGCAAACGCGGTTGCGTCGCGATGCACCGAGGCGCGCAAGCCCTCCGCGTTGTCACGCGAGGAGAACACGCCCAGCTGCAGGAAGATGCCACTGACGCCGCCCTGCTCGTCCGCTGCGCCGCTGCCGGCCCGGGCGTCGCCGGCGGACGGCGCGGCGGCGGGCTCGGGACCGCGGCCACCCACCGGCGGCACCGACCTGACGGCGGCGACCGGCGGCACCTCGTCGGGCAGGATCTGCTCGATGTGCACCTTGGCATGGCCCGCGTTGATGTAGCCGAGCTTGCTCGCCGCCGCATACGAAAGATCGATCGCGCGGCCGCGCAGGAAGGGGCCGCGGTCGTTGATCCGCACCACCACCGAGCGGCCGTTTCCGGCATGGGTGACCCGCACGTAGCTCGGGATCGGCAGGGTCGGATGCGCGGCGGTCATCGCATACATGTCGTAGGGCTCGCCGCTGGAGGTCGGGCGGCCGTGAAAGCGGCGGCCATACCAGCTCGCCACCCCGCTCTGGCGGAAGGGCGCGAGCCGGGTCGCCGGCACGAAGCGCTGGCCGAGTGCGGTGTACGGCCGGTTGGCGAAGCGGTGCAGCGGCTCGGCGCGGGGCTGGGCGTCGGGGATGGCGGCGAGTTCGGGGGGCGGCTGCTCCCCGGGCCCGTCGTCCAGGTAATAGCCGCCGCCCTTGCCCGCGCTCGCGGTCCGCGCCTCGGCGGGCGCGGCGGCACGCTCGCCCTTGCGCGGCGACGAGCTGCAGGCGCTCAGCAGCATGGCGGCGGCGCAGGCCGCGCCGAGCGCGGCGAGGCCGCGCAGGCGGTGCGCCGCGGGCCGGGTAAGGAGCGGCTGGAAGGTCTCGCGCTGTTTCATCGTCACTCCGCGGTTCAGGCGCTGCCGGCGGTCCGGCTGCGCTGGATGCTCATCAGGATGCCCACCCCCAGGCACAGCGTCACCAGGGCGGTTCCGCCGTAGCTGATGAAAGGCAAGGGCACGCCGACGACCGGCAGGATACCGCTGACCATGCCCATGTTCACGAAGGCGTAGGTGAAGAACACCATGGTCATCGCACCGGCGAGCAGACGGGCGCCGAGGGTGGCTGCGTTCATCGCGATCTGCAGCCCGCGCGCGAGCAGCAGCAGGTAGATGAGCAGCAGCACCAGGGTGCCCATGAGGCCGAACTCCTCGGCCAGCACGGCGAACACGAAGTCGGTGTGGCGCTCGGGGAGGAAGGCCAGATGGGTCTGGGTGCCCGACAGCCAGCCCTTGCCGAACACCCCGCCGGAGCCGATCGCGATCGTCGACTGAATGATGTGGAAGCCCTTGCCGAGGGGATCCGTGGTCGGGTCGAGCAGGGTGCATACCCGGTTCTTCTGATATTCGCGCAGCACCTGCCAGTCGACCCCGGGCTGGCACAGGGTATCGCCGAACGCGACGATCGAGCCGATGCCGACGATGCCGACCACCGCCACCGGCACGATCAGCTTCCACGGCAAGCCGGCGAAGAAGATCACGTAGACGCCGGAGGCGGCCACCAGCAGGCTGGTGCCGAGGTCGGGCTGGACCACGACCAGCCCGACCGGCAGCGCGAGCAGGCCCGCGGCGACGAGGAAGTCGGCGACGCCGATGCGGCCCTCGCGCTGCTGGAAGTACCAGGCCAGCATCAGCGGCATCGCGATCTTCATCAGCTCGGAGGGCTGGATGCGGGTCACGCCGACGTCCAGCCAGCGCTGCGCGCCCTTGGACACCTCGCCGAACAGCTCCACCGCCACCAGCAGCAGCACGCCGAGCACGTAGAGCGGCAGCGCGAGCGAGAGCAGGCGCTGGATCGGGACGCTCGCCACCAGCCACATCGCCGCGAGCGCGACGCCCACATGCACGATCTGGCTGTCCATGCGCTCCGGCGAGGCGCTCGCGATCAGCACGAACGCATAACCGAGCAGCGCACCGAGGATCAGCATCAGCGCCGGATCGAGCGGCCGCAGCAGCGCCGTCAGCAGGCGCAGCGGGTGGAAGCGGAATTCGATCATTCGCCCTCCGCCACGGCCTCGGGATCTTCCGCCGCCGGCTCGTCGCGGCGCGCATGAAGCAGATGGTAGTCGAGCACCTGGCGCGCGATCGGCGCCGCCGAGGCGGAGCCGAAGCCGCCGTTCTCCACCAGCACGGCGAGCGCGATGCTGGGCGCGTCCGCCGGCGCATAGGCGATGAACCAGGAGTGGTCACGCAGCCGCTCGGCAAGCCGGCCGGCGACATAGCGCTGGCCGCGCAGGGAGAACACCTGCGCGGTCCCGGTCTTGCCGCCCGAGGTGTAGTCCGCGCCGCGAAAGGCCCGCGCGCCGGTGCCGGTCCGGTTGACGTCTTCCATCGCCGCACGCACTGCGGCGAGATGCCGGGGATCGAGATCGAGGACGCGCATCGGCTCGGGCTCGATCATGCGCCGCGCGCCGGTGGCGGCGTCGACCACGTAGCGCACGACGTGCGGACGGAACATCTTGCCGTCATTGACCAGCGTCGCCAGTGCGTTGGCGAGCTGCAGCGGGGTGAAGGCGTTGTAGCCCTGGCCGATGCCGACCGAGATCGTCTCGCCGCCGTACCAGCGCTGCTGCTCGGGCTTGCGGAAGCGGCGCTGCTTCCACGCGGGCGAGGGCAGCACGCCCTCGGCCTCGCCCGGGACGTCGATGCCGGTGCGCGCGCCGAAGCCGAACGGTGCCATGAAGGCGGCGATGCCGTCGATGCCGAGATCGTTGGCGAGCTGGTAGTAGTAGGTGTTGCACGACACCACGATCGACTTGTGCAGGTCCACCATGCCGTGGCCACCGACCTTGTCGTCCATGAAGCGGTGACCACCGAACATGAAGTAGCCGGGATCGGGCATGCGCTGAGTGATCGTGCGCTTGCCGCTCTCGAGCCCGGCGAGCGCCATGAAGGGCTTGTAGGTCGAGCCCGGCGGGTAGGTGGAATAGATCGCGCGGTTCAGCAGCGGATGGTCGGGCGACTCGTTGAGCGCCTTCCAGTCCGGCACCGAGATGCCGTCTACGAACAGGTTGGGGTCGAAGGTCGGCGTCGACACCAGGGCGAGCACGCCACCGGTCGAAGGCTCGATCGCCACCAGCGCGCCGCGCCGCTCGCCGAAGGCCTTCTCCGCGACCTTCTGCAGCTCGATGTCGAGGGTCAGCTCCAGGTCGTTGCCCTGCACCGCCGGCGTACGCGACAGGGCACGCACCGCGCCGCCGCCGGCATTGACCTCGACCTCGTCATAGCCGGTGCGCCCGTGCAGTTCGGCCTCGTAGGAGCGCTCCAGGCCGGCCTTGCCGATGTGGCTCGAGCCGCGGTAGTTGGCCTCCTCGCCGCGCCCCTCGATCGCCTCGACGTCGCGCGTGTTGATGCGGCCGATATAGCCGATGACGTGGGAGGCGCTGGCGCCCTCCGGGTATTCGCGGAACAGGCGCGCCTGCACGTCCACCCCGGGGAAGCGGTAGCGCTGGGCGACGAAGCGCGCCACCTCCTCGTCGCTGAGCCGGCTGCGGATCGGCACCCCCTCGAAGTTGCGGCTCTCGGCGAGCAGCTTGCGGAAGCGCTGGCGGTCGCGCTCGTCGATCGCGACGATCTCGCCGAGGGCGTCGATCGTGGCCCCCAGGTCTGCCACCGCGGAGGGCGTGATCTCGAGCGTGTAGGCCGAATAGTTGCGCGCCAGCGGCACGCCGTTGCGGTCGACGATGGCGCCGCGGTTGGGCGAGACCGGCATCAGCGCGATGCGGTTGTCCTCGGCGCGGGTGAGGTAGTACTCGTGGCGCGCCACCTGCAGGTGGTGGAAGCGCGCCGCGAGCAGGGCGAGGCAGGCGAACATGAACAGGCCGGCGACCACCACCCGGCGCCGGAAGCGCGCGGCCCGCTGTTCGGGAGCGAACTCGGTCATCGCGACCGAACCTCAGATCGGCCGGTTGTCATCGCGATCCACCGGCTGGTATTGCGGCAGCAGCAGCAGGAAGCTCAGCATCGGCCACAGCGCCACCGCGGTGAAGCTGGAGAGGAAGTAGGACCAGCCCGGAAACTGCGCGCCGGCCAGCAGCCGCACCGCCATCATGATCGCCTGCGCGGCGAGCAGCATCGGCAGCACCTGCACCGCCTGCTGCCAGGGCGGGAACCACAGCACCCGGCGCGCGGCGCCGTTGGCGAGCCAGGCCAGCACCACGTAGGCGAGGGCGTGCTGGCCCATCGCCGCGCCGAGGCCGATGTCGACCAGCAGGCCGAACAGGAAGCCCGCCCCCATGCCGATGCGCAGCGGCTCGCGGATGCACCAGTAGGCGAGCACCAGCGCGACCCAGTCGGGCACGCCGGGCAGGCGGCCGGTGGGCACGTACTCGAGGGCGAGCGCGATCACCAGGCTCAGGTGGATGAACCAGCTCTTGACCGGCAGCAGCAGGCGGTTCGAACGGTTGGTGGGCTGCACGTTTCAGCGCCTCCCTTTCGGCGGCGCGGGCGGCGGCGGCGCGACCTGCTCGTCCGGCTCCGGCAGCGGCGGGCCAGCCTGCTCGCGGCCGATCACCAGCACCTGCAGGCTGGTCTCGACGCCACCCAGCGGCTCGCAGAGGATGCGCGCGAAGGCCTCGCCCTCGCGGTCGACTTCGCTCACCGTGGCCACCGGCAGGCCCGGCACCAGCACGCCGTCGAGGCCGGAGGTGACGATGCGGTCGCCCGCTTGCACGTCGGCGTCGGCGAGCAGGAAGCGCATCTCCAGACCGCCCTGGCCGGTGCCGAACAGCACCCCGCGCACGCCGCTGCGCTCGACCACCACCGCCACCGCCTGGTTGCGGTCGCTGAGCAGGGTGACCTCGGACTGCACCGGATAGACGCGCGTGACCTGGCCGATCACGCCCTCGGCGTCGAGCACCACCAGGCCGGGCTCGACCCCATGGCGCGCGCCGCGGTCGAGGATGACCTTGCTCGAGAAGGCGTCGGGCACGTTGTAGAGGATCTCGGCGGCGAGCGTCTTTACCTGCAGCCGCTCGGCCATGCCGAGCAGCGCGCGCAGGCGGGCGTTCTCCTGCTCGAGCAGCTCGAAGCGCAGCAGGCGCTCGCCGACCTCGAGCTGGCGGGCGCGCAGGCGCGCGTTGTCGACCTGGACCTCGAGCAGGGTGGCGAAGTAGCGCGAGGCGTTGCGCAGGAAATCGACCGGCGCCGAGGCCGCCATCTGCAGCGGATAGGTGACCACCGACAGGCCCTGGCGCAACACCTCGAGATAGCGGAAACGCAGGTCGGCGACCAGCATCACCAGGCACAGCGAGACGAGCAGGAACAGCCGGACCAGCGGGGCCGGTCCGCGCCGAAAGATCGGTGGCGGCTGATTGCCTGCGTAGGACATGGGGGGATTCCGGCCGGCCGCGACTGCTTGCTGCGCCCGCGGACGGGCCGGCTCAGTCGGACGTGAAGATGGAGGCCAGCTTGTCCATCTTGTCGAGCGCCATGCCGCAGCCGCGCGCGACGCAGGTCAGCGGCTCTTCGGCGACGATCACCGGCAGGCCGGTTTCTTCCATCAGCAGGCGGTCGAGGTCGCGCAGCAGGGCGCCGCCGCCGGTCAGCACCATGCCGCGGTCGGCGATGTCGGCACCGAGCTCGGGCGGGGTCTGCTCGAGCGCGATCTTCACCGCGGAGACGATCTGGTTGAGCGGCTCGGCCAGCGCCTCGAGGATTTCGTTCGATGAGATCGTGAAGCTGCGCGGGATGCCCTCGGCGAGGTTGCGGCCCTTGACCTCGATCTCGCGCACCTCGGAACCGGGAAAGGCGGAGCCGATTTCCTTCTTGATGTTCTCGGCGGTGATGTCGCCGATCAGCATGCCGTAGTTGCGGCGGATGTAGTTGCTGATCGAGTCGTCGAACTTGTCACCGCCAACGCGCACGCTGCCCGCGTACACCATGCCGCCGAGCGAGATCACGCCGACCTCGGTGGTGCCGCCGCCGATGTCGACCACCATCGAGCCGGTGGCGTCCGATACCGGCAGGCCGGCGCCGATCGCCGCCGCCATCGGCTCCTCGATCAGGAACACCTGCGAGGCGCCCGCGGCGAGCGCGGCGTCGCGGATCGCGCGGCGCTCGACCTGGGTCGAACCGCAGGGCACGCAGATGATGATGCGCGGGCTCGGCGAGAACAGCCGCGAGTCGTGCACCTTCTTGATGAACTGCTTGATCATCTGCTCGGTGACGACGAAGTCGGCGATCACGCCGTCCTTCATCGGCCGGATCGCGGTGATGTTGCCCGGCGTCTTGCCCAGCATCTGCTTCGCCGAATGACCGACCGCCTGGATGGAGCGCTTGGCGTTCGGCCCGCCCTCGGTGCGGATGGCGACGACCGAGGGCTCGTCGAGCACGATGCCCTTGCCGCGCATGTAGATCAGCGTATTGGCCGTGCCGAGGTCGATCGCGAGATCGTTCGAAAAATAGGATCGCAGGAAGCCGAACATGAAGAATTCCGAAACCGGTGGAAAGTGTGCGCGGTGCCCGCAAACGGGCCCGTCCCGAACGGGAAAAGAGTCGGATATGATAACCTACAAACCTTTGTGGATTCAGCAGGTTTTGTCAGCCCATGTCGCTGTCCAGTGAACAGATCAGCCATATCGCCCGCCTCGCCCGCATCGAACTGTCGCCCGCCGAGCTCGAGGCCACCCGCGCCAAGCTCGACGACGTGTTCGACCTGATCGCGCAGATGCAGGCGGTCGACACCCGGGGCGTCGCCCCGATGAGCCACCCGCAGGACCTGCCCGCCCGCCTGCGCGAGGACCTCGTCACCGCCACCGACCGCCGCGAGGCCTTCCAGCGCGTCGCGCCGCAGACCGAAGCCGGCCTCTATCTGGTGCCGAAAGTCATCGAATGAACCCCCGCCGGCCGCGCGCCGTCGCGGCCGGCATCGCCTCACCCCCCGGACGACGCTCATGATCAACGCCCCCATCACGGAACTGCGGCGCGCGCTCGACGCGCGCGAGGTTTCGGCGGTCGAACTCGCCACCCTCTTCCTGCACCGCATCGAGTCGCTGAACCCGCAGCTCAACGCCTTCATCACGGTGGACCGCGAGGGCGCGCTCACGGCCGCGCGCACCGCCGACGAGCGCATTGCGCGCGGCGAGGCGGGACCGCTCACCGGCATCCCGATCGCGCACAAGGACCTGTTCTGCACCGAAGGCGTGCTCACCACCTGCGGCTCGAAGATGCTGTCGAATTTCGTCAGCCCCTACGACGCCCACATCGTCGAGCGGCTCAAGGCGGCCGGCGCGGTGAGCCTGGGCAAGACCAACATGGACGAGTTCGCGATGGGCTCGTCGAACGAGAGCTCGTTCTACGGCGCGGTGAAGAACCCGTGGGACATGCGCCGCGTGCCCGGCGGGTCCTCCGGCGGCTCGGCCGCGGCGGTGGCCGCACGCATGGTGCCGCTCGCCACCGGCAGCGACACCGGCGGCTCGGTGCGCCAGCCGGCGGCGTTCTCGGGCATCACCGGCATCAAGCCCACCTACGGCGTGTGCAGCCGCTACGGCATGATCGCCTACGCCTCCTCGCTCGACCAGGCGGGCGCCTTCGGCGCCTCCGCCGCGGACTGCGCCCTGCTGCTGGCCGCGATGAGCGGCTTCGACGAGCGCGACAGCACCAGCCTCGAGCGCCCCGCGCAGGACTTCACCGCCGCCCTCGCCGCCCCCGCGAGCGCGAAACCGCTCGAGGGCCTGCGCATCGGCCTGCCGCGCGAATTCTTCGCCGAGGGCCTCGCCGACGACGTGCGCGGCGCGGTCGAGGCCGCGCTCGCACAGTACCGCGCGCTCGGCGCCACCACGGTCGAGGTCGGCCTGCCGAACCTGAAGCTGGCGATCCCGGCCTACTACGTGATCGCGCCGGCCGAGGCCTCGAGCAACCTGAGCCGCTTCGACGGCGTGCGCTACGGCCATCGCGCCGCCGACTACGCCGACCTCAACGACATGTACTGCAAGACGCGCGCAGAGGGCTTCGGCGACGAGGTCAAGCGCCGCATCCTGATCGGCACCTACGTGCTCTCGCATGGCTACTACGACGCCTACTACCTGCAGGCGCAGCGCCTGCGCCATCTGATCGCCGACGACTTCCGCGCCGCGCTCGCGCAATGCGACCTGATCGCCGGCCCGACCACGCCGACCACCGCGTGGGCGCTGGGCGCGATGGCCGACGACCCGGTGCAGATGTACCTGTCGGACATCTACACCCTGGCGATCAACCTCGCCGGCCTGCCCGGCCTGTCGCATCCCTGCGGCTTCGGCGACGGCGGCCTGCCGGTGGGCCTGCAGCTGGTCGGCGACCACTTCGCCGAAGGCGCGCTGCTCGACGCGGCGCATCGCTTCCAGCAGCACACCGACTGGCACCTGCGCCGGCCGGCCTGCGCCGCATGAGCCTGCCGCTCAAGCTCGGCCTGCTCGCCGTGGCGCTCGCGCTCGCCGGCTGCGCCGGCATGCCGGACGGAGAGCGGCCGCCGGGGGCGCGGACCTTCCCCGACGGCCGCCTGAAGCCGATGCCGGTGCGCCCGCTCGCGGTCCGCGCCGACTGCCGCCACCGCGACGAGACCGGCTACGAGGTCGCCGCCCGGCTCGACGTCCGCAACGCCGAGGTGCGCGCCTTCGCCGCCAGCGTGAGCGTGCCGCGCCGCGGCAGCTGCCGCTTCGACGGTCCCTTCATCCAGACGCGACGCAGCCCGAGCGTGCAGCTGAGGGCGGCCGACGGCTGCGAGATCAACATCTGGGAACAGGCCCATCAGGTCACGATCGGTTTCGCCGGCTGCGCTTCGCGCTGCTCGCGCGGGACCTACGATTACGTGTACCCGATCATCATCGACCGGCGGAGCGGCCAGTGTCACTGAACCGCATCCCCGGGCACGAACAATCACGGATACGAGCATGAGCAGAACGGATTGGGAAGTCGTCATCGGGCTGGAAGTGCATGCCCAGCTGAACACCAGCAGCAAGATCTTTTCCGCGGCGAGCACCGCCTTCGGCGCCGCGCCGAACGCGCAGGTCGCCCCGGTTGACATCGCCCTGCCGGGCGCGCTGCCGGTGCTCAACCGCGGCGCGGTCGAGCGCGCGATCCGCTTCGGCCTGGCGATCGGCGCCGAGGTCGCGCCGCGCAGCGTGTTCGCACGCAAGAACTACTTCTACCCCGACCTCCCCAAGGGCTACCAGATCAGCCAGTTCGAGCTGCCGGTGGTGCAGGGCGGCGAGATCACGATCCGCGTCGGCGAGGGCGAGGGCGACAAGGCCTACGACAAGACGGTGCGCCTGACCCGCGCCCACCTCGAGGAGGACGCCGGCAAGAGCCTGCACGAGGACTTCCACGGCATGACCGGCATCGACCTCAACCGCGCCGGCACGCCGCTGCTCGAGATCGTCTCCGAACCCGACATGCGCTCCTCGGCGGAAGCGGTCGCCTATGCCCGCGCGCTGCACGCGCTGGTGCGCTGGATCGACATCTGCGACGGCAACATGCAGGAAGGCTCGTTCCGCTGCGACGCCAACGTCTCGGTGCGCAGGAAGGGCGCGATCGAGCTGGGCACCCGACGCGAGATCAAGAACCTGAACTCCTTCCGCTTCCTGCAGCAGGCGATCGACTTCGAAGTGCAGTGGCAGATCGACACCATCGAGGACGGCGGGCGCATCCAGCAGGCCACGGTGCTGTTCGACCCCGACACCGGCGAAACGCGCATGATGCGCAGCAAGGAAGACGCCCACGACTACCGCTACTTCCCCGACCCCGATCTGCTGCCGCTGGCGATCGCGGACGAATGGAAGGCACGCGTGGCGGCCGCGATGCCCGAGCTGCCGGGCGCGATGAAGGCGCGCTTCATCGACGACTGGGGCCTGTCCGCCTATGACGCCACCACCCTCACCGCGTCGAAGGAAATCGCCGACTTCTACCAGGCGACGGTGGATGCCGCCGGCGGCGGCGCGCTCGCGACCCAGTTGCCGAAGCTGTGCGCCAACTGGGTGATGGGCGAACTCGCCGCGCGTCTGAACAAGGCCGAGCGCGAGATCGCCGACTCGCCGGTTTCGCCCGCCCAGCTCGCCGGCCTGGTCGCACGCATCGGCGACAACACGATCTCGAACGCGATCGGCAGGAAGGTGTTCGACGCGCTGTGGAACGGCGAAGGCGCCAGCGCCGACGAGATCATCGAGCGCGACGGCCTGAAGCAGGTCACCGACAGCGGCGCGATCGACGCCCTGATCGACGAGGTGCTGGCGGCCAACCAGAAGTCGGTCGACGAGTTCCGGGCCGGCAAGGAGAAGGCCTTCAACGCACTCGTCGGCCAGGTCATGAAGGCCAGCCGCGGCAAGGCCAACCCGGCCCAGGTCAACGAGCTGCTGCGGGCAAAGCTCGGCGGCTGAGCGCCGCGCCGCAACGCCGTGATCGGCGACGCCATGTTCGCCGCTGCGACGGGAATACGGCGCGCGGGGCGCCGCAGGCGCGGCGACCGCCGCGATATCGGCCGTGGTGCGGCGTTCGCCGGGCTACGGGGGGCGACCCGGCGGCCGCGTCGTGGCGGCCTGCGCTTGAGCGGGGTCAACGTATGCCGCCGCGACATTGTTCATGCTTATATTCTTGTATTCTGAACAATGAGCCGGGGGCGACGTACCCGCATCGGCGCTGGAGACGCGCATGGAGATTCTGGTCCCGATAATCGACTTCGTCGGCGAGGACCGCAGCCTCGCCCTCGGCGGCCTGCTGATCGGCGGCCTGTTCGGCTTCTTCGCCCAGCGCTCGCGCTTCTGCCTGCGCGCGGCGGTGATCGAGGTCGCACGCGGCCAGCTCGGGGCCAAGCTCTCGGTCTGGCTGCTCGCCTTCTCCGCGGCCCTCATCCTGACCCAGCTCCTGCTGCTCGGCAGCCAGCTCGATACCGGCAACGTGCGTCAGCTCGCCAGCCAGGGCAGCCTGTCGGGGGCGGCGATCGGCGGCGTGCTGTTCGGCATCGGCATGGTGCTCGCGCGCGGCTGTTCCAGCCGGCTGCTGGTGCTTGCGGCCAACGGCAACCTGCGCGCCCTGCTCTCCGGCCTGATCTTCGCGGTCACCGCCCAGGCCTCGATGAACGGCGTGCTGTCGCCGCTGCGCGAGCAGCTCGCCGGCCTGTGGACGATCGACGGCGGCAGCGCGCGCGACCTGCTCGCGATCACCGGCATGGGCCACACCGGCGGACTCGTTTTCGGCCTCGTGTGGCTGGCCGCCGGGATCTGGTTCGGCCGCCGACATCGCGTCCCCTTGTGGGGCTGGATCGGCGGCATCGGCGCCGGCCTCAGCGTCGGCCTCGCGTGGTGGTTCACCTACCGCATGGCCGACCTGAGCTTCGAGCCCACGCCGGTGCAGAGCCTGTCCTTCACCGGCCCCTCGGCCGACGTGCTGATGCTCGTCCTGTCGCTGCCGGGCCAGGCGCTGAACTTCGACCTCGGCATGGTGCCCGGTGTCTTCCTCGGCTCCTTCCTCGCCGCCCTGATCTACCGCGAGCTCAAGCTGGAGGGCTTCCAGGGCGGTCACGCGATGCGGCGTTACATCGTCGGCGCGCTGCTGATGGGCTTCGGCGGCATGCTCGCCGGCGGCTGTGCGGTGGGCGCGGGGGTGTCCGGGGCGGCGGTGTTCGCCCTCACCGCGTGGGTCACGCTGTCGGGGATGTGGGCGGGCGCAAGCCTGACCGACTGGCTGGTCGACCGCGGTGCGGCCGCCACCCCGCCCGTGCCCGGCGGCGCGTTGCCGAGCCCGCCGCCGCCCTGAGCCCACGCGACCACGCCCCGCGGTAGCAGCCATCGCCACTCCTGCGACCGCGTATCCCCCGGCAGCAGTGGCGACCGCCGCGTCGGTGCGGCCATCGTCCGGCGCCCGGCGGCTATACTGCGGACTGGATCGATCCAGCCCGGGAGCGCCGCGATGTGCCAGCTGCTCGGCATGAACTGCAACGTGCCGACCGATATCTGCTTTTCCTTCGCCGGCTTCCGCAAGCGCGGCGGGGCGACCGACCATCATCGCGACGGCTGGGGGATCGCCTTCTTCGAGGGGCGCGGCGCGCGTGTCTTCCTCGACCCCTCGCCGAGCGCGGACTCGCCGGTCGCCGAGCTGGTGCGCCACTATCCGATCCGCTCGCTGAACGTGATCGCCCACATCCGCAAGGCGACCCAGGGCGAGGTGCGGCTGGAGAACACCCATCCCTTCCAGCGCGAGCTGTGGGGGCGCTACTGGATCTTCGCCCACAACGGGAACCTGAAGGATTACGCGCCGGCGCTGTCGGGCCGCTTCATGCCGGTGGGCACCACCGATTCCGAGCTCGCCTTCTGTCACATCCTCGACCGCCTGGCGCAGCGCTTTGCGGCGGGGGCGCCGGCCCCCGCCGAGCTGCAGGCGGCATTGCGCGAGCTCGCGCTCGAGATCGGTGCCCTGGGCGAGTTCAACTTCCTGCTCTCCGACGGCGAGCGCCTGTTCGCCCACTGCTCCACCCGGCTGTGCTACATCGTGCGCCAGGCGCCCTTCCCGGTCGCCCATCTCGCCGACGACGACCTCACGGTGGACTTCGCCACGGTGACCACGCCCGACGACCGGGTGGCGGTGATCGCCACCACCCCGCTGACCGACAACGAGCGGTGGACGCCGATCGAGCCCGGCACCCTGCTCGCCTTCCGCCATGGCGAGCTCGAGACGCTCGGCGCCACCCGCACCGTGGCCGGCGAGCTGCCGCCGGGGCTGCGCGCGCCCCGGTAGGAGCGCAGCCCTCTGCGCGATCGTGACACGCGGGTCGGCGTCAAGCGCTAGAGTGCGGGTTTCAGCCCCCGTCAGCGAACCGAAACCATGGCCTGCACGCTCTGTGAATTGCCCGCCGACAGCGTCGTCTGGGAAGATGCCGACTGTCGCGTGATCCGGGTCGACGACCCGGCCTATGCCGGCTTCTGCCGCGTCGTGTGGCGCGCGCACGTCGCCGAGATGAGCGATCTCGCGCCCGACGCGCGTGCCCGCCTGATGGCGGTCGTGATCGCGACCGAGGCCGCGCTGCGCGAGCTCATGCAGCCGGACAAGATCAACCTCGCCAGCTTCGGCAACATGGTGCCCCACCTGCACTGGCACGTGATCCCGCGCTTTCGCGACGACCGCCATTTTCCCGAGTCGGTGTGGGGTGCGCCGCAACGCGAGGGCGTGCTGCGCGCAGCGCCGCCGCCGGCCGCGATCGCCGCGGCGATCGATCGCGCGCTCGGCGGCTGAGGCCGGCCGCGCTCAGCGCCCGCTCACGCGCGCTGCGGGGAAGCGCACCGCGAAGCGGCTGCCCTCGCCGACCTCGCTGCTGACCGTCAGCTCGGCCTGATGGCGGGTGAGGATGTGCTTGACGATCGCCAGCCCGAGGCCGGTGCCGCCGGTCTCGCGCGAGCGGCCGCGATCCACCCGGTAGAAGCGCTCGGTCAGACGCGGGACATGGTCGGGGGAAATGCCGATGCCGTCGTCGCGCACCCAGCACTCGCCGCCGTTCTCGTCGCGCCGCCAGCCGATCTCGATGTGGCCGCCTTCCGGCGTGTAGCGCACCGCGTTGCTCGCCAGATTGGCGATCGCGCTGTGCAGCTCCTTGTGGCTGCCGAGCAGCACCCCGCCGCCCTCGCGCACCAGGGTGATCTCGTGGCGGCCGGCCGACAGCAGCTCGGTCTCCTCCGCGATCTCCGCCAGCAGCTCGGCGATGTCGACCCGCTCCTCGACCGGCGCGGGGGCGCCGGACTCGAGCGCCGACAGCGTCAGCAGGTCCTCGATCAAGTGCTGCATCCGGTTCGACTGCTCGTGCGCGAGCTGCAGGTAGCGCATCACGTCATCGCGACTGAACTCGTCGAAGCCGCCGCTCAGGGTCTCGAGGAAGCCGCCGATCACCGTCAGCGGCGTGCGCAGCTCGTGCGAGACGTTGGCGACGAAGTCGCGCCGCATCGTCTCGAGCTTCTCGATCTGCGAGATGTCGCGCGACAGCACCAATTTCTGGCCATCGCCGAAGGGAATGATCTGCACATGCAGACTGAGGCCGCCGCCGCGCGCGGACTGCATCACCAGCGGCTCCTCGCGGCGGGGCGCGCGCAGGTAGGCGATGAAGTCGGGGTGGCGCACCAGGTTCACCAGCGGCGCGCCCACGTCGCGCGTGCGGTCGAGGCCGAAGTGCTTCTCCGCCTTCGGGTTGAGCCAGGTGATGGTGTCCTCCTCGGCCAGCATCAGCATGCCGTCGGGCATCGCCTGGGTCGCTTCCTGGAAGCGGTCGAGCGCGCCCGCCAGGTGGTCGCGCAGCTCATAGCCGATGCGCATGCGGCGGTCGAGCTCGTAGAAGATCTCGCCCCACACGCCGTTGGCGTCGGGCACCGGGGTGCCATAGGGCGCCCGCGTCCACGCCACCAGGCGGTGCAGCTGGTACAGCCGTGAGCCGCTGTACGCCAACAGGCCGAGGATCATGAGCGAGAAGCCGGTGACGACCCCGGTCGGCCGGTCGAGCCAGGCCCCGACGTAACCGCCGACGACCAACGCGAGCGCGGCGAGCAGCAGGACCGCGCGCACGGCGTCGATCCACAGGTAGCGAAGCGGTCGGATGATCATCGTGCGGGCGTCCTGCCGCGGGTGGGCGTCACTGGGCCGCCGGCGAAGCGGAATCGGTCACCGTGGACAGACGGTAGCCGCTGCCGCGCACGGTCTGGATGAGAACGTCGAAGCCGGCCGGCTCGAGCGCCGAGCGCAGGCGACGGATGTGCACATCCACCGTGCGCTCCTCGACGAAGACGTGGTCACCCCACACCTGATCGAGCAGCTGGGCACGCGAATGCACCCGTTCCGGGTGGGTCATGAGAAAGTGGAGCAGGCGGAACTCGGTGGGGCCGAGCGACAGCGGCTGCTCGCGCGCGGTGACGCGGTGGGTGCTCGGATCGAGCCGCAGGCCGCCGAGCTCGACCACGTCCTCGGTCGCCTGCGGCGCGCGCCGGCGCAGCACCGCCTTGATGCGGGCGACCAGCTCGCGCGGGCTGAACGGCTTGGTGACGTAGTCGTCGGCGCCGACTTCGAGGCCGGTGACCTTGTCCTGCTCCTCGCCGCGCGCGGTGAGCATGATGATCGGGATGCTGCGGGTGCGCTCGTCGGCCCGCAGGCGACGGGCGAACTCGATGCCAGAGGCGCCGGGCAGCATCCAATCGAGCAGCACCAGATCGGGCAGGGCGTCGCGCACGATGCGCTGCGCAGTTTCGGCATCGGCCGCACGCACGACGTGATGTCCCGCGCGCGCGAGGTTGGCGGCGATCAGCTCCTGGATCGCGGGCTCGTCTTCGACGAGCAGGATGTTCGCTGGCATGGTCGTGGCTCCCTATGGTTCCGCGCAGTCTATTTCAGTAGTTTGAAAATTTGATTACAGGTCGCTGAACTGAAATCTTGCGGGCGCGGCCCCAACACGGTCGCCGGCGGGGGCTTCGGGTATCATTGCCTCCCAACCCAACGAGGCTGACGCCATGGCCGGACTGGAAGCCAACACCCCGCTGCCCACCGACATCATCCTTCATCGCAAGTCGCGCATGCTCGAGATCGCCTTCGACGACGGCAGCCGCTTCGAGCTGCCCTTCGAGTTCCTGCGCGTCTATTCGCCTTCAGCCGAGGTCCGCGGCCATGGCGCGGGGCAGGAGACCCTGCAGCAGGGCAAGCGCGAAGTCGACATCCTGAGCATGGAGCCGGTCGGCAACTACGCGGTCAAGCCGGTGTTCTCCGACGGCCACGACAGCGGCCTCTACTCCTGGGACTACCTCTACGAGCTCGGGCGCGAGCGCGACGCGCTCTGGCAGACCTACCTCGCCCGCCTCGAACAGGCGGGTGGCACCCGCGATCCGGACAAGCTTCCGCCGCCGGCCCCGAAGTCGGGCTGCGGCCATCGTCACTGAGAGAATCATGAGCGACAAGACCACCCATTTCGGCTTCGAAACCGTCGACGAGGACATCAAGCAGAAGAAGGTCGAGGGCGTGTTTTCCTCGGTCGCTTCGCGTTACGACATCATGAACGACGTGATGTCCTTCGGCCTGCATCGGGCATGGAAATTCTTCACCATCCAGACTTCGGGCGTGCGCGCGGGCGACCGCGTGCTCGACGTCGCCGGCGGCACTGCCGACCTCTCGCTCGCCTTCGCGAAGAAGGTCGGCCCGCGCGGTCAGGTGTGGCTCACCGACATCAATCACGCGATGCTCAGCCGCGGCCGCGACCGCGTCATCGATCACGGCTTCGACCTGCCGGTCGCGCAGTGCGACGCCGAGAAGCTGCCCTTCCCCGACGATTGGTTCGACTGCGTCACCGTCGCCTTCGGCCTGCGCAACATGACCCACAAGGATGTCGCGCTGGCCGAGATGCGCCGCGTGCTGCGCCCCGGCGGCCGGCTGCTGGTGCTGGAGTTCTCCAAGGTGTGGAAGCCGCTCGCACCGGCCTACGATTTCTATTCGCTGAAGGTGCTTCCGCTGATGGGCAAGGCGATCGCCAGCGACGCCGACAGCTACCGCTATCTCGCCGAATCGATCCGCGTGCATCCCGGCCAGGAAGAACTGAAGGCGATGATGGAACAAGCGGGCCTGTCGCGGGTCGATTACTTCAACATGAGTGCCGGCATCGTCGCCCTGCACCGTGGCTACAAGTTCTGATAACGGAGACCCCCCCGACCATGAAGCAATTCCTGTTTTCCCTTGCCCTGGCCGTGTTCGCCCTCGGCTTCTCGATACCGGAGGCCGAAGCCAAACGCGTCGGCGGCGGCAGCAGCTTCGGCATGAAGCGCCAGGCGACGCCCCAGCAGGCGCCGGCCGCACAGCAGACGCCGCGCCAGACCCCGGGCGCCGCCGCGGCGCAGCAGCCTCGTCGCAGCTGGATGGGTCCGCTCGCCGGCCTCGCCGCCGGCCTCGGCCTCGCCGCGCTCTTCTCCCACCTCGGCCTCGGCGAGGAAATGGGTTCGCTGCTGCTGATCGCGCTGCTGGTGTTCGGCGCCTTCATGCTGTTCCGCATGCTGTCACGCCGCGCCCAGGCCGGACAGCAACCGGGCTCGCTGCAGTACGCGAGCAATGCGCCTGGGGCCGGCGCGAGTGCACGTCCGCCGATGCCGGTCGGAGGCGCGGGCGCTTCGCCCGCCCGTCCGGCCGCCTTCGCCGACTTCGACCGCGATGGCTTCGCACGCCAGGCCAAGCTCAACTTCATCCGCCTCCAGGCCGCCAACGACACTGGCAACCTCGACGACCTGCGCGAGTTCACCACGCCCGAAGTGTTCGCCGAGCTAAAGATGCAGCTCAGCGAGCGGGGTGCCGCCGAACAGCGCACCGACGTCGTCGAGCTCAACGCCGAAGTCATCGACGTCGCGGAGGAGGACGGCCGCTACATCGTCAGCGTGCGCTTCAACGGCTTGCTGCGCGAGGAGGCCGGTGCCGCGCCGAATCCCTTCGACGAAGTCTGGCACCTCACCAAGCCGGTGTCCGGCACCGGCGGCTGGCTGGTCGCCGGCATCCAGCAGCGCGATTGAACCTCAGGGGCGGCTGCGGCCGCCCCGCCTTTTCCGATGCTTTCCTCCACCTTTCTTTCTGCCACCAACCACCTGCTTGCCCAGGCGGGCTGGGCACGCCAGCGCCTGATGGCGCATGCCGGACGCACCGCGCGCCTCGAACTCGCGCCTGTCGGCAGCATCGATTTCTCCGTATCGGCAGACGGCTACCTTGCCGCGTGGACGGGCGAGGACCCGCCCGACGTGGTTCTTCGTCTGCCGCTCGCCACCCTGCCCAAGGGCCTCGCCGAAGGCATGGAAGCGGTGATGCGCGAGGTGCGGATCGAGGGCAACGCCGAATTCGCCGATGCGCTCGGCTTTGTCTTCCGCAATCTGCGCTGGGATCTCGAGGAAGACCTGTCGCGCCTCGTCGGCGACATCGCCGCCCATCGCCTGGTCGATGGCGGCCGACGCTTCGGGGCCGCGGGACGCGAAACGCTCGAGCGCTTCGGCGGCAACTTGGTCGAGTACCTCACCGAGGAGCAGCCGCTGCTGCTGCCCCGCCCCCTGCTCGCCGAGCTGGCGGCCGAGGCCGCCGCCTTGCGCGACGCGGTGGGACGGCTCGACAAGCGGATCGCTCGCGTCGAGCGCGGACGTGCCGCACGGCGCGGCTGAGGCCCCTCCCCCGAACCGAAGTCGAAAAAAAAGCAGCCCGTCGGGCTGCTTTTTCATTTCGCCTGCCGCGCAAGGCGCGGCAGGGCGCGATCAGTGCGTACGCCGACGCAGCTTCTGGATGGCCGCGAGCTGAGCGATCGCTTCCATCAGCTCGGCCTGGGCCTTCGCGTAGTCGAGGCGGGCGGACTGGTTGGCAAGCGCCTCTTCGGCCTTCTTCTTGGCCTCGAGCGCCTTCGCCTCGTCGAGATCCTTGCCGCGGATCGCGGTGTCGGCGAGAACCGTCACCAGCTCCGGCTGCACCTCGAGCAGGCCGCCGGCGACGAACACGAGCTCCTCTTCCGCCTGATTCGGCAGCTTCAGCCGCACGGCGCCCGGCTTGATCCGGGTCATCAGCGGCATGTGGCCGGGCAGGATGCCGAGCTCGCCCGACTCACCGGGCAGTACGACGAACTCGGCCAGCCCGGAAAAGATCTGCTCTTCCGCACTGACGATGTCTACATGAACCGTCATGGCCATACTGTGTCCTTTTCAAAACCGCACGGCACCGGAGTGCCGCGCGGGTGGGCGGATTACTGCAGCTTCTTGGCTTTCTCGATGGCTTCGTCGATGTTGCCGACCATGTAGAACGCCTGCTCGGGCAGGTGGTCGAGCTCGCCGCTGACGATCGCCTTGAAGCCGGCGATGGTGTCCTTCAGCGTGACGTACTTGCCGGGGGAGCCGGTGAACACTTCCGCGACGTGGAAGGGCTGCGACAGGAAGCGCTGGATCTTACGCGCCCGGGCCACCGCGAGCTTGTCTTCCGGCGACAGCTCGTCCATGCCCAGAATCGCGATGATGTCGCGCAGCTCCTTGTACTTCTGCAGCGTGATCTGCACCTGGCGCGCCACGTTGTAGTGCTCCTCGCCGACGATCAGCGGATCGAGCTGGCGCGAGGTCGAGTCGAGCGGGTCGACCGCAGGGTAGATACCCAGCGCGGCGATGTCACGCGACAGCACGACGGTGGAGTCGAGGTGCAGGAAGGTCGTGGCAGGCGACGGGTCGGTAAGGTCGTCCGCCGGCACATACACGGCCTGGATGGAGGTGATCGAGCCCACCTTGGTCGAGGTGATGCGCTCCTGCAGGCGGCCCATTTCTTCCGCCAGCGTCGGCTGGTAGCCCACCGCGGACGGCATCCGGCCGAGCAGCGCGGACACTTCGGTACCGGCCAGGGTGTAGCGGTAGATGTTGTCGACGAAGAACAGGATGTCGCGGCCTTCGTCGCGGAAACGCTCCGCCATCGTGAGGCCGGTCAGCGCCACGCGCAGACGGTTGCCCGGGGGTTCGTTCATCTGACCGAACACCATCGCGACCTTGTCGAGCACGTTGGAGTCCTTCATCTCGTGGTAGAAGTCGTTACCCTCACGAGTACGCTCACCCACGCCGGCGAACACCGACAGACCCGCGTGCTGCTTCGCGATGTTGTTGATCAGCTCCATCATGTTCACGGTCTTGCCGACACCGGCGCCACCGAACAGGCCGACCTTGCCGCCCTTCGCGAACGGGCAGATCAGGTCGATGACCTTGATGCCGGTCTCGAGCAGTTCCACCGAGGGCGACAGCTCGTCGAACTTCGGCGCCTTCTGGTGAATGGCGCGCAGCTCGTCCGTTTCGATCGGGCCGGCGTCGTCGATCGGGCGACCCAGCACGTCCATGATGCGGCCGAGCGTGCCCATGCCGACCGGCACGGAGATCTGCGCACCGGTGTTGGCAACCTTCATCCCGCGGCGCAGGCCGTCGGAAGAGCCCATCGCAATCGTACGCACCACGCCATCGCCGAGCTGCTGCTGGACCTCGAAGGTCAGGTTTGCTTCGGCGAAGGAGTCAGCAACGTCCTCGAGCTTCAGGGCGTCATACACCTTGGGCATCGAATCACGCGGGAACTGGATGTCCACCACGGCGCCGATGCACTGAACGATCGTACCTTGACTCATCGTCATTTCCTTAAATCAATAATCCGTTACACCGCGGCGGCGCCGCCGACGATTTCCGACAGTTCCTTCGTGATCGCTGCCTGGCGGGTCTTGTTGTAGACCAGCTGCAGTTCCCCGATCACGTTCTTGGCATTGTCGGACGCGGCCTTCATCGCCACCATGCGCGCGCTTTGTTCGGAAGCCATGTTCTCGGCCACGGCCTGATAGAGCAACGCTTCGACGTAACGAACGAGCAGTTCGTCGATCACCACCTGGGGCTCGGGCTCGTACAGGTAGTCCCACGCGTGTTCCGGGGTGCCCATGCGCTCGCCCGACAGCGGCAGCAACTGCTCCAGCACGGGCTCCTGCTTCATCGTGTTGATGAAGCGGGTGTAGGCCACGTAGACCGCGTCGATCTCGTCGTTCTGATAGGCGTCCAGCATGACCTTGACCGGACCGATCAGCTTTTCCAGATGCGGGGTGTCACCCAGCTGGGTGACGTTCGACACCACCTTCGCGCCCATCCGCTGCATGAAGCCGAGGCCCTTGTTGCCGATCGCGCAGGCACGGATCTCGCTCACGCCAGAGGCATCCCATTCCTTCATCGCGTTGAGCGCGATGCGCTGAATGTTGGTGTTGAGACCACCGCACAAGCCCTTGTCCGTCGTCACCAGGACCAGGCCGATACGCTTGACCTGGTCCTTCTGGACGAGAAAGGGATGAACGTAATCGCTGACGCTGGCCTGGGACAGATTCGCGGCGAGCCGACGGATCTTTTCGGCGAACGGACGAGCCGCGCGCATCCGCTCCTGCGCCTTACGCATCTTGGACGCGGCCACCATTTCCATGGCCTTCGTGATCTTGCGCGTGTTCTGCACGCTCTTGATCTTGGTACGGATTTCCTTGCCGCTAGCCATATTCCGTCTCCCTCGCCCTGCTTAGGCCCAGGTCTTCTTGAAGTCGGCGATCGCGGCAGCCAGGGTCTTCTCGCCTTCGGCGTCGAGTTCCTTCTTGTCCAGGATCGTCGAGACCAGGGCAGCATTCTGAGTCTTGACGAACTGCAGCAGCCCGGCTTCGAAGGGCAGAACGCTGCTGACCTCGACGTCGTCGAAGTAGCCGTTATTCACCGCGTACAGGACAACAGCCATCTCGGCGATCGACATCGGCGAATACTGCGCCTGCTTCATCAGCTCGGTGACGCGGCGGCCGCGCTCGAGCTGCTTGCGGGTGGCGTCGTCGAGATCCGAGGCGAACTGGGCGAAGGCGGCGAGCTCGCGGTACTGCGCGAGGTCGGTACGGATACCGCCGGACAGCTTCTTGATGACCTTGGTCTGGGCCGCGCCACCGACGCGGGACACCGAGATACCGGCGTTGATCGCGGGGCGGATACCGGCGTTGAAGAGGTCGGTCTCGAGGAAGATCTGGCCGTCGGTAATCGAGATCACGTTCGTCGGAACGAAGGCGGACACGTCGCCGGCCTGGGTCTCGATGATCGGCAGCGCCGTCAGCGAGCCGGTCTTGCCTTTCACTTCGCCGTTGGTGAACTTCTCGACGTAGTCCTCGTTCACGCGCGCGGCGCGCTCGAGCAGGCGGGAGTGCAGGTAGAACACGTCACCCGGATAGGCTTCACGGCCCGGCGGACGACGCAGCAGCAGCGAAACCTGGCGGTAGGCCCAGGCCTGCTTGGTGAGGTCGTCATAGACGATGAGCGCGTCCATCCCGCGGTCGCGGAAGTACTCACCCATGGTGCAGCCCGCGTAGGCGGACAGATACTGCATCGCGGCGGACTCGGACGCGGTGGCGGCGACGACGATGGTGTACTCCATCGCGCCGTTCTCTTCCAGCTTGCGCACGACGTTGGCGACGGTCGAGGCCTTCTGGCCGATGGCCACGTACACGCAGTACATGTCCTGGCCCTTCTGGTTGATGATCGCGTCGACCGCGACGGCGGTCTTGCCGGTCTGGCGGTCGCCGATGATCAGCTCACGCTGGCCGCGGCCGATCGGCACCATCGAGTCGACCGACTTCAGACCGGTCTGCACCGGCTGCGAAACCGACTGGCGCGCGATGACGCCCGGAGCGACCTTCTCGATCTTGTCGGTCAGCTTGGCGTTGATCGGGCCCTTGCCGTCGATCGGCTGACCGAGCGCGTTCACGACCCGACCGATCAGTTCGGGACCGACCGGCACTTCGAGAATGCGGCCGGTGGCCTTGACGGTATCGCCTTCGGTGATGTGCTCGTATTCACCGAGAACCACCGCACCCACGGAGTCACGCTCGAGGTTCAGCGCGAGACCGAAGGTGTTGCCGGGGAACTCCAGCATTTCACCCTGCATGACGCCGGCGAGGCCGTGAATGCGGGTGATGCCGTCGGTGACCGAGACCACCGTGCCCTCGTTGCGCGACGAAGCGGCGAGCTGCAGGTTCTGGATCCGGCTCTTAATCAGTTCACTGATTTCAGAGGGGTTGAGTTGCATGAAGGTATGCTCCTAGTTCTTAAGCGCAGCGGCCATGTTCGCGAGCTTGCCGCGGACCGAGGCGTCGATCACTTCGTCACCGACGGCGATGCGGACCCCACCGATCAGTTGGGGGTCAACGCTGACCTTGACACTGAGCTTGGCCTTGAAACGTTGTTCCAGGTCGGCCTTCAGCGTCGCCAGCATGGCATCGTCGAGTGGGAAGGCGGAGGCGATGTCGGCCTCCAGGACACCTTCGTGTTCGTTCTTCAGTGCGACGAACTGGTCACGGATCTCTGGAAGCACTTGCAGACGGTCGTTGTCCACCAGGACACGTACGAAGTTCTGCTGCTCGGTGTTCAACTCCCCGGCGACGTCCACCATCAGCTTCGTGAGCCTTTCGGACGACAGATTCGGATCGCTGAAGCACGCCTGCATGTCGGGATCGGCCGCCACGAGGGCGAGCCGATCCAGCACTTCCGACCAAGGCCCCAGCGCACCGGCCCCGCGGGCCAGCTCGAAGGCGGCATCCGCATAGGGGCGCGCGATGGTGACGTTCTCGGCCATGACTTATTGCAGTTCCTGTTTCAGGTTGGCAAGCAGTTCGCTGTGCGTCTTCACGTTGATCTCGCGACGCAGGATCTTCTCGGCGCCGGCCACGGCAAGCTGTGCCACTTGCTCGCGAAGCGCTTCCTTGGCGCGCTGGGCAGCGACACCGGCCTCGTCTTCGGCGGCCTCTCGCGCGGCGGCGATGATGCGGGCGGCTTCGGCACGGGCTTCGTCGATCAGTTTGCTCGCCTGGCCTTCGGCCGAGGCGCGCACGTCGCCAGCGGATTCGCGGGCCTTGCGCAGCTCATCGACGACCTTCTTCTCGGCGAGGGCCAGATCGGTCTTGGCCTTGTCCGCAGCTGCCAGCCCGTCCGCGATCTTGCTCGCGCGCTCGTCGAGCGCCTTCACGATGGGTGGCCACACGAACTTCATCGTGAACCACGCCAGAATGAAGAACACAACGAGCTGGGCTATCAGGGTTGCGTTCAGATTCACGGTGTTCGCTCCTTAACTGTTCAGGAGCCGATTACTGGATCACGAACGGGTTGGCGAAGGCGAACATCATGGCGATACCGACACCAATCAGGAACGCAGCGTCGATCAGACCGGCAAGCAGGAACATCTTGGTCTGGAGGGCGTTCATCAGCTCGGGCTGGCGAGCCGACGCTTCGAGATACTTGGAACCCATGATCGCGATACCGATACATGCGCCGATGGCACCCAGACCGACGATCAGACCGGCGGACAGCGCGACGAGACCCAGAACGTTTTCCATGACAACTCCTTGGTTTGAGAATAGAAAGTTAAACCGATGCTACGACTGAAAATCAGTGCCCTTCGTGTGCCTGGCCGATATACACCAGCGTCAGCATCATGAAGATGAATGCCTGCAGGGTGATGATCAGGATATGGAAGATCGCCCACACGGTCCCCGCGACGACGTGTCCGAGGAAGCCGAACACGGTGGCGGTGCCGCCAAGCAGCGCGATCAGGATGAAGATCATCTCGCCGGCGTACATGTTGCCGAACAGTCGCATCCCGTGCGAGATCGTCTTGGCGAGGAACTCGATGATCTGCATCAGGAAATTGACCGGATAGAGCAGCGGATGGCTGCCGAAGGGGGCGGTGAAGAGCTCATGCACCCAGCCGCCGAGGCCCTTGATCTTGATGTTGTAATAGAAGCAAAGAAGCAGTACGCCAATCGAGAAGCCGAGGGTGGTCGAAAGATCGGCGGTCGGCACCACGCGCATGTAGGCGTGGGCGGGATCCCCGCCGCCGGCGGCATACATGCCCTCCCAGATGCGCGGCAGCAGATCGACCGGCAGCAGGTCCATCGCGTTGAGAAGGAAGATCCACACGAACACGGTGAGGGCGAGCGGCGCGACGAACTTGCGCGACTCGGCGCTATGCACCACGCCGCGCGCCTGCTCGGCCACCATCTCGACGAGCATCTCGACGAAGCCCTGGAAACGGCCGGGCACGCCGGAGGACGCCTTGCGGGCACCGAGCCACAACAGGAAGACGGTGAGCATCCCAAGAACGACCGAATAGAAGATCGAGTCGTAGTTGATGACACTCCAGTCGACGACGTTCGTCTGTGCGTGACCGGTGTTGTTGAGGTGCGTCAGGTGATGAACGACGTACTCGGATGAGGTGGGGGCGTGCCCTTCTGTAGCCATGGTCAGGTCTTTACCAAAAATGCAAACAAGTTCGCCTTAAGCGCCAGGATCAGGCCGATCAACAGGCCGCCCCAGTGGACGTCCGGATACAGGACCAGAAACAGCACCAACATTCCCACGATCGCGACGAGCTTGATCAGCTCGCCGGCGACGAAGGCGGTCACGCTCGCCGTACCGATGCGCCGCGAGATCCACGCCAGCAGCCAAGCGAACAACACGCTCGGCAATACCACCGCCAACCCGCCCCACGCTGCCGACAGTCCGCCCCGCAGCCCGAAAAAAACGGCCGAGATGGCCGCTGCGAGGAGCGTGGCGACGAGTTGCAGAAGGACCGCCTTGAGCATCGAATCCCGCGTTACCCAGCCGCCCCGAACGACGACCGCCCCAAAATTTCGCGAATACTAGGGGTTAACCGCAGGGAAGTCAAACGAGGTTGCAGCGCAGCATAAACGCACTACATACTCTCGCATGCCCATCGACTATCCTCTCGCGCGCCCGCCGGACTCCACTACCTCGCAGCAGTGGCGAGGACGGCGCTTCACACCACTTTTCGTTACACAATTTCTCGGCGCCTTCAACGATAACGCATTCAAGAGCGCCCTGCTCATTTTGATTGCTTATGGGGTACTGAAGGCGGGGACGCTTTCGCCCGCGCTGCTTGTCAACCTGTGCGCCGCCCTGTTCATCCTGCCCTTCGTGCTGTTCTCGGCGGCTGCCGGGCGGCTCGCCGACAGCGCGGACAAGGCGGCGATCGCGCGTGCCACGAAGCTGCTCGAGTTCGCGGTGATGGCGCTCGGCGCGCTCGGCTTCATGCTTGGCAGCGTCGCCGTGCTGCTGCTCGCGCTGTTCCTGATGGGCCTGCAATCGACCCTGTTCGGCCCGGTGAAATATGCCCTGCTACCGCAGCATCTGGGGGTGGACGAGCTGATGCGCGCCAACGGCTGGATCGAGGCGGGCACCTTCGTGGCGATCCTGCTCGGCACCGTCGCGGGCGGTCTGATGGCCGCCGGCGGCGACGCCGCCCGCCTGCCGCTCGGGCTCGCCTGCATGACGATCGCCGCCGCCGGCTACCTTGCGAGCCGCTGGATCCCGCCCGCGCCGCCGGCCACGCCGGGCCGACCCAGCTTTGGCCGGCCGCTCGCCGATACGGGGGCCATCCTGCGCCTGGCCCGCAGTGAGCGCGGCCCCTGGCTCGCGCTGCTGGCAATCTCGTGGTTCTGGTTCGTCGGCGCGACCTTCCTGACCCTGCTGCCGGTCTACACCCGCGATACGCTCGGCGGCGACGAAGCGGTGGTGACGCTGCTGCTCGGGGTGTTCACCGTCGGCGTCGGCCTCGGCGCCTTCCTCGCGGCACGCTGGTGTCGCGGCGAGGCGCGACCGGCGCCGGTGATCGCGGGCGCGGCGGGCATCACGCTTGCCGGGCTCGACCTGTGGGCGGGCAGCCCCTCGACGCCCGGCACCGCGGTGGGGGTCACCGTCTTCCTCGCCGATCCCGCGAGCTTGCGTGTGGTGTTCGACTGCGCGCTGGTCAGCGTCGCGGGCGGCCTGTTCTCGCTGCCGCTCTACACCCATTTGCAGCAGCGCTGCCCGCTCGAGCGCCTGGGGCGGATGATCGCTGCGCTGAACGTGGTCAACGCAGGCTTCATGGTGGCTGCGGCCGGCTTCGCTGCCGCCCTGCTCGCGGCCGGCGCCGGGGTGCCGGAAGTCTGGCTCGCGACCGCGCTGCTCAACCTCGCGGTGGCGGGGACGATCGGCCTGCGCTGGCGGCGGACGCAGCGCGCCGCTTAGTCGCGCAGGCGGCCGAGCAGGCCGTCGAGCTGGTCGAGGCTGCCGAAGCGGATCGTGACTTCGCCGGCCCCCTTCTTGTTGGCCTTGATCTTCACGGTGGCGCCGATGCTGTCCGCGATCTCCTCCTGCAGCCGCAGCAGGTCGCGGTCGGCCGGCACCGTCGCGCGTTTCGGGCGCGGGTTCAGGACCTGTTGCACGAGGCGCTCGGTCTCGCGCACCGAGCACTGGCGCGCGGCGACCAGGTTGGCGAGCTGGATCTGGTTGGCGCCGTCGAGCGGCAGCAGGGCGCGCGCGTGGCCCATGTCGATGTCGCCCGCCATCAGCAGTTCCTGCACCGGGCTGGCGAGGTTCAGCAGGCGCAGCAGGTTGGATGCGGCCGGCCGCGAGCGGCCCACCGAATCGGCCGCCTGCTGATGGGTCATGCCGAACTCGTCGATCAGGCGCTGGATTCCGCTGGCCTCCTCGAGCGGGTTGAGGTCCTCGCGCTGGATGTTCTCGATCAGCGACATCGCCAGCGCGGCTTCGTCGGGGATCTCCCGCACCAGGCAAGGGACCTCGTCGAGGCCGGCGATCTGCGCCGCGCGCCAGCGTCGCTCGCCGGCGATGATCTCATGCTCGCCGCCGCCGAGCGGACGCACGAGGATCGGCTGCATCACCCCCTGGGCCTTGATCGAGGCGGCCAGCTCCTCGAGCGAACCGGGGTCCATGCGGGTGCGCGGCTGGTACTTGCCGGGCCGCAGAGCGTCGGTCGCCAGGGCCTGCAGCTCGCCCTTGTCCTGGTCTTCATCAGTGTTGCCGGCGAGCAGGGCGTCGAGGCCGCGGCCGAGCCCCTTCAGTCTGGGTTTGGTCATGGCAGTCGGAATTCTCACAGCGCCTTCATGCGCTCGATCATTTCAGTTGCGAAGGCCATGTAGGCCTGCGCCCCCTTGGCGCCGCGGTCGAACACGATCCCCGGCATGCCGTGGCTGGGCGCCTCCGCCAGGCGCACGTTGCGCGGGACGATGGCGCGGAACACCTTGTCGCCGAAATGCGCCTCGAGCTGTGCCGACACCTGCTGCTGCAGCGTCATGCGCGGATCGAACATCACCCGCAGCAGACCGATGATCTTGAGTTCGCGATTGAGGTTGGCGTGCACCTTCTTGATCGTGTTGACCAGGTCGGACAGCCCCTCCAGCGCGTAGTACTCGCACTGCATCGGAATGATGACGCCGTGGGCGGCGCACAGGCCGTTCAGCGTCAGCATCGACAGCGAGGGCGGACAGTCGATGAGGACGAAATCGTAGTCCTGATCGAAGGACTTGAACGCGTCGCGCAGGCGGTTCTCGCGGCGCTCGAGGTCGACCAGCTCGACTTCGGCGCCGGCGAGGTCGCGGTTGGCCGGCAACACGTCGTAGCCGCCGGTCTCGGAGACGACGCGCACCTCGTCCAGCCCCGCCAGGCCCACCAGCAGGTGGTACACCGATCGCTCCAGGCCGCGCTTGTCGATGCCGCTGCCCATCGTGGCGTTCCCCTGCGGGTCGAGATCGATCAGCAGGGTACGCTGGCCGGCCTGATGCAGCGCGGCGGCGAGGTTGACGCAGGTGGTGGTCTTGCCGACCCCGCCCTTCTGGTTGGCGACGCAGAAAATCTTGGCCATGTTCGAGTCAGGCATATTCCATATGCAATCGGGCACGCAGTGTGCGAGACCCGGAGTGTACTTCAATGCGGCAGCGCAGCAGGCGAGCTGCCGCATTCGCCGCGCGAATCGCCATCATGCGCTGCGACGGATGACGAGCAGGTGACGCTCGGCGTCCAGCCCCGGCACCCGCAGCGCATGGCTGGCGCCGAGGGTCCAGCCGGGGGGCAGGGCTGCGATCTCCTCGGTGGGGAAAACGCCCTTCATCGCGTAAAGCGAGCCGTCGGCCGCGACCAGATGGCCGGCGACCCGGACGAAATCGGCGAGGCTGCTGAAGGCGCGCGAGACGACCGCGTCGGCCGCGCCGCCCGGCAGTTCGGCGGCGGACAAGGTTTCGACGCGGCGGTTGAACACCGCGAGGTTGCCGAGCTCGAGCTCGATGCGCGCCTGCTGCTGGAAGCTCGCCTTCTTGTTGACCGTTTCCACCGAGCTCACCAGCAGACCGCTGCGCACGATCGCCAGCGGGATACCCGGCAGGCCGCCGCCCGAGCCGATGTCGGCGAGCCGCTGCGCCTGCTGCAGGTGGGGCAGCACCGCGAGTGAATCGAGCAGGTGGTGGGTGATCAGCTCGCGCGGCTCGCGGATCGCGGTGAGGTTGTAGACCCGGTTCCACTTCAGCAGCAACTCGCCGAAGGCGAGCAGGCGGTCGACCGTTTCCTGCGGCAGCACCAGGCCGAGCGCGGCGATGCCTTCGGCGAGCTCGGCGGCATGGGGGGCAAGCCGGCCGCTCATGCCGACCTCCGCCCCGCGCCAGCGCGCGTGGCGAGCTCGCGCCGCTTGAGCCACACCAGCAGCAGCGAGATCGCCGCCGGCGTCACGCCCTGGATGCGGCTCGCCTGGCCGATCGTCTCCGGCCGGTGCAGCGCCAGCTTCTGCTGCACTTCGCGCGACAGGCCGCGCACCTCGGCGTAGTCGAGATCGGCCGGCAGCCGCGTGGCCTCGGCCTGCAGCTGGCGCACCACCTCGTCCTGCTGGCGATCGATGTAACCCTGATACTTGGCGACGATCTCGATCTGCTCGATGACCTGGGGGTCTGACTCGCGTTCTTCCGGCGCCCCGGGCAGGCTCATCAGCGACGCGTAGCTCGTCTCCGGCCGGCGCAGCAGCTCGAAGTAGCGCTGCTCGCGCTCGAGCGCCTTGCCGAGCACGCGCTGCTGGTCTTCCGCCGCGATCGCCTCCGGGCGCGCCCACGCCGCCCTGAGCTGCGCCGTGCCGCGCTCGATCGCCTCGCGCTTGGCGCAGAAGGCGGCCCAGCGCAGGTCATCGACCAGGCCGAGTTCGCGACCCTTCTCGGTCAGGCGCAGGTCGGCGTTGTCCTCGCGCAGCTGCAGGCGATACTCGGCCCGCGAGGTGAACATGCGGTAGGGCTCGGCGACGCCGCGCGTGATGAGGTCGTCGACCAGCACGCCGAGGTAGGCCTCGTCGCGGCGCGGGCACCAGGGCTCGCGGCCCTGCACCTGCAGCGCGGCATTGGCGCCGGCGAGCAGACCCTGGGCGGCGGCCTCCTCGTAGCCGGTGGTGCCGTTGATCTGGCCGGCGAAGAACAGGCCGGCGATGGTCTTGGTCTCGAGCGAGGCCTTCAGGTTGCGCGGGTCGAAGTAGTCGTACTCGATCGCGTAGCCGGGACGCAGGATGTGCGCGTTCTCCAGGCCGCGGATCGAACGCACGAGCTCGAGCTGGACGTCGAAGGGGAGCGAGGTCGAGATCCCGTTCGGGTAGATTTCGTGGGTCTCGAGGCCTTCCGGCTCGAGGAAGACGTTGTGGCTGTCCTTGTCGGCGAAGCGGTGGATCTTGTCCTCGATCGACGGGCAGTAGCGCGGCCCCACCCCCTCGATGACGCCCGAGTACATCGGCGAACGGTCGAGGTTGGCGCGGATGATGTCGTGGGTGCGCGCGTTGGTGTGCGTGATCCAGCACGGCAGCTGGCGCGGATGCTGGGCGGCGCTGCCGAGGAAGCTGAACACCGGCGCCGGGTCGTCGCCCGGCTGCGCCTGCATCACCGAGAAGTCGATGCTGCGCGCGTCGATCCGGGGCGGCGTACCGGTCTTCAGCCGGCCCTGCGGCAGGGCGAGTTCCTTGAGGCGGGCGGCGAGCGAGATCGCCGGCGGATCGCCCGCGCGCCCGGCGGAGTAGTTCTGCATCCCCACGTGCACCAGGCCGTTGAGGAAGGTGCCGGCGGTCAGCACCACCGTCGGCGCTTCGAAGCGCAGGCCGATCTGGGTGACGA
>NZ_MBFM01000005.1:135219-141368 GCF_001696715.1 Thauera phenolivorans | reverse complement strand
GAAGAACAGGCCGGCGATGGTCTTGGTCTCGAGCGAGGCCTTCAGGTTGCGCGGGTCGAAGTAGTCGTACTCGATCGCGTAGCCGGGACGCAGGATGTGCGCGTTCTCCAGGCCGCGGATCGAACGCACGAGCTCGAGCTGGACGTCGAAGGGGAGCGAGGTCGAGATCCCGTTCGGGTAGATTTCGTGGGTCTCGAGGCCTTCCGGCTCGAGGAAGACGTTGTGGCTGTCCTTGTCGGCGAAGCGGTGGATCTTGTCCTCGATCGACGGGCAGTAGCGCGGCCCCACCCCCTCGATGACGCCCGAGTACATCGGCGAACGGTCGAGGTTGGCGCGGATGATGTCGTGGGTGCGCGCGTTGGTGTGCGTGATCCAGCACGGCAGCTGGCGCGGATGCTGGGCGGCGCTGCCGAGGAAGCTGAACACCGGCGCCGGGTCGTCGCCCGGCTGCGCCTGCATCACCGAGAAGTCGATGCTGCGCGCGTCGATCCGGGGCGGCGTACCGGTCTTCAGCCGGCCCTGCGGCAGGGCGAGTTCCTTGAGGCGGGCGGCGAGCGAGATCGCCGGCGGATCGCCCGCGCGCCCGGCGGAGTAGTTCTGCATCCCCACGTGCACCAGGCCGTTGAGGAAGGTGCCGGCGGTCAGCACCACCGTCGGCGCTTCGAAGCGCAGGCCGATCTGGGTGACGACGCCGGTGACGCGGTCGCCGGCCACGGTGAGGTCGTCCACCGCCTGCTGGAACAGCCACAGATTTTCCTGGTTCTCGAGCCGCCGGCGGATCGCCGCCTTGTACAGCACGCGATCGGCCTGGGCGCGGGTGGCGCGCACCGCCGGGCCCTTGGAGGCATTGAGGATGCGGAACTGGATGCCACCCTCGTCGGTGGCCGCCGCCATCGCGCCGCCGAGCGCATCGACCTCCTTCACCAGATGGCCCTTGCCGATGCCGCCGATCGACGGGTTGCAGCTCATCGCGCCGAGGGTCTCGATGTTGTGCGTCAGCAGCAGGGTCTTCGCGCCCATGCGCGCAGCGGCGAGCGCCGCCTCGGTGCCGGCGTGGCCGCCGCCGACGACGATGACGTCGAAACGGGAAGGGTGAAGCATGGTTGCAGGCATGGCGCCGGGAAGAGCGAGCGTGGGAAAGCGCTGCATTCTACGCGCTCGCCCCCCGAAAGCACAGGGTTCCCCGCCATGTTTCACGGAAATTTACCGTTTAAACATGGGCTTAATCACACACCCCGGACTCGCTCACGCACGCGGCGCACGCCACGCCAACAGCAGCCAGCCGGCGATCATCAGCGTGCCGCCGACCGGGGTGACCGCGCCCAGCCAGCGCGGCGCGCCGAGCGCCATCAGGTAGAGGGAGCCGGCGAAGACGACGGTGCCGGCGGCAAGCAGCGCCGCCGGCAGGCGGGCGCGCGGCACGCGTGCCGCCGCCAGCCCCACCAGACCGATCGCGTGCCACATCTGGTACTGCACGGCGGTCTGCCACCAGGCGAGTTCGCTGGCGCCGAGCAGGTCGCGCAGACCATGGGCACCGAAGGCGCCGAGGCCGACGCCGAGGGCGGCGAGCAGCGCGCCGGCGAGGAGGATGAGACGGTCGGGCATGATCAATCCGGGAATTCGCGGCAATGCCCGGGATGATAGTGCGGATCCGCCGCCGGCCGCGATCCCGCAGGCGAAGCGACGAAAGCCGCGACCACGGCCGCCCCGCTCCGCTCACAACGTCAGCAGGAAGGCGACCAGGTCCTTCTTCTCCTCCTCGCTCAGCTTGGTGCCGAGCACCAGGTTGAAGAACTCCACGGTGTCGTCGAGCGTGAGCAGGCGGCCGTCGTGCAGGTAGGGCGCCGAGTCCTTGATGCCGCGCAGCGGGAAGGTCTTGATCGGTCCGTCCGCCGAGGCGAGGCGGCCGGCGATGTCCTGCTCCTTGAAGAAGCGCTCGGCCTTCAGGTTGTGCATCAGGTTGTCGGTGTAGTACGGCGGCTGGTGGCAGGCGGCGCACTGGCCCTTGCCGAAGAAGACCCCCTGGCCGCGGAGTTCCGCCTCGCTCGCCTTCGCCGGATCGAGCCGGCCGAAGACGTCGAGCTTGGGCGCCGGCGGGAAGTCGAGCAGGGCCTGGAACTCACCCATGAAATGCACCTGGCTGCCGCGCTCGAGCACGTTCACCCCCTTCTTCGTCGCGATCACCGGGTCGCCGTCGAAGTAGGCGGCGCGCTGCTCGAACTCGGTGAAATCCTCGATCGTCTTCAACGCGCGCTGCGAGCCGAACAGGCGCTGCACATTCACCCCGCGCAGGGTAGGCGTGTCGATGCGGTGACGATGTGCCTGCGGGCGGATGTCGCCCACCAGGTGGGTGGCGGCGTTGGTGTGGCCATTGACGTGGCAGTCGAGGCAGGCCACGCCCTGGCTCGGCCGCAGCGAGCGGCGGTCGGCGGTGGCGTTGAACTGCTGCTGCGGGAAGGGCGTCAGCAGCAGGCGCAGGCCGTCGAGCTGCTTCGGATTGAGGATGCCGCTGAACAGCTCGTAGTAGTTCGTCAGGCTGACCACCTTGCCCTGCGAGACGTCGCCGAGGTCGGGCCGGGTGGTCAGGTAGATCGCCGGCGGAAACTCCGGCGTGAAGTGGGCGGGCAGCTGGAAGTCGAGGTCGAAGCGGGTGAGGTCGCGTTCTTCCTGGGTCCTGATCGCGTCGATCTGATGTTGCGGGAAGAGCATGCCGCCCTCGGCTTGATGCTCGTGCGGCAACGGCAGGAAGCCGGCCGGCCACAGGTCGCGCGACTTGATCTCGTCCGGGGCGAGCGCGGCGAGGTCCTGCCAGCTCGTGCCCGCGGGCAGCTTCACCCGCACCCCGCCCTGCACCGGCTTGCCCGTGCCGGTGGTGACGCCGCTCAGCGGACGGTCGGCGAGGTCGTAGCGCTGCTCGAGCAAGGCCTTGAAGCGTCCCAGCACCTCCGGCTTCGCCGCCTGCATGCGCTCACGCACGGTGTCGAAGGACTCGCTATCGACCACCGGCGCGTAGCTGTTGGGTACGGCAGGCGAAGCAGCGAGGGCCCCGACCGAAAACAGGGAACTGGCGAGCAGCGCCGAAATCGTCCGCATCTTCATGGTCTCTCCTCCTCTCGGTGCGCGGTGTGCGCGGGTCGGCCGCGCCGGCTATCGAGTCGTCGTCGACCGTTCTCAACCATGGCAAACGAATCCCCATTGCACCAATAAGATATGTTGATGGCCGTCGCTCCGTAAGCTGCGCGCCTGGTGCCGCCGCAGTTTGCCTTCGAAGGCGGAATGCAAGTACCTTTGCCCTGGCCCCTGCGCATGCTGCCCCGATCCGGCGCGGCACCGCCGGCCTGCCGCGCCCGACCCGTTTCCGCCCCCGCCCGCGGCTGTCCGCGCGGGGAGTGACACGCCAGCAGCCCAACCTCGCGAGGTGAGCATGAGCTACGAAACCATCCTCTACGACATGACGGACGGCATCGCCGAGATCCGCCTCAACCGCCCGCAGCGCCTCAACGCGGTCACCCAGCAGCTGTACGACGAACTCAACGCCGCGCTCTCGCGCGCCGAGGCCGACCGCGACGCACGCGTGGTGCTGGTCACCGGCGAGGGGCGCGCCTTCTGCGTCGGCGCCGACCTGAAGGCGCACAAGACCGGGCGCACCGCCTTCGACCGCCGTCAGTATTTGAAGGGCGAGCAGGACGTCTGCAGGCGCCTGCTCGAGCTGCAGAAGCCGGTGGTCGCCGCAGTCAATGGCTACGCGCTCGGCGCCGGCGCCGAGGTGGCGCTCGCCGCCGACTTCATGCTGATGGCCGAAAGCGCGCAGATCGGCCTGCCCGAGATCTCGATCGGCAACTTCCTCGGCGGCGGCGTGACCTGGCTGTTGCCGCGCCTGGTCGGGCTCGCGAAGGCCCGCGAGCTCGTCTTCCTCGGCGAGCGCATCAAGGGCGAGGAGGCGGTACGGATCGGGCTGGCGAACCGGGTGCTGCCCGACGAAGGCTTTCTCGACGCGGCGCGCGCGTTCGCGCTGAAGGTCGCCGGCAAGGCACCGTTCTCGATGCAGCTCGCCAAGGAGCAGCTCAACAAGTCGGCCGAACGGACGCTCGAGGCCTGCCTCATCGCCGAGCTCGAAGGCATGATGTTCGTGGGCACGACCCGCGACTGGCAGGAGGGCGTCGATGCCTTCGCCGAGAAGCGGGCGCCGGTCTTCAGGGGAGAATGAGATGAACGACACGCAGCACGCGCCACTGGCGAAGAAGAGTCCCCTGCACGATTTCCTCGCGCCCGGGTCGATCGCGATCATCGGCGCCTCCGCCGACCCGACCAAGCGCGGCTACAAGGCGATGGTCGGCCTGATCAAGGGCGGCTATGCAGGCAGGATCCACCCGATCAACCCCAAGGTGTCCGAAATCCTCGGCGTGCCGACCCACCCGTCCCTGGACGAGGTGCCCGGGCCGGTGGACCTGGCGCTGATCTGCACCCCGGCGTCCACCATCCCCGGCCTGCTCGCCGAGTGCGGCCGCAAGGGGGTGAAGGGCGCGGTGATCCTCGCCAGCGGCTTCCGCGAGACGGGACCTGAAGGCGCGAAACTCGAGCAAAAGGTGCTGGAAGCGGCGCGTGCCGGCGGGGTGCGCATCATCGGCCCAAACACCTCGGGCATGTTCAACCTGCACCAGCAGGTCAACCTGCTCGACCTGCGTAACGTAAAGCCGGGCGACATCGGCTTCATCTCGCAGTCGGGCAACATGCTGCTCGCGCTCGTGCTCGAGGCCGAGCATAACGGCCATGTCGGCTTCTCGACCTACGTCGGCCCGGGCAACCAGACCGACGTCGGCTTCAACGACTACCTGCGCTACCTCGGCGAGGACGAGCACACCCGCGTCGCCACGCTGTACGTCGAGGGCTTCCGCGACGGCCAGCGCTTCCTGCAGGCGGCGCGCGAGATCACGCCGGTGAAGCCGGTGGTGGTGTACAAGTCGGGGGCCACCGAACTCGGCAAGAAGGCCGCCAGCTCGCACACCGGCGCACTCGCCGGCAGCTACGAGATGACGGTCGACCTGCTAAAGCAGGTCGGCGTGAGCGTGGTGCGCCACTCCGACCAGATCCTGCCGGTGGCCGAGGGCCTGGCGCTGATGCAGCAGGCGCGCGGCCGGCGGGTGGCGGTGATCGCCGACGGCGGCGGCCAGGCAACGATCACCTCGGACCGCCTGTCCGACGCCGGCCTGGAACTCGCCGAGCTGTCGGCGGCGACACGCAAGCGCCTCGCCGACATCCTCTTCGCCCAGGCATCGCTCTCCAACCCGGTCGACGTCGCCGGCACCTCGGACGCCGACCCCGAGGTGCTCGCGCGCTGCATGGAGATCGTCGCCGACGACGACAACGTCGATGCGGTGTTCCTCGTCGGCATGTTCGGCGGCTATCACACCCGCTTCGCCGAGTCGCTGCTCGGCGGCGAGATGCGCGCGGCCGAGTCGATGATCGAGCTCGCCCGCCGCTGCGGCAAGCCGCTCGTCATCTACAGCCTGTATGCGCCGGTCAAGCCGCCGGCGCTGCGCCGCCTGCACGAGGCCGGCCTGCCGGTGTACGCCTCGATCGAACATGCGGTGAAGGTGCTGCAGGCGCTCGCCGAACGCGGCATCTATCTGCAGCAGCAGCACGGCCAGCCGCTGCAGGCGAGCGTCACCCCGCTCGAGAGCATGCAGGCGATGTTCGCGCGCGCCCAGAACGAGGGCCGCGACCTCTTCGAGTACGAAGCCAAGTCGCTGCTGCGGGCGCACGGCATCGCGGTCGCCGAGGAGCTCGTCGCCCACAATGTGGACGAGCTCGGAGCGGCGATCGCCCAGTTCGGCGACCGGCCGCTGGCGATGAAGGTGGTGTCGAAGGACATCCTGCACAAATCGGACGCCGGCGGCGTCAAGCTCAACCTGGCCGGCGAGGCGGCGCTCCGCGAGGCCTACGACCAGATCATGACCAGCTGCCGTGCCTATGACCCGAAGGCCGACATCCGCGGCGTGCTGGTGACGCCGATGGCGAAGAAGGGGACCGAGGCGATCGTCGGCGTGGTGCGCGACCCGATCTTCGGCCCGGTGCTGATGTTCGGCCTCGGCGGCATCTTCGTCGAGATCCTCGAGGACGTCGCCTTCCGCGCGATCCCGCTGTCGCGC
>NZ_MBFM01000005.1:105266-135209 GCF_001696715.1 Thauera phenolivorans | reverse complement strand
CATGTTCGGCGGCTATCACACCCGCTTCGCCGAGTCGCTGCTCGGCGGCGAGATGCGCGCGGCCGAGTCGATGATCGAGCTCGCCCGCCGCTGCGGCAAGCCGCTCGTCATCTACAGCCTGTATGCGCCGGTCAAGCCGCCGGCGCTGCGCCGCCTGCACGAGGCCGGCCTGCCGGTGTACGCCTCGATCGAACATGCGGTGAAGGTGCTGCAGGCGCTCGCCGAACGCGGCATCTATCTGCAGCAGCAGCACGGCCAGCCGCTGCAGGCGAGCGTCACCCCGCTCGAGAGCATGCAGGCGATGTTCGCGCGCGCCCAGAACGAGGGCCGCGACCTCTTCGAGTACGAAGCCAAGTCGCTGCTGCGGGCGCACGGCATCGCGGTCGCCGAGGAGCTCGTCGCCCACAATGTGGACGAGCTCGGAGCGGCGATCGCCCAGTTCGGCGACCGGCCGCTGGCGATGAAGGTGGTGTCGAAGGACATCCTGCACAAATCGGACGCCGGCGGCGTCAAGCTCAACCTGGCCGGCGAGGCGGCGCTCCGCGAGGCCTACGACCAGATCATGACCAGCTGCCGTGCCTATGACCCGAAGGCCGACATCCGCGGCGTGCTGGTGACGCCGATGGCGAAGAAGGGGACCGAGGCGATCGTCGGCGTGGTGCGCGACCCGATCTTCGGCCCGGTGCTGATGTTCGGCCTCGGCGGCATCTTCGTCGAGATCCTCGAGGACGTCGCCTTCCGCGCGATCCCGCTGTCGCGCCACGACGCCGGGCTGATGGTAGACCAGCTCAAGGCCCGCAAGATCCTCGCCGGCGTGCGCGGCGAACGTCCGGTGGACAAGGAGGCGCTGGTCGACCTGCTGCTCAAGGTGTCGAGCATCGTCACCGCCTATCCGCAGCTCTCCGAGCTCGACCTCAACCCGGTGATCGCCTATCCCGACGGCTACGCGGTGGTGGACGCGCGCATCATCACCAACCGTTCGATCCTGAACCCCTGAGGACCCTGACGATGACGCTTCCCCCGCTCACCGACGCGCTGCTCGCCCTCGAGGACCGCGTCGCCACCCTGACCCTCGACCGCCACGACGTGCGCAACGCGCTCACCGGCACCGCGCTGATCGAAGACATCGTCGCCGTCGCCGACTGGGTGAGCCGCTGCGACGAGGTCTCGGCGCTCGTCATCACCGGCGCGGGCTCGGCCTTCTCCGCCGGCGGCAACGTCAAGGACATGGCGGCGCGCGGCGGCGACTTCGCCGGCGACGTCGCCGAGGTCGCCACCCGCTACCGGCGCGGCATCCAGCGCATCCCGCTGGCGCTGCAGGCGGTCGAGGTGCCGCTCATCGCCGCGGTCAACGGCCCGGCGATCGGCGCCGGCTTCGACCTCGCCAACATGGCCGACATCCGCATCGCGTCGACGAAGGCGAAATTCGGCGAGACCTTCCTCAACCTCGGCATCATCCCCGGCGACGGCGGCGCCTGGTTCATGCAGCGCCTGATCGGCTACCAGCAGGCCTTCGAGCTGACGCTGTCGGGCCGCATCGTCGACGCCGCCGAGGCGAAGACGCTCGGCATCGTGCTCGAGGTGGTCGAGGCCGACGCGCTGCTGCCGCACGCGCAGGCGATGGCGGCGCGCTTCGCCGCCCAGCCGCCGAAGGCGCTGCGCCTCACCAAGCGCCTGATGAAGATGGCGCAGCGCATGGAGCTGAAGGACTTCCTCGACCTGTGCGCCGCCTTCCAGGGCATGTGCCACAACGAGCCGGAGCACCTCGAGGCGGTCCAGCGCATGCTGAAGGACTGAACACAGCGGCTCGCTGCCCCCCTGTAGGAGATGACCCCAGGGCGATGGCAGCCGTCATCGCGGGCACGACCGCGGTTGATCGCGCTGAGGGCAGCGCTCCTACAGCGCCTGCGACCGACGCCGCCCCCTCCGACGCCGCACGCAAAAAAAGCCCGCCGGGCCCGGAACGGGCCTCGGCGGGCTTGTCATGCGTCTGCCAGTGCGATCAGACGTTGAGGATGGTCACGGCGCGGGTGTTGAGATAGGCCTCGAGCGCCTCCGGGCCGCCTTCGGTGCCGTGGCCGGAGTCCTTGATGCCGCCGAACGGCATCTCGGCCGTGGGCGTCGCACCCTGGTTGACATAGAGCATGCCGACCTCCACGCGCTGCGCCAGGCGGTGGGCGTTCTTCAGCGAGCGGGTGAACGCGTAGCCCGCCAGGCCGTAGGACAGGCGGTTGGCCTCGGCGATCGCGTCGTCGAGCGACTCGAAGCCGCGGATCGCCGCCACCGGGCCGAAGGGCTCCTCGTTGAAGACCTTCGCCTCGAGCGGCACGTCGTCAAGCACGGTGGGAGCGAAGAAGTTGCCAGTGCTGCCGATGCGCTCGCCGCCGGCGGCCACGGTGACGCCGCGCTTGATCGCGTCCTCCATGATCTCGGTCATCGCCGCCAGCCGGCGCGGGTTGGCGAGCGGGCCCATCTGCGTGCCTTCGGCGAGGCCGTCGCCGACCTTCAGGCCCGCGGCGTGCTTCGCGAGACTGGCGGCGAATTCCTTGCGCACGCTCTCGTGCACCAGGAAGCGGGTCGGCGAGATGCACACCTGACCGGCATTGCGGAACTTGGCGGCGCCGGCGCTGCGCACCGCGAGCTCGACATCGGCGTCCTCGCACACGATCACCGGCGCGTGGCCACCGAGCTCCATCGTGACCCGCTTCATGTGCTGGCCGGCGAGCGCCGCGAGCTGCTTGCCGACCGCGGTCGAGCCGGTGAAGGTGGCCTTGCGGATCACCGGATGCGGGATCAGGTAACCCGAGATCTCGGCCGGATTGCCGTAGACCAGGCCGACCGTGCCGGCGGGCACGCCGGCGTCGACGAAGGCGCGGATCAGCGCCGCCGGCGCGGCCGGGGTCTCTTCGGCGGCCTTCACCAGGATCGAGCAGCCGGTGGCGAGCGCCGCGCCGGCCTTGCGCACCACCTGGTTGATCGGGAAGTTCCACGGCGTGAATGCCGCCACCGGGCCGACCGGATCCTTCAGCACCATCTGCGTCGCCGCCAGGTTGCGGCCCGGCACGATGCGGCCGTAGACCCGCATGCCCTCGTCGGCGAACCACTCGATGATGTCGGCCGCGGCGAGGGTCTCGAGGCGTGCCTCGGTGAACGGCTTGCCTTGTTCCTGGGTCAGCATCGTGGCGATGTCGGCGGCGCCCTCGCGCACCAGCGCGGCGGCCCGGCGCATGACCTTCTGGCGTTCGACCGCCGGCGTGTCGCGCCAGGCCGCGAAGCCCTTCTCGGCGGCCGCCAGGGCACGGTCGAGGTCGGCGATGCTGGCGTGCGCGACGCGGCCGATCTCCTCGTCGGTGGCCGGGTTGTAGACTGGCATGGTGCGGCCGTCGGCGGCGTCCTGCCACTGGCCGTCGATCAGGAGCTGGGTGTTCTGATAGCTCATCGGGAGTCCTCGGAGATGGGGAAGGAGACCCCCGATTGTCCGCCATCGCCCCAGCGTCGGTCCACCCTGGGCCGGCGGCGGTCTCGCGCGCATGGGTGCCGTGATCGGGCACAGGGGTACGCTCCTACGGTGCCTGCGATGACCGCATCCCCTCCAGGCGCCCTGCCCTCAGGACGATCGCGCAGGGCGCCGCGTTCCTAGAGCATGTTGTGCAGGAAGGCGCGGGTGCGCGGATGTTCGGGGGCAGCGAAGAATTCGGCGGAGGGCCGCGCCTCGACGATCAGCCCGCCGTCCATGAACACAACGCTGCTCGCCACCTCGCGCGCGAAGCCCATCTCGTGGGTCACCACCAGCATCGTCATGCGCTCCTCGGCGAGCTGGCGGATCGTGCGCAGCACCTCGCCGGTGAGCTCGGGGTCGAGCGCCGAGGTGGGCTCGTCGAACAGCATGATGTCGGGCTCCATCGCGAGCGCGCGGGCGATCGCCACGCGCTGCTTCTGACCGCCGGACAGGCGCGAGGGATAGGCGTCGCACTTGTCGAGCAGGCCGACCTTGCGCAGCAGGGCCTCGGCCCTGGGCACGATCTCCTCGCGCCGCTGGCCCTTGACCACCATCGGCGCCTCGATCACGTTCTGCAGCACCGTCATGTGCGGGAACAGGTTGAAGTGCTGGAACACCATCCCCATGCGGCGGCAGATGCGGCGCAGCTCGGCGTCGGCGACGTAGCGGGCGAGGCCGTCGCTGCCGGAGGTGACCATCGCCTCGCCCTCGATCTCGATCCGCCCGCGGTCGATCGTCTCGAGATGGTTGAGGCAGCGCAGGAAGGTGCTCTTGCCCGAACCCGAGGGACCGATCACCGCGATCACCTCGCCCTTGTCCATCTGCAGCGACACCCCCCTGAGCACCTCGACCTCGCCGAAGCGCTTGTGAATGTCGCGGGCGCGGATCATCGGCTCATTCATCGTAGACGGCATAGCGTTTTTCCAGGCGCTGGAAGCCCCAGGTCAGCACCAGGGTCATGAGCAGGTAGAAGGCGGCGGCGACGATGAAGGGGGTGATCGTGAAGTCGCGCTGGACGATGCCACGCGCCGCGCGCAGCAGGTCGTTGAGCGCGAGCACGTAGATCAGCGAGGTGTCCTTCACCAGGGTGATGGTCTCGTTGCTCATCGGCGGCAGGATGCGCTTGACCATCTGCGGCAGCACGATGCGCCGCATGGTCTGGCCGTAGCTCATGCCGAGCACCTTGGCCCCCTCGTACTGGCCGCGGTCGATCGACTGGATGCCGGCGCGGAAGATCTCGGCGAAGTAGGCCGCGTAGTTGAGCGCGAAGGCCACCACCGCGGCGGGGAAGTCGGGCAGGCGGACGCCCACCACCGGCACGAAGGGCAGCGCGAAATAGATGAACAGCAGCTGCAGCATCAGCGGCGTGCCGCGCATCAGCCACAGGTAGCCGCCGACCGCGAGCGCGAGGCTGCGAAAGCGCGAGATGCGCACCAGCGCGAGCGCCAGGCCGAGCGGCAACGCGAGCGCGAGGGTGATGAAGAACAGCTTGAGGGTGACGAGCGAACCCTCGGCCAGCGGGCCGATGATGCTGATGACGTAGTCCATGCGACCTGCCGGTCGGCCGGGCACGCGCCCGGCCGGAAGGAAAATGCGGTGGAGAGGAGGCTTACTTGATGATGTCGGTGCCGAACCACTCGGTGGAAATGCGCGCGGCGCTGCCATCCTGCTTCATCTCGTCCATCGCCTTCTGGATGCGGGCGAGCAGCTCGGTGTCGTCCTTGCGCACGCCGACGCCGTATTCCTCGGTACCGAAGTTATCCTCGAGCACGCGGTACTGGCCAGGCTTCTTGGCGGTGTAGTAGCGGCCGACGACCTCATCGAGCACCACCGCCTCGAGGCGGCCGGTAGTCAGGTCCATCAGCGCGGTGACGTTGTCGCCGAACTTCTTGAGCTCCTTGATCGAGCCCGCCACCGGATCCTTGAGCACCGCGTCGACCGCGCTGCTGCCATCCTGGATGCCGACCACGCGACCGGCAAGCTCGGCCTTTGCCTGGATCGGCGAATCCGCGTTCACCACGATGATCTGGTGATTCTCCATGTAGGGCGCGGTGAAGCCGATGTTCTGCCTGCGCTGCTCG
The DNA here is from genome assembly GCF_001696715.1 of Thauera phenolivorans. Classification (GTDB taxonomy): domain Bacteria; phylum Pseudomonadota; class Gammaproteobacteria; order Burkholderiales; family Rhodocyclaceae; genus Thauera; species Thauera phenolivorans. The sequence continues at coordinate 129,629 of NZ_MBFM01000005.1, read as the reverse complement.
GTGATGGTGAGTCCGTTCCACAGTGCGTCGACCCGCTTGCCGTTGAGCTCGGCTTCCTTCGCGCTCCAGTCGATCGGCTTGAATTCGACCTCGATGCCGAGCCGCTTCGCCGCTTCCCTGGCAAGGTCGATGTCGAAGCCGACCAGCTCGTTCTTCTCGTTGCGGAAGCCCATCGGCGGGAAGTTGTCGTCGAGGCCGACGACGATGCGGCTCGGGGCGGCGGGCGCGGCCGCCGGCGACGCGGCCAGCTCGGGCTCGCTCCTGCCGCAGCCGGAGAGCAGCGCGCCGGCGGTGAGGGACATCATCAGGATCGTCGTCAGTCGTTTCATGATCGGCCTTGGAGGAAGGATTGGCGGTCGGAACGCCGCCGCGCGGGCGGGCTTGCACCGGAAGCGGCGCACTCGGGCGCGATTGTCCCCTCGAAGCCGGGCCCGAGCAACCCGCGAGGCCACCGCGCCACCGCCGTCATCGCGCAGGGGGCTGCGCTCCACAGTGCCTGCGATGAGCACCGCCCCGGTAGGAACCCTGCCCCCAGGGCGCTCAACGGCCATTTCCTAGGGGCCGCCGAAATGCGCCCACAGGAAGGCCAGCCCGACCGCCACCGCTACCGCGCTCGCCAGCAGGACCGCGCCCGCGGCGATGTCTTTCGCGGCGCCGATCTCGGGGTGGCGTTCGGGATGCAGGCGGTCGGCAAGCACCTCGAGCGCCGAGTTGAGCAACTCCGCGGCGAGCACGAAGCCCACCGTCAGCGCCATCACCGCCCACCACAGCGGCGCCGGCCGCATCGCCAGCAGAAGCGCCAGCACCCCCGCCACCGCCGCGAGATGGGTGCGCACGCTGCGTTCTCGCACCACCGCCAGCTTCAGGCCGTTGAGCGCGAAGCCCATGCGCACGATCAGGCCGCGCCCCTTCATGCCGTCTCTCCGCGGCGGCCCCAGAGTTCGGCCACGGCCCACCAGCCCAGCGCCCAGGCCGCTCCAGCCGCCCACCCGGCGAGCACGTCGGTGGGCCAGTGCACGCCGAGATAGACCCGGCTCGCGCCCACCAGCCCGGACAGGGCGAGCGCAACGCCCAGCACGAACAGCTTCTCCCGGCGCGCGGGCAGGAGGCGGGCGATCAGCGCGCCCAGGGTGAGGTAGACGAGGGCGGAGATCATCGCGTGTCCGCTCGGAAAACTCGCTGACAACACGTAGTCGCCGTGCGCCACCAGTTCGGGCCGCGGACGGTCGTAGGCGGCCTTCAGCAGCACCGAGGCGAGCGCGCCGCCAGCGGTCGACAGCAGGAGGAAAAGCGCAGTGCGACGCCGCCCCGACAGCAGCAGGAAGGCCGTCGCCGAGAGGATCACCAGGCCGAGCACGGGGAAGCTGCCGAGCGCGGTGATGTCGCGCGCCGCCGCCTCCAGCCAGGGCGGGCCGAGCGGATCGCCGGCGTCGCCCGGCGCGCGCAGGGCGAGCAGGATCGCGCTGTCGACCGCGTGCGTCTCGCCCTCGACGACCTCCTCGCCGACCTCGATGAACAGCCACAGCGCGGCCGTCACCGCGGCGGCGACCGCGAGCAGCCGCGGTTCGAGCCAGTTGCGCAGGAAATTCACCCTTCTCATTGGTGCTCAGCGCCCGCTGCGCCACACCGAGACGAGCACCCACAGCCCGCCGAGCACCGCGCCGAGGAAGCCGAGCAGGCCGAGGGTGCGCAGGCCGGCGAGCGCCGGGTCGCGCACTACCGTCATCAGGATCGCGGTGCCGACGATCAGCGCCGCGGTGACGATGCCGAGCGTCATGCGGCTGACCGCGCGGTCGATCTGGTCGGCGAAGCGCTGCAGCGCCACCACCTCCACCTGCACCTGCAGCTTCCCGCGCCGTCCCGCGCGCAGCAACCGGCTGAGGTCCTGCGGCAGGCCGGCGAGCAGATCCACTGCGCCGCCGAGCGCGCGCCAGCCGCGCCTCGCCACCGCCGCCGGCGCGCGGTGCGAGAGCATCACCCGCCGCAGGTAGGGCGCGGCCTCGCTCGCCATGTCGAAATCGGGGTCGAGCTGGCGGCCGAGGCCCTCGAGGGTGATGAAGGCCTTGAACAGGAGGACGAGGTCGGGCGGCAGCGCCAGCCCGTGCTCGCGCAGGATCGCCACCAGGTCGTTGAGCATCGCGGACATGTCGAGCTGTTTCAGCGGCACGCCCTTGTACTGGTCGACGAAGGCCTCGATCTCGAAACGCAGCCGCGCCGGATCGGCCTCGGCGTCGCCCTCGTCGCCGCTGCGCCAGTCGAGCAGTACTTCGGCGACCGCGTCCGCGTCGCCCTCCACCAGGCCGTGCAGCAGCAGCGCAACCTCGTAGCGGCGCGCCCCGGAGAGCCGGCCGACCATGCCGAAGTCGATGAAGGCGATCCGCTCGCCCGGCAGGTAGAAGACGTTGCCCGGGTGCGGATCGGCGTGAAAGAGGCCGTCCTCGAGCATCATCTTGAGCACTGCGGCGGCGCCGCGTCGGGCGAGCAGGCGGCGGTCGAGACCCGCGGCGTCCGCGCCCGCGAGGTCGCGCCCGGCGATACCGTCGACGTAATCCTGGACGTTCAACCGCTCGCCGCACCACTCCCAGTGGATGCCCGGCACGATGATCTCGGGACGATCGGCGAAGCTGCGCGCGACGCGCTCGGCGTTGCGGCATTCGGCGGCGAAGTCGAGCTCGCGGCGCAGCGACAGGGTGAATTCGCGCACCACCTCGCGCGGCCGGTAGCGGCGCAAGTCGGAGGCCTCGGCGTCGACGATCTCGGCGAGGCGCGCGAGCAGGTGGAGGTCGGCCTCGACCGTGGGACGGATGCCGGGCCGACGCACCTTCAGCACCACCCGACGGCCGTCGGCGAGCCGCGCGCGGTGCACCTGGGCAAGCGAGGCCGCCGCCAGCGGCACGAGCTCGAGCTCGGCGAACACCGTCTCGGGCGGCGCGCCAAGGTCTTCCTCGAGCTGGGCGCGGATCGCCTCGAAGGGGGCTGCCGGCGCGCCGTCCTGCAGCTTGCCGAATTCCTCGATCCAGTCGGGCGGGAAGAGGTCGACCCGGGTGGCGAGGACCTGGCCGAGCTTGACGAAGGTCGGGCCGAGATCCTCGAGCGCACGCCGCACCCGCGCCGGCGGCGCGAGCCGCGCGAGCTCCTCGGGCGCGCGCCAGTGCAGCACTTTGCCGGCGCGTTCGAGCGCCTCGCCCATGCCGACCCGCCGCACGAGGTCACCGAAGCCGTAGCGGATCAGCACCCGGGCGATGTCGTGCGCGCGCGCGAGGTCGCGTGCGGCGCCGATGGCCTGCCAGAACATCACTCGCCGCGGTCGCCGTCCGTGCCCCTGGACCCGCCGGTACCCGGCTGCAGGCGGTCGGCGATGCCGCGCAGCATGCCGGCGGCGAGCCCGGCGAAGAGGCCGGCCTCGTTGCGCAGGGTGCGCACGCCGCCGTCAACCTGTTCGCGGGCGAGCTCGGCGAGCGCACGGCCGAGCTGGCTCACCGCCTCCTGCACCTGTCCGCCGACCGCGGTGCCGCTCGCGCGGCCGTGCTCGGCCAGATCGCTGAGGGTGGTGCGCACATGCCCGCTGGCCGACTTCGCCGCCTCGGCGAGGGTGTCGAGAAAATTCGACTCCAGCTCGTCGAGCTCGTCGAGCCGGGTCTTGAGCGTCTCGCGCGAGAACTCGCCGCTGCGCCCGAGCGCCTCCTGCACCGCGAGCCGGGTCGCCTGGGCGGCGGCGGCGAGCGCCTGGTCGAGCCCCTTCACCGCCTCGCCGACTGCCGCGGCACGCTCGCCGTCGGGACGCTCGATGCCCTGCTGTGCGCCGCGCAGCACCGCGCCCATCACTTCCTTCATCTGCCCCGCATCCAGCCTGCCGTGGGCGAGCGCCTCAAGCGTGAGCGCGCGCACGCGCTCGGCGATCGCCGACGGATCGCTGTCGACCGCGGCCTGCACGTCCGCTTCGAGCCGCTTCGTGTGCTCAGTCATCGTCTTCCCCCGTGTCGCTGCGATTGTCGCCCGACGTCGGCGCATGCCGGGCACCGCCCGATGCCGTGTCGAGTGCTGCTCCGATTCTGCGCCTTCGCTACGGAAAAGGCATTGCTGCGGCGCGGTGGACGGGTTCTCGGGCGATGCCGTAGACTCGCGCCCGCTCCGACGCCCGCCGAGACGCGCTGCCGCCCAACGCCGGCACGCCGTCGCCCGGCCCGCGTGCGTCCCCTCAATTCCCGCCGGATGTCCCGCATGACCAACCAGACCGACCGTCCGCTGCTGACGGTCCTGCTCTTCGCCTCGCTGATCGTCTGCATCTCGATGGGCATCCGCCACACCTTCGGCCTCTTCCTCGCGCCGATGACCCAGGACCACGGCTGGAGCCGCGAGGTGTTCGCGCTCGCGATCGCGCTGCAGAACCTCGCCTGGGGCGCGAGCCAGCCCTTCTTCGGCCTCATCGCCGACCGCTACGGCGCGCGCCGGGTGCTGTGGGCGGGCGCCGCGCTGTATGCGCTCGGCCTCGCCGGGATGGCGTGGGCGACGAGCGGCACCGGGCTCGCCGCGAGCGCCGGCCTGCTGATCGGCCTGGCGCAGAGCGGCACGACCTACAGCGTGGTGTTCTCGGCGATGAGCCGGCTGCTGCCGCCGGCGCGCATCAGCTGGGCGATGGGGATCGTCGCCGCCGCCGGCTCCTTCGGCCAGTTCCTGATGGTGCCGGTGGGCGCCGGCATGATCGGCGGCATCGGCTGGTTCGGCACCCTGCTCGGTTTCTCCCTGCTCGCGCTCGCGATGGTGCCGCTCGGGGCGGCGCTCACCCGCGGCCTGCAGCCGGGCGCGGCCCACGCCGGACAGTCGGCGATGGCCGCGGTGCGCGAGGCGCTCGGCGAGCGCAGCTTCCTGCTGCTCGCCACCGGCTACTTCGTGTGCGGCTTCCAGGTGGTTTTCATGGGCGTGCACCTGCCGTCCTACCTGCTCGACAAGGGCTTCTCGGCCAACCTCGGGATGACCTCGCTGGCGCTGATCGGCCTGTTCAACATCGCCGGCACCTTCCTCGTCGGCCACTGCGGCACGATCTACCCGAAGCGCTACCTGCTCGCCTTCATCTACGCGATGCGCAGCGTGGTGATCGTCGCCTTCCTGGTCGCGCCGCTCACACCGCTGTCGGTGTACCTGTTCTCGGCGGCGATCGGCATGTTGTGGCTGTCGACCGTGCCGCCCACCAACGCGATCGTCGCCCAGGTCTTCGGGGTGCGCTACTTCGGCATGCTGTCGGGGTTCGTCTTCCTCAGCCACCAGGTCGGCAGCTTCCTCGGCGCCTGGCTCGGCGGCAAGCTGTTCGACGCCACCGGTTCCTACGACGTGGTGTGGGGCATCTGCATCGCGCTCGGCATCATCGCCGCGCTCGCCAACCTGCCGATCGACGAGCGCAACCTCGAGGCGCGCCGCACCGCGGTGGCGGGCCGCGCCTGAGCGCGGCCCGCCACGATCACTTCAATGCGGCGAGCGCCGCGGCGTAATCGGGTTCCTGCTTGATCTCGGGCACCAGCTCGGCATGAATGACCTTGTCCGCAGCGTCGAGCACCAGCACCGCGCGCGCGGTGAGGCCGGCGAGCGGGCCGGAACTGATCGCCACCCCGTAGTCGCTGGCGAAGGACGGGCTACGGAAGGTCGACAGGGTCTTCACGTTGTCCAGGCCCTCGGCCTCGCAGAAGCGCTTGGAAGCGAAGGGCAGGTCGCCCGACACCACCAGCACCACGGTGTCGGCGAGCGCGTTGGCCTCGGTGTTGAACTTGCGCGCCGAGGCAGCGCACACCGGGGTGTCCAGGCTCGGCACGATGTTCAGCACCTTGCGCTTGCCGGCGAAGGCGTCGAGGCCGACCTCGGCGAGGTCGGCGCCGGTCAGGCGAAAGGCGGGCGCGGCATCGCCCACCTGCAGAAAGCGGCCATCGATCTCGATCGGGCTGCCGCCCAGGGTTACCTTGCTCATTTCTCGTCTCCTTCCAGGGTTTGAACGGCCGCGCCACCGGCGGCGCGGGATTGCTGGACCGACAGGCTACACCAATCGCGCTGGCGCCCGGCGCATCGACTGCTAGCATGAACGAGTCACAACCATTACCGGGATCTGCCCATGGACGTCCAATCGGTCACCGCCGCCTATCAGCGCTACGCGCCCTTCTACGACGTGGTCTTCGGCCCCGTCTTCGAGCCAGGCCGTCGCCACCTGATCGAAGCGCTCGACTGCCGGCCCGGCGAGGCGGTGCTCGAAGTCGGCGTCGGCACCGGCCTGTCGCTCCCGCACTATCCCGCCCATGCGCGCGTCACCGGCATCGACCTGTCGCCCCACATGCTCGAGCGCGCGCGCAGCCGGGTACGCCGCCACCACCTCGGCAACGTCAGCCTGCACGCGATGGATGCCCAGGCCTTGCCGTTTGCCGACGCCAGCTTCGACAAGATCGCCGCGCTCTACGTCGCCTCGGTGGTGCCCGACCCGGCCGCGATGATGCATGAGCTGCGGCGGGTTTGCCGACCGGGCGGCGAGGTGCTGGTGGTGAACCACTTCTCGCGCGCCGATGGCTGGGCGCACGCGATCGAGCGTCGGCTCGCCCCGCTCGGCCGCCTGCTCGGCTTTCGTCCCGACTTCCCGCTCGAACGCTTCCTCGACGCCGCCGGCATGACGCTCGCCGACGCCCGCCCGGTGAACCTGTTCGGCTACTGGACCCTGCTGCGCTTCCAGAAGCCGGCCCAGGACGAACGCGGAGGCGGGCGCGATGACCCGGCTGTCGGCGATCAATGAGGCAGCGCTGCGGGTCCTGGGCCGGATGCCGGGCGCCCGCATGCGCGCGCTGCGCGCCGCCCTGGGCACGGTGTGCGAGCGCCACTGGTCAACGATGCGCGGCGCGCGGCCGCAGACCCGGTTCGCACAGGCACTGTGGGACACCCCGCCGCCGCTTTCCGCACTCTTCATCCACCTGTACGCAGTCGGCGATCCCGCCCTCGATGAACTGCTCGAACGCCTGCACGCCGACCAGGCGCTCGCCCTGATCGCGCTCGGCGCGCTCGAGGACGGCGACGCCGAGGGCGCGCGAAGCGCCTATGAGGCGATGAAGCTGTTCGGCGCACCGGCCTCGCGCGCCACCCTGGTCGAGGCGGCGCTCGCGCCACCGCCGCCGGTCCCGACAAGCGACGCCGCGCTCCGCCACGCCCACCGCCCCGCGCTGTGGCGCGCGGTCGCCGGGGCGGCGCTCCACGCCGGCCGCTGGGACACGCCGGGGGTGCTCGCCGCCCTGCACGTGGTGGCCGCGGCCCAAGGCGCAGCCTCGCAAGCCGAGGCCGACCTGCAGCCCCTCCTCGAGCTGCTGGCGGAGCTGCACGTCCGCCTGCTCGGGGTCGAGGACGGAGAGCTGCACTACAGCCTGCGCGGCGAGCCCCAGCCCCCGCTGCCCCGCCGCCGGCTGGCCGAGATGCTGGCCGAGGCGAAGCCGGGCGTCTGATCCGCCCCGCCGCTACGACGCCTGAATTCCGCCCATGGACATCACCCCCTTCCACGCCCTCGCCTGCCCGCTCGACGGCGGACCGCTGCGACGTGAAGGCGGCAGCTGGCGCTGCGCCGCCGGCCACGCCTTCGACATCGCCGTGCAGGGCTACGCCAACCTGCTGCCGGTGCAGCTCAAGCGATCGCGCGACCCGGGCGACAGCAAGGACATGGTCGCCGCGCGCCGGCGCTTCCTCGGGGCCGGCCACTACCGGCCGATCGCCGACGCCGTGGCGCAGGCGCTGCTCGCCGGCCTGCCGCCTGACGCGGATGCCGCCTGCCTCGACGCCGGCTGCGGCGAAGGCTACTACCTGCGCCGGCTGGCGGCCGCGAGCGGCGCCCGGCGCCTCGCCCTGCTCGGGCTCGACATCTCCAAATGGGCGGTGCTCGCCGCCGCCAAGGCCGAGCGGCGGATCGCCTGGGTGGTCGGCAGCAACGCCCGCCTGCCGGTGCTGGACGCCAGCCTCGACCGCGTGCTGTGCATGTTCGGCTTTCCGGTGCATGCCGAGTTCGCCCGCGTGCTGCGGCCGGACGGCGAACTGCTCCAGGTCGATGCCGGACCGGACCACCTGCGCGAACTGCGCGAGATCATCTACCCCGAGCTCAAGCCGAAGCGCACCGAATCCCCGCCCGTGCCCGCCGGCTTCGCCCCTGCGGGCGACGAGACCGTTCGCTACCGCATCACGCTCGCCGAGCCCGCGGCGATCGCCGACCTGCTGGCGATGACGCCCCATCTGCACCGCGCGAGCGCCGAAGGGCGGGCGAAAGCGGCAGCGCTGAGCGCGCTCGAGCTCACGGTCGACGTGCGCCTGAGCCGCTTCGCGCGCCGGCCCCAGGCCTGATCAGGCGAGCTCGCGCGCGGTGAGCGTGTAGCGGAAGGCGTCGGGATCGAGGCTGTCGAAGCGCCCTTCCGCGCTCTCGCCCTGCGGGTACATGAGGAAGGGGATCTGCGGCCCCTCGCTGCCCGGCAGCACCAGGTCGTGAGCGTCGTTGTAGGCGAGCCAGTTCATCTCCCAGGCGCCGAACAGCTGCCGGCGCGCGGCGACCACCTTGGGATCGACCAGCGACAGCTGGCCGGGCGGCTCCTCGAGCACCACCTTGCGCACGTCGGCCGGGTCCACCGGCACCCAGCCAAAGCGCTCGAGGAAGACCTCGGCGCGGCAGTGCTGGGCCTTCGACACGTTGCCGCTCTTGCCCAGGCTCTTGTAGCCGAAGCGCGAGTCGGCCACGCGCAGCCCATAGACGTCGCGCGCGGGCAGGCCGGCGGCGCGCGCGAGGCCGACGTAGAGCGCGTTGAGGTCGGCGCACTTGCCCGACAGGTTGCCGGTCTCGAGCATGCTGCGGACGTCGCCGAGGCCGCAGCCGCGGGTCTTGGGCTCGCGGAAGGTGTTGTCCACCACCCATTCGTAGATCGCGCGCGCCTTCTCCTCGTCGTCGCCGGCGCCGCGCACGATCTGCTCGGCGGTGTCGAGCACGATGCCGTCGGTCGGCAGCAGCGCGGTGGCGCGGGTGTACAGCGCGCGCTCGGCGGCGGGCAGGGCGATCGGCGTCGGCGCCGGACGGGCGAAGTCGGTGGCGCGGTCGCGGGTGGCGAAGCGGCTCAGCACCTCAAGGACCGGATCGGCGGTACCCGCGCCCCATTCGGCGAACAGCATCTCGGCGCCGGAAGCGGGGTCGCGCACCACGCGCATGGTGTCGGCATTGCCCTGCCAGACGTTGCCCATCGGGCGGAACCACTGCGCCTCGTGCATCGAGGGCAGCGGCACCCAGGCGCGCAGGCTGCCGGCCGAGGGCATCGGCTCCAGACGCGACACCAGCTCGAAGCGGCGCCAGCCGGCCTCCGGCGTGGGAGCGAACGGGGCCGGCCCGGCGAGGGCGGCGGCACGGCCGAGCGCCGGCAGGGCGACACCGGCGGCGAGGGTGGAGACACGGAGGAAGTTGCGACGATTCATGGTTCGGATCCTTGGGCTTGGGGTTCGATGAGGGCGCGGGCGGCCGCCTGCAGCGCGGGGTCGTGCCAGTCGGCCTCGCCGACGACGCGCTGGCGCGGCCGGTGGCCGGCATCGAGCAGGTAGGTGGTGGGGATCAACCGCGCCTGCCAGGCGCGCGCGATCTGCTGGTCGGGGTCGGCGACGACGACGACGTCCTGCAGCCGCTCGTCCTCGAGGAAGCGGCGGCTGTCGGCGGCGCGGTCGGCGACCGCGACGGTGATCAGGGCGAGGCCGGGTTCGGCCTCGTCGAGCGCAACCAGCGCCGGCATCTCGGCCCGGCAGGGCGCGCACCAGCTGGCCCAGAAATTGACGATGACCGCCTTGCCGCGCACCGCGTCGAGCGCCTTCTGCAGGGCCGGCGGGGGCGGCGGCAGCGCGCCGGTCGGTTCCGGGCCGGCAGCGGCCAGGGCCCCCGTCGAGGCTAAGGCGAGCACGCAGGCCGCGAGCAGGCGCCTGCGAAACGCGCCAGGATCGTGAAGCATGAATTGTCTCCCGATGACGAACAGCCGCTCCGGTGCGGGATGGCGCCGGGCTTAAATCGGTCGGGCAGGGCCCGGCCGCAAGGTTGGCGGTCGCGCGGACCGCCGCACGGACGGCCGATATTCAGATCGGCGCGATGTGTCCATGACGCAGGGCGGGAGTTTACCCGGCGGGACACCACATGGCGATCGCCGAAGCCGAGAGCATGGCATTCATGCTGATCGACATGCCCGATCAGAAGCGGGTGCTGTGGGTGGACGTCAGTCGGGGGATCGGGAAGATCCTTGACAGATGTCGGCTTGAGGAAAGGAGGGGACGGGCCGTGGCGGCGACATGGTCCGTCCCCGCTTTTCAGCGCATCGCGTGCAGCTTGGCGATCCGCTCCTGAGTGGAGGGGTGGGTGGAGAACAGGCCGCGCAGGCCACCGCCCGAGAGCGGGTTCATGATCATCATCTGCGCAGTTTCCGGGTGCTGCTCGGCGGTGTGCATCGGGATGCCGCGGGCGTAGGCATCGATCTTGGCGAGCGCGCTGGCGAGCGCCTCGGGGTCGCCGGAGATCTCCGCGCCGCCACGGTCGGCGCCGAACTCGCGGGTACGGCTGATCGCCATCTGGATGATCATGCCGGCCAGCGGGGCGAGGATCATCATCGCGATCGACACGATCGGGTTCGGCCGGTCCTCGCCGTCCCGACCGCCGAAGAACATGCCGAAGTTGGCGAGCATCGAGATCGCGCCGGCGACGGTGGCCGAGATCGTCGAGATCAGGATGTCGCGGTTCTTGACGTGGGAGAGCTCGTGCGCCATGACGCCGCGCAGCTCGCGCTCGGACAGCATCTGGATGATGCCGCTGGTCGCGGCGACCGCGGCGTTCTCCGGGTTGCGGCCGGTGGCGAAGGCGTTGGGCTGGGCCTCGTCGATGATGTAGACCTTCGGCATCGGCAGCTCGGCACGCTGGGCGAGCTCGCGCACCATGTTGTAGAGGTAGGGCGAGCTGCTCTCGTCGACCTGGCGCGCACGGTACATCTTGAGCACCGCCTTGTCCGAGAACCAATAGGCCCAGAAATTCATCGCACCGCCGACGACCAGCGCGATCAGCATGCCCTCGCGGCCGCCGATCGCCGCCCCCATCGCGCCGAACAGGGCGACGATGCCGGCCATCAGGATGGAAGTCTTGATCCAGTTTCCGAACATTGCGGAGTCCTTTCTATGAATGCGGGTTGATTCGGCAGATGGGGGCGGAGGTGCCCCGCATCAAGCCGGACCGGCTTCGCCGCACGCGAAGCGTTCGCCCACAGAGACCGCGAATCCGCGCAGGAATTCCCCCGCCGGCAGGCGCTTGCTGCCGGGCCGCTGTAACACGGTGCAACGCAGCGCGCCGCGGCCGCATGCGACCACGATGCCGTCGTCGCCGACCGCGAGCACGCTGCCGGGCTCGCCGCTCGCCTCGACCACGCTCGCCGACCAGCACTTGATCGCGGTGTCGCGCAGCGTGGACACCGCGCCGGGGAAGGGATCGAAGGCGCGCATCGTGCGCTCGATGTCGACCGCCCGCCGCGTCCAGTCGATGACGGCCTCGGCGCGGCCGATCTTGGACGCGTAGGTGACGCCCTCGGCCGGCTGCGGGGCGGCGGCGAGTTCGCCATTCTGCAGCGCAGCGAGCGCGCCGACGATCGCTTCGCCACCGAGCGCGGCGAGGCGGTCGTGCAGGCTGGCGGTGGTGTCCGCCGGCAGGATCGGCAGCGCGCGCCGCAGCAGCATCGGTCCGGTGTCGAGGCCCTCGTCCATCTGCATGATGGTGATGCCGGTCTCGGCGTCGCCCGCCTCGATCGCGCGGTGGATCGGCGCCGCGCCGCGCCAGCGCGGCAGCAGCGAGGCGTGGATGTTGATGCAGCCCAGGCGTGGCAGGTCGAGCACCGCCTTCGGCAGGATCAGCCCGTAGGCGGCCACCACCAGCAGGTCGGGTGCGCAGGCGGCGAGGCGGGCGCGCTGCTCCTCGGTGCGCAGCTTCTCGGGCTGGTCGACCTCGATGCCGCGCGCGAGGGCGAGGCGCTTGACCGGGCTGGGCGTGAGCTTCATGCCGCGGCCGGCGGGGCGGTCGGGCTGGGTGAGGACGAGCGGCACCGGGTAGCCGGCGTCGAGGATCGCGGCGAGCGCGACCGCGGCGAACTCGGGCGTGCCCGCGAAGGCGACGCGCAGGGTCGGGGTCATCGGCAACTCCGGCAGGGGATCAGGCGGTGATGCGCGCCTGCTTGGCGAGCTTGCTCTTGATGCGGTTGAGCTTGAGCGCGGACAGGTACTCGACGAAGACCTTGCCGTCGAGGTGGTCGATCTCGTGCTGGACGCACACCGCGAGCAGCCCATGGGCCTCGAGCTCGAAGGGCTCGCCCTTCTCGTTCATCGCCTTCACCCTGACGTGCTCGGCGCGCGTGACCTTCTCGTAGATGCCGGGCACCGACAGGCAGCCCTCCTCGCACACCTGCTCGCCATCGCGCTCGACGATCTCGGGGTTGATGAAGACCAGCAACTCGCCGCGGTCCTCGCTGACGTCGATGACCACCACGCGCCTGTGCACATTGACCTGAGTGGCGGCGAGACCGATGCCGGGCGCCTCGTACATCGTCTCGGCCATGTCGGCGACGAGCTGGCGAACCGTGTCATCGATCACGGTCACCGGCAAAGCCTTGGTGTGAAGGCGGGGATCGGGGTAGCGGAGGATGGGAAGTAGTGCCATAAATGCTTGCTGCGTGCAGACCTTTAAGTGCAGAATTTCGGGCGATTACAGATGCATGAACATGTGCTGAGCCGAGCTTCCCGGCCCCGTCGCTTCGACCGCGGCAACGCAGCGGCGTTCAGCAATGACGCATGTCGTCCCCGCCCTTCCCGGAAGCGACAATGATTCGAATCATACTACCTCTGATCTTCAGCATCGCCACCCTCGTCAGCGGCGCAGCGGGCGCGAGCAACGGCGTCGTCCTCGCCGACGATGCGCCCGACATGTACACCGTGGTCCGCGGTGACACCTTGTGGGACATCTCCGGCCGCTTCTTGCGCGATCCCTGGCGCTGGCCCGAGGTGTGGCGGCTCAACCGCGAGGAGATCCGCAATCCGCACCTGATCTATCCCGGCCAGATGATCTTCCTCGACCGCAGCGGCCCCTGGCTGACGGTCGGCCGCCGCGTCGGCGGCGACCAGAAGCTGTCGCCGCAGATCTACACCGAGGACCTCGGCGCCGCGGTGCCGAGCATCCCGCTGCACGTCATCGACCCCTTCCTGACCCGACCGCTGGTGGTCGACCAGGCCCGGCTCGAGGGCGCGGCCACGATCATCGCCACCGAGACCAACCGCGTCCTCACCGGCAAGGGCGACACCATCTTCGCGAAGAACGTCGTGCCCGACACCCCGGTGTGGCAGATCTTCCGCCCCGCACGCCCGCTCAAGGACCCGCTCACCGGCGAGTTGCTCGCGTGGGAGGCGGATTACCTCGGCAGCGCGCGCGTCAGCGACCACGGCACGCCCGCGACCCTCGAGGTGTCGTCGGCGGTCGAGGAAATCGGTGTCGGCGACCTGATGCTGCCGAGCGAGGGTCCGGCGGTATTTTCCTACGCGCCGCACGCCCCCGAACACGAGATCGACGGTCGCCTGGTGTCGATCTACCGCGGCGTCGCCGAAACCGGCGCGCTCAACGTGGTCGCGCTCAACGTCGGCGAGCGCGACGGCCTCGAGCGCGGCCACGTGCTCGCCCTGTATCGCAACCGCGGCAGCGTCGAGTACAAGGGCGACGGCGTGAGGGAGACCTTCGAGCTGCCTGAGAAGCGCTACGGCACCCTGTTCGTCTTCCGCACCTTCGAGCGCATCGCCTACGGCCTGGTCATGGAAACCGACGGCCACGTCAGTGTCGGCGACAGCGCCCGCCGTCCCTGAGGCGGATCTTGGCGGCTAGCGACGAACTCGCGGCCTGGCTGAGGCTGGCGGCCAGCGGACTCGGCCCCGATCGCCAGCGCAGCCTGCTCGCCGCCTTCGGCCTGCCGCAGCACATCTTCGAGGCCGGCCGCGCCGCGATCGCGGGCGTGGTCGGCCGCGCCGCGGCCGATGTCCTCGCCGCCCCGCCTGACCCTGAACGCATCGAACCCGCGCTGGCATGGGCGGCAGAAGACGGCAACCACATCCTGTGCCTCGCCGACGAGGCCTATCCACACGCCCTGCTCGACATCGCCGACCCACCGGTGCTGCTCTACGCCAAGGGCGAACTCGCCCTGCTGCAGCGCCCCGCATTGGCGGTGGTCGGCGCCCGCTCCGCGACCGCCCAGGGCGCGGCGAACGCCGAGGCCTTCGCCCGCGCGCTCAGCGAGCCCGGGCTCACGATCGTCAGCGGACTTGCGCTCGGCATCGACGCCGCGGCGCACCGCGGCGCGCTCGACGGCGGCGCGGGCGGCACGATCGCGGTGATCGGCACCGGCGCCGACCGCATCTATCCTGCGCGCAATGCCGCACTCGCGCGCGAGATCGCCGCGCGCGGCCTGGTGCTCAGCGAGTTCCCCCTCGGCACCCCGCCGCTGCGCCACAATTTCCCGCGGCGCAACCGCCTGATCGCCGGCCTGGCCGGCGGCGTGCTGGTGGTCGAGGCGGCGCTCGGCAGCGGCTCGCTGATCACCGCGCGCCTCGCGAGCGATAGCGGACGCGAGGTATTCGCGATCCCAGGTTCGATCCACTCGCCGCTGTCGAAGGGCTGCCATCGCCTGATCCGTGACGGCGCAAAACTGGTCGAGACCGCCGAGGACGTGCTCGAGGAGCTGCGCGGGCCGCTCGGCCAGGCCTTCGCAGCGCCCGCGCCTGCATGCGCCGCGCCCGCCCGACCTGGACCGGAGGCGGACGAGGAAAGCGCCAGACTGCTGAACGCGCTCGGCCACGACCCGGTCGACCTCGACACCCTGGTGCAGCGCAGCGGCTTGACGGTCGACGCGCTCTACGCCATTCTGCTGCCGATGGAACTGGGCGGCCAGCTCGCCCGCCTTCCCGGCGGCCGCGTCCAGCGCCTCTGATTCCCGTACCGCCGCCGCTCCTGGCGGCAGTCGTCAGCGCGCTCAACGGAGACAGCACCTTTGTTCGACATCCTCGTTTTCCTGTTCGAAAGCTATATTCACGCCGATGCCTGCCCGGAGTCGGAGCAACTCGCGCGCAAGCTGTCGGCCGCAGGCTTCGAGGACGAGGAGATCTCGGAAGCGCTCGAATGGCTCGCCGGCCTGCGCCGGGTGGCCGCCGAGATCCGCCCCGGCACCGCGCCCTCGGCCGATTCGATCCGCCTCTACGCCGCGGTCGAAGCCGAACACCTCAGCCCGGCCTGCCGCGGTTTCATCGCCTTCCTCGAGAACGCCGGCGTACTGTGCGCCGCCGAACGCGAGCTGATCATCGAGCGGGCGATGGCACTCGACACCTTCACCATCTCGCTCGACCGCCTCAAGGTCATCGTGCTGATGGTGTTGTGGCAACGCGAGCAGCCGATGGACACGCTGATCGTCGACGAACTCCTGACCGAGGACGACGAGGAGTTCCGTCCGGTCCTGCACTGAGGCCGGCAGTCCGCCGGCTCGCGACAGGGCGCGGCGCCTCCTTATCATCCGCGGCACAACCAATATAGGACGGGCGCCGGCAACGACGCTCGTGGCCTTCCCAACGGCATGAGCAAGCAACTGATCATCGCGGAGAAGCCCTCGGTCGCGCAGGACATCGCGCGCGCCCTCGGCGGATTCACCAAGGAAAAGGACTACTACGAGTCCGAGCACTACGTGCTCTCGTCGGCGGTCGGCCATCTGCTCGAGCTCGCGGTGCCCGAGGAGTACGAGGTCAAGCGCGGCAAATGGACCTTCGCCCATCTGCCGGTGATTCCGCCTCACTTCGCCC
Organism: Thauera phenolivorans; assembly: GCF_001696715.1. Classification (GTDB taxonomy): domain Bacteria; phylum Pseudomonadota; class Gammaproteobacteria; order Burkholderiales; family Rhodocyclaceae; genus Thauera; species Thauera phenolivorans. The sequence goes on along the minus strand of NZ_MBFM01000005.1, from coordinate 113,759 downwards.
TCAGGCCGATCGAGAAGACCGACGACCGCCTGCGGCTGCTCACCCGGCTGATCAAACGCAAGGACGTCACCGGCCTGATCAACGCCTGCGACGCGGGCCGCGAGGGCGAGCTGATCTTCAACTTCATCGCCCAGCACGCCGGCACCAAGAAGCCGATGCAGCGCCTGTGGCTGCAGTCGATGACGGCGCAGGCGATCCGCGACGGCTTCGCCAGCCTGCGCACCGCGCAGGAGGTCGAAGGCCTGCGCAATGCCGCCGTGTGCCGCGCCGAATCCGACTGGCTGATCGGCATCAACGGCACCCGTGCGATGACCGCGTTCAACTCCAAGACCGGCGGCTTCCACCTCACCACGGTCGGTCGCGTGCAGACGCCGACGCTGGCGATGGTGGTCGAGCGCGAGGATCGGATCCGCAAGTTCAAGCCGCGCGACTACTGGGAACTGGAGGCGCGCTTCGGCTGCGCCGCCGGCGAGTACCCCGGGCGCTGGTTCGACGAGAAGTTCAAGCGCCCCGAGGGCGACGAGCACGCCACCGCCTTCCGCCTGTGGGACAAGGCGCAGGCCGAAGCCATCCGCGCCAAGTGCGAGGGCAAGCCGGGCGTGGTCACCGAGGAGGCCAAGCCCTCGACCCAGCTGTCGCCCCTGCTCTTCGACCTCACCAGCCTGCAGCGCGAAGCCAACGGCCGTTTCGGCTTCTCCGCCCGCGTCACCCTGCAGCTCGCGCAGGCGCTGTACGAACGGCACAAGGTGCTGACCTATCCACGTACCGACGCGCGCGCCCTGCCCGAGGACTATCTCGGCACGGTGGGCGAGGTGATGCGCAACCTGCCCGATCAGTATGCGCCCTTCGCCAGCGAGATCGCCGGCCAGGGCTGGGTGAAGCCCAACAAGCGCATCTTCAACAACGCCAAGATCTCCGACCACTTCGCGATCATCCCCACCGGGGCGCTGCCGAAGAGCCTGTCGGAGGCCGAGCAGAAGATCTACGACCTGGTCACCCGCCGCTTCCTCGCGGTGTTCTACCCGGCGGCCGAGTATCGAATCACCACGCGCATCACCCGCGTCGAGGGCGAGGCGTTCAAGACCGAGGGCAAGGTACTGGTCAATCCGGGCTGGCTCGCGGTGTATGGCAAGGAGGCTGCCAGCGAGGAGAAGGACGCCAAGGACGGCGGCGCTCCGCAGCTGGCGGCGGTACAGCAGGGCGAGACGGTGTCCACCGAGGACATCCTGCTCAAGTCGCTGCAGACCAAGCCGCCGGCGCGCTTCAATGAAGCCACCCTGCTGTCGGCGATGGAAGGCGCGGGCAAGATGGTCGACGACGAGGAACTGCGGGCGGCAATGGCCGAACGCGGTCTCGGCACCCCCGCCACCCGCGCGCAGATCATCGAAGGCCTGATCAGCGAGCAATACATCCACCGCGAGGGGCGCGAGCTGATTCCGAGTGCAAAGGCCTTCTCGCTGATCACGCTGCTGAAGGGCCTCGGCGTCAATGCGCTGACCTCGCCCGAGCTGACCGGCGGCTGGGAGTACAAGCTCGCGCAGATGGAGCACGGCAAGCTCAGCCGCGAGGCCTTCATGCAGGAGATCGCCGAGATGGCGCGCGAGGTGGTCGAGCGTGCCAAGCGCTACGAATCCGACACCGTGCCGGGCGACTTCGCCACCCTGTCGACGCCCTGCCCGAAGTGCGGCGGCGTGGTGAAGGAGAACTACAAGAAGTTCGCCTGCCAGGGGTGCGACTGGAGCACCTGGAAGATCGTCGCCGGCCGCCAGTTCGAGATCGAGGAGATCGAGACCCTGCTGCGCGAGGGCAAGGTCGGGCCGCTGCTCGGCTTCCGCAACAAGATGGGGCGCCTGTTCAACGCCGACATCGTGTTGAACGAGGACAAGCAGCCCAACTTCGACTTCGGCCAGCCGAAGGAAGGCGAGGAGGCGGAGGCGGTCGACTTCTCCGGCCAGGAGCCGGTCGGCGCCTGTCCCAAGTGCCAGGCGCGGGTGTTCGAGCACGGCATGGCCTATGTGTGCGAGAAATCGGTCGGACCGGGCAAGAGCTGCGACTTCCGCTCGGGCAAGGTCATCCTGCAGCAGCCGATCGAGCGCGAGCAGATGACGAAGCTGCTCGCCGAGGGCAGGACCGAGCTGCTGAAGGGCTTCGTGTCGGCCCGCACCCGGCGCAAGTTCTCCGCCTACCTGGTGCGCGGCGCCGACGGCAAGGTCGGCTTCGAGTTCGAGGCCAAGACGCCGAAGGCGGGCGCCAAGGCTCCGGCGAAGGCAACCGCGAAAGCACCGGCCAAAGCGGGCGCGAAGAAGACGGCAGGTGATGACGCGCCTGCGGCCAAGCCTGCGCCGCGCAAGCGCAGCACGAAATCCGCCTGAGGCGGCTGCGCCGCCGCCCACGACCTTCTTTCCACGGAGCCCCGATCATGCCCGCCGCCCTTCACCGCCTGCTGCCGGCCCTCGCCGCGCTTGCGCTCGCCGTCCCCCTCCACGCCGAGGAGGTCGGTTGCGTGACCACCGCGTGGAAGATGCTCGGGGCCAATCACCGCGTGTGCGTCGATGCCTTCTCCGATCCCAAGGTGCCGGGCGTCACCTGTCATGTCAGCCAGGCCCGCACCGGCGGGGTGAAGGGATCGCTCGGGCTGGCGCAGGATCCCTCCCAGTTCTCGCTCGCCTGCCGCCAGACCGGACCGATCACCCTGCCCGCGAAACTGGCCAAGAACGAAACGGTATTCTCCGAGGACACCTCGATCCTGTTCAAGGAGACGCGCATCCTCCGCATGTGGGACGAGAAGAACAACACCCTGGTCTATCTCGCGATCAGCCGCCGGCTGATCGAGGGGGCGCCGGCGAACGCGATCTCGACCGTGCCCGTCATGCCCTGGGGCGGGCGCTGAGCGCGTACTCCGCCTGAAAAGGACGACGGCCGGTCAAGGCCGGCCGTCGTCCCGATCGAGCAGCGCCGGGGCACTCAATCCTCGAGCATGCTGCGCAGCATCCAGGCGGTCTTCTCGTGAACCTGCATGCGCTGGGTGAGCAGGTCGAGCGTCGGCTCGTCGCTCGCCTTGTCGGCGAGCGGCACCACGCTGCGCGCGGTCTTGATCACCGCTTCCTGGCCGAGCACGAGCTGGCGGATCATCTCGGTGGCGCTGGGCACGCCTTGGGGCTCTTTCAGGCTGGCGAGCTTCTGGAACTCCTTGTAGGTGCCGGGCGCCGGGAAACCGAGCGCACGGATGCGTTCGGCGATCAGGTCGACCGCGAGAGCGAGTTCGTTGTACTGCGTCTCGAACATCAGATGCAGCGTGTTGAACATCGGGCCGGTCACGTTCCAGTGGAAGTTGTGGGTCGTCAGATAGAGCGTGTAGCTGTCGGCGAGCAGCCGCGCCAAACCGTCGGCGATCTCGGCGCGATCCTTCTTCTTGATGCCGATGTCGATTTCCATGAGCGTCCTCCTGTGCGGTTGAAGCGGGGGCGACGCACGCGCGTCGATTGTCGCTCATCCTATTTGAAGCGCTCCCGAAATGCTAATCGGCCGCATTCACGGCGGCGATCGCGGGCGGCGAGGTCGGCCTCAGCCGGCGGTCTCGAGCTGCGGCGCGCGGCCGACCCGACGCACGCCGGGCAGCTCGCTGTCCATGATCGCCGCCCGCAGGATGTCGATCGCGCCGCTGCGCGGATAGGTCACCCGCCAGGCAAGCGCGACCCGGCGCACCGGCTCGGGCGGGGAGAAGGGACGGATTTCCACCAGCGGGCTGCGCATCGTGTTGTCGTCGGCCGCCGAACTCGGCAGCACGGTCACGCCGAGGCCCGACGCGACCATCTGGCGGATCGTCTCGAGCGAGCTCCCCTCGAGCGTGCGCTGCAGGCCGCCGACGTTGCGGCAGCTCGGGCAGACCTCGAGCACCTGGTCGCGGAAGCAGTTGCCCGCGCCGAGCAACAACAGCTGGTCCTCGGCCAGATGGCCGGGCTCGATCGCCGTCTCGGCGACCCAGGGATGGGTGGCCGGCATCACCACGCGGAAGGGCTCGTCGTACACCGGCTGGGCGACGACGCCGGGTTCATCGAAGGGCAGGCTGATGACGATGACGTCGAGCTCGCCGCGCTTGAGCGCCTCGGCGAGCCGGGTGGTGTAGTTCTCCTGGATGATCAGCGGCATCTTCGGCGCCAGCTGGTGCACCCGCGGGATCAGGCGCGGCAGCAGGTAGGGGCCGATGGTGAAGATCACGCCGAGGCGCAGCGGACCGGCGAGCGGATCCTTGCCGGCGGCGGCGATCTCGCGGATCTGGCTCGCCTCCATCAGCACCTTCTCGGCCTGGGCGACGATCCGCCGCCCGGTCTCGGTGATCTTGATCTCGGAGGCGCTGCGCTCGAACAGCTGGATGCCGAGCTCTTCCTCCACCTTCTTGATCGCCACCGACAGCGTGGGCTGGGACACATGGCACTTCTCCGCGGCGCGACCGAAGTGACGTTCGTGCGCGAGCGCGACGAGATAGCGAAGGTCGGTGAGCGTCATGGTCTGGTCTCCTCGCGCAAGCGCGCACCCGCACCTGAACGCCCGGATGTTACCCCCATGAAGGTCGCCGATGGAACGACGTGGCTTGATAATCTGCGCCTGCGCCCCCACGCACAAAGTCTGTAAGCAGGATTGTTCGCCGGGAACGCGGGCAGGCGCGCGCCGTCCACCCCGCTGCCCGTCAGAAAACTCAAACGGAGATTCCGCTCCATGCGTAAGCTTGTCCTTGCCAGCGCCCTCGCGATGGCGCTTTCGGTCGCCCTGCCGGGCGACTTCGTGCTTCCCGCCGCCCATGCCCAGGCCGCCGCGCCGTCCGCCACCGTCGGCGCCAACCGCTACGGCCTGCCGGACTTCGGCGATCTGGTCGAGCAGGTCGGCCCGGCGGTGGTCAACATCAGCACGGTGCAGCAGCGTCAGCGAGGGGACGACCCCTTCGGCAATGACCCCTTCTATGACTTCCTGCGCCGCTTCGGCGTACCGGTCCCCGGCATGCCGGGAATGCCCGGGCTGCCCGGCAGCGGGCCGCAGATCAGCCGCGGCATCGGCTCCGGCTTCATCGTCAGCGCCGACGGCTACGTGCTGACGAACGCACACGTGGTCGGCGGCGAGGAAGGCGACAGCGTGATGACCGAAGTCACCGTGCGCCTGACCGACAAGCGCGAGTTCAAGGCCAAGGTGGTGGGCATCGACCGCCGCACCGACATCGCGCTGCTCAAGATCGAGGCCGCCGGTCTGCCCACGGTGAAGATCGGCCAGGCCGATGCGGCACGCGTCGGCGAATGGGTGATCGCGGTCGGCTCGCCCTTCGGCTTCGACAACACGGTCACCGCCGGCATCATCTCGGCCAAGGCCCGCCGCCTGCCCGACGAGACCTACGTACCCTTCATCCAGACCGACGTCGCGATCAACCCGGGCAACTCGGGCGGGCCGCTGTTCAACCTCGACGGCGAAGTGATCGGCATCAATTCGCAGATCTACTCGCGCTCCGGCGGCTTCATGGGTATCTCCTTCGCGATCCCGATCGACGTCGCGATGAACATCAAGGACCAGCTGGTCGAGCACGGGCGCGTTCAGCGGGGCCGGCTCGGCATCATGATCCAGGGCGTGGACAAGGACCTCGCCCAGTCCTTCGGCTTGCCGGACGAGCGCGGCGCGCTGGTGGCGCAGGTCGAGCCGGGCAGCGCGGCGGAGAAGGCCGGCGTCAAGGCAGGCGACGTGGTGCTCGGCGTCGACGGCACCCGCATCGGCGACTCCGCCGATCTGCCGCGCCTGATCGGCGAGAAGCGGCCGGGAACCCGGGTGCGGATGGAGATCTGGCGCGATGGCCGCAGCCGCGATCTGGTCGCCACCCTCGACGAGCTCCCCGCGCAGGCGAGCGCGAGCGAGCCCCCTGCCGCAACGGCGGGCGAGGGTGCGATCGCCGGCCTCGGTGTCAACGTGCGACCGCTGCAGGCGCAGGAGGCCTCGCGCCTGGGCATCGCCGGTGGGCTGGTGGTCGAAGCGGTGAGCGGCGCCGCGCAGAACGCCGGCCTCCAGCGCGGGGACGTGGTGCTGGCACTGAACAATCAGGCGGTGAGCTCCGTCGAGCAGTTCCGCGAGCGCCTGAGCCGTGCCGGCAAGCGCTTCGCCCTGCTCATCCAGCGCGGCAACACGCGCATCTTCGTGCCGATCCGCCTGGATTGAGCGGCGCGTCCGACCGCGCCCTGCGACGGGGCGCGGTCGCAACGATCATCGAGCGGTGCTAAAGTGAATGCTGATTTTCCCATCCGATGAGGACAATATGAAAAAGACCCTCCTTCGCGGCGCATTCGGCGTTATCGCCCTTTCGCTCGCCACCCTCGCCACCGCCCAGGTCAAGCCGGAAGAACAGATCAAGTACCGCCAGGCCGGCTACAGCTTCATGAGCTGGAACATGGGTAAGATCAAGGCCAACGTCGAGGGCGAGTACAACGCCAAGCAGGTCGAGGCCGCCGCCAACGCGATCGCCGGGATTGCCAACTCGGGCATGGGCGCGCTCTACGGCCCGGGCACCGACAAGGACATCGGCAACGTCAAGACCCGCGTCAAGCCGGAATTCTTCGATCCGAAGAACGGCGAGAACATCGGCAAGCTGGCAACCGACTTCACGGCCGCCGCCAACGAGCTCGCCAAGGTCGCCGCCACCGGCGACAAGGCCGCGGTGCAAAAGGCCTTCGGCCAGACCGGCGAGACCTGCAAGGCCTGCCACGACAAGTACCGCATGGACGAGTGACCCCACTCACCCGCGCGCAACAAAGCCACCCGATGGGTGGCTTTTTCGTGTGTGGAGGCGGGGCTGGTTCACCATGGGGCGACCGGCGGCGGCGGCGGCGGTTCGATGAAGCTGCCGGTGGCGAAATAGAGCACCACGGCGGTGATCGCCAGCGCGATCAGGAAGACCCCCACACCGCCGCCCTGGGCGGGCTTCGCGTGGGCGTCGGCGACCTGCTTGTGGCCGGTGATCATCGGCCCGACCAGATTGTCCTTCTTCACCAGCGCGTAGAACAGCACCGCGCTGACGTGCAGCCCCACGAGGATGACGATCGGCCAGTAGTTCTGGCGGTGCAGGCCGCTCAGCCAATTGCTGGTGTCGGCGCTGACGAGCTCGCGCAGCGGGCCGCTGAAGGCGATGTCGTCGTTCGAGAACAGACCGGTGACCGCCTGGTAGATCATCACGCCCAGCAGGGCGAGTACTGACAGCGCGCCGAGCGGATTGTGGCCGAGACCGCTCCATTCGCCGCGCAGATGCGCCCACAGATGGGCGGGGCCGGGGACGAAGTCGGCGAAGCGCGCGTAGGTCGAGCCGATCACCCCCCACACCAGGCGGAAGCACAGCAGGCCGACGATCGCGATGCCGACGCGGCCGTGCCACTCGATCAGGTTACCGCCGATCTGGGCGGTGACATAGGCGACGACGACCAGGATCGCCAGCAGCCAGTGGAAGGCACGGGTGGGGAGGTCCCACACGCGGACGGTGAACTTGTCCATATTGGTTTCCTGTTGCAAGGGATTGGCCCGCCTCGGGTCGAATTCTGCCTGATTCCCCGACCGCAGTCAGCGCGCCGGGTTCCGCACCGCAACATCGCCCGGGTCGATAACCCCGGCCCGCCCCGGGCGCGGAAGCTCAGTCCGCGCTCACCGGCGCGCGAGCGCGCTGGGCGAGGAACTCGCGCAGATGGCGCCCGGTATGCGATGCCGGCGTCGCCATCGCCACCTCGGGCGGTCCCTCGGCTACCACTTGGCCGCCACCCTCGCCACCTTCCGGGCCGAGGTCGATCAGCCAGTCGGCCTCGGCCATGACGTCGAGGTCGTGCTCGATCACCAGCACGGTGTGGCCGGCATCGGTCAGGCGGTGGAGCACGTGGATCAGCTTGTCCACGTCGGCCATGTGCAGGCCCACGGTGGGCTCGTCGAGCACATACAGGCTGTGCTTGTCGGCCGGCAGCGGCACGCCGCCGGTGTCCTCCGCGTCGCCCGGGCGGCGGCGCACCTTGGCGAGCTCGGTCACCAGCTTGATGCGCTGCGCCTCGCCGCCCGAAAGGGTCGGGCTGGGCTGGCCCAGGGTCAGGTAGCCAAGGCCGACGTCCTGCAGCAGCTGCAGCGGGTGGGCGATGGCGGGGTGGGCGGAGAAGAAATCCACCGCCTCGTCCACCGGCATCGCCAGCACCTCGGCCACGGTCCTGTCCTTCCAGCGCACCGACAGCGTCTCGGGGTTGAAACGCGCGCCGCCGCAGCCCTCGCAGGGCGTCTTCACGTCGGGCAGGAAGCTCATCTCGACGGTGGTCTGGCCGGCGCCGTCACACACCGGGCAACGCCCGGCGCCGGTGTTGAAGGAAAAGCGCGAAGCGCTCCAGCCGCGTGTGCGGGCGTCGAAGGTGTCGGCGAAGAGCTTGCGGATCGCGTCCCAGAAGCCGACGTAGGTCGCCGGGCAGGAACGCGGCGTCTTGCCGATCGGGGTCTGGTCGACCT
>NZ_MBFM01000005.1:67134-105256 GCF_001696715.1 Thauera phenolivorans | reverse complement strand
GCACGCCGCCGGTGTCCTCCGCGTCGCCCGGGCGGCGGCGCACCTTGGCGAGCTCGGTCACCAGCTTGATGCGCTGCGCCTCGCCGCCCGAAAGGGTCGGGCTGGGCTGGCCCAGGGTCAGGTAGCCAAGGCCGACGTCCTGCAGCAGCTGCAGCGGGTGGGCGATGGCGGGGTGGGCGGAGAAGAAATCCACCGCCTCGTCCACCGGCATCGCCAGCACCTCGGCCACGGTCCTGTCCTTCCAGCGCACCGACAGCGTCTCGGGGTTGAAACGCGCGCCGCCGCAGCCCTCGCAGGGCGTCTTCACGTCGGGCAGGAAGCTCATCTCGACGGTGGTCTGGCCGGCGCCGTCACACACCGGGCAACGCCCGGCGCCGGTGTTGAAGGAAAAGCGCGAAGCGCTCCAGCCGCGTGTGCGGGCGTCGAAGGTGTCGGCGAAGAGCTTGCGGATCGCGTCCCAGAAGCCGACGTAGGTCGCCGGGCAGGAACGCGGCGTCTTGCCGATCGGGGTCTGGTCGACCTCCAGCACGCGGCCGACCTGCTGCCAGCCGTGGATCGCCTTGCAGCCGACCAGGGGCTGGTCGACCTCGTCGGGCTGGGCCTGGCCGCGGCGGCGGGCGCGGGTGGCCTCGGGGTCGCCGAGGCGGGCGCGCAGGTTGGCATGGATCACGTCGCGCGCCAGGCTGGACTTGCCCGAGCCGGACACGCCGGTCACCACCGTCAGGCGGGCGAGCGGGATGCGCACCGAAATGTCGTGCAGGTTGTGCAGGTTCGCACCCTCGATGCGGATCGCGGGGTGGTCGTCGGCCACCGCGCGGCGCGGCCGCAGCGGGTGCTGCAGCGGGTGGCGGAAGCACTTGCCGGTGGCGGATTCGGGCGCAGCGAGCAGGTCGGCGATGGTGCCTTGCGCCACCACCCGGCCACCGCGCACGCCGGCACCGGGGCCGAGGTCGATGACGTGGTCGGCGCGGCGGATGGTGTCCTCGTCGTGCTCGACCACCAGCAGGGTGTTGCCGCGGTCGCGCAGGGCTTCCAGCGTGTCGAGCAACAGGCGGTTGTCGCGCGGATGCAGGCCGATGGTCGGCTCGTCGAGGATGTAGCACACGCCGCGCAGGTTGGAGCCGAGCTGGGCCGCCAGGCGGATGCGCTGCGCCTCGCCGCCCGACAGCGTGGGCGCGGCGCGATCGAGCGCGAGGTAGCCGAGGCCCACGTGCTGCAGGAAGGCCAGGCGCCCGCGGATCTCGCTGACGAGGTCGCGCGCGATCTCGGTCTCGCGCTCGTTGAGCGCCAGATCGGCAAAGAAGCCGGCCGCCTTGTCCACCGCCCAGGCGGCGAGCTGGTGCAGGCCGAGCTCGCGGAAGCGCACCGCGCGTGCCACCGGGTTCAGGCGCGCACCCGCGCAGGCGGGGCAGGGCTCGTCGCTGACGATGAGCTCTTCCGCATCGCCGAGGTCGAGCGCGTCCGGGTCCTCGATGCGCGCCGCGGTCTTCAGCCCGGTGCCGTAGCACTTGGGGCACCAGCCGTGCTTGGCGTTGTACGAGAACAGGCGCGGATCCGGCTCGGGGAAGCCGGTGCCGCAATTCGGGCAGGCGCGCAGGGTGGAGAAGGTGATCGGCTGGGCGCCAAGCTTGCCGATCTCCAGCACCTTGATCACGCCCTTGCCGATCTCCAGCGCCTGGCGCACGAACTCGCGCAGCGTGGCTTCGTTCTCCGGCTGCACCACCACCATGCCGGTGGGCAGCTCGATGTTGTGCTCCTTGTAGCGGTCCAGGCGCGGCCACTTATTGGTGGGCAGGTATTCGCCGTCGACGCGCAACTGCGCATGACCCTTGCCGCGCGCCCACTTGGCGAGGTCGGTATATAGGCCCTTGCGGTTGACCACCAGCGGCGCGAGGACTTCGATGGACGCGCCACGCAGCTCGCGCTGGACCTGGGCGACGATGGCCTCGAAGCTCTGCGGCGTCACCGGCACATCACAATCCGGGCAGAACTGTGTGCCCAGCTTCACGTACATCAGGCGCAGGAAGGGGTGGATCTCGGTCAGTGTCGCTACCGTGCTCTTGCGCCCGCCGCGGCTGGTGCGCTGCTCGATCGCCACCGTGGGCGGGATGCCGAACAGGCCATCGACGTCGGGCCGGCTCGCGGGCTGCACGAACTGGCGGGCGTAGGCATTGAGCGACTCCAGATAGCGGCGCTGGCCCTCGCCGAACACGATGTCGAAGGCGAGCGTGGACTTGCCCGAGCCGGACAGGCCGGTGATCACGGTGAACAGATCGCGCGGGATCTTCAGGCTGACGTTCTTGAGGTTGTGCTCGCGGGCGTGGCGGATCTCGATCACGGGCGCGGCGACCGGGCGGTATTCGACCCGTGCTTCCGCCGCGACGAGCGCCGCACCCCTACCCAGACCGGTTGCCACGGTAGCGACATCGTGCGCCGCGTCGCCGGCCGCATCGCGGCGCTCGCCGCTGCTAAGCGCGAGGGCTTCGGCGTAGTCGCGCAGCGCGGCGCCGGTGTGGGACCCGTCGTGGGCGCGCACCGTCTCCGGCGTACCTTCGATCACGATCGCGCCGCCGCCTTCGCCGCCCTCGGGGCCGAGGTCGATGATCCAGTCGGCGGCGGCGATCACGTCGAGGTTGTGCTCGATGACGATCAGGGAGTGCCCCGCCTGCAGCAGCTTGTCGAAGGCGCCGAGCAGCTTGGCCACGTCCTCGAAATGCAGGCCGGTGGTGGGTTCGTCGAACAGGAACAGCAGGCCGGGCCCAGGATTGTCCCCAGCCTTGTCTACAAAATTGTCCACAGGCCGGGCGCCGCGGCCGCCCTTCTTCTGCACCGCCTGCGCGAGATGGCCGGCGAGCTTGAGCCGCTGCGCCTCACCGCCCGACAGGGTGGGCACCGGCTGGCCCAGGCGAAGGTAGTCGAGGCCGACGTCGGCGAGTGGCGCGAGCGCGGCGGTGACCTTCGGATGCTCGCGGAAGATCTCCAGCGCCTCGTGCACCGTGAGCGCCAGCACATCCGCCACCGACAGGCCATTCCATTGCAGTTCGAGCACTTCCGGCCGGTAGCGCTTGCCGTCGCAGTCCGGGCAGCGAAGCCAGACGTCGGACAGGAACTGCATCTCGACATGCTCGAAGCCCGAGCCGGTGCAGGTCGGACAGCGGCCCTGGCCGGCGTTGAAGCTGAAGGTGCCGGGAGTGTAGCCGCGCCGCTTCGCCTCCGGCAGGGCGGCGAACAGAGCGCGGATCGGGTCCCAGGCGCCGACGTAGCTGACCGGGTTGGAACGCGAACTCTTGCCGATCGGCGACTGGTCGACCATGATCACGCCGCGCAACTTATCCACATTTCCGAGACGCTCGAAGCACCCCGGCGACTCGGCGGACTCGCCGAAATGCTTGGCCAGCGCGGGATACAGCACGTCCTGGATCAGGGTGGATTTCCCCGAGCCGGAAACGCCGGTGAGGCAGCTCAGGCGCTGCAGCGGGAAGGCGACATCGATGCCGCGCAGGTTGTGCTGGCGCGCGCCGACCAGTTCGAGGCGCGGCGTGTCGATATCGACCGCACGCGGCGGGCGGTCGATATCGATGCGCTTCTTGCCGGCGAGCCAGGGACCGGTCACCGAATCGGAATTGGCGGCGATCTCGGCCGGGGTACCGCGGGCGACGATGTTGCCGCCGCGCTCGCCCGGGCCGGGTCCGATCTCGAGCAGCTCGTCGGCGGCGACCATCACCTGGGGGTCATGCTCCACCACCACCAGGGTGTTGCCGGCATCGCGCAGCCGCGTCATCACGCCGAGGATGCGGCCGATGTCGCGCGGATGCAGGCCGATCGAGGGCTCGTCGAGTACGAACAGGGTATTGACGAGCGAGGTGCCGAGCGCGGTGGTGAGGTTGATGCGCTGCACCTCCCCGCCCGACAGCGTGCGCGACTGGCGGTCCAGCGTCAGGTAGCCGAGGCCGACGTCGGCAAGGTAGGCGAGCCGGCTGCGGATCTCGCCGAGCACCAGCTCCGTGGCCTCGTCGCTCATCCTTTCGGCTTGACCGGGGACGTGCAACGTCGCCACGGCCTCGCGGATGCGATCGACCGGCAGCGCCATCAGCTCGTGGATCGCGATGCCTGCGGTGCGCTCCGCCGGCAGGCGCCACAACAGCGCATCCGGCTTCAGCCGCGCGCCGTGGCACGCCGGGCATTCCGTGTAGCTGCGGTAGCGCGACAGCAGCACCCGGATGTGCATCTTGTAGGCCTTGCTCTCGAGCCATTCGAAGAAGTGACGCACGCCGTACCAGTAGCGCGGCCAGGAACTGTCCCAGTTCTTCCACTTCGGATCGCCCTCGAACAGCCACTGACGATGCTCCGGCGGAAGATCGCGGACCGGCACGTCCATCGCCACGCCGCACTTCTTCGCCATCGTCGCCAGATCCTGCTGGCATTCGCGGTAGCTCTCGGTCTGCCAGGGCTTGACCGCGCCCTCGGCGAGCGTCTTCGACTCGTCCGGCACCACCAGCCCGTAATCGACATTGATCACACGGCCGAAGCCGCGGCAGGTCTCGCAGGCGCCGATCGGCGAGTTGAAGGAGAACAGCCCGGGGGTAGGCTCGCTGTAGGCGATGTCGCACTCGGCACAGTGCAGGCCGGTAGAAAAGCGCCACACCGCCTCGCCGGGCGACGCGGACGACCCGACGCCCTCGCCCGCGGCATACACCGACAGGCGCCCGTGACCGCGCGCGAGTGCGGTCTCGAGCGCCTCCGCGAGCCGGGCGTCCTCGGCGTTCGAGGCGCGGAAGCGGTCCTGTACCACCTGCAGCACGTCCTGGCCCTCGGCGCCGGTGACGACACGCTCCTGGATCCGGGTGTAACCCTGCGCGTCGAGCAGGCGCGTGACCTCTTCCTCGCTGAAGTTCGCCGGCACCGGGACCGGGAAGCACACCACCAGGCGCGGATCGCCCGCCGCTGCGGCACGCGCACGCAGCTCGGCGGCGATGCTGTCGGCCGAATCGCGCCGCACCGGCTTGCCGCAGCCGCGGCAGTGCAGCCGGGCCGCCCGTGCGTAGAGCAGCTTGAAGTGGTCGGTGAGCTCGGTCATGGTGCCGACCGTGGAGCGCGAGGTGCGCACCGGGTTGGTCTGGTCGATCGCGATCGCCGGCGGTACGCCCTCGATGCGATCCACCTGCGGCTTGTCCATGCGGTCGAGGAACTGGCGCGCGTACGGCGAGAAGGTCTCGACATAGCGGCGCTGACCCTCCGCATAGAGGGTGTCGAACACCAGCGAGGACTTGCCCGAACCGGACACGCCGGTGACCACCGTGAGGCGATTGAGCGGCAGGTCGAGCGAGAGATTGCGCAGATTGTTCTGACGCGCGCCGCGGATGCGGATGCTGTTGCTGGAATCGGACATGACGGACGAGCGGCGGCTCACTCGTCGTTGGAGGGCAGGTCGCGGCCATCACCGACCGCCGACGCGAAATCGCTTGCTGCCGACTCGTCCGTCACCGGATCCCCCGCTTGGGCTTCGCCGCCTTCCACCTGTGCGTCTTCCGCCTGTGCATCCTCCGCCGCGGTGTCCGCCCCCGCCGCCCCGTCCGCATTGCGGCCGCGGATGATGCCGACCGCACCGATGCCGGCCTCCTTGAGGCGCTGTGCCGCCTCGGCGATGCGCCGCGTCGCATCCTCGGTGGCTTCCTTCGCATCGCGCGCACCGTTGCCGGCAGCCGACTCGAGGCCTTCCGCCTCCCCTACCGCCATGTCGAGCGCACGCTCGGCGCCGACCGAAGCGCGCTCGGCGGCGGCTTCGAGCCTGAGCTCGCCCTGCTCGGCGGCCTTCTTCACCGCCTCGAGGGTGTGTGCAGCCGCGTCTCTCGCGGCCTCGCGAGCCGGCAGGCTGGGCGCTTCGTCCGCCTGCCGCACTTCATCCGCGGCCGCTTCACCGAGCACAGCCGGTGTTTCCGCCCGCGGCTCGGGTTCGAGCTGCGTCTGCGGCTCGGACGGTGGCGCCGTCGGCTGTTCCGGCGAGCAGGCAGCGAGCAACACGCTGGCGAGAGCGATCAGGGCAGTGCGGGGAAGGTTCATCGCTGGAGATCTCATCGAGGTCACGAAAATGGCGGGTATAAGCCTTCCGACCCGCTTTGCACTGCGCGCGTTTCATCACGCGAGGAACAAATTGAAAAAGGGCCCGCTCGGGGGCCCTTTTCATGCACAAGCGACGGCGCTCACTTGACGCGGTTGCGGTACTCGTCGGTGCGGGTGTCGATCTCGATCTTGTCGCCGATCTCGACGAAGGCGGGCACCGGCAGCTCGAATCCGGTGGAGATCTTGGCCGGCTTCATGACCTTGCCCGAGGTGTCGCCCTTGACCGCGGGTTCGGTGTAGATCACCTCGCGCACGACGCTGGTCGGCAGGTCCACCGAGATCGCCTTGCCGTTGTAGAACACGACTTCGCACGGCATGCCGTCTTCGAGGTACTTCAGCGCGTCGGTCATGTTCTCGGACTCGACCTCGTACTGCTCGTAGTCGGCATCCATGAACACGTACATCGGGTCGGCGAAGTAGGAAAAGCTGACTTCCTTGCGCTCGAGCACGACGACTTCGAACTTGTCGTCGGCCTTGTAAACCGACTCGGACGGCGCGCCCGTGAGCAGGTTCTTGAGCTTCATCTTGACGACCGCGGCGTTGCGGCCGGACTTGTTGTATTCGGCCTTCTGCACCACGAGCGGGTCGTTGCCGACCATGATGACGTTGCCGGAGCGGAGTTCCTGAGCGGTTTTCATGCGGTTTTCCGAACGTTCGGATTGCGGCGCGCGGCCACAAGTCCCTAAAAAGGCGAGAGTTTAACCCGTTCGCCCGGAAATGTGGGCACTGAATTCGAGCAGTTGCGAGACCAGATCGGGCAGCGCCGCGAGCTGCCCGCACCAGGCGCGCTGGTGCGCGGCAAGACGCGGCAGTTCGGCTGCGAAGGCGGGCCATTCCGCGGCCGGTTCGCCCCTGCCGTTCCAGGCGAGCCAGAAGCGCCGCATCGCCGCTTCCGCCTCCGGCGCCAGCCCTTCGCCGCAGCGCGCGAGGAAGGCCTCGAGCTTGTCGAAATGAGCGTCTTCCGCCTGCGGGTAGATGTGCCAGACGAAGGGCTTCGCCGCCCATTGCGCGCGCACGAAGGAGTCCTCACCGCGAACGAAGTTAAGGTCGCAGGCCCATAGCAGGCGATCGTAGGCGTCCTGCTCGGTGAAGGGCAGCACCCTCAGCTGCAGTCGGCCGCGGACCACGGCGTCGCCGACGGCCAGGCCGGGTCGCGCCAGCGCGCGCGCCACATCGCCGAGCACGCGGCCTTCGGGCACCAGCACCACCAGTTCGAGATCGCCATCCGACCAGGCCTGCAGCAGGCCCGCCAGCCCGGGATGCTCATAGGCGAACAGCGACACCAGCAGCGCTTCGTCGGCCACCGGCGCCAGCCCGAGCGCGGCGAGCCGGGCCCGCCGTCCGCCCGGCATGCCGAGGAAGGCGTCGCGCGCGGCGAGCAGGCCGGGTTCGCGCGGCAGGCCGCCGGTAGCGGCATCGAAGCCGGGGAAGAAGAAGTGCTTCACCAGCGGCAGGCGGGGATGGGGCGAGGCCATGCGATGACAGCCCGCCACCCAGTCCTCGGCCGACAGGTATTCGAGGTTGATCCAGACCGGCCGGGGTTCGCAGGCGGCCATCCTGCGCAGGTGGACTTCGGGCAGTTCGCAGGCGAAGGCCTCGATCACGACCTCGGCCGGGTCGAGCTCGGGGAAAGCGCTCGGCCATTGCCGCACCACCACCGCCTGCAGCACCACGCCCGACCGGCGCCGGGCGCCCTCCACCTCGGCAGCGGCCGGACAGAGGCGCGAAAACGCGCTCCAGTCGTCGACCCAGAGCCGCACCTCGCGACCTCCTCGCGCGGCGAGGTCGCGCGCCAGGCGCCAGCACACGCCAATATCCCCAAAATTATCCACAACCTGGCAGAAGATCTCCCAGCTGCGCGGCGAATTCGGTCGTTCCGGGTTCATATCGGTGGACAAGAGGCGGATAAAGGGTGGAACAGCTTGTGCATAAAGGCCCCCGTACGGGATTCCTGGAAAACGATGGACATTCCGCGCACATCAGTCCGATCGATTATCAACGACTTTCTCCCGTGCCGAAGCCGGCGCGAAATCTGGGTGAATGCCACTTATCCACAGATTTCGGGGCACTGTTTACTTCTTTATGATTTAAATAAAAGAAAAACAGAACAACAAGAACCCGAAGCAGTGAATCGCCCGCACATCCCTCCCGCCCGCATTGCGATGCCGCACGTCGAAGACGTAAAAAAAGGAAGCCACGGCGTGGCTTCCTGCGTTTGAGAAAGTGCTGGCGAACCGCGCTCAGTCGAAATCGGCCAGCGCGGCCAGATCGGCTGCTTCAAGCCAGCGCCACCCGCCGGGTGCTAACGCCGGATCGAGCACGAGCCCGCCGATCCGGCAGCGGTGCAGCGACTCCACCCGGTTGCCGGCGGCGCCGATCATCCGCTTCACCTGGTGGTACTTGCCCTCGCGGATCGTCATCCGCAGTTCGGTGGGAGCCGTCTGCTCGCAGGCGGACGCGGCGATCGGCGCCGGTTCGTCGTGCAGCTGCACGCCGTCGAGCAGAGTCTGGACGAAGGCCTGGTCGACTTCGTGGCAGAGCTTGATCTCATAGATCTTCGGTGTGCGCTTCTTGCCCGAGCTCCACTGGTGGATGAACTGGCCGTCGTCCGACAGCAGCATCAGGCCGGTGGTGTCCTGATCGAGCCGCCCGAGACACTGCACGCCGCGCACGACGAGCGAGTCGGGCAGCAGGCGGAAGACCGAGGGGTGGAAGCTCGGCTTGTGCGAGCACTCGTAGCCAGCCGGCTTGTGGAGCATCAGGTAGGCCTTCTCACGATAGTGCGATTGCACGCCATCGACCTCAAATGCGAGGCCGGGCTCGCCACCACTGGCGCCGGGGTCGAAATCGGCGAAAGGATCGTCGCAGGGCTCGCCGGCGACGCGCACAAGGCAGGCACGAACCAGGGCGCGGCACTGCTTACGGGTGCCGAAGCCCTGGGAATGGAGGAGTCGTTCGATCTGCATGGAGCGGATGTTAGCCCGGCGCGCGTCCGCCGCGGGGTAAACTGGGCGCCCTCTGGTTTCGGGAGAAGACCGTGCAATTCGAACATCTGGTCGAGGTCAATGATCTCGCCAACGCCGGACTGCGCCCGCTCAGCCGCGACGAGCTGTGGTTCGGCCTGCTCTGCCGCGCGGAGGACGCGCGCCCCTTCCTGCCCGGCCTCGAGGCTTGCCGCATCCTCGCCCGCAGCGAAGGCCGGCTCGAGCGCGAACTGGTGTTCGGCCAGGCGCGGGTGCGCGACACGGTGACCTTCGCCGCGGCCGAGTGGATCCGGTTCGAGAGCGAGCCAAGCGCCGATCACGCCGGCGGCCGGCTGACGATCAGCATCGACGAGCCACAACCCGGCGCGCTCTTCCTGCGCTTTCGCTACGAGACCACGCTGTCCGAAACGCGCGGCAGCGAGGATGCGCGCTATGCCGACATCGTTCGTTCGGCCTACCATCAGTCCGACCTGGACACCGTGCGGGTGATTCGCATGATCATCGAATCGACCCGCGAGCAGTAGCCCCGCCCCATGTCGGCGCCCGCTGCGCACGTGGCGGGCGCCTTTTCGTTCACAACGAGGAAACAAGCAAAGATGTGGTTCAAGAACCTGCAGATCTATCGCCTGCCGACCCACTGGGACATGAGCGCCGAGCGGCTCGACGAACAGCTGGCGAAGAAGCGCTTCCACCCCTGCGGCAGCCAGGATATGGAGAGCCGGGGCTGGGTGGCGCCGCTGCCCGCCGCCGAAGAGGAAGGCTTGGTGCGTGTGGTGGGCGACCAATGGCTGATCTCGCTCGGCCTCGAGCATCGCCTGCTGCCCGCCGCGGTGGTGAAGCAGGAGGCCGAGGAGCGCGCCGAGGAGATGGCCGAGCAGCAGGGCTACAAGCTCGGCCGCAAGCAGATGAAGGACTTGCGCGAGCAGGTCACCCAGGAGCTGCTGCCGCGCGCCTTCACCCGCCGCCGCCGCATGTTCGCCTGGATCGACCCGGTCAATGGCTGGCTGGTGATCGACGCCACCAGCCAGGCGCGTGCCGAGGACATGCTCGAGGTGTTGCGCCAGACCCTCGACAGCTTCCCGCTCGCCCTGCTGCGTACCGAGCGCTCGCCGAGCTCGGCGATGGCCGACTGGCTCGCCGCCGATGAGGCGCCGGGCGGTTTCACCATCGACCAGGACTGCGAGCTGCGTTCGATCAGCGAGGACAAGGCGACCGTGCGCTACGCGCGCCATCCGCTCGAGGGCGACGAGGTCAAGGGCCACCTCGAGGCGGGCAAGCTGCCGACCCGGCTGGCGCTGACCTTCGATGAGCGGGTCAGCTTCGTGCTCACCGAAAAGCTCGAGATCAAGCGGCTCGATTTCCTGGACGTGGTGCGCGATCAGATCGAGGGCGACGCCGAGGACGCCGCAGCGCTGTTCGACGCGGAGTTCGCGCTCATGACCGGCGAACTCGCCCATCTGCTGCCGGCCGTGGTCGAGGCGCTGGGTGGCGAACTCGCCGGTGCCTCGGGTGACGGGCCGCTGACGACCGCAGGCAGCGTCCAAGCGGGCGGCGACCAGGGGACGCCGGCGACCGCGGGAGCGGGCGAAGCCGTTCCCTACGATCCGCCCTTCTGATCCGGAATTCGCCCTGCCGGGAAGCCGGCAGGGCTTTTCCTATGGGTGTACACAGTTTTTAAGTACTTAAAAGCTTATAAAGATCATGTGCCGCCGATTTCTGTGGATAACACGGTTTTTCTTTTTTTAGTCAATCGTCTGGCTTGTTGATCGGAAGGCTGCTCAGGCTGTTGGCAGGCGGAGGACGGTTTCTGGAGGAAATTCGGCTCGTGTCGCGTTCCCCCTACTTGTCCACAAACCGTCAGCCCCGGATCCACCGCTTGTCCACCGTGGCTCGGCATGTGCAGTACGGCGTATTCGTCGCAGGCGGTATAATCGCGTTCGTTCCCCGCCCCGTTGCGCGACGATTCCGTGCAGGCGGAGCGGGCGAGGAAACCCTTCAGGAAACAGCGATGCCCAGCGAGACGGGAGGAGTGGCTTCGACCATCCTGATCCTCTATTCGACGACGGACGGCCACACGCTGGAGATCTGCGAGCGTCTCCGTGACGTACTCGTCGGGCTCGGCCACGAGGTCGAACTCGCGCCGGTGGCGGGGACGCCATCGCGGCCGCTCGAGCAGTGGGACAGGATCGTGCTCGGCGCGGCGATCCGCTATGGCCGGCACAAGCGCGAGGTGTACGACTTCGTCCGCCGCCACGGCGAGATTCTCGCGTCGCGACCGAACGCCTTTTTCTCGGTCAATGCGGTCGGCCGCAAGCCGCACAAGCGCCAGGCGGACACCAACCCCTACGTGCGCAAGTTTCTGAGCCAGATTGCCTGGCAGCCGCAGCAGGTGGAAATCTTCGGCGGCAAGATCGACTATCCGCGCTACGGTCGCTTCGACCGTGCGATGATCCGTTTCATCATGTGGATGACGAAGGGGCCGACCGATCCGCGTTCGGTGACCGATTTCACCGACTGGGATCAGGTCGACGCCTTCGCCCGCCGCCTCGGCGGCAGCCATCAGCAGGCGTTTTAGTCCGGGCCCCTCGCCCGGCCCGTCAATCTGCGAGAAGGAGGACCCGGAATGTCCAATGAGGGCTATCACGAACCGATCGAGGAACTCAGCGTCGAGACGCGCGACATGCACCGTGCGATCGTCTCCCTGATGGAGGAGCTCGAGGCGGTGGATTGGTACAACCAGCGCGTCGATGCCTGCCAGGATCCCGAGCTGAAGGCGATCCTGGCGCACAACCGGGACGAGGAGAAGGAGCACGCGGCGATGGTGCTGGAGTGGATCCGGCGCAAGGACGGCTGTTTCGACAAGGAACTGAAGGACTACCTGTTCACCGACAAGCCGATCGCCCACGAGTGAATCGTGCGGCGCCGCGCGGCGCCGCACGCTGGCCCGGATAACGCAGCGGCGTGCAGCGCGCCGCTGCTTTTTTTGCGCCGCCGCCGAGCGCGTCACACCGGCGGGGTCGTCGTGCCGGCTTCTGCAACGCAGCCGCGCTACAGTCGCGGCATGGAAGATTTCATGATCATCGAATGGTGGCAGTGGGAGATCGCCGGGCTGGTGCTGGTCCTGCTGGAGCTGGCGATTCCGGCGTTCTTCGTCATCTGGTTCGGCTTCGGCGCGATGCTCACCGGTCTCGTGCTGCTCGCCGCGGGCGAGCTGTCGCTGACCGCGCAGGTCGCGGTGTGGATCCTCGCGTCGCTGGCGATGGTGGTGCTGTGGTTCCGCGTGTTCCGCCGCTCGCGCCACAAGACCCTGATCGGCACCGCTGCGGGCGAGGTGATCGGCGAGGTCGGTCTGCTGGTTTCCGCGGTGGCGCCCTTCCAGCGCGGCCGGGTGCGCTTCCAGCGCCCGGTGCTCGGCGCGGAGGAATGGGCCTGCATGGCGGAGACCGCGATCGCCGCCGGCGAGCGGGTACGCGTGGTCAGCGTCGAGGGCAGCTTCGTCAAGGTGGCGAAGGCCTGAGCGGTATCTCAATCAACGAACGGAAGGAAAGCGTTTCATGACCGAAGGTCTCGCAATCGCGCTCGCGCTGCTGGTATTCGTCGTCGTCACCATCGCCAAGGGCGTGCGCCTGGTGGCGCAGGGCGAGGAATGGGTGGTCGAGCGTCTGGGCAAGTACCACGCCACGCTGCGCCCCGGGCTCAACATCCTGATCCCCTATCTCGACCGTGTCGCCTACAAGCTGGTGACCAAGGACATCATCCTCGACGTGCAGGAGCAGGAAGTGATCACCCGCGACAACGCGGTGATCCTGACCAACGCGATCGCCTTCGTGAAGGTCACCGACCCGGTCAAGGCGGTGTATGGGGTGACCGACTTCTCGGAAGCGATCCGCAACCTGATCATGACGACGTTGCGCTCGATCGTCGGTGAAATGGAGCTCGACGAGGCGCTGTCCTCGCGCGACAAGATCAAGGCCAGGCTGCGCGAGAGCATCGCCGACGAGGCGGTGGACTGGGGCCTGACGGTGAAGTCGGTCGAGATCCAGGACATCAAGCCCTCGCAGTCGATGCAGAAGGCGATGGAGCTGCAGGCTGCCGCCGAGCGCGAGCGCAAGGCCGCGGTGACCAAGGCCGAGGGCGCCAAGCAGGCGGCCATCCTCGAGGCCGAGGCGCGGCTGGAGTCGGCCAAGCGCGACGCCAACGCCCAGGTCATGCTCGCCGAAGCTTCGGCCGAGTCGATCCGCCGCGTGTCGGCCGGCATCGGCGACCAGACCGGGCCGATGATGTACCTGCTCGGCGAGAAGTACATCGGCGCGCTCGAGAAGCTGGGCGAATCCGGCAGTTCGAAGCTGGTGGTGATGCCGGCCGACCTCCAGGAGACCCTGCGCGGCCTCGTCGGCCGGCTGGGCGCACGCGCCTGATCGCCGTCGCCCCCTTCCCTGTGTGATCATGGGACGCAACCGACTCCCAACCAGGAAGACAGTGATGACGAAAACCTCCTCCACCCTGCTCGCCGCCCTTGTCCTCGCCGGCGCCGCCAGCGGCGCGATGGCGCAGTCCTTCATGACCGACAAGGCCGAAGTCGAGAAGCTGCTCACCGGCTCCACCTTCAAGGGTGTGTATCTGCGCACCCAGTCGGCCTATACGCTCGAGTTCGGCAGCGACGGCACGCTCACCGATACCACCGGCGCCAAGGCGCGCTGGTGGGTCGACGATGAGGCCCGCTACTGCCGCGAATGGCTCGACGGCAAGCTCAAGGGCAACATCGGTTGCATGAACGTCGAGCGCGAGGATGGGCGCATCTCGCTCTACGCCGCGGGTCAGAAGGTGGTCGAGGGCACCGTCAGCGGGAAGTGAGCCTTCCCGCGACCGAAGGGCCGCGCTGGGTGCTCTGGCGGCTCGACGACAACGACAACCGCTTCGCCATCGCCGTCTTCGCGCGCCGGGACGAGGCGGAAGCGGCCGCGCGCACCTTCGAGGCGCACGGACACAAACAGGCCTACTGGGTGGAGGCGGAGGACGGCTCGCCCGCGGCGGACGAGCGGGGCGGGATCGGCTGAGCGGCTGCCCCGCCCGCCGGCTCAGGCCAGCACCTGCCCGTGCTCCCGTGTCGCATGGAAGGTCACCTTCGGCCACTTTTCCGCGGTCACTTCCAGGTTGTAGCGGCTGGTCGCCAGATAGACCGGGTTGCCGTCGATGTCCTTGCCGAGGCGGGCGTACTGCTCGCGCTCGAAGTTGCGGCGGGTCAGTTCGTCGGGAAAGGTCAGCCAGCGCGCGGTGTGGATGTCGGCGGCGTCGAAGAGCGCGTCGACCTTGTACTCGTCCTTCAGGCGCTGGGCGACGATCTCGAACTGCAGCACGCCGACCGCGCCGAGCAGCATCTGGCCGCCCTCGAGCTCGAAGACCTGGATCGCGCCCTCCTCGCCGAGCTCCTGCAGACCCTTCTGCAGCTGCTTCGACTTGAGCGGGTCGCGCAGGCGCGCGGCGCGGAACAACTCGGGCGAGAAGTAGGGGATGCCCTTGAAGCCGAGGTTCTCGCCCTCGGTCAGCGTGTCGCCGATCTGCAGCTGGCCGTGGTTGTGGATGCCGATGATGTCGCCGGCCACACCGTCTTCCTTGATCACGCGCTCGTTGGCCATGAAGGTGAGCGCGTTGGCGAGCTTCATGTCGCGCCCGGCGCGCACGTGGCGCACCTTCATGCCCGAGCTGTAGCGACCCGAGCAGATGCGAAAGAACGCGATGCGGTCGCGGTGCCTCGGGTCCATGTTGGCCTGGATCTTGAACACGAAGCCGCTGAAGGCCGGTTCCGCCGGCTGCACCACGCGCACGCCGCCGGTGGCGGTGCCGGCCTCGCGCGGCTGCGGCGGCGGCGCCCAGTCGATCAGCGCCTGCAGGATCTCCTGCACGCCGAAGTTGTTGATGCCTGAGCCGAAGAACACCGGCGTCTGCTGGCCGGAGAGGAAGTCGGGCAGGTGGAAGGGGTGGGAGGCGCCACGGATCAGCTCGATGTCGTCGCGCAGCTGGCCGATCTCCAACGGGAAACGCCGTTCGAGATCGGCATTGCCGAGGCCGTTGATCGCCTCGGCGTCGCTGCGCCGCGCCTCGCCCGGCACGAAGGTGAGCACGCGGTCCTGCAGCAGGTGATAGACCCCGCGGAAGGCCTTGCCCATGCCGAGCGGCCAGCTCACCGGTGCGCACTGGATCTTCAGCACGTCCTCGATCTCGGACAGCAGCTCGAAGGGCTCGCGCACCTCGCGGTCGAGCTTGTTGATGAAGGTGATGATCGGGGTGTTGCGCAGCCGGCATACCTCGAGCAGCTTGATCGTCTGCGCCTCCACGCCCTTCGCGGCGTCGATCACCATCACCGCGGCGTCGACCGCGGTCAGCACGCGATAGGTGTCTTCCGAGAAGTCCTCGTGGCCCGGCGTGTCGAGCAGGTTGACCGTGTGCCCGTGATACTCGAACTGCATCACCGAGCTGGTCACCGAGATGCCGCGCTGCTTTTCCACCTCCATCCAGTCGGAGGTGGCGTGGCGGGCGGACTTGCGTGCCTTCACCGTGCCGGCGAGCTGGATCGCGCCGCCGAACAGCAGCAGCTTCTCGGTGAGCGTGGTCTTGCCGGCGTCGGGGTGGGCGATGATGGCGAAGGTGCGGCGTTTCTCGACGTCGCGCAGGAGTTCGGGCGGAAACGGGGAATGGGCGGAAGAGGTGTCGGACATGAAGGCGTTCGCAGAAAGCAAAGCCGCCGGCCCGGCGGGCGCGGCGGATGACAAGGCCAATTCTATCAATTAATTACGTGCCGTCGCAGGCGTTTTGCCGGGAACGGGTGCGATCTGCGATGATGTCGGCCCCTTCATCCACGGAGAACCCGCGGCCATGGCCAGACCCGCTCCCACCCTGCAGCAGCGCAAGACCTTCGCCCTGATCCGCATCCTCGGCGGGCTCGTCGCGGGCGCTTATCTCGGCTACGTGGTGCTGGTCAATCTCGCGGCCGGCGTCGCCTTCGAGGGCCAGCTGCTGTTCACCGCGCTGGTGGCGGCGGCCGGCTTCGGCTATGCGGCCTGGTATCTGCGCGAGCTTTCGGCGGTGGCGCGCGAAGAGCGCGAACAGCAGGGCCGGCGTTGACGAAAACGCGGCGCGGCGCCTGATTGGGGCGGGCGCGCCGGAGGGGAGGAGAAACGGGAGCAGGGCCGCCCGCGGGGGCGGACCGCGGGCTTACTTGTTCTTGCCGACCTGGTCGCCGATGACGCCGCCGATCGCGGCGCCACCCACGGTGCCGAGCACACCGCCGTCGGTCACGACCGCGCCGGCCACGCCGCCCACGCCTGCGCCGACCGCGGCGCTCTTTTCACGCGAGGACATGCCTTCCCAGGTGGAACAACCGGTGGCGGCGACGGCGAGCAGCAGGGCGGGAATCAGGGTGCGCATCTTCATGACGATCTCCTTGCGGGATTCAGGGGTTGGTGCGCCGGGCGCGCACGTTGTTTCGTGCCGATTGTGACCGTGTCGGCCGCCCGAAGATCCCCCGGCGACGCGCCATTTGTTACAGGGGGTAAGCAAGCGCGCCGCCGCGCGGGTCGGTCCAGCCCATTGACGCGGAAGGGGCTTTTCCCGCCCTGGGCACGGCCGCGCCGCAACACCAGCGCTTACATTTCCAGCCGCTCGCCGGCGTGCTCCGGGCTTCAGTCACCGAGCATGTCCTCGGCGCGCACCCAGGCATCGAACTCGGCCTCGCTCAGGTAGCCGAGCGCGAGCGCCGCCGCGCGCAGGGTGCTGCCCTCTGCCCACGCCTTCTTCGCGATCTGCGCCGCCTTGTCGTAGCCGATGTGCGGGTTGAGCGCGGTCACCAGCATCAGCCCGTTGTCGAGGTGGGTCGCCATCTGCGCGGCGTCGGGTTCGAGGCCGGCGACGCAGTGGCGCTGGAAGTTGCTGCAGCCGTCGGCGAGCAGGCGGATCGACTGCAGCAGGTTGTGCACGATCACCGGCTTGAACACGTTCAGCTGCAGATGGCCCTGGCTCGCGGCGAAGCCGATCGTGGCGTCGTTGCCCAGCACCTGGCAGGCGATCATCGACAAGGCCTCGCACTGGGTCGGATTGACCTTGCCCGGCATGATCGAGCTGCCTGGCTCGTTGGCCGGCAGCCGCACCTCGGCGAGCCCGGCGCGCGGGCCGGAGGCGAGCAGGCGCAGGTCGTTGGCGAGCTTCATCAGTGCCACCGCCAGCGTCTTCAGTGCGCCCGCCAGCGCCACCAGCGGCTCGTGGCCGGCAAGGGCGGCGAACTTGTTGGGCGCGCTGGTGAGCGGCAGGCCGCTGAGGCGGGCGAGCTCGTCGGCGATTGCGGCGCCGAAGCCCGCCGGAGCGTTGAGCCCGGTGCCGACCGCGGTGCCGCCCTGGGCGAGCTCGCACACCGCCGGCAGGGCGTTGCGGATCGCGCGTTCGGCATAGCCGAGCTGGGCGACGAAGGCCGACAACTCCTGGCCGAAGCTGATCGGGGTGGCGTCCATCATGTGGGTGCGGCCGGTCTTCACCAGCCCCATGTGGCGTGCCGACTGCTCCGCCAGCCCGGCGGACAGCTCGGCCAGCGCCGGCAGCAGGCGGTCGCGCACCGCACCCGCAACGGCGATGCTCATCGCGGTCGGGAAGCAGTCGTTGGAACTCTGGCCGCGATTGACGTGGTCGTTCGGATGCACCGGCGACTTCCCGCCGCGCCCGGCGCCGGCGAGCTCGTTGGCGCGCCCGGCGACGACCTCGTTGACGTTCATGTTCGATTGCGTGCCGCTGCCCGTCTGCCACACCCGCAGCGGGAACTGCGCGTCGTGGCGGCCGGCGGCGACCTCGGCGGCGGCCTGCTCGATCAGCGCCGCGATGTCGGCTGGCAGCGCGCCACTACGGCCGTGGATGCGGGCGGCGGCCTGCTTGACGAGTGCGAGCGCATGGACGACGGCGATCGGCATCGACTCCTCGCCGATCGCGAAGTTGGTCATCGAACGCTGGGTCTGGGCGCCCCAGTAGGCGTCGCTCGGCACTTCGACGGGGCCGAGACTGTCGGTTTCGGTGCGGCTCATGGTCGGTCTCCGCGGGTTGGGCTCGAAGGTGTGCACTGCCTGGGACCGCGCCCAGGGCGGGAAGTGCGCGCCGGCTGCGTGTGCTCAGGGGCAGCCGGTGCAGCCGGTGGTGCGCGCGCCGCCGAAGTCGGCCTGCTCGATCTCGGCGCCGGTCAGGTCGGCGTCGGTCAGGTTGGCGCGGCTGAAGTTCGCCCCCTGCAGGCGGGCGCCGCGCAGCGAGGCGCCGCTGAGGTCCGCGGCGCGCAGGTTGGCGCGCTGCAGGTCGGCGCCGTCCAGGCGCACGCCTTCCATCCGGGCATTGCTGAAGTCGGCGTTGGCGAGGATCGCGCCGGACATGCTGGCACGATTGAAATCGGCGTTCTGGAACAGCCCGCGGGTGAGGTCGGCGCCGTCCAGCGTGGCGCCGGTGAAGCGTGCCTTGCGCGCCTTCACGCGAAACAGCGAGGCGCCGCTGAGGTCGGCTTCGCTGAAGTCGGTACCGGTCAGCATCGCCTCGCGGAAGCTGGTGCCCACCAGTTTCGCCCCCACCAGACTGGATTCGGTGAATTGCGAGTTGGCGAGGTTGGCCCCGCTGAGCTCGACGCCGTTCAGGTTGAGCTTGACGCAGAAGGTGCCGCGCCGGATCTGGCAGCCCTCGACCTGCTGCGTGCCCTGGGCGCAGACGGCGCTTGCGGAAAGGATGAGTGCGATGGCGCTGAGGATCTTCTTGTGGGGCATCTGTCTCGTCGGTCGAAGGCGCTGCCGCGCGGTCCGGCGTGCGGCGCGAGGCAGGCGCGCCGCCCGGAAGGCTTGTCGCAAACATTCTAGCCGCAAGCGGCCACTCACCCGCGTCGAGCCTCAGGGCGCGTCGAAGCGCTGGCACTCGAGTGCGGTCACCGCCAGGCGGTTGTCGCTGCCGGTGTAGAACAGCGAGCCGATCGCGCGGCGATTCTGGAAGGCCTCGTGCAACACGAGCGAACCGCGCAGGCCCTCGAGTGCGAGCGCGTCGGGCTCGCGCACGCCGAAGTCGAGCACCCGCAGCTGGCCACCGGCGTCGTCCAGTCTGCGCAGATAGACATCGTCGCGGCCGGCGAGGTTCGGCGAAACGTCGCTCTTGGCCGGCGGAAAGCGCCGGCTCTCGGCCTGGCCGGGGGCGTCCCAGAGGAAGTCGGGGGTGACGATCTCGAAGCGGGAGATCTCCGCATCGCCCTCGATCAGGGCACGCGTGAGGTCGGGATCCCCGAGTTCGGCGCAGACGATGCTCGCCTGCGCGGCGCTCCTGCCGGGCAGCAGGGCGAGCGCGACCGCCACCGCGACGAGGGCGAGCGCGCCCGCCTGCGCGAGCCGGGTACCGATCGATCGAGCCATGCGCCGCCTCCCTTCGCTCCCTGCCGCGTGGAAGCTCATTATGCCGCCGTCGGTGGGACGGCGGGCGCGGCGACGGCTTGCAAATCGGCGCGCCCTGGTCTTGATTGAAATCGCATGGTCCGCGCGCGGGTCGCGGAGCGGTGGCGGCCGATCCGCCCGCAGGGGAGAACAAGATGCCGATCACGAGCGAAGTGCTCACCCGCCTCGGGGTGTCCCGGGCGAACGCCGACCGCCACCTCGAGGCGCTCAATGCCGCGATGGCGCAGCACGGGATCGACACTCCCTTGCGGATCGCCCATTTCCTCGCCCAGGTGGTGCACGAGTCGGGTCACCTCAAACACGTGGAGGAGAACCTGAACTACAGCGCCGACGGGCTCGCCAACACCTGGCCGGCGCGCTTCGGCGCCCGCGACGCCAGCGGCGCCTACCTGCGGGTCATGGTCGGCGGACGCAGCCGGATCAAGCCGAATGCCGCCGCGCTGCAACTGCAGCGCAAGCCGGAGGCGATCGCCAACGCCTGTTACGCGAGCCGCATGGGCAATCGAGACCCGGCGAGCGGCGACGGCTGGCGCTACCGCGGCCGCGGCCTGATCCAGCTCACCGGCCGCGACAACTACCGTGAGTTCGGGCGCTGGGTGGGCGAGGACGTGCTCGCCGACCCGGACGCGGTCGCCGGCCGGCATTGTGCGCGCTCGGCCGTATTCTTCTGGAATCGCCGTGGCCTCAACGCGCTCGCCGATATCGACGACCTGCATGGCATCACGCGCGCGATCAACGGCGGACTGAACGGTTTCGCCGCGCGCCGCGAACTGCTCGAGAAGGCGCGCCGCGCGCTGCGCGAACTGCTGCCGGTGGCGCCCGGCGCGGGTCCGGCGCTGACGCCCACCCATCGCGTGGTGCCCGCCCAGCTCAACCTGCGCTCCGCGCCCCAGGTCTCGCCGGCGACGTGGATCGCCACCCTCAATCAGGGCAGCGAGGTCGAACTGTGCGGCGAGGCGGACAGCGCCGGCTGGGTGAAGGTCAGGGTTGTGGTCAACCGGGTGCTGCGCGAGGGCCATGTCGCCCAACGCTACCTCGCCGAGCTGCCCGCGCGCGCGCGCGCGGCGACGCCGGAGGCGGCACCCGCCCCCGCCCTGCCGGCGATTCCGGCGGTCCACATGGAGGAGAACCGCGCCGACGTCATTCGCGCGCGCGACGGTGGCCGGGCCTATCCGCTGGGTGAGCCGGACCGGCCACGGCGGCGCGCGGCGAGCGCGGCGGGACGAGCGGCGATGCTGCGCGAGATCGTCGATTATCTCGACGTCGCGGCGCCCGCCCATCTTCGCTACCGGCCCAAGGGCGGCAGCACCTACTGCAACATCTACGCCTGCGACTACTGCTACCTCGCCGGCGCCTATCTGCCGCGGGTGTGGTGGACCGACCGCGCGTTGCAGCGCATCGCGCTCGGCGAATCGGTGGCGGTCGCATACGGCGACACCGTGCGCGAACTCAACGCGAACGCGCTCCACGACTGGCTCGAGGAGCATGGCACGCGCTTCGGCTGGCATCGCGAATTCGACCTCAGCAGCCTGCAGGCGGCGGCCAACGCCGGCGAGGTCTGCCTCGTCGTCGCCAGGCGCAAGGACCTCAACCGCTCCGGCCACATCGTCGCGGTGGTGCCGGAGGACGAGGATCGGCTCGCCCACCGCGACGCCGTCGGCGAGGTGCTGCGCCCGCTCGAATCGCAGGCCGGCACCCGCAACTTCCGTCATGAGGTGAGCCGCAGTGCGTGGTGGCGGGACGCCCGCTTCCAGTCGCACGCCTACTGGCGCCATCCCTGATCCGCCGGCGTTTTCGCCCGGCCGCATGCACGACGCTGCGCCGCGGCTCGCCGCCGGTGGCGAAACGTGGTCTGATCGTCGTCATCGGTACCGCTCACGGAGTGCGCATGTCCTACCTGCTCGCCCTCGACCAGGGCACCACCAGCTCGCGCGCGATGGTGTTCGACGCGGATGGACGGGTGTGCGGCCAGGCCCAGCGCGGATTCGGCCAGCATTTCCCCCATCCCGGCTGGGTCGAGCACGATCCGGCGGAGATCCTCGCCAGCCAGCTCGCCTGCGCCCGTGAAGCGCTCGCCGCCGCCGGGCTCGCCGCCGGCCAGCTGGCGGCGCTCGGCATCGCCAACCAGCGCGAGACCACGGTGCTGTGGGAGCGCGCCAGCGGCCGCGCGCTGGCGCCGGCGATCGTGTGGCAGGACCGCCGTACCGCCGCCGCGTGCGAGCGCCTGCGCGCCGAGGGCTGGGCCGAGGAGCTGCGCGCGCGCACCGGGCTGGAGCTCGACCCCTACTTCTCCGCCACCAAGCTCGCCTGGCTGCTCGAGCACCTGCCCGACGCCCGCGTGCGCGCCGAGCGCGGCGAGCTCGCCTTCGGCACGGTGGACAGCTGGCTGGTGTGGCACCTGAGCGGCGGCCGGCTGCATCTCACCGATCCCGGCAACGCCTCGCGCACCCTGCTCTTCAACCTCCACACCCGGCGCTGGGACGAGCGCCTGCTCGAACGCTTCGGCATTCCCCCAGCGGTGCTGCCGCGGGTGGTCGACAGCATCGGCGTGTGCGGCGAGACCGACCCGGCGGTGTTCGGCGCCGCGGTACCGATCGCCGGCATCGGCGGCGACCAGCAGGCGGCCAGCTTCGGCCAGGCCTGCTTCAGCCCGGGGATGGCGAAGAACACCTACGGCACCGGCTGCTTCCTGCTCATGAATACCGGGGGCGCGCCGCTCGCCTCGCGCAACCGCCTGCTCTCCACGGTGGCCTGGTCGGGGCCGCAGGGCGCCACCTATGCGCTCGAAGGCAGCGTGTTCATGGGTGGCGCGGTGGTGCAGTGGCTGCGCGACGCGCTCGGCCTGGTGCGCAGCGCGACCGAGATCGAGGCGCTCGCCGCGCGCGTGCCCGACAGCGGCGGGGTGGTGCTGGTGCCGGCCTTCACCGGGCTGGGTGCGCCGCACTGGGATCCGTGGGCGCGCGGCACCCTGCTCGGTCTCACGCGCGGCACCGGCGCCGCCCACATCGCGCGCGCCGCGCTCGAGGCGATCGCGTTGCAGACGGTGGACCTGGTCGGGGCGATGGCGCGCGACGGCGCCGGGCCGCTGCGCGAGCTGCGGGTCGACGGCGGGGCGGCGGCCAACGACCTGCTGATGCAGATCCAGGCCGACCTCCTCGGTGTGCCGGTGCTGCGCCCGCGCCTGCTCGAAACGACGGCACTCGGCGCTGCCTGCATGGCGGGCATGGCGGTCGGCATCTGGCCTGCTCTCGAGGTGCTGGCGGAACGCTGGCAGGCCGACAAGGTCTTCGCGCCGGCGCTCGGCGAGGCCGCGCGCGAGGCCGCGATCGCGCGCTGGGGGCGTGCTCTGGCGCGGGCCAAGGGCTGGGCCGAAGCGGAGGACGGCGCGCCTTGAGGCGCGCGCCGGGGGCTCGCGCGCGTCCCGTCCTGCTCGCGCGCCTGCGCGAGTCGAAGCCATGGGACATGGTCGTGATCGGCGGCGGCGCCACCGGCCTCGGCTGCGCGGTGGACGCGGCCGCGCGCGGCTACCGGGTGCTGGTGGTCGACGCCCACGACTTCGCCAAGGGCACGAGCTCGCGCGCCACCAAGCTGATCCACGGCGGCGTGCGCTACCTCGCGCAGGGCAATCTCGCCCTCGTGCGCGAGGCGCTCGCCGAGCGCGCCCGCCTGCTCGCCAACGCGCCTCATCTGGTGCATGCGCTGCGCTTCGTGGTGCCGGCCTACCGCTGGCACGAGCTGGCGCTGTACGGAGTCGGCCTGCGCGCCTACGAGCGCCTCGCCGGCGCGGCGGCGATCGGCCACAGCCGCCGGCTCGACCGCGCGCACACGCTGGCAGCGCTGCCGACCCTCAATCCCGACCGCCTGCGCGGCGGCATCGCCTACTGCGACGCGCAGTTCGACGACGCGCGCCTCGCGCTCGCGCTTGCCCTCACCACGCACACGCTCGGCGGCACCGTGCTGAACTACTGCGCCGCCACCGGCCTGGTCGTCGACGGCGGCCGCGTATGCGGGGTGGAACTGCGCGACACGCTCGGCGGCGGGCGCTTCCGCGTCGCCGCGCGCATCGTCATCAATGCCGCCGGGGTGTGGGCCGACGCGGTCCGCCGCCTCGCCGAGCCCACGGCCGCGCCCCTGCTGCGCACCAGCCAGGGCGTCCATCTGGTGGTCGGGCGCGACTTCCTGCCTGGCGACGACGCGCTGCTGATCCCGCGCACCGCGGACGGCCGGCTGCTGTTCGTGATCCCCTGGCAGGGCCGGGTCCTGCTCGGCACCACCGACACCGAGCGCGCCGACCAGCCGCTCGAGCCGCAAGCGCTCGCCGGCGAGATCGAGTTCATCCTCGCCACCGCGGCAGCGTATCTGCGGCCTGCCCCCGGCGCAGCCGACGTGCGCAGCGTGTTCGCCGGCCTGCGGCCGCTGCTCGACGGCGCCGCACACACCGGACGCCTGTCACGCGAGCACCGGGTCGAGGTCTCGGCCGAGGGTCTGGTCAGCGTACTCGGCGGCAAGTGGACGACCTATCGGCGCATGGCGGAAGAGGCCGTCGATGTCGCCGCCGCGCGCGCCGGCCTGCCGTGGCGCGCCTCGCCCACCGCCACCCTGCGCCTGCACGGCGCGCCGGCGCCGGGCGCGCCGGCAGCGGACGACCGCTACGGCAGCGAACGGGCGCAGGTCGATCGTCTGCCTGGCGCCCGCCGGCTGCTGCTCGCGGGCCTGAGCCTCACCGAAGCGGAAGTGCGCCACGCGGTGCGCGCCGAGTTCGCGCACACGGTCGAGGACGTGCTCGCCCGTCGCCACCGTGCGCTCTTCCTCGACGCCGCGCTCGCCCTCGCGGTGGCGCCGGCGGTGGCGACGCTGATGGCTCAGGAACTCGGCCGCGGCCAGGACTGGATCGACGCCCAGCTTGCCGGCTTCGCGCGCCTCGCCGCCGGCTACCGCGCGCCGGCAGGCGGCTGAGCGCCGCGCGCCTTCAGAAGCCGCCGACGAAGATCACCGCCAGGCCGCCCGCCAGGTGCAGCGCGCGGCGCGCGAGCGGCGCGGGGAGGATCAGCGCCCGGCTGACGAGCCAGATCCCGAGGCCGATCTTGGCACCGGCGAGCAGCGCCAGCAGCGGCGCCGACTCGAGCGCGATCAGGGCCGGATTGGCCATGAATGCGAGCGGGATCAGGTAGAGCCCGATGCCGAGCGTGATCGCGTGCCAGGCCACCCGCAACCAGGGCGCGTCGACCATGCCGGCGGCGATGAACACCGCGCCGCACACCGGCGGGGTGATCGTCGACAGCAGGGCGAACCAGAAGATGAAGAGGTGGGCCTGCAGCGGATCGACGCCGAGCTCGATCAGCGCCGGGCCGGCGACCGCGACGCAGATCACGTAGGCGGCGGTGGTCGGCACCTCCATGCCGAGGATCAGGCAGGCGAGGCCGGTCAGCAGCAGCGCGCCCCACAGGTTGCCGCCCGACAGGCCGATGATCAGCGAGGTGATCTTGACCCCGAGGCCGGTCATGTTGAGCACGCCGATGATCAGCCCGGCGCACAGGATGATCGAGGCGATGGTGGCGATCTGGCGCGCCGAGTCGATCGCCGCGTTCGCCAGGCGGTGGCGCCAGCGGGCGAGCGAGGGGCGCAGGCGCTCGTCGAACAGCAGCAGCAGCGCGGCGGCGCCGGTAGCGACGCCGCCGGCGTACTGCGGGGTGGTGCCGGACAGGAAGAGCAGGCCGAGCAGGGTCGCGAAGGGGACGAGGAAGAACAGCACGAGGCGCACGACGCGGGCAAAGGGCGGAATCTCCTCCGCCTTCATCGGCTCGAGGCCGTAGCGCCTGCCGTACAGGTCGCAGCCCGCCCACACCCCCCAGAAGTAGAGCACCGCCGGCAGCAGCGCGGCCATCAGGATGGTGCCGTAGGTGGTGCGCAGCAGCTCGACCATGATGAAGGCGCCCGCCCCCATCACCGGCGGCATGATCTGCCCGCCCGAGGAGGCGACCGCCTCGACCGCGCCGGCGAAGGCGGGCGGATAGCCGAGCCGCTTCATCGTCGGCAGGGTGATCGCGCCGGTGGAGGCGACGTTGGCGGAGGCCGAGCCCGAGATCGAGCCGAACAGCGCCGAGGACAGCACCGATACCTTGGCGGCGCCGGCGCGCAGCCGCCCGGCGAGCGCGACCGAGGCCGCCATGAAGCCCTTGCCGCCCTCGCCGGCGCCGATCACCGCGCCGAGGATCACGAACACCGCGACGATCTCGGCCGACACCCCGGTGAGCGAGCCCCACAGCCCGCCCTCGGTGATCGTCAGCGTGCCGAGGAAGCTCGCCAGCGGGATGCCGCCGTGGCCGAGCTCGCCCGGCAGGTGCTGGCCGAACAGGCCATAGAGCAGGGTCAGCGCGGCGGCGGTCGGCATCGCCAGCTTGACCTGGCGGCGCGCCATCTCGAGCGCGAGCAGGATCAGCAGCCAGGCCACGGCATGCTGCAGCGGGCCGCGCAGGCGGCCGTACTGGGCGTCGAGCATCTCCTGGTTGAACAGGATGTAGCCGCAGGCCGCCAGTCCGGCGAACAGCAGGACGAGGTCGAGCCCGCGCCGCCAGCCGTGCGCGGGGCGGGCGGCGAACAGGAAGACGAAGGGCAGCACGCTGATGATGTGCAGCGGCCGGCTGGTCAGGTTCGGAATCAGGCCGGCGGTGACCAGCCACAGGTGGTAGGCGACCGAGGCGAAGGCGAGCGCCAGCATCAGCGCGTGCAGCGCCGGGTGGGCCGGGCCGGGACGCGGCGTCAGGGGGGTGTCTTGCATGGTGAAAAGCCGGAAAGGGCGCGGGACGATGCGTCCGTCGCGCGCCCGGTTGCGGTGTGTCGCGTGATGCGCGGCTTATTTCAAGCGTTCGGGGACCGGGATGCCGGCTTCGGCGTAATACTTAAGCGCGCCCGGATGCAGCTTCACCGGGACGTTGTCGAGCAGCGCGGGGGTGACGCCGGCCCACCAGCCGTTGGCCTTGCCCATGCCGTCGCGGCCCGCCCAGTAGCTGCGCGTGAGCTGGTAGGCGGTGGCCTCATCCATGTCGGCGAGCGCGTAGGCGATCACCGGCAGCGAGGTGGTGGCGACGTCGTAATCCACGCCGGGATAGGTGCCGGCGGGGATGGTGATGCGGGTGCTGCCGGTCTGCCCGAGCTGTTCCTCGCTCATCGACAGCAGCCGGATCGGCGTGCCGGCGGCGGCCTCGATGACGTTCGGCGCGGGCCACGAGCTCGAGGTGGCGAAGCCGTCGACCTGGCGGTTCTTCATCGCCGCGCCGGCGCCGGAGAGCTCGATGTCGATGACCTTGACCCTGCCCTCGAGGCCGAACAGCTTCAGGTGCTTGACCGCCTCGGTGGCGCCGAAGGAGCCCTTGCCGGTGACGAAGCTCTTGCCGGCGAGGTCGGCGAAGGTCTTCACGCCCGCGTCCTCGCGCACCACGTAGTGCATGGTCAGCGAAGGGATCGGGAACAGGCCGCGGATCTTGTCGAAGGCGGCTTCCTTCGGCTCGAAGGGCTTCTCGCCCCGTACCGCCTTGGCCACCAGCTCGGGCGGCGAGGTGAAGATGTAGTTGGCGCCGCGGCCGGCCGCTTCCATCACGTTCTGCACCGAGCCCTGGCTCTCCTCCACGGTGACGATGATGTCGCCGCCGGTGCCGGCCTTCACCGCCTCGGCGATCTGCACCGCCATCTGGTAGTAGGACGTGCCGGCCTTGGCGGCCTTGTAGGTGACGCGGGTCTCCGCGCCGGCGGTGGCGCTCGACAGGCCGAACGCGAGCGCGGCGGCCAGCAGCAGGATGCGGGGAGTCTTCATCGGATCGCCTTCCTTTCGTTGTCGTTTGCAAGCGATAGGGTCTCACAGTTCGCTCGCGCCGGCAGCCTCCGCGGCGGGCGCCCGGTGGCGCCGTGCACGGTGTCGGGAATAAATCGCGATCGTGCGCGTTGTCGGTTCGAGCGGCCCCGATTCACTTCCGCGCGGGGCGCCGAACCGAACGAGAGAGAAAGCCATGAACCACAAGCTGATGCTCGCCACCGCCGCGATCGGCGTCCTGACGCTGAGCGGCTGCGCAACCACCCTCACCAACGACCGCCCCGGCCTCGACCGGCGCGCGATCACCGACGTCGACACCGACTATTCGCTCGGCCTGAGCTGCCTCGGCAAGCGCATCGACCGCACGCGCAAGGCGCCGATCATGGTCTATGTCGACCATATCGACGACCTCACCGTGCCCGAGCGCTATGACGGGCGCCGGCTGAGCAGCGGCGGGAAGTGGTGGCTGCACACCGCGATCAACAAGATCGGCAGCCGGCGCGTGCAGGCGGTGACCGCGAGCACGACCAAGGCCGACCGCGGTAACCCCAATCACCTGGTGCTGACCGGGGCGTGGACCCAGGACGACCAGGAGGTCGGGCGTACCGGCGCGATGTTCGACGCCCTGCTGTCGGATTTCGGCATCAACATCGGCGGGCGCGAAAGCTTCGACGTGATCGCCGGCGACTTCGTCTCCAGCCGCCAGGGCCGGGTGGTGCATGCGTCGGCGATCAGCGTCGCGGTGTCCTCGCGCAACGCCGGCTTCAACCTGCAGGTGGAGGATGGCGATCGCGAGTTCGAGCTCGACTTTTCGCGCTCGGCGAAGGAAGGCCCGCAGTTCGCCCAGCGCCGCATCGCCGAGGCGGCGGTGATGGTGCATATCGCGCGCGCATTCGACGTAGACTACCGTCCGTGCATCGAGCCCGGCGGCGACCCGGCGGGCTCCTGATTCCTTCCATCCCGTCGAGGAGCCGCGCCCGATGAACCTGTTCCGGCTGGCCGCCATTCCCTGTGCCGCCGCAGCCCTGCTCGGCGCCTGCGCCAGGCTGCCCGCGGTCGGCTTCGACGCTGGCGCGATGTTCGAGGACGTCCGCAGCACGTTCGACACCCGCCCGGTGCCGGCCAGCCTGGCGCCGGCGCTGCGTCCCGCCTACCGCAGGGGCGACACCTTCGTGTTCGGCCGCAAGACCGTGCGCCGGGTGGCGGCGGTCGGCCGCGACGGCATCGAGTGGACCACCGAGGACGGCGAGCGCTATCGCGCGACGCGCGACTTCTTCGTGCCCCACCTCGCCTACGAGCACGCCGGGCAGCGGGTCTCGAGCACGATCAGCGGCCGGCCCGAGGGGCTGTGGCCGCTCGAGGTGGGCAAGAAGCTCAGCTTCGAGGAGACGCGCCGGACCTTCTGGCCCGCCACCGGCAACACCCGTAGCGTGGACTTCCGCTGGGATTGCGAGGTGGTCGATGCGCGCATGGCCTACGTCGCCGCGGGCGATTTCGAGACCTTCCACGTGCGCTGCAGCGCCTATCGCGCCGGCTTCTTCCTGCCGGTGCAGACCCTGAGCTGGGATTACTCGCCCGCGCTCGGCCACTACGTGCGCCGCACCTGGTTCGACGGCGGCAGCTCGCGCGAGCTGGTGCTGTCGGCCGCGTTGCCGGGTGAGCTGGCGAGCGAAACCCGGATCGCGCGCGTACTCGAGCGGCTCGCCACCGAGTGAGCCCGGTCGCGGTGGCGTGCGGCCGGCGGATCCGGAGCCGGGCGCTGCTGTCCTAGCGGCAGCGCCCGACGAAGCGCGGCTGGCCCCAGCCGAACACCGGATCGCGCCCCGGTGCCCCCAGATCGACGACCGCGCCCGCCTCGCCGCGGAAGATCGCCTCGCGTGCGGCGCTGCGCTGGGCGAGCGACTGCGACACGAAGGCGACCATGAAGGGCACGGCGAAGGAGGTGCCGCTGCGCGCCTTGCCGCCGCCGCCGAGGTCGGCGGTCCAGAGCTTGACCCCGGGCAGGGCGTAATCCACGTAGTCGCCCTGGTTGGCGCGCCAGTAGATGCGGCCGTCGGTCGAGATCGCGGTGACGCCGAGCACACGCTCGAGCGCCGCCGGATAGGCGGGTGGCGCGTTGCGCCCGCCGTTGCCGGCGGCGGCGCTGATCACCACCCCCTTCGCCGCGGCGCGCTGCACCGCGGCGTCGAGCACCTGGTTGCTCGGTCCCGCCAGGCTCAGGCCGATCACCTTTACGCCCTGCGAGACCAGCCAGTCGATGCTCTTCACCAGGCCGGCGGCGTCGGCGCTGACGCTGCCCGAGGCGAGTTCGTAGAAGGGCGCGGCCGCCAGCAGGCGCGCGCGCGGCAGCAGACCGGGAAAGCCGCTGTCGGGTCGCCCCACGAGCAGCGCGGCGACCGCGGTGCCGTGCTCCGCGGTCGCCGCCTGTGCACCTTCGTCGAGAAAGCGGCGCTGGCGCAGTTCGGCCCCGGAAAGCGCGGGATGGCGCGCCTCCACCGCCGTGTCGACGATGCCGATCGACTGGCCGCGGCCGCACTCGCGCGTGTCCTGCGGCCAGTCGATGAGGCGCAGCGGCGCGCACGCTTCCCCGCCGCAGGCGGCTTCGTCCGCGGGCTCGGCGAGTCGGTAGAGATGGTGCAGGTCGAAGGTGCGCGGGTCGCGCTCGGACAGGATCTCGCGCGCGGTCTTCGCGTCCAGCCCGGGCGGCAGGCGCAGGCGCACCACCTGCAGCGACAGGCTGGTGGCGCGGATGCGCTCGATCACGGTGGCGCCGGCGGCGGTGGCGCGCCGCAGCGCCGCGGGTGACGGATCGAGGGCGAGGATCTCGTTGGCGATGAAGGTCTCGGGGGCACCGTCGGGCGCGCTGTCGACCACGTCGTAGTCGGGTTCCCAGCCGCCGTCGCCCCCTGCGCCGCCGCCGCCTCCACCCCCGGCGGCGCCGCCGTCGCCATCGTCGGCGAGGGCGAGCGCGGACAGGCCGGTCGCGGGCGGCAGTCCGAGCATCGGCACGGCGAGCAACGCGATGGCCAGCAGGACGGCAGGGCGGAGACGGGGGCTGGGCGGGATGGTCATGGGCGGGGCGAAACCTCGGGGTGGGCGGCCCGGGCGCCGGGGCAGGCGCCGCGGGGAGCGGGGATCTGGATGATAGAATTTATCGCACGACGAGGCCGCACATACGGCAGCCTTCAGCAACACAACGCGCGTCCGCGCAGAGAATTCCGCCCCGCCGATGGAATAAGCGCTCACCCGGCGCGTTATCGGCATGAGAGAG
This sequence comes from Thauera phenolivorans, assembly GCF_001696715.1. Classification (GTDB taxonomy): domain Bacteria; phylum Pseudomonadota; class Gammaproteobacteria; order Burkholderiales; family Rhodocyclaceae; genus Thauera; species Thauera phenolivorans. Next base: position 74,626 of record NZ_MBFM01000005.1, on the reverse strand, counting down.
ACCGCATGTCGACGACCGATCCGCGAGCCGAGCTCGTCAGCCTGCTGCCCCGTCTGCGCCGCTTCGCCTACGGCCTCACCGGCGAGGCGCATGCCGCCGACGACCTGGTGCAGGCCGGCTGCCTCAAGGCGATCGAGCGCTGGCACCAGTGGCAGCCGGGCACCAGTCTGGCGAGCTGGATGTTCCGCATCCTGCAGACCACCTGGCTGGACGAGTACCGCACCCGCCAGCGCCAGCAGACCGAGTCCGACAGCGAGGTCCTCGACGAACTGATGGGCGTGGATGGCCGGGTCGTGGTCGAGGCGCGCAGCGATGCGCGCACCGTGCGCAGGCGGATTGCGGAATTGCCGGAAGAACAACGGGTGGTGCTGATGATGATTACCGTCGACGGACTGTCGTACAAGGAGGCCGCCGCCGCGCTCGAGGTGCCGGTGGGGACCGTGATGAGCCGGCTCGCGCGCGCGCGCGCACGGCTGGCCGATGCGCTCGGCGGCGGAGCGGGCTGAGATGCGGATCGACGACGAGATCCTGATCGCCTACCTCGACGCCGAGCTCGAGGAGCACCAGTACGAGGCGGTCGAGGCCGCGCTCGCCGCACAGCCCGCGGTGCGCGCCCGGCTGCACGCGCTGGTCGAGAGCGGCGAACGCGTGCGCCAGGCCTTCGACGCCAAGCTCGAGGAGCCGGTGCCGCCGCACCTGATCGCTGCGATCCTGAATGCGCCGTTGCCGGCCGCGGCACCTGTGGAGTTCGCGGCGGCGGTCGGGCCCCGGCCCGCTGCGCGCTCGCAGCCCGTGGGTCGCAGTTTCGGCGAGCGCCTTGCCGGCTGGCTCGGCTTCGCGGGTTTCGGCGGCGGCGCCGCGGCCTTCGCCTCGGTGCTGCTGCTTGCCGCCGGCACCCTGATCGGCTACCTGCTGCTGCCGCCCGCCGAGACCACCGGCCTGGTCGCACAGCCCGGCGAGATCATCCGCGCCGAGGGCCTGATGGTGGCGCTGGAGACGGCGCCCAGCGGCCGCGTGCTGCCGCTGGGCGAGGCGAGCGTCGAACTGATGGCGAGCTTCGAGGACCGCGACGACCGGGTCTGCCGCGAGTACGGCCTCACCCGCAGCGCGCCCGACGCCGGCTACGAGATCGGCATCGCCTGCCGAGAGGCCGACGGTGCGTGGCGTCTCGCCTTCCGCGCGGAGGAACCGGCGGCGGCGGCGGCCGGTGGCTACCAGACCGCGAGCGATCGCCTGCACGAGGCGGTCGACGATTTCCTCGGCGCCCGCATGAAGGGGGGCGCGCTCGACACCGACGACGAGCGCGCGCTCATCGAGCGGGCGTGGACCCGCTGAGGCGAAGGCGGCGGGAACTCCCGCGCCCGCGCACGCACTGACCGAATGACGACCTCGCCCTGCCAGACCGATGCTCAAGACCCTGAAACAGCTCTTCGATACCCTCGCCGCCCCCTCACCCGCGTCCGATGCCGCCGTGGGCGAGCACACCCTGCAGCTGGCCACCGCGGTGCTGCTGGTCGAGGTGATGCGTGCCGACCATGAATGCAGCCGGGCCGAACGCGAAACCGCGATCGCCGGGCTGCGCGTCAAGTTCGGCCTCGGCGAGGACGAGGTCGAACGCCTGTTCGAGCTCGCGGAGACGACCTCGCAGGATGCGCCAGACCTCTACGGCTTCACCTCGAAGCTCAACCGCGGCTTCAGCATCGAGCAGAAGCTCCACATGATCGAGTACCTGTGGCAGGTTGCCTTCGCCGACGGCCAACTGAGCCATCTCGAGAACCACCTGATGCTCAAGCTCGGCGATCTGCTCTACATCCCGCGCGGTGATTTCGTCGCCGCCAAGCAGCGCGCCCGCGCAGCGGCCGGAATGGCACCCGAATGAGGCGGGCGGCGACACGCGCGTAAACGGAAGAAGCCGCCCGGCTGGTGGCCGGGCGGCTTCTTCCATGCTGCTGCGGCGCCGGGTTGCCCCGGCGCGCGCTGGCGCGAGACCGATTACTTCTTGGCGGTCGTGGCCTTGGCGGCGTTGGTCGTGGCGGTCACGGTCGCCTCGGTGGCGGCGGCCAGGTTGGCTTCGGCCATTTCGGTCACCTGCTTGGAGGCCTTGGTCGCGCTGTCGTAGACGTTGTTGGCGGCGCCGAGAGCCGACTTGACGGCAGCGAACATCGGCTCGGAACCGGCGGGCGCGCTCTTCGCGGCCTTCTCGAGGGCGGCTTCGACGTTCTTGTTGAACTCGCCGACCTGGACTTCGAACAGCTTGGCGACTTCCTGCTGGCCTTCGCTGGCGATCTCGTAGACGCTGCGGCTGTAGGCCACGGCCTTTTCGATCGCGGGCTGGGTCAGCGACGACTGCAGGCCGGCGAGATCCTGCGGGTTCTTCGCGGCGAGCACCGACTTGGCGGCGGCGACGCCGTCTTCCAGCGCGGCGCGGGCGGTGTTCAGGTTCAGCGCGGTGAGGCGCTCGGCTTGATTGAAGACCGCGTTGGCGAGGGCCAGAATGGTCTCGACGTTGTTCTTGCTGGCGGCGGCGATCTGCTCGGGGGTGTTGATGGCGTTCATTGGGCTTCCTTGAGTTGGGGTCGAATCGTCAAAGTCACCCGGGTGAACCGTCGGGCGCTCTTTTTGCTGCGTTGCAACATGACCTGAATTATAGAGACGAACACCTCAAAGTCAAGTTAATGTTGCGTTGCAGTATCCGACCCCGCCGAAGCGCCGCACGCCGCGTCAGCGCTGGCCGATGCGGACCGCGCCGAACAGCGACTTCTGACCCGCCGGCTGCGAACGCCAGTACTGGCGCGGTGCACTCACCTCGGCGCCCAGCTTCGCCGCCGCATGCCACGGCCAGCGCGGATTGTAGAGCAGGCCGCGGGCGAGCGCGACCATGTCGGCCTGGCCGGAGGCGATCACCGCCTCGGCCTGTTCCGGCTCGGTGATGAGGCCGACCGCGATGACCGGGATCTCGATGTTGCGGCGCACCTCGACCGCGAGCGGCACCTGGTAGCCGGGGCCGATCGGGATCTGCTGCCGCGGCGACAGGCCGCCGCTGGAAACGTGGATGAAGGCGGCACCGCGGCGTTCGAGCTCCTGGCACAGCGCGATGCTCTGCTCGATCTCCCAGCCGTTCTCGACCCAGTCGGTGGCCGAGATCCGCACCCCCACCGGCAGCGTGGGCGGCACCGCGGCGCGCACCGCGTCGAAGACCTCGAGCGGGAAGCGGCAGCGGTTTTCCAGGCTGCCGCCGAAGCGGTCGATGCGGTGGTTCGACAGCGGCGACAGGAACTGGTGCAGCAGGTAGCCGTGCGCCGCGTGGAGCTCGATGAGGTCGATCCCGAGCCGCGCCGAACGCCGCGCCGCGTCGACGAAGCCCTCGCGGATGCGCGCCAGGCCCGCCTCGTCGAGCTCGGCCGGCGACGCCTCGCCCGGCGCATGCGGGAGCGGGGACGGTGCGACCGTCTGCCAGCCGCCCTCGGCCGGCGTCACGAGCTGGCCGCCGTCCCACGGCGCCTGGCTCGAAGCCTTGCGCCCGGCGTGCGCGAGCTGGATGCCGATCGGCATCGCGGAGTACTTGCGCACGCCCGCGAGCACGCGGCCGAGCGCGGCCTCGGTGTCGTCCGAGTAGAGGCCGAGGTCGTGCGCGGTGATGCGACCTTCCGGCACTACGCCGGTGGCCTCGATGATCAACAGGCCGGCGCCCGACAGCGCGAGCTGGCCGAGGTGGATCAGGTGCCAGTCGGTGGCGCGGCCGTCCTCCGCCGAGTACTGGCACATCGGCGCGACGACGATCCGGTTGGGCAGGTGCAGGCCGCCCACTTCGAGGGGCGAGAAAAGTTGGCTCATGATCGGGCTTTCCTTGCGTTGGACGAGGGCAATGATACGTCCCGGCGCGGCTAAAGGCCGCGCATCCAGGACGGTCGCAGCGACGCGGCCGCGGGGTCCGCGAGCGCGGCCCGCACCTGGGCGAGCAGGCGCGCCTTGTCGGCGCAGAGGGTGCCCTTGAGCACCAGCCAGTTGGAGGCGTGGTCGGAGCGGAACACGGTGCGCTCCAGCTCGAGCTGCGCGAGGAAGCGCTCCATCTCGCGGAACAGGCCCTGCTGCGACAGCGGTCGCCAGTCGGGCCAGGCCTGCAGGAAGCGGCGGCCCTCGTCGTGCAGGGTCACGACCAGGGTGGACAGGTACTCGGGCTGGGTGGCGTTGGCGAGCCGCGCCGAATTGTCGGCGTGCTGCGCGCTGAGCGCCTCGCCGCCGAGGCCGTTGAGGATCATCACCGAGCGGGTGATGCCGGCCTCGCCGAGCTTGTCGAGCGCGGCGCGGGTGGAGTCGAAGCTCTCGCCCTTGTCCACCCTCGCCAGCACCTCGTCGTCGCCCGACTCGGCGCCGAGGTAGGCGAGCTTGAGGCCGGCGTCGGCGAGCGTCTTCAGTTCGGCGACGGTCTTCCTTTTCAGGTTGCGGGCGAGGCAGTAGCTCGACACCCGGTGCACCGCGGGCAGGTGCTCGCGGATCGCCTCGAGGTAGGCGAGCAGGCGGCGGGTCGGCAGCACCAGGGCGTCGCCGTCGGCGAGGAAGACGCGCCGCACCCGAGCGCCGAAGCGCTCGCCGGTGCGGCGGATGCTGTCGATCACCTCGACCTCGTCGCGCGCGCGAAACGCCTTCTGCGGCGCGGTGTACATCTCGCAGAAGCTGCACTTGTTCCACGAGCAGCCGTCGGTGACGGGCAGGATCAGCGAATCCGCCTCGCTCGGCGGACGAAACACGGGTTCGACGTAGCGGATCGGGATCGATGCGGACAAGCGGGCCTCCGGGGAAGTGCGTGAGGCCCCAAGCCTAGCCGATTTCCCAGCTGTTGCCGCCCGCGAGCAGGGTCTGCAGGTCGCCGCGGCCATGGCGCGCCTGGGCGGCGGCGACGAGTCCGGCATGGCGGGCCTCGCAGCTCGGCAGTTCGACCGCGCGGAACACGCCGAGCGGCACCGGGAAGCCGGGCGCGGCGAGTTGGGCGAGGAGAAAACCGAGTGCGCCGCCGTCGGCGCGCTCGTCGTGCACCAGCAGCTCGTCCTCGCGCGCACCCTCCGGTCCGATCGCGACCACCTCGGCCTGCAGCCCGCGCAGGCGGATGCCCTTGTCGCGCGCGGCGCCGAACACCAGCGGCCGGCCGTGCTCGAGCACGATGCGCGCCTCGTCGCGGGTGGCGCGGTCGGTGAGCGCGCGGTAGCTGCCGTCGGCGAACATGTTGCAGTTCTGCAGCACCTCGACGAAGGCGGTGCCCGGGTGCAGGGCGGCGCGGCGCAGCACCTCGCCGAGGCGGGCGAGGTCGGTGTCGAGCGCGCGGGCGACGAAGGTGGCGCCCGCGCCGAGCGCCAGCGCGACCGGGTCGAAGGGCCGATCGACGTTGCCGAGCGGGGTCGATTTCGTGTGCTCGCCGAGTTCGGTGGTGGGCGAGGCCTGACCCTTGGTGAGGCCGTAGATGCGGTTGTTGAGCAGCACGATGCGGATGCCGACGTTGCGCCGCAGGGCGTGGATGAAGTGGTTGCCGCCGATCGCGAGCGCGTCGCCGTCGCCGGTCACCACCCACACCGACAGCTCGGGGCGGGCGAGCTTGAGGCCGCTGGCGATCGCCGGCGCCCGGCCGTGGATGGCGTGCATGCCGTAGGTGTCGAGATAGTAGGGAAAGCGGCTGGCGCAGCCGATGCCGGAGACGAAGGCGAAGTCCTCGCGCGGGATGCCGAGCGTGGGCAGCAGCTTCTGGATCTGGTTCAGCAGCGCGTGGTCGCCGCAGCCGGGGCACCAGCGCACCGCCTGGTCGCTCTCGAAGTCCTTCCGCGTCAGCGGGTGTTCGATGGCCGGGTTCATGGCGCAGGCCTCCTCAGGCGAGTTCGAGAATGCGGTGCAGGATTTCCTCCACCATGAAGGGGCGGCCCTGCACCTTGCACAGCGGCACCACCTCGCGCAGGTAGCGTTCGCGCAGCAGCAGCGAGAGCTGGCCGAGGTTGAGCTCGGGCACGAGCACGGTGCGGTGGCGCTGGAGGATGTCGCCGAGATCGGGCGGCAGCGGGTTGAGGTGGCGCAGATGGACGTGCGCCACCGCCTTGCCGGCGGCCTCGGCGGCGGCGCGGGCCTGGGTCGCCGCACCCCAGGTGCCGCCCCAGGTGAGCATCAGCAGCGCGGCGTCGGCGGCGCCGTCGACCCGGGTGGGCGGGATCTCGCGGGCGACCCCGTCGACCTTGGCCGCGCGCGTCTCGACCATGCGCTGGTGGTTGGCCGGCACATGCGAGATGTTGCCGCTGAGGAAGTCCTTCTCCAGCCCGCCGATGCGGTGCTCCAGCCCGGGGGTTCCGGGCCGCACCCAGGGTCGTGCGAGCTCGGCGTTGCGGGCGTAGGGGGCGAAGTCCGCCGTCGTGGTGTGGAAGCGCACCTCCGGCCCGTGAAGGTCCGAGACCGTCGGGATGCGCCAGGGCTCGGCGGCGTTGGCGATGCCGCCGTCGCTCAGCAGGATCACCGGCGTCATGTACTTCACCGCGATGCGGAAGGCCTCGAGCGCGCAGTCGAAACCGTCAGCCGGCGAGCGCGCGGCGATCACCGGCAGCGGGCATTCGCCGTGGCGGCCGTGGATCGCCTGCAGCAGGTCGGACTGCTCTACCTTGGTCGGCAGGCCGGTCGATGGCCCGGCGCGCTGCACGTTCACCACCACCAGGGGCAGCTCGAGCATCACCGCGAGGCCGAGCGCCTCGGCCTTCAGCGACATGCCCGGGCCGGAGGTGGTGGTGAGCGCCAGCACGCCGCCCCAGGCCGCGCCAATCGCCGCGCAGATGCCGCCGATCTCGTCCTCGGCCTGGAAGGTGGTGACGTCGAGATGCTTCAGCGCCGCGAGCTCGTGGAGGATCTCGGTGGCCGGCGTGATCGGGTAGGAGCCGAGGAACAGCGGCAGGCCGGCGCGTTGGGCGGCAGCGACGCAGCCGAGCGCGATCGCCTGGTTGCCGGTGAGGCTGCGGTAGGTGCCGGGCGGCAGCTGAGCGGGGGACACGTGGGGCACCTCGGCCCACCATTCGGAGGCCTCGGCATGGCCGTAGCCGGCGCGCAGGGCGATCACGTTGGCCTCGGCCGCGCGTGGGTCGCGCTCGCCGAAGCGCGCGCGGATCGACTCGATCTCGCGCTCGGGCGTCTGGCCGTAGAGGCAGAGCATCATGCCGAGGGCGAAGTAGTTCTTGCAGCGCTCGGTCTCCTTGCGGCCGAGGCCGCAGCAGGCGAGCGCGGTCGCGGTGAGGCCCGACATGTCGACCGCGAGCAGGCGGTAGCCCGCGAGGCTGTCGTCGTCGAGCGGGTTGGCGGCGTAGCCGGCCTTCGCCAGGTTGGCGGGGGTGAAGGCGCCGCTGTTGACGATCAGGGTGGCGCCCGGGCGGACGTCGGCGAGGTTGGCGCTGAGCGCCGCCGGGTTCATCGCCACCAGCACGTCGGGGCGGTCGCCGGAGCTCAGCGCGGCACCGGCGGCGAACTTGACCTGGAA
>NZ_MBFM01000005.1:50006-67124 GCF_001696715.1 Thauera phenolivorans | reverse complement strand
CATCACCGCGAGGCCGAGCGCCTCGGCCTTCAGCGACATGCCCGGGCCGGAGGTGGTGGTGAGCGCCAGCACGCCGCCCCAGGCCGCGCCAATCGCCGCGCAGATGCCGCCGATCTCGTCCTCGGCCTGGAAGGTGGTGACGTCGAGATGCTTCAGCGCCGCGAGCTCGTGGAGGATCTCGGTGGCCGGCGTGATCGGGTAGGAGCCGAGGAACAGCGGCAGGCCGGCGCGTTGGGCGGCAGCGACGCAGCCGAGCGCGATCGCCTGGTTGCCGGTGAGGCTGCGGTAGGTGCCGGGCGGCAGCTGAGCGGGGGACACGTGGGGCACCTCGGCCCACCATTCGGAGGCCTCGGCATGGCCGTAGCCGGCGCGCAGGGCGATCACGTTGGCCTCGGCCGCGCGTGGGTCGCGCTCGCCGAAGCGCGCGCGGATCGACTCGATCTCGCGCTCGGGCGTCTGGCCGTAGAGGCAGAGCATCATGCCGAGGGCGAAGTAGTTCTTGCAGCGCTCGGTCTCCTTGCGGCCGAGGCCGCAGCAGGCGAGCGCGGTCGCGGTGAGGCCCGACATGTCGACCGCGAGCAGGCGGTAGCCCGCGAGGCTGTCGTCGTCGAGCGGGTTGGCGGCGTAGCCGGCCTTCGCCAGGTTGGCGGGGGTGAAGGCGCCGCTGTTGACGATCAGGGTGGCGCCCGGGCGGACGTCGGCGAGGTTGGCGCTGAGCGCCGCCGGGTTCATCGCCACCAGCACGTCGGGGCGGTCGCCGGAGCTCAGCGCGGCACCGGCGGCGAACTTGACCTGGAAGCCGGACACGCCGAACAGGGTGCCGGCCGGCGCGCTGATCTCCGGCGGATAGTCGGGATGGGTGGCGAAATCGTAGCCGGCGCGGCCCATCAGGCGCGCGAACTCGGTGCCGGTGAGCTGCATGCCGTCGCCGGAGTCGCCGACGAAGCGGATCACCACGTGGTCGAAGGTCTCGTCGCGGTCGGCTTGCTGCGGCGCGGGAGGCGGGCGCTGATCCTGGATAGCCATGCGTATTCCCTCACGAACAGGAACCCAATGTACGGGCCGGTTGCGGGGCGCAGGTTGACCGGGATCAGGCAACGGCCGAATTTTGCTGCGCTGCGAGAATCAGGCCGCCGGGTCGGAGGGGAAGGATCCGGCCATTCCGCGCAGCCGACGAGCGCGTACTTGACGGTGGCCCGGGATACATCTACTTTTGATGCATCTTATGGGCAGGCTGCCAGAGGGCGGCCTTTTTTGTCCTCGAAAAGATGCTGATTCACTACACCTTATGGAGACCGTATGGACGCTCGCGTACGCGAACTGGTGAAGGCAACCGTCCCCGTCCTCAAGGAGCACGGGGTCGCGCTGACCACCCACTTTTACCACCGGATGTTCCACCACAATCCGGAACTCAAGCAGATCTTCAACCGCACGCATAGCGAGAGCGGCAAGCAGGCGACCGCGCTGGCGATGGCGGTGCTCGCCTACGCGGAGAACATCGACGACCCGTCGGTGCTCGCCCCGGTCGTGGAACTCGTCGCCAACAAGCACGCCAGCGTCGGCATCCGCGCCGAGCATTACCCGATCGTCGGCAAGCACCTGCTCGCCTCGATCAGGGAGGTGCTGGGCGAGGCCGCCAGCGACGAGCTGGTCGACGCCTGGGCGGTGGCCTACGGCGCGCTCGCCGACCTCTTCATCGCCGCGGAGAACAAGCTCTACACCGAGTCGGCCAACAGGGACGGCGGCTGGAGCGGCTGGCGCAGCTTCCGCATCGCGGACAAGGTCAGGGAGAGCGAGGAGATCACCTCCTTCTACCTGAAGCCGGCCGACGGCGGCACGCTGCCCGAGTACCGCGCCGGCCAGTATGTGTCGCTGCGCATCTTCGTGCCCGACTGGGGTTACATGCAGCCGCGCCAGTACACCGTGTCGGATGCGCCCGGGGGCCGCCAGCTGCGCGTGTCGATCAAGCGTGAGCCGGCGCGCGGCGATGTGCCCGCCGGCCGGGTGTCGAACCGCCTGCACGAGGAGTTCGGCGTCGGCGACGTGATCGACGTCGCGCCGCCCTTCGGCGACTTCTACCTGCACGAGGACCGGGACACCCCGGTGGTGCTGATCAGCGGCGGGGTCGGCATCACGCCGATGATCGCGATGCTCAACCGCCTGGTCGCCACCGCCCCCCAGCGGCAGGTGCATTTCCTGCACGCCTGCCGCAACGCCGGGGTGTTCGCCTTCCGCGATCACCTGACCGCGGTCGCTGCCGCGCATCCCCAGGTGAAGCTGCACGTCCGTCACGACGAGGGCGCGGCGGATGCACCGGCGCGGCTCGGCACGCTCGACCTGCGCGAACTGGGCGAGGCGGTGCTGGCGTCCGGCACCGACTACTACCTGTGTGGCCCGGCCGACTTCATGCAGAGCCACATCCGCACCCTGCACGAGCTGGGCGTCGGTTCCGAGCGCATTCACGCAGAGGTCTTCAGCACCGGCGGCGTCGCCGTCTGAGCCGGCTGCTGCCCCCATCCGAGGCCCCTCGCGCCGGCACTGGCGCCAGGGGCCTTTCCGAATCTGCCGCCGCGTTCAGCGCTCGACTTCGAACGCGAACACGCCGCTGATCTCGGGCAGCGCGAGGCGCAGCTGCCAGCGGCCGGGCTCGGGCAGCTGCGCGCTGGCGACCCAGCTGCCGGGGCCGGTATTCGCGTGGCGCAGCGGGATCGGCGGACGGTCTGCGCCGGGCTGGTCGAGGCTGAGATCGAACTGCAGCGTCGGTGGCGCGGGCTGGCTGGTCGGACCGCGCAGGTCGAGGGTGAAGCGCGCCTCGCGCTCGGCGTCCACTGTCATGCGTCCGCGCACCTCCCAGACGTTCACCGTGCCGTGGAAGACCATCCCGCCCTGTTCCGCGCCGGGTGCGGCGGCGATCGGTCCGACCGCGTTGAGCCGGGTCTCGTCGCGCACGAAGAACACCATCGAGACGAAGCCGACCACCAGGGCGAGGAACACCCCGCCGACGATGAGGGCGAGCACGCGCGCCTGGCGCGCCTCGGTGCGCAGGGCGGTGGAGGGATTGGGCGTTGCGGGCTTGTTCAAGAGCACTCCTTGGCGAGGCCGGTTGCAGGGGAAAGCGGAGCGGCGGTGCCGCGGGCATCGCCACCGTCTGCGGCATTGTAGGGAAAGCCGTGGCGGGTGTGCCGCGCCGCGATCCGCCGGCCGGATGTGAAGCCCGTCACGGACGAGCGTCGAGGCGCGCACCGGAGCGGCTGGCGCTTTGATCCCGATCAAAACCGCAGCCCGCGGCGCTCGCCTATCCTGCGCGCCTTCCCGGCCGCCGTCCGCGCGGCCAGGCGCATACGGAGAAAGACAACATGCCCATCAGCTGGACCGCCGAATTCGATACCGGCATCGACGTCATCGACCAGCAGCACCGCCGCATCGTCGACTACATCAACGCGCTCGAGCAGGCGAACGCCCGCGGCGATCGTGCCGCGATCGGCACCACGCTCGACGACCTGGTCGACTACACGATCTCGCACTTCGCCTTCGAGGAGAGCCTGCAGGACGAGGCCGGCTATGCCTACAGCAAGCCGCACAAGAAGGTGCACGAACTCTTCGTGCGCCGGGTGAACGAATATGTCGAGCGCCACCGCCTCGGCGACGACGTCGGCGCCGAGCTCGACAAGCTGCTCAGCACCTGGCTGGTGAATCACATAAAGCGCGACGACGCGGACTACGTCGGCGCGGTCAAGGCCAACATGATCGGCATCATCGCTGAGAAGAAGCAGAAGCAGGGCGCGGGCTGGTTCAGCCGCTTCTTCAAGCGCGCCGCCTGAGCGCGGCGCTGAGCCCCTGGCGGCCGGGTCGGAAGGCCTCCGGCGTCTTCTATCCTGCACTGCAAAAATGGTTTTCAGCGAGTGATGAGAATCCTCGCCGGCGCCTCCCCGCAGCACGCCCGCACGGGCGTGCTCGCCTTGCCAGTGCTGGAACGGGCAAAAAAAAGCCCGGACTTTTGGGCCCGGGCTGAATCCACACCAAAGGAGGAGGGTGGAGGAGACAGCTGCAGAATAGCGCTTCGGATGATGCGTTGCAACAATCCAGGCCAATGAAGTTTTCTATCGTGTCATCAGTGCTTCTCGCCACCGCCATGGGCGGACGCAGCATCGGCGCGAGAATCGTGCGAAAGTACGAATCCCCTTCCGATCCCCGCTGCTTCCGTTCCGATGGCGCTTCGCCGGCAGTTCCTCGACCTCCAGTCACTGTTGCACGCCCACGCGTCCTTGTGGCGCCCCTCGCCCTTCCACGTCCGGCGGCCGGACTGGTGTGAAAGCTGGCCGGTGCTGGCCGAGGCGGTGGCGGCGCTCGACGAGGCCGAGCTCGCGCGACTCGCCGCCGACCCGGTGGTTGCGACCGCCTGGCTCGCCCCCCGCCTGCCGGTGGTCAGCGAGCTTGCCGCGCTGAGCGCCTTCGCGGCCCTCGACGCGCGCGAACTGCCACCGAGCACGCCGCATTTAGACTGGTCCGTTCCCGGTCGCAAGCGTGCCCAGATCGAAGCTTTCGCTGCCCACGGCCCGCGGATCGAGGCGCCGCTGCTCGAATGGTGTGCCGGCAAGGGCCATCTCGGACGGCGGCTTGCGCTCGCCGACGGGGTGGCGGTGCGTTCGCTCGAGATCGATCCGATGCGCTGCGCCGAGGCGGCGCGGCTCGCGGCGCGCGCCGGCGTAGCGCAGGAGGTGATGTGCGCCGATGCGCTCGGCGGCGCGGCGCACGACATGGTGCGCGGGCACGAGGTGGTGGCGCTGCACGCCTGCGGCGAGCTGCACCGCTCGCTGGTGCGTGGCGCGGCGGCCCGCGGCGCGCGGGGCTACCGCATCGCGCCCTGCTGCTATCACCTGGGCGCGGCCGAGGGCTATCGGCCGCTCGGCAGTGCCGCGACGCTCGCGCTCGACGCCGCGGCACTGCGCCTGGCGGTGACCGAGACCGTCACCGCGCCCCACCACGACCGCCGCCGTCTCGCCCGCGACCAGGCCTGGAAGCTCGGCTTCGTCGCCTTGCGCGACGCGCTCGAGGGCGAGACGGTGCGACCCTTCCGGCCGCTGCCGGCGCGCTGGCTGACGGGCGGCTTCGAGGACTTCTGCCGCGCGCTCGCGCAGCGCGAAGGCGTGCGCCTGCCGCCGGCGGTGGACTGGGCGCACTGGGAGGCGGTCGGCGAGCGCCGCCGCGGCGAGATGCGCCGGCTCGAACTGGTGCGCCACGCCTTCCGTCGGGCGCTGGAATGCTGGCTGGTGCTCGACCTCGCGCTCGGGCTCGAGGAGGCCGGCTTCGAGGTCGGCGTGGGCGCCTTCTGCGCGCGCGCGCTCACGCCGCGCAACCTGCTGGTGCTGGCGCGCGCTGCCTGAGCTGGCGGAGGCGCAGCGGGGACACGGCTGGACGCGGTGAGCTACGGCGGTCGCGCTGCTACGGGGTGGCGCGTCCTCCGCCACGGCTGCGGCGGAGCGCTCGCGGGCGAGCAGCCCCTTTTAAGTAAGAACGCGCTAATATTGCTGCGCTGCAATATCGGCACCGAAGCCGGCTTCGGCTGAGCCCGATGCGCATCCTCCAACACACTCATCCCATTCGGAAACCGCAATAGATGACCATCGACTGGATCGACTTCACCCCCTGGAGCTCGCTCGCGGGCGGCATCCTGCTCGGGATCGCTGCCTCCCTCTTCATCCTCGTCAACGGCCGCATCCTCGGCATCAGCGGCATCCTCGGCGGCCTGTTGCCGCCGCGCCGTGGCGATGCCGGCTGGCGCGTGAGTTTCCTGCTCGGCATGTTCGCCGCGCCGTTGCTGTACGTGGCTTTCGCCGGTCCGCTCGAGATCGAGGCCGATGCGGGCTGGGGGGCGGTGGTGCTCGCCGGCCTGCTGGTCGGCATCGGCACCCGCTATGGCGCGGGATGCACCAGCGGCCACGGCATCTGCGGCCTGTCGCGGCTGTCGCCACGCTCACTGGCGGCGACCCTCGCCTTCATGGGCGCCGGCTTCGCCACCGTCTACCTCGTCCGCCACCTGCTGGCCTGAGCGCCGCGCACGCAAGGAGCATCGACATGCAACACCGCATCATCGAATTCGCCATCGGCCTGCTGTTCGGCATCGGCCTGATCGTCTCGGGCATGACCAACCCGGCCAAGGTCATCGGCTTCATGGACCTCGCCGGGGCCTGGAATCCCTCGCTCGCCTTCGTCATGGGTGGCGCGATCCTGGTCGGCGTGGGGGCCTTCGCGATCGCAAGAAGGCGCACCACCAACTTCCTCGGCGGCGCGATGCACCTGCCGACCGCGCGCGACATCGACCGCCGCCTGATCGGCGGCAGCCTGTTGTTCGGCGCCGGCTGGGGCCTGGCCGGCTTCTGCCCGGCGCCCGCGCTGGTGAGCTTCGCCGCCGGTAACGGCAAGGCGGTGCTGTTCGTGATCACGATGCTGATCGGCATGGCGATCTTCGAGTTCCTCGAGCGGCGCTGGCAGGCTTAAGGGGCAGTGGCGGTGGCCGGCGGATGGCGGCCGTGCAGGGTCGCGAATTCGGCGAGCTGCGCGGTCTGCCAGGGCTGGACCTGGCGCCAGCGGAAGCGCCATTCCCATGCGCCTTCCGACGCGCCCGGTCGGTTCATGCGCGCCGCCGCGCCGAGGCCGAGCACGTCCTGCATCGGCACGATGGACAGGCGTGCGACCGAGGCCGAGGCGGCGCGGATCAGGTCCCAGTGGATCGCCCGGCCGTCGACGCCGAGGTAGCGGCGCACGTAGTCCTGCGCCTCGGGCGCGAGCCCGTCCCACCAGCCGAGCGCGGTGTCGTTGTCGTGGGTGCCGGTGTAGACGACGGTGTCGGCCTCGTAGTTGTGCGGCAGGTAGGGGTTTTCGGCGCGGCCGTCGAAAGCGAACTGCAGGATGCGCATGCCGGGCAGCGCCGCCGCCCGGCGCAGCGCCTCGACCGCCGGGGTGATGACGCCGAGGTCCTCGGCGATGAGCGCCGGCAGGCCGGCCGCCGTGGGCGGCCGCGCCGGCAGCGTCTCCGCCAGTGCCGACAGCAGGTCGCGCCCCGGCCCCGGACGCCAGCGCCCCTCGATCGCGGTCGGCGCCGCGGCGGGGATTTCCCAGTAGGCCTCGAAGCCGCGAAAGTGGTCGATGCGCACGCTGTCGCAGAGCGCGAGCGTGCGGCGCATGCGGGCGCGCCACCAGCGGTAGCCGTCCTCCGCGTGCGCGGACCAGCGGTAGAGCGGATTGCCCCAGCGCTGGCCGGTGGCGCTGAAATAATCGGGCGGCACCCCGGCCACCACTCGCGGCCGGCCGTCGGGTGCGAGCTCGAACAGATCCTGGTGGGCCCAGACGTCGGCGCTGTGGGCGGCGACGAAGATCGGCAGGTCGCCGACGATCGCGATCCCGCGCGCCGCGGCGCGGGCGCGCAGCGCGTGCCATTGGGTGTCGAAGCACCACTGGCAGAAGCGATGGAAGGCGCACTCCGCCGCGGCGCCGCGCGCCGCCTCGCGCAGCGCCGCGGGCTCGCGCCGGGCGAGCGCCGGCGGCCATTCCTGCCACGGCCGGCCGTCCTCGCGGGCCTCGATCGCCATGAACAGGGCGTAGTCGTCGAGCCAGTCGCGCGCCGCGTCGCAGAAGGCCGTGTAGCGCTCGTGCGCTTCGCCGCGCGGCGCGGCGAAGAAGCGTTCGGCCGCGCGCCGCAGCCGCGCCATGCGCCAGGGCCGCATCGCGGCGTAGTCGACCCGGCCGTCGTCGAAGGCCGCATCGGGCGCGATCTCCCCGGCCTCGAGCCAGCCCGCCTCGTGCAAGGCCTCGAGGTCGATCAGCAGCGCGTTGCCGGCGAAGGCCGAGGGGCTCATGTAGGGCGAATTGCCCGGGCCGAGCCCGCCGAGCGGGAGCATCTGCCACAGGGTCTGGCGGCCGTCGACGAGCCAGTCGACGAACGCGCGCGCCGCGGCGCCGAGGTCGCCCGCGCCGTGCGGCCCGGGCAGCGAGCTCGGGTGCAGCAGGATGCCGGCGTGCCGGCTGAAGGGCATGGTGTGCTTGCGCGCGGGCATCGCCGGCGGCCTCAGGCGTCGGCCGGCTTCATCTGCGACTGCAGGTAGTTCTGCACCCCGACGCTGTCGATCAGGCCGAGCTGGGTCTCGAGGTAGTCGATGTGCTCCTCGGTGTCCGCGAGGATGTGCCCGAACAGGTCGCGCGACACGTAGTCACGCACCGATTCGCAGTAGGCGATCGCCTCCACCAGGTTGTCGCGCCCGCCCTGCTCGAGCCCGAGGTCGGCCCGCATGCACTCCGGCACGTTCTCGCCGATCATCAGCTTGTTCAGGTTCTGCAGGTTGGGCAGGCCCTCGAGGAAGAGGACGCGCTCGATCAGCAGGTCGGCGTGCTTCATCTCCTCGATCGACTCGTCGTACTCGTGCTTGCCGAGGCGCTCGAAGCCCCAGTTCTTGTACATGCGGGCGTGGAGGAAGTACTGGTTGATCGCGGTCAGCTCGATGGAGAGCTGCTTGTTGAGGAACTGGATGACCTTCTTGTCGCCTTGCATGATGCCTCCTGGGGTCGGTGGAAAGGATTGTCTATCTCCGCGCGAGGGCGGGGTGAGCCGGTCGGTCCCACGGTGACAGTGTAGACGCGCCATCTCGCGGCGCCCGCGGGCGGGCCAAGATTCGGATGCGGTCGTTCCGCGCAATGGAACGCATGCAATTCGTCGGAATTTTCTCGAGACTACCATTAGATTTGCTGAAGCGGCGAGCAGCCGTGTTTATACGAGGAGACCCCGATGAAAAAATCTTTCGCGTCGCTGCTGGTGCCGCTGGCGAGCCTGGCCTTCGGCATCCAGGCCAGCCATGCCGCAGCAGAAAAGCCCGCCCGCCCCAACATCCTGCTGATCATGGCTGACGATCTCGGCTACACCGATCTCGGCAGCTTCGGCAGCGAGATCGCCACCCCCAACCTGGACCGGCTCGCCGACACCGGCACCCGGATGACACAGTTCTACGCCTCGCCGTTCTGCTCGCCCACGCGCGCGATGCTGATGTCGGGCAGCGACAACCACCTGGTCGGCATCGGCGACATGAGCGAGCTGATGACCGACGAGCAGCGCGGCAAGCCCGGCTACGAGGGCTACCTCAACGACCGCGTGGTGCCGGTGGCGCAGGTGCTGAGGGACGCCGGCTACCGCACGATGATGACCGGCAAGTGGCACCTCGGCGTGCCCGAGCAGCACAGCCCGGCGAGCCGCGGCTTCGATCATTCCTACGCGCTCGTGCATGGTGGCTCGAGCCACTTCAGCGACCAGGCGGGCATCGTCGCGCTCGATCCGGACAAGGCGCCGAAGGCGATCTACCGCGAGGACGGCAAGTCGGTCGATGTGCCCGAGGGCTTCTACTCCTCCGACTTCTTCACCAGCCGGTTGATCGAGTACATCGAGCGCGGCAAGGACTCGGGCAAGCCCTTCTTCGCCTACCTCGCCTTCACCGCACCGCACTGGCCGCTGCACGCCCATGATGTGGACATCGCCCGCTACGAGGGCCGCTACAAGGCCGGCTACGACGCGCTGCGCAAGGAGCGGCTCGAGCGCATGAAGGCGCGCGGCATCGTCGCCGCCGACACCCCGGTGTTCGAGGGCCACCCGCTGTGGCCGAAATGGGACAGCCTGAGCGAAGCGGAGAAGGCCTCCGAGGCAAAACGCATGACGGTGTACGCGGCGATGGTCGACAACATGGACCAGAACATCGGCCGCATGCTCGACTACCTGAGAAAGAGCGGCGAGCTCGACAACACCTTCATCTTCTTCCTCTCCGACAACGGCGCCGACGGCAACTCGGTATACGACGTCGCCCGCACCCGCGAGTGGATCCACAAGGATTTCGACAACAGCGTGCAGGCCATCGGCAAGTCCGGCTCCTACGCCGAATACGGTCCGGGCTGGGCGCAGGTGGGTTCGACCCCGTTCCGCCTCTACAAGTCCTTCATGTACGAGGGCGGCATCGCGGTGCCGGCGATCGCCTGGGGCCAGGGGGTCGAGGGCGGCACCATAAAGCGCGCCTTCGCCCATGTCAGCGACATCGCCCCGACCCTGTACGAGCTGGCCGGCACGCAGCACCCCGGCACCGAGTACCACGGCAGGCCGGCGCTGCCGGTGCGCGGCAACTCGATGCTCGGCTACCTGAGGGGCGAGACGGACGCGGTGCGCGGCGACGACGAGGTCGTCGGCTGGGAGCTCGGCGGGCGCAAGGCGCTGCGCAAGGGCGACTGGAAACTGGTGTATTCGAACCCGCCCTGGGGCAGCGGCGACTGGGAGCTCTACAACATCGCCGAGGACCGCACCGAGAGCCGCGACCTCGCCGCCGACGAGCCGCAGAAGCTGGGCGAGCTGCTGGTGGCGTGGATGGACTACGTGGCCGAGACCGGGGTGCTCGAGCTGCCCGACCTCGCCAGCCGCCCCGGCTACAGCAACGGCGCGAAGTACTACGAGGACCTGAAGTACGAGGCCACGCTGCAGCCGCGCCGCGCGCGCTGAGCGGATGCGCCTGCCCGCCCTGCTGCTGGCGTTCGGCCTGAGCACCGCGGCCCTCGCCGCGGCGCCCCAGGCCGGGCCGCGAGCCGATCACGTGCCCGAGCGCGAATGCCTCGACTGCCACACCGGGCAGGCCGCGCTGTGGGCGGGCTCCAAGCACGAGCGGGCGATGCAGGCGGCCACGCCGCAGGCCGTGCTGGGCGACTTCGCCGGCGCGCGCTTCGCCGGCGGCGGCGAGCAGGCGCGCTTCCTGCAGCGGGGCGAGCGCTTCGTCGTCGCCAGCGCGAACGAGAAGGGCGAGCCGGCGGAACTGCCGGTGAGCCACGTGCTGGGGGTGTATCCGCTGCAGCAGCTGTTGCTGCCGCAGGCGGGCGGCCGGCTGCAGGCCTTCCCGATCGCTTGGGATACGCGCGAGCGGGAATGGTTCTCGCTGTACCCGGAGGGCGGCATCGCGCCGGGCAGCAACCTGCACTGGCGCGGCCGCTACCAGAACTGGAACATGATGTGCGGCGAGTGCCATACCACCGCTTACCGCAAGGGTTTCGACGACGATCGCGACACCTACGCCACTACCTGGGCGGCGCCGAACGTCGGCTGCCAGGCCTGCCACGGCGGCGGCCGTGCCCACGCCGAAAGCGCCCGCCAGGCGCAGGCCGACGGCGGCGGCAGGCCGCTGCCGACCGCCAACCGCGCGCTCGCCGGCGCCCACGAGCAGGTCGACCAGTGCGCCGCCTGCCATGCGCGCCGCACCCGGCTGGTCGAGGAGGCGATCGCCGGCGCGCCGCTGCTCGACCAGTTCGTCCCCGACAACCTGCGCCCCGGGCTCTACCACGCCGACGGCCAGCAGCTCGACGAGGTCTTCGAGTACGGCTCCTACCGCCAGAGCCGGATGTACCAGGCGGGCGTGGCGTGCACCGACTGCCACGATCCGCACAGCGGCAAGCCGCGTGCCGAGGGCAACGCGCTGTGCGTCGCCTGCCACAGTCCGGCCGTGGACCGCGGCCGCTTTCCCGGCCTGCAGGCGAAGGACTACGACAGCCCGGCGCACCACTTCCATGCCGCGGGCAAGGCCGGCAGCCGGTGTGTCGACTGCCACATGCCGAACCGCAACTACATGATCGTGCACGCCCGCCGCGACCATGCGATCCGCGTACCGCGGCCCGATCTCACGGCGAGGATCGGCACCCCGAACGCGTGCCAGGACTGCCACGCCGAGCGCTCGCCGCAATGGGCGGCGGAGGCGATCGAGCGCCATCACGGCCGGCGCGAGCGTCCGCAGCACTACGGCGAGGTGTTCGCCGCCGCCCGCCGCGGCGATGCCGAGACCCTCGCCCGCCTCGCGGCGCTGGTCGGCGACGGCGAACTGCCGGCGATCGTACGCGCGACCGCGGTCGAAACCCTCGCCCAGGTCGGCGCCGCGCCCATCCCGCCGCAGGCGCTGCACGACCCCGACCCGGTGGTGCGCGCGAGCGCCGCCGCCGCGTTCGGGGGGCGGCCGCCGGCCGAACGTCAGGCCTACCTGCCGCCGCTGCTGCGCGATCCGCTGCGCGCGGTGCGGATCGCGGCCGCGCGCAGCCTGGCCGACATTCCGGACGGGGAGCTCGAGCCGGCGATGCGGCCGCTGCGGCGCGCGCTACTGGCGGACTTCGTCGCCGCCCAGCGGGCGATGGCGGACATGCCGAGCGCCCAGTTCAGCCTCGCCGCGCTGGCGCGCGTTCAGGGCGACGCCGAGGGCGCGGAACGCCACTACCGGCGCGCGATCGAGCGCGAACCCGGCTTCCAGGCCGCGCGCCTCGGGCTGGCCACGCTGCTCGCCGCGCACGGCCGCGAGGACGAGGCGGGCGAAGCGCTCAGGGCCGGCCTGCCGGTATCGGCCGATGCGGCCGAGCTGCACCTGGCGCTCGGCCTGCTCGCCGGCCAGCGCCAGCGCTGGGAAGAGGCCGCGCGCGAGCTGCAGGCGGCCGCTGCGCTGCAGCCGGACAACCCGCAGATCCGGCGCAACCTCGATGCGGTGCTGCGCTACCTGGCGCGCACCCGGGGCCGCTGAGGGGCGCTGCCGCTCAGCGGCGGCCGGCGGCGTCGCGGAGGACGGCGTCGCGGCGGGCAGCGTCGTACGCGGCGCCGATCGCCGCCGCGGTCGCCAGCAGTTCGGCCAGATGGGCTTCCACCACCTTGGCGCGCAGCTCGTAGCGGCGCGGCCACACCAGGTTGATCGCGGCCTGCACGCCGGCGCTCGAGGGCACCGGCACCGCGATCGCGTCGAGGCGGTCGTCGAAGCGGTCGATGTCCTCCTCGCCGCCGCCGAAGCATGCGTCGCGCACCGCATAGCCGCGCGCCCGGGTCCGCGCCAGGATCTCGCCGATCTCGTGGCGGAGTACCGCCGCGCTGCGCGGGTTGGCCGGCGGGTGGCTGCGGAAGTGGTCGAGGCTCGCCTCGCGCTCGGCCTCCGTACAGAAGGCGAGCCAGGCCCGGCCGGGCGCGGACAGCAGCAGGTCGACCCGGTAGCCGATGTGGTAGCGCGGGTTGGTCGCGAGGCCGGAGAGGCGGCGTGCGCTTTCCGCGATCACCATCGAATGGTCGCGATGGACGAGCAGGTCCGAGGGCCACAGCACGCTGCGCTGCAGGGCGGCAAGCCGCGGCGCGGCGATCTCCACCAGGCGCGGATCGATGTCCGAGGTTGGGGCGGGCGCGGCCCAGTCGGCCCGCCGCCGCCACTCGCCGTCGAAGATCGAGCGCCGTGCCAGACCGCCGCGTTCGAGCGTGTGCAGGATGCGCAGCAGGGTGGGCTTGGGCAGGCCGGTGGCGGCGTGCAGTGCGCGCAGCGGCGTGCCTTGGTGGGTGGCGAGCAGGCGCAGCACTTCGATGCCCCGCTCGAGGGCGCGGATCGACGGCGGGTTCTGGCTCGGCATGCACGGCTCCGGGTGGCAGCGGTGGCGCCGAGCGTGGAGCGTGGCGGCGGTGGCGTCAAGTGCGGCGCCGCCAGCGCCAGCCGTTGCGGTGCGGTCGCCGCGGCGCACCCGGATTTCCTATAGTGATCTCATGAATCCTCAGCCTTCCCATGTCGAGCGCGCACTGCAGGAGCGTATCGAGATCGTCCCCTACGATCCGCGCTGGCCGACGCGGTTCGCCGAGGAGGCGCAGCGCCTGCGTGCGCTTCTGCCGGCGGCGCTGATCGGGCGCATCGAGCATTTCGGCAGCACCGCGGTGCCCGGCCTGGCGGCCAAGCCGATCGTCGACATGCTGGTGGAAGTCCGTTCGATGGCGGATGTCGCGCAGACGGTCGCGCCGATCCTGCAGGGCGCCGGCTATGAGTTCTTCTGGCGCGCGCGCGAACGCGGCCTGCCGGGCATTGCCTATGCCTGGTTCATCCGCCGCGATGTCGATGGCGTTCGCACCCACCACATCCACTTCCTCGAGGCGGGTTCGTCCGAGTGGGAGCGCCTGCGCTTTCGCGACTATCTGCGCGCCCATCCCGAGGAGGCGGCGGAATACGGCGAGCTCAAGCGCCGCATCGCCGCCGAGCATCCCGACGACAGGCGCGCCTACGCGCGGGCGAAAACCGGTTTCGTGGCAAGGGCGATGCGTCGCGCGCGGGCGGCGTGAAAAATTTTCTCGCATGCCTCTGGCGCGGCGCGATTTCTTGAATTATGATTCGGCCTCTTTCGACGCCTGCCCAGGTGGCGGAATTGGTAGACGCACTAGTTTCAGGTACTAGCGGGTAACTCCGTGGAGGTTCGAGTCCTCTCCTGGGCACCATAGAAAGAGCTGCAAGCCGAGGTCCCCATCGTCTAGAGGCCTAGGACACCGCCCTTTCACGGCGATAACCGGGGTTCGAATCCCCGTGGGGACGCCAAAGCGTCTTGCAGCACGGCAGCACGGCAGCACGAGTGGAGTGGTAGTTCAGTTGGTTAGAATACCGGCCTGTCACGCCGGGGGTCGCGGGTTCGAGTCCCGTCCACTCCGCCAACCATCGCAGCACCCAGAGCGGCAGTAGCTCAGTTGGTAGAGCGCAACCTTGCCAAGGTTGAGGTCGAGAGTTCGAGACTCTTCTGCCGCTCCATTTCCCCCCTATTCGCGTCCTTAGCTCAGCTGGTTAGAGCGCCACGTTGACATCGTGGAGGTCGGCGGTTCGATTCCGTCAGGACGCACCAGGCGCGTCGCCGCCTTCCGCGCGACCCGCCTCCCAGCCGATCATCGCCAGCTTGCGCTCGCCGCCCCAGCGGTATTGCCCGGCCTCGCCGCCTTCGCGGATCACCCGATGACAGGGAATCAGGAAGGCGATCGTGTTCGCCGCGATCGCGCTGCCCACCGTGCGCGACGCCCGCGGCATGCCGAGGCCGCGCGCAAGCTGGGAGTAGGATACGAGGCGGCCGGGTTCGATGCGGATCAGCGCCTCCCACACCTTGATCTGGAAATTCGTCCCGCGCAGCACCAGATGCAGCCGGCCGGGCGTCGGCGTCTCCGGAAAGATCCGCTTGGTCAGCGCGCACGCCTGCGCCGCGTCCGCATGCAACTGCGCCTCCGGCCAGTTCGCCGCCAGTGCGGCGAGCATCGTCGCCTCGTCGTCATCTTCGTCGTCGCCATTGTCGACGCAGAAGGCGAAATGGCAGACGCCGCGCGCGGTCCAGGCCACCAGCGCGGGGCCGAAGGGCGTGGGGGCGACGCCGTAGCCGATGTCGATGCCGCGCCCGCCTCTCCCGATCTCGCCCGGCGTCATCGCCTCGCAGCTCACCATCAGGTCGTGCAGCCGGCTGCCGCTGCCGAAACCCGCGGCCGCGCTGACCGACAGGACGTCGCCCGCGGCGGCGAGCTGGCGGCCGGCGTATTCCTTGGTCAGATACTGCAGGAAGCGCTTCGGCGAGATGCCCGCCCAGGCGGCGAAAACCCGCTGCAGGTGGGCGGGGCTCAGGTGCACCGCGGCGGCGATCTCCTCGAGCGAGGGCTGAGCGCCGGCGTGGGCGCGGATGAAGGCGATCGCCCTGGCGACGGTCGCGTACTGGCGCGATCGGACTTCGTCGGCTTGCATGGTCTCGGCCTCCGGTGCATGGGATTGGGAGGGTTCAAGTATGGGCCGGGGTGCGCGGCGATCAATCCGGTTCTTGCGCAGCCGCGCGGTGCGCTCAGAACGGCGGCGGGCTGTCGAAGCGCATCGGCGTCCGCGTCTGCGGGTGCATGAAGGCGATGCCGGCGGCGTGGAGCTGCAGGCGGCGGTGGCGGGCGGCGCTTGCGGGCGGCGCGTACAACGGGTCGCCGAGGATGGGATGGCCGATCGCGAGCAGATGTACCCGCAGCTGGTGCGAGCGGCCGGTGACCGGCTGCAGCGCGACCCGCGTCAGCGCCTCTGCGCCCTCGCCCGCGCGGGCGAGCACGCGGAAGCGCGTCAGGGCGCGACGGCCGTGCTGCGGGTCGACGATCTGGCGCGGGCGGTTGTCGGCGTCCTCGCGCAGCGGCAGATCGATCTCGCCCGCCTCGTCGCCGAGGTGGCCGTGCACCAGCGCGAGGTAGTGCTTGCCGACCAGGCGCTGCTCGAAGGCGAGGCTCAGCCGGCGCAGCATCTCGGCGCCGCGCGCGAACAGCAGCAAGCCGGAGGTCGCCATGTCGAGCCGGTGCACGATGAGCGCGTCGGGGTACAGCGCCTGCACCCGGTGCGCGAGGCAGTCCTGCCGGTGCTCGCCACGGGCGGGGACCGAGAGCAGGCCGGCGGGCTTGACGACGACGAGCAGGAAGTCGTCGGCATAGGCGATGTCGGTGGCGCTGAAGGAGGGTGGATTGGCCATGGCGCGCGAGTGTCGACCACGTCGGCGTGCGTGTCGAGCCCGCCGGTGAATCGAGCCCGCGCCAGCACACATCGTGATCCGGCTGCTCATTTGAGCGAAAATGAGTGATTCGCCGGCGATTGCAGCGATCGTGCGTGCGCCGGCGCCGAACCTTTCATCCAGGAAGCGACCATGCTGCAGAAATTCCCCGCCTTCGCCGGCGTCCCGGGCCCCGTCGTCGTCGTCGTCATGGACGGCTACGGCATTTCGAAGCACGAGCTCGGCAGCGCGATCGACGCCGCGCGCAAGCCCACGCTCGACCGCCTCTTCGCCGCGTATCCCAACATCCGCCTGCGCGCCCACGGCACCGCGGTCGGCATGCCCTCGGACGAGGACATGGGCAACTCCGAGGTCGGCCACAACGCGATCGGCGCCGGCCAGGTGTATTCGCAGGGGGCGGCGCTGGTCGCCAACGGGATCACCGAAGGCGCGATCTGGCAGGGCGAGGCGTGGCAGGAGATCGTTGCCGGTGCCAGGCCCGGCGCGAACGGCAAGGCGGGCGTGCTGCACTTCATCGGCCTGTTCTCCGACGGCAATGTGCACAGCCACATCGACCACCTCAAGGCGATGGTGGTGCAGGCGAAGGCCGAGGGCGTGAAGACCGTGCGCATCCACGCCCTGCTCGACGGCCGCGACGTGCCCGAGACCAGCGCGCTGGAGTACGTGGTGCCCTTCGAGGCCTTCCTCGCCGGGATCAGCACCGGCGGCTTCGACGCCCGCATCGCCTCCGGCGGCGGCCGCCAGACCATCACCATGGACCGCTACGACGCCAACTGGCCGATG
>NZ_MBFM01000005.1:45840-49996 GCF_001696715.1 Thauera phenolivorans | reverse complement strand
CTCTTCGCCGCGTATCCCAACATCCGCCTGCGCGCCCACGGCACCGCGGTCGGCATGCCCTCGGACGAGGACATGGGCAACTCCGAGGTCGGCCACAACGCGATCGGCGCCGGCCAGGTGTATTCGCAGGGGGCGGCGCTGGTCGCCAACGGGATCACCGAAGGCGCGATCTGGCAGGGCGAGGCGTGGCAGGAGATCGTTGCCGGTGCCAGGCCCGGCGCGAACGGCAAGGCGGGCGTGCTGCACTTCATCGGCCTGTTCTCCGACGGCAATGTGCACAGCCACATCGACCACCTCAAGGCGATGGTGGTGCAGGCGAAGGCCGAGGGCGTGAAGACCGTGCGCATCCACGCCCTGCTCGACGGCCGCGACGTGCCCGAGACCAGCGCGCTGGAGTACGTGGTGCCCTTCGAGGCCTTCCTCGCCGGGATCAGCACCGGCGGCTTCGACGCCCGCATCGCCTCCGGCGGCGGCCGCCAGACCATCACCATGGACCGCTACGACGCCAACTGGCCGATGGTGGCGCGCGGCTGGCGCACCCACGTGCTCGGCGAGGGCCCGCAGTTCGCCAACGCCACCGAGGCGGTGCACGGGCTGCGCGCGCAGCATCCCGGCACCATCGACCAGGATCTGCCCGAGTTCATCATCGCCGACGGCGGCAAGCCGATCGGCACCATCGAGGACGGCGATTCGGTGGTGCTGTTCAACTTCCGCGGCGACCGCGCGATCGAGATCACGCGCGCCTTCGTCGAAGCGGAATTCCACCAGTTCGACCGCGTGCGCCACCCGCGCGTGACCTACGCCGGCATGCTGCAGTACGACGGCGACCTGCAGCTGCCGAAGCGCTTCCTGGTTGCGCCGCCGGCGATCAGGGACACCTCGAGCGAGTGGTTCAGCAAGTCGGGGCTGGCGCAGTTCGCCTGCTCCGAGACGCAGAAGTTCGGCCACGTCACCTACTTCTGGAACGGCAACCGCTCGAACAAGTTCGAGGGCGAGACCTGGCAGGAAGTCCCGAGCGACGTCGTGCCCTTCGAGCAGCGGCCGTGGATGAAGGCGGCCGAGATCACCGACGCGATGATCGCCGCGCTGCAGTCGGGCCAGTACAAGGTGCTGCGCTGCAACTACGCCAACGGCGACATGGTCGGCCACACCGGCCACTTCCGCGCCGCGACGATGGCGATCGAGGCGGTGGATCTCGCCCTGTCGCGCCTGCTGCCGGCGATCGACGCCGCCGGCGGGGTGGCGCTGATCACCGCCGACCACGGCAACGCCGACGAGATGTTCGAGCTCGACAAGAAGACGAAGCAGCCGGCGCGGAACAAGGACGGCTCGTTCAAGGCGAAGACCGCCCACACGCTGAACCCGGTGCCGCTCATCCTCTACGACAACGTCAGCGGCGGCAGGCTGGGGCTGCAGGAGGCCGAAGCCGCTGGCCTGTCCAACATCGCCGCAACGGTGGCGAACCTGGTAGGGCTCGAGAAGCACCCGAAGTGGGACGACAGCCTGCTGGTGGTGAAGTAGGTCGCCCTTCGTCGGTCGGTACGGCACCTGTCAGACGCCCGAGGGCGCGCTCAGGCGGTCCGCTCGGCCAGGCCGAGAACGGCAGTGACCAGCGCTTGCACCTCCTCCTGCGCGGCCGCCGCCGCGCGCCCGAGCCCGAACACCGATCCGCCCCGCACCGCGCTCAAGGCGTAGGCGCTGCGTTGCGAGAGCGGGGTCTGCAGCACCGGCAGGCTGAACTCCTGCAACACTTCGAGCACGTCGCCCGCCAGTGCGGTGCGCATCACCCGGTTCGGCAGCAGCGCAGCGCGCAGCTTCGGCCGCTGCCGTTGCCGTTCGAGGATGAGGCGCTCGATGGCGCGGGTCGACCACAGGTCGGTCGGACTCGGCACCACCGGTACCAGCGCCAGGTCGCACAATTCGAGCGCGCCCGTGGTGTGCGGGTGCTCGATCGACGGCGGGCAGTCGATCACCACGATGTCGACGCGGTTGGCGAGCTTGCGCAGGCCTTTCGCGAGCTCGGCGGGGCTGCCGCGCAGGGTCTTCACTTCCGCCGGAAAGGGCGTCTGGCCCGGCGCGGACGCGGCCCAGCGGGCCGCGCTCTCCTGCGCGTCGAGGTCGGCGACCGCCACGCGGTAGCCCTCGAGCGCGAGGCCGGCGGCGAGCTGCATCGCCACCGTGGTCTTGCCCGCGCCCCCTTTCTGCGAAATCAGCGCGATCAGCATGGGTGCGCTCATCCGTTCCTCCCTTCGTTCGTTCCTCGCGAGCTTACCGGTTTGGGCGGGGCGTGGGTTACTGCATCGTCCCGCCGCGGGCCGGGGACTCGGGCGGTGCCGCGGCGATGGCGCCGGCATCTTCACGGCGCTTGCCGACGCAGGCGCGTGCGCGGGCGAGCAGGCCGCGCTCGAAGAGCAGCCGGCGCATGCTCCTGGCGAGCATGCGCGGCAGGCTGGCGTCGTCGGCCCAGGCGAAGCGGTCGATCTCCGGCACCCGCCGTCCGCTGACGTAGTGGTCGAAGTAGCTGGTGCAGCGACACCCGTCCGCCGGCGTTTCCGCCTTCGTCGTGCCGACCGCGAAAAGATGGAGATCCTTGCCGCGATAGTAGGCGTGGCGGCCGAGGTCGATGAGGCGATCGGGCGCGAAGGCGAGGCCGAACTCCTCCCGTGCCTCCCTGAGCGCGCAGACGAGCGGCGCTTCACCCGGGTCGATGAGGCCCTTCGGCAGATCCCAGTGGCTGCTGCCGGTCGAGTGGCCGACGAGGAGTCCGCCGCGCTCGTCGACCACCAGCAGGCCGCAGGAGAGTTGGGTCGGTGCGGTCACGTCCGTCATTGTGCCTGACGGGATCGGGAATGAGCAGGTGGAGGAACCGATCCCCGACCCGGTGCGCCGTCGGCGCCGCGCGCATCCGGATATGGTATTGACAGCATATGCCTTCTAAACCATAATCTGCCCTCCCGACGCAATCGAAAGGAATTCGGCATGGCGAAAAAGCACAGCGGCGAGGGCGCGGCACGTCCCGTCGGTCGCCATGGGCTCGTTGGGATGGAGGGTATGCCGCTGGCCACCTTGAAGGAACTGCGCAAGGGCGCGAAGCAGACGCAGGAAGACCTGGCGGCGACGCTGGGTGTCGGCCAGGACACCATCTCGCGCCTCGAAAAGCGCAGCGACATGCTCCTGTCCACCCTGCGGCACTACGTGGAGAGCGTCGGCGGCCAGCTCGCGCTGGTGGCGACGTTCCCGGACCAATCGGCGGTGATCATCGATCACCTCGGCGAGAAACGGGCCGCGAAGAAGCGCGGCAGCCGCGCTGCGGTCGCGGCCGACGAGCGCTAGGAAGGCGGATGCAAGACAAGATTCCAACCCCCTACTACCTGATCGATAAGGCGGCCCTGCTGCGCAACCTGCAGGTCATGGACCGGGTGCGCGAGCGCTCCGGGGCGAAGCTGCTGCTGGCGCTGAAGTGCTTCGCGACCTGGTCGGTGTTCGACCTCATGCGCGAGCACATGGACGGCACCACGTCCTCCTCGCTGTACGAGGTCAAGCTCGGCCGGCAGAAGTTCGGCGGCGAGACCCATGCCTACAGCGTGGCCTTCGCCGACCACGAGATCGAGGAGGTCGTCGCCCACTGCGACAAGATCATCTTCAACTCGATCAATCAGCTCGAGCGCTTCGCGCCCGCCGCGGGCGACAAGCCGACCGGCCTGCGCCTGAACCCGGGCGTCAGCTGCGCCGGCTTCGACCTCGCCGACCCGGCGCGGCCCTTCAGCCGGCTGGGCGAATCCGATCCGGCGCGCATCCTGTCGGTGATCGACCGCCTCGACGGCGTGATGATCCACAACAACTGCGAGAACGACGACTTCGCGCGCTTCGATGCGCTGCTCGGCGACGTCGAGCGCCGCTACGGCGAGATCCTGCAGCGGCTCGAGTGGGTGAGCCTCGGCGGCGGCATCGGCTTCACCGCGCCGGGCTATGCGCTCGACGCCTTCTGCGAGCGCCTGCGCCACTTTTCCCGCAAATGGGGCGTGCAGGTCTATCTCGAGCCGGGCGAGGCCACCGTGCGCCACACCACCACGCTCGAGGTGAGCGTGCTCGACACCGGCTTCAACGGCAAGAACCTCGCGGTGGTCGACAGCTCGACCGAGGCGCACATGCTCGA
>NZ_MBFM01000005.1:35627-45830 GCF_001696715.1 Thauera phenolivorans | reverse complement strand
GGTGTTCGACCTCATGCGCGAGCACATGGACGGCACCACGTCCTCCTCGCTGTACGAGGTCAAGCTCGGCCGGCAGAAGTTCGGCGGCGAGACCCATGCCTACAGCGTGGCCTTCGCCGACCACGAGATCGAGGAGGTCGTCGCCCACTGCGACAAGATCATCTTCAACTCGATCAATCAGCTCGAGCGCTTCGCGCCCGCCGCGGGCGACAAGCCGACCGGCCTGCGCCTGAACCCGGGCGTCAGCTGCGCCGGCTTCGACCTCGCCGACCCGGCGCGGCCCTTCAGCCGGCTGGGCGAATCCGATCCGGCGCGCATCCTGTCGGTGATCGACCGCCTCGACGGCGTGATGATCCACAACAACTGCGAGAACGACGACTTCGCGCGCTTCGATGCGCTGCTCGGCGACGTCGAGCGCCGCTACGGCGAGATCCTGCAGCGGCTCGAGTGGGTGAGCCTCGGCGGCGGCATCGGCTTCACCGCGCCGGGCTATGCGCTCGACGCCTTCTGCGAGCGCCTGCGCCACTTTTCCCGCAAATGGGGCGTGCAGGTCTATCTCGAGCCGGGCGAGGCCACCGTGCGCCACACCACCACGCTCGAGGTGAGCGTGCTCGACACCGGCTTCAACGGCAAGAACCTCGCGGTGGTCGACAGCTCGACCGAGGCGCACATGCTCGACCTGCTGATCTATCGCGAAACCGCGCCGATCGGCAACGGCGAAGGCGATCACGTCTATCAGATCTGCGGCAAGACCTGTCTTGCGGGCGACATCTTCGGCGAGGGCCGGTTCACGCGACCGCTGGCGGTCGGCGACCGCATCTCGATCGGCGACGCCGGGCCCTACACGATGGTCAAGAAGAACTGGTTCAACGGCATCCACATGCCGGCCATCGCCGTCCGCGAGCTGGACGGCAGCGTGCGCCTCGTGCGCGACTTTTCCTATGACGACTACGTCAGCAGCCTGTCCTGACGAAGGGCGGTCAAACCTCAGCGATGGGAGACGAGAATGAAGCGTAATGTCCTGATTATCGGGGCGGGTGGAGTGGCTCACGTGGTGGCGCACAAGTGCGCGCAGAACAACGCCCTCCTCGGCAATATCCACATTGCATCGCGCACGCTCGCCAAGTGCCAGACCATCATCGAGTCGGTCAGGGAAAAGGGCAGCATGCAGCAGCCCGGCCAGCTGCAGGCCCACGCGCTCGACGCGATGGACGTCGAGGCCACCAAGTTCCTGATCCGCGCCACGCGCAGCCAGATCGTCATCAACGTCGGTTCGCCCTTCCTCAACATGTCGGTGCTGGCCGCCTGCATCGACACCGGCGCCGCCTACCTCGACACCGCGATCCACGAGGACCCGGCCAAGGTGTGCGAGACGCCGCCCTGGTACGCCAACTACGAGTGGAAGCGGCGCGACGCCTGCAAGCAGGCCGGCGTCACCGCGGTGCTCGGCGTCGGCTTCGACCCCGGCGTGGTCAACGCCTATGCGCGCTATGCGGTCGACCACTGCTTCGACCGTGTCGATTCGATCGACATCATCGACATCAACGCCGGCAGCCACGGGCGCTATTTCGCCACCAACTTCGACCCGGAGATCAACTTCCGCGAGTTCACCTCCACCGTGTGGTCGTGGGAGAACAATGCGTGGAAGGCGAACGCGATGTTCGAGCACAGCAAGGAGTGGGACATGCCGGTGACCGGCAAGGCCACCGCCTACCTCACCGGCCACGACGAGCTGCACTCGATGTCGCAGAACCTGGGCGTGCCCAACATCCGCTTCTGGATGGGTTTCGGCGAGCACTACATCAACGTCTTCAACGTGCTGAAGAGCCTCGGCCTGCTCTCCGAGAAGCCGGTGCGCACCGCGCGCGGCCAGGAGATCGTGCCGCTCGAGGTGGTGAAGGCGGTGCTGCCCGACCCCGCCTCGCTCGCGCCCGACTACACCGGCAAGACCTGCATCGGCGACCTGGTGAAGGGCACCCGCAACGGCCAGGCGCAGGAAGTGCTGCTGTACAACGTGTGCGACCACGAGGCGTGCTACCGGGAAGTGGGGAGCCAGGCGATCTCCTATACCGCCGGCGTGCCGGTGGTGGCGGCGGCGATGCTGATCGCCGACGGCACCTGGGACATCGGCGAGATGGCCAACGTCGAGGAACTCGACCCCCTGCCCTTCATCGGCCTGATGAACGACATGGGCCTGCCGACCCGCATTCGTGACGCCGAAGGCGACCGCCTGCTCGATCCCGAGCGGGAGGTCGGCTTCGGTCGCGAGCAGCGCTTGCTGGCGAACGTGGGCTGACATGCGAGGGCGGCCGGATGGCCGCCCTGCTGCGCCCGGCGGCGAGCCGATCCGACCGGCGCCGCCCCTCAGGCCGCCTGCGCCTCCGAGCAGAACCAGAGCTTGTTGCCCTCGCTGTCGAGGAAGGCGCCGACCCAGTACATGCCGTCCTCGTAGAGTTGCACCGCGTCGCTGATCGTGACGCCGCGCGCCACCAGATCCCGCTCGAGCCGGGGCGCGTCCTCAACCGCGAGGGTCAGGCGCGGATAGGGGGACTTTTCCGCGCCGCGCTCGGGTTCGGCAACCGGCTTGAGCAGGATCGTGAGCCTGCCCAGGGTGAAACCGACGTCGCCACCCGGGGGCACCGGTTCGAGATCCAGCTTGATCCGGTAGAAGTCCTCCGCCCGCGCCAGATCGTCCACCGCGAGCGCCACCACTTTCAGTTCCTGCCATCCCAGGGTGTTCATTTCCGCACCTCACGACTTGCAACCTGCCCGCTTCTTTATAGACGAACGGCCGCTGCGACGAGGCGCTGCGGCTTGCCTTCGCGCCTTGCGGCGCTCTCGACGGTTCGCTCAGAAGCTGTACCTCGCACCCACCTCGAGGGCGCGTTCCGGGCCGACGTAAATGCCCTGTCTGAGGCTCGCGACGTAGTGCTCGTCGGTGAGGTTCTTCACCGCACCGAAGACGCTGAACTGCGGGTTGATCGCGTAGCTCGCGGTGAGGTCGATCGTGGTGTAGGCATCGACCCGGCCGGTGAAGAAGCCCGAGGTGTTCTCGGCGATCGCCACGGTGTTGGCGGCATCGGTGAATTGCTCGTCGACGTGGTTGACGCTCAGCGCCGTCCTGAGCGGACCGGACTGGTAGGCCAGGACGAGGTTGGCGACCCATTCGGGCGCGTAGGTGACGCGATTGCCGTCGGGGATGTCGAGCGCGCCATCGGCCTTGTAGCGATTGCCGACGAACGCCGCGTCCGGAATCCAGGTGGCGTTCGCGTCCACGCTGAAGCCGTTGGCGAAGTCGTAGCCGATCGCCGCTTCCAGGCCCTGATGGAGCGTCTTGCCGCCGTTGGTGCGCTGGAAGTCGGTGTTGCTGTTGGCCGGAATGATCTGGTTGTCGAAGTCCATGCGGAAGGCGGTGAGCTCGTAGCGCAGGCGCTCGCCGGCGCCACGCACCCCGATCTCGAAGTTGGTCGAGCGTTCCGCCTCGAGCTGCTGGTCCTGCAGGCCGTCGAGCGCGTCGCCGTTGAGCGCCGGGCCGAAGGCCTTGTATACGCCGCCGTAGATCTGCGCCATCGGCGCCGCCTGGAAGGTGACGCCGAGGCCGGGCATGACCTCGGTATTGGAGGTCTCGGCGCGGTTGCCCTCGGACTCGGGCTTGCGGCGATCCACGCGCGTCTGCTCGTAGTGCTCGACCCGCACGCCCGGGGTGATCGCGAGGCGGTCATCGACGATGAAGCGATTCTGCGCGAAGAAGGCGTAGCTGGTGGCGGAATCGACCACGTCCTTGGCGAGGGTGCCGGTCCTGGGCGTTGCGCGATTGGCCCGAATGGTCTGGTCGATCATTTCCTCTTCCATGACGCGGATGCCGAACTCGGTCTCGTTGCGCATGCCGAAGCTGTCGTGACGGAGGTTGAGGCGGCTGTCGAGGCCGTGGCGCTCGAAGGCGCGGTTGTTGCCATTGACGCTGTCGCTGAAGTTCCACTGGGTGAGGCCGTTCACCACCTTCGTCGGCGCCCCACCGACGGTACCGAAGCGCCAGTAGTCCCGGCTCATCTCGCTCCAGTAGAGCAGCGTGTTGAGGGTGGTGTCGGCGTCGATGGCCCATTCGTGGTTGACGTCGAACGAGTTGCGTTCAGTGAGGAACCAGTCATCGGGTGCCGGATTGAAGTCGGCCCCGGCCCGGTAGGCGTCGAGGAACACGCCGCGATAGGAGATGTTGGCGACGTTCTCGTAGTGGGTGAACTTGGCGCCGAGCCACTGCTTGTCGCCGATCGCCATGCCGCCCTTGAGCATGAGATCCTGCATCTCGAAACCTTTGTTCTGGAAGCCGTCGCTGCGCGCCTCGGTGAACGCCAGGCCGGCGAGGGCATCGCCCGACGGCGAGCGCCCGCCCGCCTCGACGGTGGCCTCCTTGTAGCCGTGCGAGCCGACGCGGCCGGACAGCGACACCCCCGGTTCCGGCGTCCGGGTCTTGTAGTTGATCACGCCGCCGATGGTGTTCGGACCGTAGCGCAGCGACGCCGCGCCCTTGAGCACCTCGATGCTGTCCATGCGCTGGATGCGCGGGTTGTAGTAGCGGCCGTTGCCGACGAACAGTCCCGGCGCCACCGGCACGCCGTCCTCGAGGATCAGCGTTTTGTAGTCGGCGGCGCTGAGGCCGCGGATGCCGATGTTGGCGACGACGGCCGATTCCTCTTCCGGCTTGATCACCACGCCCGGGACGGCCTTGAGCGCGGCCTCGGTCGACAGCGGCTGGGTCAGCTCGAGGCTTTCCTTGCTGATGACGGTGACCGCGCCGGGAATCAGGCGCCGGGCCGCGGTGTCTTCGCCGACGACGTCGATGCGGGGCAACACCACGTCGGCCGCGCCGGCCATGCCGGGCAGGTAGAGCGTGGCGGCGACCGCGAGCCACGGGCGGCTGCGGCGCAAGGGGGAGGCGGGGGTGTTCGGTTCGAGGGCCTTGCGAATCATCAGTCACTCCTTTGATGCGAAGCTGGCTGGCTTGCCGCGAGGGGAGCGACTGGCTGGCTGGAGAATGCGGGTCAGGTAGATAGGAATTGTTGCCAAATGAAAAGCGTTCGCATTTGAGCACAGGGATGCGGTGGGGTCAATCGCTACCGCGCGAGGGCGCCGGGGCTTGTCGTCCCTCGCGCCGATCCGCGGCGGCGTGCGCTTTCAGCAAGGGTTCAGGTGACCGCATGCAGCATGGCGTCACGGTCGAAGCAGGACCGCCCTTCCCGCTGCAGGAGAACCCGCCATGCTCGCCGCGCTATCCACCTTCATCGCCCTCATCGCGCTCGCGTGGGGCCTCGCCGCCGCCGCGCTCGACGCGGGCGCCGGCTCCCTGCCCTGGCTGCTCTACGAGCAGGGCCTCTATCTCAGCGGTCTGCTCGCGATCGGCCTGATGTCGCTGGCGATGGTGCTGGCGACGCGCCCGGTGCTGCTGGAGCGCCCGCTCGGCGGCATGGACCGCATCTTCCGCCTGCACAAGTGGGCGGGCATCCTCGCCGCCGTCTTCGCCGCGCTGCACTGGCTGATCGAGATGTCCGACGACCTGATCAAGGCGACCTGGGGTCGCGCGGGGCGGCCGGACGAAGTCGGATACGGCGGCCTTTTCGAAGCGCTGCGCGATGCCGGCGAGGACGTGGGCGAGTTCGCCATCTATCTCGTGCTGGCGATGGTCGTGCTGAGCCTGTGGAAGCGCTTCCCCTACAAGTTCTGGCGCCACCTGCACCGCGCGATGCCGGTTTTCTACCTGCTGCTCGCCTTCCACGCCGCCGTGCTGGCGCCGCCGGATTACTGGACCCAGCCCGTCGGCATGCTGCTGGCGGTGCTGCTCGCCGCGGGCACGGCGGCTTCGGTGGTGGCGCTCGCCGGCCGGATCGGCCGCGCTCGCCGCGTGCAGGGGGTGGTCACCGCGGTGTCCTCGCCGGCGCCCGACGTCACCGAGATCGTCTGCCGGCTCGACCATTGGCGTGGCCACCAGGCCGGACAGTTCGCCTTCGTCGGTTTCGAGCGCTTCGAAGGCGCGCACCCCTTCACCATCGCCAGCGCCGACCACGGCGACCGCACCCTCACCTTCCAGATCAAGGCGCTGGGCGACTACACCCGCCAGCTCGCCGGCCGCATCTCCACGGGCCAGGCGGTCAGCATCGAAGGGCCGTACGGACGCTTCGTGCTCGAGCGCCGCGACCGCAAGGCGCGCCAGGTCTGGGTTGCCGGCGGCATCGGCGTCACCCCCTTCCTCGCCTGGCTCGACGAACTGCGCGCCGACCCCGCCGCCGCACCGGCGGTCGATCTGCACTACAGCACCCGCCAGGCCGCGAGCGATCCTTTCGTGGCGCGTCTGCAAGCGCTGAGCGCGGGGCTGCCGAGCGTGACCCTGCACATCCACGACCGCGCCGCCGGCGATGCGCTGACGCCGGCGACGCTGGCGTCGGGGCGGACGGACGGGCAGCGCGCCGAAGTCTGGTTCTGCGGGCCGCGCGGCTTCGGCGACCAGCTCAAGGCAGGCCTGGCGCGAGTCTGGGGCGGGCGGATGCGCTTCCGGCGCGAAGCCTTCGAGCTGCGCTGAACCGGTGCCGGACGACCCCGCCCCGGATCAAACCTTCATGCGGCGCAGGCGCAACGCGTTGCCGACCACCGAGACCGAGCTGAAGCTCATCGCCACCGCCGCGATCATCGGCGACAGCAGCAGGCCGAACGCGGGGTAGAGCGCCCCGGCCGCGATCGGCACGCCGAGGCCGTTGTAGAGGAAGGCGAACAAGAGGTTCTGGTGCATGTTGCGCACCGTGGCGAGCGAGATATTGCGCGCGGTGGCAATGCCCCTGAGATCGCCCTTGACCAGCGTCAGATGGGCGCTGCTCATCGCGACGTCGGTGCCGGTGCCCATCGCGATGCCCACATCCGCACGCGCGAGCGCCGGGGCGTCGTTGATGCCGTCGCCGGCCATGGCGACGATGCGGCCCTCGGCCTGGAGTTTTCCGACCAGCTCGTTCTTGTCGGCGGGCTTCACTTCGCCATGGACCTCGTCGATGCCGAGGCGGGCGCCGACCGCGCGCGCCGTGGTGAGACCGTCGCCCGTGGCCATGATGACCCGCAGCCCGCTCGCCCTGAGCCCATCGAGGGCTTCGAGCGTCGACGCCTTGATCGGATCGGCGACCGCGATCAGGCCGGCGATCTCGCGGTCGACCGCCAGATGCATCACGCTCGCGCCTTCGAGCCGCAAGGCCTCGGCGCGCTCGGCCAGGCCCTGCCAGTCCACACGCTCGTCGTCCATCAGGGCGGTGTTGCCCAGCGTCACGCGGCGGCCGTCGACGGTGCCGCGCACCCCGATCCCGGACGACGACTCGAAGTCGTCCGGTTTGCTGAGCGCGAGTTCGCGCTGGCGGGCCTCGGCGACGATGGCGTGGGCCAGCGGATGTTCGCTGCCCTGGTCGAGGCTGGCCGCGATGCGGAGCACGTCCGACTCGGTCCAGCCCGGGGCCGCCACCACCCCGTGGAAGGCGGGCCGCCCCTCGGTCAGGGTGCCCGTCTTGTCGACGATCAGGGTGTCGACCTTGCGCAGAGACTCGATCGCTGCCGCATCGCGGAACAGCACGCCCTGGGTGGCGGCCTTCCCGGTCGCGACCATCACCGACATCGGCGTGGCCAGGCCGAGGGCGCACGGGCAGGCGATGATCAGCACCGCCACCGCGTTGATGAGGCCGTAGGCCCAGCTCGGCTGCGGCCCGAAGAAGCCCCACGCCAGAAAGGTGGCGATCGCGACGAGGACGACGACGATGACGAACCAGCCGGCCACCACGTCGGCCAGGCGCTGCATCGGCGCACGTGAACGCTGGGCCAGTGCGACCAGTTGCACGATCTGGGACAGCACGGTCTGCGAGCCGATCTTCTCCGCGACCATCACCAGCGCCCCGCTGGTATTGAGGGTGGCGCCGATCACCTTGTCGCCCGGGCGCTTGGTCACCGGCATCGGTTCGCCGGTGAGCATGGACTCGTCGACCGCGCTCTCGCCTTCGTCGACGACGCCGTCGACCGGCACCTTCTCACCCGGACGGACCCGGAGCCGGTCGCCGGGGTGGACATGCGTCAGCGGGATGTCCTCTTCGGCGCCATCCGCACCGATGCGCCGCGCGGTCTTGGGCGCGAGGCCGAGCAGCGCCTTGATCGCGGCGCCGGTCGCGGAGCGCGCCTTCAGCTCCAGCACCTGACCCAGCAGGGTCAGCGAGATGATGACCGCCGCGGCCTCGAAGTACACCCCGACATGCTCGCCCATGCGGAAAGAGTCCGGAAACACATCGGGGGCGACGGTGGCGACCACGCTGTACACATAGGCTGCCCCGGTGCCCGTGCCGATCAGGGTCCACATGTTGGGGCTGCGGTTGCGGATCGACTGCGCCCAGCGCACGAAGAACGGCCACCCCGCCCACAGCACGACGGGCGTCGCCAGCGCCAGTTCCACCCACGGGCGCGCCGCACCCAGCATCGGATCGAAGAAGCCGCCGGACATCGCGATCGCGGCCACGATCAGCGTCAGCGGCAGGGTCCACCAGAACCGGCGGCGGAAGTCGGCGAGTTCCGGATTGTCGTCGTCCTCGAGGGCCGGCATCACCGGCTCGAGCGCCATGCCGCATTTCGGGCAGGTCCCCGGTCCGATCTGGCGGATCTCCGGGTGCATCGGGCAGGTGTATTCGGCGCCGGGCGCCGGTGCGCCCTCGGTCGCAGCCCGATCCGCCTGCGGCGCGAGATATTTCGCCGGATCGCTCTCGAACCGGCTCTGGCACCTGGCACTGCAGAACCGGTATTCGTGCCCGGCGTGACTTGCCCGGTAAGGGGAGTCGGGCTTCACCGTCATGCCGCAGACCGGATCGGTGTGTTCGCTCGTCGATGAACGCGCGCGATGATGGACGTGGCCGGAATGGCCGTCGTGCGAATGTTCTTGGGTCATGTCGCTTCTCCCCGCCAACGTTCGTGACTGAATGACTGGGTGCTGCGGGGCAACGCCCACTGCTTGACGAGCGCATAGAGGGCCGGGATCACGGCCAGCGTCAGCACGGTCGACGACACCATACCCCCTACCATCGGCGCGGCGATGCGGCTCATCACCTCGCTGCCGGTGCCGGTGCCCCACATGATCGGCAGCAGGCCGGCCATGATCGCCACCACGGTCATCATCTTGGGCCGCACGCGCTCGACCGCGCCTTCCATGATCGCCTCGTACAGCTCGGCGACCCCGGCCTCGCGGCCCTCGGCCTGCCGCCGCGCGCACACGGCCTTCCACGCATGGTCGAGGTAGATCAGCATGATCACCCCGGTCTCGGCCGCCACCCCGGCGAGCGCGATGAAGCCCACCGCCACCGCCACGCTCATCTGGTAGCCCAGCCACCACATCAGCCACACCCCGCCGACCAGCGCGAAGGGCACCGACAGCATCACGATCAGGGTCTCGGTCAGGCGCCGGAAGCTGAGGTACAGCAGTACGAAAATGAGTGCCAGCGTCACCGGCACCACGATCTTCATCTTCTCCTTGGCGCGCTCCATGTTCTCGAACTGGCCGCTCCAGGTGGCGTAGTAGCCCTGCGGGAATGCGACTTCCTCGGCCACCGCCTGCTGCGCGCGCTTGACGAAGGCGCCGAGGTCGGCCTCGCGGGTGTCGACATACACGTAGGCCGCCAGCAGCGCGTTCTCGGTGCGGATGCCGGGCGCGCCGCGTGTCAGCTTCACCTCGGCCACCTGGCCAAGTGGGATCGGCCCGTTCATGGTCGGCACGAAGACGTCGGACGCAAGCCGCGCCGGATCGTCGCGCAGGCCGCGTGCGTAGCGTACCGACACGCCGTAGCGCTCCAGGCCCTCGACCGTGGTCGTCACCATCTCGCCGCCGAGCGCGGTGGCGATCACGTCCTGCACCATGTCGATGGTGAGCCCGTAGCGCGCGAGCTGATCGCGGCGCGGCACGATGTCCACGTAGTAGCCACCGGCCACGCGCTCGGCGTAGGCGCTGCTCGCGCCCGGCACCTTGCGCACCGCCGCTTCCACCGCCTGTGCGACCTTCTCCAGTGTCTCCAGGTCCTTGCCGAACACCTTCACCCCCACCGGGGTGCGGATGCCGGTGCTCAACATGTCGATGCGGGCCTTGATCGGCATGGTCCACGAGTTGGCGAGACCGGGGAACTTGAGCGCGGCGTCCATTTCCGCAATCAGCGT
>NZ_MBFM01000005.1:26964-35617 GCF_001696715.1 Thauera phenolivorans | reverse complement strand
CCAGGTGGCGTAGTAGCCCTGCGGGAATGCGACTTCCTCGGCCACCGCCTGCTGCGCGCGCTTGACGAAGGCGCCGAGGTCGGCCTCGCGGGTGTCGACATACACGTAGGCCGCCAGCAGCGCGTTCTCGGTGCGGATGCCGGGCGCGCCGCGTGTCAGCTTCACCTCGGCCACCTGGCCAAGTGGGATCGGCCCGTTCATGGTCGGCACGAAGACGTCGGACGCAAGCCGCGCCGGATCGTCGCGCAGGCCGCGTGCGTAGCGTACCGACACGCCGTAGCGCTCCAGGCCCTCGACCGTGGTCGTCACCATCTCGCCGCCGAGCGCGGTGGCGATCACGTCCTGCACCATGTCGATGGTGAGCCCGTAGCGCGCGAGCTGATCGCGGCGCGGCACGATGTCCACGTAGTAGCCACCGGCCACGCGCTCGGCGTAGGCGCTGCTCGCGCCCGGCACCTTGCGCACCGCCGCTTCCACCGCCTGTGCGACCTTCTCCAGTGTCTCCAGGTCCTTGCCGAACACCTTCACCCCCACCGGGGTGCGGATGCCGGTGCTCAACATGTCGATGCGGGCCTTGATCGGCATGGTCCACGAGTTGGCGAGACCGGGGAACTTGAGCGCGGCGTCCATTTCCGCAATCAGCGTGTCGGTGGTTACCCCGGGCCGCCACTGGTCCTGCGGCTTCAGGTTGATCACCGTCTCGAACATCTCGAGCGGTGCCGGGTCGGTCGCGGTGTTGGCGCGGCCGGCCTTGCCATAGACCGACGCCACCTCGGGGAAGGTCTTGATGATGCGGTTGGTGGTGGCAAGCAGGCGCCCGGCCTCGGTCACCGACATGCCCGGCAGCGCCGCCGGCATGTAGAACAGCGTGCCTTCGTTCAGGGTCGGCATGAACTCGGAGCCGATCTGGCGCGCGGGGACGAGGGTGGCGGCCATCGCCAGCACGGCGAGCACGAGCGTGAGGACCTTGAAGCGCAGCACGCCCTGGATGATCGGCCGGTACAGCCAGATCAGCAGCCGGTTCACCGGGTTCTTCGCCTCGGGCAGGATGCGCCCGCGCACGAAGAACAGCATCAGCACCGGCACCAGGGTCACCGACAGCAGCGCGGCGCCGGCCATGGCGAAGGTCTTGGTGAAGGCGAGCGGCGAGAACAGCCGGCCCTCCTGGCCTTCGAGCGCGAACACCGGCAGGAAGGACACGGTGATGATCAGCAGCGAGAAGAACAGCGCCGGTCCGACCTCCTTGCAGGCGAGCACGATCGCCGCGCTGCGCTCCTCCCGGGTCGCCGCTGCGGGCAGCCGCTCGATGTGCTTGTGCGCGTTTTCGATCATCACGATCGCCGCATCGACCATCGCCCCGATCGCGATCGCGATGCCGCCCAGGCTCATGATGTTCGAGCCCAGCCCCAGGCTGCGCATGGCGATGAAGGCGATCAGGATGCCGAGCGGCAGGGTGATGATCGCCACCAGCGCGCTGCGCACGTGTAGCAGGAAGACGATGCACACCGCGGCGACGATCAGGCTCTCCTCGAGCAGGGTCCATTGCAGGTTGCCGATCGCGCGCTCGATCAGCTCGGAGCGGTCGTACACCGGCACGATCTCCGCGCCCGCCGGCAGGCCGGGGGCGATCTCGGCGATCTTCGCCTTGACGTTGGCGATCACGTCGAGCGCGTTCTGGCCGAAGCGCGCCATGACGATGCCGGAGGCCACCTCGCCCTCGCCGTTCAGCTCGGCGATGCCGCGCCGCTCGGCGGGCACCAGCTCGACGCGGGCGACGTCGGCCACGCGCACCGGCGTGCCGCGTTCGGCCTTCAGCACGATCCCGCCGATGTCCTCCACGCTGCGCAGGTAGCCGCGGCCGCGCACCATGTATTCCTTCTCGGCGAGCTCCACCGCGCGGCCGCCGACGTCGCGGTTGGAGGCGCGGATCGCCTTCGTCACCTCGTCGAGCGTGATGCCGTAGCCGGCGAGCCGGAGCGGATCGACGGTGACCTGGTACTCGCGCACGAAGCCGCCGATGCTCGCCACCTCGGCCACGCCCTGCGCCTTGGTGAGCTGGTAGCGCACGTACCAGTCCTGCAGGCCGCGGGTGTCGGCCAGGCTCATGTCGCGGCCCAGCACCGCGTACTGGTACACCCAGCCCACCCCGGTGGCATCGGGGCCGAGCTGCGGCGCCACGCCCTGCGGCAGGCGGCTGGCGGCCGCGCTCAGGTATTCGAGCACGCGCGAGCGCGCCCAGTAGATGTCGGTGCCGTCCTCGAAGATCACGTACACGTAGGACGCGCCGAACATCGAGAAGCCGCGCACCACCTTGGCGCGCGGCACCGCCAGCATCGAGGTGGTGAGCGGGTAGGTCACCTGGTCCTCGACCACCTGCGGCGCCTGGCCGGGATAGTCGGTGTAGACGATCACCTGCACGTCGGAGAGGTCGGGCAGCGCGTCGAGCGGGGTCTTGTGCACCGCATAGACGCCCCCGCCGATCAGGAACAGGGTCGCCAGCAGCACCAGGAAGACGTTGCGCGCCGACCACTCGATCACCCGGTCGAGCAGGCCGGCGGCGGACGGCTCGGCGGGCGCAGCGCCGGGCGCGGCGGCGGGATTCGTCGCGGGGGTCGGCATCTCAGTGGCCCTCGTGTGCGCCGGCGGCCGCTGCCGGCGCGCCGCCCGCGACCGGCTCGATGCCGGTGACGATGTACTCGCCCGGCTCGCCCGCCTCGAACACGAAGCGCACCGGCGTGCCCGGCGCGATGTCCTTCACCAGCGCCGGGTCGGCGAGCAGGAAGTCCATCGTCATCGCCGGCCAGCTCAGTGCGGGGATCTCGCCATGGGTCATCGTCACGCTGCCCGCGTCGGCATCGATGGCGTCGAGCGTGCCGTCGGCTTCGTAACGGGTGGAACTGGCGCCGTCCTCACCGGCGGTGCCGGGTTCGGCATCGACCAGGTTCGACAGCGCGGCCTTGAGCTGGCTCTCCGAGTCGATCAGGAAGTTCGCCGACACCACCACGCGATCGCCCGCCTCGAGGCCCTCGAGCACTTCGACCCCGTCCTCGCCGCGCTGGCCCAGCCTGACCCGCTGCGGCTTGAAGCGGCCTTCGCCGAGCGCGCGCAGCACGACCCGCCGCACGCCGTCGTCGATGATCGCCGAGCTCGGCACGACCACCTTCGGGGTGGCGTCGCCGACCGCCAGCGCGACCTGGGCGAACATGCCGGGACGCAGCAGGCCCTCGACATTGTCCAGTTCCAGCCGCACCCGGGTGCTGCGGGTGGCGGCGTCGAGCGTCGGATAGAGATAGCCGACCCGCGCCTCGAAGCTGCGACCCGGGTAGGCCTCGAGCGTGACCCGCGCACCCTGGCCGACCTGCACGCGGGCGAGATCCTGCTCATACACGTCGGCGATGATCCACACCTTGGACAGGTCGGCGATGCGGAACAAGGCCTCGCCCGGCATGAAGCGCCCGCCCTCGACCGCCATCTTGTCGAGCACGACGCCGCTCGCCGGGGCGTGGAAGACCTGGCGCGCGCCGGCCTGGCCGGCGACCTGCAGGTTGCGCAGGCGCGCACGCGTCGCCTCGGCCAGCCGCCGGGCGGATGCGCTCGCCAGCGGATCATGGCCGGCGCTCTGGCTCGCCAGCCGTTCGGCGATGCGCAGCTCCTCGCCGGTGGACTGCAGCTCGGGGCTGTAGGCGGTGAACAGCGGCTGCCCCTTCTTCACCGGGTCGCCCGCGGCATTCACATGCAGGCGCTCGATCCAGCCCTCGAAGCGCGGCGCCACCACCACCTGGCGGCGCTCGTCGATCTCGATCCGGCCGCTGGCACGCACCGCCGTGTCCACCGCACGCCTCTCGACCAGCGCGGTCTTCACCCCGAGGGTCTGGATGCGCGCCGGACTCACCGCCACCGCGCCGCTGTCGTCGGGCTGGTCGTCGGCGTAGACCGGGATGTAGTCCATGCCCATCGAGTCCTTCTTGGGCTCCGGCGAGGTGTCGGGCAGGCCCATCGGGTTGCGGTAGTAGAGGATCCTGCGTTCGCCCCCGGCCGCAGGCGTAGCCGTAGCCACGGCGGCAGGGGCGCCAACGCCGGCCTGGGTGGCGGGCGGGGACGCGTGTTGCATCCGGGCGAACCAGTACCCCGCACCCGCAGCGATCGCCACCGCGGCGGCGATCGACGTCATTCGGACGGCAGCGTTCACTTCGACTCCCCGGTCAGTTTCTTGATTTCGGTAAGGGCCAGGCGGGTCTCGAGTTCGGCCTGGAGCTGCTGGCTGCGGATGTCGATGAGCTGGCGTTCGGCCTCGATCACGCTGTCGAAATCGATCGTGCCGTTGGTGAGCGCGGCCCGGCTCGCATCGCGGGTGGCCCGGGCCTGCGGCAGCAGGGTGTGCTCGAGCAGGCGCAGCGTCTCCTGCCCCCGGGCGTACATGGACCAGGCGCTGCCGAGCTCGCCGGCGGCGCGCGCCCTGGCGTCCTCTTGCCGCGCCTCGGCCGCGATCAGCATGTACTCGGCCTCGCGCTCCTTCGCGCGGCGGCTCGACTGCTGCAGCGGAATCATCACCTCGAACATCACGTCCCACGAGGCCTTGCCTTCGTAGGGGCGGTTGTTGGTCACGCCCACGGCGAAATCCGGCAGGCGGTCCCGGTAGGTGCGCTCGCGTTCGGCCTGCGCGGCGTCGATGCCGTAGCTCGCCACCTGCACCTCGGGGTTGGCGCTCGCGACCGACGCGAACAGGGCGCCGGGCGCCAGCTGCTCGGGCAGCGGCGCGGGATCGACGGGCGCGGCGAGCGGCGCGTCGTGCGCGCGGCCGAGCAGGCCATTGAGCCCCGCCGACAGGCCCTGGCGGCGCTGCTCGATGTCGACGAGCGCCAGGCGCTGGGAGGTGATCTCGCGTTGCATGCGCAGCACCGCCTGCTGCGGCAGCAGGCCCAGCTCGTAACGGGCGAGACTGAGCTCTTCGAGGCTTCGCAGCAGGGTCAGCGCCTCGCGCTTGAGGACGAGCTCGCGGTCGGCCGCGTGGTAGCGCAGCCACAGCGTCTCGATCTTCGCGGCGAGCTCGGTCCACGCCGCATCGCGCATCGCCCCGGTCTGCGTCGCCTGCGCTTCGGCGGCTTTCACCGCCAGGTCGCGCTTGCCCCAGCCGGGCAGCGGCTGGGTGATGCGGTAACGGGTCTCGCCCACCTGGCCGGGCAGCAGCGAGCTCGAGCGCCCGTTCATGGTGTTGGTGGCGTCCATCAGCTCGAGCTCGAAGCGCGGATCGGGCAGCGCGCCGGCGGGTGCCACGCGCTCGTGGGCGGCGGACGCTTCGGCGCGGGCGGCGGCGAAGCCCGGGTTGCGCTGGCGCGCGTACTCGATCAGCGCCTGGGGGCTCGCGCCGAGCGTCGGGGTGTCGGGCGAGCCCTGAGTCCAGGCTCTGCCACTTCCCAGCGTGAGCGCAAGCAGCAGCGCAAGCGCTGCGGGGCGTGGCCGGTGAGATGACGGTACGGCGGACGGTGCTGCGGACGGTGTGGCAAAGAGGGATTTCATCGAGAAACGATTCCGGCAGGCGGTCGAGTGCATGGGCAGGCGCTTCGCCGCCCGCCTCATCGTTCAGCCACCACGGAGGCGCATGCCCCGGGGCGGAGGGTCAGAGTGGAACGCGACGCACCTGCGGGGTACGACTCACTGAGCGGGTTCGAGGGACGTCACCGTCAGCGCACCGCCGACCCGCTCGACGGCGAAGCGGATCTTGTCGCCCGCCTTGACCTGATCGAGCATGTCCGGCTCCGCTGCGCGAAACACCATGGTCATCGCGGGCATGCCGAGCGACTCGAGGGGGCCATGGGCAATGGTGAGCTTGCCCGCCGACTTGTCGATCTTCTTGACCGTCCCTTCGGCCAGGCTGGCCTCGGCCGGGGCGCTCGCGCCAGCGTGGTGGGCATCGTGATCGGCCTGCGCGAACGCCACCGGGGCGGCGCTGCCGA
Source organism: Thauera phenolivorans (assembly GCF_001696715.1). GTDB lineage: Bacteria > Pseudomonadota > Gammaproteobacteria > Burkholderiales > Rhodocyclaceae > Thauera > Thauera phenolivorans. The sequence continues at coordinate 29,663 of NZ_MBFM01000005.1, read as the reverse complement.
GCAGGGCGACGAGGGCGGTGGCAATGAGCGTGTTCTTCATGAGGGGGTGTCTCCAGGGCTTGGGGTTCTGCGCAGATGTCGAAAGTCGGGGCCATTATGCGAAGCCGTCACCGACGGAACGCTGACGCCCGGATTACATTTCTGTCAGCCGACGATCTCGATCGTGCCGACCATCCCGGCCTGGAAATGGCCGGGAATGAGGCAGGCAAACTGGAATTCGCCCGCGCGGTTGAACTCCCACACCATTGCGCCGCGTCCGCCGGGCGCGACGTGGGCCATCCACGGCTCGTCGTGTTCCATCTCGGGGAAGCGCTGCATCAGCGCCGCATGCTCGGCGAGCGTGCGAGGCGTGCCGAGCACCATCTCGTGCATCACGGCACCCCGGTTCCTGTGGGTGAAGCGGACCGTCTCGCCCAGGCGCACCGCGATGCGGTCGGGGACGAAGCGCATGTCGTCGGTCATCACGATCGGGATGGTTCGCGAGACGGCCTTCTCCTCGCCCGCGATCCCCCAGTCCTGCTGCTCCCGGGCGGTGTCGGAGGCAGGCTCGGGGGCACGTTCGGCCCCGCCGTGGGCGAACGCGGTGCGATGCAAGGCGAGCACACCGGTCGCAAGACCGGTGGCGAGGAAACGACGACGGCTTTTCATGGGGCGCTCCGGCTCTGGGGGTGAAATCTGGTTGGTGTCGTTGGTTGCGCGCACGCGGCGCCTGGCTTCAGTGCCCTGGATGCGCGCTGGGTTTGCGCACCTTCATCTCGACGGCCTGCCCGGGTCCGGTGCGCGGCATGCTCGAGGGGCCGGCCGCGCCGCTGCGCGCGGGCTCGGGCAGCGCTGCGCCCGCCCACTCATAGGCCACCGTCCCCTTCGGATGCCTGAACCAGCCCGGGTCGCGGTAGTCGCCCCGCTTCTGCTCACGGCGCACCTTGAGCACGGTGAACATGCCGCCCATCTCGACCGCCCCGAACGGCCCCTGGCCGGTCATCATCGGCAGGGTGTTGTCGGGCAGCGGCATCTCCATCTCGCCCATGTCTGCCATGCCGCGCTCGCCCATCAGCATGTAGTCGGGCACCAGCTTCTGGATGTTCTCGACCAGGCCGCGATGATCGACACCGATCATGGTCGGCACATCGTGGCCCATCGCGTTCATCGTGTGGTGCGACTTGTGGCAGTGCAGCGCCCAGTCGCCCTCCTCGTCCGCGATGAACTCGAGCTGGCGCATCTGGCCGACGGCGACGTCGGTGGTCACTTCGGGCCAGCGCGACTCGCGCCGCGTCGGTCCGCCGTCGGTGCCGGTGACCTCGAACTCGTGGCCGTGGATGTGGATCGGGTGGTTGGTCATCGTCAGGTTGCCGACGCGCACCCGCACGCGGTCGCCGCGGCGGACGTTGAGCGAGTCGATGCCGGGGAAGACGCGGCTGTTGAAGGTGAACAGGTTGAAGTCGAGCATGGTGTTCACCTTCGGCACGTAGCTGCCGGGCTCGATGTCGTAGGCGCCGAGCAGGAAGCAGAAGTCGCGATCGACGCGATCGATCAGCGGGTGCGGGTTGCGCGGGTGAGTGACCCAGAAGCCCATCATGCCCATCGCCATCTGCACCATCTCGTCGGCGTGGGGGTGGTACATGAAGGTGCCGGGGCGGCGCGCGACGAACTCGTACACGAAGGTCTTGCCGGGCGGGATCTGCGGCTGGGTCAGGCCGCCGACGCCGTCCATGCCGTTGGGCAGGCGCTGGCCGTGCCAGTGGATGGAGGTGTGTTCAGGCAGGCGGTTGGTGACGAAGATGCGCACGCGGTCGCCCTCGACGACCTCGATCGTCGGCCCCGGCGACTGGCCGTTGTAGCCCCACAGCCGGGCGATCATGCCGGGGGCGAGCTCGCGCTCGACCGGCTCGGCGACCAGATGGAACTCCTTCACGCCATTTCTCATGCGCCAGGGGGCGGTCCAGCCGTTCAGCGTCACCACCGGGTCGTAGGGGCGGCCGTTGGGCGGGGTGTGAGGTGCGGCCGTGGCCGCGCTGGACTGGATCACCGGTTCGGGCAGGGCCGCCAGCGCGACCCGGTTGACCGAGCCGGCGGCGGCCAGCAGGCCCGCCCCGGCGAGAAATCGACGTCGGGAGGTCATGAGGGGCTCCGGAAAGGTCAGTGGCCACCACCGGCTTGCGCCGGTGATGCCCCCGATTGAAGGACGAGCGGCGCGATCGGCCGGCCGAGCAGGCTGGCCTTGAGCGCGGCGTCGGCGCGCCAGAAGTCGCGCTCGGCCTCGATCGCCTGCGCCACGCTCGCCGACTGCGAGCGCGCGGCGGCGAGCAGCTCGAACACCCCGATCAGCATCCCGTTGTACTGGAGCACGGATTCCTCGGTGATGTTCTGATGGAGGGGTACGAGCTCGTCGCGGTAGTGGCGGGCGAGGTCGTATGCGCTGCGATAGCCGTCGTAGGCCACGCGCACCTGGGAGCTCGCGTTGCGCGCGACCTCGAGCGTGCGATTGAAGGCCGCGAGGTAGCGCGCCTCGCTGCCGGCGCGCGCCGCGTCGCCGAAGTCGAACAGCGGCAACGGCAGCTCGATCTCGAAGCCGCGCTGGGACGATTCACCGGTCTCGCTGTTGCGCACGCCGGCCACGTGCAGGCCGTCGACGACGCTGGTGACCCGCGTGAGCCCCAGGCTTTTCGTCGTGCGGTCGAGGTCGGCGAGATCGGAAGAGC
>NZ_MBFM01000005.1:0-26954 GCF_001696715.1 Thauera phenolivorans | reverse complement strand
CGAGCCGGCGGCGGCCAGCAGGCCCGCCCCGGCGAGAAATCGACGTCGGGAGGTCATGAGGGGCTCCGGAAAGGTCAGTGGCCACCACCGGCTTGCGCCGGTGATGCCCCCGATTGAAGGACGAGCGGCGCGATCGGCCGGCCGAGCAGGCTGGCCTTGAGCGCGGCGTCGGCGCGCCAGAAGTCGCGCTCGGCCTCGATCGCCTGCGCCACGCTCGCCGACTGCGAGCGCGCGGCGGCGAGCAGCTCGAACACCCCGATCAGCATCCCGTTGTACTGGAGCACGGATTCCTCGGTGATGTTCTGATGGAGGGGTACGAGCTCGTCGCGGTAGTGGCGGGCGAGGTCGTATGCGCTGCGATAGCCGTCGTAGGCCACGCGCACCTGGGAGCTCGCGTTGCGCGCGACCTCGAGCGTGCGATTGAAGGCCGCGAGGTAGCGCGCCTCGCTGCCGGCGCGCGCCGCGTCGCCGAAGTCGAACAGCGGCAACGGCAGCTCGATCTCGAAGCCGCGCTGGGACGATTCACCGGTCTCGCTGTTGCGCACGCCGGCCACGTGCAGGCCGTCGACGACGCTGGTGACCCGCGTGAGCCCCAGGCTTTTCGTCGTGCGGTCGAGGTCGGCGCGCGCGATGCGCACATCGAGCCGGTTCTCGAGCAGGGCGGCACCCGCGGTGGCTTCGTCGATCGGTGCCTCGGGCAGCGCCGGCAGCTGCGCGGGCAGGGTCAGCGCCTGCGCCTGGCCCGGCGTGAGGCCCAGGCGCTGGATCAGCGCCTCGCGCGCGGCGGTGGCGTTCTGGCGGGCGCGGATCAGGTTCGCCGTCTCCTCGGCGGCAAGCGCCTGCTCGCGCGCGCGCTGCAGGCGGCTGAAGTTGCCGGTGGCCTGCATCCGGCGGGCGAGTTCTGCAGCGGTGCCGGCCGCACTGGCGACGTCCGACCGGTAGCGCGCCGTCTGGCTCGCGGCGACGGCGTCGATCCAGGCCTGGCGGACCTCGGTGACCGTGGCGAGCAGCGCGCTCGAGGCCTCCAGCCGCGTCTGCTGCTGGCGGAAAGCCGCCTGTTCGCGACGCGCGGGCAGGAACAGGACGTCGAGCAGCGAGATGCCGAGCGAGCGGCCGATGTCGAGTTCGCGCCCCTCGGCGCCCGAACGGAACAGGCGCTCGAAGGTGAATACCGGATTGCCGATGCGCGCCGCGCCGGTCGCGTCCGCCGACGCCACCGCGGCCTCCGCCAGCAGGGTCTGGAAGGCCGGGCTGTAGCCGAGCGCGATCCGCACCGCGTCGTCGATCGCCAGCGGCTGCGCGAGCAGGCGATCGACCTCGGTGCGCATCGCCTCGCGCTCGGCGTCCGATCGCAGCCAGCGCACCTCGCTGCCCGCCTGTTCCCGCGCGAAGCGATCCACCTCGGCGAAGTTCCGCTCTATGGCCGCGCCGGCACAACCGGTGAGCACGCCGGCGGCAAGGAGGGACACCGGCAGGCTCGCTTTCATCGCTCGCCTCCTTTCGCAGCCGGTGTGAGGTGCCCCATGTGGCCGCCCAGGCGCCCCACCTCGTCGTTGGCCTCCTTCCAGGCGCGCAGCGGTTCATCGGCGCGGTAGGGCCGGTAGGCATCGAGCGAGGATCGATAGGGCGGCAGCGGGGGCGCTTCGGCGCGCCCGCCTTGCGTGGCCTCGGGCAGGGGCGCGTCGGCGGGCCGGTCATCGGCAGCCTGCACGCCCGCCGCGAGGGCGAGCGCGATCGCCAGGCCGCCGGCGCGAAAGAAAAGTCGTCTCTCCATCGGGAATCCCATTGCGCCACGACGATGCTCATCTTGCGCGCGCATGTCCGTCACGAGGCTGACGCAGGGATTACATTTCTGTAATCCGCCTTGCCCTCCAGCGCCTCGGGGCAGAATTGGCGAGGTGCAGTCGATGCGCGGGAGCGCGGCCATGAAGATTCTGATCGTCGAAGATGAGGTGAAGACCGGGGATTACCTGCGCCAAGGGCTGCGCGAGGCCGGCTTCGTCGTCGATCTCGCGCGCGACGGCGTCGACGGGTTGCACCTCGCGCTCGATGGCGACTACCACCTCATCGTGCTCGACGTCACGCTGCCCTCGCTCGACGGCTGGGGCGTCCTGCAGACGCTGCGCCACAGCGGCCGCGAGACGCCGGTGCTGTTCCTCACCGCGCGCGACCAGGTGGAGGACCGGGTGCGCGGCCTGGAATTGGGGGCGGACGACTACCTGGTGAAGCCCTTCGCCTTCTCGGAATTCCTCGCGCGGGTCCGAACCCTGTTGCGGCGCGGGCGCAGCCAGGAGCCGGAGGTGCTGCGCTCGTCCAATCTCGAGCTCGACCTGCTGCGCCGGCGGGTGATCCGCAGTGGCCAGCGCATCGACCTCACGGCGAAGGAGTTCGCCCTGCTCGAGCTGCTGCTGCGGCGCCAGGGCGAGGTGCTGCCGCGCTCGCTGATCGCCTCCCAGGTGTGGGACATGAACTTCGACAGCGACACCAACGTCATCGAGGTGGCGGTGCGCAGGCTGCGCGCCAAGGTGGACGAGCCCTTCGAGCCCAAGCTCATTCGCACCGTGCGCGGCATGGGCTACGTGCTCGAAGCGCTGCCGCCGGCGCGGGGATGATGCGCGCGTTCTCGCTCACCGCCCGCCTGGCGCTGCTCTTCGCCGCGCTCACCGCAGGCGTGCTGGTGCTGGCGGCGCTGCTGTTCGGGCGCATGCTCGATGCGCACTTCGAGGAGCTCGACCTGCACGAGCTGCACGGCAAGCTCGCCCTCGTACGCAACGCGGTGCAGCAGGGCGTTCCCGGCACGGGGGCGGCGGAGCCCATCCGGGTGCTGGAGAACGCCTTCGTCGGCCATGACAACGTGGGCGTGCTGGTGCGCGATGTCGACGGGCGGGTGCTGCGCATCATCCATGAGGAGCATTTCACCCCCGAGCAGCGGGCGGGCGCCCCGCTTGCGGCGGGGCGCGGCGACTGGTCGGTGGAGGGGCGTCCGCACCGCGGCCTGGAGGTGCGCCTCGCGCTGCCGCCACGCGCAGGCGGCGGCGCGCCGACCGACGCCGCCGGCGTCGACGTGCTGGTCGCGCTCGATCTGTCGCATCACACGCATTTCCTCGCCTCGGTGCGCAAGGCGACCTGGGCGGGGGTCGCGCTGGCGGCGCTGGTGGCGGCGCTGCTGGGCTGGTTCGCCGCCCATCGCGGGCTCGCTCCCCTGCGCCGGGTCACCGAGACCGCGAGGGGGCTGTCGGCGCAGCAGCTCGGCCAGCGCCTCGGCGAGCGCGATGCGCCGCTCGAGGTGCGCGACCACGTCGAAGCCTTCAACGGCATGCTCGCCCGCCTCGAATTCGCCTTCCAGCGCCTCGCCGACTATTCGGCGGACATCGCGCACGAGCTGCGCACGCCGATCTCGAACCTGATGACGCAGACCCAGGTGGCGCTGTCGCGTCCGCGCTCGGCGGAGGAGTACCAGGACATCCTCGCCTCCAACCTGGAGGAGTACGAGCGCATCGCGCGCATGGTGAGCGACATGCTGTTCCTCGCCAAGGCCGAGGACAACCGCCTCGCCCACGGGGGCGAGGCGGTCGACCTGGCGCGCGAGGCGGACGCGCTGATCGAGTTCTACCAGGCGCTCGCCGACGAGCACGAGATCCGCATCGTGCGCGAGGGCCGCGCCGTGGTGAGCGGCGACCGCCTGATGCTCCGGCGCGCGCTGTCGAACCTGATCTCGAATGCGCTGCGCCACACCCCGGACGGGGGCGAGATCGGCATCGGCATCGCGGCGGACGCCGCCGCGGTCCGCCTCGTCGTGCGCAACCTGGGCGACCCCATCCCGCCCGAGCAGCTCGAGCGGATCTTCGACCGCTTTCATCGCGGCAGCAGCCGGCGCGACCGCCACGGCGAAGGCGCCGGGCTGGGGCTCGCGATCACGCGCTCGATCGTGCGCGCGCATGGCGGCGAGATCGCCGCGCGCTCGTCCGGCGGAGCGACGCGCTTCGAGATCAGCCTGCCGCGGCGCGAGGCGGCGCCGGACCATCGGCCATGAAGAACCTGCCCGTCGTGCATGCCCTGCTCGCGGCCGCCCTGTTCGGCGCGAGCACCCCCTTCGCGAAACTGCTGGTGGGCGAAGTCTCGCCGTGGCTGCTCGCGGGGCTGATGTATCTGGGCAGCGGCCTCGGGCTGGCCATCGCGCGCCTCGTGCGCGACCGCGGCTGGCGGCCCTCCGGCCTGTCCCGCGGCGAGTGGCCCTGGCTGCTCGGCGCGATCTTCTTCGGCGGCGTGCTCGGGCCGCTGGCGCTGATGTACGGCCTGACGCGCACGAGCGGATCGGCCGCCTCCCTGCTGCTCAACCTGGAGGCGGTGCTCACCGCCGTCATCGCCTGGGTGGTCTTCAAGGAGAACGCGGGCCGCCGCATCGTGCTCGGCATGATCGCGATCGTCGCCGGCGGGGTGGTGCTGTCGTCGTCGGACACGCAGGCGGGCGCGGGCGGCTGGATGGGGCCGCTGATGATCGCCGCGGCCTGCCTGTGCTGGGCGATCGACAACAACCTCACGCGGCGGGTGTCGGCGTCGGACGCGCTCTTCATCGCCACCGCGAAGGGCGGGATGGCAGGCGTGGTCAATGCCGGCCTCGCCTTCGCGCTTGGCGCAACCCTGCCGGACGGCCCCACCCTGCTCGGCACGATGGCGGTGGGACTGCTCGGCTACGGGGTGAGCCTGGTGCTCTTCGTACTCGCGCTGCGCGGGTTGGGCACGGCGCGCACCGGCGCTTATTTTTCGACCGCGCCCTTCATCGGTGCGGCGGTGTCGCTGGCGCTGCTGGGCGAGTCGAGCTCGGCCGCCTTCTGGCTCGCGTCGGCGCTGATGGCCTGGGGGGTGTGGCTGCACCTGACCGAACATCACGACCACGAGCATGTTCACGAGCCGATGGCGCACCGCCACCGCCACGTGCATGACGAACACCACCAGCACGCCCACGACTTCCCGTGGAATGGCGAGGAGCCGCACGAGCACTGGCACCGCCACGAGGCGCTGGTGCACAAGCATCCCCATTTTCCCGACATCCATCATCGCCACCCGCATCGATGACGCGGCGCCGCGCTTCACTTCCCCCGGCCGCGCGGCGCATCCGCCTCAGGCCGGCCCGGCCGGCCCCTCCGCCCACGACAGCTCGCCCATCGTCCTGCGCATGATCACCTTCCCGTGCCGGATCGACGCCAGCACGTGGCCCTGGGTGCGCAGCAGCTCGTAGTCGCTCGTCGCGGACAGCAGCACCAGATTCGCCGGCCGGCCGAGCGCGATGCCATAGCCCTCGCCGAGCGCCATCGCCCGCGCGGAATGGTCGGTGACGAAGTCGAGCGCGCGCTGCAGGTCCTCATAGCCGAGCATGTGGCAGATGTGCAGGCCGGCGTCGAGGATGCGCACGATGTTGCCGTTGCCGAGCGGGTACCAGGGATCGACGATCGAGTCCTGCGCGAAGCACACGTTGAGGCCGGCGCGGTCGAGTTCCGGCACGCGGGTCAGGCCGCGGCGCTTGGGATAGCTGTCGAAGCGGCCCTGCAGGTGGATGCTCTCGGTCGGGCAGCTGATGAAGCTCAGCCCCGCCTGCCTGAGCACGCGGAAGAGCTTCGAGCAGTAGGCGTTGTCGTACGAGCCCATCGCGGTGGTGTGGCTGGCGGTCACCCGCGCGCCCATGCCGCGCACGCGGGTGAGCTCGGCCAGCACCTCGAGGAAGCGCGACTGCGGGTCGTCGGTCTCGTCGCAGTGCACATCCACCAGCCGGTCGTGGCGCTCGGCGAGCTCCATCAGGAAGTGCAGCGAGGCCACCCCCTGCTCGCGGGTGTTCTCGAAATGCGGGATGCCGCCCACCGCGTCCGCGCCCATCGCCACCGCCTCGCTCATCAGCGCGCGGCCGCCGGCGAAGGACTCGATGCCCTCCTGCGGAAAGGCGACGATCTGCAGATCGACCAGGTCGCGCGCCTCGTCGCGCACCTCGAGCATCGCCTGCAGCGTGCCGAGGCCGGGCTCGGTGACGTCGACATGGGTGCGCACATGCTGGATGCCGTGCGCGGCGAGCATGCGGATCGTGCGGTGGGCGCGCGTTTTGGTGTCCTCCCGGGTGACCAGCGCCTTGCGCTCGGCCCAGCGCTCGATGCCCTCGAACAGCGTGCCGCTGCGGTTCCAGTGCGGTTCGCCCGCGGTGAGCGCGGCGTCGAGGTGGATGTGCGGCTCGACCAGCGGCGGGATCACCAGCTTGCCGCCGGCATCCAGTCCCTCGCTGCCCGCCGCGGCGGCGGACAGGGTGTCGGCCTGCGGTTCGATCGCGCTGATGATGCCGTCGGTCCAGCGCAGGGTGTGGAGGCAGGCGTGTCCGCGCAGGCGGGCGTTGATGATCTGGTTCATGAAGGGATCCTTGCGCAGAGGGTGTGGGCAAACGTCGGATGTAGACCTTGTCGTCAGCGGTGGTTCGGATGTCAAGGACGCGTATCGCCGCGACCGGCCGGCCGACGAGGTTTCATTTACCGACTACAGCGCGAGTTTTTCCGGCCACAGGAAATACGGCCCGAATTTCGGGCTCATGCGGAATTCGCCGCCCGCCGCCTTGCCCTTGGCGGTGATGTAGGTCTTGCCCTCGCGCAGTTCCAGCAGGCCGAGGGCGATCAGGCGCTCGGTCAGCTCGGCGGTCTTCATGCCGGCGGCTTTAGCCAGCCTGGACGTGGTCAGCTTGGGAGTGCCGGTTGATTCGGTCAGAGCGGCGGCCTCGACCGGTGCTAGCGCTTCCTCCGGCATATCGAGGGACGGTACTTCGGGGGCAGCGGGCGCCACCGGCGGGTCGGCCGGCACGGTCGCGGCTGGGCGCAGCGCCTCCTCGGTGATGCGGAACTTCGCGCGGTAGTCCGGCATGAGCGGCCGGTGCAGCGCGACAAGCTGGCGGGCGACATTGGTCAGGGTCTCGACGCTGACGAACTTGGCCATCAACAGCGGTGAGCCGGAGTCGATGTTCTTCATGATCCATCCCTCGAGCTGGTCGGACTTCAGCACGCGAGCGGTATTGAACTTCTGCGGTCGGCCGATGCGCGCGTTCTTCGACACCAGCACGAGCGACTCGAAGCTCGGCTGCAGCCGGATGCCCAGCCGGGTCGGCATGTCGAGCGTCTTGAAGACGTCCTTCAGCACCGCAATGTGGCGCTCGTTCTGTTCGAGCGGCGAGGGAATGCCTCGCGGCTTGCCGCCGAACCAGATCGAGAACTCACCCTGTTCGGTGATCGACACCCCTTCGCTGAAGTGCTTGGTCTCCAACACGTAGACTTCGAGCAGGCGGTTGAGAATCAGGTGGTCGATCTGCGCGACGCGGCCGTTGTGCTCGAAGCGAAGGTCGTGGAGGACGATCCGGTTCTTGCTCGATCCGCTGTAGAAGTCGATGTCGTAGGCGGATTCGTGCTCGCCCTTGATGCCAGCGCGGAGGAACTTCAGTTCGCGCTCGATGTGCTGCCTTGTCGCGTAGGGCACACCCGGGGCGGTGAGGTAGCTTTCAAGCTCTTCGAGTTGAGCGGTCTTGGAGTCAGCTTCTTTCAGGATCATGGCACCGGCCGGATCATCTCGCCATCGCTGCGGCGTAATGATGTCGACATTGAATTCAGAGGAGCCTGAATGTTATCCGAGTAACCATGGCCGCGCTGTGACGTGAAGCGCGTCTGTGGGACCGCTGGTGTCGAAGATGAGGATTGCCTGGAGGCCGGATGATTGGCCATCCGTGGTGCGGCCTTGGCCCCGAACTTCCGCTCATCGGCGAGAATCCTCCTCGCGACCCACTCGACCAGGAGCCCGACCGTGAAGCAGACGCAGCGCGCCGCCCCCGACGACCGAGCCCACCGCGGCGATGCCTCACGCGCCGTCCCGCTCGCACGCCTGCTGCGCACGCTCTTCCCGGTAGCGCTTACCGGCCTTGCCGGACTCGCCTCGGCGCAGGACAGCGCAAGCGGCGGCAGCGCCACGATCACCCTTGACCCAGTGGTCGTCACCGGCAGCCGGGTGGAAAGCGGCAGTTTCGACCTGCCCTATTCGGTCGACGCGGTCGACCTGCGGGCCAATCAGGCGGGCAATCTCGGCGTCAATGCGTCCGAAGCGCTCGGCGGCGTGCCCGGCCTGGTGATCCAGAACCGCCAGAACTACGCGCAGGACCTGCAGATCTCGATCCGCAGCTTCGGCGCGCGCGCGGCCTTCGGGGTGCGCGGCGTGAAGCTGATCGCCGACGGCATCCCGGCCACCAATCCGGACGGGCAGGGCCAGGCGGCGAGCTTCAATCTCGACACCGCGCAGCGCATCGAGGTGCTGCGCGGGCCCTTCTCCACCGTCTATGGCAACCACGCCGGCGGCGTTATCCAGCTCTTCTCGCGCACCGGCGAAGGCGAACCGCGCATCCGCGCCAATGCGCTCGCCGGCAGTTGGGGCTCGACCAAGCTCGGCATCGGCGCCGAGGGCGAGCAGGACGGCGTGGGCTTCGTGCTCGACGCCTCGCGCTTCGACACCGACGGCTACCGCGCGCACAGCAAGACCCGCCGCGACCAGGGCTTCGCCAAGCTGAGCCTGAAGCCGGACGAGGACAGCTCGCTGACCCTGGTGGCGAACGGCCTGCGCCAGCCCGAGACGCAGGACCCGCTCGGTCTCGACTGGGAGCGCTACCAGCGCGACCCGCGCGGGGTGGCGCCCGCCGCTCTCGAATACGACACGCGCAAGCGTATCCATCACCTGCAGGGCGGCGCCACCTACGAGCGCCGCTTCGGCAGCGACCGCCTGCAGCTGTCGGCGTACACCGGTCGCCGGCGGGTGACGCAGTACCAGTCGATCCCGGCCTTCGTGCAGATCCCGACCGCGGCGAATCCCGAGCGCGCCAACCACGCCGGCGGGGTGGTCGACTTCGACCGCGACTTCCACGGCCTCGGCGCGCGCTGGATCGCCGAGCGCACGCTGGGGCGCGGCGCGCTGACGATCACCGCGGGCGTCGACTACGACCGCGCCGAGGACGCGCGCCGCGGCTACGAGAACTTCAGCGGCCCGACCCTGGGCGTGAAGGGCGCGCTGCGCCGCGACGAGCTCGACACCGTCACCAGCACCGACCCCTACGCGCAGGCGGTGTGGAAGCACGGACCCTGGCAGTGGTCGCTCGGGGTGCGCCACTCGCGCGTCGCCTTCAAGGTCGACGACCGCTACATCGCCGGCATCAACGGCGACGACGGCGGCAGCGTGCGTTTCAGCGAGACCACGCCCGCGATCGGCGTCGTCTACGCGATCGAACCGGCGCTGAACGTCTATGCCAGCGCAGGCAGGGGATTCGAGACGCCGACCCTCAATGAACTCTCGTACGGGCCCGACGGCAAGTTCAACTTCGCCCTCGCGCCCGCCACCAGCCGGCAGCTGGAAGTGGGCGCCAAGGCCTTCGTCGGCGACGCCAGCCGGGTCAATCTCGCCGTGTTCCACATCGAGACCGACGACGAGATCGTCGTCGCCGGCGCGAGCGGCGGCCGCACCAGCTACCAGAACGCCGGACGCACGCTGCGCCGGGGGCCTGGAGCTGGCCACCGAATCGGAGTTTTCCCGCAAGCTGAGCGGCCGCGCCGCGCTGACCTGGATGAAGGCCGCGTATGACGAAGACTTCGTCAGCCGCGGCGCGCGCATCCCGTCAGGCAATCGCCTGCCCGGCGTGCCGCAGCTCGCGGCCTACGCCGAGCTCGCCTGGCAGCCGGTGGCGGACCTCACCCTTGCGGGCGAGGCTGTGCATCGGGGCAAGGTGCATGTGAATGACGCCAACGATGAGCGGCCGGCGCCGGCATACACGCTCTTGAACTTGCGAGTGTCGGCGGAACAGCGGCACGGGGCATGGACCTTCGGGCAGTTACTGCGGGTGGATAACGTCTTTGACCGCAGGCACGTGGGGTCGGTGATCGTGGGGGATGGGAACGGGCGGTTTTACGAGCCGGGGGCGGGGCGGAGTGTTTATGCGGGGGTGCGGGCGGGGTATGGGTTTTGAGGGGTTTTACGTGTGGTCGGCCGCGGGCGCCAAGTGGCTGGTACTGGCGTATGCGAATCTGGAGACGGTGTAGGCCGAACCGATTGAACTGGCCCGGAAGGACCGGACAAAAAGAAGGCCCCTGCCGGGGCCGTCTCTATTGGGCTTGATCGAGTCGCTTAGAACTTGATCAGTACACCGATGGAAAGCAGATCGACATCATCGTCAATGTCGTACCACTCCCACTCACCGACAACGCCGACCCGATCAGTGAACATGTATTGAGCGCCGAGGCCATACATGAGGTCGGTGCCATCGTCGTCAATGCCGGAAGCGGCGCCGCCCCCTTCGATATCCCACCTGACCATGCCGAGCTTGCCGAACACGCTGAACTGCTCGTTGAGCGGCAGGATGCCCTTCGCGGCGAGCGTCCAGCCGTCTGCTTCGGCGCTGACTGCCGAACCGCCCATGGATCCACTGACCTCACCGAAATCCACCCAGCCGGCCTCGACGGCGATATTCCGATTCAGCTCCCAACCGCCGAAGATCTTCCAGCTGGTGTCCTCATCGTCGCAATTGGTGACACCGTCGCACGCATCGATGGTGGCCTGCCCGATGCCCGCACCCGCATAGAAGCCATTCTGTGCGAGGGCAGTACCCGTCATGCCCAACGTCAACAGAATTGCGCCAATAATTTTCGTCATGATCTGCTCCTTGTATTAAGCCTACGAAAATCATCCGGACAGACTTTATACACCTCCCGTGTTCCGGGATCGGTCGATCTGAGTCATCCTCGGACCGCGCGGCAATCGGAATTCCGCAGCCTGTTGCTATCGTCACAGGAACGGCAACACTAGGCCGCTGGCCGGCGGGAAGTGTCGAGCGACAGGAGGATTTCGCCGCGACACCTCAACCGCTCAACCCCGCAAAAACACCAGCAACTCCGCCAGCAACTCCTCCGGCGCCTCTTCCGGTATGAAATGCCCGCACGGCAGCGGGTGCCCGCTGACGTCGTCGGCCTTTTCCTGCCAGGTCGCGAGGACGTCGAACAGGTCGTGCATCTTGCCGAACTCGCCCCAGATCGCGAGCAGCGGGCAGCGAACGCGCTGGTCGAGGTCGCGGATGTCGTCCTCGAAATCGCGCGTCGCCGCGGCGCGGTAGTCCTCGAGCGTGGCGCGGAGCGTGCCGGGCAGGGTGAAGGCGCGCAGGTATTCCTGGATCAGCGGTTCTTCGATCGCGCCGGCATGGAAGGACAGCGAGCGCAGCACGTGGCGCAGGAAGGCCTCGGGCGCGGCGGAGATCATCGCTTCGGGCAGGTCGGGCGCCTGGAAGAAGAACCAGTGCCAGTAGGCGGCGGCGAGATGGCGCTCGGTCTGCGCGAACACGGTGTGCGTCGGCACGATGTCAAGCACGCACAGCCGGGTGACGGCCTCGGGGCAGTCGAGCGCCAGGCGATGGCCGACGCGCCCGCCGCGGTCGTGGCCGATCACCGCGTAGGCCGAGTGGCCGAGCGCCTGCATGAGCGCGTGCATGTCGCGCGCCATGGTCTTCTTGTCGTAGCCGTCGCGCGGCTTGTCGCTGTCGCCGTAGCCGCGCAGGTCGGGGCAGACGACGGTGTGTTGCGCGGCCAGGCGCGGCGCGATCCTGTGCCACATCTGGGCGGTCTGCGGCCAGCCGTGCAGCAGCAGCACGGGCGGGCCGTCGCCGCCGGCCCACAGGTTGAGCTTGACGCCGTTCGCCTTGACGGTGCGGCGCTCCAGGCCGGTCATGAAATCCATTCGGGCTTGCTCCTGGGTGGGGTCGGGAGATCGGCGGGGCCGCGCGCGCGCTGGCTGGCCCCTAGCGCATCGAGCCGAAGAAGTCCGCGTTGGTCTTCGAGGACTTCAGCCGGCCGAGGAGGAATTCCACCGCCTCGATGTCGTCCATGCCGTGCAGCAGGCGGCGCAGGATCCAGGTCTTCTGCAGGATGTCCTGCGGCAGCAGCAGCTCCTCGCGGCGGGTGCCCGAGCGATTGACGTTGATCGCCGGATAGACGCGCTTTTCCGCCAGGCGGCGGTCGAGGTGGAGCTCCATGTTGCCGGTGCCCTTGAACTCCTCGTAGATGACGTCGTCCATGCGGCTGCCGGTGTCGACCAGCGCGGTGGCGATGATGGTGAGCGAGCCGCCTTCCTCGATGTTGCGCGCCGCGCCGAAGAAGCGCTTGGGCTTTTGCAGCGCGTTGGAGTCGACGCCGCCGGAGAGCACCTTGCCGGAGGCCGGCGCCACCGTGTTGTAGGCGCGCGCGAGCCGGGTCAGCGAGTCGAGCAGGATCACCACGTCGCGCTTGTGCTCGGTGAGGCGCTTGGCCTTGGCGATCACCATCTCGGCGACCTGGACGTGGCGCGAGGCGGGTTCGTCGAAGGTGGAGGCGACGACCTCGCCGCGGATCGAGCGCTGCATCTCGGTCACTTCCTCGGGACGCTCGTCGATCAGCAGCACGATCAGCACCGCCTCGGGGTAGTTGCTCGTGATCGCGTGCGCGATGTGCTGCAGCATCACCGTCTTGCCGCTCTTGGGCGGCGCCACCAGCAGGCCGCGCTGCCCCTTGCCGATCGGCGCGATGAGATCGATCACGCGGCTGGTGAGGTTGTCCTCGCCCGAGGTCTCGCGCTCGAGGCGGAAGAAGCTGTCCGGATGCAGCGGGGTGAGGTTCTCGAACAGGATCTTGTTCTTGCACTCTTCCGGCGGGCGGCCGTTGATGCGGTCGATCCGCACCAGCGCGAAGTAGCGCTCGCCGCTCTTGGGCGCCCTCAGCTCACCCTCGATGGTGTCGCCGGTGCGCAGGTTCAGGCGCCGCATCAGCGAGGGCGCGACGTAGATGTCGTCGGTGCCGGCGAGATAGGAGATGTCGGACGAGCGCAGGAAGCCGTAGCCGTCGGGCAGCACCTCGAGCGTGCCGTCGCCGTAGATCGGCGAGCCTTCGCGCGCGCGACTGCGCAGCAGGGCGAACACGAGCTGCTGCTTGTGCAGGCGGTGCGCGCCCTCGATGGAGGCCGCCTCGGCCATCTCGAGGAGTTCCGAGACGTGCAGGGCCTTGAGGTCCGCCAGGTAGACCGGCGGCGCGTCGGGGTTGGGTGCCGGCGCGTCGGCGGCGGCGCCCTCGAGCGCGGCGCCCGCGTCGAAATCGACCGGCATTTTCGGCGCCTTGGGCTTGCGCGGACCGGACCGGCGTCCGCGTTGGGCGCCGCCGGCGCGGGAGGGGGTATCGGGCTTCGGAGTGTTTTCGCTCACGGGGTGGCTTTGCCTAATGTAGGTTCGCTGATACGTTGAAATGGATTCGCCAGCAGCGACGCGGGAAATTTCACCTATCGATGCGAATCCACCAGATCGGGGTTCTCGCAGATGGTGATCTGGCTGGAATTTGGGGTGGTCACGAGGGCAGCGAAGTGGGCGGAAGCGCAGCGTTCGCTCGTCTTTCTGCCGGTTGCCGGGGGTCGTAGTCGCTCTGATCCTCGCTGTGAGGTGGCGGTGATGAACTGTTTTCAGGGGTTTGTGAGACGGTGACGCCTCACCCGGCAGTCCAAGACGGAATCTGCCATTCGGCGGCGCGACACGTTCTCGGCCTTTGCTCGCGGCACGAGCCCGTGCCATCGATCAGGCGCGGGCAAGGTGTCTTCAAAACGCGAGTACGGGCGGGGGCTCCGGGAGGCCGCCGCAAAAGCGGCCCTGCCCAAAAGTCGTATGCTTTCCCAGCCGGACGATTCGCCGGGTTGGGACTGCAGCACCCCTCACTTGGCAACCTGCCCGCGATTCTCGTCGACGAGCGTACTCGCCCGAGATCGGGTTGGCGCATTCGGGGGTGCGGGCAGTTTACTAGCTTGTCGTGACGAAGACCATAGGAAGGAGCGGCTACCCGATTCTGGACAGGCGCCGACACGCCGATCCCAGCAGGTCGCCCAGCTCGCGCTGCCACGGGGCACGAAGATCGAAGCGGCTGATCATCCATAGCTCGCCCACGGCGCCTTCCCGGTCCGGGCAGACCGGCGCCAGGTCCGGGCGCCAGCGTGCCCGAACGACACACCGGAAATCTGCGCGCCGGAATGCACAGTTTCCCCCTTCCAGTCGCCACACCGACGATCACGGTCTCATTGCTTTGGCACCCCGAAAAGCTTGTAGCGGATCAGTTCGATGTTGCGGTTGATCTGAGCCACGGCGTGCTCGTCGTAGCGGGTGAAGTCTGCGGCGATGCAGAGCAGGCGGGTGCCGCTCCACTCGATGCGGTCCGCTTCCTCCTTGCCGAGCTTGTCCATCACCAGCAGGCGGAAATCCGCCTTATGGTCGAGCAGCCAATCCAGGTAGAACAGGCCCTGGTTGATGACGTCCTCGTTGGTGTGTCGCTTGTACTCGACGATGACCGGGCAGCCGTTCTCGTCCAGTCCGAGCGAATCGATGCGGCCGCGATGCTTGTTGCCGGTGCCGTACTCGCTGGCCAGAAAGCGCTCTCCGAGAGGATTTTGGTTGGGCTCAGGGATTCGATCATGATGCGCGGGCGCGCATCACCTGAGTATCCCGAGCACCTCCAATCCCTGCCGCAGCTCGTGTTCAAGCGCCTGGAATCCCGGAAGTAGTCGAAGCCTCTCCAATGAAACGGACTCGCCGAGTGCGTTGAGCATGGGCGAAGCGCCCTGCCGCCGCTTCCTTGATGTCGGATTCGTCTTCAGGAACGCATCGTCCAACGCTTTCTTCGGATCCAGGATGGCTTCCACGCCCGCGGCGTTGCGCGGCAAGCCGAGCGCATCATCGGATAGCAGCGTGCCAAACACCCTGCGAATCGCGTCACCGTCTGCAAGTGCCCATGACTCCGTTTCGCGTATTGGGACTACCGCGACCCCCACACCATCATTGGGAAGTTCCTCGGCGAGCCCGTCGATGGCGGGCTGGGCGCAGGTTGCGCGGGCGCGTTCCGCATTGCCCGCGCCATCGGTGTGAATGAAAACGATGCGCCAGGCGCCCCGCGCTTCGCGGGCCGCTTCGATGATGCGTTCCTCGCGTGGGGCGCCCTTCATTCGTGCGGGTTCGTTCAGGGAGATGACCTCCTCGCCGAACTCCACCGACTGGTTTGCTTGGTTCAGGCAGATGTCTTCACACAGCCGCAGCAGCAAGGGGCGCAGGAAGTAGTAGTCGGTGGGGCCTTCGGCATAGAGCGCCAGTCCGAGGTAATGCATCCTCAGCCCTCCGCCGCTACGGTATGGAGCACCTTGCGAACCTCGAGGTCGGAGACGATGCCTTGTGGATTCGCGTCGTCCCCAAACAGCGAGGCCTGCGTTCTGGAGTGAACGGGCCGAAGGCGCGTCTTGCGGCGTTGCTCCTTGCGTTCGGGGTCGGTCACCACGGCCGTGTCGGCGAACAGCACCGCGCCATCGACGGGGCGCAGATTCGCGTCGATTAGGGCAGACAAGACCACCGGAGAATGGCTGTTGAGCAGCAACTGGCTGAGTGGCGGGCCGCCCTCGTCGGCATCGTACTGGGCTGGATCGGTGACGATGTCCCGCAGTTGCTGAACGAGCTGCTTGATGCGCCCGGGATGCACGCCGTTCTCCGGTTCCTCGAAGCAGATCAGGCCTCGATGGCGCGGGTCGTGCAGTAGGGTCAGCAGAGCGAGGATGCGCAGCGTGCCGTCCGAAATGACACGCGAGGTGAAGGGTAGGCCGTCACGCATCGTCAGTTCGATCCGGTATTCGCGGCTCGCCTCGTGCAGCTTCGCGTCGAGATGGGCAATCCCCGGGATCAGGTGGTTGAGCTCGGCAGCGATGTCGCTCAGCACCCCATCCGGCTTGTCGGCACTTGCAGTTTCAGCCTTGAGTTGAGTCAGTACCGCGGCAAGGTTTGAGCCATCCGCATCCAGCATGTCCGATGCCGTCGCCGGGACTGGACGTCGCAGCAGTGCGGGGTCGAGCTGCAGCAGGCGCCAGTGGCGCATTTCCTCACGCAAAGCGAAAAGGTGGGGAAACTCGGCATTGGTCACGCTGTACAACACGGTTGCCTCGGCCGCGCTTGCGGGTCGATTGCGCCCTTGCTTGCCGTCCTGATGGATGCTGAAAGCCAGACCTTCGTCCGTCTCGTCGGTCGTGAGCCACGGCTTCAGGCGCGTGTACTTCAGATAAGTCGAACGAAAGTCCTTGGTCGGATTCACTGCCTTGGCCCAGCGATCGTCCTTGCGCATGATGGGTGTCACGCACTCCCGTGCCACCTGAATCCGCTCGATCCCGGGCTTGGTCTGGCGCCGCTCCAGCGTCACCTCGTAGCGCAGCCGCGTGTGTGTGATCTTGACCTCGCTACCCCATGGGTCGCGCACCAGCGGGTCGACGAGCACCTCGGCGGCCATGCGGATCTGGGTGCTGCGGCCCGAAGGCGTCAGGCGGAACAGTTCGAGCGGTTCGCCGCGCATGTCCTTGACGGCCTCGGCGACGTCACGCGTGGCGAGCAGCGAGAGCAGCCGAATCGCGTCGAACAGGTTGCTCTTGCCTGCGGCATTGCTGCCCAGTACGACGGTGAAGGGCAGTAAGTCGATGGCGAGGTTCTCGAAGGTCTTGAAGCCGTCGATCTCGAGGCGGGTCAGCATGGTGCGGTCCTTCTCGGCGTGGATCTTGGTCCGGGTGCTCGGGCGGGTCTTATTGCGGCTTGCCGCCCGGATCGTAGCAAGGGCGGATGAGAATCAACCATCATGTGGCTGAAAATCATCCGCCGGCTGGATGATTTTCAGCGCTTTTCCCAGCCAGCCAAAGCCGATGTACTCCTGCTCCAGACGCAGGGACGGACGAATGCGATGGTCGCGCAGGTCTTCGTACAGACTGCGTTCCTCGGCGCTGAGGCGCGAGACGTCGGCCGGGCGCGGGCTGTCCTCCCTGCCCCACAGCGCCTCATGTGCGAGCAGTGTGGCGCGGTCCATCAGCAGGGACTCGACGTGGGCGAAGCGGGCGCGCAGCTGGGCGAGGATAGCGAAGCCGTTGGTGTCGATGTCGCCCCAGTAGTGGATCGGGCAGTGCTGCAGCCATTCGGCGCGGGCGAGCGCGTCCCAGCCGTAGCCGGCGCCGAAGATCACGATGGCCTTGTCGACGCGCGGGAAGGCGAGGAAGTTGGTCTCGTTCTCGGTGATGAAGACGCGCGCCACGTCGAGTCGCAGGCGGGCGAAGCTGTCGGCGTCGAGGGCGAGGTCGGGCCAGGGCGCGCCGGGCAGCAGGCCGAGCGCCGGGTCGAGCACGCGAAAGCGCAGCAGCGCGGGCTTGTCGAGGAAGCCGTAGCGGGCGGCGAACTGCTGCGCGCCGGTGCGCGCCGGGTCGATCGCCGCCGCGGGCAGGGCGAGGTCGAGCAGCTCGGCGAGCACGCCGCGCTGGGATTCGATGAACTTGGTGTGGATGCCGGGCAGGTCGACCTGGCGCAGATACACGCCCGGCCGCGGGTGGGCCTGCAGCCAGGCGACCACGTCGATCAGGCGCGACCAGTCGGCGGCGAGCTCGAGCGCACGAAGCGGGCGCTTCGCCAGCCAGGGCAGCAGCAGGGGCTGGCGCGTGGCGGTCTCGGCGTTTAGCGCGCGGAAGCGGGCGTGTTCGGCGCGCTTGCCGATCCAGGCCAGGGCGTCGTCGAGGCGGTCGACCCAGGCGCTCGCGGGCAGGCGCTGGCTGCCTTGCACGCGGTGGCGGGTTTCCTGCCATTCGAGGCGGACGTGGGGCGTGGCCGAGATCGCCGCGACCCAGGCGCGCACGGCGTCGAAGCGGCGGGTGATGTCGTCCGAGGTGGGCGTCTTCAGGCTGAGGCGCAATGGGAAGCGGCTGCGGCCAGCGGGCAGTCCCGCGGTCGTATCCGCTGCAGCGTCTGATGGTTGCTCGCCGGACTGCGCGCCCTCGCCCTCCTCCTCCGGCAAGCACGCGCGCGGGGGTTCGCCACTGTCCTGCGGCAGCCCCTCGCGCAGCAGCTCGCCGCGCTCCCACAGGCGCATCACCTGCGCCCTCAGGTCCGACGCGGTGCTCCAGCTCATGACCCGGTGGCGCCCGGCCGCGGTGTCGCCTGTGCCGCCGCCTTCTGCGCGCGGTACTCCTCGATCGACAGGTTGCGCAGCTTCGAGGCGCTGCCGCCCTCGTTGTGCACGAAACCGACGCTGGCGACGAAGGGCTCGATGATGTGGATCTTCTGCAGCGGGGTGACGATCAGCAGCTGCAGGTTGAGCTGCTCGAACAGGCGCAGGCCGTATTGCGCGGACTCGTCCGAGCCGCGGCCGAACGCCTCGTCGATGACGACGAAGCGGAAGGAGCGCGAGCGCACCGCGCCCCACTCCAGGCCGAACTGGTAGGCCAGGCTGGCGGCGAGGATGGTGTAGGCGAGCTTCTCCTTCTGCCCGCCCGACTTGCCGCCCGAATCCGAGTAGTGCTCGTGCTCGCTGTCGTCCTCGCGCCAGCGCTCGCTGGCGGCGAACAGGAACCAGTTGCGCACGTCGGTGACCTTGGCGGTCCAGCGCCGGTCCTGGTCCGAGAGGCCCTCGCGGCCGCGGAAGCGGTCGATGATGCCCTTGACGCGCAGGAAGCGGTCCTCGGAGTACTGCTCGTCGTCGCCCTCGCCCGCCCCGCTGAGCGCGCCCTCGGTGCAGGCGCGCAGCTCCTGCTGGAAGTCGCGGATCTCGGCGTCGGGGCTGGGCTGGGATTCGAGCACGATGTAGCGCCCGGGGTTGTAGTCGATCTCGCCGAGCGACTTGTTGATGTGGGCGATGCGCTCCTTGATGGTCTCTCGCTCGCGGGCGAGCTGGGCGTTGAAGTTGGCGATCTCGTTGATCGTGTTGACGTTGAGCAGCTCCTTGAAGCGCGCGAGGAAGCGCGGCAGGTCGTCGCGGTTCAGCTGCGTCAGCAGGTTCTCGTACTCGAAGCCGGCCTCCAGGCTGGCGTCGATCTCAGCGGTCTCGAGCGGAAACTGCTGCTTGAAGGCCGACATGGCCTTGATGATCTTCTCGGCCAGGCGCGCTAGCCGGCGGTCCTCGGCGTCGATCTGCGTCTGCAGCAGGTCGCGGACTTCCTTCTCGCGGTTGTCGCACGATTCGACCGTGAGCTGGTGTTCGCCGAGCACCTCGGCGCACAGGGCCTCGAGCCGGGGGACGAGCGCCGGGTCGATCGGCGCGGCGTCGACGAGGGCGAGCGTGGCCGCGCGCAGTGCCTCGGCGTCGGCCTGGCGCTGCTCGACCTTGGCGCGGCGTTCGCGCGCGGCGCCGAGCTCGCGCTCGGTGTCGACGCGGATCTGCTGCAGCTCGGCGAGCTGGCGGCCGAGCTCCTTGAGGAGGTCGGAGGCGGCTTCGAGCGCGCGGCGCTCGTCCTCCAGCGTGGCGATCTCGCCGGCGACGCTGTGCCAGTCGAGCTCGTCGAAGGCGGTGAACTCTTCCAGCCGGGTGAGCGCGTCGACGCGGCCGGCGAGGGCGCGGCGCTCGGCCTCGATACGGCTGATCTGGCTGCCGACTTCGCCGAGTCGGGCTTCGAGCTGGCGGCGCTGCGCTTCGAGGGCCTCGATCTTGGCGTTGTTGCTCCAGCCCAGCACGTAGCGGCTGCGGTCGGCGATGGCGTGGCGGTCGTCCTTCTCGTGGCGGCCGCTGGGGTCCTTGATCTGGCCGGCGCGGGTGATCGCGCGCGTCTCGCGGCGAAACTGCTCCTGGGTGGCGCAGCAGGCGACGTCGAAGCGGTGGGCGAGCTCGCGCTCGAGCCAGTCGTAGTGCGGGCTGTCGGGCTTGATCGCGAGCTTGCGCACCAGCGAGTCGGGGTGCAGCGCGGGCAGCTCGCCGGCGCGCGGCGGGCGGACGTGGAAATACACCAGGCGGCCGCGCAGGTGGTTGCCATCCACCCACTCGGCCACTGCCTTGTAGTGCGCGTCGGGCACCAGCAAGGCGAGGCCGAAGCCGCGCAGCAGGCGCTCGGCGGCGCCTTCCCAGTCGCGCTCGTCCTCGCGCACCTGCAGCAGCTCGCCGGCGAAGGGCATGTCCTCGATGTCGATGCCGAGGGCGCCGCACAGCGCGGCGCGGATCTGGATCTGGCGGTCGTCGATGTTGCTGCGCCGGCGCCTGAGGCTGTCGATCTCGGCGCTCAGCGCGTCGTGTTCGAGCTTGCCCTGGCGCAGGCTGACGGCGTGCTCGGTGAGCGTGTTCTGCAGCTCGGCGTCGCGGTTGCGCGCGTCCTCGCGGCCGGCGGCGAAGTGCAGGCGCTGGGCGGCGAAGGCCTCGCCGTCGGCGGCGGCGGGGGTGCCGAGCACCGCGGCGAGCTCGGCATAGCGGCGCGACTTGGCCAGGCGCGCGTCGCGCACCTGCGCCAGCTTGCGGATCTCGGCGGCGAGGCGCTCGAGGCGGTCGCCGCCGTTGGCGTTGATGGCATGCTTGAGCGCGTCGATGCGCAGCGCCTGCTCCTCGCGCAGCCCGTCCAGGCGCTTGGCCTGGGCGTCGGCGCGCGCCCACTCCTCGGCGGCGAGCGTCAGGCGGTGGTCGAGCAGGGCGAGCTTGCGCGCGGCGAAGTGCGGTTGCAGCGCCTCGCGGCAGCGCCGCAGCGTCCCGATGTCGGCGGCGAGCGCGTCGTGGCGGTGGCAGTCTTCGACCAGCGGGGCGAGCAGCGACACTTGGCGCTGGGCCTTGAGCACGGCCTGGTGGGCGCGGTCGAGGTCGTCGAAGTGGCCGATGAGGGCCTGGATGCGCGGGCCGACCTCGAAGGGCTCGAGCATATGGTGGCGCACGAAGTCGGTCAGGTTGCCGACCGACTTCATCGACACGGTCTGGTGGAAGAGCTCGAGCGCCTGCTCGTTGTCGATGCCGAAGCGGCGGCGGAACCAGGCGGCGTAGGGCGGGAAGCTGTCGAACACCTCGGCCCCTGCGCCGCGCAGGCGCTTGCGCAGTTGCGTGATGTCGGGGCCGAAGCCGGAGAAGTCCGCGGCGATCGACAGCGCGTGCTCGGCGCCGAGGTAGAAGCGCGCCGGCTGGCCTTGTGGCTCCTTGAACCAGAACACCTGGGCCAGGCTCACGGTCTGGTCGTAGCCGGCGTTGTGGAACACGCCGAGGATCACCGAGTAGCTGCCGGGCTCGCGCAGGCCGATCGGGCGCGCGGCGCCGGTGACCTCGTTGCGCTCGGACTTGTAGTGGCCGAGCACGTAGGAGCGCAGGCTGCGCTCGCGGGTGTCGGCGCCGGCGGCCTTGTTGTAGGCGATGCGGTGGGCGGGGACGAGCAGGGTGGTGATCGCATCGACCAGGGTGGATTTGCCCGAGCCGATATCGCCTGTGAGCAGCCCGTTGCGGCCGTCGAGCTGCAGCGTCCATACGTGGCGGTCGAAGGTGCCCCAGTTGAGCACCTCCATGCGCTGCAGGCGAAAGCCGGAGAGGGTGTCGTCGGCGACGAAGTCGAGGCCGAGGGACAGGGACTCATTCATCGCGCGTCTCCTTGCCGGTGGCGAGGGCGGCGCGGTAGGTGGCGAGGCGGGCGTCGAAGTCGGCGAGCCATTGCGCGTCGACGAAGGCCTTGAGGATGCGGCGCACCTCAAAGCTGGCGGGTGCGGTCGCGCTGGCGCTGGCGGGCTTGAGGCGGGCGAGGAAGCCGAGCTCGACGACCTTGTTGATGTGGGTCTCGATCTGGTCGATCAGGCGCGCCTCGTTGGGCCCCTCGGGCAGGAACACGCGCACCAGCTCGACGATGTCGTCGCGCCCGAGCACCAGGCGGGTGTCGCCGCCGCCGGCGTCGAATTCGGCGAGCTTCTTGCGCAGCAGGGCGAGCAGCAGGCTCACCGGGTAGGACAGCGGCCGGCGCGCCACCAGCCGCGGCAGGCGCGGCGTCGGGTCGTCGTCGGCGGGCTCGGGGCGGCCGCGCAGGAAGGCGTAGCCCTCGGCCTCGTCGAGCGCCAGCTCGAGGTTGAGCACGGCCACGTATTCGCGCACCCGCGCCTGCAGCTGCAGCAGGCTGGACCACTGGCGCTCGTCGGCTTCGCGGTAGAGCACGCCCTTGAGCAGGCCGATCAGCAGCACCGAGAGGTCGGGCGGCGGGGCGGGGGCCGCAGGCTCGGCCGGGCCGGGGGCGAGGTCTTCGTCGTCCATCATTGAGGTGTCCATCGTCTTGACGCTCAGCGCATGAAGATCACCCGCGGCAGGCGCGCCCGGCGGGTGACGGTGCTGCCGTCGGCGGCGCTCGCCTGCCATTCGATCGGCTCGGGCGTGGCCTCGTCGAGGGTGGTGGTGAAGGCGTCGCTGCCGAGCTGCAGGTAGGCGATCAGTTCGGCCAGGCCCTGCTCCAGCGGCTGCGCGGCGACCAGCGTGGCGAGCGTGACCTGGGCGCGGTCCTGCAGGGCGTGGCGGATGTGGCGGGCGAGGCGCGCCTTGTCCACCGTGACCTGCTCGAAGAGCGCGTGCGGGTCGACGTCCTCGTCGCCGGCCTCGATGCGCAGCTCGGCGATCGCCGGCCGGGTGGGCGGGGTGTGCAGCGGGCGCTCCAGCGGCAGCTCGATCGCCGCGCCGGGCAGGGCGATCTCCATCGCCGGGCTGGGCGGCGGCGCGGCGCGCAGGGCCAGCGCCTTGCTCTCGATGCCGTGCAGCAGGTCCATGATGCGGCGGTTTTCCAGCCAGGCCTGGTCGTCGAGGAAGCGGCGCAGCTGCTGCGAGAGCTGCGCCACCGTGCGCTGGGTGTGCTCGCCCGCCTCCAGCCAGTCGTAATGCACGCGACGGGTGCGGGCGTCGGGGTTCAGCTCGGCCACCGCGGGTAGCGCCAGAACGTGGTCGAGCAGCTCGCTGAGCTCCTCCTGGCGCCGGCTCGACAGCAGGAAGTCCCAGAAGGCGCGGAAGCTCCGGCCCTGGTCGGAGTCGGCGATGGCGTCGCGCTCGCCCATGATCTGCTCGAGCAGCGCGCCCTTGCTGCCCTCCCACAGCGCGATGCGCTCGCGCACGCGGCGGTCGAGCTGGCGGAAGTTGTGCTCGACCTCGCGGAAGTCGCCGAGCAGCTCGCGCGCGCCCTGCATGAACTGCTGGAAGCGGTCCTTGATCGCGGTGTCGTCGAGCAGCGGGATGTCGCCGGCAAGCACGCGCGCCATCTCGGCGTCGATCTCGTCGCGCTTGCGCTGCAGCTCGGCGATGCGCCGCGCAGGGTCGGTCTCGCTGCCCTCGCCCATCTGCTTGAGCAGCGCGAAGAGGGTAAGCAGGCGCGACTCGGTGCCGACGAACTGGCGCTCGCTCAGCTGCGCCAGCCAGGCGAGCGCCTTCTCGGTGGCCGGGGTGAGGTCGAACTGGGCCTCGTCGGTGCCGGGCTTGTAGTACTTGCGCAGCCAGCCCTTGTCGGCCGCGGCCCAGTCGTTAAGGTAATCGATCGCCGGCTTGGGGAAGGCGTCTTCGCCGCGGGTGAGGCGCAGCGCGTAGAGCTCGTCCTCCAGCGCCTCGGCGAGGTCCGCAGCCGGCATGCCGCGCACGTTGGGGGTGACGAAGACCCGATGCAGGAAGCTCGCCACCAGCGCCGCATGGTCCGAGCGCAGCAGGCGCCAGGCGGGGTGGTGGCTGCGCAGGGCGTCGAGCGTGGCGAAGTCGAGGGGCATGGGTCAGGCGGGCTCAGCGCGAACAACAGTGGGCTTTGGTCACCAGACGCGTTGAGCTCCGTAGCGGTCCATGATCTAGTCGGCACTCAGCAGCGGTAAGGCATGTAGTCCTTGAAGTCGGCCAGATGGTCGTCATCGTCGGCGACAATCTCGAGCTTGCCGCGGGCGCTCCCCGGTTCGCGACACTCGCGCGGAGCAGCGACGGTTTCAGGAGGTTTCACGCCATAGCGCTGTTCGAGAAACTCGATGAAGTCGAGTGCCTCACGAGCCGCCGCATCCGGCAGGCGCTGGCTGTGTCGATAGATGGCTTCTGCAAGGTTCATGTGAATAGCTCCCGCGCTGGATTCTCGCATACGCTGAAGTGTTGAACACGAGCGCCTTCCTATTGAACCGTTTCCATCCTGGAAACGGTTGCGCGGCGTCGTGGCGCGCCACGCGTACCGCCTTCCTACTCGTAATGCGACCACATCCTCAGCACGCGAACCACGCGCCTTTCGGCGAAGACCTCGTAGACCAGACGGTGCTGGATGTTGATCCGGCGCGAGTAGGCCCCGGCTAGATCACCCACGAGCTTCTCGTAGGGCGGGGGCGTCTGGAAGGGATCATTCGCCAGGATCGCGAGCAAGTCCTGGGCCTTCGACTTCAGGCCGGCGGCAGCCAGCTTCTTCGCGTCCTTCTGGGCGTGCTTCGAGAACACGAGCTGCCAGCTCACCAGTCGAGCTCCCGGGCGCTCTCGTCAAGCGGCTCGGCCATGCCCTCCTTGATGGACTCGCGCATGCCCGGAATGGAAAGCAGATGGAGCGTTTCCTGGATGGCCTGCCAGTCCTCCGCGGAGAGCAAGACGGCGCTCGTGCGCTTGCCCGCGATGTGGATGGGCTGATGGGACTCTGCGGCCTGATCGATGAGGCGGTACAGGTTGGCCCGTGCTTCGGAAGCGGTGAGCGTGGTCATTGCGGGTCTCCGTCGATGCGGAGAACGTACGCTTCAGCGTACGTCGTGTCAATCCTGATGTTCGTTCGATGGTCGCAAGTTCCCGCTCACGGATGCAGCCCCTTCCAGACCGACGCCCTCATATCTGCTGCTTGATCCGCATCGCCAGGGTGGCGACGCCGATGAAGGCGACGCCCATGAGGATCAGCGAGATCGGCCAGCCGAGCGAATCCACGAAGTGTTCGGCGGTGAAGTAGCCGATGAAACCGAGCATCGCGAGCACCGTGGTCAGGAGCAGCGCGCGACTCTGCAGCCGCACGCAGGCGTAGAGCATCGCCGCGGTGACGGCGAAGTAGAGCAGCTCGGCCGGGGTCTGGCGCAGCAGGTCGAAGAGGCCGCTGTAGGCGAGCGCCGAGCCGATCAGGTAGCCGAGGCCGGATAGCCGGAGCTGGCGCCCGTCCTTGTGCAGGCCGTAGGCGGCCGACATGACCGAGGCGCCGGTCAGCAGCGCGGCCCAGTCGGCCGCGGCGGCGATGGCGACGCGGTCGAACAGGCCGGCGTTGAACCAGCACAGCGCGATCAGGTAGGCAAACTCGGCGAGGCTGCGCTGCGGCGACTTTTCAAGCCCGCTGGCGACCAGCCACAGCGAGGCGCCGAGCAGGATCGCGCTGAAGCCCGCCGGCACGTCGACCAGGTCGAGGCCGACCGACAGGAAGGCGTAGACGAAGCACAGGGCGGTGAAGGCGAGCACGCTCAGCGCGTACTGGCGAAACAGCAGGCCCTGATGAATCGCCATCGTGCCGAACACGGCGAGCGCAGCCAGCCGCCAGTCGTCGCCGCGCGGAAAGACCTCGTCGATGAAGACGAACCAGCCGCTCGTCAGCATGAACGCCGTCGCCAGCGTCAGCGGCAGGATGAGCCTGGGAAACTTCTTCTCGTGCAGCGCCGAGACCAGCACGACCAGCAGCGCATAAGCGACGCCGAGGGTGACGACGATCCGCATGACGCTGCCCATGCGGTTCCAGAACATGCCGATGTAGGTGCCGATGCCGGCGAGGATGAAGATCGCGCCGAGGTAGATGAAGAGCGTCCGTGCAATCTCGCCGCTGCTGCGTTTGGGGGCCGCGGTCGAGATCAGGGTCGGATCGCGGTATACCGCAGCGACTTCAGCCGGCGAGATGTCATGGGCCCGCATCAACTCGGCGATCTTGCCGAGCGCGCTGGTCTTGTCATCGATCGCGCGGCTGCCGAACAGCGCCGCGGCCAGCGGCCAGCCCCACCAGCCGCCGGCGAGGGCGATCAGCACGATCAGCAGCAGGAGCCAGATCACGGCAGCACCCAGCCGACGAAGCGGACCGTGTTGCCGTAGTGGTCGCCGTGGGTGTTGGGCAGCCGGATGCTGCGCCCGTCCTTGACGAGCTCGGCCTGGACCCGGTAGCGCGAAGAACCGAAGAACAGGCCGCCGAAGACGTTTCCGCCGTAGCCGTCGGCGCCACTGCGGAACGTGTAGCCGTCGGGCGCCAGGCTCGACGAATCGACCTCGAGCTCGGCGAGGTCGGGGACGTCGATGGGGGGCACGCTCGGGGTCTTCTCCGCCTCGACCGGGCGCCCGCTGTTGGGGGCGAGGCCGGGCGGCAAGGGCAGCGCGATTTCCCTGACCGCGCCGGTCTTCGGGTCGAAGCGCCACAGCCGCGGGGTCTGGTAGGGCTGCGTGTTGCCGACGTAGCTGACCTGCACGCGATCACCGACGACCGCGATCTGGATCGCGTTGTGCGCGTTGTTGTGGAAGTTGTAGTTGGTCGCGTACAAGACCTCGTACTGCGGCGGTGCGACCAGCAGCGCGGGAATGCCCGAGATGGCGAGGAATACCGCGACGAGCAGCAGCGGCAGGCCGAGCCCGAAGGCGATGGTCGGGTTGTCGCGGATGAATTTTTTCATGCAGGGCGCTCCGATTCCGGTGGCTTGGGGGCAGGCCATTCCGAGCGCGTGAGCATAGCAGCGGGATCGTGGGGGGCGTTTGGTGGCGCGGACGATCCAAAGCGGCCGATGGCGACCTATCCCCGCCGGGCAGTTGCACGGTAAAGAGCGTCCCTATTCCTTTTCGACTGTTGACCAACTCATTGAAGACTTCATCGCCGAAGTGGAGAAACGGAGGGCGCCATGAATACACGTCGCCTGACCATTACCCTGGGACCGGATTGGCGCAGCGCATTGCGCAAAGCCAGCAGGTCCGCGACCGCCACGACGTATCAGGGCGAAACACTGAATTTCGAGACACCCGGCGCCTTTTTTGGTCGCCTCACGGAGCGTCGCTGGGCGATTGTCCAGGCCCTGCAGCAGGACGGACGAACCGTCGGCCTGCGCGAACTCGCGCGCCGTCTCGGACGCGATGTGAAACGTGTACACCGAGGTTCGACACTTCACCCCGATTTTCGCCCCTTTTCGGAAAGTGCCTCCAGCGCCGGCGCGGGTTTGA
>NZ_MBFM01000004.1:641853-647195 GCF_001696715.1 Thauera phenolivorans | reverse complement strand
ATCGTCGTGAGGTCGTAGAAGACCACCGAGAGATCCTGATCGATCAGCGGTCGCAGCAGCCCGGCGACCACCGCATCGACCTCGTCCTGATGGTCCATCAGCGCATCGAGGCTGCGCAGCAACTGCTGGTGGGTGACCGCCTTCGGCCCGAAGTCGGGCAGCGCCACGGTTTGCACCCAGCGCAGCACGCCAAGCTTGGACTCGGGGTCGCACAGGCGGTTGAGCACCATCAGCCGGATCAGCGCTTCCACGTCCGTGGTGCGGCGCGTACGGCGAAATACCCGCCGCAGCTCCGAGAAGCCCAGCGACTTCCACAGCTCGGTCAGCGCCCACACGTTACCGAGTGCCCGCGCGGACTCAAACGACACCGTGGGCGCCGGCGGCTTGGCGCCCATCGGCGCGCGGCCGGTGATCTTCAGCAGGCCGTTGATGACCGCGTCGAGCGACCCATCGACCTGTTCGGCGCGGCCGAGCGTGGCGACGGTGCGCTTCTTTACCCGTCCAGCCTCGTCGCGATAGGACTCGACGAGTTGGACGTAGCGGCGGCCTCCGGAGGTGGTGAGCTTGACATGCATGCCGCCACTTTACCAAGGCGCAAGGCCCCGTCAAGTTTAAAGGTCGCTGTTACCAACGTGCCACCACAGCACTTTTGCGATCATGGCCTTGAAACCCGCGCCGGTGCTGAAGGCACTTTCCGAAAAGGGGCGAAAATCGGGGTTAAGTGTCGAACCCCGGAGGCTCCCACCATGCCGACGCCAAGCATCAGGAAGGCCATCGGCGTGCCGTGGTAGAACACGCCGTCGACCAGCGACATGACGCATAGTGCAGTGACCAGGGCCATGCCGAGCGGCAGGGCGGAATCGTCGGGCTGGGTTGACGCGGCGCTCCGGTAGAGCAGCGCCCCCTTGACGGCGATCCAGCCGAGGAGGCCAAGGATCAGGCTCGTTCCGACAGCGCCCCATTCGAGCATGAGCTGAAAGACGCCGTTGTGGGCCTGGATGATTCCGTTCGTGGGCCATGCATGCTGGAACGCCTCGCCGCCCCAGCCGAACCAGGGGCGCTCGGCAATGAAAGGCAGCAAGTGGGTCCAGATGGTCAGGCGGCTCGAACTCAACTGATCCACCGACGCCGCGGCGACCGAGCGCTCGATCGCCCTCAGCCAGCTGCCTGGATGTTGTGCCTGCGGAAGGCAACGGAACGCCGACGCGGGGGTGGCGCTCTCCGGCAGTGAAGTGTGAACGTACTCTCATCTATGCTGATTTGGACTGAATTCCGTGAGTTGAAATCTTGGTGCTTTTTACAATGACGTAAGCGCTCAGAAGCAGCGTCATCGTAAACGGAATCGAATGGTAGAAATTGCCATCCACGAGCGCGAAGGCCACGGTCGAGATTAGTAAAGCGGCGATGATGGCGGTCGGTGTATCCTCGTGGCGGCGACGCAGGATCCGAATGCATAGCAACATCAGGCTACCAAGGCAAAGCATCAGTCCTGCTGTACCAATTACGCCGAACTCCATCAGCCATTGAACGATGAAGTTATGCGGCTGGACGAGATTGGCCGACGATGCGGTGATCCACCAATGCAGGAAGCCGTCTGGACCGAATCCGAACATCCACGAGTGGCCAACCTGTTGGAGAGACTGCGCCCAGATATGGAGCCGGCTTGCCGACACTCTGTTGAGCGAACCCAAGTCACTCGAGTATTCCCAAGTGTTATTCAGCAGATATGTCGCATCCGTAAGGAAGACAGCAGCGCCACCGGCAAGGAACGCCAGCAAGGGCTTGCGCAGGGCAGGCTCGAGCGGCGATCTGACTCGAAAGGCCAGGACCAGGAAGAGAAACACCCCCATCGACAGAAATTGCCCTCGGCCTGCAGACCATACTGATACAAAGCCGAGCAGTGCAAACAACGACAAGTTCAATGATTGGCTCAGCCGGCTATACGCGACCCAATAAATAAAGCTCAGAGCGAAAATCATCGCCAAGTCGTAATTCAGGTGCCTTAAATGTCGATAGATGGGCGGATCGCTCTTGATCGCGAGTTTGCTTGCCGATTCAGGAAGAATCGCCAGGAAGTGCGCCAAGACTAACAGCGCGCCCAGTACGGAGAGCAACTTGACCCAGAAGATAAAGCGTAATCCCCTTCCCTCTACGGCGCGGAACCAGCCGATGGCGGCAGCGAGAAAGAATGGTTGGACGGCGTAGACGATGCTGCGTGATCGCTCTGATACCGGAATGAAGTTCAGCATCCAGCCGACGATGGTGATGAGCAGAAGGAACGTCGCAAGTCTGAGCGTCGGGCTGCTGGTCAATGAGAACCGTGCTTCCCTCGCCATCTCTGGGATCAGAAGTCCGATGAAGCCCAACTGAAGATACGCTGTGAGCAGATTGGTCTCGACGCTTCCGACGCTTGTTGTTGCGTAAAGCGGAAGGGCGACCACCGCAGCAAGCAAGATTGAAGCGGCCTGAAGTCGTATCGATGCGGTCCCGTGTACACGCTCAGTGAAAATTCGTCTCATCTTGGTTGGCAGATAGTGTCGTGATCTTCAATTAATGGATTGCAGCGCCAGCGAGTGTCTTTCGATACGCATCAATACGGGCGATGTCTTCACCGGGCGGCTCCGACTCTAGGAATTCGGTGTCGGTCGCGGTTGAATACGAATAGTAGCGGTCCGCCGTCGCGGAAAAATAAGTCAGGCGGTCGGGGCAACGAAGCGCCACGTCCTTCATTGCAACTAGTTCTGCCAAACTCCGTTCGCGCAGACGCATTCGCCCGTCTGGAGCAATCTCGTAATGCTTGGCGCTTTCGGCGGCGAGTTCGGCCGGGTTGAGGGTCTTGTAGTTGGCGGCGCCGACGAAGCGTAGCCCCGTTTCCGAGAGCAAACATCGGTCGCGCGCGTCAAGTTTTATCTGGTCGCTCGCAGTGAAATGTTCAATGACGTCACGTAGGTCGGTTAGCGAAACCAGGTCGTCGCGACGTACATGTTCATTGGCTGGCTGGCCATTTCGGTATTGCAGAAGGCCGAGAATGACGCGGTTTTGGTGCTCGCTGAGCACGTTTGCCCCATGACCATAGCCCACGATGTTGAAGGCTTCGCCCCCACGGGTCGTCCGCGCTTCGATCTCCCCGAAACCTTCGCCATGATCGGACATTACGATGACGAGCGCGTCGTCAAGATGGCCTTTTCTTGAGAGGCGGTTGACGAGGTCACCAACCTGGGCGTCGACTGCGGTAAGCGCCGCGAGATGGCGAGCAAGGAATACGTTCGTCTCGCCCTCTGGGCGGCCCTTGGAATACCGGCTTTGGAACGGGAAGTGAGCTGATTCGAAATGCACCGCCATGAAAAGCGGCGCCGTGTCGCTGGCGGCTTCGGCTACGTGTTCGACGAAGGCCTCTGCATCATAATTCACATGCGAGGCGGTATTCAGATAGGAGAATGGGAGGGCACGCTGGCCCAGCCTAGTTTGCAGGATGAGGTTGGTCAGGGGCGTGTCATTCAGATCCTGCAAGAGGAAATCGAGCACGCCGACCCTGGGGCCGACAACCTGGTCGAAGCCGAAGGATTCGTCGATATGTGCGAACCTGCGCTCGTCGATTGCGAATATCGTTCGGTAGCCCTGCTGGCGCAATGCTTTGGTCAGGAGCGCATCGCGCTCCACATGTTTAACATCACGCAGATTGAAAACTGCGCCATGCTCGGCCGGCGAAAGTCCGCTCAGCACCGACATCCAGGCGGGAAAGGTGCGGCCCAGCGGGGTATAGGCGCGCTCGAAGTACATGCTTCGATCCAGCAAGGCGGTAAGATTCGGTAGCAGTGCACGGTTGGACTCGAACACCGGCCCGGAAAGTGAGTCGATGCCGATGACAATCACATTGCGCGTGCCTTCCGCGCGCGTGGATTCGCTTTTTGGGGCGATGCCGCCGGTAACGAGTATGGCCAATGTGGCGGCGCCGGCGCCCGCGAGACCCCTCCTCAGGGTTTTGCTTGTGCCCCGAATCCATGCATAACCGAGCGCGGCTACAAGAAGAGCGATCAAAGCACCCGCGGTCAGCGGATGGGCAAGGTAGGACAGGGCATAGGCATAGTCGGACAACGGAAAGACCAAACGGTTGACGACCACCAGCGCCAGCCAGCCCCCAACAAATACACAGATCCGGCTGACCGCCCAGTGAAGGCCATTCGCTGCCGACAAGCGATCCGATGTGTAGACAAGCCCTGAATGGAAAGCGGCGATAAGCAACAGATGCGCTGCGCCGTTGCGGGCGAGTTCGGCGCGGACTTCGGGCAAGTTCAGCGCCTCGCCCAGAAGGGTTTGAACGCGGAGGTCAATCTCCCCGATTTCGGCTAGCCCCAGAACTATTGGGGAAAAATAAACAGCTGTGAAAACGAAGAGGAAAGTAGCTTCTCCTGCAATACGCCGCGCCGAAATGCCCATTGAGCATTAATGTCCTGTAAATAAAAGAGACCGCCGTGGCGGTCTCTTCCTAAGTTAGTCCAGTACAGAGATTAGTACAAAAGTCCCAAGATGAACGAGTCCGTACGCGGCTTTCAGAGTGTTAAGTTGCGCGGCACTCTGCCGGGACATACTTATAATTATCGGCTTTATCCACAGTGCATGCCCAAGAGATCAGCCCGTTCGATGTTTGAGTCGGTTTGTAAGTCAGTACGACGTTCTTGGCATCAGCGGTTCCGGTAACCGCGATCACCCCCTTGGTGCAAGTAGACGACGCCGCATTCTTGAGCTTGTCGGTTGTTTCGATGTCAGTCACGCCATTGCACCAAGTAGTATCGTCAGAACTGTTAGCGATGTTTTCACCAACTGTGGCCTTCATCCCAGACGCCATGATCGCCAGTTCGGACACTCGCGCCCGCACCGTATAATCCTGATACGCCGGCAGCGCCACCGCAGCCAGAATGCCGATGATCGCCACGACGATCATCAGTTCGATAAGGGTGAAACCCTGTTGAACCTTCTTCATTTCCGTTTCCTCTTTCGAGTTTCGATTTCAGCGTTTCCGGCGCCGTCGGCCTAGGCCTCCCATCCGGCGCCTTCGGCATTCCTGTACGCAAGGGCCATGCCATGCGGAAATGCGTGACCGATTTCACGCGGCCTGCGGGCGGGCCGTGCCAATGCCATCGGCAAGCGAGCGGGGTCCGCGAACTGGCACAGCCTCGGCCCCGTCATCGCCGCTGCTGGCACAGCGAATGC
Organism: Thauera phenolivorans; assembly: GCF_001696715.1. GTDB lineage: Bacteria > Pseudomonadota > Gammaproteobacteria > Burkholderiales > Rhodocyclaceae > Thauera > Thauera phenolivorans. The sequence goes on along the minus strand of NZ_MBFM01000004.1, from coordinate 641,984 downwards.
CGTGCCACCGCACAAGGCAGCGTGCTCGCATGCCGCGCCGTTCGCCATCCCGCCCCGCCCGCAGCGTTACACTCCACCCCTCTCCCGTCTCCCACGCCCCTCCCGATGGACTACATCAGCCTCAACACCGC
>NZ_MBFM01000004.1:574736-641843 GCF_001696715.1 Thauera phenolivorans | reverse complement strand
TCAGTCACGCCATTGCACCAAGTAGTATCGTCAGAACTGTTAGCGATGTTTTCACCAACTGTGGCCTTCATCCCAGACGCCATGATCGCCAGTTCGGACACTCGCGCCCGCACCGTATAATCCTGATACGCCGGCAGCGCCACCGCAGCCAGAATGCCGATGATCGCCACGACGATCATCAGTTCGATAAGGGTGAAACCCTGTTGAACCTTCTTCATTTCCGTTTCCTCTTTCGAGTTTCGATTTCAGCGTTTCCGGCGCCGTCGGCCTAGGCCTCCCATCCGGCGCCTTCGGCATTCCTGTACGCAAGGGCCATGCCATGCGGAAATGCGTGACCGATTTCACGCGGCCTGCGGGCGGGCCGTGCCAATGCCATCGGCAAGCGAGCGGGGTCCGCGAACTGGCACAGCCTCGGCCCCGTCATCGCCGCTGCTGGCACAGCGAATGCCGTGCCACCGCACAAGGCAGCGTGCTCGCATGCCGCGCCGTTCGCCATCCCGCCCCGCCCGCAGCGTTACACTCCACCCCTCTCCCGTCTCCCACGCCCCTCCCGATGGACTACATCAGCCTCAACACCGCGATCTCGATCACCGGCCTGAGCAAGCGCACGCTGTGGCGGCGCATCGCGGAAGGGGTGCTGCGCACCGACCCCACGGTGGAGCCGGGCGAGCGCACCCGGGTGGCGGTGGAGGATGTGGCGCCGCTGGCGCGCCTGGCGCTGACGCCCGCGCTGCGCGAGCTGGCGATCGCGGCCGATGCCGGGCTGGCGGAGGCGCAGTGCGACCTGGGGCTGACCTTCCTCGCCGCGGGGCTGGACGCGGAAGGCGCGGCCTGGCTCGCGCTGGCGGCGAATCAGGCGCATCTGGATGCGATGCACTGGCTGGGGCGCTGCCTGATCGCGGGGCGGGGGGTGGCGGCGGACGAGAAGGGCGGGGTGGACTGGATCGCGCGGGCGGCGAACTACGGTCATGTGAGCGCGCGGGCGATGGTGCAGTACCTGTACGACCCGGCGCGGCCGGCGCTCGGGCCGGCGGCGCTGGAGGCGGCGCTCGATGCGATCGAGCGCCGGGTGGTGTTCGAGGCGCTGGGGGCGGCGGGCGGCTGAGGCCTTGGCGCGCTACAGCAGCACGATGTCGAACTGCTCCTGCGTATAGCTCGCCTCGGCATGCAGCGAGACCTTCTTGTCGATGAAGTCGGACAGCATCGCGAGCGCCTGGCTTTCCTCGTCGAGGAAGAGGTCGATCACCTGGGGCGCGGCGAGCACGCGGAATTCCTTGGCGTTGAACTGGCGCGCCTCGCGCAGCAGCTCGCGCAGGATCTCGTAGGCGACGGTGCGCGCGGTCTTCACCTCGCCGCGGCCGCCGCAGGTGGGGCAGGGCTCGCACAGCAGGTGGGCGAGCGAGTCGCGGGTGCGCTTGCGCGTCATCTCCACCAGGCCGAGTGCGGTGAAGCCGTTGATCGTCATCTTGGTGTGGTCGCGCGAGAGCGCCTTGCGGAACTCGTCGAGCACCATCTCGCGGTGCTCGGCGTTCTCCATGTCGATGAAGTCGATGATGACAATGCCGCCGAGGTTGCGCAGGCGCAGCTGGCGGGCGATCGCCTGGGTGGCCTCGAGGTTGGTCTTGAAGATGGTGTCGTCGAAGTTGCGCGCGCCGACGAAGCCGCCGGTGTTGACGTCGACCGTGGTCATCGCCTCGGTCTGGTCCATGATCAGGTAGCCGCCGGATTTCAGATCGACGCGGCGGGCGAGCGCGCGCTGGATCTCCTCCTCGACGTTGTAGAGCTCGAACAGCGGCCGCTCGCCGACGTAGTGCTCGAGCAGCGGCGCCACCTGGGGGGTGTATTCGGCGGCGAAGGCGGAGAGCTTCTGGAAGTTCTCGCGCGAATCGACGCGGATGCGCGCGGTCTCGTCGGTGACGAGGTCGCGAAGCACGCGCTGGCTCAGGGTGAGGTCCTCGTGCAGCAGCTTGGGCGGCAGGGCGCCGGTGGTGGCGCTGCGGATCTCGCTCCACAGCTTGCGCAGGTAGGCGATGTCGGCGGCGAGCTCCTCGTCGGGGGAGGACTCGGCCATCGTGCGCACGATGAAGCCGCCCGGCTCGTCGTCGGGCACCAGGCGGGTGAGGCGCTCGCGCAAGGCCTCGCGGCCGGCCTCGCCCTCGATCCGCTGCGAGATACCGATGTGCTTTTCCTGGGGGAGGTACACGAGCAGACGGCCGGCGATGCTGATCTGGGTGGACAGGCGCGCGCCCTTGGTGCCGATCGGGTCCTTGAGCACCTGCACCACCAGGCTCTGGCCTTCGGACAGGATGCGCTCGATCGGGCGCGCGCCCTCGCCGTTCTGGCGGTCGCTCCAGATGTCGGCGACATGGAGGAAGGCGGTACGCGCCAGCCCGATGTCGATGAAGGCCGACTGCATGCCGGGCAGCACGCGCACCACCTTGCCGAGGTAGACGTTGCCGACGATGCCGCGGCTGGCGGTGCGCTCGACGTGCAGCTCCTGCACCACGCCCTGCTCGATGAGGGCGACGCGGGTTTCCTGCGGGGTGAAGTTGATGAGGAATTCGACAGTCATTGGCCTGGCCTAATGGGAAATGCGCAATGACGGAGCGGAACGCCGCCATTGCGCATGGCTCATCGGGGGAAAGGCGCGCGCCCCCTCAGGGCGTCGCGCTCTGCGACCACAGAGGATAGCCGAAGGCGGCGAGCAGTTCGCTGGTCTCGTACAGCGGCAGGCCCATGATGCCGGTGTAGCTGCCGCGGATGTCCTCGATGAACATCGCCGCGCGGCCCTGGATGCCGTAGGCGCCAGCCTTGTCCATCGGCTCGCCGGTGGCGATGTAGCGCCGGATCTCGTCCTCGGTGAGGGTGCGAAAGCGCACTTCGCTCACCGACAGCGCGCTGCGCACGCGCTCGCCGTCGGCCACCGCGATCGCGGTCAGCACGCGGTGGCTGCGCCCGGAAAGCCGCGCCAGGATGCGGCGCGCGTCGGCCGTGTCGACCGGCTTGCCGATGATCTCGCCGTCGAGCTCGAGCGTGGTGTCGGCCGCCAGCACCAGGCGCTGCGCGAGGCGGCGCCACTGGATGCGGCGCACGCCGGCCTCGGCCTTGGCGAGCGCGAGGCGCTCGACGTAGCGCTCGACCGGCTCGTCCTCGAGCGGGGTCTCGTCCACATCGGGGTCCTCGCCGCGCGCGCCGCCGCTGCGAAAGGCGATGACGTCGAAGCTGACGCCGATCTGGCGCAGCAGGTCGCGTCGGCGCGGGCTTTTCGAGGCGAGGTAGATGCGGGGGGCGGCGGGCGGCATGGGAAACTTACTCTCGGTGGTAGGGGTGGTTCTTGGTCACGGTCCACGCGCGGTAGAGCGCCTCGGCGAGCAGCGGGCGCACCATCGCGTGCGGCAGGGTGAGGCTGGACAGGCGCAGCGACTCGGCGGCGCTCGCCTTCAGCGCCGGGGCGAGGCCGTCGGGGCCGCCGACGATGAGGGCGACGTCGTCGCCCTCGGCCTGCCAGGCCTCGAGGCGGGCGGCGAGCGCCTTCGTCGTGAGGTCGGCGCCGCGCTCGTCGAGGATCACCCGCCGGCAGCGCGGCGGCAGGGCGGCCTCGATGCGCGCGGCCTCGGCCGCCATCATCGCCTCCACCGTCTTGCCCGCGGTGCGCGGCTCGGCCTTCACCTCCACCAGCTGCAGCGGCAGCTCGCGCGGCATGCGGCGGGCGAACTCGTCGAAGCCGGCCTGGGTCCAGGCCGGCATGCGGTGGCCGACGGCGACGACCAGCAGGCGCATCGCGTCAGCCGGCGGAGCGGTCTTGGCCGGATGCCGGGCGGCGGGTGGCGGGCGGGTTGCGCCACAGGTCCTCGAGCCGGTAATACTCGCGCACCGCGGGCTGCATGATGTGCACCACGATGCCGCCGAGGTCGACCAGCACCCATTCGCCGCTTTCCTCGCCCTCGATGCCGATCACGTCGCCGCCGGCCTCGCGCACCTTGTCGTGCACGTTGCGCGCCAGCGCGCGGGTCTGGCGGCCGGAGTCGGCGCTGGCGACCACGACGCGGTCGAACAGCGGGGTGAGGCGGGCGGTGTCGATGACTTCGATGTCGCGCGCCTTGATGTCTTCGAGCGCGGAAACGACGATCTGCTGCAGGGTGTTGGTGTCCATGTGTTCAACCGTAGAGGTGGTGCTGCCCAATATAGTCGAGCACCGCGTCGGGCAACAGATAGCGCGGGCTGGCGCGGTGGGCGATGAGATCGCGGATGAGCGAGGCGGAGATCGCCAGCGGGGTCATGTCGAAGGGGATGACGCGGCCGGCGGGCGCCTCGCGCAGCGCGGCGGGGTCGCTGGTGTGGCGGTCGCGGCAGGCCGCGTCGAGCTCGGGCGACAGCACCTGCGGCCAGCGCCGGCCGTGCGGCGCGTAGCCGGGGCGGTTGGCGATGGCGATGTGGGCGAGGCCGAACAGCGCCTGCCAGCGGTGCCAGGTGGGCAGGCCCTCGAAGGCGTCGGCGCCGAGGATCAGCACCAGCGGGCGCGCGGCGCCGAACTGCGCGCGCAGGCGCTCGAGGGTGAGCACGGTGTAGCTCTTCTGCGCCGCGCGCACCTCGCCGTCGTCGAGTTCGAGGCCGGGGTTGCCGGCGATCGCCAGCCGCGCCATCGCCAGGCGGTCCTCGGCGGTGGAGCGCGGCACGCCGCGATGCGGCGGCTGGCCAGCGGGGATCAGCCGCACGCAGTCCAGCCCGAGCGCCTCGCGCGCCTCCTCGGCCAGGCGCAGGTGGGCGAAGTGGATCGGGTCGAAGGTGCCGCCGAGGATGCCGAGCGGTCCGGCCGCCGGCTCATTTCGCATCCGCGACGCCTTCCGGCAGGCCGAAGATCTCGCGCGCATTGACGTAGAAGCTGGCGAAGAGGATCGGGATCAGGATCAGCGGCAGCGGCAATGAGAGCAGGGTGGCGAGCATCGGCGACACCAGGCCGGCGACGCCGATCACCAGCGCCGGCAGGAAGGCGCCGAACAGCATCAGGCCCACCGCGTAGGCGAGGAAGGGCCGCCAGTTGCGCAGGCAGGCGTAGTAGCTGAAGAACAGCGCCTTGGGCGCCGACAGGCCCCACCAGCCGGCCAGCACGGGCGCGAACCAGTAGGCCATCAGCACCGGGGTGGACAGCGCGAGCGCGGTGAGCAGGCCGACGGTGAGCGCCGGGTCGGCGGCCGCCTCCTCGCTCACCGGGCCGCTCATCATGGCGAGCAGGGCGCCGCCATCGGCGAGCGAGGTGAGCAGCAGCACCAGCAGGGTGGCGACCAGGTAGATGCCGCCGATCGTCACCAGCGCCGGCACGTTGGACTTGAAGCCCGACAGCAGCACCTCGGGGCCGACCTTGCGGCCGGTGTCGACCGCGCGGCAGCCGTTGAGCACGCCGAGCGAGATCACCGGCATCAGCAGCGAGGCGATCGGCTGGCCGATCAGCGGGAAGAGGCTGATCACCAGCAGGATCAGCAGGTAGCCGAAGGCGAGGAAGGTGAGCAGCGCCGGGTTGCGCCGCCACAGCAGGGCGCCTTCCTTGAGCCAGGCCCAGCCGCGCTGCATCGGGAGTCGGTTTGCTTGCATTGCGTGTCGTTCGGCGGATTCGGGGGGGAGCGCGCCGGCTCAGGCGGGCGCGCCGGGCAGGGGCGGCACCGCGCCGCGGCGCAGGCGCAGGATGTCGCGGTATTCGTCGGGGTTCTTCACCAGCACCATCTCGCCGGCGCGCGGCAGGTGGAAGTCGGCCGCGCGCGAGAGCCAGAAGCGCAGCGCGGCGGCGCGCAGCATCGCCGGCCAGGCGGCGCGTTCGGCCTCGGTGAAGGGGCGCTCGGCGTGGTAGGCGGCGAGCAGGGCGGCCACCCGCGCGGGGTCGAGGCGGCCGTCGTCGTGCGAGCACCAGTCGTTGACCGTGACCGCGACGTCGAACAGCCAGGCGTCGTGGCCGGCGAAGTAGAAGTCGATGACGCCGCCGATGCGGCCCTCGTCCCACAGCACGTTGTCGCGGAAGAGGTCGGCGTGGATCGGGCCGGCGGGCAGGGCCTCGAGCGCGACCGCGGCCTGGAAGGCGAGCTCGTCGTCGAGCATCGCGCGCTCGTCCGCGGGCAGGAAGCCGCGCACCGCGGCGCCGGTGGCGGCGCGCCAGGCGGGGCCGCGCGGGTTGTCCTGGCGGCGGCCGTAGGACTGGCCGGCCAGGTGCAGGCCGGCGAGCATCGCGCCGACGTGGGTGCAGTGCGCGGCGCCGGGGTTCATCTCGGAGGCACCGGCGAGCCGGCGCACCAGCGCCGCCGGGCGCGCCTGCAGGGTGCCGAGGTATTCGTTGTCGCGGTCGGCGATCGGCGCCGGCACCGGCAGGCCGTGGCGCGCGAGGTGGGCCATCAGGTGCAGGTAGTAGGGCAGCTCGGCGCGCGGCATGTCCTCGAACAGGGTCAGCACGTAGCGGCCCAGCGTGGTGGTGACGAAGAAGTTGCTGTTCTGCACGCCGGCAGAGATGCCCTTCAGTTCCACCAGGCGGCCGATCGCGTAGCGCCTGAGCCAGTCGGCGAGCACCGGTTGGGGAACGGGGGTGAAGACGGACATGATGACTCCGGGGAGGGCCGCGGCACGCCGCTCAGGCGGCGCGGGCGAGCGGCCGGCCGAGCGTCGCGCGCACCGCCTGCCAGGCGTCGAGCTTGGCGGCGAGGTCGCGCGCGGCGTGGGCGGGACTGGTCGAGGGCAGGCGCGCGAACCGAATCGCACGAAAATCCGCCGGCAGGCGGACGTGGCGGCGGAAGGCCTGTTCGGCCGCGCTGCCGTTGAAGAAGACGTGGCCGATGCGCGGGCTCTCGGCGAGCAGGCGGGCGAGCGCGTTGGGCTCGACGCTGTCGGCGACGATGCGGCTGTCGAGGCTGCCGGGGCGCTCGCAGCGGCCGATGACGTCCCACAGCGCGACGCCGGCGTCGAGCAGGCGCGCCAGGCGGGCGGCGTAGGGCAGCTCGGGGCCGGCGCCGAACAGCGCGCCCATGATCGGCCAGAAGGCGTTGCGCGGATGGGCGTAATACTCGGCGGCGTCGAGCGAGGCCGCGCCCGGCATGCTGCCGAGGATCAGCACGCGCGCGTCGGGGCGCCAGACCGGAGCGAAGCTGCGCAGCGGCGCGGGTCGGCTCACCAGGACGTCAGCACCCACATCGGCACCGCCAGGGTGGGCGCGGTGTCATCGCGCACCATCTCGCCGTTGCCCACCTTGTCGATCAGGTAATACGGCACGCCGTGCGGCGGGGTGACCTTCACCATGTAGAGCTTGCCGCGCACGCGGTACTCGGTGACGGTGTCCTCGCCGCGCTTGACGATGGTGACCTCGGGCTCGTCGATGTCGGTGCCTTCCGCCGGCATCGGCGGCGGCTCGGGCACCGGCTCGAGGCCGGGCGGCTGCTGGGCGAACACCGGCACGGCGGCGGCCAGCAGCAGGGCGATCAGGGTGCGGCGCATGGGAATCTCCTCGATATGATCGGATTCTAGCAGAGCCCCGCCCCCCGGCAGGCCCCGCGCCCGTCGCAGGCACCGTAGGAGCGCACCCCTGTGCGCGATAGCGGCGGTGGAGCGGGTGACGACGGTTGTTATCGCCCTGGGGGCAGGGCTCCTACAGGTTCAGCATCAGCTCGTGCTCCGCCGGCAGCGGCTCGAAGCCGCGCTTCTCGTAGTGGCGGAAGATCGCCTCGACGACCTCGTCGGGCGAGTCGATCACCTGCACCAGATCGACGTCCTCGGGGTTGATCATGCCCTCGCCGGCGAGGCGGTCGCGCATCCAGTCGACCAGGCCCTTCCAGAACGGCGAATGCACCAGGATGATCGGGATCCGGCGGCTCTTCTTGGTCTGCACCAGGGTCATCGCCTCGAGCAGCTCGTCGAGCGTGCCGAAGCCGCCCGGCATCACCACGTAGGCCGAGGCGAACTTCACGAACATGAACTTGCGCGCGAAGAAGTGCTGGAAGGTCTGCGAGATGTCCTGGTAGGGGTTGGCGCCCTGTTCCATCGGCAGCTGGATGTTGAGCCCCACCGAGGGGCTCTTGCCGAAGAAGGCGCCCTTGTTGGCCGCCTCCATGATGCCGGGGCCGCCGCCCGAGACCACCGCGAAGCCGGCGTCCGACAGCTTGCGCGCGATCTGCTCGGTGAGGATGTAGTACATGTGGTCGGGCGCGATGCGCGCACTGCCGAAGATCGACACCGCCGGGCGGATCTGGCTGAGCCGTTCGGTGGCCTCGACGAACTCTGCCATAATTCCGAAGATTCGCCAGGCTTCCCGCCCGTTCGGGCGCGGCGCCGCGGTGCCCGGCACGGCGCGGGGGAGTTTCGCTTTCGCGGTCATGTCGTTCTCTTTTTATGGGTGTCGCCCACCGTTCTTGGAGTCGGGCGCCGTTCCCCAGGTTTCCGCGCAAGGATCGTTCAGCATGCCCACCCTGCTTCTCGTCGATGGTTCCAGCTATCTGTATCGCGCCTTCCACGCGCTGCCCGACCTGCGCAACGCGAAAGGCGAGCCGACCGGGGCGATCAGGGGGGTGCTTTCGATGCTACGTCGGCTCGAAAGCGACTACAAGGCAGAATTCCGCGCCTGCATCTTCGATGCCAAGGGCAAGACCTTCCGCGACGACTGGTACCCGGAGTACAAGTCGCACCGGCCGCCGATGCCCGACGACCTGCGCGCCCAGATCGAGCCGCTGCACGAGGCGGTGCAGGCCGAGGGCTGGCCGCTGCTGTCGATCGAGGGGGTGGAGGCGGACGACGTCATCGGCACCCTCACGCGCCAGGCGCTCGAGCGCGGCTGGGAGGTGGTGATCTCCACCGGCGACAAGGACCTCACCCAGCTCGTTCGCCCCGGGGTGAAGTGGGTGAATACGATGAACGAGGAGGTGCTCGACGTCGCCGGCGTCGAGGCCAAGTTCGGCGTGCCGCCCGAGCGCATCGTCGATTACCTCGCGCTGGTGGGCGACACGGTCGACAACGTGCCCGGGGTGGAGAAGTGCGGCCCCAAGACCGCGGTGAAGTGGCTCGCCCAGTTCGGCGACCTCGACGCGCTGATCGCCAACGCGGACAAGGTGGGCGGCAAGGTCGGCGAGAACCTGCGCAAGCACCTCGACTTCCTGCCGCTCGGGCGCAAGCTGGTCACCGTGGTGACCGACCTCGAGCTGCCGGTGCAGCTCGAGGACCTGCCCGCGCGCGAGGACGACAAGGCCGCGCTGCGCGCCCTGTACGAGCGCTTCGAGTTCCGTTCGTGGCTGAAGGATCTCGACGGCGGGGAGGCGGCGAGCGTCTGGGCCTCGAAGGCGGCGACCGAGAGTCGTCGCTTCGCCGCCGCGCCCGCCGGCCAGGCCGAGGAGGATCCGCCGGGCGAGCCCGGTGCGCATCGCGGCGGCTACCTCACGCTCCTCGACTGGCCCACCTTCGATGCCTGGCTGGCGCAGATCTCCGCCGCCGACCTCACCGCCTTCGACACCGAGACCACCAGCCTTGACCCGATGGCCGCGCGCCTGGTGGGGATGAGCTTCGCCACCGTGGCGGGCGAGGCCGCCTACCTGCCGCTCGCCCACCGCGGCGCCGCCCATTTGCCACCTGTGCCCGAGCAGCTGCCGCTCGACGAGGTGCTGGCGAAGCTCAAGCCCTGGCTGGAGTCCGACGCGCACGCCAAGGTCGGTCAGAACCTCAAGTACGACGCCCACGTGCTCGCCAACCACGGCCTCGCCCTGCGCGGCATCGCCCACGACACCCTGCTTCAGTCCTACGTGCTCGAGAGCGACCGCACCCACGACATGGATTCGCTCGCCCGCCGCCATCTCGGCCTCAAGACCATCCCCTACACCGAGGTGTGCGGCAAGGGCGCCAAGCAGATCGGCTTCGACGAGGTCGCGGTGGAGCGCGCCACCGAATACGCCGCCGAGGACGCCGACATCACCCTGCGCCTGCACCAGACGCTGTGGCCGCAGCTCGAGGCCGAGCCGCGCCTGGCCGCGCTCTACCGCGAGATCGAGCTGCCGGCGATGGCGGTGCTGCTCGAGATGGAGCGCAACGGCGTGCTGATCGATGCCTTCCTGCTCGCCCAGCACTCCGAGGAGCTCGGCCGCCGCCTGCACGCGCTCGAGCGCGAGGCCCACGAGCTCGCCGGCCAGCCCTTCAACCTCGGCTCGCCCAAGCAGCTCGGCGAGATCCTGTTCGGCAAGCTCGGCCTGCCGGTGGTCAAGAAAACCGCCACCGGCCAGCCCTCCACCGACGAGGACGTGCTCACCCAGCTCGCCGAGGACTATCCGCTGCCGAAGCTGCTGCTCGAGCATCGCGGGCTGGCCAAGCTGAAGAGCACCTACAGCGACAAGCTGCCGCGGATGGTCAATCCGCGCACCGGCCGGGTGCACACCAGCTTCTCGCAGGCCACCGCGGTCACCGGCCGCCTCGCCAGCTCCGATCCCAACCTGCAGAACATCCCGGTACGCACCCAGGAAGGCCGCCGCATCCGTGCCGCCTTCATCGCGCCGCGCGATCACCTCATCGTCTCCGCCGACTACTCCCAGATCGAGCTGCGCATCATGGCCCACCTGTCGGGCGACGCCCGCCTGCTCGAGGCCTTCGCCCACGGCGAGGACGTCCACCGCGCCACCGCCGGCGAGGTCTTCGGCGTGCCGCCGGCCGAGGTCAGCAGCGAGCAGCGCCGCTACGCCAAGGTGATCAACTTCGGCCTCATCTACGGCATGAGCGCGCACGGCCTGGCGAAGAACCTCGGCATCGAGCGCGCCGCCGCGCAGAGCTGGATCGACCGCTACTTCGCCCGCTACCCCGGCGTCGCCGACTACATGGAGCGCACCCGCGCCGAGGCGCGCGAGCAGGGGTTTGTGGAGACCGTGTTCGGCCGCCGCCTGCACCTGCCCGACATCCGCGCCCAGCAGGCCGGCCGCCGCCAGGGCGCCGAACGCGCCGCGATCAACGCCCCGATGCAGGGCACCGCCGCCGACCTGATCAAGAAGGCGATGATCGCGGTGAGCGCCTGGCTGAAGGACGCGGGGCTGAAGTCGAAGCTGATCCTGCAGGTGCACGACGAACTCGTGCTCGAGGTGCCGCAAGCCGAGCTGGAGACCGTGCGCGCGGAACTGCCGAAGCTGATGGGCGGCGTCGCCGAGCTGAAGGTGCCGCTGCTGGTGGAAGTGGGGGCGGGGGAGAACTGGGAGGAGGCGCATTGAGGGGCGCAGCCCTCTGCGCGATGACTGCGGCCGCGCCATCGACAACCGCTGCTATCGCCCTGGGGGCAGTGCTCCTACGGGAGCGCAGCGCACTGCGCGATGACGGCGGGCATACCCGCGACATCCGCCGCTGTCGCCCTGGGGGCAGGGCTCCTACGGGGGCTGCGTCGGGGGTGGCGCCGGCTGTAGGAGCGCTGCCCTCAGCGCGATCACGGCGTCCAACCCCGCGACAACGGCCGTTATCGCCCTGAGGGCAGGGCTCCTACGGGGGCTTGGGGCACGGCGGTGGTCAGATCGCCCAATTCGCTAGCTGCAGCGCCTCTACCCGCTCGAACTCGCGAATGTTGTTCGACACCAGCGTCAACCCTTCGCTGCGAGCGTGCGCGGCGATGTGCACGTCGTTCACCCCGATCGTGAGCCCGCGGCGTTCCAGGTTCGCCCGGATGCTGCCGTAGTGCATCGCCGCCTTTGGGCCATAGGGCAGGACTTCCAGGCGGCTACAGAAATCCTCCACTGCGGCGAGCGACTTCGCGGGCGCGTTGCTCTTTTCCGCGCCATGCAGCAGTTCGGCCAAGGTGATCGACGAGATCGCCATGTGCCCCGCGTTTTCGTTGAACAAGCCGAGCGCGGACAAGGGTCGGCGCTTGATCACGTAGATGACGATGTTGGTATCCAGCAGATAGCGCAGCATCAGAACGCCTCGCGCTCCGGCTGCTCCTGGCTGGCGCGGGAGGTCATGAAATCGTCGTCGACCTGCGGGCCGTCGATGAAGAAGCTGTCCCACAGATGCCCGATCGGCGCAATGATGCGTTCGAGGCCGCGCGCGCGGACGTCGACCCGCTTGACCCCTTCGGGAAGGCGAAGCTCGGCGGGCAAGCGCACCGCCTGGCTGCGGTTGTTCGTGAAAACGGTGGTGGTCGCCATGGGCTGCTCCTCGAATCATGGGATACTACGGAAGTATATCCCATCGCTCCGCAGCATGCCGCCCCAGGGGTGTCGTAGGAGCGCTGCCCCCAGCGCGATTGAGGCGCCCATCGCCGCGACAACCGCTGTTATCGCCCTGGGGGCAGGGCTCCTACGGGGGCTTCGTCTGCGGTGGCACCGGCTGTAGGAGCGCTGCCCTCAGCGCGATTGCCACTGGCTGCACTATTGGGCGGTCGCATTCGCCAGCCGTGGGTACCATGCCTGCGTCCCGGAATTCATGCGGCGTCCATGACGTCGACCTCGATTCGAGTCTCGTCGATCCTAACGTCCTCGTCCAACACCGGCTAGGGGTTGACGGTCATCCATCTGAGTCACGCGATCGCCCAGGCCTTCACCCCTCAATATGCATTCGGATTCACGAACCCCTTGAACACCGTCAGGAAGATGATCTTCAGGTCGAGCCACAGCGACCAGTTGTCGATGTACCAGAGGTCGTGCTCGACGCGGGCCTTCATCTTCTCGAGCGTGTCTGTCTCGCCCCGCAGGCCATTTACCTGCGCCCAGCCGGTGATTCCCGGCTTCACCTTGTGGCGCTGCATGTAGGACTCGACGAGATCCTTGTAATACTCGTTGTGCGCCAGGGCGTGCGGGCGCGGACCGACGATCGACATGCGCCCCTGCAGCACATTGAAGAACTGTGGCAACTCGTCGAGGCTGGTACGGCGCAGGAAGGCGCCGATCGGCGTGATCCGGGCGTCGCCCTTGCGCGCCTGGGTGACATGCCCGTCCGATTCCTGATGGACGACCATGGAGCGGAACTTGTACACCTTGAAGCGTTTGCCGCTGATGCCGGTACGATGCTGCTTGAACAGCACCGGTCCGGGCGAGGTCGCCTTGATCGCGATCGCGATGAGCGCGCAGACCGGAAGGATCAACAGCGCGATCAGGGTTCCGACGATCAGGTCCTCCGCCCGCTTGACGACTCTCGCGGCCCCGTCCATCGGGCTGACGCTGAGGTCGATCGAATAGGCGCCCGCGACGTGACTCACCCGGTGATTGAGCAGCGGCAGATCGTCAAGCTGCGGCATGAAGCGGATCGACACCACATGGTGGCGCAGCCCATATACGGCGGACTGGATCAGTGCCCCTTCGCTCAGCGGCAGCATCAGCCACACCTCGTGGGCGCCTGTTGCGTCCACCTGGTCTGGCAGCTTGGTCACCCAGTCCGGCGAGTCGCTGCAGTCCAGCACCTCCGCAATCGCATAACCATGCTCGCGCAGCGCGAGCTCGGGTGGTAGCCGCAAGCCCTTTCGGCTGGCAGGGCCCACCACCACCACCTGTTTCAGGTTTCGTCCCGCGCGGCGCGCGCGACGCAGCGCCAGGAAGCCCAGCAGGCGCAAGCCACTGCCCAGTCCGGCGCTGATCGCCATCGTGTACATGAACCACAGGCGCGAATAGCTTTCGGAAGTCTTCAGCAGAAAGCCCAGCATCGTCAGCAGCGCCGCCGCGAGCAGCCAGCCACCGACCACGCCCGACACGTGGCGCAGGAAGGGTTGCCCGCGCCATGAGCCGTACGCCCCCATGACGAACAGCGAGCCCACCACCAGACACGCCCACACAATCGCACCCACCAGATATCGGGGGCTGATATCGAAGCTGTCGAAGCGGATGAAGTACGCCAGGTGCGCTGCGAACAGGGCAATGCCGGCGTCGATCAGGGCGACGGCGAACGCCACCGGATACCGTTCGGCGAAGGTGGGTGAATAGCGCAGGGAGTGGGGCATTTGAACAGGTGTAGCGGCGCTTCGAGCGAAGCGGGAGTGAAAGAGCGGGTCAGTCTTGCGGGATCAGGAACTCGTCGCGGCTGCGCCCGGCCTCGACCGCGGCCTTCATCCACTTCGGCATCACGCCGCGGCCGCTCCAGGTCTTGCCCGAGATCGGGTCCTGGTACTTCGGCTTCACCGTGCCGCGTTTTGACGGCTGCGCCGGCCTTTCTTCCCGCGCGGGTGCGGCAGGTCCAAAACCGAGGTCGGCCGCGGTGAGATCGTAGTCGCTGATCTTCTGCTTGATCTCGGCGATCACGCCGTCGATCTCGTTCTGACGGACCTGCTCCGCCTCTTTCTGCAGCGCCTCGATCTGCGCCATCAATTCGACATACGTCGGCATGTGTTTCCCTTTCAAAAGAATGCTCAGATCACAACCACGACCTTCGTGGCCTTTAGTTTACTCGCAAGCTCGCCTACTTCCAGATCGAACCCAAGCCCCAGGTCGCGGCCGGGCGACGGGTCGCTGCCCGTCGCGGGAGCCCTGTAGGCCCGCGCGCAGATCCGCAAGGGTGGCCATCAAAGGCATGGGGTCGAGAGGAGACGGATCGAAGCAGCATGCTCGTAAAATAGCCGAGTGCTCTCCGACAGTGCATGAATGAACGATCACGCCCCGAATGCCAGTGGCGTCGGCCGCAGCGATCACGCGTAAATACGGCTCACGCATCTAGAAAGGCGTAAGGGCAACGTCATTACGCTTCTCGGTGGCCGCCGAATCCTCCTCGACATAGGTTGTTCAGCCGGCCTGCAACTCCCTCAGGCGCGGATTCTTCGAATCCTTGCCCGACAACTGTGGCGCCTCGATCGGCCAGGGAATCCCCACGTCGGGATCGTTCCAGATCAGCCCGCCCTCGTCCTCAGGAAAGTAGAAGTCGGTGCACTTGTACTGGAAGTCCGCCACATCGCTCACCACGCAGAACCCATGCGCGTAGCCCGGCGGAATCCACAGTTGCCGGTGATTCTCGTCGTTCAGTTCCACCCCGACGAACTTGCCGTAGTTGGCTGAAGCCGGGTCGATGTCCACCGCCACGTCATACACCGCCCCTCGGCTCACGCTCACCAACTTGCCTTGCGGGCAGGTCTTCTGGAAATGCAGCCCGCGCAGCACGCCGCGCTGCGAGCGCGAGTGGTTATCCTGCACGAAGGGCAGTTCGATGCCGATCTCGCGGTAACGATCGACCTGGAAGGTTTCCATGAAGAAGCCGCGATGATCGCCGAACACCTTCGGCTCGATGATCAACACGCCGGGCAGGGCCGTCTCGACGACCTTCATTTCACCGCCTCCTGCGTCACCAGACGCTGCAGATACTGCCCATAGCCCGTCTTGCTCAGGGCATCTGCCTGTTGCGACAACTGCTCGCGGCTTAGCCAGCCCTGGTGGTAGGCGATCTCTTCCAGGCAGGCAACCTTCAGCCCCTGGCGCGCCTCGATGGTCTGCACGAAGTGGCTCGCTTCCATCAGCGAATCGTGGGTGCCGGTGTCCAGCCAGGCGAAGCCGCGCCCGAGCAGGCTCACATGCAGGTCGCCGCGCTGCAGGTAGGCGTTGTTGACGTCGGTGATCTCCAACTCGCCGCGCGGCGAGGGCTTCACCTGCTTGGCGATCTCCACCACCGAGTTGTCGTAGAAGTACAGCCCGGTCACCGCATAGCTCGACTTGGGCGCCTTCGGCTTCTCCTCGATCGAGACTGCCTTGCCGGCCGCGTCGAACGCCACCACGCCGAAGCGCTCGGGGTCGGAGACGTGGTAGCCGAACACCGTTGCCCCGCGCTCCCGAGACGCGGCCTCGCGCAACATCGCGCTGAAGCCGTAGCCGTAGAAGATGTTGTCGCCCAGGATCAGGCACACGCTGCTGTCGCCGATGAAGTCCTCGCCGATCAGGAAGGCCTGCGCCAGACCATCCGGCGACGGCTGTTCGGCGTAGCTCAGCGCGATCCCGAATTCCGAGCCGTCGCCCAGCAGCTTGCGGAAGTTCGGCAGATCGTCCGGGGTCGAGATCACCAGAACCTCGCGGATGCCCGCCAGCATCAGCACCGACAGCGGGTAGTAGATCATCGGCTTGTCGTAGATCGGCAGCAGCTGCTTGGAGACGCCGCGCGTGATCGGATGCAGCCGGGTGCCGGAACCCCCGGCGAGGATGATGCCTTTCATGCCTTCTCTCCCAAACGGGCCAACTGGTAGCTGCCGTCGAGCACGCGCTCCCACCACTGACGATTGTCCAGATACCACCGCACGGTCTTGCGAATGCCGCTTTGGAAGGTTTCCTGCGGCTTCCATCCCAGCTCGCGTTCGATCTTCGAAGCATCGATCGCGTACCGGCGATCGTGCCCCGGCCGATCCTTCACGAAGGTGATCAGCTCCCTGTATGAGCTGGTTTGTCCCCGATCTACCCACGGCACCATCTCATCGAGCAGATCGCAAATCGTCTCCACCACCTCGAGATTCCGCTTCTCGTTGTGCCCGCCGATGTTGTAGGTCTCCCCAACCTTCCCCCGCGTCACCACCTCGACCAGCGCCCGGGCGTGGTCCTCCACATAGAGCCAATCCCGAATCTGCGATCCATCGCCATACACCGGCAGCGGCTTGCCCGCCAGGGCGTTGAGGATCATGTGCGGGATGAGCTTTTCCGGGAAATGGTAGGGCCCGTAGTTGTTCGAACAGTTGGTCACCAGCGTCGGCAGGCCGTAGGTCCGCTGCCACGCCCGCACCAGATGATCGGAGCTGGCCTTGGAGGCGGAGTAGGGCGAACTCGGCGCGTAAGGTGTGGTTTCGGTGAACAGATCGTCCGTGCCTTCCAGGTCGCCATACACCTCGTCGGTGGAGATGTGGTGGAAGCGGAACGCGGCCTTCGCATCATCGGCGAGGCCATTCCAGTACCGGCGCGCGGCCTCGAGCAGCGTGTAGGTGCCGACCATGTTGGTCTGGATGAACTCGGCCGGGCCGTCGATCGAGCGGTCCACATGGGATTCGGCGGCGAGGTGCATCACCGCAGTGGGGCGGAACTCGGCGAAGACCTGGTCCAAGGCTCCAGCGTTGCAGATATCGACCTGGTGGAAGCGGTAGCGCGACGAGTCCGCGATCGAGGATAGCGATTCGAGATTGCCGGCATAAGTCAGCTTGTCGAGGTTGGCGACGTGGTGCGTCGTACTTTCGATCAAGTGCCGAACCACGGCGGAGCCGATGAAGCCGGCTCCGCCGGTGACGAGGATGCGATGATTCATGGGAAAGTCCGTTCAGTTCTTTGGATACCAGCGTGTGAGCAATTCCTCGTACTCACTCAACACCTGCTCCCAAGTAAAACGCTCATAGAAGCGTGCGCGGCTGGCAGCCTTCATACGCTGCACGGCTGCATCGTCTGAAAGAAGGCGATCGAAAAGTGCAGCGCACTCGGCTTCGTCCTTGAAATAGGCGGCTTCCGGCCCCGCCACCCAGCGGTTGAAGTGGTTGTCGTGCGCGATCACAGCGCAGCCCGCACCCAAGGCTTCAACGAGGGAGGGGTTCGTGCCACCGACCCGGTGGCCGTGCAAGTAGAACCGGCTGTAAAAGCGCAAGGCCTGGACCACGGGCGCCTCATAGATCGCGCCGGGGAAGATTACCTCTTCGCTCGCAGCGCTCATTACCTCTTTGTGGAAGGGGTTGCGGTCAGGATTGAAATTGCCCAGCACCACCAATTTGTGGCCGCGCTCCTTTGAACTGAAGGCGCGAACCATCTCAAGGAACGAGTTTTCGGGCTCGGGGCGGGCGATGATCACAGAGAACTGACCAGGTTCAATGTCGTATGCAGTGAGCAGCCCTGCATCTGCTGAAAGGACCTCGTCGCCCCCATAGGGGATCATCGTGATCTTGTCTTCGCTGACTCGTGTGGCGAGGTGGTCTTTGATGCGCGGGTGATCGGCAACAAGGTGGTTGCCGATCCAACAGCCCGCGCGCTCGTTGAGCCAGAACCAAGTTTTGGCAATAAGGCCCCACTTGTCGCGACGCCATTCAATCCCGTCCATGTTGATCACATTCTTCTGCTGCCTGAGTCGTTGCATCAGGTTGAAGAGCGCGGTGTTGTACCCCAGGGTGAGAAACAATCCGTGCTCTGAGAGTGCGCGACGCGTCGCTTTCCAATCGAAGATGACCGTCCCTGCGGCGCCGGCCCTACTCACTGGAATGTGGATACGCCGCACGCCCTCCCAAACGCTCGCCCAAGCGTTGCCATCACCATCCTCCTGGCAGAAAACAGTGACCTGCCACCCTCGCTTAACGAGGAACAGAGAGAGTTTCTCGGCGAAGGTTTCAAAACCGCCGTGCTGGGCAGGGACGCCACGGGTGCCTAAAATATAAAGAGTTTTTGTCATTTCGTGATTTGCTCTCGCCGGCTGAAGATCAAAATGCAAGCGAAGATGCAGGTTAATCCGAATATCGAGTGCTTCCAAAGTGTCGCGTTCGTCAGTCCGGTGAGTGCGATGCAGAGAATGAAAGCATAGCAACCTTGCAGGAACTCGTCGTGGCGTTGGAATGAAATTCGATGTCCGGCAATTAATGGGTAGATCAAAATTGCTGCATAGAACAGCAGCCCGAAAGGTACGCCGTAGGAGACGACGAAATTGAGCAGATCGTTGTGAGGATCGAGCAGGCCTTCGTACGGAATATGGAAATCGCCTTTCAGGAAAGTCCAGTTGCCCGGTCCAACACCGGTCAGGCAATGTTTGCTGGCCATGTCGATAGTATTCAACCACGTCTGAAGCCGAGTGATCATCGAGCTGGATTCTGGCGTACGTTCGATTAAATCCGGTGCAGTGATACTCTCGCTGACGTGGGCTATCCCCCCGACGATGCTTTTTCCTTGCGGGGTGACGAGGAGAAGGGTGAGTATTGCGAGCGCGCCAATAAAAAAATATGCCGCGTTCTTCAATATCGTCGACGAGCGTATTGAATGGACCAGTAGTAGTGAGGCCAATGCGGCGACGACGGAGAAGCGAGTGCCGGAGCCGAGCATCAGGAGTGTGGCGATCCCAAGCGGGAGATACTTATGCAGTATGACGGCTTTGGGGGCACGATAAAACATGAAAAAACTCAGCGCAGCTGCGCCGAAATGGCCCAGTGGGTTCTTGCCAAGATTGCCGCTGATCAGGTGGCCGGCCGGTGCTAAGAGAAAGGAGAGGACCAGCGTTTCCATCAGGGTTAGGACAATGGCCGCAATCAGCCCGAGCACGAACGGACGTCGCGCGTTGTCGAAGCCGATTGTGCGGAATACTAAGTAAACTAATAGGGCATATCGAATTTGGTAGAGCCCGTAGATGCCGTTGGTGGACCAGGCGCTGGTCAAGTAGTTGGTGACAACAAAAAAGGCGATGAATAGGGCGGCGAAACCTGCGGCGACTAGCTGCCTAGAGAACCTGAAGCGCCCATGCCGAAGCAGGCCGAGTATCAGAAAAAGGTCAATATGTGTGAACAGCGCGAAAGCTGGCGGATCCACGCTCGCATCGGGTGGGCCCATGTACATGGATGGGAAAAAATCGTTGATTGCGTTGGGGACACTAAGAATAACGAGCGGAAGTGCTGCCCAGTAATAGGACCGTTTTGTGACGGATATGAGGCACAGCAACAGAAAATAAAGTGCCGATGCTATTATCAGCAGGCTGACGTTTGGATCGACGTAATTACTGCGGGTCAGTGCGATGAAGTAGGCGCCGGTGCCGAAGAGGGTGAGGAACAGCAGCAGCAACAGCCGTAATACGGCGCCCCTCAGCAGTAATCCATTTTTGAGGGCGCTGCCCGATGGCAGTTGATGTTGTCCAAGCATGAGGGTGGTTTCTGGTGGTGATTCTAAATACAGCGGCGATGGGTCCGACGGCTATTGCAGCCGTGAGCCTCTAGGCATGGGGGCGGGGGGAGCGTTCCCGAATTACAAGCATCTCACTCCAACATCTTGGAAGAGTTCGCGCAGCGTGGTCGGCACGCTGTCACGGGTAATACGGACTTGATCTGCTGCAAGCGATACACATTCGATCTCTGGCCAGCCGTGCTTAATGTTGATCAGGGCTGAACTGAAGAAACTGATTACCAGGCTTGGTCTGATTCTGTCGATCAAAACTTCCGCAGGGTAGGCTGAAATTGCGGGGGAGAGCGGCGTCATTAGATCTGAGATCTTTGACTTAAAATCATGGTGAGGTTTGTAGTGGTATTCGAAAGTTCCTAGAGGATAAGTGTTGAGCATTCTCTCTATGCACTCTTGCCGATTCGTTTCCGTTATATAGCCAGAGACATCTTGGTCGAGAAATAGAATTCTGCGGGCAATGGTTGAAATAGGTGGCCTTGCTGTATTCAGGTTATGTATTTTTCCAAGTCGATCTTTTCGCACTGCTCTTTCAGGCATTGTCAAGAACGCGCCATCGTAGCATCTGATGTCGTACCCAGCAGTGTGGCCGGAGTAGTCGGTGTACGGCAATCCGACGATGTATGAAAGTAACCGCTTAAGTCGGGTTACAAAAAGGCTTTTCGAGTTTGTGTCCACATAGTTAAGAAGTCCATCTTCATAGATAAAAAGTCTTTTTCTAAGTTTCTCAGTGTGAAAGAGATAGTTTGTGAAAATATGCCCCGGGTGTGGAATATAAATATCTACTAAAGTTTTACGCCTTGAAGATAGATGAATAAATATGGAAAAACGGATTAATGATATTATTAAATTAATTGCTCCCGGTGTGGGCGAGTTCCCGCCGAATCGTGTGTAGTGTTTTGCTGTGTCGGGCCAAATTTTACTGAATATGCAGTATATTGCTCCGTCAGTCTGCTCGATTATCTGTGCTGCTAAGTGTGCGTGATACGGCGTGAAGCCAACAAAAACAGAGATTTTGTTTTCTTGCATGGGTGCAGTGGAGTGAGGAAAAAATACTGGGCGTTAAAGATGGCGTTCTATATATTCCATGGTTTTGTTTTTAATCGATCCAGATTATCGTGTGGTTAGTCTTTAGCCAGCCGCTCGGCTAGCGCCCAGTCCTCTGGGGTATCGATGTCGACTCCCTCTCGATAATCGTGAAGAAGTAGGGGTGATAAATTCGGAGTGACAAATGTTCTCGCCGTTCTTAAATCATTTGGACAGATCAAATAGAGAGTCCCGTTAAGGGTCCAAGCTGTGCTTAAATCCTGAGATCTCGCGCTTAAGTCTGCCCAGCCCAAAAACGGCTCCATCCCATCAGCGGCCCTCTTGAAACACCAGTTAGGATGTGTCAGAGCGGGACTAAAGCTAACAACAGGACGTCCGGCGTTGTACCTCTCATACAGCCGAACACCCTCTCGTATTGTCTCGACGCGCCGGAATGGCGATGTGGGTTGAAGGAGCATCAATCCGTCGATCGGCCCTTCCTTTTGTTCGTAACAATCAAGCGCGTGAAGTGCTACATCAACACTCGTCGCCGTATCAGTTGAGAGTTCTGCCGGACGTAGTCCAGGAACCTCGGCACCGTATTGCGTCGCGACCTCGGCAATGCGCGGGTCATCGGTGGAGACTTGTATTGCGGCACAGACGCCGCTTTGCTGGGCACTCCGGATCGTCCACGCTATCAGCGGGAGACCGTTGAGGGGTTTTATGTTCTTGCCGGGAAGCCGCTTCGAACCGCCTCGCGCGGGGATCAGTGCGAGAATTTTCATTGGAAGAGTCCGTTGATTTCGCTCTGGGCGCGTTTGAAATCGTCCATCTTTCCGATGTCGAGCCAATACTCGTGCAAGGGGAACATGGTTACATCGCTCCCTATGGATATTTCCCGTTCGAGGAGTGTGGGTAAATCTATGCGCGTCTGAGTCTTCACCGTCTTGATGATCTCGGGCGAAAGCACATAAATCCCGGCGTTAATGAAAAATCGCTGGATGGGTTTCTCGATCATGGAACGGATCCGATGGCCTTCGCTTTGAATGACACCGTACGGAACCTGGAACTCGTAGTTACGGACGCACATCGTTGCGACGCCGCCGTGTTCATTGTGAAAAGCGAGAAGCTCACGGTAGTCGAGCGTGGTGAGCAAATCGCCGTTCATCATCAACAGGGGGCTTTCGATCTCGTCATGGGGTAAAAGACCGAGGGCCCCGCCAGTGCCGAGCGGTGTCTCCTCGTGCACATAGCGGATCGTTACGCCCCAGCGGGATCCGTCCCCAAAATGATCACGGATCATCTCTGGGAGATAGTGTGTTGAAATGAAAAAGCGATGAAAACCAGATTTGATGAAGCCTTCGAGGATGATTTCGAGGATAGGCTTGCCGCCGACCTTGAGTAGGGGTTTTGGGCAGTCGTGGGTAAGGGGGTGAAGACGCGTTCCGAATCCGCCTGCCATCAGGAAAACCGGGTTGTCCGAGCGTCGGCGGTCGAGAAGGTCGTGCAGGGTATCCAGAGCTACGATGCGGCCCTCGTCGTCAACTACCGGCAAGTGAAGGAGTTGCTTGCTCTCCATGACCGCAAGCATTCTGTCTTTGCTCCAACTCAGTTGTGCTGTCTGCGGCGCCGAGCACATCACCTGGCTAACGGGAAGATCCAACGGCAGGTGTTTAAGAAGGGCGCGGCGAACGTCTCCGTCGGTGAGCGTGCCAAGGAGTCGACGTTCCTCGTCGGCGATGAGCACAATGCGCAGTGCGCCTCTATCGAGTGTCGCGATGGCGGTCTCAAGGGGGGTGTCGGGTGTAACCAGGGCGTCTTGCCAGTTCTTCATGCTCTTTAAGGGAATCAAGTGGTTTTGAGCCGGCTTGCTGCGCCGATTTGGATGTTGCCTGCAGCGAGGCATCGTGTGAGTGTCATCCCGGCGCCGACGACGGCATTGGCGCCGACGGTCAGGCTTTGGATCACTACGGCGCCTGCGCCGATAAAAGCGCCCGCGCCGACATGGACGCCACCACATAGCGTCGCACCGGGTGCAACATGCACGTGCTCCGCGATCCGGCAGTCGTGGTCGACGCTGGCCTGGGTGTTGATAATGGAATTCTCACCAATGGTGGAGTCAGGCTGAATGCGTACGCCAGCCATGACTTGTACACCGTCGCTTAGCTTGACGTCATCTGCAACCCATGCGGTGGGGTGCACCAAGGCGGGAAAATGGTAGCCCCGTTGACGCAGGGCAAGGTAGAGCCGAGCTCGACTTGAGTTGCCGACTAGTTGCCCTACGCCATTGATCAGTCCTATCTGTGCCGGGCTATGGTCATAGACGGCATCGTCTCCTCCAAGAACGGGGATGCCTCGCCATTGTTTCTGGCCGTCCTGTGCCAACTGGGGATCGCAGACGCCAATTACGCAGCGTCGATCTGCCTGAGCAAGCGCAAGCAACACTTTCGCGTGGCCACCCGCTCCGAGCAGGATGAGAGGAAGCGCCGCGTCGCTTGGCGTGCTCATGCCTCGATAACCTCGCCCGCCTCAAACGCACGGGTGGCACGTTGGCCGACCAAGCCCCAAAGTGCGGTGGGTGGCAGGCCACTACCGCAGCGCGCGGTCGTCAGGTCCTCGCGGACAATCGTCGCTCCCTGGCTGATGTTACGGGCAGCCACTACCTGCTGTCGGGCTGCCTGGCGCGTGTCCCATTCACTGAGCTGCGGGCTCTTGCTACCGTCGCCGAGTGCGCGCTCCAAAGCCCGGATCTCGCGCACCATCCTCTTGAGCTCTGCAGGCTCCAGGGAGGCCTGGTGATCGGGACCCGGCAAGCTGCGGTCGAGCGTGAAGTGCTTCTCGATGACCTTGGCACCGCGAGCTACGGCGGCGACGGGAATCAAGATGCCTTCGGTGTGATCGGAATACCCGACATCTAATCCGAAGCTTGTCGAGAGCGTATCCATTGCCCGAAGGTTCACTTCACCATAGGGCGTTGGATATTGGGATGTGCAGTGCAGCAGTGTGACGTGACCGTTGAGGCTCTGTCGATAATCGGGCCGGCTCCAGTCGCGCCAAACCTCATCAATGGAGTGGGGTTCTGCCGGCGCGTTCAAGGCATGGGCGACGATCGCGAGGGCTTGTTCCACTTCCGAGAGGGTGGCCATGCCAGTAGACAGAACGAGGGGTTTGCCCGTGCGGGCAAACTGCCAGAGCAGCGGTCCGTTGGTTAGTTCGCCCGAAGGGACCTTGAAGAGGGGCATGCCCAATACAGCAAGGAAGGTCAGACTATCGGTATCGAACGCCGTGGAGAGAAACTCGATGCCACGCTTTCTGGCATGCGCTTGAAGTGGCGCATGCCACTCGATCGGCAGCTCGAGCTTCTTCAGCATTGCCAGTTGGCTTTCGGCGGCATCGGTGCTGCGCTTTTGATACGCGGCCTTCGGAGCGGATGCCGCCGCCAGCTTGGCTGCACTGAAAGTCTGAAATTTGACCGCGTCAGCTCCGGCGTCGGCTGCAGCGTCTACAAGGGCAAGGGCAAGATCGCGCTGGCCATTGTGGTTAACGCCCGCTTCGGCGATGACGTAGACATGAGGCGTGTTCATGGTGGGGACACCTGATCGTAGAAGTGCTTCTCGAATCGTCCGCAATGTCGTTCGATCACGTTGACGATCTGAGCGGCCGCATTACCTTGACCGTATGGGTTGACGGCATTTTTGGCGCGCAGCTTGAATTCGGGTGAGATCGCCTTGGTGATCGCGCACTCGATCGACGCAGTATCTGCCTTGCAATGCAGTACAGACTCTGCCGCGAGGCGTCCTTGCTGACGGGCTCCGATGTTGATGGTCGGGACGCCGAAGGAGGGTGCTTCGATAATGCCGCTCGAGGAATTTCCGATCATTGCTTCAGCGCCGCGCAATGCGCTGAGGTAGCGTTTGAAACCCAAGGACGGTACCGCTGCTGCGCGCCCGGGGTGACGATGGGCGTAGTCCTCAAGCAAGGGGATAATTTTACGGCCACCGTTGTCGGCGTTCGGATAGGTCAGGAGCGCCTGATAGTCCGGAAAGCGGTCGATGGCGGTCAGCATGGAACGAAATGTCTCCTCGGGATCTTCGTCAACTACGGTCACCGGGTGATATGTCATCAGGAAATAGGGCTTACGCAGGGCGAAACCCAAACTAGCCGATAGCTCGGTCTGCGTCATGGGCGCGGTGCGTAGCAGATGGTCGAGACCGATTGCGCCCACGTTGAAAACTGTCTCGGGCGACTCTCCCATCTGAACCACGCGCTGTCGGTACGCTTCGGTTGCGGTGAAGTGAAGGCTCGCCATCTTCGAGATTGCATGTCGGATAGCGTCATCGTATGCGCCTTCTGTGATCTCGCCACCGTGCAGGTGTGCCACGGGAATGCGCAGGATCAACGCAGCCTGGACGACAGCCAGTGCTTCGAAGCGGTCGCCAAGTACGATGAGCAAGTCAGGGCGCAGGCGATCAAGCGCATCCGCAAAACCAATCGTGCCCAAGCCCATGGACTTGACCACGCCGACTGGAGTGTCGGAGGAAAGCAGCATTTCTACCTTCGCGTCGATTGAAAAACCGTCCGTCTCGATCTGTCGCCAGGTCTCCCCGAACTCTGGTGACAGATGCATGCCGCTGACGATCACCTGCAACGTCAGATGCTTGCTCGCCTGGATGTCTTTCATCAGCCAGTAGAGCAAGCCGTATTCGGCGCGGGTTCCGGTGAATACCGCGACCTTGCCTATCATGCGAGGCTCCGCTGGACCACGCTACTCGGCAAGTTCACCACTCGCGCCTCCAGCCATTCCGCGTTCGCAAGCTCACCCTTCAGGCTGGAGGCGTACATCGAGAGGTGGTTCATGAGGGCCCAGATTGGCCGTGTCATGACACCCTGCGCGTTGCTCGCCTTCAGCAGCGCATCGCGCTGCTCTCGGTCCTCACACACGACCGCATTGAGCCAATAGTTGGAGCGGCATTCCGGTGGCTCGCTGACGAACTGAAGGTCGCTGCCTTTCAAGTGCTCAGCATAGCGGGCTGCGAGTTCGCGCTTGTTCGCGACGAATTCCTCAAGCTGTTCGAGTTGCGCACAGCCTAGGGCTGCATTCAGGTTCGGCAGCCGATAGTTGTAGCCGAGCTCGTCGTGCACGTATTCGAACGGATGGGGTTTTTTGGCGGTAGTTGTCAGGTGCTTTGCACGTGTCGCCAGTGCCTCGCCAGAGAGGATCATTCCGCCGCCACCGGTCGTGATGATCTTGTTGCCGTTGAAGCTCAGCGTCCCTAGCAGCCCGAACGTGCCTGTATGTTGTCCCTTGTAAAGACTGCCCAGCGATTCGGCCGCATCCTCAACCAACGCAAGCTTCCATGCGGAACACACCGCAACGAGTCCATCAAGGTCTGCGGGATGGCCGAAGGTGTGCATGGGCACGCATGCACGGACAACTCGACCGTCCATCTTGGTTCGGCACAGGCCGTCGTCACCCAGGTGGGCATGCTCTTCCAGCCACGCTGCCAGTGCTTTCGGGGATAGACCGAGCGTATGGCGGTCGACGTCGACGAAAACGGGTTCGGCGTTGCAGTAAGCGATTGCGTTGCATGTCGCCACGAAGGTCAGCGGCTGGGTGATCACCAATTCACCGGTTCGCACGCCCGCCAATTGAAGCGCGATGTGGAGGGCGGCGGTTCCGTTCACCGTTGCAACAGCCCGCGGACTAGTGGTGTAAGTCGCGATATCGCGTTCAAAACGATCGACGTACGCGCCGACGCTGGAGACGAAGGTCGACTCGATGGTGTCCGACACATACTGCCGTTCATGCCCTGCGAAGACAGGTGCATGAAGCGGGATGAACTCGTTGGTGCGGTACTGTTCGCGAACGAACCGGACAAGGGATTCGAACATGGTGTGTTCAGACGTTATAGATGTCGGCTTTGTACTTGGCGAGGTTCTCGGGCCGGGTGAACCATTCCACCGTAGCCTGCAGGCCATCACGGATGCTGTACTGCGGTTCGAAGCCAGTCAGTTCGCGGATCCTGGAGTTGTCGCACCACAGGCGGAACACCTCGGACTTCCCCGGGCGGATTCGTTGCTCGTCGGTGAGGAACTCGACGTCGCTCTTCATCAGTTCTCGGATCAGTTTCAGTGTGTCACCCACTGAGATCTCGAAGTTCGAGCCGATATTGACTGTTTCGCCGATCGCCTTGTCGCACCGGGCAAGGGCGAGGAAACCGCGGCACGTGTCGGCAACGTAGTTGAAGTCGCGTGTCGGGGTAACGTCGCCGAGCTTGATTTGCTTCTTGCCGCTCGCGATCTGGCTGATGATCGTCGGGATCACTGCGCGCGCCGACTGTCGAGGGCCGTAGGTATTGAAGGGGCGCGCGATCGTGAGGGGAAGGTCGAACGCGTTGTAAAAGCTCATTGCCATCGCATCCGCACCAATCTTTGAGGCGCTGTATGGCGATTGAGGTTGAAGCGGATGCTTTTCGTCGATGGGCACATAATGCGCGGTGCCGTAGACCTCGCTGGTTGAAGTGTGAATGACGCGTTCGACGCCATTCTGAAGCGCAGCCTGGCAAATGTTCAGTGTGCCCTTCACGTTGGTGTCGACGTAGCTATCTGGTGCGACATAAGAGTACGGAATGGCAATAAGTGCAGCCAGGTGAAAAACGACGTCCACATCTTTCGTGATGTGTTTGCAGTAGTGAGGGTCGCGAACGTCACCGTTCAAGACTTCGATGTCACCGATGCAGTCAACGTCCTCGAGCCATCCCCAATAGTTGAAGGAGTTGTATTGGGAGAGTGCTTTGACCTTGAAGCCCTCGCGGACGAGGAGTTCGGTCAAGTGTGAGCCGATAAAGCCATCGGCTCCAGTGATAAGGGCAGTTTTCATTTTTGACGTCTAGATAGTGAATTAGGTGGATACGTTGAGTTCTCTGAGCATCTCTTTGTATGCCAAAGCTTTCCAGAGGTACAACGCCGCGAATGCTGCGCATAGTGCGGCTGGGACTGAAGTTACGCCGAGGCTATCATTTAGAGCAATGGCTGAAATCAAGAAAGTTACTAATGCTGCCAACTGACTCAGTACGAGCGTCCGATCTCTTCCTTGTGCGTACAGCCCGAGGTGGGGTGTATGGCTGAGACCGTAAATCAGCATTGCAGCCAAGATCCAAGCTAGAAGGTGGAAATTTTCGTCATAGTCGGGCTTGTCGAGCCATTCGACAATGAAAAAAGCAGCGCTAAAAGCCAGTGTGGTAAGCAGGCACGTAGAAAGGATAATGTTAATCCTTAGGCTCTTCATCGCGGTCCTGTAGCCAAGGAGGTCGTTCGTGCGTGCAGCACTCACTAACCGAGGGTAAAAAAATACGACCACGCCAGCGTCGAGGAACGAGATTACTGCATTGCCAATTCCTGCGTAGAGCACATAAGCACCCAAAGTGTCGAGTCCCCCGATGGCTTCAACCCAGTATCTATCAAAGGTGAATAGTCCTCGAATCGCCAAAGCAGCGATTAGCATGGGTAATGCGATGCGAACTCCCCTTTTGATCCAGCGCCAGTCTATCGGTTTTGGATTCTGTACTTCGAACTTGCGCACAATCCACCAAGCGCCCAGTGCACAGGCCGCAGCGGCACCAATGGACCAAGCAGCCAGCGCAGCATGTAACTCTCTGAGGGAGGGGGTAGCCCACATCAACGGGATCAATGCTAAGCCCCAAGCGCCACTCCGCACGAACAGAACGATGCTAGCCTCCAGTTGAAGAGATAGGGCAACCAACACCCGATTCAACTCTTGTGCTACGTGCTCGAGGATGAGCAGTACGTAAAACCAACAAACGAGCATCCAGGGCAGAAAATCACCCATGAAAAGTAAAATTAATGGCGGCAGAAATAAAGCATAGGTGAAGAGGTAAAAGACTATCTGATCCCGGAGAATGCTCGGCTGTGCGTGCGGTGGCGATGCAATCAGTTCGCGCATTGAATACGTGTAGAACTCTAGGCCGAGCATGAAAAGGCAGTATCCGATTGTCGCCGCAACCAGCCCGTAGAGCCCCACTTCCGCCGGCTCCAGAAACTTCGCCAGCGCGAAGATGAGCGCGAACTTACTCGCTAGCGTGGCGGCACGCAGGAAGAGGTTGAGGAGGCGCTTGGTGGTGGAGGGCACTATGAGTCTGCGGGTGGGTTAGCTGCTTTGAGTCTGGTGTGCGACGTAGTTGAACACCGCCCCGATTCTTTCGGCGATGCTTGTACCCAGGTGCTCGCCGGCGGCTCCAACTGCAGCACGGCCTGCTGTTTTTATGAGCCCAAGAACAAGACTCTGAAGATCGGCGCCTTCAACGCCTTGGCGTCGCAGTTGCGCGGCCACGGATTTGCGCTCGGCGGGTGGGACGAGGTCCTCGATGAGCGCGGCGAGGGCGCGCAGTGGAAGTCGGGCGATGCTGCCGCCAAACCTACTGACGCTCAGGAAGCCGAGTTGGCGGACGCGGTGGCGCAGGGCATCCATCAGGAAGGGCTGGGGGATCTCGAGAAGGATGAGGTCACCGTCCGTCGTTGAGGTGGGATGTATGACGAGCGCACGAAGCGCGTCGTCGATTTGTTGCCGTGACGTAAGGGTGTCGGGCGCGTCCTGGTAGAGCAGGTTGCGGGCTTTGGCCCTGGTGATGCGCAAGGTGGTGACGGGTGGGTACTCGTCACCGTTGTCAGGGAGCGCGCCGAGAGTACTCAGGGCGCGCAGCGCCGCGACCTCGTGCTTGACCTGCTTTGCCGCACCGAAAACGGGTAGGGTGTAGGTGGCCAAGAGGTGTTCGATCGCGGCATTTGGATGGTCTACGGGCTTATTGGCGAGAAGCGCTGAGATGTCGAGCATGGTCAGGGCCGGGCAATGTGCTGCATTCGTCGCGAACAGCGGCAAGGGCAAATAAACGATTGCCCCTTTTTTAGAACTCCCATGGCATTAGGCTTTCGTTTCGCCGTTTGCCTTGGCTTTCGAGATGAATTCGGCAGCGAAAGCGAGCATCACGCCACTCATCATCCCCAACACGGCGGCAAGTGCGAGCACCAGCGCCTTTTTGGGCTTCGACGGCTTCGCCGGCGCGGTGATCTCACCGATCAGTTCGGTGGGCCGGGTCTGCGGCGGGGTGAGTTGCTGCGAGAGGCGCAGGCGTTCGGCGTCCTGCTGGTTGATCGAGTTGGTGATCGGGCCGCGCTCCAGCATCACCAGCGAGGCCTGGACGCTGTCGCGATCCTTGAGCTGCTCGGCGAGCTGGGTGAGGTCGACGTATTGCTGCTGCAGCGCGGTGCGCTGCTCTTCGAGGCTCTTGAGGCGCTCGGCGATGGGCTTGAGGTTGCCCTCGAACATGGTCGTGTGGGTTTTCTGCACGCCCTTGGCCACGTCGTCGAGCAGCCGCGCAGCGTCTTCCGGCGTATCGCCTTCGGCCGTGAGCTGGAGCGTGGTGGTCACCCCCTTCTGTACGCTGGCCTTGGTGATGAAGGGCCGGTCGCGCTTGATGCCTTCGGCAACGTCCTCGCCGTACTGGGCGAGGATGCGCGCCGAGAGTTCTTCCGCGTTCTCGAGCAGCCCGCCGTTGCCCTGCACCTGGCCGATGCGCAGCTTGATGCTGGCCTCGTAGACCGGGGCCTTGAGGAACGCGAACGCCGCGCCTGCGGCGAGGCAGAGGATGAAGCAGGTAAGGATGAGCGCCTTGCGCTTGACGAGGACCTGCCAGAGTTCGAGGAGGCTGATCTCGTCGTCTGCGTAGGAACTGAGCGCTGGCTGGGGGTTCTGCATGGGGAATGAGGGGCGGAGGGGAGGCCCCCGATTATCGCACTGCACCGAGAAATCTAGAACCGAACTGATGAGAAGATGTTTCACGCTGTGCCGTTTGGACGCCAGTCGCGCCGAACGCGCGGCGATCACGCCGGTATTACGACGCTTTCGTCGCTTGGGGGTGTGCATGCTTGCTTCCACCGCTGGGCACTGATCCGTGTGAGGCTATACTGCGCGTAGTGATACGGTCTGCTGATCGGGGTCGTGCAAAGCGGTCCTCCGACTGTAGGCTCCCTGCGCCGCGTCAAAGGAACCCAAAGCAGATGCAACCAGAAAGCCGCCCGCTCGTCACCTTCGCCCGCTCTCGTCGTGGATTCGGATGCGAGGCATTCCGGCAAGAACACTCTTCGACGAGGCCAAGCGAACCTGGCCCGGCGACCTCAAGCGTCTTGCGCGGCGCCTGCTGAAACGTTCGAACCTTGGCGGCTGAAGGCCGCCGATCAAGTCAGGACACAATTCCGATGCACATCTTGAATTCGGTCTACGGCGACTCGACCGGTGGGCGCTGGAATGCGACGCTGAAAACGGCGGAACTGCTCGCCCAATGCGGGCATCGCGTCACACTGCTGCTCGCCGCCGAAGACGCGGCCAAGGTGCCGGACTATGCGGGCAGCAAAATCGATGTCGTGACCCTGAGGAATTCGGGGCACTATGATGTGCTCGCCAGTTGGAAGGCCCGGCGCTTGATCTGCGAGCGGCATATCGAAGCCATCATCGCTCACAGCGGTCGCGCGATACATATGCTGGGGCGGGCCGCACCGAAGGGTGTACCGGTGATCGCGTTCAACCACAGTCACAATATCAAGCGCACCCTGAGGGCGGATGCCTTCTTCTGCATCACGCCCTATATGAAGCGCCTCGTGGATGAGGCGACCGGAGGCACCAAACCGAGCTTCGTGATCAGCAATGCGGTGAGTGTGCCGCCGGAGGACGCGCTGAAAGAGCATACGGACCCGCCATTCACGATCGGGGCCATCGGACGATTGGTCCCCGTGAAGGGGTTTCATCATCTGCTAGCGGCGTTGGGCTTGCTCGCGAAGGAGGGTCTGGAATTCCGGGCCCTCATCGCGGGCAAGGGTGAGCAGCGCGCTGCGCTTGAGCGGCAGGCGGAGGAACTCGGATTGCGTGATCGCGTGGAGTTCCCCGGGTGGATTGGCCCGGAGCAGAAGGGCGACTTTTTCAATGGACTGGATGTCGTCTGCTTCACTTCGGAGGCCGAGGCGCAAGGCATCACGATCCTCGAAAGTTTTGCATGGCGAAAGGCGCTGATCGGAACCGATGTGGACGGTGCGTCAAGTTGTTATGTGGACGGTCAGACGGCGCTGGTCGTACCGGCAAAGAATCCCGCGGCCCTTGTCGCCGCCCTCCGGCGATTGCATGACGAACCTGAATTGCGCCGGCGTTTGGCGGAGAGTGGCCGGCGCGAGGCCGTTCGGCTTTACTCCGATCAGGCAATCGCCCGACTGCTTGATGAGTCGGTCCGGAAACTCGTCGTGTCCGCACGAAGGGTGGGGCGGGGCTGATGGGGCCCTGTCCCATCTTCGTCATCAACCTCACTGCTGCCGGTGAGCGTTGGCAGCGAATTTCCGCACATCTTCGCGGGCTTGCGCTGGATGGTTTTCAGCGACTGGAGGCTGTCGACGGCCGTCGACTGAGCTCCGAACAACGGGATGCGAAGGTAGACCGCGCCTTCTTCGAAGGCTGGTACGGCAGAGCGCCGTCCGCGGGTGAGGTCGGATGCACCCTGTCCCATCTTGGAGCATATGAAACACTGCTCGACGGCAAGGCGCCTTTCGCCCTCGTACTCGAGGACGACGCGGAGCTGACGAATCACGTCCTCCCCCTTCTCGAGCAGGATGCCCTGCGGACCTGGCTTGCGGCGGATACGCCGCGCGTACTGCTGCTGACCCAGGCCGACCGCTACCTGGCGCGTCCGCTGCTTGAGCTGACGGAGCCTTACCGAATCGCAGTTGTGCGAAACGCGTGGCTCGCACATGGATACTTGATCAATCGCGCTGGCGCCCGGCTGTTGCTCAGAAAGCAGTCACCGATACGTTTTCTGGTCGACGACTGGATGGATCTGAACATGCTCTGGGGGGTCGACGTGCGATGCGTTCTGCCGAACCCAATTCACCTTCATGAGACGGCGCAGAACTCTTCCCTCGACGACGGGCGCGAGAGCGTGCGCACTGCTGCCAGGCCGAGGTCCTTTCAGCGTGCGATTCGACGTTCGTTCCGCCGCGTGGCGGATGCGCTGTTCTACAAACTTCTTTTTGGGATCCGAAAAGGAGAATCGCAAGGCGTGAGCGCTGACTCTGCAGAGTGATCACGCCAGAATGCGTGCGCGCGCAATAGAGTGATCAGAAAAATGAAGGCGGTGGTGAGTTTGGTGTCGATGAAGACCCCTTCTGTCAGGGCTTCTATCGCGATAACGATCAGGAGGGTGGTTACCGGCACCCTTTGTGCGGCAGACAAGCCTCGGAGGGCTCCCCAGAACAGTCCGATCAGGACCATGAACCCGGCCGCGCCGTGGGCTGCTAGCGCGTGCAGGTACTCGTTATGGAAATGGTCATAGGCGAGGACGCGCTTGCTGTAGCCGTGCTCAGCCAGAAAGCTTGAAGCTTGGGAGCTCCTGCCGGCTTTGTCGGAACCAGATCCGAAAACCGGATTCTGGCTGAACAGATGGATGGCGGTATGCCACATCTGCAGTCGCTGTCCGATTGAAGTGTTGAGATCACCAGATTCGATCTTCCTGATTTCAAAAACCGTTTCCTTGAGTCTGCGTTCGACCGTCGGAAACTGGTAGGCGATGGAGGAGGCGGTCAAGGTCAGGGAAATGACCAGAGATAAAATCTTGCCCCGGCTGACGCCTCTGGATCGGAACGTGCGGTAGCCGAGATATGACAACCCAAGAATAGCCGCGGGGTATAGTCCCCGAGTTCCCGAATAGATTGCGGCTACCAGACCGACTGCGGCGCCCAGTAGAAGGAGGCCCCTGAGCGCAAGGCTTCGCGTACTCGTCGCGCAGCAAATCGCGGTCGTTGCAAGCAGCGCGACGAGCGTGCCATACGGGATGGGATGGTGAGCGATCGTCGAGCCCGCCCGGGCAGCGTGGCCGGACACCACCTCATGAATGCCTGCGCCACCGCCGATGAGACAGCCGGCCGCCGCCCCGAGCCCAAGCGCCGTTTGGCTGAATCCATAGAGCTGCAGATAGATGAGGATCGGTATTGCGGCGAGATACCGCAACGGCGGATCGAACCTGTCCGCGGGCAGCCCCTCAAAATAACGGTATGCAATGTGATAGACGCAATAGACCCCGATTCCCAGGATCCACGGCAGTTGCGTTTTCAGTGCGGTCCCGACGCGACCGAGCTTGCTCGGCAGCGTGATCAGGCTCAGCAGCAGCAGGGCGCTACTCGCAATACTGTACTTAGGGCCGACAATAATGAAAGCAAAGAACCAGAAAGCGGCGAGCGAATTGAAGTAATAGAGATACTGGCGATGCGTTTCGGGTAAAACCATTGCTTTCCTGCTGCCGTAGCGGTTGAGTGGGTTTCGTCAAAGCTTTGTCTGTTCCCGCCTGTCCCCTTTTTCGTAGCGTAGAACTTGTCTGAGCGGTGGCGACTCAGGCTCACGCTCCGCTCGAGAGAAGGAACGGGAGGCGCACTGCTCTCCTTTCAGAGAAGATCCCGTAGGACCGCCGAAATTACTTGATTGGAAAAGTGCGCATCGTAGCTGGTCCGAGCCGCACGGCCCAATGAACGTAAAGCATCTCGCCTTGCATGCACCCGCCCCACCGCCGCACACACACTCTCCGCATCCCCCGGCCGCGCCCAGAACAGCCCCTGCTCCTCATCTGCCTTCAGCTCGACCGGAAACGCCGGCGTCGCCGCCGTGATCACCGCCCGCCCGATCGCCAGGCCTTGATACACCTTGTTCGGAATCACCCGCAGCGCCTTGTCGCTGGTGCCGAAGATGCCGAGGATCGCGTCCGCGCTCGCCAGCCGGCCGGGCAGCTCGGCCAGCGGTCCCCAGCCTTCGAAGCTGATTCGGCTCGCGCCGCTGGCGCCGACGAGCGGCGCGAGCAGGCGCTCGCACTCCGCTTTCATCGGGCCTTCGCCGATCAGGCGCCAGTGGGTGGGTGGGCCGTCGTACTGCAGGATGGCCTGGGCCAGCACGTCGACGCCCTGCAGGCCGATGAAGGTGCCGAAGAAGACCAGCTCGAGCGGGGCGTCGGCGGGCTTTGGCGGCCAGGGCTGGGGGGAGAACAGGGCTTCTTCCGCGCCCACCGGGATCACCCGGATGCGTTCGCGCGGTACGCCATGGGTGGCGTGGAAGTAGTCGGCGTGGCCTTCGGTGTCGGCGATCAGCCAGTCGGGCAGCTTGAACAGGCGCGACTCCCAGGCCAGCAGCTTGCGCGCCTTGGCGCTGTCGGCGGCGAACTTGCGCTTCTCGTTGACCTGCTTGTCGTAGGCGCTGATCAGCGGGTCGAACACCAGCGGCAGCCGGTGGCGGCGGGCGTAGCGGGCGGCGGCGGCGAGGTCGCGCTGGCGGAAGCAGGGCACCCAGACGAGGTCGGGCCGGGGGCCGCGGCGCAGCGCGTATTCGAGGTCGGCGGTGGCGGAGAGCGCGGGCAGGAAGCGGCGCACCGTGCAGCCGAGCTCGCGCAGCACCGACTCGATGACGCGGTTGCGCGGGTAGTCCGGGCCGTAGTTACCGTAGCGGCCCCAGATCAGCACGTCTTTCATGGCTTCGGGTGTTCCAGCAGCGGCAGCAGGACGGCGGCGATCTCGGCCTGGACGTCGGGCAGGCTGGGGTTCGCGGTCGGCAGCGCGGCGCTCGCGAGGCCGGCGATCGGGCTGCGCGCGAGCAGGCCACGCTCGGCGTAGGCCTCGAGCGCGGCGCCGTCGTTGGCGTTGGGCGCGGCGGTGGCGGGCGCGACCGAGATCACCGGGCGGCCGGAATAGAGGCTCTCGGCGACCATGGTGAGGCTGTCCTCGGTGACCACCACCGCGCTCGCGGCGGCGAGGAAGTCGCGCACCACCTTGCGCGGCGCCTGGTCCCACCACACCGCGTCGGCGAGCAGCGCGGGCGGCAGCGCGGCGCGCAGGATGGCCTCTGCGGCCGCGCCGGTGCGGCGCGAGGTGGTCAGCAGGAGCTGGGCGCCTTCCCGCCGGGCGAGGGCGGCGAGGCCGTCGGCGAGCGCGCGCCAGTCGGCGTCGCGGAAGACGTAGCCGGCGCCGTCGCCGCCGATCAGCACCGCGATCCGCGGCGTGCCGGCGGGCGGGGCGGGCAGCGGGCGGGCAAGCTCGCCCGGCACCGGGGGCAGCGGCAGCACCTGGTTGCAGGCCACGCCGGCGAGCCGCACGACGGTGAACACGCAGTCGAAGGCGGTCGGGTCGTAGCCCTTCAGCGTGCCGCTATAGACGTTGGCCGCGCGGTGCTCGCGGGCGAGCAGGGCGTTGGCGAGCAGGGTGTTGGCGCCCGAGGAGACGATCAGCTCGGGCCGGCCGGGCGGGGGCGCGATCTCGTAGATGCGGGCGAGCCAGGCGCGGGTGTTGCGGATGCGTGGCAGGCACAGGCGGCCGAGCCGCTTCCACAAGGCGCTGCGCACCTTCAGCGGGATGGTGTCGACCTCCAGCGCGAGCCGCGTCGCGAGCGCGTCGACCACGCCGCGGCTCTGGCTCAGGTGGCCGGGCGCGCCGTCGCTCAGGATCCATACCTTGCGCTTCACTTGCGCCATCCCCGCTTGCCGGCCCGCATGCGCATCACGAAGCCGAGCATCGTGTCCTTACCGCTGACCTTGATCCGCTTGAGCTCGAGCGGGTCGGGGCGCGGGCTGCGCGGGTCGATGCCGTCGACCGTGGTCACCGCGGTCTGGTAGCCGCATTCGCGCGCGAGCGCCACGTCCTCCGCGGCGTAGATGCCGAAGGGGTAGGCGAAGCTGCTCACCGGCACGCCGAAGTCCTGCTCCAGCGCCCGGCGCGACTCGATCAGCTCGCGCCGCTTGTCCGCCAGCGGGGTGGTCTTCATGTTGATGTGGGTCAGCGTGTGCGAGCCGATCTCGATGCGGCCGCTGGCGAGCAGGCGGCGGACCTCGTCGTCGCTCAGCTTGGGCTCGCGGGCGAGCTCGCCCGAGTCGTGGTGCGCCTTCTTGGCGGTGGACCAGTCGCGGTCGTGGCGGTCGACGACCATGTAGACGGTGGCGCGGGCGTCGTACTTTTCGAGCAGCGGCAGGGCGGCGTGGAGGTTGTCGGCGTAGCCGTCGTCGAAGGTGATCGCCACGCTCTTTTCCGGCAGCGCGTCCCAGCGCGCCCACAGCTCGTTGACGGTGAAGAACTGCCAGCCGTTGCGCCTGAGCCAGGCGAGCTGGGCCTCGAAGCGCTCGGGCGGCACGCGCAGGCCGTTGAAGCGCGCGCCTTTCCGGTGCGGGCTGATCATGTGGTACATCAGCACCCGCGGGTGGCGGTAATCCACCGGGCGCCGCCACCACGCGTAGCGGTCGGAAAACCACAGCGCGGCCGCGGCCAGCGCGAGGCCGAGCCAGATCATGATGCGAGCGCCTCGTAGAGTTCGATCGTCCGCCCCTGCATCTCGGCCAGCAGGAAGCGGGTATTGGGTTTCATCGCCGGCGCCTCGCCGCGCAGCACGCCGACCGCGCGCGCGCCGGCAGCGTCGTGGTCACCCTTGGCCACCGCGCCGAAGGGAAACAGCTCGGCGAGGATCTCGGCCACCCCCCCGTGCGCATACCCCACCACCGGCCGCCCCATCGCCAGCGGCTCCAGCACCGTGCGGCCGAAGGATTCCGGCGTGGAGGACAGGCTCAGCACGCAGGCCGAGATCGCGTAGATCTCGCGCACGTCGCTGCGGTGGCCGGTGAACAGGATGCGCTCGGCCAGCCCCTCGGCCCGCACGCGCTCACGGATCTCCTTCGCGTAAGCGGGGCGCTTGGGGTCGTCGCCGCCGACGATCAGCCCGACCACGTCCAGCCCTTCCGCGACCAGCTTGCCCGTGATCGTGATGAAGTCGTGATGGCCCTTGAGCCGCGTCAGCCGCCCGGGCAGCGTCAGCACCTTGCGCTGGCCGAGCTGCGGGAATTCGGTGCGAAAGCGCGCGAGCCATTCATCCGACGGCCGGTGGTCGCGCGGGAATTCCGCCGGGTCGATGCCGCGCGGGATCACGGTGATGCGCTCGTCCGCCAGGTGCGGCCAGCGGCTCGGCGGGTAGTGGGTTCGGATGTAGTCGCGCACGGTGTCGCTCACCGCGATGACACGCTCGCCGGCGCACATGATCGCGCTGTAGCGGCTGACCGAGTGCATGCCGTGCACCGTGGTGACGAAGCGCGGGCGGGTGGCGGCCGGCATGCCGCGCCAGGCCAGCCAGGCGACCCAGGCGGGCAGGCGGGAGCGGGCGTGGATGATGTCGAAACGCTCCTGCTCGAAGCGCTTGCGCAGGGCGCGGTACTGCAGGAAGGTGGCCGGCGACTTGCGGCCGAGGTCGAGCGTGAGGTGGCGCGAGCCCTCGCGCTCGAGCTGGGCGACCAGGCGGCCGCCCTTGGACAGCACCACCGATTCGTGCCCGGCCGCGACCAGGGCGCGCGCGATCTCGAGCGTGCCGCGCTCGACTCCGCCGCCGTCGAGGGCGGGCAGCAGCTGCAGGACCTTGAGCGGCCGGTTGGGGGCGCGGACGGTGGCGGGCGGGGCGGACATGGCGGGATTCTACCCGCAGCCCGGCAGCCGCGTCGCTGGTACGACCGCCGTTGATCGCGCACAGGGGTGCGCTCCTACAGTGCCTACGATCGGCGCTCCCGCTGTAGGAGCCCTGCCCCCAGGGCGATAACGGCGGTTGTCTCGGGAGTGGGCGCTGTTGATCGCGCACAGGGGTGCGCTCCTACAGTGCCTGCGATCAGCGTCCCCGGTGTAGGCGCCCTGCCCCCAGGGCGATAACGGCCGTCATCGCGGGCGCGGCGCTCACCCGCGCGCAACAACCTCAGCCCCAGCGCCGGACAATCTCCTGCGCCACCCGGTCGGCCTCGGCGAGCGGGGTGGGCGGGGGGGTGAGGTGGTGGCGGGTCTGCCAGGCGGCGAAGGGGGTGACCAGGCCGTCGGCGATCAGCATCGCCACGCCTTCGCTGACCCGCGAGCGGGCCAGGCGCGGCACCGCGAGCAGGCCGGTGGCGGCGCCGGCGCTGAGGCTCTCGTAGACCATCGACACGCTGTCCTCGCTGACCCAGGCTTCGGCGCTGCGGGCCAGTTCCTGCATCGCCCAGCCGGGGGCGGTGTCGCGGAAGGGGCGCAGGTCGAGGCCGCGGGCGCGCAGCGGCTCGAGCGCGGCCTCGGTGCTCGCCGGGGTGCGGCGCGAGGTGGTGAGCGTCCAGCGCATGGCGGGGGTGGCGGCGAGGATGTCCTCGAGCTGGGCGAGCAGGCCCGCTTCGTCCCAGCCGAAGTGCTTCGACGGGCCGCCGATCAGGATCAGGCCGCGGTCGGCTTCGCGCGCGCCGTCGGTGCGCGCGGTGTTGAGCACGCCGCGGGTGGCGATGACCTTGTCGCCCGCCGGCGGGGCGTCGTGCTGCGGAATCACGCACAGGTCGAAGCAGGCGAGCGGCAGGCTGGGCTTCATCAGCGCCACCAGGCGGCCGCCGCGGGCGCGGCGGGCGGCGAGTGCGGGCAGATGGGTGGGGTGGCCGCAGCAGGCGATCAGGTCGGGCGCGGGCAAGTCGGCGCCGGGCGGAAAGCGGCGGCGGGCGAGCGCCTTCAGCGCCGCAACCGGGGGCGGGGCCTCGATCCAGTGGATGGCGGTCGGTGTCAGCGCCGCGAGCGCGCGCGCCAGGCCCTCGAGCTGGCTGCGGTGGCCGGGCTTGCCATCGGTGAGCAGCCACAGCGTGCGCGGCGCGCCGCCGGGCGGTGAAGGCGGCGAGGGTGGGGCGGGCGCCGAGGCGCTCACGCCGCGGCCTCGGCGAACTGCACCGCGTGCATCGCGGCGTAGGCGCCCTTCTTCGACAGCAGCTCGGCGTGGGTGCCGGACTCGACGATGCGGCCCTGGTACATCACCACGATGCGGTCGGCTTTCTCGATCGTCGACAGGCGGTGGGCGATGACCAGGGTGGTGCGGTCGCGCATCAGGTTGTCGAGGGCGGCCTGCACCATGCGCTCGGATTCGGTGTCGAGCGCCGAGGTGGCCTCGTCGAGGATCAGCACCGGGGCGTCGCGGTAGATCGCGCGCGCGATCGCGAGGCGCTGGCGCTGGCCGCCGGACAGGCGCGCGCCTTCCTCGCCGAGCACCTCCTCGAAGCCGTTGGGCAGCGCGTCGATGAAGCCGCTGGCGAAGGCGGCCTCGGCGGCGGCGCGGATGCGCGCGGCATCGGGCGCGGGGTCGGCGTAGGCGATGTTGGCGGCGACGGTGTCGTTGAACAGCACCACGTCCTGGCCCACCATCGCCAGCTGACGGCGGTAGTCGCGCAGCCGGTAGTCGTCGATCGGCACGCCGTCGAGCAGGAGCTCGCCCTGGTAGCCGCTGTAGAAGCGCGCGATCAGGTTCACCAGGGTGGTCTTGCCGCTGCCCGACTGGCCGACGAAGGCGACCGTCTCGCCGGCGCGGATGTGGAGGTCGATGTCCTGCAGCGCGGGGACCTTGTCGTCGTTGTAGGCGAAGCGCAGGCCGCGGATGTCGATCTCGCCGCGCGCGTGCTCGATCGGCTTCGTGCCGAGGTCGGGCTCGGCCGCCTGGTCGATCAGCGCGAACACCGTCTGCGCCGCCGCGAGGCCGCGGTGCAGCTGGTCGTTGATCTTGGTGAGGCTCTTCACCGGCTGCTGCAGCAGCAGCATCGCGCCCATGAAGGAGACGAAGGCGCCCGCGGTGAGCGCGCCGGCCTGGGTGCGCACGCCGGCGAAATACACGATGAGCGCGATCGTCACCGCCACCATGAACAGGTTGAGGCCGGAGTTGATCGCGGTGGTGGCGGCGCGCTTGACCGTGAGCCGGCGCACCTGCTGGTTGGTGCGCGCGAAGCGGCCGGCCTCGTAGTCCTGGCCGTTGAAGACCTTCACCACGCGGTGGCCGCCGAGGCTCTCGTCGAGGATGCGCGCGAGCATGCCCATCGAGTCCTGGGTTTGCAGCGAGAGC
This sequence comes from Thauera phenolivorans, assembly GCF_001696715.1. GTDB lineage: Bacteria > Pseudomonadota > Gammaproteobacteria > Burkholderiales > Rhodocyclaceae > Thauera > Thauera phenolivorans. Next base: position 601,115 of record NZ_MBFM01000004.1, on the reverse strand, counting down.
CGGCGCTGGCGGCGGCCTACGACCTTCATCGAGATCGCCACCCCGGGCGCGAGCAGGGCGCAGAACATCGCCAGCTGCCAGTCGGTGTAGAACAGGATCGCGAGCAGCGAGATTGCCAGCACGCCGTCCTTGACGATGACGGTGATCACCTGCAGGCCGGCCTCCATGATCTGGTTGACGTCGTAGGTGACGCGCGACAGCAGCTCGCCCACCGAGGAGCGGTCGTAGGTCGCCACCGGCAGGCGCAGCAGGCGCTCGTACATCTCGGCACGCACGTCGTGGGTGATGCGCGAGGACAGCCAGCTGCTGGTGTATTCGTAGCCGTAGGAGGTGAGCATGCGCAGCAGGCCGAGCCCGAGCAGCACCACCGGCATCACCCACAGCGGCATCTCGCCGCTGGCGAGCGAGTCGAAGCCGTCGATGAGGTCCTTGAGCAGGCGCACCAACAGCGCATCGACCCCGCCGGCCGCCGCCATCAGCACCACGGACAGCACCGCGAGGCCGCGATACGGCTTGAAGTAGCGCAGCAGGCGGAAGTAGAGCTCGCGGGTGGACGTCATCGTGATCGCAGTCGGCGTGGCAACAGGGCGAAGCTTAGCATCGCCCCCGCCGCGCTCAGCGGTTGAACCACTTCAGCACCGTGCCCCAGGGCTCGAGGTCGAGCCGGGTGACCTGGCCGCAGCCGAAGTCCAGCCCCAGCCAGCGATCCGGTGGCAGGCCGAGCAGATGGCCGGCGATCACCCGCAGCGGTCCGCCGTGGGCGACCACCACCACCGCCTCCACCGGCGGCGCGGCCCGCAGCTCGTCGAGCCAGTGCAGCACGCGCTCGCTCATCTGGCGGGCCGACTCGCCGCCCGGCGCCCGAAAACCCATCGGGTCGGTAGCCCAGGCGTCGATCGCGGCGCCGATGTCGGCGAAGGGCCGGCCCTCCCATTCGCCGAAGTGCATCTCCTTGAGGCGCTCGTCGAGTCGCGGCTCGCCGAGTTCCTCGGCGAGCAGGCGGGCGCGGGTGAGCGGGCTGGCGTGCAGCGCGAAGCCGGCCGGCAGCAGCGGGCGCAGGCGGGCGGCGACCTCGACGGCGGATTCGGCGATGCCGACGTCGTGGTGGCCGTAACAGGTGCCGGGCGCGACGTCGGGGCGGGGGTGGCGGATCAGGTGAAGTTCCATGCGGCGAGGATCCCGAGGTAGCAGGCGAGCTCGGCGAGTTGCTGGGTGGCGCCGAGCAGGTCGCCGGTGTAGCCACCGAGGCGGCGGCGGAACAGGCGCGCCAGCCCCAGGGTGGCGACCGCGGTAGCGAGCAGCGCGCCGGCGATCTCCGCCGGCAGCAGCGCCGCGAGCGGCAGCAGGCCGCAGGCGGCGGCGAGCGCGAAGCCGGTGGCGGGCAGGCGGTGCGCCACCGGACGCGACTTCGCGCTGTCGTCGGCGCGCACGTAGGGCAGGGTCTGGATCAGGCACACCGCCGCCAGACGCGACAGCGGATGGGCGGCGAAGAGCGCGAGCGCGACGCTGAGGTCGTCGTCGATGCCGAGCTCGATCAGCGCCACCGCCTTCGCCAGCAGCATCAGCGCCATGCCGATCGCGGCGTAGCTGCCGATGCGCGAGTCCTTCATGATCGCCAGCACCTGTGCCTTGTCCCAGCCGCCGCCGAGGCCGTCGCAGGCGTCGGCGAAGCCGTCCTCGTGGAAGGCGCCGGTGAGCCGCACGCTGGCCGCCATCGACAGCACCACCGCCACCGAGGGCGGCAGGAGCAGGGCGAAGAGGAGGTAGCTCGCCGCCCCCACCACGCCCACCACCCAGCCCACCAGCGGCAGGTAGGCCGCCGCCGGCCGCAGGCGCGCGGGGTCCCAGCCGACCCAGGCCGGCACCGGAATGCGGGTGAAGAAGCCGAGCGCGGTGAAGAAGAGTTCGAGTTGGCGGCGCACCGCTCAGGCCTTGTCGCTGACGCCCGCGGACTCGAAGCTCGCCATCTCGTTGAGGAAGTTCACCGCCGCCTGCACCAGCGGCCAGGCGAGCGCGGCGCCGGTGCCCTCGCCGAGGCGCAGGTCGAGCTCCATCAGCGGCTCGGCGCCGAGATGGGCGAGCTGGACGCGGTGGCCGGGCTCCTGCGAGCGGTGGGCGAACACGCAGTAGGGCAGGATCGCCGGCGCGATCGCGTGGGCCACGAGCAGGGCGGAGGTGACGATGAAGCCGTCGATCAGCAGCAGCATGCGGCGCTCCGCGGCACCGAGCATCGCGCCCGCCATCATCGCGATCTCGAAGCCGCCGTACTCGGCGAGCGCGGCGAGCGGATCGGACGGCCGGCCGCCGCGCGCGAGCGCGCGATGGAGCAGGCCGAGCTTGCGCGCCACGCCGGCCTCGTCCAGCCCGGTGCCGCGGCCGGTGACGTCGGCGAGCGCCGCGCCGGGCACCAGGCAGTGGGTCAGCAGCGAGGCCGCGGCGGTGTTGCCGATGCCCATCTCGCCGAAGCCGACGACGTCGTGGCCGTTGGCGGCGAGCGCATGGGCGATGGCACGGCCGCGCTCGAGCGCGGCGTCGCGCTCCGCGGCGCTCATCGCGGGCTGTTCGAGGTAGTTCGCCGTACCGTGCGCGATCTTGGCGTCGCGCAGGCCGTCACGCGGCGCGAAGTCGTGGTTCACCCCGGCGTCGACCACGGTGAGGCCGATCTCGAGCTGGCGGCAGAAGACGTTGATCGCGGCGCCGCCGGCGAGGAAGTTCTCCACCATCTGCCAGGTGACGTCCTGCGGGTAGGCCGACACCCCGGCACGCGCCGCGCCATGGTCGCCGGCGAAGGCGAGGAGGTGGGGCCGGCGCAGCGCGGGCGTCAGGCTCTGCTGCACCAGGCCGATCTGCAGCGCGAGCGGCTCGAGCCGGCCGAGCGCGCCGAGCGGCTTGGTCTTGCGATCGATCTTCCGTTGCAGGGCGGGGGCGAGGGCGCGGTCGGGGGCGGCGATGTCGAAATTCATTGAGTGGGGGTGGTGTCGGGCGCGATGTCGGGGTTGGTGTCGGGGTTCGGGCCGGCGTCGTTGGGAAGGTCGCGGTAGAGCTCGGCGAGGGCGAGGGCGAAGCCGACCGCGGGCAGGGCGATCGCGCCGGCGTCGCCGCTCGCCTCGCTCAACAGCCAGCCGCCGTCGTCCTGGCGGGTGTAGCACTCGACCTGGGGGCGGTCCTGCCGCACGAAGAGCACCGTGCGCAGGCCGGAGAAGCGGCGGTAGGCCTCGAACTTGCGGCCGCGGTCGTAGGCCTCGGTGGTGGGTGACAGCACCTCGACGATCAGCGCCGGGTCTTCCTTCTCCTGGCGGCGGGCGCGATCGGCCTCGCTGCGGCTGACGAACACGTCGGGGTAGAACAGGCTGTCGTCCACGGCCAGGCGCGGGCGGACGTCGGTCATGAAGACGCTGCAGCGGGTGCCGCGCAGGGCGGTGCGCAGGGCGATATAGGTGTTGCCGGCGATCGTGTTGTGCACATCGTTGCCGCCCGCCATGGCGAAGGCCTCACCGTCGACGAACTCCCAGCGTTCAGGCTGCTCCGCCTCCCAGGAGAGGAATTCATCCAGTTTCATCGCGTGCTTTTCGGCTGGCAGGCCCATGGCATCGTCCTCCGCGGCTGTTCGACTTTCAGTTTAGCCGTGCTTGAGCACCAGCGGCAGGCCGGCGGCGACGAACACCACGCGCGCGCAGCGCGCCGCCACCGCCTGGTTGAGCCGGCCGGCCTCGTCGCGGAACAGGCGGCCGAGCGGGGTCTCCGGCACGAGGCCGAGGCCGACCTCGTTGGCGACCAGGATCACCCGGCCGGACAGCTCGGGGAGGAGGGCCAGCAGCGCGTCGCGCTCGCGGCGGAAGGTCGGCAGCGCGTCGGCGTCCGCCGCGGGCGGCAGGGTGTCGGCGCCGGCGAGCAGGTTGCACAGCCACAGCGTCAGGCAATCGACGATCAGGCAGCGCTCGGGCGCGGCCTCGCGGCGCAGGGTGTCGGCGAGCGCGACCGGCGCTTCCAGCGTGCGCCAGCCGGCGGGGCGGTCGGCGCGGTGGCGGCGGATGCGCGCGGCCATCTCCTCGTCGAGCGCCTCGGCGGTGGCGATCACGGTTACCGCCAGCCCCGAGGCCGCCGCGCGCCGCTCGGCCTCGCCGCTCTTGCCCGAGCGCGCGCCGCCGAGGATGAGTTCGCATGTCAAGGTCGTGAGTGTCCTGTCGAGTTCCTGCATGTAGCGTTATCGCGCACAGGGGTGCGCTCCTACGGTGCCTGCGATGACCACCCCGCCGATGCTCCGCTGCCGTGCACGATTCCGGGCCGTACGGTATCATCCGCCCCCACTGCCCCGGAAGGGGCGGCGCGTTATCGGTGCCCGCGGGCGTTTCTCGCCCAGGGTTAAACGGGAATCGGGTGCGCGGCTTCAGCGCCGCAATGCCCGGGCTGCCCCCGCAACGGTAAGTGCGCGCAAGGCGGGTCACACGGCCACTGGGAGTTCTTCCCGGGAAGGCGACCCGCCGCGTCCGGCAACGCCGGTACAGCGCACGAGCCCGGAGACCGGCCGGAACGCGAAATGGCGGATGTGCCGCGGGGTGGCGGCGACGGGTGCGTTTGTTCGGCTCTGTTCGGCTCCTCCTCTTCTGCGGTGCGTCCAATCGCAGATCGCCACGATGCGCGGGGACGCGGCTCGTGGCGCAGGGAGTCGATAACAATGAACATCCGTCTTGGTGCCGTGGCGATCGCCGTGGCCGCAGCCTTTCCGCTTCACCTGCCGTCCGCCTTCGCCCAGGAGAAGGTCGCCGACACCGTGGTCGTCACCGCCACCCGCCAGGCACAGCGCGAGAACGAAGTGCTCGCCAGCGTCGAGGTGATCGAGCGCGAGCAGATCGAGCGCGCCGGGCAGAGCACCATCATCGAGCTGCTCGCGACCCAGCCCGGGGTGCAGGTCAGCAGCAACGGCGGCGCCGGCTCCAGCAGCAGCGTCTTCATCCGCGGTACCAGCTCCAGGCACGCCCTGCTGCTGATCGACGGCATGCGGGTCGGTTCCGCCACCAGCGGCCAGCCGATGCTCGAGGCCATCCCGCTGGGCACGATCGATCGCATCGAGATCCTGCGGGGTCCGGCGAGCGCGCTCTACGGCTCGGATGCGGTCGGGGGCGTGATCCAGGTGTTTACCCGCAGGGGACGCGAGGGTTTCCATCCCGAGCTCTTCGTCGGCTACGGCAGCCACGACACGGTGCGGGCGAGCGCTTCGCTCGCCGGCGGCAAGGACCGGCTGCGCTACAGCATCGGCGTCGGCCACGACGAGACCGACGGCTTCAACGCCAAGCGCGACCCGGCCCGCTGGGTCAGCGCGTGGACCGGCGCGTCGTCCTTCAATGCCGACGACGATGGCTTCCGCAGCCAGTACCTCACCGCCTCGGCCGCGCTCGGTTTCCGCGCGGCCGATGAGGTTGGCGTAAACACCTACTACTCCGACGGCCGCAACTGGTACGACACCAACGACTTCTACGATTCCCGCCTCGACAAGAAGTTGTCGTCGGCCAGCATCTACATGCGCAATGAGCTCGGCGACGGCTGGACCAGCACCCTGCGCCTCGGTCAGAGCCAGGACGAGACGACGGACCAGGCCGACTTCGCGCCGGCGAGCCGCTTCGAGACCACGCAGCAGCAGTTCGTGTGGCAGAACGACGTCCGCCTCGGCGACGGCATGCTGCTCGCCGCCTACGAATACACGCGGGAGGAGGTCGAGGGTACGGCCGACTACGACAAGGACGAGCGCGATGTCAATGCGGTGCTGCTGGGCTGGAGCGGCCGCTTCGGCGCCCACAGCCTGCAGCTCAACGCCCGCCACGACGACAACTCGCAGTTCGGCGACAAGACCACCGGCCTCGTCGGCTACGGCTATCAGCTGTCGCCCGAGTGGAGCGTGCGCGGCAGCATCGGCTCCGCGTTCAAGGCGCCGAGCTTCAATGACCTCTACTGGCCGGGCAGCGGCAACCCGAATCTCGAGCCCGAGGTGGCGCTCAACCGCGAGCTCTCCTTCGGCTGGGACAACGGGCTGCACAAGGTGGATGTCACCTACTTCGACAACAAGGTGAAGCGGCTGATCGACTGGGCGCCGACCGACACCGGCTGGTGGGCCCCGTCCAACGTCGGCCTCGCGCGGCTCGAGGGCGTGGAACTCGCCTACGCGGTCGGCTTCGGCGGCTATGATCTGAAGGCCGGCGTCGATTACCTCGAGGCCGAGGACGGCGACGGCAATCGCCTGCCGCGGCGCGCCAAGGTGTCCGGCTTCGCCCGCCTCGACAAGAGCGCCGGCGCCTGGAACTGGGGCCTGGAATGGAACGGTGCGAACCACCGCTACGAGGACGAGGCCAACACCGACCGCCTCGCCGGCTACGGCCTGCTCAACGCCTACGCGCACTACGAGGTCGCGCCCGACTGGCGGCTGGAGATGCGGGCCAACAACCTGCTCGACAAGGACTACCAGATCGCGCGCGGCTATAACACCGATGGCACCAACGTCTTCGTCGGCGTGCGCTGGGCGCCGCGCTGAGGACGGCGAGGGCTGAGCCCGTGCCGCGTCCCCTCCCCGCATGAACCGCACCCTTCGCCCCCTGCTCGTGCTACCGGCGCTGGCCCTGGCCGGCGCCGCAGCGCTGATGTGGGCGCTCGCCGCCGGCGAGCTCCCGGTCTCGCTCGCCGACGCGCTGGCCGCGGCCTTCGGTGGCGGTGAGGGCATGAAGGCGCAGATCGTGCGCGAGCTGCGCCTGCCGCGCGCGGTGGCGACCTTCGTCTGCGGCGGCCTGCTCGCGCTCGCCGGCGCGCTGATGCAGGTGCTGCTGCGCAACCCGCTCGCCGATCCCTACATCCTCGGCATCTCGGGCGGGGCGGCGGTGGGCGCGCTTGGGGCGATCACCGCGGGGGCGGCGGCGTGGGTGATCGACACCGCAGCCTTCGGCGGGGCGCTGGCGGCGATGCTGCTGGTGTTCGGCCTGGCGCACGGCGACGGCAGCTGGACGCAGACCCGGCTGCTGCTCACCGGCGTGATCGTCGCCGCCGGCTGCGGCGCGGCGACCACCCTGATGCTGGCGCTCGCGCCCGACGTGCGGGTGCAGTCGATGCTGTTCTGGCTGATGGGCGACGCCAGCGGTGCGGCGCGGCCGTGGCCGGCGCTGGTGGTGCTGGCGGCGGGGCTGGCGCTGCTGCTGCCCTTCGCGCGCGACCTCAACGTGCTCGCGCGCGGCGAGCTCACCGCGCGCGCGCTCGGCGTGCGGGTGGCGGGCCTGCGCCGCGCGCTCTACCTGCTCGCCTCGCTGCTGACCGCGGCCGCGGTGACCCTGGTCGGCTCGGTCGGCTTCGTCGGCCTGATCGTGCCCCATCTGGTGCGGCTCGCGCTCGGCAACGACCAGCGCCTGCTGCTGCCGGCGGCGACGCTGGCCGGCGGCATCCTGCTCACCGTGGCCGACACCGCCGCGCGCACCGTGATCGCGCCGCAGCAGCTGCCGGTGGGCGTGCTCACCGCGCTGATCGGCGTGCCGGTGTTCCTCTTCCTGCTCGCGAGGCATCCGCGGTGAGCGCGGCCGACGGCCCGCCGCTGCTCGAGGCCGAGCGCCTCGCGCTGCGCGTCGGCGAGCGCTGGCTGTGCTGCGAGTTCAGCCTCGAGCTCGCGCCCGGCGAGTGCCTCGCCCTGCTCGGGCCGAACGGCGCCGGCAAGAGCACGCTGCTGCACACCCTGGCCGGCCTGCGCGAGCCGACGGTGGGCGAGGTGCGCCTCGGCGGCCTGCCCTACGCCGGCTGGCCCGCGCTCGCGGCGGCGCGCTTTCGCGGCCTGCTCGCGCAGCAGCAGCCCGACCACTTCGCCGCCAGGGTGCTGGAGACGGTGCTCATCGGCCGCCATCCCCACCTCGGGCGCTGGGGCTGGGAGGGCGGCGAGGACCTCGCCATCGCCCGCCGCGCGCTCGCCGACGTCGGCCTCGCCGGCTTCGAGCAGCGCGACCTGCTCACCCTCTCGGGCGGCGAGCGCCAGCGGGTGGCGATCGCCGCCTTGCTCGCCCAGGCGCCCAAGCTGTTCCTGCTCGACGAGCCGACCAACCATCTCGACCTGCATTACCAGATCGCGGTGCTCGAGCTCTTCCGCGGCCTGTGCCGCGCACCGGCCGCGGACGAAGCCGCCCCCGGCCGTGGCGCGGTGATGGTGCTGCACGACATCAATCTCGCCGCGCGCTATGCCGACCAGGTGATCCTGCTCGACGGCCGCGGCGGCGTGGTCGCCGGCGAACGCGACGCGGTGCTGCGCGCCGACCTGCTGAGCCAGGCCTTCGGCCATCCGCTGCGCCGCTTCGAGTTCGACGGCCGCGTCACCTTCCTTCCGGACTGACAGCATGAAAATCTCCTCCCTCCAGCGCCTGCTCGGCGGCTTCTTGTTCTCCCTCCTGCTCGGCGGGGCGCCGACCGCTTTCGCCGCCGACTGCCCGCGCATCGTCAGCCAGTCGCCCTATCTCACCCTGGCGCTCGAGTGGCTCGGCCGCGGCGACTGCATCGTCGGCGTCTCGCGCTACGATCGCCTGCGCCCCGAACTGCCGCGCACCGGCGGGGTGATGGACCCGGACGCCGAGGCGATCGCGCTGCTCGAGCCCGAGCTGTTCGTGACCTCCAACTGGACCGAGGCCGGCGCCGTGGCGAAGAGCCTGCCGCCCGCCACCCGCGCGCTGCGCGTCGACGGCTTCCGCTCGGTGGCCGACGTCGAGGCGATGCTGCGCAGCCTCGCCGAGGCGAGCGCCGCGCCGGACGCCGAGGCCAGGCTCGCCGCCTTCGCCCGCGACTGGCGCGCCGCCGCGGCCGCGGTGGGCGGCGAGGGCCGGCGCGCGCTGGTGATCTCGGCCTGCTCCGGCCAGCCGTACTCCTTCGGTCGCGGCCACGTGGTCGGCGACGCCTTCGTCCATGCCGGCTTCGACGTGGTCGAGAGCGTCGAGCGCATCCGCCACCTGCGCCCGGGCGAGGAGATCGATTCGATCGCCGCGGCGGTCGAGCGCTTCGCGCCCGAGATCGTGTTCTCGCTGACGCCCGAGAGCGCCGAGCAGTGCAGCGCCGAGCTCGGCCTGCTGCCGGTGGAACTGGTCGGCCTCGAGGGCAGCAGCTTCTTCCATCCCGGGTCCGGCCTGGTCGCCGGCCTCAACGCACTCGCGGAGCAGATGAAACGATGAACGAAAAGTCAGGACACGGAGAACGGGGAAACGCCGCCGAAGGCGCGCGCGATACCCGCCACGCCGAGCGCATGGCGCGCAAGAAGGCGGTGGTCGACGACAAGATCGCCGCCGCCCAGGGCGAGCGCGGCGTGCTGCTGGTCAATACCGGCAACGGCAAGGGCAAGTCCTCGGCCGGCTTCGGGCTGGTGGCGCGCGCGCTCGGCCACGGCATGAAGGTGGGCGTGGTGCAGTTCATCAAGGGCCGCTCGGACACCGGCGAGGAGGCCTTTTTCCGTCGCCAGCCCGGCGTGGCCTGGCACGTGATGGGCGAGGGCTTCACCTGGGAGACCCAGGACCGCGCGCGCGACGTCGCCACCGCGGAGGCGGGCTGGGCGCAGGCGCAGGCCCTGCTGCGCGACCCGGAAATCGGCCTGGTCGTGCTGGACGAGCTCAATATCGCGCTAAAGTACCGCTATCTCGATGTCGAGCGGGTGGTGGCCGATCTGCTGGCGCGCCCGCCGCTGCAGCATGTGGTCGTCACCGGCCGCGCCGCGCCGGCGGCGCTGGTCGCCGCCGCCGACACCGTCACCGACATGACGCCGGTTAAGCATGCCTTCGCCGCCGGGGTGAAGGCGATGCCCGGCATGGAGTGGTAGCCATGACTCTGCCCGACCTCGCCATCCATCGCCCGGGCCCGCTGCCCGGACGCGTCTACCTGGTCGGCGCCGGGCCGGGCGACCCCGAGCTGTTCACCCTGCGCGGCCTGCGCCTGATCGCCGGCGCCGACGTCGTCGTGTACGACAACCTCGTCAGCCCCGCCATCGTCGAGCTCGCGCCGGCGCAGGCCGAGCGCATCTACGTCGGCAAGAAGGCGGCCGACCACACCCTGCCGCAGGCCGAGATCAACGCCCTGCTGGTGAAGCTGGCGGGTGAGGGCAAGCGGGTGGTGCGGCTCAAGGGCGGCGACCCCTTCATCTTCGGTCGCGGCGGCGAGGAGATGGAGGCGCTGCTCGACGCCGGCCACACCGTGGAGGTGGTGCCCGGGGTAACCGCCGCCGCCGGCGTCGCCGCCTACGCCGGCATTCCGCTGACCCACCGCGAGCGCGCGCAATCGGTGGTGTTCACCACCGGTTTCCTGAAGAACGGCGCGCTCGATCTCGACTGGGAGATGCTCGCGCGGCCCCATCAGACGGTGGTGATCTACATGGGCGTGTCCCGCCTCGCCGAGATCTGCGCCGCCTTCGTCGCCCACGGCCTGCCCGCGAGCACGCCGGCGGCGGTGATCGAGCGCGGCACGACCCACGCGCAGCGGGTGGTGGCGGCCGATCTCGCCACCCTCGGCGCGCGCGTGCGCGAGGCAGGGGTGCGGCCGCCGGCGCTCACCGTGGTCGGCGAGGTGGTCGGGCTCTATCCGCGCCTGGCCTGGTTCCAGGCCGAGGCGCCCGCCGAGGGCGGTCCGCTGCCCCACGCCGGCTGCGCCGCAGTGCATCCGCGCAAGCCGGGCTGACTGCAAGGGCGCGTGTGCCGGCGGTGGCGCTGGCAATGACGGCCGCTATCGCCCTGGGGGCAGGGCGCCTACGGGGGAGCGTCAATCGCAGGCACGTTAGGAGCGCACTCCTGTGCGCGATGAACGGCTGCTACCCTTCCTTCAACGGCATTCGGACTTCCGCCCCATCGCATGACGACCATCCGCTGTCCCGCGCTCTTCATCGCCGCGCCATCCTCCGGCCAGGGCAAGACCACCGTCACCGCCGCGCTCGCGCGCCTGCACGTCCGCTTGGGGCGGCGGGTGCGGGTGTTCAAGTGCGGGCCGGACTTTCTCGATCCGCAGATCCTCGCCGCCGCCAGCGGCGCCCCGGTGCACAACGTCGATCTCGGCATGTGCGGCGAAGCCGACATCGGCTGGCGCCTGCACCGCGCGGCGCGCGAGGCCGACCTGATCCTGGTCGAGGGGGTGATGGGCCTCTTCGACGGCTCGCCCTCGGGCGCCGACATCGCCTGCCGCTTCGGCATCCCGGTGATGGCGGTGATCGACGCCGCAGCGATGGCGCAGACCTTCGGCGCGCTCGCCCACGGCCTGGCGAGTTACCGCACGGGCCTGCCCTTCGCCGGCGCGCTCGCCAACCGCGTCGCCGGCACCGGCCACGCCGACATGTTGCGCGCCGCCCTTCCCGACGGCATGCGCTGGTTCGGCGCGATCACGGGTGATGACGATGCCGCCCTGCCGGAGCGCCCCCTCGGCCTGCTGCAGGCGGCCGAGATCGCGGATCTCGAGGCCCGGCTCGACCGCCTCGCCGACATGCTCGCCGCTACCGGTGCCGCCGCGCTGCCGGCCGCGGTGGACTTCCCCGCGGTGGCGGCGCCGCGGATTCCGCCGCTGCTCGCCGGACGACGGGTGGCGATTGCGCGCGACGCCGCCTACGGCTTCATCTATCCGGCCAATGTCGACACCCTGCACGCGCTCGGTGCCGAGACGGTGTTCTTCTCGCCGCTCGCGGGCGAGGTGCTGCCGGTGTGCGACGCGCTCTGGCTGCCCGGCGGTTACCCCGAGCTGCATGTGGAGCGGCTCGCCGCCAACACCTGGTTCCAGCGCGGCCTGCGCGCGCACCTAGAGGCGGGCAAGCCGATGCTGGCCGAGTGCGGCGGGCTGATGAGCCTGCTCGAGGCGATCGTCGACCGCGACGGCGTCGAGCATCCCGGCGCCGGTCTGCTGCCGGGGCGGGCGCGGATGCAGTCGCGGCTGGTCGCGCTCGGCCTGCAGGCGGCGGAGCTGCCGGAAGGCCGGCTGACGGGCCACACCTTCCACTACTCGCGCACCGAGACTGCGCTCGCGCCGCTGCTGCGCGCCCGCCGCCTGGACGGCGGCGAGGGCGAGGCGATCTACCGCGTCGGCCGCCTCACCGCCTCCTACGTGCACTTCTGGTTTCCGTCGAACCCGGCGGCGGTGGCGGCCTTGCTGGCGTGAGGGTGGCGGAGCGCGATGGCCCGCGCCGGTAGCGGCGGCCGTCGGCGCGTCGCGACCGTGATCGCCCTGGGGGCAGGGCTCCTACCCCGGAAAGGCCGACGCCACAGGCACCGCAGGAGCGCAGCCCTCTGCGCGATCAACGGCGGTTGTGCGGGCGATGCGGCTGTTATCGCCCTGGGGGCAGGGCTCCTACCCCGGAAAGGCCGACGCCACAGGCACCGTAGGAGCGCAGCCCTCTGCGCGATCAACGGCGGTTGTGCGGGCGATGCGGCTGTTATCGCCCTGGGGGCAGGGCGCCTACCGGAGGTGGGCGGGGGCAGGGCTTGTACGGTGCCTGCGGCCGGCGCCCGTTATAATCTGTCGATTATCTGTGCTGGAATTTCGCCGTGTCCGATCGCCTTGCCCTCGCCCTTCAACACCTGCTGCCCAAGCGCGCGCTCACCGAATTCCTGGGGGGGCTCGCCGGTCGGCGGGCGGGCGCGGCGACCACCGCGGTGATCCGCTGGTTCGTGCGGCGCTACGGGGTGAACATGGCCGAGGCGGCGAATCCGGATCCCGCGGGCTACCCGAGCTTCAACGAGTTCTTCACCCGCGCGCTGCGCGAGGGCGCGCGCCCGCTGGCGCAGGCGGCCTTCGTGTCGCCGGTCGATGGCGCGATCAGCCAGCTCGGGCCGATCGAGCACGACCAGATCTTCCAGGCCAAGGGCCATTTCTACTCGACCACCGCGCTCGTCGGTGGCGACGCCGCGCTCGCGGCGCAGTTCGAGGACGGCGACTTCGCCACCCTCTACCTCAGCCCGCGTGACTACCACCGCATCCACATGCCCTGCGACGGCGAGCTGCGGCGGATGATCCACGTGCCGGGCGAGCTCTACTCGGTCAATCCCGCCACCGCGCGCGGCGTGCCCGGACTGTTCGCCCGCAACGAGCGCGTGGTGTGCGTGTTCGAGGGCGCCCATGGTCCCTTCGTGATGGTGCTGGTCGGTGCCACCATCGTCGGCAGCATGGCGACGGTGTGGCACGGCGTGGTCAATCCGCCGCGCCACGCGGTGGCGCGCGAATGGGCCTACGCGGCGGGGGAGGTCGCGCTCGGGCAGGGCGAGGAGATGGGACGCTTCCTGCTCGGCTCCACCGTGGTGATGCTCTTCCCGCGCCACCTGCTGCGCTTCGCGGGCGACTGGCAGCCGGGCCGGCCGGTGCGCATGGGCGAGGCGATGGCGGTGTTGCGGGCGGCCGGGCAGGCCTGAGCGGGCGGTCCGAACGGCGCGGACGCACCGTCGCTGTGCGGCCGCGGGGCGCGATGCACGTCGGCGGGGCACGAAGGGCTTTGCGCGGACGCCCCGACGACGTCATCCGCACGTCACTCTCCTGAAAGATTCTCCCGGTAGAACAGGGGCTTGAGCCCGGAAAGCGGCCGTTGGCCGGCTCCGGGCTCGCCCTGGCACGATTCGAGCTTGAAGGAAGGTGCCATCCAATCAGAAAGATCAGGAGACAGACCATGCCTACCCGTCCGCTGAAAGAAGTGATCGCCGAGCGCGAGTTCGTCTGCGTGTCCTCGGACGTGCCGGTGCGCGAAGTCAGCCGCCGCATGCTGGCATTGAACCGCAGCGCCGCGCTGGTCACCGAGCACGGGGTGCTCACCGGAATCTTCACCGAACGCGACGCCAGCTTTCGCGTGCTCGCCGCCGGCCTCGACCCCGACGCCACCCCGATCGGCGCGGTGATGACCCACAACCCGCAGACCCTGGGCGCCGACAAGCCCTTCGGCCATGCGCTGCACCTGATGTACGAAGGCGGCTATCGCCACATTCCGGTGGTCGATCGCAATCGCCGGCCGCTCGGCGTGGTGAGCGCGCGCGATGCGCTCGCGCTCGACGCGCTCGACTTCGGTGCCGAGCTGGTGCGGCGCGAGGAGATCACCGTCATCCTCTGAGGCGCAGCCGGCGGCAGGCCGCGCGCCCGCCGCCGGCAGTGGCTTACAGCAGCCTGATCGCCTGCGCCGCCGCGCGCAGCTCGGCGCGGAAGTCGGGATGCGCGATCGCGATCAGCGCCTCGGCGCGCTGCTTCGCGGTCTTGCCGCGCAGCTGGGCGACGCCGTACTCGGTCACGACGTAGTTGACGTCGTTCTTGCTGGTGGTGACGTGGGTGCCGGGCGTGAGCATCGGCGCGATGCGCGACACGCTGCCGTTCTTCGCGGTCGAGGGCAGCACGATGAAGCCCTTGCCGTCCTTCGAGCGGTTGGCGGCGCGGATGAAGTCCACCTGGCCGCCGGTGCCCGAGTAGGGGCTGGGGCCGAGGCTCTCCGAGCCGCACTGGCCGATGAGGTCGATCTGCAGGGTGGCGTTGATCGCGCACAGCTTGTCGTTGCGCGCCGCGACGTAGGGGTCGTTGACCAGCTCCACCGGGTGCATCTCGAGCGCCGGGTTGCGGTGCAGGTGGCGGTAGAGCCGGCGCGAGCCGAGGGCGAAGGTGGCGATCGTCTTGCCGCGCATGAAGCCCTTGCGGCTGTTGTTGACCGCGCCCGCCTCGATCAGCGACAGGATGCCGTCGCCGATCATCTCGGTGTGGATGCCGAGATCCTTCTTGTGCTGGAGCTGGCTCACCACCGCGTCGGGAATGCCGCCGTAACCGATCTGCAGCGTCGAGCCGTCCTCGATGAGGTCGGCGACGAAGCCGCCGATCGCGCGTTGCACCTCGCCGATCTCGGGCATGCCGACCTCGAACAGGGGGGCATCGCTCTCGACCAGTCCGGCGACCTGCGAGATGTGCACATGGCAGTCGCCGTAGGCGAAGGGCACCTCCGGATTGACTTCGAGCAGGACCACGCGCGCCTTGCGCACCGCCGCCATCGTGTAGTCGGGCGCGAGCGAGAGGGCGAAGTAGCCGTGCTCGTCCATCGGCGAGGCCATCGACATGACGACGTCGGCCGGGCTCAGGCCGCGCTCGATCAGCATCGGCAGTTCGGAGAAATAGGCCGGCACGAAATCGACCCAGCCGGCCTGCCCGCCGGCGCGGTTGGCGCCGCCGAAGAAGTAGGCGTCGTGGCGCACGTTGGCGCGGGTCGCGGGGTCGAAGTAGGCGAACTTGCGCAGCGGCAGGATCTGGCTCACCGCGACGTCGTTGAGTTCGTGGCGGCGCGCCGACAGCGCCTCGAGCAGAGCGGGCGGCTCACCGACGCCGGTGGGGACGACGATCGTGTCGCCGTCGCGCACCTGGGCGGCGGCGTCGGCAGCGCTCATGCGACGGGCCGCGTAGAGTTCTTGCAGATTGCTCACTTTGCTTCTTCCTGATCTGGAGTGGAGGGGGAGGGGGAAGGCTCAGTATAGCCCGTTCCCCATACCGTCGCGTATGGAGGCCGGGGCCTCAGTCGAGGTCGGCGAGCGGGTGCGGGTGGGGCACGCAGGCGTCCAGCAGGCGGTCGAGGTAGTCCGCGGGCACCGCGTCGATCGCGGCGTGGCGCCAGCGCGGGCGGCGGTCCTTGTCGACCAGCAGCGCGCGCACGCCCTCGGCGAAATCCGGCTGCATCGTGCCGGTGAGCGAGAGGCGGTATTCGAGGCGGAAGACCTCGGCGAGCGACAGCCGCGGCACCCGCTGCCAGATCGCGTGACACAGCACCGCCGAGCTCGGTGCGCCGGCCGCGAAGCCGGCGCCGGCGGCGGCGAGCCAGGGGTCGGGGTCGTCCGCGAGCGCGCGCAGCCGCGGCGCGAGGCGGTGCAGGCCGTCGTGGGCGATCACTTCCTCGACGCGGTCGAAATGGCGGCGCAGCGTCGACGGCGGCACGCCGGCGCGCAGCGTGCGTGCCTCGAGCAGGGCACCGAGTCGGATGCGGTCGTCTTCGGCCTCGCCGCGCCATCGGCTGTCGGCGAGTGCGGCGAGCACCGCGGACTTGTCCTCGTGGGCGAGGACGAAGTCCGCGAGGCCGGCGAAGCGCGCATCGGCGGCGCCGATCGCCGCGCCGGTGAGGGCGAGGAAGAGGCCGCCGTGGCCCGGCATGCGGCGCAGGAACCAGCTGCCGCCGACATCGGGATAGAGGCCGATCGCGATCTCGGGCATCGCGATCCGCGTCTGCGGCGTGACCACCCGGTGCGAGGCGCCCGCCATCAGGCCCAGCCCGCCGCCCATGACGATGCCGTGGCCCCAGCACAGCAGCGGTTTCGGGTAGGTGTGGATTCGGTAGTCGAGCCGGTACTCGTGCTCGAAGAAGGCGCGCACCGGCGGCGGCGCGACGGTCTCGCCCGCCTCGTGCGCGGCGCGGATCGCACGGTGGAGGGAGCGCACGTCGCCGCCGGCGCAGAAGGCCTTGTCGCCGGCGCCGTCGAGCACCACGCCGACGATTCCGGGGTCGGCCGCCCAGGCGTCGAGCCGGGGCGCGAGGCGGTCGATCATCTCGAGCGAGAGCGCGTTGAGGCTGGCCGGCGCGTTCAGCGTCGCATGGCCGAAGCGCCGGCCGCAGGCGGTGGAAAATTCGCGCAGGATCACGCAGTCGCTCATCGGAGGCTCCATCGGTACGGAAAAACGGTGATTCTTGCCGATATCCGCCCTGAAGGCGAACCCCGCAGCCTCCCCGGTAGCAGCGGCGAACGCCGCGGTACCGTGCTGATCGCGGCGTTCACCGCGCTTACCGCGCGCGGGGGCGGCGGCAGGGGTCGCGTAGAATGCGGGGTCCCGATCATTCCCGTCCCTGCCGACCATGTCCGACCCGCAAGCCGAACCCGCGCGCTCGCCGCACGCCTTCCCGCCCGCCGATCGCGAGGCGGTGTACCGTGCGATCGCCGAGCGGCGCGACATGCGCCACTTCCTCCCCGATGCGGTCGATCCCGCGCTGCTGCAGCGCCTGTTGTGGGCGGCGCATCAGGCGCCGAGCGTCGGCTTCATGCAGCCCTGGCGCTTCATCCGGGTGAGCTCGCGCGCGTTGCGCGAACGCATCCATGCGCTGGTGGAGGAAGAACGGATCGCCACCGCGCGCGCCCTCGGCGAGCGCGAGGACGAGTTCATGAAGCTGAAGGTCGAGGGCGTGCTGGAGGCGGGCGAGCTGCTTGTCGTGGCGCTCGCCGAGGGCCGCGAGCGCCACGTCTTCGGTCGCCGCACCCTGCCCGAGATGGATCTCGCCTCGGTGGCGTGCGCGATCGAGAACATGTGGCTCGCTGCGCGCGCGGAGGGGCTCGGTCTGGGCTGGGTATCGATCTTCGATCCGGCCGAACTCGCCGCGCTGCTGGCGATGCCGCCGGGGGCGAAACCGGTGGCGGTGCTGTGCATCGGCCACGTCGAGGCCTTCTACCCGAAACCGATGCTCGAGCTCGAGCAATGGGCCGAGCGCATGCCGATGTCGGCGGTGCTGGCGGAAAACACCTGGCCGGCGGGCGAGGCCGATCGACGATAGGCCAGACGCCGCTATCGCCCTGGGGGCAGGGCTCCTACCGGGGCTGCGCCTGCCGCAGGCACCGTAGGAGCGCAGCTCTCTGCGCGATCAACGGTGGTCGTTCAGGCGATTTACGGTCGCTATCGCCCTGGGGGCAGGGCTCCTACCGGGGCTGCCCCCAGGGCGGGCGCTTTAGCGGTTGCCGCCCGGCTTGGCGGCGAACAGCGCGGCACGCGGCGCGCCCTGGCGGCGGCCCTGGCCGTAGCCGGCGGGGCGGCGGCTGGCCGGGGCGCGGTTGCCGTCCACATCAGGCCGGCGCTCGGCGACGATGCGGTTGCCATCGACCTCGGGCCTGCTCTGCGGGGCGCGGTTGCCGTCCACCTCGGGGCGCTCGCCCGCGCGCGGCGCACGGTTGCCGTCGACTTCACCGCGCGCGCGCGGCTGCGGCCGGGCGCCGGGCTTGGCGTGGGCGGGGCTGCGCGGCGCCTGCCGCTCGGCCTGGCGGCCGGCGGCGGCCGCGGGTTGGCGGGCGCTGCCGTTGCGTCCGCCGCCATTGTGCGAACCGCGGCGGGGCATCGGCTCGCGACGGTGGTCCTCATCGTGCGCACGCTCGGCGTTCGCGCTCGGCACGAAATCCTCGGCGGTCGCGCGATCGATCTTGCGCCGGGTCAGGCGCTCGATCGCGGTCAGCAGCTTGATCTCTTCGCCGTCGACCAGCGAGATCGCATGGCCGGCGGCACCGGCGCGGCCGGTGCGGCCGATGCGGTGCACATAGTCCTCCGGCACGTTCGGCAGCTCGAAGTTGACCACCTGCGGCAGCTGGTCGATGTCCAGGCCGCGCGCGGCGATGTCGGTCGCGACCAGCACCGGCAGCGAGCCGTCCTTGAACTCGGCCAACGCCCGGGTGCGCGCCGCCTGGCTCTTGTTGCCGTGGATGGCGGCGGCGGGGATGTCGTGCTTGCTCAGGTACTCGGCGAGCTTGTTGGCGCCGTGCTTGGTGCGGGTGAACACCAGCGCCTGGAACCACTGCTTTTCCTTGATCAGGTGGGCGAGCAGTTCGCGCTTGTGCTTCTGGCCGACCATGTAGACCGCCTGGTCAACCCGCTCGGCCGTGGTGTTGCGCGGCGCCACCTCGACGGTGCGCGGATCGTGCAGCAGGCCGTGGGCGAGCTCGCGGATCTCGTCCGAGAAGGTCGCCGAGAACAGCAGGTTCTGGCGCTTCTTCGGCAGCAGCGCAAGGATCTTGCGGATGTCGCGGATGAAGCCCATGTCGAGCATGCGGTCGGCTTCGTCGAGCACCAGGATCTCGACGCCGGAGAGGTCGAGCGTGCGCTGGCCAACGTGGTCGAGCAGGCGCCCCGGGGTGGCGACGAGGATGTCGACCCGCTTCTTCAGCGCGGCGATCTGCGGGTTGATGTTGACCCCACCGAACATCACGAGGGAAGTCAGCGGCACGTATTTGCCGTAGGTTTTCACCGACTCCTCGACCTGGGCGGCGAGTTCGCGGGTCGGGGTCAGGATCAGGCAGCGCGGGCGGCCGGGCGGGTGGGGATGGGCGTGGGTCTGGGCCAGCTGGTGCAGCACCGGCAAGGTGAAGCCGGCGGTCTTGCCGGTGCCGGTCTGGGCGGCGGCCAGGAGGTCGCCGCCGGCGAGCACCTGCGGGATGGCCTGGGCCTGGATCGGCGTCGGCTGGGTATAACCCGCTTCGGAAACGGCGCGCAGCAGGGTGTCTGCCAGCCCGAGGCTGGCGAAATCGATGTCTTGGGTCATTAGATTGTGTTCGGCAGCGTCTGCCGGTCGCGAGCGAGCGGCACCAATCGAGACGTGCGGAGTGGATTCGGGCCGGCAGGCGGCTGGAGGAATCGTTGCAGGAGGCGCGGCGCCTGATTGGTCAGGGACGCAGCGTCCCGGACTATAGCCGCTTCGAGCGGCGATGGCGAGGTATTTGCCGCGTTTGGTCGGGATCTTGGGCTCGAGCGTGAAAAACCGCATAGCGCCTTCGTGCAATATCGACATACGGTTGCGCAGGGTATAGTCCGCGGTCCCCACGGCTGCCGGGAGAGATCATGCCGAATACCGTACGTGCTGCAAGGATTTCGCGTTTGCGCTCGACGCTCGCGCAGCGTCTCGCGTGGTCCGCGCTGGCCGGCCTCGCCGCGGTGACGGGATTTTCCCTGACGCTGCTCGTCGGCGCGGCGTTCGCCCTGCTGCAGGCGCGCGAGGCCTTCGGCGCCGGCATGGCGCTCGACGTCCTGCCCTGGGCTGCGATCGTGCTCGGCCTCGGCCTCCCCGCGCTGTTCCTGTTGCGCCTGATCGTGGCGCCGGCGCCCGCGCCCGCGGGCGTACGCCTGCCGCGCGAAGCCGCGCCCGACTTCTTCCTGCTCCTCGATCAGATCGCGCGCTGCATCGGCGCACAGCCGGTGTCTCGCGTCTGGATCGGCAGCGAGATCAACGCCGCGGTGATCCAGCGCCCGCGCTGGGGCATATGCGGTCCGCTCGAGGCCGAGCTCGTCCTCGGCCTGCCCCTGGTGCACAGCGTGTCGCGGCCCCAGCTCGCCGCGGTGCTGGCGCACGAATTCGCCCATCTCGCCCTCCAGCGCAGCGGCTACGGGGGGCTCGGCGCTCATCTGCGCAGCCTGTGGATGCGGGTGCTCGACGGCGTCTGCGAGGGGGTGCCGGTGGTCGAGCGGATCGCACGCGCGCCGCTGCGCCGGCTGTGCCACGACCTGCTGCGCCTGTCCCGCCTCGAGGAGTACGAGGCGGACTACTGTGCCGGAGGCCTCGTCGGGCGCCGCCTGCTCGGTCAGACCCTGCTCGAGGTCGGCCTCAAGGCGCATTTCCTGCAGCACGACTACTGGCCGATGGTCGAGGCACACAGCGACCAGCGACCGAAGCCGGCGATCCGGCCCTTCCGCGAGATGGGGCTCGGCATGGCCGCCGGCTTCCTGCGCGAGAAGGCGGCGGTGGAGCGCCTGCGCGAGCGTGAACTCGGCGAAGGCCTGCACGGCCTGCATCCCGGCCTGCACCATCGGCTGCGTGCGCTCAGGGTGCCCTTCCGGGCCTCGCCGGACAGCGAACCCTCGGCGGCCGACCACTACTTCGGCCCGCTGCTGCCGGCGCTGGCCTGGGTCTTCGATCGCGAGTGGTGGACCTCGATCTGCTCCTGCCGCAGGCGCTGCGCGACGCAGGCCCGGGAACGACCTTCGCTGGCGCCGTGACGCGCGCCCTGAACGCCGCGCCTGCGATCCTTCAGAAGGCTTCCCGCTCCGCTTCCAGATAGGCGATGCTGACGTACTTGCCGATGTTGGACTCGAAGCCCGCCGTGTCGGCCGCCTTGCCGGCCACGCGCGGGTCGGCGAGCACCATCTCGCGCGCTTCCTCCATCGTGCTGCCGTCCTCGACCGCCTTCAGGCAGTTCCCGTAGATGCCTTCGAACAGCTCGCGATTCCACGCCAGCACCTGGTCGCTCGGATGGCCGTGGCCGGGGACCCAGATGCGGGAGCTGGCGTTCTTTTCCAGCTCGTCGTAGAAGCGGAAGGTGCCGACGTAGGTGCCGTCGTCCATGTTGGCGATGCGACGGTCCATGGCGACGTCGCCGACGTGCGTCAGCTCGTCCTCCACCACCTGGATCGCGATGTCGCCCGGGGTGTGGGCCGGGCCGTAGTGATGCACGCGCAGGGTGACGTCGCCGAAATCGAGTTCGGCGCCATGCTCCACGGTGCGGTTGGGCGCGACGATGCGGGTGCCGGCGGTGGCCTGGTTGGTCCAGCGCTCCATCATGCTGTGCCACATGCTGCCCTGCACGCCCTCGATCTCGCGCTTGCTGAGCGGATGGGCGTAGATCGGCAGTTCCTTGCCGTAGGCATCCTCGAAGGCGTGGTTTCCCAGCCAGTGGTCGCCGTGGTAGTGGCTGTTGAAGATCGCCACCACCGGCTTGTCGGTGACGGTGCGGATCATGCGCAGCGCCATTTCGCCGATCTGTACCGAACCGCCCGGATCGAGCATCACCACCCCCTTCTCGCTGACGACGAAGGTGATGTTGCTCATCATTCCCTGGTTCTCCGGGGTCGGGAAGCCGTCCTTCGACCAGATCATCCAGACATGCTCCGAGAGCTGGGTGGGGGCGACGTCGGGCACGGCCGGGCCGCGGATGAAATCGCTCACATCGCTGGCGAAGGCGAGGATGTCGGGACCGGCCGCGGCGAGGCCGAGCACGGCGCCGGCGCCGAGGCCGAGCTTGAGGAATTGGCGGCGGGAAGCGCGATGGGGCAGTCGGGACATGGCGAGGTCTCCGCGCGGACGGGAAATGGCATGTTAAACAAATCTGATCGATCCCGCCGCTCGACATGGCATGGGCGATCGCCGCGTCAGCGCCGTCCGCGTCGTTCGCGCGCGGTCTCGAGCTGGGCGCACAGGCGCTCGGCACCGTCGAGGATGCGCGGCGTGTGACGCTGGATCAGGTCGGGCGGGACGAAGAACAGGTTGCCCGCCCGTACCGCGGCGAGTGCGGGCCAGCGCGCCCAGCGGTCGAGCCATTCGGGCCGCGCCTCGCCCATGCCGCTGGCGACGATCGCCTCCGGGTCGGCGGCGAGCACCGCTTCCTCGCCGATGCGCGGCGCCAGCGCGGGAAGTTCGCCGAACACGTTGCGTCCGCCGCACAGGCGGATCACGTCGGCGATCAGGTGGCGGTCGTTGACCGTCATCAGCGGCTGGTCCCAGATCTGGTAGAAGGTGCGCACCGGCGGACGTTCGCGGTAGCGGGCGGCGAGCGCGTCGCGCCGGGCGCGGAATTCGCGCGCCGCAGCATCGGCCGCTGCCGAGGTGCCGGCGAGGCGGCCGAGCTGTTCGAGGCTGCGGGCGACGTCATCGAGACTGCGCGGCTCGTTGAGATACACCGCGATGCCGAGTGCGCCGAGGCGCGCGAGGTGGGCCTCGCGGTTGCCGCTCTGCCAGCCGATCACGAGGTCGGGGGCGAGCGCCGCCACCGCCTCGAGGTCGACCTGGCTGTAGCCCCCGACCCTGGGCAGATCGCGCGCTTGCGGCGGATGGTCGCTGTACTCCACCACGCCGACCACCTGGCCGCCCGCGCCGGCGGCGAACAGCAGCTCGGTGACGTGCGGGGCGAGGCTGACGATGCGCTGCGCCGGTGCGGCCAGGCGCAGGCTGCGTCCGGTGTCATCGAGGATCTCGATTTCGGCGCGCACCGCCGACGGGCTGAGGAGCGGCCCGGCGAGCAGGGCCAGTGCCATGGCGCGAACGAGGACGGCGCGGCGGGTCGTCATGCGAGGCTCCCGAGAGTCGGGCGGGTCGGGGTGCATTCGGCGAGCGCGGCGGCGAGCGCGTCCTCCAGGCGGCGCCAGTCCGCGGCGTCGGGCGGCAACCCGAAGCGCAGGCTGGCGGGCGCGTCGAACAGGCGCACCAGCACGCCGCGGCGGGCGAGGGCGGCGTGCAGCCGTGCCGCGCGCGGATCGGCCACCCACTTGAAGAGCGCCGGGCCGGCCGCCGGGCCGAGCCCCGCCTCGGCGAGCAGGCGGGCGAGCCGGGCGCCGTCGGTCCGCAGCCGCGTGCGCTGCGTCGCCTGCCAGGCGCTGTCGGCGAGGGCGATGCGTGCAGCCTCGCGGGCGGGACCGCCGAGCGGCCAGGGGCCGAGCTGCTCGGCGAGCCGGCGACGCAGCGCGGCGGGCGCGAAGACGAAGCCGACGCGGGCACCGGCGAGGCCGAAGAACTTGCCGAGCGAGCGCAGTACGACCAGGCCGGGGGTGCCGGCGCGCGCCACCAGGGTGGCGACCGGGTCGGCGTCGATGAAGGCCTCGTCGACCACCAGCCAGCCGCCGCGCGCGGCCAGCCGGGCGTGCCAGTCGAGCAGTTGCGTACGGCTGAAGGCGGCGCCGGTGGGGTTGTTCGGATTCACGAGGACGACGACGTCGCTCTGTGCCACCGCCGCATCGAGCG
The DNA here is from genome assembly GCF_001696715.1 of Thauera phenolivorans. Taxonomy (GTDB): domain Bacteria; phylum Pseudomonadota; class Gammaproteobacteria; order Burkholderiales; family Rhodocyclaceae; genus Thauera; species Thauera phenolivorans. Next base: position 577,684 of record NZ_MBFM01000004.1, on the reverse strand, counting down.
CGTCCGCGGAACAAAGGCGCGGCGCGCGGGTGCGCCAGGCGTGGGCGTGCTCGGCATAGGCGGGCGCGAGCAGGCTCACCCGGCGGCCCGGCAGCAGGGCGGGCAAGGCCTGGATCGCCGCCTGCGAACCGGGGACCGGCAGCAGTTCGGCGCTGCCGTAGTAGGCCGCCGCGGCGGCCTCGAGGCCGTCGTTCTCCTCCGGCAGGCGGTGCCAGCAGTGAGCGGGCAGGGGCGGCACCGGATAGGGCTCGGGGGCGATCCCGGTTGAAAGATCGAGCCAGTCGGCGAGCGGGATCCGGAAGCGCGTTGCGGCCTCGCGCAGGCGGCCGCCGTGCTCAAGCACCACCGGCTCCGGTCAGCAGCGGCAGGGCGAGCGCGACTGCCGAGGCCAGGCCCAGCCACAGCAGCACGCCGTTGCGCACGAGGGCGATCGCGGCGCGGATCGAGCAGGCGTCCGGCGGCGGCCCCGAGCCGAGGTGGGGGCGGAGTTCCTCGCGACCGTGATAGCGCGCCGCGCCGCCGAGGCTGACGCCGAGTGCGCCGGCCCCGGCCGCCATCACCGGCCCGGCGTTGGGGCTGTCCCAGGCGCCGGCCTGGCGCCGCCAGCAGGCGAAGGCGAGGCGGCGGCGACCGAGCAGCGCATAGGTGAGCGCGGTCAACCGTGCCGGCACCAGGTTGAGGAGGTCGTCGAGGCGGGCTGCAGCCCAGCCGAAGGCGAGGTAGCGCGGTGTGCGGTAGCCCCACATCGCGTCGAGGGTGTTGGCCAGGCGGAACAGCAGGGCGCCCGCGCCGCCGCCGAGGAGGAACCAGAACAGCGCGCCGAACACCGCATCGTTGCCGTTCTCGAGCACCGACTCGGTGCCGGCGCGGGCCACCCCGGCGGCGTCGAGCGCGCTCGTGTCGCGGCTCACGATGCGGCCCGCGCGTTCGCGCGCGGTGGCGAGATCGCCGGCGGCGAGCGGCGCGGCGATCGCTTCCGCATGGTCGACGAGGCTGCGCCCGCCGAGCGCGAACCACAGCAACGCGATGTCGATCGGCCAGTGCGCGAGCGGATGGGCGGCGCGCAGTGCGAGCGCCAGCCCCAGCCAGGGGGCCACCGCGAGCAGCCAGGCGAGCGCCCCTGCGGCGCGGCCGGCGCCGAACCGGCGCACCAGCGCCTCGATCGCCTGCGCCCAGCGACCGAAGCCGATCAGCGGATGGAAACGGCGCGGCTCGCCGAACAGGCGGTCGGCGAGCAGGCCGGCAGCGAGCTTGAGGACGAGGGCGGCGGTGGTGCTGAGCAAGTCGTGCTCCCTGGGGGCTGAAGGAATCGAAGGTCGCAGTCGCGGCCGCCGGATCGGCGATAATTGCGCGCTTTGCGATCGAAGCCGCGATTTTACGACATATGACTCCTTCCCTGACGCTGATGGTGCAGGGCACCACCTCGGATGCTGGCAAGAGCACGCTCGTCGCCGGGCTTGCCCGTGCGCTCAGACGCCGCGGCCTGCGCGTCGCGCCCTTCAAGCCGCAGAACATGGCGCTCAATTCGGCGGTGACGGTCGACGGCGGCGAGATCGGCCGTGCCCAGGCGCTGCAGGCGCTCGCCGCCGGGGTGGCGCCGCATACCGACTTCAACCCGGTGCTGCTCAAGCCGGCCACCGACATCGGCGCCCAGGTCATCATCCACGGCCGCGCCGTCGCCAGCCTGTCGGCGCGCGACTACCACGACTACAAGCCGACCGCGATGGCGGCGGTGATGCAGAGCTGGGGCCGCCTGTGCGCCGGCTACGAGGCGGTGCTGGTCGAGGGCGCGGGCAGCCCGGCGGAGATCAACCTGCGCGACCGCGACATCGCCAACATGGGCTTCGCCGAGCTTGTCGACGTGCCGGTGGTGCTGGTCGCCGACATCGATCGCGGCGGGGTGTTCGCTCACCTCGTGGGCACCCTCGCGCTGCTGTCGCCGAGCGAGCAGGCGCGCGTGCGCGGCTTCGTCATCAACCGCTTCCGCGGCGACCTCGGGCTGCTGCAGTCCGGCCTCGACTGGCTCGAGGCGCGCACGGGCAAGCCGGTGTTCGGCGTGCTGCCCTACCTGCACGGGCTCTTCCTCGACGCGGAGGACGCGCTCGCCGACGGCGCGGCCGACGTGGATGCGGGTGAGGGCGCGCTGCGGGTGATCGCGCCGGTGCTGCCGCGCATCGCCAACCACACCGACATGGACGCGCTGCGCCTGCATCCGCAGGTGGATTTTCGCTGGGTCGGGCCGGGGCAGACGATTCCGCCCGCCGACCTGATCGTGCTGCCGGGCTCGAAGAGCGTGCGGGCCGACCTCGCCTGGCTGCGCGAGCAGGGCTGGGAGGCGGCGATCCGCCGCCATCTGCGCTACGGCGGCAAGCTGCTCGGCATCTGCGGCGGCTACCAGATGCTCGGCTGCAGGATCGCCGACCCGCTCGGCGTGGAAGGCGACCCGGGCGAGGCGGACGGTCTCTGTCTGCTCGAACTCGACACCGTGCTCGCCGCCGACAAGCGGCTGGAGAACGTCCGCGGCCGGCTGTGCACCGCGGAGCCGGGGCACGAAGGGGCGAAGGTGGCGGGGTACGAGATCCACATGGGCGTCTCCACCGGGCCGGCGCTGGAACGCCCGGCGCTCGAGCTGGTCGACGCCGCGGGACGGATGCGGCCGGAAGGGGTGCTGTCGGCGGACGGCCAGATCCTCGGCAGCTACCTGCACGGGCTCTTCGACGCGCCCGAAGCGCTCGCCGCGTTGCTGGCGTGGGCGGGGCTCGCGGCGACCGCACGGGTCGATCTCGCGGCGCGGCGCGAGGCCGATCTCGACCGTCTCGCCGACGCGGTGGAGTCGCACCTCGATCTCGCCGCCCTCTTCGGCGCCGGCCTGCCGGCGCAACGGCACGCCAAGGAACGAACGCGATGAAGAAAGATGCGCAGCGCCCGCACGGCGCCGAAGCCTCGCC
>NZ_MBFM01000004.1:500683-574726 GCF_001696715.1 Thauera phenolivorans | reverse complement strand
GGAGGACGCGCTCGCCGACGGCGCGGCCGACGTGGATGCGGGTGAGGGCGCGCTGCGGGTGATCGCGCCGGTGCTGCCGCGCATCGCCAACCACACCGACATGGACGCGCTGCGCCTGCATCCGCAGGTGGATTTTCGCTGGGTCGGGCCGGGGCAGACGATTCCGCCCGCCGACCTGATCGTGCTGCCGGGCTCGAAGAGCGTGCGGGCCGACCTCGCCTGGCTGCGCGAGCAGGGCTGGGAGGCGGCGATCCGCCGCCATCTGCGCTACGGCGGCAAGCTGCTCGGCATCTGCGGCGGCTACCAGATGCTCGGCTGCAGGATCGCCGACCCGCTCGGCGTGGAAGGCGACCCGGGCGAGGCGGACGGTCTCTGTCTGCTCGAACTCGACACCGTGCTCGCCGCCGACAAGCGGCTGGAGAACGTCCGCGGCCGGCTGTGCACCGCGGAGCCGGGGCACGAAGGGGCGAAGGTGGCGGGGTACGAGATCCACATGGGCGTCTCCACCGGGCCGGCGCTGGAACGCCCGGCGCTCGAGCTGGTCGACGCCGCGGGACGGATGCGGCCGGAAGGGGTGCTGTCGGCGGACGGCCAGATCCTCGGCAGCTACCTGCACGGGCTCTTCGACGCGCCCGAAGCGCTCGCCGCGTTGCTGGCGTGGGCGGGGCTCGCGGCGACCGCACGGGTCGATCTCGCGGCGCGGCGCGAGGCCGATCTCGACCGTCTCGCCGACGCGGTGGAGTCGCACCTCGATCTCGCCGCCCTCTTCGGCGCCGGCCTGCCGGCGCAACGGCACGCCAAGGAACGAACGCGATGAAGAAAGATGCGCAGCGCCCGCACGGCGCCGAAGCCTCGCCGCTCGGCCAGCCGGTGGCCTATCGCGACACCTACGCGCCCGAGCTGCTGTTTCCGATCGCCCGCCAGCTCAAGCGCGACGAACTCGGTCTGCGCGCGGACGCGCTGCCCTTCGTCGGCGAGGACCTGTGGAACGCCTACGAGTTGTCCTGGCTCGATCCGCGCGGCAAGCCGGTGGTGGCGATCGGACGCTTCCGGGTGCCGGCCGACAGCCCGCGGCTGGTGGAGTCGAAGTCGCTCAAGCTCTATCTCAACGCCTTCAACCAGCAGCGCTTCGCCGGCGTGGAGGAGGTGCGGGAGACGATCGCGCGCGACCTGTCGGCCGCCGCGGGCGGCGAGGTGCGGGTGGCGCTCGAGCCGCTCGCGCAGCGCCCGCAGCGCGCCTCGGCCTACCCGGAGGGCAGCTGCATCGACGGCCTCGACATCGAGATCGACCGCTACCAGCCCGACCCCGGGCTGCTGCGCGCGGCGGGCCCAGAAGTTAGCGAGACCCTGTATTCTCACCTGCTGAAGTCGAACTGCCTGGTCACCGGCCAGCCCGACTGGGCCATGGTGGTGGTGCGCTACCGTGGGCCTGCGATCGACCGTGAGGCGCTGCTGCGCTATGTGGTGTCCTTCCGCCAGCACAACGAGTTCCATGAGCAGTGCGTGGAGCGCGTGTTCTGCGACATCCGCGCGCGCTGTGCGCCGCGCGAGCTCGCGGTGTGGGCGCGCTACACCCGGCGCGGCGGGCTGGACATCAACCCCTTCCGCGCCAGCCATGGCGGGCTGGTGGCGGACGAGCGCATGGAGGTCCGGCAATGATCGCGGTGGATTTGACTTTGGTCATAGACGCCAATCGGGTATGTAACGATCCTTGGCGCATGCAAGTAAGTGTTGCCGCGGGCCGTCATCCCTAGGAAAATGTCGGTGGCTGCAATATGATCCGGCTGCATCAACGCCATAACCCAGAGGGTATGCACATGAAACTGTTCGTCGCCGCCGCGGTTGCCGCGGGTCTCCTTTCGGCCTCGCCGGCCTTCGCTTCCGCCGAGCTGGCCAAGGCCAAGAACTGCATGGCTTGCCATGCGGTCGACAAGAAGCTGGTGGGCCCGTCCTACAAGGAAGTCGCCGCCAAGTATGCGGGCCAGGCCGACGCCGCCGCCATGCTCGTCACCAAGGTCCAGAAGGGTGGCGTGGGCACCTGGGGCAAGGTCCCGATGCCCCCCAACCCGCAGGTCAAGGATGACGAGGCGAAGCAACTCGTCGAGTGGGTGCTGTCGCAGAAGTAAGCCCGCTCTGAGCTTCGCCCGCGGGGCCGGCCGTTTCGGCCCCGACCCCGGAAGCCGGTCGCCGCGAGGCGCCGGCTTTTTCAATGTGGTCCGCCCGTGTGAGGCCGCCCGCCCGCGTGCTCAGTCGGCCATCGCCTCCATCCCCCCGTCGAGCCATCGCCCCACCTGTTCCGCCGCCGCGGGACGGGCGAACAGGTAGCCCTGCATGACGTCGCAGCCGAGGTCGCCGAGGGTCTCCACCTGGCCGACCTCTTCCACGCCTTCCGCCACCATGCACAGCCCGAAGCCGCGGGCGATGCCGGTGATCGCGGAGATGATCGGATTGCCCGCCTGCCCGTTGAGCTCGCGCACGAAGCTGCGGTCGATCTTGATCGTGCTGACCGGAAACTTCTGCAGGTAGGCGAGCGCCGAGTAGCCCACGCCGAAGTCGTCGATCGCCACGCTGAGTCCGGCGTCGCGCAGCGCGCGCACCTTGGCGGCGACGCCGTCCGAATCGTTCATCATCAGGCTCTCGGTGATCTCGAGCTCGATCTGCGCCGGCGGCAGGTCGTGGCGGCGAACGCAGTCGATCACCGTGTCGACGATGTCGCGGTGGCCGAAGTCGTGCGGCGAGAGGTTCAGGGACATGCGCAGCGCGGTGTGGCCGGCCGCGCGCCATTCGGCGAGCTGGCGGCAGGCGCACTCCATGACCCAGGCGCTGATCTCGCCGATGAGGCCGATCTCCTCGGCCACCGGGATGAAGGTCGAGGGCGGGATCGAGCCCAGCGCCGGATGGGTCCAGCGCAGCAGCGCCTCGACGCCGACGATCTCCTTGCGGGAGAGGCTGACCTGGGGCTGGTAGTGGAGCTCAAGCTCGTCGCGTTCGAAGGCGAGGCGGAGCTCGTTCTCCAGCCGGATGCGGTCGTGGTGGTGGCTGTTGAGTTCGGGCTCGAAGAAGCGGAAGGCGTTCTTGCCCGAGCGCTTGACCCGGTACATCGCGATGTCGGCATGGCGGATGAGGTCTTCCGCGCTGTCGCCGTCGCGCGGGAAGAGCGCGATGCCGATGCTGACCGTGGCGCGGAAGTCGGCGCGGCTGAGCTTGAAGGGGGCGCCGAGGGTGGCGATGATCTTGCGCGCGACCGATTCGACGTCGTCGGGGCGCTCGACGTCGGGCAGCAGGATGGTGAATTCGTCGCCACCGAGGCGGGCGAGGGTGTCGCCGCGGCGCAGGCTCTCGCTCAGGCGCGAGGCAATGCCGCGCAGCAGGGCGTCGCCCTCGGCGTGACCGTAGCTGTCATTGACCAGCTTGAAGCGGTCGACGTCGGCGAACATCACGGCGAGCATGCCCCCGCGTCGCCGCGCCTGTGCGATCGCGAGCTCTAGCCGGTCCTTGAACAGCGCCCGGTTCGGCAGGTGGGTGAGCTGGTCGTGGTAGGCCTGAAAGGAAATGATCGCCTCCGCGCGCTTGCGCTCGGAGATGTCGCGCGCCACGCCGTAGAGTCCGGAGGCGGGCCCGAGCGGGCCGTCGACATGCTCCATCGGGATCGCGGTGAGCGACACGGTGACCCCATCGCCGAGACGCCGGTCGGCGTCCTCGTGCCTGCGCTGCAGCCGCAGTTCGAGGGTGAAGCTTCTTCCCGGGCGACTGAGCTGGGCCTCGAATCGTTCGAGGTCCTCGGCAGCGACGATCGACGCGAAGGGCTGCTTCATCAGGCTCTGGCGGTCGTAGCCGAGCAAGGCGCTGACGCGCGGGTTGAGGTAAGTGAAGCGGCCCTCTGCGTCGAGGGTGAAGATGAGGTCGGGGGAGATCTCGACGAGATAGCGATGGAGCTGCTCGGAGGCTTTCAGACGCTGGCTCATCGCGCGATTGGCGGCCTCCAGCGCCGCCTTGTGCAGCGCATTATCGACCACCCGCTGCAGATGGGCGACGCTGTAGGGCTTGCGTACGTAGTCGTCGGCACCACCGCGCAGCGCGCCGATCACCGCGTCGGTGGTGTCCTCGCCGCTGATCAGGATCACCGCCTCCTCGCGGGCACGGCCGGTGAGCCATTCGAGCACGCTGAGGCCGGTGGCGTCGGGCAGCCGGTAGTCGAGCAGCACGAGGTCGTAGCGCTGGCGCTCGAGCCGGAGGATCGCCTCGCCGACGCTGGCGCATTCATCGAAGCGACGGCCGGGGCGGCCGAGCACGCGGGGAAAGGTCCTGCACAGCGCGGGGTCGTCGTCCACGATCAGGATGTCGCACGGCGTGACGGCATGCGTGCTTCGACCGCCGCTTGGATGGAAAGGCTGCTCCCCCGGAATGGCCATGTGTCCCCGATCTCGTTCTATTCAGATGTGAGTGAATCGAGTCCATGACTCGCGTCAGTGTCGCATGATGCCAGCACAGCATCGGATCGATCCAGCGGGATCAGCAGCTGGAATGTGGTGCCGCCCCCGTGCGGACTGCGGCACACGATCGATCCATGCCAGCGGTCGATGATTTCCTTCACCACCGCGAGGCCGACGCCCTGGTGCGCTTCGCCCTTGCTGCTGGCGCCGGCGTCGAACAGCGCCGTTCTGCGCGCCGACGGCAGACCGGGGCCGTCATCGACCAGGGACAGCTCCAGGCAGTTGCGCCCGCCGGCGATGATCTCGCCCGTCAGCGTCACCGTCAGCGCCCGCCCGGGGCCGAGCGCCTCGGCGGCGTTGCGGAACAGGTTCAGCAGCACCTGCCGCAGCGCGGAGGCAGGCATCGCCACCGTGGCGGGACGCTGCGCGACCTGCAGCTCGAAGCCGACGCCGCGCGCCTCGAACAAAGGTCCCGCATACACCGCGCGCATCTCCTCGACCACCCCGGCGGCATCGCAGCTGGGTCGCTCCTGGCTCCCCTGTGGCGGGTCCACGCCACGCCGCAGCAGTGCATCGACGCGCTCGAGCTCGCCTCCGATCAACGCCGTCTCCTGCTGCAGGGCCGCGTCATCGGGATGGCGGAGCGCGATCAACTCGAGGCGGTTGCGGATCACCGTCAGCGGATTGCTCGCCTCGTGGACGAGCCGACGATGCCGCTCGCGGAAGCCCAACCGGAAAACCTCGTCGCGTGTCTCGCGCTCGCGTTCGAGCGCGCTCGCGGCGTGCAGCGCGGCGAGCGCGGTGTCGAGCAGGCGGAGCTGCAGCCAGCGCAGGCCGGGTTCGGGATCGTGCCCGGCGTCCATGCCGATCAGCGCCACCGCCGCGCGGCGCGCCAGCGGCAGGCAAAGCAGGCCGCGCGCACCGAGCCAGCGTGCGAGCTGCGAGTCGGCCGCTGCGCTGCCGGCGGCGACGGGGAAGATGCTGCGCTCGACTCCGTCGTGCAGCGTCTGTGCGACGATCGTGTGCGGATCGGTGGCGCGCAGCTTCAGCTCGTCGAACAGGCGCGCGAGCGGGGCGGGGGAGCCGGGCAGCGCGCGCAACAGGCCACCCGTACCCGCGCCCACCAGCAAGGGCGTGTCGCGCAGGCCGAACAGCCGGCAGGCAATCGCCAGACGGCCGGCGAGCGCCCGCGGCGCGAGCCGGGCGAAGCTCGCGCCGAGCAGGCCGAGCACAGCGGCGGCGCGATAGGGGTCGTCGGCCAGCGGCGCGAGCGGGGGGACGCGTGCGCGCGGGGCAGGGCCGTCATCGCGCGTCAGGCGCGCCGCGGCATCGGCTCGCAGCGCGAGCAGGCGTTCGGGCGCCAGTTCGAACACGGATGCAAGCGGGAGGGCAACCGCCTCGGCGTCGCGGTCGGCGAGGCGGCTGGCGAGCTGCAGCAGGCGGGCGAGCGGATGCACGCCGGCGAGTGCCGCGGCGTCGAGCCGACCGATCGCGAGCGCGTCGAGCAGTACCGGCGGCAGGCCACAGGCCGCCCACCAGGCGGGCGCGGGCTGTGCGGAGAGCGCGAACGGCGCCCACAGGCCGCCGAGCAGGGCTTCGTCCGGTCGCGGATAGCCGGTCTCGCGGGCGAGGAGAAGGGCGCAGGCGGCCGTCAGCGGAGCCTGCGCGGCGGCGGCGGGAAGGGCGCCGGGCGCGGACTCGTCGGCGAGCAGCCAGGCGCGCAGCAGGTCGTCGCCCAAGGCCTGCAGCCGGCGCGCGAGCGCGGTGAGCAGGCCGCGCTCGAGTTCGCCGGCGGCGAGCGGTTCCGCCTGCAGCAGGCGAAGGCTCAGCCCGGGGTCGTGCGCCGCGATGAAGGCGATCTCGTCCCATTCCGGCTCATCCTGCGCCAGCCGGCACAGGATGAGCGCATCGCTCCCAGGGAGGAAGGCGGGGGGCGGCGCGAAGGGCGGGAGATCCGGCATCGAATGGCAGTGAAGTGAAGCGACGGCGCCATTCTAGGAGCCTGCCCCGATCCTGCCGTGTGATCGAATTTGCAGCGCGGGTGCGGGAACGGTGCGGCTCTCAGCCCGCTTCGTGACCGAATTCGCGTCCCGTGCCGAGTTTCACGTCATGGCCAGTCGTCATGCGGGCGGCAGCGCGAAGGTGAACGCGTCGGCGAAGAAGGCGTCTTCCGGCAGGGCGCGTGCGCCGATGAAGCTGGCGCGTGCGGCGTCGATCATCGCGGGCGCGCCGCAGGCATAGACCTCGTGAGCGGAGAGGTCGGCGAAGTCGTCCAGCACGGCCTGATGGACCAGGCCGCGGCGGCCCTCCCAGGCGTCCTGCGGTCCGCTTTCCGACAGCACCGGGATGTAGCGCAGGCCGGGCAGCTGCGTCTCCCAGCCGTGCGCCAGCGCGTCGAGATAGAGGCCGGCGCGGTCGCGCGAGCCCCAGTAGAGCGTCACCTGGCGGCGCTGCCCGCCGGCGATCATGTGCTCGACGATCGACTTGATCGGCGCGAACCCGGTGCCGCCGGCGACCATGACGATCGGGCGAGCGGAGTCCTCGCGCAGGAAGAAGCTGCCGTGCGGCCCCTCGAAGCGGAGGATGTCGCGCTCCTTCATGGTCTCGAAGACGTGGCCGGTGAAGCGGCCGCCGTCGACACGGCGCACGTGCAGCTCGAGGTGGCCGGCCCCGTGCGGCGCGTTGGCGATCGAGAACGCGCGCCGCTCACCGTCGGCGAGCAGGATGTCGATGTACTGGCCGGCGCGGAAGCGGAAGGCCTCGCTTGCGGGCAGCTTGAGTTCGATGCGCATGACGTCGGGGGCGAGCCGCTCGAGCTTCTGCACCCGGCAGGGCAGCTTCTTCACCGAGATGTCGTCGGCACGGCTGACGTTGCGCGCTTCCAGCACGAGGTCGGACTTCGGCGTCGCGCAGCAGAACAGCGCGTAGCCGGCCTCGCGTTCGGCCGCGCTCAGCGCACTGTCGGCGTAGCGACCGTAGTCGAGCTCGCCCGCCAGCACGCGGCCCTTGCAGGCGCCGCAGGCGCCGTCGCGACAGCTGTGGGGCAGGAGCAGGCCGGCGGCGAGCGCCGCGGCGAGCACGGTCTGGTCGGACTCGGCGGTGAAATGGTGGTCGCCGGGCTGAAGGGAAATCTGATGGGCCATCGTGCGTGTGATAATGAAAATATGAAACGAATCCTGATCGTCGGCAGCGGGGATGTCGCCCGACGTGCCCTGCCCTGGCTGCTGGCGCGCTTCCGCGTGTTCGCCCTGGTGCGGCGCGCCGAACAGGCCGCCGAACTGCGCGCCGCGGGCGCGGTGCCGATCGTCGCCGATCTCGACGACCGCCGCAGCCTGCGTCGCCTGGCCGGGCTCGCGGATGCCGTGCTGCACTTCGCGCCCCCGCCCGCCAGCGGCGAGGTCGATGCCCGCACCCGCCGCCTGCTCGCCGCCCTCGGCAGCGCGCGAAGTCTAGCACAGCGCCTGGTTTACATAAGCACGACAGGCGTTTACGGCGATTGCCGGGGCGCCTGGGTGGACGAGACGCGGCCCTGCCGGGCGCAGACCGCGCGTGCCCGCCGGCGGGTCGATGCCGAGCGTCGGCTGCGCGCCTTCGCCCGCCGCAACCGGGTGCGCCTGGCGCTGCTGCGCGCGCCCGGCATCTACGCCGGCGACCGCCTGCCGCTCGAGCGCCTGCGGCGCGGCGATCCGGTGCTGAGTGCCGACGAGGATGTGCATACCAACCACATTCACGCCGAGGATCTCGCCCACGCCGCCTGTCTCGCGCTGTTCCGCGCGCGCGGCGGGCGGGCGTTCAACGTGGTCGACGACACCGGGCTCAGGATGGGCGACTACTTCGATCTCGTCGCCGACGCCTGCGGCCTGCCGCGGCCGCCGCGGCTCGGCCGCGAGGAACTCGGCCGGCGCCTGAGCGCTCTGACCCTGTCATTCATGTCCGAGTCGCGCCGGCTCGGCAATTCGCGCCTGAAGCGGGAGCTGCGCATGCGGCTGCGCTATCCGACGGTGAGCGACGGCCTGCGCACCGCCGCACCGCCGGCCCGCGGCTGACCGCCCGGGCCGGCCCTTTTCGATCTGTCCCTCTTTTCGCTGGAGTCTGCAACCGATGCTGGTCGTGAAGTCGCTGCACATCATTTTCGTCGTGAGCTGGTTCGCCGGGCTTTTCTATCTGCCGCGCCTGTTCGTCAACCACGCCATGGTCGAGGACGTGGCGACGCGCGAGCGGCTGGCGCTGATGGAGCACAAGCTGTACCGCTTCATGACCCCGCTCGGCATACTCGCGGTGGTGTTCGGCCTGTGGCTGTGGTTCGGCTACGGTTTCGCCGGCGGCTGGCTGCACGTGAAGACTCTGCTGGTGATCGGCCTGATCGGCTACCACCTTTACTGCGGGCGGCTGTTGCGCGCCTTCGCCGCCGGCCGCAACACCCGCAGCCACGTGTGGTTCCGCTGGTTCAACGAAGCCCCGGTGCTGGTGCTGGCGGTGGTGGTGTTTCTGGCGGTGCTGAAGCCGTTCTGACGGCGCGATCATGATGGTGACGCGGCGCTCGCCGCTGCTGGGGGCACGTTGTGCAATGCGCGCTGGCCTTGCCGCGATTGCCCGACGGAACGGGGGATGACGATGAGTGAGGGGCCGGTCGAGCTGGCGCAGTACAACTGGCAGGCGTATGCGGTGCTGGTGGTCGACGGCGACGAAACGATGCGCCGCTTCCTCGAGCGCGCGCTTGCGCGTCGCTTCGGCATGGTGCAGGTCGCCGCCGACGTCGCGCAGGCGGCCGTTCTGATGACGCGGCTGCATTTCGACCTGCTGATCCTCGATCACGCGCCTGCGGGCAACGGCGGCATCGCCTGGCTGCACGAGGCGCGCGCGCAGGGGTATGCCGGCGAGGCGATCGTGGTCGCCGCCAGCGCCGACCTCGACACCGCGATCGCCGCGTTGCGCGCTGGCGCGTCCGATTTCATCCTCAAGCCCTTCCGCCTCGAGCAGGTCCTCGACGCGATCCGGCGCGGTTTCGAGCGCGGGGGGCGGCCGCGCGCGCAGTCCGTGCTGCGGCGAGAGCCCGACGGTGCTTCGAGCGATGCGCTCGGCATCGTCGGCCAGTCGGCGGCGATCGAACAGTTGCGCGGGCTCATCGGCCGCGTCGGGCGCATGCCGAGCACCGTGCTGCTGCTCGGCGAGTCGGGCAGTGGCAAGGAGGTCGCGGCGCGCGCGCTGCACGAGGCGAGCCCGCGCGCGCAGCAGCCCTTCGTGCCGCTCAATTGCGCGGCGATTCCTGCCGAGCTGGTCGAGAGCGAGCTCTTCGGCCACGTCAGGGGCGCGTTCACCGGCGCCACCGAGAATCGCGACGGCATGTTCCATCACGCTCACGGCGGCACCCTCTTTCTCGATGAGATCAGCGAGCTGCCGCTGCCGATGCAGACCCGTCTGCTGCGGGTGCTGGAGGAGCGCCGGGTGAGGCCGCTCGGCGCGGAGCGCGAAGTGCCGGTCGACGTGCGCATCATCGCCGCGTCCAACCGCGATCTCGCCGCCGAGGCGGCGGCCGGCCGTTTCCGCGAGGACCTCTACTTCCGGCTCGCGGTGATCGAGCTGGTGATGCCACCGCTGCGTGCGCGGACCGACGACATTCCGGCGTTGGTGCGGCATTTCATGGAGACGCTCGCCGCGCGGCTCGAGGTCGCCCCGCTCGCGCTCGGCCACGAGCTGCTCGCGCGCCTTGCCGCCCATTCCTGGCCGGGCAATGTGCGCGAACTGCGCAACTTCGTCGAACGCGCCCTCATCCTCGGCGCCTTTCCGCTCGATGCCCTGGAGGCGGCGCCGGTCGCGGCCGCCGCGGATGAGCTCGACCTCAGCCTCGAGGAGGTCGAAAAGCGCCATATCGTGCGCGTGGTCGAGGCCTGCGGCGGCAACAAGACCGAAGCGGCGCGCCGACTGGGCGTGTCGCGCAAGACGCTGGAGCGCAAGTTCGCCGACTGGGGGGCTGCGGGCGAGCAGGACGGCGCCCGGGGCGGCGACGGGAAACGCACCGCGGGCGGCATCGGCCGCCGGGCGTGAGCGTGACAGGCCGCCGATGGGCCGGTCGTGATGATGGCCCGGTGACGGGTCGGGCGGGGCCGCCGCGAGGCGCGCCCGGGAACGGGAAGCAGGGATGAAACTGATCGGATTCGCCGGCTGGTCCGGCAGCGGCAAGACGACGCTGGTCGAACAGGTGGTCGGCGTGCTCGTGGCGCATGGGCTGGCGGTGTCGCTGGTCAAGCACGCCCATCACGCCTTCGACATCGACCACGAAGGCAAGGATTCGTGGCGCCATCGACGCGCCGGCTGCCGCGAGGTGCTGATCGGCTCGGGCCGGCGCTGGGCGCTGATGCACGAGCTGCGCGGCGAACCCGAGGCCAGCCTGGACGAGTTGCTCGCGCGCCTGTCGCCGTGCGACCTCGTCCTGGTGGAAGGCTTCAAGCGCGCGCCCATTCCCAAGATCGAGGTCCATCGCGCTGCCAACGGCAAGCCGCTGCTGTTTCCCGACGACCCGCATATCGTTGCGGTCGCCAGCGACGGCCCGCTCGACACCGCGCTGCCCCGGCTCGACATCAACGATGCGCGCGCGGTGGCCGGCTTCGTCCTCGAGTTCTGCTTCAGTCGAGTGCGAGAACCCGTCCGAGCGGGCTGAGGTCGTAGCCGCCGAAGCGCTCGGCGAGCGCTGCCATCGGCGCCGCGCCGTAGGCCTGCAGCAGGCGCTGGAACAGCTTGCGGAACACCACCTCGCGCGGCAGGGCGAGATCGAAGGCTTCCCAGCCGAGCGGCAGGAAATCGAGACCGAACTCGCCCGCCGCGGCCCGCGTGCCGGGCGCGCAGTCGGCCTCGCCGCGCGCGACCAGGCCCGCGGCCTCGCGCTCGGTGTGCGCAATGGCGGTCACGCTGCAGTCCTCCGGGCGCAAGCCGCGGTCGGCCAGCGCCGACTCGAGGAAGTGGCGCGAGCCGGCGCCCGCCTGGCGCATTGCCCAGCGGTAATCGAAGGCGGCGAGGGTCTCGATGCCGACCACCTCCAGTCCCGCACGCAGGATCACGCCCTGCTCGCGCCGCGCCAGCCGCACGAGAGTCCAGTGGCGGTGCATCGCGAAGCGGCGCAGCAGCATCGGGTGCTGACTGGCGCTGTGTGCGTCACTGCCCCAGTGCAGCGCGCAGGCGTTGGCACGCCGGCGGGCGAGCAGCTCGAGGCCGGCCAGCGTGCCGGTCGGGCTGTAGGCGACGAAGGCTTCGCCCGCGAGCTCGGGGGCGAGCGCCGCCACGGTGGCGGCGAGCAGCGGGTCGTCGCTGCCGGTGATCAGCAAGCGGTCGGTGAGGGCGCCGCCATGGGCCTGCTCGAGCAGCCATTCGTCCAGCAGGGCGCGCGGAAACAGCCACTTGCCGCCGACGCGGGCCGCCGGCAGCTCACGGCTGTTGGCGAGCTCGTAGAGCTTCTTCTCGTTGAGCTGAAGATAGGTCGCGGCCTGGCGCGCGTTGAGGCAGGCGGTGCCGGCCTCCTCGCCGGGCGCGGGCGGCGCCGGCAGGCCGCTCACCGTGACCGGTCCGCGGCTGCCTTGGACAGGCGCCAGGCCGCATCGGCCAGTTCGTCGGGGGTGTTGATGTTGCGAAAGGCGGCCTCCTCGTCGTCGAAGGGGACTTCCACCACCCTGAGCTCGGCGTACCAGCGGTCGATCTTGCGCCCGCCGGCGGCGAGGAAGGCGCCGAGGTGGGCGGCGAGCTCGCGTCGGCACAGGCAGAACACCGGGTGCGGCTGCTCGAAGGTCTTCGCCACCGCCAGCTCGGCGTCCGCCCCCTGCAGGGCCGCGAGCAGGCGTGACACGAGGTCGGCGGGGAGGAAAGGCGAGTCGCAGGGCGCGGTCACCACCAGCGGATGGGCGGCGCGTTCGAGCGCGGCGTGCAGGCCGGCGAGCGGGCCGGCGTAGCCGGGGAAGTCGTCGCCGAACACCGGGTGGCCGAACGCGCGCCAGGCCTCCTGGTTCTGGTTGGCGTTGATCAGGACCTGCTCGACCTGAGGGGTCAGCCGTGCCAGCACGTGGGCCGCCATCGGCCGGCCGGCGAGCGGTGCCAGGCCCTTGTCCACCCCGCCCATGCGCCGACCCTGGCCACCGGCGAGCAGCACCCCGGTGATCCGGGGTGGCGCGGCCGCTTCTTTTGCGGGCAGGGTGTTGTCGATCGTCGTCGCGCTCATCGCTCGAAATGCTCCTCGCCGGTAAACAGCAGGTAATGGCTGCCCTGCGCGCGGCCGACCATGGTGAGGCCGATGCGGCGCGCGATCTCCCAGCCCATTCGGGTCAGGCCGGAGCGCGAGACGAGGAAGGGGATCCCCATCTGCGCGGTCTTGATCACCATCTCCGAGGTCAGCCGGCCGGTGGTGTAGAAGATCTTGTCGGCGCCGTCGAGGCCGTCGAGCCACATGCGGCCGGCGATGCTGTCGACCGCGTTGTGGCGGCCGACGTCCTCGATGAACATCAGGATCTCGCAGCCGTCGTCGCCCGTCGCCTGCGCCAGCGCGCAGCCGTGGATCGCGCCCGCCTGCCTGTAGATCGAGTCCTGGTGGCGCACGCGTTCCATCAGCGCGTACAGCGTCGCCTGCGACAGACGGCGCTGCTGCGGCAGGCGGATGGCGTCGATCTCGTCCATCAGGCCGCCGAACACCGTGCCCTGGCCGCAGCCGGTGGTGATCGTGCGGCTGCCGAGGCGGGCCTCGGCGTCGCGCAGGCCTTCGCGGGTGGTGACCGCCACCGCGTCGACCTCCCAGTCCACGTGCACCGCGGCGATCGCGTCGAGGCTGTCGACCAGGCGCTGGTTGCGCAACCAGCCGATCGCGAGCGCCTCGGGAGCGGCGCCGAGCGTCATCAGGGTCACGATCTCGCGCTTGTCGACATACAGGGTGAGCGGGAACTCGCCGGCGATCGAGGTGCGTACCCGTTCGCCGAGTTCGTTGAGCGCCGTGATCTCCGTCGTCAGCGGGCGGCTGGCCTGGCTGAGCAGCGGGCGGCGGGGGCGGTCGGGGTGCGTCATCGGCAGGCTCGGGCCTTGCGGCGCGACTGGGGAGAAAAGGGGATTCTAGCCGCTCGACCGCCGGCTCACGTATTCTTGGTCGCATCCGCAATGCAGTGAGTACCGTCATGAAACAGTTTCCGCTTGCGGTCGTCATGGAACGCCGCAGCCTGCAGAACCGCTGGGTGGACGAGGCCTGGGAGGCGGTCGGGGTGGTGCCCTTCTTCGCCGCCGAGGCCGAGCCGGCCGCCGGCCCGACCTCGCGCCCGTCGCCGCGACGGATCGTCGCCGAGCCCGAGCGGCAGCAGTGGCTGCACCCGGGCTACGTGCTCGAGCTGTTCCGCGACGAGGCCGAGAACTACTTCCTCAACATGAGCGCGCCGGTGCCCAAGGTCTTCGTCATGTGGCGGCGCGATGGCGACGAGGCGCGCCCGCACGAGGTGTCGGTGAGCTACGGCGAGGCGGCGCGCTGGCTGGACTCGGGCGAGCAGGTCGACGGCGTCGCGATGCCGCGCGAGATTGCCGACTGGGTGGGGGAATTCGTCAACGCGAACTACAAGCCGGCACCGCGCAAGAAGGTCAGGCGCAACGATCCGCTCGGCCTCGACCGGGGGCGGCGGTGAGCGGCAGCGGGTTCCTGTCGCGCTGGTCGCGGCGCAAGCTGGCGCGGGCGCTCGCCGCGCGCGAAGCGGAGCCGGCCCCTCGCGCCGGCGAGTCTGTCGGCCACGTCGTCGCGGGGGCTGCAGGCGACGTCGGCGAACAGGCGCGCGAGCGTCTTCCCGAGGCGCCGGTCGCGCCGCTCCCCGCGCCCGAGACCCTGAACCTGGCCTCGGATTTCACCGCATTCCTGCGCGAGGAGGTCGACGAGGCGCTGCGCCGGCAGGCGCTCAAGAAGCTGTTCTCCGATCCGCACTTCAATCGCATGGACGGGCTCGACGTCTACATCGACGACTACTCGCTGCCATCGCCGATCCCGCCCGACGTGATGAAGCGCATCCGCCATGCGCAGCGGCTGCTGCGGGAGGAGCCCGCGGAGGGCGACGCCGGGGCTTCGGCATCGGCGCCGGACGGCGGGGATGCGCTCGCGACGGAGCTCGAGCCGCCCGCGGCCGCCGGCGGGCCGGCGCCCGACGAGCCTGCGGACGAGCCCGCAGAGGCGGAGCAGGATCCGAACGCAGAAGGTGCCCTGCGCGTGGCGGACGCGCGTTTATCGCCTGCGCCCACCACGGCCGAGCCGGCGGACGGGAAGCGTTCGGCAACGCCGGGCGGGGGCGAAGGCTGAACGGCGGCGGACTGCCGTCGCGCACCGACAGATTGTCCATGCTGCGACATTTTGTCCAAGGTCAGGGCGCGCCGCGGTCGTTATTGCGGATAACCGCCTCGTTTGGCGGTATTTTTTGCAGGCGTGGCCGGCCCGGCCCCTGCTTGTATGATTTTGTTCCACGGACGGCACGGCATGCACAACGAAAATCGACGCACCCGGCTTTGCGATTGCAATCGCACCTTCACCCTCGACGCGGCCAGCCTCGCGGCGGGCGGCGCGGCGGTGAGCGTGCATCACGCGCTGTGCCGTGCCGAACTGGGCGAACTCGAGGCCGACCTGCAGGCCGGCCGCGAAGTGGCGGTGGCCTGTACCCAGGAGCAGGCGCTGTTCGACGCGCTGGCCGACTCGGTCGGTGCCGGCGACCGGCTGTCGTGCTTCAACCTGCGTGAAGCCGCCGGGTGGTCGGCGGAGTCGGCGCAGGCCACGCCCAAGATCCTCGCCCTCGTCGCCGCCGCGACCGCGCTGCCCGCGATCGAACCGGTGGCCGGCGTGCAGATCGTCGCCGGCCGCAGCCTGCTCGTGATCGGTGAAGCGGGCGTCGCGCTCGGCTGGGCGGAACGGCTGCGCGCCAGCTTCGAGGTCGCGGTGCTGATCACCGGCCGCGCCGGCGAGGCCGAGTTGCCGGTGGACGACGACTATCCGGTGTGGAGCGGCCGTCCGCGCGCCCTCGTCGGCCATCTGGGCGCCTTCGAGCTCGAATGGGAGCAGCGGAATCCGATCGATCTCGAGCGCTGCGTGCGCTGCAACGCCTGCGTGCGTGCCTGCCCGGAAGGCGCGATCGGCCCCGAGCTGCAGGTGGACCTCGATCGCTGCCGCGGTCATCGCGCCTGCGTCGAGATCTGCGGCGAAATCGGCGCGATCGACTTCGCGCGCCGCGACACCCTGCGTCGCGAGCGCTTCGACCTCGTCCTCGACCTCGGCGCCGAGCCGCTGCTGAAGCGGGTCGAACTGCCCGACGGCTATGCCGCGCCCGGCCGCGATCCCTTCGATCAGGCGCTCGCGGTGCAGCGCTTGGGCGAACTCGTCGGCGAGTTCGAGAAGCCACGCTACGTCGCCTTCGATGCCGGCCTGTGCGCCCACGGGCGTTCGCGGAAGACCGGCTGCAGCAACTGCATCGAGGCCTGTGCCGCGGAGGCGATCCGCAGCGCCGGTGACGTGATCGAGGTCGACCCCTGGCTGTGCAAGGGCTGCGGCAGCTGCAGCACGGTGTGCCCGTCGGGCGCGCTGTCCTTCCAGTATCCGCGGACCACCGACGTCGGCCGCGAGCTCAAGCTGCTGCTCGCCGAATACGCGCGCGCCGGCGGCCGCGACGCCTGCCTGCTGTTCCATTCGGCCGAGGCGGGCGGCGCGCTGATCGCCCGCCTCGCGCGCCGCGGGCGCGGTCTGCCGGCGCGCGTGATCCCGGTCGAAGTGTGGAGCGCGGATGCGGTCGGCCTCGACCTGATGCTCGCCGGCCTCGCGCTCGGCGCCTGCCAGGTGGCGGTGCTCGCCGCCGGCAGCCACGACGCCGCGCCGCTGAAGGCGCAGGCGGGGCACGGTCAGGCGATCCTCGGCGGGCTCGGCTACCGCGGTGAGCATCTGCGCATCGTCGAGGCGATGGAGGCCGACGACTGGGGCTCGCTCGAGCGCGCGCTGTGGGACTGGGCGCCGGCGGAGACGGTCGCGCGCCCTGCCGGCTTCGCGCTCATGCCGCGCAAGCGCGAGACGCTCGATCTCGCGCTGCGCCATCTGCTCGCCCAGGCGCCGGCGGCGAGTTCGCCGGCGGGGCTGCCAGCGGCGATCGCGCTGAAACCGGGCGCGCCCTTCGGCGAGGTCCGGGTCAGCGAGGCCTGCACCCTTTGCATGGCCTGCACCAGCGCCTGCCCGGCGGGCGCGCTGCGCGCCGCGAGCGATGCCTATCGGCTCGAATTCATCGAGCGCAACTGCCTGCAGTGCGGGCTGTGCGAGGCCTCCTGCCCCGAAGCGGCGATCGGCCTCGTGCCCCGCCTGCTGCTCGGCGAGGAGGCGCGCCGGGCCCGCGCGTTGCGCGAGGCGGAGGTCTTTCACTGCGTCAGTTGCGACGCGCCGATGGGCGCGGCGCCGGTGATCGAGGCGATGGTGGCGCGCCTGAGCGGCCACTCGATGTTCGCCACCGAGGCCGAGCGCGCCCGCCTGCGGATGTGCGCCGATTGCCGGGTGATCGACCTGATGAAGAACGAACACGGCGCCAAGGCCTGGGATCTGAGCGAATGAACGCACCGATGATGCTGCAGCCCGAACCGGTACACAGCGACGAGGATCGCGCGCGCGCCGACCACTACGCGCTGCTCGCACGCCTGTTCCAGGCCGCGCCCGACGAGGCCTTGCTGGCGGCGCTGGTCGAGGCCGGCAGCGCGCTCGGCGAGCCCGGCGGATCCGCCTTCCAGCAGGCCTGGGCGGCACTCGGCGAGGCCGCAGCGGCCACCGACGCGGGGCGCGTCGGCGAGGAGTTCGACGCGCTCTTCGTCAGCGTCTCCAAGCCGCGGGTGATGCTCAACGCGTCCTGGTACCTGACCGGCTTTCTGCAGGAGGAGCCGCTCGCCGATCTGCGCGCCGATCTCGCCGAACTCGGCCTCGGCCGCCGGCGGGGCGTCAGCGAGACCGAGGA
This sequence comes from Thauera phenolivorans, assembly GCF_001696715.1. Classification (GTDB taxonomy): domain Bacteria; phylum Pseudomonadota; class Gammaproteobacteria; order Burkholderiales; family Rhodocyclaceae; genus Thauera; species Thauera phenolivorans. The sequence continues at coordinate 557,328 of NZ_MBFM01000004.1, read as the reverse complement.
CCATCTCGCGGCGATCGCCGAGGTGATGCGCCATCTCGTGCTCACCGGTCCGGACGAAGCCGGGCTGGCGCGCCAGCGCCGATTCTTCGCGCGCTACCTGGCGCCCTGGTTCGTACCGCTGGCCGACGCCCTCGCGACGACGCCGGACGCGCATTTCTACCCGGTGGCCGGCAGCCTCCTGCGGGCCTTCCTCGAGCTCGAGCGCGAAGCGTTCGACATGATTTCGTAGGCCGGCCGCGCATGCAGCCCGCCATCTTGCAGGGGAGATCGAGCATGAAACAGAACGATTCCAGGCTCTCGCGGCGCAACTTCCTGTTGTCGATCGGCGCCGGCAGCGCCGCCGCGACTGCGGCGGTGGCAGCGACCGCCACCGGCCGCGCGCTCGCGCCCGCAGCGGAAGCCGTCGAGCAGGCGCGCAGCGAGGCCGCCGGCGGCACCAGCGAGCACGTGCGCAACTACTACCGCACTGCGCGGATCTGAGGAGGACGCGACGATGTTGACCAAGAAGAGCACCGTCGGCACTGGCGTCGGGCGCCGCCTGCGCAGCTCCGCAGCCCGCCTCGTCGGCCAGACCATGGATCGGCGCGGCTTTCTGAAGCGCTCCGGCTTGGGTGTCGGCGCCGGCGCGATCGCCAGCCAGCTGCCCTACAACTTCATCGGTGCGGCCGAAGCCGCCGACGCTCCCGTCGCTGCCGGCGCCGGCGACACTGTCGTGCGGCGGACGGTGTGTACTCACTGCTCGGTCGGCTGTGCGGTGGACGCGGTGGTGAAGAACGGGGTCTGGGTACGCCAGGAGCCGGTGTTCGACTCGCCGATCAACCTCGGTGCGCACTGCGCCAAGGGCGCCTCGGTACGCGAGCACGGCCATGGCGAGCACCGCCTGAAGTACCCGATGAAGCTGGTCGACGGCAAGTACCAGAAGATCTCCTGGGAAGAGGCGATCGAGGAGGTCGGCGACCGCCTGCTGAAGATCCGCGAGGAGTCCGGCCCGGACGCGGTGTACTGGATCGGCTCGTCGAAGCACAACAACGAGCAGGCCTACCTGCTGCGCAAGTTCGTCTCCTTCTGGGGTACCAACAACACCGATCACCAGGCGCGCATCTGCCACTCCACCACGGTGGCGGGGGTGGCGAACACCTGGGGTTACGGTGCGATGACGAACTCCTACAACGACATGCAGAACGCGAAGGCGATGCTGTTCATCGGCTCCAACGCGGCCGAGGCGCATCCGGTGTCGCTGCTGCACATCCTGCACGCCAAGGAAAACGGCGCCAAGATGATCGTCGTCGACCCGCGCTTCACCCGCACCGCGGCCAAGGCCCACCAGTACATCCGCATCCGCTCCGGCACCGACGTGCCCTTCCTCTTCGGCCTGCTGTACCACATCTTCCAGAACGGCTGGGAAGACCGGAAGTACGTCGAGGACCGCGTGTTCGGCATGGAGGCGATCCGCGAGGAGGTGCTCGCGAAGTGGACGCCGGACATGGTGGAGGAGGCCTGCGGCGTGCCCGAGGACCAGATGCTGCTGGCCGCACGCACGATGGCGGAGAACCGTCCCTCGACCATCGTCTGGTGCATGGGCCAGACCCAGCACACGATCGGCAACGCGATGGTGCGCGCCTCTTGCATCCTGCAACTCGCCCTGGGCAACATCGGCAAGGCGGGCGGCGGCGCCAACATCTTCCGCGGTCACGACAACGTGCAGGGCGCGACCGACGTCGGCCCCAACCCCGATTCGCTGCCCGGCTACTATGGCCTGGCGACCGGCTCGTGGAAGCACTGGAGCAACGTGTGGGGCGTCGACTACGAGTGGGTCAAGGGCCGCTACGCCTCGCAGGAACTGATGGAGAAATCCGGCATCACCGTGTCGCGCTGGATCGACGGCGTGCTCGAGGACAAGGAGCTGATCGACCAGCCCGGCGGCAAGCTCCGCGCGGTGGTGTACTGGGGGCACGCGCCCAACTCGCAGACCCGCGGCGCCGAGATGGTCGAGGCGATGAAGGCGCTCGACACCCTGGTGGTGATCGACCCCTACCCGTCGGCGACCGCCTCGATGGCGGCGATGGTGCGCAAGGACGGCGTCTACCTGCTGCCGGCCGCCACCCAGTTCGAGACCGTCGGCTCGGCCACCGCGTCGAACCGTTCGCTGCAATGGCGAGAGAAGGTCATCGAGCCCCTGTTCGAATCCAAGCCCGACCACACCATCATGTACGCCTTCGCCAAGAAGTTCGGCTGGGGCGAAGAGCTGGTGAAGAACATCAAGCTCGAGAAGGACGGGCACGGCTGGGACGAACCGAACATCGAGGACATCCTGCGCGAGATCAACCGCGGCACGTGGACGATCGGTTACTCGGGCCAGTCGCCGGAGCGGCTCAAGCTGCACATGAAGAACATGCACACCTTCGACGTGAAGACGCTGAAGGCGCAGGGCGGTCCCTGCGACGGCGAGTATTTCGGCCTGCCCTGGCCGTGCTTCGGCACGCCCGAGATGAAGCATCCGGGCACGCCCAACCTGTACGACACCTCCAAGCACGTCATGGACGGCGGCGGCAACTTCCGCGCCAACTTCGGCGTCGAGCGCGACGGCGTGTCGCTGCTCGCCGGCGACGGTTCCGCCTCCATGGGCGCCGACCTGCAGATGGGCTATCCCGAGTTCGATCACCTGCTGCTGAAGAAGCTGGGCTGGTGGGGCGAGCTGACGGACGCGGAGAAGGCCGCGGCCGAGGGCAAGAACTGGAAGACCGACCCCTCGGGTGGGATCATCCGCGTCGCCATGGTCAACCATGGCTGCCACCCCTTCGGCAACGCGAAGGCACGCGCGGTGGTGTGGAATTTCCCCGACGCCATCCCGCAGCACCGCGAGCCGATCTACTCGCCGCGCCCGGACATGGTAGCCAAGTACCCGACCCACGACGACAAGATGAAGTTCTGGCGCCTGCCGACGCTGTACAAGTCGCTGCAGGAGAAGGTGAAGGACATCTCCAAGGAATACCCGCTGGTGATGACCTCCGGGCGCCTGGTCGAATACGAGGGCGGCGGCGAGGAAACCCGCTCCAACCCGTGGCTGGCCGAGCTGCAGCAGGAGATGTTCGCCGAGGTGAACCCGAAGGACGCCAACGACGCCGGTTTCCGCAACGGCGACTACATCTGGGTGGAGTCACCGACCAAGGCCAGGCTCAAGGTTCGCGCCCAGGTCACCCAGCGCGTGGCGCCGGGCACGGTCTTCCTGCCCTTCCACTTCTCCGGCTGGTGGCAGGGCGAGGACATGCTGAAGTTCTACCCCGAGGGCGCGGCGCCGATCGTGCGCGGCGAGGCGGTCAACACCGCCACCACCTATGGTTACGACGCGGTGACCATGATGCAGGAAACCAAGACCACCCTGTGCCGGGTGAGCAAGGCCTGAGCGCGAGGAGAGAAAAATGGGACGCATGAAATTCCTGTGTGACGCGGAGCGCTGCATCGAGTGCAACGGCTGCGTCACTGCGTGCAAGAACGAGCACGAGGTGCCCTGGGGGGTGAACCGCCGCCGGGTGGTGACGATGAACGACGGCGTGCCGGGCGAGCGCTCGATCTCGGTCGCGTGCATGCACTGTTCGGACGCACCCTGCATGGCGGTGTGCCCGACCGACTGCTTCTACAAGACCGAGGACGGCGTGGTCCTGCACGACAAGGACCAGTGCATCGGCTGCGGCTACTGCTTCTTCGCCTGCCCCTTCGGTGCGCCGCAGTTCCCCAACGGCCCCTCGGCGTTCGGCGCGCGCGGCAAGATGGACAAGTGCACCTTCTGCGCCGGCGGCCCCGAGGAAACCGGCTCGGAGGCCGAATACGAGAAGTACGGCTCCAACCGCCTCGCCGAGGGCAAGCTGCCGCTTTGCGCCGAGATGTGCTCGACCAAGGCGCTGCTCGCCGGCGACGCCAGTGTCGTCGCCGACATTTTCCGCGAGCGGGTGCTGCGTCGCGGCGGCGGCGCTGAAGCCTGGGGCTGGCAGACTGCCTATGGCGGTGGCGAGCAGCGGCGCGAACGCAAGCAAGACCGGGAGGGGCAGAAATGAGCATGCCTGTATCGAAGCGGATCGTGACCGCGGCCTTCGCCGCCGCGCTCGTCGGTGGACTGGGTGCCTGCGGCGAAAAGTCCCAGGTCGCCGTCTACGAGCAGGGCACCTACCAGGGCAAGGCCGACACCGCGGCCTGGGATGGGCCTGCCTTCAAGGGCGACCGGGCGGCGTGGGAGGCCGCGCTGAAGAACCGTGCGCGGGGTCAGAACGAGTACAACCGCACCGAGTGAGGAGGCGACCATGAAGACGATCTTCAGGCGCGACAAGTGGCCGTTGCTGCTCGTCCTCGTGTTCTGGCTTCTCGCCCTGCTCGTGGCGGCGACGCCGGTGCACGCGCAGCGGGCCGCGCACACCGAGTCGAGCGCGGAAGCGCAGGCCGAACGGCAGGCCGAACGTCCGGGCAACAACGCGCCGGTGTGGCGGGCGGTGCGCTCCGGGGAGGCCCACTTCACCACGGTGCGCGGGCCCGAGACCGGCGTGCTGATCCAGAGTGAAGGCAACACCTGGCGGCAGCTGCGCAACGGACCGGTGACGGTGTGGGGCGGCTGGCTGCTGATCCTGGTGCCGGCGGCGATCCTGTTGTTCTGGCTGGTGAAGGGCACGATCAGGCTGCACGCGGCACGCACGGGACGCAAGATCACCCGTTTCTCCGGCTTCGAGCGCTTCGTACACTGGGGTACGGCGATCAGCTTCGTGCTGCTCGCCCTCACCGGCTTCGCGATCCTGTTCGGCAAGCACGTGCTGGCGCCGCTGTTCGGCGGCGACCTCCTCGCGCTGCTGCTGAGCGCTGGCAAGCTGGTGCACAACTACATCGGGCCTCTGTTCGGCGTGTTCCTGCTGATGATGTTCTTCACCTTCGTGCGCGATAACCTGTGGCACCCGTCGGACGCGACCTGGATCCGCCGCGGCGGCGGCCTGCTCGGCGGCGACCACGTGCCCTCGGGCCGCTTCAACTTCGGCGAGAAGAGCTGGTTCTGGTTCGGCGTCACCCTGCTCGGCCTGGCGGTGTCGATCTCCGGTCTGGTGATGGACTTCCCCAACTTCGGACAGGGCCGTGCCGACATGCAGATCGCCAACATCGTGCACGCGGTCGGGGCCACGCTGTTGCTGGCGCTCGCCTTCGGTCACATCTACATGGGCACGCTCGGTGCGGAAGGCGCCTTCGAGGCGATGAGCACCGGCGAGGTGGACGAGACCTGGGCGAAGGAGCACCACGCGCTGTGGTACGAGGAGGTCAAGGCGGGCAAGTCGGGCCGCGGCTGAGCGCCGCGCGCTTTTCCTGCCCGCCGGGGCGCGAACGGGGGCGCGGCGCTACAATGGCGCCGGCGCGGGCCGCGGGCCCGCCTTTCTCTTCTGACCTGCCGGAGCGCCCGATGGCCGAATCCTTCTTCTCCCCCTGTCCGCGCGGCCTCGAGACCGTGCTTGCCGACGAGCTGCGCGCGCTCGGTGCGCGTGCGGCCGATGTCGTGCCCGGCGGGGTGAGCTGGCAGGGCGACTGGGCGGCCTGCTATCGCGCCAACCTCGAGAGCCGCATCGCCACCCGCGTGATGTGGCGCATCGCCGGCGGCCGCTACCGCAGCGAGGAGGACATCTACCGCATCGCCTATGCGCCGACGTGGGCGAAGTGGTTCACCCCCGAGGACACGATCCGCATCTACGTCACCGCGCGAAGGTCGCCGCTGAAGAGCCTGGAGTTCATCACCCTGCGCGTCAAGGACGCGGTGTGCGACCACTTCCGCACCGTCGCCGGGCGGCGCCCGAGCGTGGATACCGCCAACCCCGCGATCCGCATTCACGCCTTCCTCTCCGCCGACACCGTCACCCTCTATCTCGACACCTCCGGCGAGCCGCTCTACAAGCGCGGCTTCAAGCCCCAGGCGGTGGAGGCGCCGCTGAAGGAGAATCTCGCCGCCGGCATCCTCCGCCTCACCGGCTGGCAGCCCGGCGAGACCCTGGTAGACCCGATGTGCGGCAGCGGCACCTTCCTCATCGAGGCGGCGCAGATCGCGCTCGACATCGCGCCCGGCCTCGGCCGCAGGTTCGGTTTCGAGCAATTCCGCCACTTCGAGCACGCAAGCTGGGCGGCGGTCAAGCGCGCCGCCGAGGGGCGCCGGCAGCCGCCGCGCCCGCTGCCGATCCACGGCTCGGACATCGTCGGCGAGTGGCTTCGGCGCGCGCGCCTCAACCTCGAATCGGCGGGCCTGGCGCGCTGCGTGACGCTCGAGCGCGCCGACCTGCTCGAGCGCGAGCCGCCAGCGGCCGAAGGGGTGATGGTGGCGAATCCGCCCTATGGGGTACGTCTCGGCGAGGAGGAGGAGCTTGCCGCCTTCTACCCCAGGCTGGGCGACGCGCTGAAGCGCCGTTGGGGCGGCTGGCGCTGCTATTTCTTCAGCGGCGATCCCGCCCTGCCCAAGCTGATCGGCCTCAAGGCGAGCCGGCGCACGCCGCTGTTCAACGGCGCGCTCGAGTGCCGGCTGCTCGAATACCGCATGGTGGCGGGCAGCAACCGGCCGCGCCGCGAGGCGCAGGACGGCGGGGCGCCGCCCGCCGCCTGAGCCGAGCGGCGGGGGAGAGCCCGCTCAGACGATGTCGAGATGCTGGATACCGGCGCTGACGTCGCGGTCGGTGTGCTTGCTGTGCAGCTTGATCTGCAGGCGCAGGTCGTTGACGGAGTCGGCGTTGCGCAGCGCATCCTCGTAGCTGATCTGCTCGGCTTCGTAGAGCTCGAACAGGGCCTGGTCGAAGGTCTGCATGCCGAGCTCGCGCGATCGCTTCATGACCTCCTTGATCGCCGGCACCTCGCCCTTGAAGATGAGGTCCGAGATCAGCGGCGAGTTGAGCATGATCTCCACCGCCGGCACCCGCCCCTTGCGCTCCTTCAACGGCAGCAGGCGCTGCGAGATCATCGCGCGCAGGTTCAGCGACAGGTCCATCAGCAGCTGCGCCCGGCGCTCCTCGGGGAAGAAGTTGATGATGCGGTCGATCGCCTGGTTGGCGCTGTTGGCGTGCAGGGTGGCGAGACACATGTGACCGGTCTCGGCGAAGGCGATCGCGTAGTCCATGGTCTCGCGGTCGCGGATCTCGCCCATCAGGATCACATCCGGCGCCTGGCGCAGGGTGTTCTTGAGCGCGTTCTCCCAGCAATCGGTGTCGATGCCGATCTCGCGCTGCGAGACGATGCAGTTCTTGTGCGGATGCACGAACTCGATCGGGTCCTCGACGGTGATGATGTGGCCGTAGGTGTTCTCGTTGCGGTAATCGACCATCGCCGCCAGCGAGGTGGTCTTGCCGGTGCCGGTGCCGCCGACGAAGATCACCAGGCCGCGCTTGGTGAGGGCGATGTCGCGCAGCACCGGGGGCAGGCCGAGCTCGTCGAAGGTGGGGATCTTCTGCGGGATCGTGCGCAGCACGAGGCCGACGCGGCCCTGCTGCAGGTAGGCGTTGGCGCGAAAGCGGCCGATGCCGGGCGGCGAGATCGCGAAGTTGCACTCCTTGCTCGCCTCGAACTCGGCCGCCTGGCGGTCGTTCATCACCGCGCGCGCGAGCTCGGCGGTGTGCCCCGGCTGCAGCGGCTGGTTCGACTGCGGCACGATCTTGTCGTCGATCTTGATCGCCGGCGGAAAGCCGGCGTTGATGAAGAGGTCGGAGCCGTTCTTCTGCAGCATCAGCCGCAGCAGGTCGTGCATGAATCTGAGTGCCTGGTCGCGTTCCATATCCGCTTGCCGTCCTGTGTCTGAGCGTGTTGGGGGGACTGCCGGCCGCCTCAGGCGGCGAACTGGTCCTTGTTCATGGCGCGCACCCGCGCCTCGGCGGGCGACACCACGTTGCGCCGCACCAGGTCGGCGAGGCACTGGTCGAGCGTCTGCATGCCGACGTTCTGGCCGGTCTGGATCGAGGAATACATCTGGGCGATCTTGTTTTCGCGGATCAGGTTGCGGATCGCCGGCGTGCCGATCATGATCTCGTGCGCCGCGACCCGGCCCGCGCCGTCCTTGGTCTTGAGCAGGGTCTGCGAGATCACCGCGCGCAGCGACTCCGACAGCATCGAGCGCACCATGTCCTTCTCGGCGGCGGGGAAGACGTCGACGATACGGTCGATCGTCTTGGCCGCCGACGAGGTGTGCAGGGTGCCGAACACCAGGTGGCCGGTTTCGGCCGCGGTGAGCGCCAGCCGGATGGTCTCGAGGTCGCGCATCTCGCCCACCAGGATCACGTCCGGGTCTTCGCGCAGCGCGGCGCGCAGCGCGTTGTTGAACGACAGCGTGTCGCGGTGCACCTCGCGCTGGTTGATCAGGCAGCGCTTCGACTCGTGCACGAATTCGATTGGGTCCTCGACGGTGAGGATGTGGCCGTAGTGGTTCTCGTTGACGAAGTCGATCATCGCCGCCAGCGTGGTCGACTTGCCAGAGCCGGTCGGCCCGGTCACGAGCACGATGCCCCGCGGCTGGTCGGAGATCTCGCGGAAGATCTTGGGGCAGTTGAGCTCGTCGAGGCTCAGCACCTTCGACGGAATCGTGCGGAATACCGCTCCCGCACCGCGGTTGTGATTGAAGGCGTTGACCCGGAAGCGGGCGAGGTTGGGCACGGCGAAGGAGAAGTCGCACTCGAGCGTCTCTTCGTACTGCTTGCGCTGACTGTCGTTCATGATGTCGTACACCATCGCGTGCACGTCCTTGTGCTCCATCGGCGGCAGGTTGATGCGGCGCACGTCGCCGTGCACCCGGATCATCGGCGGCAGACCGGCCGAGAGGTGCAGGTCCGAGGCCTTGTTCTTGACGGCGAAGGCGAGCAGTTCGGTGATGTCCATTAGGGGGCGGCGGCTGGGCGCAGGGATGGCTGGGAGGCCGATGTTATACTCCCCATGCATTGTCCCGAAGGAAAAAGGGCACGGATATGACTTCAATTTCGGCGCGGCTCGAAGCCGTGCGGGCGCGCATCGACGCGGCCGCCAGCGCCGCCGGCCGCGACCCCGGGACGGTGGACCTGCTCGCGGTGAGCAAGACCTGGCCGGCCGAGGCGGTGCGCGAGGCCGCCGCCGCCGGCCAGCGTGCCTTCGGCGAGAACTACGTGCAGGAAGGTGTCGCCAAGACGGAGGCGCTCGCGGGACTCGGCCTCGAATGGCACTTCATCGGCCCCCTGCAGAGCAACAAGACGCGCGCGGTCGCGAACGCCTTCGACTGGGTGCACAGCATCGACCGCCTGCGGATCGCCGAGCGCCTGTCGGCGCAGCGCGACGCGCACCTGCGTCCGCTCGACGTCTGCATCCAGGTCAACGTCAGCGGCGAACACAGCAAGAGCGGCGTGGCACCGGAGGCGGTCGCCGGGCTCGCGCGCGCGGTCGCGGCGCTGCCGCGGCTGCGGCTGCGTGGACTGATGTGCATCCCCGAGGCCACCGAGGACGTGGCGCTGCAGCGCGCGCGCTTCGCCGCCCTGCGTGCGCTGAAGGACGCGCTCGTCGCCGGCGGCCTCGGGCTCGATACCTTGTCGATGGGCATGTCGCACGACCTCGAGGCGGCGATCGCCGAGGGCGCGACGATCGTGCGCGTGGGCACGGCGGTCTTCGGTGCGCGTGGCGCTGCCTGACCCCATTTTCGAGCGCGACGCCGCCGAGGCGATCGCGACGTTTCGACCCCCAACGGAAAACGGACCCCAGATGAAGATCAGCTTTCTCGGCGGCGGCAACATGGCCGCGGCTCTCGTCGGCGGCATGCTCGAACGCGGATTCGAGCGCGCCGGCCTGCAGATCGTCGAAATCGGTGCCGAAGCGCGCGCGCGCCTCGCCGACCGCTTCGGTGTGCGGGTCGCGGCCGGTCCCGACGACGACGCACTCGACTGCGAGGTGCTGGTGCTCGCGGTCAAGCCTCAACAGATGAAGGCCGCGCTCGCACCGATCGCCGGCGGCCTTCGCGGCCAGCTCGTGGTCAGCATCGCCGCCGGTCTGCGCATCGCCGACCTCGGCCGCTGGCTGGGGGCGCCGGGCACGCCCTTCGCGCGCATCGTGCGCTGCATGCCCAACACCCCGGCGCTGATCGGCGCCGGGGTCACCGGCCTCTACGCCGACCCGAGCGTCGACGCCGCCGGGCGCGAGGCGGCCGAGGCCATCCTCGGCGCGGTCGGCAGCACGCTGTGGGTCGACAGCGAGGCGCGCATCGATGCGGTCACCGCGATCTCGGGCAGCGGCCCGGCCTACGTGTTTCATTTCATCGAGTCGCTCGAGGCTGCCGGACGCGCACTCGGCTTCGACGAGGCCGACGCGCGACGGCTGGCAATCGACACCACCCTCGGCGCGGCGCGGCTGGCCGCCGGATCGGAGGACGCCCCCGCGGTGCTGCGCGAGCGCGTCACCTCGAAGGGCGGCACCACTGCCGCCGCGCTCGCCAGCCTGACGGCCTCGGGCTGGCACGACGCCCTGGTCGCCGCGGTGAAGGCGGCCGAGTCGCGCGGCCGCGCACTCGGCGACGAGCTCGGCAAGGACTGAAGACCATGCTGACCGAAATCCTCCTGCTCGTCGTCAATGCCGCCGGCAGCTTCCTCAGCCTGATGCTGCTGGCACGCTTCTTCATGCAGTGGCAGCGGGTGTCCTTCCGCAACCAGGTCGGCCACTTCGTCGTCACCACCACCGACTGGCTGGTGCGCCCGCTGCGCCGCTTCGTGCCCGGCCTGTTCGGCCTCGACATGGCGAGCCTGCTGCCGGCCTGGATCATCCAGGTGCTGCTGGTGGCCTTCGAACTCAGCCTGCGCGGCGCAGTGTTCAGCGGCAGCGCCGGGGCGGTGGCGGTCGGCCTGCTCGGCGTCGGCCTGATCGAGCTGCTGCGGATGATGGTGTATCTGGTGTTCGCGGTCGTGCTCGGGTCGGCGGTGCTGTCCTGGGTCAGCCCCCACGCGCCGCTGGCGCCGGTGCTGCACGGGCTGGCGGCGCCCTTCCTGCGGCCCTTCCGCCGCGTGATCCCGACCATCGCCAACATCGACCTGTCGCCGCTGGTGCTGCTGCTGGTGCTGCAGATCGTGCTGATGGTGCTGGGCGGCCTGCGCAACGGTTTCGCGCCGCTGCTGTTCGGCGCCTGAGGCGGGAGGCATGGCCGACTGGCTGCGCGAAGCCGCCGACGGCAGCCTGGTGCTGAGCCTGCACATCCAGCCCGGCGCCAAACGCACCGGCTTCGCCGGCCTGCACGGCGAGGCGATGAAGCTGCGGCTGGCGGCGCCGCCGGTCGACGGCAAGGCCAACGCCGCGCTGTGCGCCTTCCTCGCGGAATTCTGCGGGGTGCCGAAGTCCGCGGTGAGCCTGCTCAGCGGCGAAGCCTCGCGCGCCAAGCGGGTCAGGGTGGAAAAGGCGACGCCCGCCGCCGTCGGGCGTTTGCGGGCGTTGGAAGGCTGATGTCCGTTCGCGCTCAGGCGCCGAACATCACCTGGCCCTCGACCAGGGTGTAGCGCACCCGGCCGGAGAGCTCATAGCCGAGGAAGGGCGTGTTCTTGCCCTGGCTGAGCAGCTGCTCGCGGCCGATCTTCACCACCGCCTCGGGGTCGAACACGCAGACGTCGGCGCGCGCGCCCACCGCGAGATGGCCGGCCTTGACGATGCCGACGATGCGCGCCGCTTCCGAGGTGACCCTGGCGAGCGCCTGCGACAGCGTCAGCCCCGCCTCCCGGCCCCATTTCAGCGTCAGCGGCAGCAGCAGTTCCATCCCGGTGGCGCCGGTCTCGGATTCGGAGAAGGGCATCTGCTTGCCGTCATCGTCGACCGGGGTGTGGTCCGAGCACAGCGCGTCGATGCTGCCTGTGGCGAGGCCGCGGGCGAGCGCGTCGCGGTCGGCGCGGCTGCGCAGCGGCGGCACCAGGTGGCAGTTGGCGTCGAAGTAGCCGATGTCCTCGTCGCACAGGTGCAGGTGGTTGATCGATACGTCGCAAGTGACGTCCATGCCCTCGGCGCGCGCCTGCTCGACCAGGGCGAGGCCGGCGGCACTCGACAGGCGGGTGATGTGCAGCCGCGCGCCGGTGATCTTGGCGAGCTCCAGATAGGTGTAGAGCGCGACCGTCTCCGCGGCGACCGGCGTGCCGGCGAGGCCGAGGCGAGTGGCGACGTCGCCGTCATGGGCGTGGCCGCCGCGCGCGAGGAAGGGCGCGATCGGCTGCAGCCAGACACGGAAGCCGAAGGTTGCCGCGTATTGCAGCGCACGCATCAGCACCATGTTGTCGAGGATCGGCACGTTGGCCTGGGAGAAGGCGACGCAGCCGGCCTCGACCAGCTCGGCCATTTCCGACAGCCGCTCGCCCTTGAGGCCGAGGGTGAGCGCGCCGACCGGGTAGATGTGGGCGCGATTGAGCTTCTTCGCGCGGTAGGTCAGCATCTCGACGAGGCCGGGCTCGTCGAGCGTGGGGTCGGTGTCGGGCGGGATCGCCAGGCTGGTGATCCCGCCCGCCATCGCGGCCTCCATCTCGGTCTCCAGCGTGGCGCGGTATTCGAAGCCGGGCTCGCGCAGGCGGGCGGCGAGATCGATCAGGCCGGGGCTCACCACCAGGCCGGCGGCGTCGATCGTGCGCCCGGCGACGAAGCCGGCCGGCGCGCTGCCGAGCGCGGCGATCTTGCCGTCGACCACGTAGACGTCGAGCTGGCGGTCCACATCGTTGGCCGGGTCGATGACGCGGCCGTTCGCAATCAGAATGTTCATCCGCAAATCCTCAGTTGCCCGCCAGCATGCTCATCACCGCCATGCGCACCGCGATGCCGTAGGTGACCTGCTTCAGGATCACCGCCTGCGCGCCGTCGGCAACCGACGAGTCGATCTCGACGCCTCGGTTCATCGGCCCAGGGTGCATGACGATCGCGTCGGGGCGGGCGAGCGCGAGCTTTTCCGCGGTGAGGCCCCACATCTTGTAGTACTCCTGCGCGGTGGGCAGCAGGGCGCCGTTCATGCGCTCGTTCTGGAGGCGCAGCATCATCACCACATCGACGTCCCTGAGGCCCTCGCGCATGTCGTGGAACACGCGCACGCCCATGTGCTCGACCGCGGTCGGCAGCAGGGTCTTGGGGCCGATCACGCGCAGGTCGGGCACGCCCAGCGTCTTCAGCGCGGCGATCTGCGAGCGCGCCACCCGCGAGTGCAGCACGTCGCCGACGATCGCCACGCTGAGGCGGGTGAAGTCGCCCTTGCAATGGCGGATGGTGTACATGTCGAGCAGGCCCTGGGTCGGGTGCGCATGGCGGCCGTCGCCGGCGTTGACCACGTGGATGTCGTCATGGCCACAGGCCTGCAGGTGTTGCGCGATCAACACCGGCGCGCCGCTGCTGGCATGGCGCACGACGAACATGTCGGCCTGCATCGCGCACAGGTTGTCGACCGTGTCGAGCAGGCTCTCGCCCTTGGCGGTGGAGCTGGTCGATACGTTGAGATTGACGACATCGGCCGACAGCCGCTTCGCGGCGATCTCGAAGGTGGTGCGCGTACGCGTCGAGTTCTCGAAGAACAGGTTGAAGATGCTCTTGCCGCGCAGCAGCGGCAGCTTCTTCACCTCGCGCTCGGCGACCTCGGTGAAGGGCGCGGCGATGTCGAGAATCTTGATCAGGATCTCGCGCGGCAGGCCGTCGAGCGTCAGCAGGTGCTGCAGCTCGCCGTGCTTGTTCAGTTGCGGGTTACGCATCGGTCAACCTCAGGCTGAGCGTGCCGTCCGCGGTGCGCTCGAGCTCGAGCACCTGCGAGGCGGCGAGGGGGGCGGAAAGGGTGAGGGCGCAGAAGCGCGCCGCGACCGGCAGTTCGCGCCCGCCGCGGTCGACCAGCACCGCGAGCTCGACCCGCGAGGGGCGGCCGTAGTCGAACAGCTCGTTGAGTGCGGCGCGGGTGGTGCGGCCGGTGTACAGGACGTCGTCGACCAGCACGATCGGTGCGCCTTCCACCTTGCACGGGATGTCGGTGCGCTGCGGGTTGGCGTGCAGGCCCTTGGCGGCGTAGTCGTCGCGGTAGAAGGACACGTCGATCGCGCCCAGCGGCGTGCTCAGGCCGAGTTCGGCGTGCAGCCGCTCGGCGAGCCACAGGCCGCCGGTGCGGATGCCGACGAGGGCGGTGTCGGGCGTGACATGGGGTCGGATCTGGTCCGCGAGTTCGCGGCACAGCGCTTCGGCGTCAGGTATTTGCATGGCGGTGGCGGTCGAGAAAATGCTGCAGGATCAGGCTGGCGGCGGCGGCGTCGAGCACCGCCTTGCGCTCGCGCCAGCGCTTCATGCCGGCTTCGGCGAGCGAGGCCTCGGCGGCGGCCGAGGACAGGCGTTCGTCGGCGTGGTGTACCGGCAGGCCGAAGCGGCCGTGGAGCTGGTTGGCGAAGCGGCGACAGCGCGCGGTGAGCTCGTGCTCGCTGCCGTCGAGGTGAAGCGGGACACCCACCACCAGCGCCACCGGCCGCCACTCCGCGATCAGGCGGGCGATCGCGGCGAAGCGGCGCTCGTTGCTCTCCTCGTGCACGGTGGTCAGCGCGCTGGCGCGACCGGTCTCGAGTTCTCCGCTGGCGACGCCAATGCGGGCGAGGCCGAAATCGAAGCCGAGCAGGGTGCCGCGTGCGGGCAGATCGGAAGCGCCCACGGCCGGGTCAGGCATGCCCCGCCGAGTCGCTCAGCCGCGCGAAGTCGATGCCGAGCGTCTGCATCGCGGCCGCCAGCCGTTCCTCCGGCGGCAGCCCGAACACGATCGCCATGTCGGCGGGCACGGTAAGCCAGGCGTTGTCCGCGAGTTCCTGCTCGAGCTGGCCGGCGTCCCAGCCGGCGTAGCCTAGGGTGACGAGGGCCTCGCGCGGCTCGCCGGAGGTGCCGATCGACTGCAGCACGTCGCGACTGCTGGTGAGCGCGACCTCGTCGTTCACCTTCAACGTGGAGTGCCAGTCGCCCGCCGGGCGGTGCAGGACGAAACCGCGGTCGGTCTGCACCGGTCCGCCGAAATACACCGGTTGCCTGGCGAACTCCTCGGTTTCCATCGGCAGTTCGATGCGTTCGAACAGGCTCGCCAGGTCCATGTCGATCGGCCGGTTCACGATCACGCCCAGCGCGCCCTGCTCGTTGTGCTCGGCGAGATAGGTCAGGGTGCGCGCGAAGTTCGGATCGACCATGCCGGGCATGGCGATCAGGAAGTGATGGGTAAGGTTGACCGTGGGGCTATACATACTCGGCATTTTACGCCCACGACCGGAAACTTTGGCGGCGAAAGCGGGGCTTCTCCGCGCGCGCAGGCGTTCGCGATCGGGCATCATCCGGGCTCGTGCGCGTCGTCTGCCGGGCGCACCCCCCCATCGAGCGATCTGTCCATGAACTCCGCCCTCGTCTGGTTCCGACGCGACCTGCGCGCCCACGATCATGCCGCCCTGCACCATGCGCTCACCCATGCGGAGCGCGTGCATTGTGCCTTCGTCTTCGACACCGGCATCCTCGACGCGCTGCCCTCGCGCAGCGACCGCCGCCTCGGCTTCATTCATGCCGCGCTCATCGAGCTCGACGCCGCGCTCGACGCCGCCTCGCGCACGGCGGGCGGGCAGGGCGCCGGCCTGATCGTGCGTCACGGCCGCGCCGACGCGGTGCTTCCGGCACTCGCCGCCGAGCTCGGCGTCGATGCGGTGTATGCCGGCCGCGACTACGAGCCGGCGGCGATCGAGCGCGACTCGCGGGTGGCGACCGCGCTCGCCGGGCGCGGGATCGGCTTCCGCGACTACAAGGACCAGGTGGTCTTCGAGCGCGACGAGGTGCTGACCCAGGGCGGCACGCCCTTCAGCGTGTTCACCCCCTATCGCAAGGCCTGGCTGAAGCGGCTGGCGGCGGAGGGCCTGGTCGACTGGGCGGTGGCGCCCCATGCCGGGGCGCTGGCGCAGAAGTCGGCGGGCGAGACGGTCCCCACGCTCGCCTCGATCGGCTTCGACGCCGGCAACCTCGCCGAGCTGAAGCTGCCGCTCGGCACCAGCGGCGGGCGCGCGCTGCTCGAGGACTTCCGCGGCCGCATCGCGCGCTACCAGGCGACACGCGATTTTCCTGCGCTCAAGGGGCCGTCCTACCTGTCGCCCCACCTGCGCTTCGGCACGGTGTCGATCCGCGAGCTGGTCGACCTCGCTGGCCAGGCCGGAGGGGCGGGCGCCGACACCTGGCTGTCCGAGTTGGTGTGGCGCGAGTTCTACCAGATGATCCTGTGGCACCACCCGCGGGTGGTGGAGAGCGCCTTCCGGCCGGAATACGAGCGCATCCGCTGGGCGGACGACGAGCCCGGCTTCGCCGCCTGGTGCGCGGGCCGCACCGGTTATCCGCTGGTCGATGCGGGGATGCGCCAGCTCGCGCAGACGGGCTACATGCACAACCGCCTGCGCATGGTCACCGCGTCCTTCCTCACGAAGGATCTCGGCATCGACTGGCGGCGCGGCGAGCGCCACTTCGCCGCCCTGCTCAACGACTACGACCTCGCCGCCAACAACGGCGGCTGGCAGTGGGCGGCCTCGACAGGTTGCGATGCCCAGCCCTGGTTCCGCATCTTCAATCCGGTGACGCAGTCGGAAAAGTTCGATCCCGAGGGGCGCTTCATCCGTCGCTATCTGCCCGAGCTGGCGAAGGTGCCCGATCGCTTCATCCACGCGCCGTGGAAGATGGACGCGATGGACCAGCGCGCCGCCGGGGTGCGGATCGGCATCGACTATCCTGGCCCGATCGTCGACCACGCCGTAGCGCGCGAGCAGACGCTGGTGCGCTACGGCGTGGTCAGGGGCTGAACGCGGGGGCTGAACGCGGGGGCTGAGCGCGGGACCGACCGCGGAGCCGACTGTGCGACCGCTCCCTGCCCGGGCGCTCAGGCGACCAGCACGATCTCCTCTTCCGGCCGCGCGTAGCGCGCGACCAGGGCGAGCAGCGCCTCTTCCTGGTAAGGCTTGCCGAGGTAGTGATCGACGCCGATTTCGTCGGCGTGGCGGCGATGCTTGTCGGCCAGCCGCGAGGTGATCATGATCACCGGGAGCGCGCGGGTGCGGGCGTCGGCGCGCACATTGCGCACGAGATCGAAGCCGTCCATGCGCGGCATCTCGATGTCCGACAGCAGCACGTCGGGCGTCAGGTCGACCAGTTTCTCGAGCGCATCGACGCCGTCCTTCGCGGTCACCACGCGGTAGCCCTCGCGCTCCAGCAGGCGGGTGGTGATCTTGCGCACGGTGAGCGAATCGTCCACCACCATCACGGTCGGCACCTGAACCGGTGCGGCGGCGCGCGACGGCGAGGCGTGGGCGGCGTCGGCTGCGGCGATCGACAGCCGGCCCGCGAGCGCGACCGGGTTCAGGATCAGCACGACCTCGCCGTCGCCGAGCACGGTCGCGCCCGACATGCCGACGATGCGCGACAGCTGCGGCCCGGCGCCCTTGACGACGATTTCCTGAATGCCGCGCAGGCCGTCGACATGCAGCGCCAGGGTCTGCGAGCCGGCGCGCAACAGCAGCACCCAGTTGTGGCGTTCGATTTCGGGCTGGCTGTCGGCGTCGCCGAGCAGGCGCGGCAGGTAGCGGTAGGCGTAGTGCTCGGCCTGCCAGTCGGTGCCGCCCTCGTCGCGCAGCTCGCGCAGGCCGGCGGGCTTGAGCTCGAGCACCTGGGCCACCATGCTCGCGGGAATCGCGTAGCTGCGACCGCCCGCGCGCACCAGCAGCGCCTGGGTCACGGCGAGCGTCAGCGGCAGATGGATGCCTACCTTGAGGCCGCGGCCGCGCACGCTGTCGAGCTCGATGCGGCCGCCGGCGGCCGCAGTCTGCGCCTTGACCACGTCCATGCCGACGCCGCGTCCCGACACCGCCGACACCGTGCTCGCGGTGCTGAAGCCGGGCAGGAAGATCATGCTGCTCAGGCGGCGCGCATCGGCCGCCTCGCCGGCGGCGAGCAGCCCCTTCTCGCGGGCACGCGAAGCGATGCGCTCGAGGTCGAGGCCGGCGCCGTCGTCTGCGAGTTCGATCGCGATTTCGTTGCCCTGCTGGCGCACCGTGAGGGCGATCTGGCCGGTCTCCGGCTTGCCTGCGGCAAGCCGTTCGGCCGGCGTCTCGATGCCGTGGGCGAGCGCGTTGCGCAGCAGGTGCTCGAGCGGCGCCGCCATCTGCTCGAGTACGCTGCGGTCGACCTCGATGTGGCCCCCGCGCAGGTCGAGGTTGGCGCGCTTGCCGAGCTCCTTGGCGCTGCGCCGCACCACCCGGTAGAGGCGGTCGGCGAGGCTGTCGAAGGGCAGCATGCGCACCTGCATCAGCGACTGCTGCAGCTCGCGCGCCATGCGCGCCTGGGCGTTGAGGGTGATGTCGGCGGTGTCGAGGTTGTGCAGCAGGGTCTGCTGCACGGTCGACACGTCGTTGACGCTCTCGGCCATCATCCGCGTCAGTTCCTGCAAGCGCGTGTAGCGGTCCATCTCGAGCGGGTCGAAGCCCGCGTCGCTCGATTCGGCGTGGGCGATGCGCGACTGCATCTGCACGTCGGCCTGCAGCTCGACCTCGCGCAGCTGGTTGCGCAGGCGGATGACGTTCTCGGTGAGATCGAGCAGCGAATGGCGCAGGGTGCGCAGTTCGCCCTCGATGCGGGTGCGCGAGATGCCGATCTCGCCTGCCTGGTTGACGAAGCGGTCGATGAGGTCGGCGCGCAGCCTGAGGGTGGGCGAGCCGACGGCGTCGGACTCGTCGGCGATATCCGCACCCGCGCGTGCCGGGACGGCCGGCGTCGCGGGCCCGTCGTCGATGCGGCCGAGCGTCTCGAAGGTCTGTTCCGCGGCGTCGAGTCCGGCGATCAGTTCCTCCACCAGCTGCGCCTCGCCGCCGGGTTCGCCGGCGCCGAGGCGGGATTCGAGCTGGTGCAGCTGTTCGCCGAGCGTCATCGCGCCGGCCATGCGGGCGCTGCCCTTGAAGGTGTGGAGCAGGCGGGCGATCGCCGGCGCGTGCTGGCGCTCGGCCGGCGTGGCCTGCCAGGCGCGCAGGCTCGCATGCAGGCCGGCGAGGAGTTCGGCCGCTTCCTCGCGGAAGATCGGCAGCAGCTGTTCGTCGATGTCGTCGCGTACCGCCTGGGCGGTGGCGGACGGCCCAGGGGCGACGCCCGGCCGCGGCGTCGCGGCCGGCGTGGCGGGCGCGGGCTCGATGGCGGCAGCCGGCGCTGCGGCGGGAGCGAGGCCGCAGCGCTCGAGATCGCCGACGAGCCCATCGGCCGCCGGCGGCATGCGCAGGCCGACCACCTCGACGAGCATCGCCTGCAGTCGCGTGGTGGCGTCGGTGAGGAGGGCGTTTTCGTCGGCGTCGGGGGCGCGACCGAGCGCCTGCAGGCGCTCGAGCGCCTGTTCCAGGGCGCGACCGAGCTGGTGCAGCGGCGGCAGGCCGGCGGTGCCTGAGATGCCGGCCAGGGTGTGGGCGGCGCGCACCGTCGCCGGCGCGGGGACGGTGCCCTCGCTCGCCAGCGCCTGTTCGAGGGTGGCGAGATGGCGCCCGCTCTCGTCGGTGTACAACGCGTGCAGGGCGGCCGAGATCACCGAATCGCCGATCTGCACGCTCGCTGGACGTGCCGGCGCAGCCGCTTCGCCTGCCTCAGGGCCGGCGAGCGATGCCGCTGCGCTTTCGGCCTCGGCCGCTGCCGTCGATTCGCCCGTGTCGGCATCGACCGCGGCCACCGCCTGCGCGGCGTCCTCGTCGGAGCGGTGCATGGATGTGAACCCGGATGCTTCCAGGTCGATGATCAGCGCCTCGCCAGGGGCGTCGAGCGGGGTTTCGTCGCCGAGGCGGAATTCGAGCGTGTCGAAGGCCTCGGTCGGCGCATCTGCCGCTGCGTCTGCGGATCCGCGCTCGAGTTCGGGGAGCGCCAGCTCCGGCACGCCGTCGAGGGCAGCCTCGAGGTCGAGCACCGTGGCTTCGTCCCCGATGGCCGGCTCGATCGCCTCGAGCGGTGCGATCGTCCCATCCCCTGCCTCTGCCGGCGATGCCGCTTCGGCGTGCTGCGGGGCCTCGGCGGTCGTGCCCGCGCTCTCACGCAAACGGGTGGCGGTATCGATCAGGGCGGTCGGGGTCGCCGGCTCGGCGGCGCCAGCGCGCAGGCGCGCAACCCAGTCGACGAAGGTATGCCGCGCCTCATCGATCAGCGCGCAGAGGGCCGGCGTCGGCGCGCATGCGCGCTGCAGCCAGTGGTTGAGGGTCTGCTCGAGGGCCCACGCGGCCTCGCCGAAGGCGTCGAGGCCAACCATGCGGCCGCTGCCCTTCAGGGTGTGGAAGCCGCGGCGAATGGTGGTGAAGGCCTCGCTGTCGGCGGGGGTGGCCTGCAGCTGGGCGAGTTCGTCCGCCATCGCGGCGAGGACCTGGTCGGCTTCCTCGGTGAAGATCTCCAGCAGTTCGGCGTCGATGCCCGGGCCGGCTTCTTCCACGGTGGCTGGCGCGGGCGTTTCGATCGGCGCTTGCGCGGCGTCGCTGACGGGGTTTTCGACGGGTGCTTCCGCACCCGCTCCGACCGATGCTTCGGCGCGCTCGTCCGCCGTGTCCTCCGACCACGCGTCCGCGTCGACCGCTGCTGGCACCTCGGCGGATTCAGCGACCGTTTCCGCCGCGGCCAGCTGCGGCAGCACCGCGTGCAGGATCGAGCGCTCGCGGCGGCCGCGCTGCAGGGCTTCGAGGTGGAAACCGAGCGCCGCGAGCACGGCAGCGAGGCGCTCGTAGTCCGCCTCGAGGGGCGGATTCGCCGCAGCCATGCCTTCGAGCACCGCATCGGCCTCGTGCAGGGCGGCGAGCGCATCCCCGTCGCCGAGCAGGTGGAGGGCGCCTTCGATCTGGCGCAGCGGACCGCGCACGGCGGCGAGGCCGGTCGAGGTCTCGGGGTGGCGGAAGTGGTCGTCCAGGGTCTGCTCGACCTGGCCCAGGCTGGCGAGGATCTCGCGTGTCAGCTGGGCGAGGGCGTCGCGTTCCTGGGCGTCCTGTACCGCGGCGCGGGTCTCCTCGGCGAGGGTGCCGGCGATGCGCTCGCCGCGCTGCAGCGCGGTCAGGCGCTCGAGTGCGAGTTCGGTGCGCGCGGCGAAGCCGGCGTCGGGGCGGCGGCGCTCGAGCGCGGTCTCGACCAGCAGCAGGAGTGCGGCCAGCTCGAGACCGGCGGCTTCGGAGAACTGCTGCGGCTCCTGGCGCAGCCAGGCGACGAAGCGAACGAGGCCGTCGAGCAGGCGCTCGAGCGCCGGACGCTCGAGCTCGGCGGCGGCGCTGGCGAGCGCCTGCAGCTCCTCGTGAACCAACGGCAGCGCCTCGGCGGAACCCTGGCCGACTGCGTCCCAGCGTGCACGCAGGCTGACGAGGCGGGCACGCAGGCCGGCGAGCAGCGGCGCGAGCGGGGTTTCGCTGAGCGCGACGCCGGCACCGGCGAGCGCCGCGTCGAGCCGCCAGGTGTCGCGGATCGCGCGCTGGTGGGCGGTGCTCGCGGGCAGGGTGGCGAGCGGGTAGAGCATCTCGCGCAGCAGGCGCTCGGGCAGCGGCTGCGCCGCGCCGGCGGTTGCACGCCGGAA
Source organism: Thauera phenolivorans (assembly GCF_001696715.1). GTDB lineage: Bacteria > Pseudomonadota > Gammaproteobacteria > Burkholderiales > Rhodocyclaceae > Thauera > Thauera phenolivorans. Next base: position 535,790 of record NZ_MBFM01000004.1, on the reverse strand, counting down.
GTGGGCACCGAGCTGGGTGCACAGGTGCTTCGCCGCGGCCGTGGGCAGGCTGCCGGCGACCAGCGCGTCCATCACGCCGAGCGCGATCCACCACGGCGTGCGCGCGGTCGCGGCGGCCTCGAGCGCCTCGCTGCGCGCGACCGCGTCACGCATGCCGGCGGCGGAGGTCTCGCCCGGCTTGCGCAGCCAGTCGAGCATGCTGCGCTCGAACTGCGCGCGTGCGGCGCGCAGGCCGACCAGCCGCGTCGCCTCGTCGGGGGCGGCGAGCGCGGTGTCGCGGGCGGGCGCCCGCGGCGACAGATCGGGGAAGAACAGCTCGGCGGCGCAAGGCAGCGGCTTGCCGCGCGCGGCGGCGATCTGCTCGTACAGCGGCGCGAGGCGCAGCGGCTGATCCGGCGCACCGTGGGCGATCTCGTCGATGTAGTTGCCGAGTGCGGCAATGGCGCGGCGGGCGAGCGCGACGCCGTCCGCCGTGGCGGCAGGCTCGCCGGTGGCGAGCGCGTCGAGCAGGTGGGCGAGGCATTCGGCGAAACGCGCCGGGCCCTCGAGGCCGACCACCCGCAGTGCGCCGCGGATCTGCTGCAGCTCGGCGGCAGCGGGGCGGGCGCCTGCGGCCGGCGCGGCCTCGCTGCCGAGGACGTCGAGCGCGCGCGCGAGGGCGGCGTCGATCTCGCCGCTGACCCAGGCGAGGGGCCCGGAATCGACTTCGATTTTTTGCGTCATGGATGCTCCCCGGCTGACAGGACTCAGACCCTGAAGCCGGATACCGAACCCTTGAGTTCGTCGGCGAGGTCGGAGAGCTGACCGATCGACACCGCGGTCTGCTTGGTGCCGCGGGTGGTCTGCTCGGTGATCGCGAGGATGTCGCGCATCGTGGCGGCGACGCGGCCGGCGGTAGCGGCCTGCTCCTGGGTGTCGGCCGAGATGCGCTCGATGAGGCGGGCGGTCTCGGTGGACACCTCGCCGATCTCTGCCAGGGCCTGGCCGGCGGCGTCGGACAGCTGGGCGCCCTCGACCACGTCGCGGGTGGCGAACTCCATCGCGCCCACCGCGTCCTGGGTGTCGGTCTGGATGGTCTTGACGATCGCCGCGATCTGCTTGGTCGCCTCGGCCGAACGTTCGGCCAGGCGCTGCACCTCCTCGGCGACCACGGTGAAGCCGCGACCCGCCTCGCCGGCCGACGCCGCCTGGATCGCGGCGTTGAGCGCAAGCACGTTGGTCTGTTCGGTGATGTCCGAGATCAGCTCGACGATCTCGCCGATCTCCTGCGAGGACTCGCCGAGGCGCTTGATGCGCTTCGAGGTCTCCTGGATCTTGTAGCGGATGTCGTTCATGCCGCGGATCGTGTTCTCCACCGCATCCGCGCCCTTGCGCGCCGAATCGAGCGAGCGGCGGGCGACCTGGGCGGACTGCAGGGCGCGCTCGGACGATTCGGTCATCGTCTGCGCCATGTGCTCGACGCTGGTGCCGGCTTCCTCGATCTCGCGCGATTGTCGCTCGGTGGCCTCGAGCAGCTCGGCGGAGGTCAGCTGCGCGGACTCGGTGGCGGCGGTGACCCGGCCGGCGGCGTCGTTGATCCGGCTCACCAGCACCGAAAGCTCCTCGACCGTATAGTTGACCGAGTCGGCGATCGCGCCGGTGATGTCCTCGGTGACGGTGGCGCGCACGGTGAGGTCGCCGTCGGCGAGGTCGCCCATCTCGTTCATCAGGCGAAGGATCGCCTGCTGGGTCTGGTTGCGCTCGTCCTCGGCGAGGCGGCGCTGCTGCTCGGCTTCGAGGCCGCGGGCGGCGAGGTCGTGGTTGTAGGCGCGGATCATGCGCATCAGCGCAAGCAAGGCGAGCAGTGCGCTCAGCGCGATCGCGGCGTGGATCGGCTGAAGGCCGCGGGTGCCGGTGTTGATGCCGTCGCTCAGCTCGGCGCTGCGGTCCAGCAGCGGCACCGAGTCGCGGAAGATCTGGCTGCCCGCGCGCTTGGCCTGCACCAGCAGCTGCAGGTTGGCGAGCACGTCCTCGACCGCGTTCAGCGTGTCTTCGGCGTCGCGGCCGAAGGCGTCGATCTCTTCGCGCAGTTCGACGCCGGCGGGCATCGCGCGCAGCTGGGCGATCAGGTTGCGCAGGGCGCTGGTGTCGGCGCCGAACACGAAGGCGGTCTCGGGGTCGATCGCGTCGGTGCCGCGCAGGGCGTTGGCGTTCTTGGCGATGCGCTGGGTCAGCAGCGCGGCGCGATGGGCGGCGGCGATGTCTTCGACGCTGCCGCGTCCCTGCAGCACCTGCTGGGCGATCCGCTCGGCGCTGGCGAGCAGCTCGGAATTGCCGGCGTTGATCAGGTCGACCGCCTGGTTGAGCGTCTCGAGGTTGTCGCGCTGGGCGAGCAGCTGGGCGGTGTCTTCCGCGGTCATGCGCCAGATCTCGGACACTGCCGCGAGCTGCGCGTGCGCCCGGGCCGGTGCCGGCGGCACGCGCGCGCCATCGATCTGGCCGCCCTGTTCGAGCGCGCCGAGCAGGCCGATGAAGCGAGTGTTACCGCGCTCGAGTTCGTCGAAGGCGGCCGACTCGCCTCGTAGCGCGAGCTGGGCGGACTTGGCGATCTGCTGCGACAGCATCTGCATCTCGCCCACGGCGGCGACGTGGACGGTGGCGTTCGCCGATTCGCGCGCCTGGTAGAACACCAGGCCGGCGGTCGTCAGCGCGAGCGCGCCGAACATGATGCCGAGGGTGCGCAGGCGGTGGGCGATCGGACGCAGCGCGGCTTTCGGCTGGGTGAGGCCGGGCGGCTTGCCGGCGAGGGTGGAGTCGGCCGCGACGCTGTCGTCCGCGAACCGGTCGTTCTTACCGAGGGAGAGGTTAAATGCCATGCTTCATGCCCCGCCGAAAAATGGGTGGATGTCGGATAGGTGGTGTCGGGGGGACGTCGGGCTCAGTCGGCGCCGGCGTCGAGGAATTGCGGATGGGCGAGCAGCCGTGCCACGTCGAGCTTGTGCCACAGGTGGCCCTGGCTGTCGCGCAGATGGGCGCCGGCCCAGGGGCGTGCGTCCTCGATCGGCGTCGCCGGGCGGAAGTCGTCCGCGCTGCGAAGGCCGCTGGCGCGCGACACGAGCAGCGCCGAGTTGACGCCCTGGCGCGTGCCGACGAGCAGCAGGCGGGCCTGGCCGGCGGGATGGATGGGCGGTTGGCCGTGCAGCCCGGCAAAGTCGATCACCCCGTGCAGGGTGCCGCGCACGTTGGCCAGGCCGCGGAACCAGGGGCGGGTCAGCGGCACCGGCACGAAGGCGGGAGGCGGCAGGATCTCGCCCGAATCGGCGAGATCGATCAGCCAGTTCTCGTCGCCCGCCTGAAAGCCGAGCAGGCCGCGATGGTCGCCGGTCCTCGCCTCGCTGAGGCGGCGCGCCAGGTTCTCCTGGAATTCGCGCAGGCTGGTTCGTCTCGCCATGGGATCAGCCGAGCGCGCGGATGCGGTCAAGCAGCTCGGCGTGGTTCACCGGCTTGACCATGTAGTCGGTCGCGCCCTGGCGCATGCCCCAGATGCGGTCCGTCTCCTGCCCCTTGGTGGTGCAGATGATGACCGGGATGTCGCTGGTGGCGTCGTTGCGCGAGATCTTGCGCGTGGCCTGGTAGCCGTTCATGCCGGGCATGACGACGTCCATGAGGATGAGGTCGGGGCGGGCGTCGATGCTCTTCGCAATCGCGTCCTCGCCGTTCTCGGCGGTCACCACCTGGTAGCCCTGCGCGGTCAGGACTTCGGTGAGGGCAAGGCGTTCGGTGGGCGAGTCGTCCACCACGAGGATCGTTTGTATCGGCATGTTCGCTTGGCTGGTCGGGGTGTTGAAATCAGCGGGCGGCGCGTCCCGAGTGGGACGCCACCATCTTCAGCAGGCTGTCCTTGGTGAAGGGCTTGGTGAGGTATTCGTCGGAGCCGGCCATGCGTCCGCGGGCGCGGTCGAAGAGGCCGTCCTTCGACGACAGCATGATCACCGGGGTGGAGGACAGTCGCGGGTTCCTCTTGATCAGGGCGCAGGTCTGGTAGCCATCCAGGCGCGGCATCATGATGTCGACGAACACCACGTCCGGCGCGTGGTCGCTGATCTTCGACAGCGCGTCGAAGCCGTCCTCGGCGAGGATGACCTCGTAACCCGCCTGGCCGAGGAAAATCTCGGCGCTGCGACGGATCGTGTTGCTGTCGTCGATGACCAGGACCTTGGTCGCGGTTTGTTCCATGTTTCTCGCACCATCGAGGTTCGGTTTGCGGCGGCATGTCACCGGCCTGGACCATGCCGGCATGGGGGTCAAATTTCGACGACTTCGAAATCTTCCTTGCGCGCGTCGCAGTCGGGGCAGGTCCAGTCCGGCGGCAGGTCGGTCCAGCGCGTACCGGGCGCGATGCCGTCTTCGGGCAGGCCCGCGGCCTCGTCGTAGATGAAGCCGCAGATCAGGCACATGTAGGTCTTGTACGGGGTTTCGTCGGCCATCGGTCGGAGCGCTCCCACAAGGCTGGCATGTAGAATGCAATCGATGTTATCCGACTTTTCCGGCGCTTCCAGAGGCGACGACGCCGCGGGCGTGTCGTAGTTCTCGGTGCCGGTTTCAGGGAGCCCTTTTATGACCGCATCCTGTTCCGCACCGCGCTGGCGCGGCCTTTACGCGGTGACGCCGGACGAGGCCGACACCGCGCGCCTGACCGCCCTCGTCGCCCGCGTGCTCGAGGGCCGGCCGGCTTTGCTGCAGTACCGCAACAAGCTCGCCGCGCCCGCGCTGCGCCGCGAGCAGGCGCTCGCGCTGCAGGCGCTGTGCCGCACGGCGGAGGTGCCGCTGCTGATCAACGACGACCTCGCACTCGCGCTCGAGATCGGCGCCGACGGCGCTCATCTCGGACGCGACGACGGCGATCCTTCGGCGGCGCGGCGGGCGCTCGGCGCCGGGCGCATCCTGGGCCTCAGCTGCTATTCGGAATGGGCGCGCGCGGAGCGCGGCGCCGAGGCGGGCGCCGACTATGTCGCCTTCGGCGCGATGTTCGCCTCGCGTACCAAGCCCGAGGCGGAGCCCGCGGCGGTCGAGCTGCTCGGCCGCGCGCGCCGCGAGCTCGGCCTGCCGGTGGCGGCGATCGGCGGCATCACGCTGGAGAACGCGCCCGGCCTGGTCGGCGCCGGCGCCGACCTGGTGGCGGTGGTCAGCGACGTGTTCGGCGCCGATGATCCGGGCGCGCGCGCCGCGGCCTATCGCGCGCTGTTCTGAGCGGCGGCAGGCGCAGGCTTGCCGGCGTGGTGGACCGCTCCGGCGGCGCGGGGGAGAATGCCGGCTTTCGTCTTTTGCAGGACAGGACCCGAGATGAGCAGCCGCAACGAAGCCCTTTTTGAGCGCGCCCAGCGCACCATCCCCGGTGGCGTCAATTCGCCCGTACGCGCCTTCCGCTCGGTCGGCGGTGCGCCGCGCTTCATCGAGCGTGCCGAAGGGGCGCGGGTATGGGACGCCGACGGCAAGGCGTACATCGACTACGTCGGCTCCTGGGGCCCCGCGATCACCGGCCACGCCCACCCGGCGATCGTCGAGGCGGTGCGCGAGGCGGCGCTCAAGGGCCTGTCCTTCGGCGCGCCGACCGAGGCCGAGGTCGAGATGGCCGAGCTGATCTGCGCGCTGCTGCCCTCGATCGAGATGGTGCGCCTGGTCAGTTCCGGCACCGAGGCGACGATGAGCGCCATCCGGCTCGCACGCGGCTTCACCGGGCGCGACGCGATCGTCAAGTTCGAGGGCTGCTACCACGGCCACGCCGACAGCCTGCTGGTGAAGGCGGGCTCCGGCCTGCTGACCTTCGGCAACCCGTCCTCGGGCGGGGTGCCGGCCGATTTCGCGAAGCACACGATCGTGCTCGACTACAACGATCTCGACCAGGTCGAGGCGGTGTTCAAGGCGCGTGGCGACGAGATCGCTGCGATCATCGTCGAGCCGGTGGCCGGCAACATGAACCTGGTGAAGCCGCGGCCCGGCTTCCTCGAGGGCCTGCGCCGGCTGTGCACCGAACACGGCGCGGTGCTCATCTTCGACGAGGTGATGACCGGCTTCCGCGTCGGTCCGCAGGGCGTGCAGGGCCTGTACGGCATCACCCCCGACCTCACCACGCTGGGCAAGGTGATCGGCGGCGGCATGCCGGTGGGCGCCTTCGGCGGCCGGCGCGACATCATGGAGAAAATCGCGCCGCTCGGTCCGGTGTATCAGGCGGGCACGCTGTCGGGCAGCCCGGTGGCCGTCGCCGCCGGCCTGGCCTCGCTGAAGCTGGTGCGCAAACCCGGCTTCTACGAGGGCCTCGGCGCGCGCACGCAGACGCTGGTGTCGGGGCTCGAGGCGGCCGCGCGCGAGGCGGGTGTGCGCTTCCGTGCCGACGCGGTGGGCGGCATGTTCGGGCTCTATTTCAGCGCTGACGTGCCCGCTTCCTTCGCCGACGTGATGGCTTCGGAGCGCGATGTGTTCAACCGCTTCTTCCACGAGATGCTCGACGCCGGCCACTATTTCGCGCCCTCGGCCTTCGAGGCCGGCTTCGTCTCCGCAGCCCACGGCGAGGCGGAGATCGCGGCGACGGTGGAGGCCGCGCGCAAGGTCTTCGCCGACCTCTGATGCGCGAAGCGCTGCCGTCGCCCGTGAGCGAAGCCGCGAGGACGCTGCGGGGAATCCTGCGACGGGCAGCGGCCGGCCTGCTGCTGGCGCTGCTCGCCGGAGCAGTTCAGGCGGGCACGGTCGAGACCCTGCGCCTGCCGGCGCAGGACTACCCGGGCGGACGCGAGCGCGAGTACAAGGTCTATCGGCCCGACGGGCTTTCCGGTCCCGCGCCACTGGTGATGGCGCTGCACGGCTGTCGCCAGACCCATGACGACGTGCTCGCCGACTGGGGCCTGCGCGCCGCCGCCGACCGGCATCGCTTCATCCTCGTCGCCCCCTTCATCACCAGCTACGATGGTTGGCGCAACCCCAACTGCTGGGGCTTCTGGATGGAGGATCATCGCCACCAGGGGCGCGGCGAGCCGGAGGACCTCTACCGCATCGCCCGCGAGGTCGAGTCGCGCCACGCGATCGATCCCGCGCGGCGCTACATCGTCGGCCTGAGCTCGGGCGGGGCGATGAGCGTGGTCGCCGCGGTCACCCACAACGAGTACTGGGCGGCGGCCGCCAGCGTTGCCGGCCTCGGCTATGGGGAGGACGCCGCCGCAGTGTCGCTGTCCGGGAACTGCCCTGGCAGCGCCCGCCTGCATCCGGTCGAACGGGTGGTGGCGGACATGCGTGCCGAACTGAACGACGGCTATCCGATCCCGCTGCTGGTGATCCAGAACGAACGCGACTGCACCGTGGTGCAGCCGGCGGGACGCATCCTGCGCGACGCCCACCTCGCCGCTCACGGCGCCGACCCGCTTGCCGGGCCGGTTTCGCTCGCCCCCTGCACGCCGGTCTTCGGCGGCGACGACTACCGCTGCCGGCATGCGCGGCATGCCGCCGAGGCCGCGGCCGGCGGGCGCTCGCTGGTGGAGGCGGTGTTCTATGACGGGCCGCTGGCGACGCCGAGCGCACGCGACGAGGACCACGGCCATTACTGGATCGGCGGCGAGCACGGCGCCGACGGTGCCTATGCGCTGCGCGAGGGGCCGGTGCATCCGGAGATCGTGTGGGATTTCTTCGTCCGCCACCCGCGCACCGATGCGGAAGCCGCCGGTCGGCCGCGCCTGGCGATCGCGGGCGACAACCCGCTGCGCCTGCCGCAGGGTACGACCTTCGCCGATCCCGGGGCGCGCGCCTGGGACGCGGCGGGCGAGCCCGTGGCGGTGAGCGCGGACTGCGGTGCGCTCGACACCGCGCGTGCCGGCAGTCATGTCTGCGACTACCGGGCGGTGGATGCCGGCGGCAGGGAGGTGCGCGCGCAGCGGCTGGTGGAGGTGGTCGATCCGGCCGCGCCGGCGCTGCGCTGCGTGAGCGTGCGCGCCTCGCCCCTCGCGCATCTCGGCGCCGGGCGCGCACGCGCCGGCGGCTGGTTCTTCAGCCGCGCGCTCGCCGGTGCGGACCGGCAGGACATCGGTTACGCCTGGGACTGGTGGTCGGTGGTGGCGCTCCACGAAGGCGAGGCCGGGCGCTGGCACGCCCACCGGCCGCCGGTCTGCGAGCGCTGAAGCCTGCCGCCGGTGGGCGCGCTCACAGCAGGAAGATCGTCGCCAGACCGAGGAAGATGAAGAAGCCGCCGGAGTCGGTGAGCGCGGTGATCATCACCGACCCGCCGATCGCGGGGTCGGCGCCGAGGCGCTCGCGCAGCATCGGCACCAGCACCCCGGCGCTGGCGGCGAGCAGCAGGTTCAGTGTCATTGCGCCGGTCATCACCGCGCCGAGCGGGGCGCTGCCGTAGAGCCACCACGACAGCACGCCGAGCAGGCCGCCCCACACCAGGCCGTTGACCAGCGCGACGCCGAGCTCCTTGCGCAGCAGGCGGTACATCGCGCTCTGCTCGACCTGGCCCATCGCGATCGCGCGCACGATCATGGTCACCGTCTGGTTGCCCGAGTTGCCGCCGATGCCGGCCACGATCGGCATCAGCGCGGCGAGCGCGACCAGCTTCTCGATCGACTCCTCGAACAGTCCGATGACGCGCGAGGCGACGAAGGCGGTGACCAGGTTGATCGCCAGCCACGCCCAGCGGTTCTTAACCGAATCCCACACCGAGGCGAAGATGTCCTCCTCCTCGCGCAGGCCGGCGTTGCCGAGGATCTCGGCCTCGGATTCCTCACGGATGTAATCGACCACGTCGGCCACCGTGAGGCGGCCGATGACGCGCTTCTCGCCGTCGATGACCGGCGCCGAGATGAGGTCGTAGCGCTGGAAGGCCTGGGCCGCGTCGTCGGCCTCGTCCTCGGGGGTGAAGCTGATCACCGTTTCCGAGCGCATCACTTCGGCGACGCTGAGCTCGGGATCGCTGATGAGCAGGGTCTCGAGGGTCAGGATGCCCTTCAGGTGGTCCTCCCGGTCGACCACGAAGAGCTTGTCGGTGTGGTCGGGCAGCTCGTCGAAGCGGCGCAGGTAGCGCAGCACGACCTCGAGGCTGACGTCCTCGCGCACCGTCACCATGTCGAAGTCCATCAGCGCGCCGACCGAGTCCTCCGGGTAGGACATCGCCGCGCGCAGCTGTTCGCGGCCCTCGCTGTCGAGCGACTGGAAGACGTCCTGGATGACCTCGGGCGGCAGGTCGGGCGCGAGGTCGGCGAGCTCGTCGGCGTCGAGCGACTCGGCCGCCGCCTTCAGCTCCTGCGAGTCCATCGTCTCGATCAGGGATTCGCGCACCGCATCGGAGACTTCGAGCAGGATCTCGCCGTCGCGCTCGGCCTTCACGAGGTCCCATACGAACAGGCGCTCCTCGAGCGGCAGCGCCTCGAGGATGTAGGCGATGTCGGCGGGGTGGAGCGAATCCAGCTTGTGCTGCAGCTCGGCCACGTGCTGCTTGTGCACCAGGCTCTCGACCAGCTCGTGGCGCGGCATGTTCTGGCGGTGCACCAGCTCCTCCACCACCTTCTGGCGCGCCAGCAGCTCGAGCACTTCGCGCAGGTGCTGCTGGATGTCGTCCGGGTGGAGTTCCTCTTCCTGGTTCATCGTGCGCGCGCCCTGGGCTGGGGGTGGAGGGGGACTGCAAGCGGGAATTCTACGGGCTTGCTGCGCCGCACGCGACCCCGGGTCGGCGGCGGCCGACGGTAGCCGCCCCGGTCGGTCCCTCCCCCGGCAGGAGCTGCGAATGCCGTGTCCTGGCCGCCTACACCAACCCCACGCGCCGCGCCCGCAAGGCCGCGACCGCGACCCCTCCCGCGCGAGCTCAGGGCACTTGCGAGTACGCCATGCGGCGGCGCACCCGTTCGGCATGGGCTGCCAGCCGCGGGCCGAACTGGCGCTCGTAGCGGCGCGGATTTGGCAGCATCACCGCGAGGCGGGCGGCCTGGGCGGGGCCGAGGCGGGCGGCGGTGGTGCCGTAGTAGCGCTGGGCGGCGGCTTCGGCGCCGAACACGCCATTGCCCCATTCGACCACGTTCAGGTAGGTCTCGAGGATGCGACGCTTGTCCCAGAAGGTTTCGATCATCACCGTCAACACCGCCTCCTGGCCCTTGCGCAGCCAGCTGCGCGAAGGCGACAGGAACAGGTTCTTCGCCAGCTGCTGGCTGATCGTCGAGCCACCCGCCACCAGTCGGCCGCGCGCTTCGTTGCGTTCGAGCGCGCGCTCGATGCCCAGCCAGTCGAAGCCACCGTGCTCGAGGAAGCGGTCGTCCTCGGCGGCGACCACCGCGCGCTTCAGATGTTCCGAGATCTGCTCGTAGGGTACCCAGCGGTGTCGCAGCTCGGCGTCGGGGTCGGTCTCGCGCATTTCGGCGAGGCGCATGCGCATGAAGCTGGTGCTGCCCGGATCGAAGCGGCTCCACCAGATCACCTGGGTCAGCAGTACGAGCTGCCAGAACAGCAACAGCAGCAGCGCGACGAGCACGCCGCGGCCGAGCCAGGACAGCCAGGTCGGCGCCTTCCTCATGTCCGTGCTCAGCCCGCGCCGAGCTGAAGGCGCAGCGCGGCGAGTACCGGCGCGCCGTCCGGACGTACGCCGCGCCAGACGAAGAAGCTCTCCGCCGCCTGCTCGACCAGCATGCCCAGGCCGTCGGCGCAGCGCATCGCGCCGCCGGCGCGCGCCGCGGTGAGGAAGGGGGTGTCGCCGCGGCCGTACATCATGTCGTAGGCGAGGTAGGCCGAGGCGTACAGTCCGGGCGGCAGCGCAGGCGCCTTGTCGGCGAGGCTGGCGGCGGTGGCGTTGATGAGGATGTCGAAGTGGCGCCCGTCGAGGGCGTCGAGGCCGCAGCCGTCGAGCGCGGCGCCGGCCGCGCGCGGGCCGAACTCGCCGGCCAGCGCGCGCGCCTTCGCGGCGGTGCGGTTGGCGACCGTGAGCGCGGCCGGGCCGGCCTCGAGCAGCGGCAACAGGGCGCCGCGCGCGGCGCCGCCGGCGCCGAGCAGCAGAACGCGGCGGCCGGCGAGCGCGCAGCCGAGGTTGTGCAAGAGGTCGCGCACCAGGCCGGCGCCGTCGGTGTTGTCGCCGACAATGCCGTCGGCATCGAACGAGAGGGTGTTGACCGCGCCCGCGGCCGCCGCCCGCGGCGTCAGGCGGTCGGCGAGCGCGAAGGCCTCGAGCTTGAAGGGCACCGTCACGTTCATGCCCCGCCCGCCGCCGGCGCGGAAGGCCTGCACCGTGGCGGCGAAGCCGTCGAGCGGGGCGAGCAGGGCTTCGTAGGCGATCGCCTCGCCGCTCTGGCGGGCGAAGGCGGCGTGGATCTGCGGCGACTTGCTGTGGGCGATCGGGTTGCCGACGACGGCGTAGCGGTCCATGGGCAGGCTCTCAGTTGGTACGCACCCGGTCGGTGCTGGTGAAGCTCCAGGTGCGGGTGATCTCGATCAGGTCGGTATCGCGCGCGATGTCGGGCGGGAAGGGGGCGTAGGGCGCCGCCAGGCGGACGATGCGCACCGCAGCGTCGTCGAGCACCTTGTGGCCCGAACTGCGATGCACCGCGACGTCCTGCACCTTGCCATCGGCGCGGATCGTCACCGACAGCAGCAGGCTGCCGTAAAGCCGGCCGCGCGCGGCCTCGGGGTAGTTCACCATGCCGACGCGCTCGACCTTCAGGCGCCAGTCCTCGACGTACTGGGCGAAGCGGTACTCCTTCGCGCGTGCGCCGATGAACTTCTTGCGCGGGCGTGCGGCTTCCGGCTGGAGGTTGCGGTCGATGCGCGCCTCGACGCGGGCGATCGCCGCCGCACTGTCGAGCAGGTCGAGGCCGCTCGCCACCGGCTGCGGCTGCGGCGTCGGCGCCTCTTCCGCGCGCTCGCGGCGGGCGACGGCAACCGGCGCCCTGGGGGCGGTGAGCACCGGCTTCTGCGGTGCCTCGCGCGGCGGCGCCCGGCGGCGGGTCTCGGCCAGCGCGTCGCCCTCGCGCTGCACCTCGCGCGGCGGCAGCGGCGTGCTCGGCGTGGCCTCGACGGCGTTGCTGCCGCCGGCGTCGATGTTGGTCTGCGCCAGCACCTCGGCCTCCTCCGGCGCCTTCGCGTGGCGGGCGTTGACCAGCACGACCTCGAGTCCGCGGTCGGCGGCCGGCCGGTATTCTGGCAGCTGGAAGTGCACCAGCAGCAGGAGCGCATGGAGTGCGATCGAGAGCGCGAAGGCGAACGCGATCGGCGGGATGCGGGCGGGGCGCGGCGCGGCGGCCGCGGTCGTGCTTGCCATCGCTGCCTCAGGCCGCGGCGAAACCGCCCTCGCGCCAGGCCGACGGGTCGGGTTCGGAGAGGGTGGCGACATAGCGCGCCTCGACCTCGACATCGAGCAGGTCGGTGTGGCCGATCTCCAGCCGCACGCGCGCGCCCGGCACCTGCAGCGGCATCGACGGCACCTTGAACACCAGCGGGATCGGTGCCAGCCGCACGACGTTCTCGCGCAGCACCAACGCCTCGATCTCGCCGCCGCCGCGCTGGCGCAGCCAGCGCAGGCACCAGTAACGCTCCATGTGGCGCTGGAACTCGGCGTATGCGGCGTAGGTGAGTTCGAAGTCGCGGATCGCAGCCATCAGATCGGGCGAGCGCGGCGCGAAGGCGGGGTCGCGCTCCTGCAGCACCGAGACGATCTGCCACTGGTTGGCCATGTCGACATAGCGGCGCAGCGGAGAACTCGACCACGCGTAGCAGTCCACCCCGAGGCCTTCATGCGGCGCCGCAGCGGTGCTCATGCGCACCTTGCCGCCGCCCTGCACCCGGTAGATGCCGGGCACGCCGGCCTGGTCGAGCAGCTTGCCCCAGGTCATGTTGGCGTAAATCATCAGCTCGGACACCAGCTTGTCCATCGGCGAGCCGCGCTTGCGCTGCGAGATCGTCACGTGGCCGGGGCCGTCGCCGTTCTCCTGCGCCCAGTCGACGCTGAAGCCGTAGTCGATGCGGTCCTCGTTGTCGCCGGCCTTGCCGCGGCCGGCCTCGAGGATGTTCGCCAGGTCCCACAGCAGCATCAGCTCCGTCTTCCAGCGGAAGTCGGGGATGCCCTGCATCACCGTGTCGTCGTTGAAGATCGGCTCGATGTCGTGATGGCGCAGGTTGGCCACGATCGGCACCAGTTCGACCCGGCTTTCCTCGCCCACGATCGCCAGCCCGGGGGTGAGGTCGAGGTAGAGCGACACCGCGGGGCAGTCGCGGCCTTCGGCGAGGGTGAAGGTTTCCACCACCTCGTCGGGCAGCATGGTGATCTTGCTCCCCGGCATGTACACGGTCGACAGCCGCCGGCGCGCGATCGCATCGAGGACCGAGCCGCGCGACATGCCGAGCGCCGGCGCGGCGATGTGGATGCCGATGCGCCAGCCGCCTCCCTCGCGGGGGGTGACCGAGAACGCGTCGTCGATCTCGGTGGTGCTGGCATCGTCGATCGAGAACGCGGCGACCTCGGCGCGCGGCAGGGCGTCGGCGGTGCGCTCGATCTCGAAGGGCGGGAAGTGGGTGCCTTCCGGGAAGTGCTCGAACAGGAAGCGGTTGTAGTGGAATTCGTAGCTCGACTTCAGCGCCCCGCACTTGAGCAGCAGGCGCGGTGCGGACAGGCCGGCATCCACGCAGGCCGCCTCGAGCGCCTTGATCTCGAGCCGGTTGCGGTCGGGCCGGTAGAGCGCTTGCGGCATCAGGCTGGCGAGCTCGGGCGGCATCCTGCCCTCGACCAGCTGGGCACGCATCTGCTCGATCGCGATCGCCTGCTGGCGCTTCTTCTCGAGGCCGGCGAGCGCCGCCTGCAGGATTTCGGGCGGTGCCTTGCGGAACCGCCCCCTGCCCTTGCGGTGAAACCAGATCGGCGCCGAGTGCAGGCGCAGCAGCACCGACGCGGCCTCGACCGGCGTGGCGGGACGGCCGTGGTACTCGGCGGCGAACTCGGTGAAGCCGAACTCGGCTTCGCCGCAAACCTCCCACAGGAACTCGGTGTCGAGCTGCTCGGCGTCGGCCTCGGCGCGCGCCAGCAGCGCCGCCGGCGCGGGCTCGCGGAACTCGAGCAGCAGGTTGGCGCGCTTGAGCTTGACGCGCTTGCCGTGGGTGGTCTCCACCTGCAGCGTGGCATCGTTATCAGCGAGCACGGTACCGGCCCGGAAGGCCCCGTCCTCTTCGAACAGCACGAACATTGGCATCCGCCAGAAAAGTGAGCAAGCGCGGTAGTTTACTGGATTCGGCCGCGGCGCGTGGCGAGGCGCAGCAGGTCGGCCGTGTAGATCGCGAGCGCCGTCCAGATCAGACCGAAGCTCAGCAGCTGGGCGTGGTCGAAGGGCTCCCCGAACACGAAGACCGCCACCAGCAGGTTGATCGAGGGCGCGATGTACTGCAGGAAGCCGACCGTGGCGAGCGGCAGGCGGCGCGCGCCGAAGGCGAACAGCATCAGTGGGATCGCGGTGAGCACGCCGGCCAGCGGCAGCAGTGCGTCGACCAGCGGGTCGGCGCCGAAGCCGAGCCCGCCGCGCCCGGCCTGCCACAGCAGCCAGGCGGCGGCGAGCGGGGCGACGATGAGGGTCTCGACGAAGAGACCGCGCACGGCATCGACCGGCGCGCGCTTCCGGAGCAGGCCGTAGAGGCCGAAAGTGCCGGCGAGGAAGAGCGGGATCCACGGCAGGCTGCCGAGTTCCCATACCCGCCAGGCCACGCCGGCGGCGGCCACCGCGACCGCCAGCTGCTGCAGCGGACGCAGGCGCTCGCCGAGGAAGAGGCGGCCGAGCAGCACGCTGACGAGGGGGTTGATGAAGTAGCCGAGCGCCGCCTCGACCACGCGCCCGGCGTCGACCGACCACACGAACACCAGCCAGTTGCTGCCGGTCAGCAGCGCAGTGAGCGCAAGCGTGGCGAGCAGCCGGGGCTGGCGCCAGACCGCGCCGAGGCCGCGCAGGCCGCCGGTGGCCGGCACGAAGGCGAGCAGGGCGGCGAGGAAGAGCACCGACCACAGCATGCGGTGGGCGACGATCTCGAACGGCGGCACGCTGCCCACCGCGCGGAAGTAGAGCGGCATCAGCCCCCACACGGTGAAGGCCGACAACGTGGCGGCGATGCCTCGCCGGTAGGCGAGGGAGGCGGCGGGGTCCAGGATCCGCTCGGGCGGTGTCAGCGGCGGCGGGCGACGGCGACCAGGGCCTCGGCGGGAACCGTGAAGCCGCCCTCTGGGTCGCGATGGACTTCGAGGTCGTGCTCCACCGCGGCGCGCAGCGCTGCGCCGGTGGCCTCGGGCAGGCGGCCGAGCGCCTCGGCAGCGCCGCCGGCGAGATCGAGGAAAGCCTGCCAGTAGGCTTCGGCGTCGGCGAAGCGACAGCTGAAGCGGCAGGGCGCGAGGGTGATTTCGTCGAAGCCGGCGCTGCGCAGCGACTCCTCCAGCACGGCCGGCGTGCCGAAGCGGAATACCGAGGGGCGGGCCACCTTGGGCGACGGCAACAGGCGCGCGATGCAGTCCTGTGCGCGCGCGATCAGCGGCACCCGTTCGCGTTCGCTCCATACCGACAACACCAGGCGACCGCCGGGCACGAGCACGCGGTGCATCTCGACGAGCGCGCGCTCAGGATGGGGGAACATGAACAGCGCGAGGCCGGCGAGCACCGCGTCCATGCAGCCGTCGGCGAGGCACAGGTGCTCGGCGTCGGCGGCAGCGAACAGCAGGCCGTTCCGAGGGCCGCATCGGCGGGCACCCTCTGCGAGCATGCTCTCGGCGATGTCGGTGGCGAGCACCAGGCCGCCCGGCTGGGTGCGGTGCGCGGCGTCGGCAGCGAGCAGGCAGGGGCCGCTGGCGAGGTCGAGCACGCGTTCGCCGGGCGCCACCGCGGCGGCCGCGAGCAGGGCCTCGGCGAGTTCGACACGCAGGTGGGCGCTGTCGGCATAGCGGCCGGCGATGCGGTTGAAGCCTGCGCGTTCCATGGCCTTGAAGCGGCGGGGGTCGAAGCCGGTCGTCATGATTGCAGTCCCGCGAAGCGGATGATCTCGTCGAGGTAGTGGTTCCAGCGCGTAAAGCTGTGGTCACCGCCGTCGAGTACGGTCTGTCTCGCACCGTCGTACTTCTCTACTGCGTGGCGGTAGTCGAGCACCTCGTCGCCGGTCTCCACCATCAGCCAGTAGCGCTCGGGGTGGGTGATTTCGGCCACCTCGAGCGCGCGCAGCTGCTCGATGTGGTCGCGGGTGAAGTCGAAGCTCTCGCCGGTATACATGTTTTCCTGGCGGCCGACGTAGGCCTCGAGCTCGAGTGGCGCGACCACCGCCGGATTGACCAGCACCGCGCGCAGGGCGTGGCGTTCGGCGAGCCAGGTTGCGTAGTAGCCGCCGAGCGAGCTGCCGACCACGGTCGGCGCGACGCCGGCGTCGCGGCAACGTGCGATCTGCGCCTCGGCGAGTTCGATCGCGGCCCGCGGCGCCACCGGCAGCTGCTCGCACCACCATGCCGCGCCGAGGCCGAGCGCGCGCATGCGGGCGCCGAGCGCGCTCGCCTTGATCGAGGCGGGCGACGAGCGGAAACCGTGCAGGTAGATGATCATGGCTCGCTCCATTCGACCCAGCCGAAGTACCAGGTGGCCAGCACGACGAGGCCGAACACGATGCGGTACCAGGCGAAGCCGACGAAGGTGTGGTTGGAGATGAACTTGATGAAGCCGCGCACCGCCCACATCGCGGCCACGAAGGAGGCGACGAAGCCGACCGCGAACACCGGCAGGTCTTCCAGTCGCAGCAGGGCCCAGTTCTTGTACAGGTCGTAGACCGTCGCCGCGAACATCGTCGGGATGGCGAGGAAGAAGGAAAACTCGGCGGCGCTCTTGCGCGACAGGCCGAAGATCAGGCCGCCCATGATCGTCGCGCCCGAGCGCGAGGTGCCGGGGATCATCGCCAGCGCCTGGGCGAAGCCGACCTTGAGCGCGTCGCTCCAGCGCATCGCATCGACCGCGTGGATGCGCGGGTGGTAGGCGCGCTTTTCCACGTAGAGGATGACCACGCCGCCGATCACCAGCGCGGTGGCGACCGTGATCGGGTTGAACAGCAGGCTCTTGATCGTGGCGTGGAACATCAGGCCGAGCACCGCGGCGGGCAGGAAGCCGACGAAGAGCAAGCCGACGAAGCGCTGCGAGGCGCGTTCGGTGGTGAGTGTGCCGGCGATGTGCAGCAGGCGCTCGCGGTAGTCCCAGCATACGGCGAGGATCGCTCCGAGCTGGATGACGATCTTGAACACCTTGCTGGCGTCGTCGTTGTAGCCGAGCAGGTCGCCGAGGACGATCAGGTGGCCGGTGGATGAGATCGGCAGGAACTCGGTGAGACCCTCGACGATGCCGAGCACGAGGGCGGTGAGCAGGAGGGGGAGGTCCATGCGATAAGGTCCGGCGGCGGGAAAAGCCAGCCATTATAGCGCCCGCCTGTTGCGCTGCAGCGACGGCGACGCTTTGCGGCGGCGCGCCCCAGAGGCGTTCAGCCCTTCGCCTGCAGTCCCTCCCACCACGCGAGCACGCACTCCAGGCGCGGCTCGAGCAGGCTGCCTGCGCCGCCGGTGAAAGCACCCCACTCATCGAGGAAGCGCTCGCCGACGGCGGTCAGCAGCGGCACGCCGGCGCCGGCGGTGAAGCCCATCTCGTCGCGCAGGCCGCCGCCGGCGGCTTCCTGTGCGCCGAACTTATTGACGACGATGAGCTCGGCGCCGCGCTCGAGCGCACCGCGTACCGCCACCCCGCCCTCGGCGAGCGCGGCCGGGTCGAGGCGGCAGGCGATCGAGCCGCTGCCGAGCGCCTGCGACAGCGCGAAGCACTCGCCGGTCTCGAGGTTCTCCAGCTCCATCGCGCAGGGATCGTCGATGACGGTGGCGATGTCGTGCTGGATCACGCCACCGAGCCGCACGCCGCGCGCGGCGAGCGCACGCGCCGCCTGCATCAGCAGGGCTTCGATGTTGTCGGTGGGCGTATAGACGATGGCGGCGATCGGGAGGGGGGACATGGCCTTGCTGGGCGAGAGAGGGTTGCGCTCCGATTGTCGCACCGACCATGGCCGGGCAGGAAGGAAAGGCGCGCAAACCGCGGTGCTTTCCGCCAGGTCGGCTGGGCGGGGATAATGTGCCGCTTTTCACCTTCGCCAACGCACCGGAAAGCCCGGTGGCGGAGCGGATCACCGGCAGGACAGCATGAGTTCCGATCGAAGCAGGGCCGGCGCTGCGCCGGCGTCAATGAATTTCGAGGATTGTCTGAGCGTGGACCGTCCGCGTCTGAGGCGTATGGCGCGCGAACTGCGCGGCGGCAGCCGGACGAGCGGGCGGCGCGGCGGCGCGCGCGAGGGTGGCGAGGCCGCCGACGGGCGGCAGCAGGCGAGAGCGGCGCGCGTGCAGGCCGACCTTGACGCGCTGATCGAGCGTTCGCGCGCGGCGCTGGCGGCGCGGCGTGCGGCGCTGCCCGTCCCGGAGTTCCCCGCCGAACTGCCGGTGTCGGCCCGCCGCGAGGAGATCGCCGCGGCGCTGCAGGCGCACCAGGTGATCATCGTCTGCGGCGAGACCGGCTCGGGCAAGACCACCCAGCTGCCCAAGATCGCGATGACGCTCGGTCGCGGCGTCGCCGGCCTCATCGGCCACACTCAGCCGCGCCGGCTCGCGGCGCGCGCCACCGCGACCCGCATCGCGCAGGAGCTGAACAGCCCCCTCGGCCAGGCGGTGGGTTTCAAGATCCGCTTCACCGACAAGACCGGCGAGCGCAGTCACATCAAGCTGATGACCGACGGCATCCTGCTCGCCGAGACCCAGACCGATCCGCTGCTCGCCGCCTATGACACCTTGATCATCGACGAGGCGCACGAGCGCAGCCTCAACATCGACTTCCTGCTCGGCTACCTGAAGACCCTGCTGCCGCGCCGGCCCGACCTCAAGGTGGTGGTCACCTCGGCGACGCTCGACGCCGAGCGCTTCGCGAAGCACTTTGCCGACGCGGCAGGCAGGCCGGCGCCGGTGATCGAGGTCTCAGGGCGGCTGTATCCGATCGAGATGCGCTACCGGCCGGTGGAGGGCGAGGGACTCGAGCCGGCTGCGGCCGCGCGCACGGGGGCGCCGAAGACCGACAAGCGAGCGGGCGAGAAGGCGAGAGACGGCCGCGGAAGAGACAAGGGCCGCGACCTGCTGGATGCGCTGGTCGACGCGGTCGACGAGGCCCAGCGTTGCGGGCCGGGCGACGTGCTCGTCTTCCTGCCCGGTGAGCGCGAGATCCGCGAGGCCGCGGAGGCGCTACGGAAGGCGCATCACCTGCCCGGCACCGAGATCCTGCCGCTTTTCGCGCGGCAGTCGGCGCAGGAGCAGGCGCGGGTGTTCTCGCCGTCCAACGGCCGCCGGGTGGTGCTGTCGACCAATGTCGCCGAGACCTCGCTCACCGTGCCCGGCATCCGCTACGTGGTCGATACGGGGCTCGCGCGCGTCAAGCGCTACTCCCCACGCAACAAGGTCGAGCAGCTGCAGATCGAGAAGGTCGCTCAGTCGGCGGCCCAGCAGCGCGCCGGCCGCTGCGGCCGCGTGATGGACGGGATCTGCATCCGTCTGTATGACGAGGACGACTTCAGTCGCCGTCCGGCGCACACCGACCCCGAGATCCTGCGCTCCTCGCTCGCCGGCGTGATCCTGCGCATGAAGTCGCTCAAGCTCGGCGCAGTGGAGGACTTTCCCTTCATCGACGCGCCCGGCTCGCGCCTGATCGGCGATGGCTACGCGCTGCTTGCCGAGCTCGGCGCGGTGACCGAGGACGATGAGCGCAGGCTGACGCCGACCGGCATCGAGCTGGCGAAATTGCCGCTCGACCCGCGCATCGGCCGCATGATCCTCGCCGCGCGCGACCGCGGCGCGCTCGCCGAGGTGCTGGTGATCGCCGCCGCGCTGTCGGTACAGGATCCGCGCGAACGGCCGCAGGACAGCCCCGGCGCGGCCGACCAGGCGCATGCGAAGTTCCGCGGCGGCGAGCAGGACCAGAAGTCGGAGTTCCTGTGGTACTGGCATCTGTGGAAGGCGTGGGACGAGGTGCAGCGCCACGAGTCCTCGAGCAAGCAGAAGGCCTGGTGTAAGAAGCACTTTCTCAACTACATGCGGATGCGCGAGTGGCGCGATGTGTTCACCCAGTTGCACACGCTGTGCGCCGAGCACGGCTGGAAGGAGAACGCCCAGCCGGCGAACTACGAGGCCATCCACAAGGCGCTGCTCGCCGGCCTGCTCGGCAACATCGGCTGCAAGGTCGAGGACACTTCCGGCGCCCAGGCCGGTTCCTACCTCGGCGCGCGCGGCATCAAGTTCTGGCCGCATCCCGGCTCGGCGCTGGCGAGAAAGGCGGGCAAGTGGATCATGGCCGCCGAGCAGGTCGAGACCAGCCGCCTGTTCGGGCGCTGCATCGCGCGCATCGAGCCGGAATGGGTGGAGGAGGTCGGCGGCCACCTGATCAAACGGCAGGTGTTCGAACCCCACTGGTCGAAGTCGTCGGGCGCAGTGCGCGCCTGGGAGCGCGGCACGCTCTACGGCTTGGTGATCTACCCGCGCCGCGGTGTGGCCTACCGCGACATCGACCCCGCGCTGTGCCGCGAGCTCTTCATCCGCGAGGGGCTGGTGCAGGGCGAGATCGCCGAGGCGCCTGCGCGCGCGATGGCTTTCCTCGCCCACAACCAGCGCCTGGTGGCGGAGATCGAGCGCCTCGAGCACAAGTCGCGCCGTCCCGACGTGCTGGTGGACGAGACGCTGATCGAGGCCTTCTACGACAACAGGATTCCCGCGGAGGTGTGCGACCTCGCCGGTTTCGAGGCCTGGCGCAAGACGGTCGAGAAGGCCGAGCCGAAGCTGCTGCACCTGTCGCGCGATCAGCTGATGCGCCACGAGGCGGAAGGGGTGACCACCGACCGCTTCCCGGCGGCGCTCGAGGTGCTCGGCCAGAAGCTCAAGCTCGCCTACTTGCACCAGCCGGGCGAGGCCGATGACGGCGTCACCCTGACGGTGCCGCTGGCGATGCTCAACCAGATCCCCGTCAGCCGCTGCGAATGGCTGGTGCCCGGCCTGCTCGAGGAGAAGGTCACGGCGCTGATGAAGACCGTGCCGCAGAAGCATCGCCACCGCCTGCAGCCGATCGCCGACAGCGCGGCCGCCTTCATGGCGGCCTTCGAGGCGAGTGAGTTCGACACCCACGAACCGCTGCTGAAGATGCTGCAGCGCTTCGTCGAGGAGCGGGTGCACCTGAAGCTGCCGCTCGAGAGCTTCCGCGTCGAGAACCTGAAGCCGCACTGCTTCATGAATTTCCGCGTCATCGACGAGCATGGACGCATGCTCGGCCAGTCGCGCAACCTCGCCGAGCTGCGCACGCGCTTCCGCGAGCAGGTCGCGGCGCGCTTCGGCGCGGCCCGGATCGGCGCCGCGCTCGCGGCGGCGGGCGTCGAAGTGCCGGATGTGGCGCGCACGAGCCGCGCGGCGCGGGGAAAGGCAGGGCAGGGCGAGGTGGCCGAGGCCGGCGCGCGGCGCGACGCGAAGACGGCGACGGGCGCCTCCGGGCCCCCCGCTACGCTCACCGGTTTTACCGGGTGGACCTTCGCCACGCTGCCCGAGCTGCTCGAGATCGAGGTCGGCGGGCGCGAGGTGATCGGCTTTCCAGCGCTCCACGACGACGGGGACAGCGTGTCGATCCGGCCCTTCGATACCCCCGAGGAGGCGGCGCGAGTGCACCGCCGCGGGCTGGCGCGGCTGTTCGCGCTCGCCCTGAAGGAGCAGGTAAAGGCGATCGGCAGGCTGCCGAGCCTGCGCGAACTGGCCTTGCACTACATGAATTTCGGTACCGAGGCGGAGCTGAGGGCCCAGCTCGAGGAGGCGACGCTGACGCGCTGCTGCCTGCTCGAACCGCTGCCGGCCGACGCCGTGGCCTTCGAGCGGCGCTGCGGCGAGGCGCGCCAGCGGGTGATGCTGGTGGCGCAGGAGTTCATCCGCCTCGCGCAGCAGATCGTCACCGAACACGCTGCGCTGCAGAAGCGGCTGGCCGGGTTGAAGACCTTCCCCGAGGTGGTGGCCGACATCCAGGGTCAGCTCGCGGCGCTGCTGCCGAAGCGCTTCCTGGTCGATTTCGACTGGGAGCGGCTGGCGCACTTCCCGCGCTACCTGAAGGCGGTGTCGATCCGGCTCGACAAGCTTCGTAACAATCCCGCGCGCGACGCCCAGATGATGCGTGAGTGCCGCGGGCTGGCCCAGACCCTGGAGCGGGAGTGGGCGGCGAAGCGGCGGGCGGGGGTGGTGGATCCGAAGCTCGAGGAATTCCGCTGGCTGCTCGAGGAGCTGCGGGTGGGGGTGTTGGCGCAGGAACTGAAGACGCCGATGCCGGTATCGGTCAAGCGCCTGCAGAAGATCTGGGAGGCCAGGCCGCGCTGATCTGCGGCGCGCGGACCTGGCCGGGCGGGGCGATCAGCGCAGCGGGAACACCAGCGGCGGAATGTCGACCCCGACCACGATCGCCGGCGAGCGGCTGTAGCGCACCGGACGCTCGTAGTAGCGCACCTCGCGTTCGCGGTAGTAGCGCGGGCGCTCGCGCACCACGACGCGCTCGCGGATCACCTTGGGGCCGCCGTGCGCGTGCTTGTGATGCTTGTGCTGCTTGTAATGCTTCTGGTGGCCGCGGCCGCCCCGTTCTTCCCAGCGACCGCCGCGGTCGTCCCAGCGGTCGCCGCCGTGCGCATGGGCGCCGCCGCCGGCCGCCATCAGGCCGCCGCACAGCAGGGCCGCGATGATCTTCCGTGTCTTCGTGATGTTCATGGTCCACCTCTTTCTTCGGGGTTGGTGTCGGGTTGCGTGGCTTCGACTCCATGCTAGGTGACTCGCCGCCGCCGTGCCGGTGCGGTGTGTAAGTACGATTTTGTAAGCGTGCGCTCGGCGTGGCGCGGCATCTTTCCGCCAGCCTTTGATTTTTCGGACTTTCTTGTTAAACTTCACGGCTTTCCCTTGCTCCACCGGATTCGCATGCCGGGGGGCTGAACACAACCGCAAGGAGTCTGCATGCGACATTATGAAATCGTATTCATCGTCCATCCTGATCAGTCCGAGCAGGTGCCGGCGATGGTCGATCGCTACAAGTCGATCGTGACCAGCCGCGATGGCCAGATCCACCGCCTGGAAGACTGGGGCCGCCGCCAGATGGCCTACCCGATCCAGAAGGTGCACAAGGCCCACTACGTGCTGATGAACATCGAGTGCGGCGGCGAGACGCTGGCCGAACTCGAGCACGCCTTCAAGTTCAACGACGCCGTCCTGCGGCACCTCACCATCAAGATGAAGAAGGCCGTCACCACGCCGTCGCCGATGATGAAGGAAGAGAAGTCGCGCTCGCTGACCGCGCCCTCGTCCGACGAAGGCAAGCCGGCCGAGGCCGCTGCGGCCTGAGGTGCCTGAGCCCGGACTGAACGCACTGTGCCTTGACGCGCGCGTGGCCGAATCGCTGCCGCTGCGTCGGACGCCAGCAGGAGTGCCGATCGCGACATGCGTACTGGCACACGAATCGAAACAGGAAGAAGCGGGTCTGCTCCGCGATGTTTCGGTCGAACTGCAGGCGGTGGCGGTGGGCGAACTCGCCGCCGTCCTCGCAGCGGCGTCTCCCGGGATGGCTTTGCGGGTATCGGGCTTCATGGCTGCGAAAAGCATGCGCAGCCGGGCGCCGGTGCTGCACCTGAACAAGATCGAATTTCTGGAAGGAAACTGAAATGGCTTTCAAGCCCAAGTCCAAGTTTGGCAAGAAGAAGACCGACCGCGGCGGTCGTGGCCTGTTCAAGCGTCGTAAGTTCTGCCGCTTCACCGCCGAGAAGATCGAGGAAGTCGACTACAAGGATGTTGACATCCTGAAGGACTTCGTCACCGAGAACTCGAAGATCATGCCGGCCCGCATCACCGGTACCAAGGCCGGCTACCAGCGTCAGCTGTCGGTCGCCGTCAAGCGTGCGCGCTTCCTGGCGCTGCTGCCCTACACCGACCTGCACCTGTAAGAGAGGATCGAAGTCATGCAAATCATTCTTCTCGAAAAGGTCGCGAAGCTGGGTGAGCTGGGCGACGTGGTCAAGGTCAAGGAGGGCTACGCCCGCAACTACCTGATCCCCCACGGCAAGGCCAAGCGTGCCACCGAAGCCAACCTGGCCGAGTTCGAGGCGCGTCGCGCCGAGCTCGAGCGTATTCAGGCCGAGCGCCTGGCTGGCGCCCAGGAACTGGCCGCGAAGCTCGAAGGCGTCGTGGTGGAAGTCACCCGCAAGGCCGGCATGGACGGTCGCCTGTTCGGCTCGGTGAGCAACGCCGATATCGCCGACGGCCTGACCGCCCAGGGCTTCGAGATCGACCGCGCTGCAATCCGTATGCCGGAAGGTCCGCTGAAGCAGGTCGGCGAGGCGCAGATCGACATCGGTCTGCACTCCGACGTGGTCGCCACCATCACCGTTTCGGTGCTGGGCGATCAGCAGTAAGCTTTCCGCGTTTGCCGGAACCCAAGGGCTGCTTCGGCAGCCCTTTGTCTTTTACGCGCGTGTCGGGCGGCTGCGCTCGCTAGAATTCGCCATCACGCCGCCTTGGTGCATGCATCGATGAACGCCCAGACCCGTCGCTTCCCCGACTCCGTCGCCGACCCCCAGATGGCCGCCCTCAAGCTGCCACCCCATTCGCTCGAAGCCGAGCAGTCGCTGATCGGGGGCATCCTGCTCGACAACCAGGCCTGGGAGCGTGTCGCCGATCTGGTCGCCGACGTCGATTTCTACCGCGACGACCATCGCCGCATCTATCGGCAGATCGCCAGGCTGATCGATCTCGGCAAGCCGGCCGATGTCGTCACCGTGTTCGAGGCGCTGGAGAAGAACGGCGAGGCGGAGCAGGCCGGCGGTCTCGCCTATTTGGCGGAAATCGCCGCCAACACGCCGTCGGCGGCGAATATCCGTCGTTACGCGGAAATCGTTCGCGAGCGCGCGATCCTGCGCAAGCTGGTGGCGGTCGGCGACGAGATCGCGGCGAGCGCGCTGAGTCCGTCGGGCAAGGAAGCGAAGACGCTGCTCGACGAGGCCGAGGCCAAGGTCTTCGAGATCGCCGAGGCGGGCGCCCGCCACGCGAGCGGCTTCGTCTCGATCCAGCCGATCCTGAAGCAGGTGGTGGATCGGGTGCAGGAACTCTACGATCGCGACAATCCGTCCGAGGTGACCGGCGTCCCGACCGGCTTCGTCGATCTGGACGAAAAGACCTCCGGTCTGCAGCCGTCGGACATGATCATCGTCGCCGGACGTCCGGCGATGGGCAAGACCACCTTTGCGATGAACCTCGCCGAGCACATCGCGGTCGAGCAGCGTCTGCCGGTCGCCATCTTCTCGATGGAGATGCCGGGCACCCAGCTCGCCACGCGCTTCATCGCTTCGGTCGGTCGCATCGACATGCAGAAGATCCGCAGCGGGCGGCTCACCGATGACGACTGGCAGCGGCTCACGGTGGCAATGGGCAAGCTCTATGACGCGCCCCTGTTCATCGACGAAACCCCGGGGCTCAATCCGATCGACTTGCGTGCGAGAGCGCGTCGCCTGGCGCGTCAGTGCGGCAAGCTCGGTCTGATCGTCATCGACTACCTGCAGTTGATGAGCGGCACGCGGGAGAGCGACAACCGCGCCTCGGAGCTTTCGGAGATCTCGCGCTCGGTGAAGTCGCTCGCGAAGGAGCTGCACGTGCCGATCATCGCCCTGTCGCAGCTGAATCGAAGCCTCGAGCAGCGCCCGAACAAGCGGCCGGTGATGTCCGACCTGCGCGAATCCGGCGCCATCGAGCAGGACGCCGACATCATCATGTTCATTTATCGGGACGAGGTTTACAACCCGGATTCGCCCGACAAGGGTACGGCGGAACTGATCATCGGCAAACACCGGAATGGTCCGACCGGCATGGTGCGAATGACCTTCATTGGCGAGAACACGCGCTTCGAGAATTACGCGGCCAGTCCGGGTTATTGAGCCCCGTATGTCGGATGAATTGTGTTCGAGCGATTTCCGGGAATTTTTCTTTTGGGCGTTGACGGCGATTTTTTGATCTCTATAATGCGCAGCTTCTTTCGTCGCTGCGGTGATTTATCTGCGGTGCGGGGGGGGTGGAAGGGGGTTGGTTCTGTCGGTGGGGCTTTGGCGGTTGCGCTGAAGAATTTACCGGTTGGGGCTTGACGGGGTGGTTTGATCTGCTCATAATCTCGCTTCTTCGCTGCACGGGTTGCGGCGGTTCTTTAAAAAGATGAACAACCGATAAGTGTGGGTGCTTGGTTGCTGCGGTGAAGCTGCGTTTGTGCAGTTTTGTTTCGCAAGGATCGAGTGCTCATACTGTAAGTCAGTATTTTGAGTACTTTGCTGGATTGAACTTAAGAGTTTGATCCTGGCTCAGATTGAACGCTGGCGGCATGCTTTACACATGCAAGTCGAACGGCAGCGGGGGCTTCGGCCTGCCGGCGAGTGGCGAACGGGTGAGTAATGCATCGGAACGTGCCCATGTCGTGGGGGATAACTACGCGAAAGCGTGGCTAATACCGCATACGCCCTGAGGGGGAAAGCGGGGGATCTTTCGGGACCTCGCGCGATTGGAGCGGCCGATGTCGGATTAGCTAGTTGGTGGGGTAAAGGCTCACCAAGGCGACGATCCGTAGCTGGTCTGAGAGGATGATCAGCCACACTGGGACTGAGACACGGCCCAGACTCCTACGGGAGGCAGCAGTGGGGAATTTTGGACAATGGGCGCAAGCCTGATCCAGCCATGCCGCGTGAGTGAAGAAGGCCTTCGGGTTGTAAAGCTCTTTCGGCCGGGAAGAAATCGCATTCTCTAATATAGGATGTGGATGACGGTACCGGACTAAGAAGCACCGGCTAACTACGTGCCAGCAGCCGCGGTAATACGTAGGGTGCGAGCGTTAATCGGAATTACTGGGCGTAAAGCGTGCGCAGGCGGTTTGCTAAGACAGGTGTGAAATCCCCGGGCTTAACCTGGGAACTGCGCTTGTGACTGGCAGGCTAGAGTACGGTAGAGGGGGGTGGAATTCCTGGTGTAGCAGTGAAATGCGTAGATATCAGGAGGAACACCGATGGCGAAGGCAGCCCCCTGGGCCTGTACTGACGCTCATGCACGAAAGCGTGGGGAGCAAACAGGATTAGATACCCTGGTAGTCCACGCCCTAAACGATGTCGACTAGTCGTTCGGAGCAGCAATGCACTGAGTGACGCAGCTAACGCGTGAAGTCGACCGCCTGGGGAGTACGGCCGCAAGGTTAAAACTCAAAGGAATTGACGGGGACCCGCACAAGCGGTGGATGATGTGGATTAATTCGATGCAACGCGAAAAACCTTACCTACCCTTGACATGTCTGGAACCTTGGTGAGAGCCGAGGGTGCCTTCGGGAGCCAGAACACAGGTGCTGCATGGCTGTCGTCAGCTCGTGTCGTGAGATGTTGGGTTAAGTCCCGCAACGAGCGCAACCCTTGTCACTAGTTGCCATCATTTGGTTGGGCACTCTAGTGAGACTGCCGGTGACAAACCGGAGGAAGGTGGGGATGACGTCAAGTCCTCATGGCCCTTATGGGTAGGGCTTCACACGTCATACAATGGTCGGTACAGAGGGTTGCCAAGCCGCGAGGTGGAGCCAATCCCACAAAGCCGATCGTAGTCCGGATCGTAGTCTGCAACTCGACTACGTGAAGTCGGAATCGCTAGTAATCGCAGATCAGCATGCTGCGGTGAATACGTTCCCGGGTCTTGTACACACCGCCCGTCACACCATGGGAGTGGGTTTCACCAGAAGTAGGTAGCTTAACCTTCGGGAGGGCGCTTACCACGGTGAGATTCATGACTGGGGTGAAGTCGTAACAAGGTAGCCGTATCGGAAGGTGCGGCTGGATCACCTCCTTTCAAGAGAAGAAGCCGCGGTGATCAAGTATCCACAACTTATCGGTTGTTCAGGCCCATAGGCCTCGAGGTGTAGCGGGTCTGTAGCTCAGCTGGTTAGAGCACCGTCTTGATAAGGCGGGGGTCGTTGGTTCGAACCCAACCAGACCCACCAAGGGATTGGTTGTTCGACGCAAGACACGGGGGGCTGTAGCTCAGCTGGGAGAGCGGCGGCTTTGCAAGCCGTAGGTCGTCGGTTCGATCCCGACCAGCTCCACCAGTGCGTGTCGTGTGTGTGGCGGCGCGTGTGGGGTGCTCGAGGTGCGAGAAGTAAGCCCTGCCGATCGTTGGGTCGGCATGGCTTACTTCTTGGGACGCTGCGTGAAGCGGTGTTTCGGCAGTAGGCTCTTTAACAAATTGGAAGAAGGTGTGTAGCGTGCATCGAGCCGGTGTGCGCTGCATGTTGTGTGATTGCATCGGTGGCTTTCGTGCTTGTCAGCGACGAAGGTCACCACACAAGCGAGTTAGCCTATAGGCTGGGCCTTCGATGAGAGGGTCTAAGGTTATAGGATCAAGCGACTAAGTGCATGTGGTGGATGCCTTGGCGATCACAGGCGATGAAGGACGTGTAAGCCTGCGAAAAGCGTGGGGGAGCTGGCAATAGAGCTTTGATCCCACGATGTCCGAATGGGGAAACCCGGCCCGTTAAGGGTCATCCCTGGCTGAATACATAGGCCAGTGGAGGCGAACCGAGCGAACTGAAACATCTAAGTAGCTCGAGGAAAAGAAATCAACCGAGATTCCGCAAGTAGTGGCGAGCGAACGCGGAAGAGCCTGCACGACTAAACCATCAGGTTAGCAAAACGGTCTGGAAAGTCCGGCGATATGGGTGATAGCCCCGTATGCGAAAACCAGGTGGCGGGTCTGAGCGTGCGACAAGTAGGGCGGGGCACGAGAAATCCTGTCTGAAGATGGGGGGACCATCCTCCAAGGCTAAATACTCGTGATCGACCGATAGTGAACCAGTACCGTGAGGGAAAGGCGAAAAGAACCCCGGGAGGGGAGTGAAATAGATCCTGAAACCGCATGCATACAAACAGTAGGAGCCTCCTTGAGGGGTGACTGCGTACCTTTTGTATAATGGGTCAGCGACTTACGTTCAGTAGCGAGCTTAACCGAATAGGGGAGGCGTAGCGAAAGCGAGTCTGATAAGGGCGCTTCAGTTGCTGGGCG
This sequence comes from Thauera phenolivorans, assembly GCF_001696715.1. Classification (GTDB taxonomy): domain Bacteria; phylum Pseudomonadota; class Gammaproteobacteria; order Burkholderiales; family Rhodocyclaceae; genus Thauera; species Thauera phenolivorans. Next base: position 506,662 of record NZ_MBFM01000004.1, on the reverse strand, counting down.
TAGACCCGAAACCGGATGATCTATCCATGGCCAGGATGAAGGTGCGGTAACACGCACTGGAGGTCCGAACCCACTAATGTTGAAAAATTAGGGGATGAGCTGTGGATAGGGGTGAAAGGCTAAACAAATCCGGAAATAGCTGGTTCTCCCCGAAAACTATTTAGGTAGTGCGTCGTACGGACACTTGCGGGGGTAGAGCACTGTAATCGTTGGGGGGGTCATTGCGATCTACCCCGCGATAGCAAACTCCGAATACCGCAAAGTGATATACGGCAGACAGACAGCGGGTGCTAACGTCCGTTGTCAAGAGGGAAACAACCCAGACCGCCAGCTAAGGTCCCAAATACATGGCTAAGTGGTAAACGAGGTGGGAAGGCACAGACAGCTAGGAGGTTGGCTTAGAAGCAGCCATCCTTTAAAGAAAGCGTAATAGCTCACTAGTCGAGTCGTCCTGCGCGGAAGATGTAACGGGGCTCAAGCCATGAACCGAAGCTGCGGATGTGTCTTTGACACGTGGTAGGGGAGCGTTCCGTAGGCCTGCGAAGGTGTCTCGTAAGGGATGCTGGAGGTATCGGAAGTGCGAATGCTGACATGAGTAGCGATAAAGGGTGTGAAAAGCACCCTCGCCGTAAGCCCAAGGTTTCCTGCGCAACGTTCATCGGCGCAGGGTGAGTCGGCCCCTAAGGCGAGGCAGAAATGCGTAGTCGATGGGAAACAGGTCAATATTCCTGTACCAGGCCATGATGCGATGGGGGGACGGAGAAGGTTAGGCTGGCCGGGTGTTGGACGTCCCGGTTTAAGCGTGTAGGCGTGCCCGATAGGCAAATCCGTCGGGCTGAGCCAAGGCGTGATGACGAGGATCCTCGGATCCGAAGTAGCTGATACCCTGCTTCCAAGAAAAGCCTCTAAGCTTCAGTCATGGCGTGACCGTACCGCAAACCGACACAGGTGGGCTGGTAGAGTATACCAAGGCGCTTGAGAGAACTCAGGAGAAGGAACTCGGCAAATTGATACCGTAACTTCGGGAGAAGGTATGCCCCGTTAGCTTGTAGGCGAACAGCCGAAGGGCGAAGGGGCCGCAGAGAATCGGTGGCTGCGACTGTTTATTAAAAACACAGCACTCTGCAAACACGAAAGTGGACGTATAGGGTGTGACGCCTGCCCGGTGCCGGAAGGTTAAGTGATGGGGTGCAAGCTCTTGATCGAAGCCCCGGTAAACGGCGGCCGTAACTATAACGGTCCTAAGGTAGCGAAATTCCTTGTCGGGTAAGTTCCGACCTGCACGAATGGCGTAACGATGGCCACACTGTCTCCTCCTGAGACTCAGCGAAGTTGACATGGTTGTGAAGATGCAATCTCCCCGCGGCTAGACGGAAAGACCCCATGAACCTTTACTGTAGCTTTGCATTGGACTTTGACGGGACTTGTGTAGGATAGGTGGGAGGCTTTGAAACCGGGACGCCAGTTCCGGTGGAGCCAACCTTGAAATACCACCCTGGTGTCGTCGAGGTTCTAACCCAGGCCCGTGAATCCGGGTCGGGAACAGTGCATGGTGGGCAGTTTGACTGGGGCGGTCTCCTCCCAAAAGGTAACGGAGGAGTACGAAGGTCACCTAGGTACGGTCGGACATCGTACTGATAGTGCAATGGCAAAAGGTGGCTTGACTGCGAGACCCACACGTCGAGCAGGTGCGAAAGCAGGTCATAGTGATCCGGTGGTTCTGTATGGAAGGGCCATCGCTCAACGGATAAAAGGTACTCTGGGGATAACAGGCTGATTCCGCCCAAGAGTTCACATCGACGGCGGAGTTTGGCACCTCGATGTCGGCTCATCACATCCTGGGGCTGTAGCCGGTCCCAAGGGTATGGCTGTTCGCCATTTAAAGTGGTACGTGAGCTGGGTTTAAAACGTCGTGAGACAGTTTGGTCCCTATCTGCCGTGGGCGCTGGAAGTTTGAGAGGGCCTGCTCCTAGTACGAGAGGACCGGAGTGGACGCACCGCTGGTGTACCGGTTGTGACGCCAGTCGCATCGCCGGGTAGCTATGTGCGGAAGAGATAACCGCTGAAAGCATCTAAGCGGGAAACTCGCCTCAAGATGAGACTTCCCCGGGGCCTCGAGCCCCCTGAAGGGTCGTGGAAGACCACCACGTTGATAGGTGGGGTGTGGAAGCGTGGCAACACGTTAAGCTAACCCATACTAATTGCCCGTGAGGCTTGATCCTATAACCTTATACAGGCAACACTCGCCTGAACAATCACACAACAACGCAACAACACCTCCTTCCCAATTTGCGCCACGGGGAAAACCCCCCCCCTGGCGGACAAGTCAAAGTCTGACGACCATAGCCACCCGGTACCACGCCTTCCCATCCCGAACAGGACCGTGAAACAGGTGCGCGCCGATGATAGTCAGGATTGCCCTCGCGAAAGTAGGTCATCGTCAGACTAACCCCATCCCTCCCGCGCCCGATCCATCTCATCAATGGATCGGGCGTCGGTACGTTCACCGCTCGGACAGCAGACTGCGATGACGCGGACGGCTCGCTCGGGCAGAATGCGATCTCTTCCGGATTGCGGGTCCTCCCATGAATTTCGATCTGATTGTCGTAGGTGGCGGGCTGGCTGGCGCTGCGCTCGCGGTTGCATTGCGAACGAGCCGGCTGCGCATCGCGGTCATCGACCAGGCGCCGCCGGTTCGTCCGTCCGGCTGGGACCGGCGCATCTACGCCTACAGTCCGGCGAACGTGCGTTTCCTGGAGCGGCTCGGGGTGTGGGAGCATCTCGACCATTCGCGGCTCTGTCCGGTGCACGAGATGAAGGTGTTCGGCGATCGCACCGGCGCTTTGCGCTTCTCGGCCTACGATTCAGGACTGTCGGAGCTGGCCTGGATCGGCGAGGCGAACCTGGTGCATCGCGAGCTTTGGGAGAGCCTGAAGCGGCAGCACAACGTCACGCTGCTGTGCCCCGCCACGCCCGCGAGCCTCGATCTGTCGGAGGACGAGGTGCGCCTCGATTTGGAGGACGGCCGGGTGCTGCACTCGCGACTCGTGGTAGGCGCGGACGGACGTGATTCCTGGGTGCGGAGGCTCGCCGGGATCGCGACCAAGGTGACCCCCTACGAGGAAAAGGGGGTGGTGGCGAATTTCCAATGTGAGAAGCCGCACGAGGGCACTGCCTTCCAGTGGTTCCGCGACGACGGGATCCTCGCCTGGCTGCCGCTGCCGGGGGGGATGATGTCGATGGTGTGGTCGGCACCGGATGCCTTCGCCGACGAACTGCTCCAGCTCGAGGAGGCCGAATTTTCCGAGCGCGTCGCAGCCGCGGGTGCGTATGCGCTCGGCAGCCTGTCGCTGGCGACGGAGCGCGCCGCCTTCCCGCTCAAGTTGCTGCGGGTCGGCACCATGGTGGGGCCGCGGGTCGCCCTGCTCGGCGATGCCGCGCATGCGATCCATCCGCTCTCCGGCCACGGCATCAACCTCGGTTTCCAGGATGCGATGGTGCTTGCGGACAAACTGGGCGCGCTCGCAGCATGGCAGGATCCGGGCGAGTTCTCCGTGCTGCGTGCGTATGCGCGTGCGCGCACCGAGGAGGCCTTCGTCCTGCAGTATGCGACCCATGCGCTCAATCGCCTGTTCGGCAGCCAGCTGCCCGTTGCCTCGACGGTGCGCAATCTCGGGCTGAACCTCACCGATCGCTTGCCGGTCGTAACCAACGCGCTTGTGCGCTACGCCGTCAACGGCAGATTCTGACTTTCTGGAGAACCCAATGATTCTTTCCCCGAAGCGTGCCATTTCGGCCGCGATCCTCGCCTCGCTGACCCTCGGTGCCACGCCCGCGCAGGCCAGTGAGGAGGCAGTGAAAAAGGGCATCGAGGCTTTCATCGGCGCGCCTGCGGTCGAATCCGTCGAGCGCACCACCTACGGAGAGTTGTATGAAGTGGTGCTGAAGAGCGGCGAACTCGTCTACACCGACGCGAAGGCGAGCTTCATCATCGACGGCCGGATCATTGACACCAAGACGCGCACCGACGTGACCGAGGCCCGCCTGAACAAGTTGTCGGCGATCGATTTCTCCGCGCTGCCGCTCGAGCGCGCGATCAAGCAGGTGAAGGGTAACGGCAAGCGTGTGATCGCGAGTTTCGAGGATCCGAATTGCGCCTTCTGCAAGCGCCTGGCGAAAGAGTTCGAGAAGATGGACGACGTCACCATCTACACCTTCCTCTATCCGCTGCTCGGCCCGGACTCGGTGGCCAAGTCGGCGGATATCTGGTGCGCGAAGGATCGTGCGCAGTCGTGGAACGACTGGATCGTCGGGGGCAAGGCGCCGGCCAAGGCGAGCTGCGACTCTTCTGCGGTGGATGCCAACGTCGAGCTCGGTCGCGAACTCCGGATCAACGGGACGCCGACGATGTTTCTTGCTGACGGAACCCGGATCGGCGGTTACGTCCCGGCTGCACGGCTCGAGCAGGCGCTCTCCGCGGTCGGCAAGTAAGCCGCTCGCTGCAGGAAATGACGGGGGCGGGCCATCATCGGCCCGCCCCCGTCTTCGTTTTCAGGGGCGCGCGGTGGGTGGCGACATGCCTTTCGGCAGCAGCACCCACATCCTTCCCTTCTGCTTCATCCGCCCTGCCTGCTGCCCGGCCTCGTGGCCGAAGCCCCAGAAGAAGTCGGCCCGGACCGCCCCCTTGATTGCGCCGCCGGTGTCCTGCGCGAGGACCAGGCGTTCGAGCGGCCGGCTGCTCAATGGTTCGGTGGTGGCGAGGAACACCGGGGCGCCAAGCGGCACGTAGCGCGGGTCGACCGCGATGCTGCGGCCGGCGCTGAGCGGCACGCCGAGCGCGCCGATCGGACCGGCGTCCGAGCTCGGCAGCTGGCGGAAGAAGACGTAGCTCGGATTGGCGTTGAGCAGTTCGCGCAGGCGCTTCGGATTCCGTTCGGCCCAGGCGCGGATGCCCTGCATCGAGGCCTGATCGAGCCTGAGCTCGCCTTGCGCCACCAGCCAGCGTCCGATGGACTGGTAGGGGTGGCCGTTCTGGTCGGCGTAGCCGATGCGCAGCAGCTGGCCGTCGGGCAGCTGCACCCTGCCCGAACCCTGCACCTGCAGGAAGAACAGATCGATCGGGTCCGCCGCCCACATCAGGGTCGGGGCCGGCAGCTTCGCGTCGAGCTGGTCGATCTCGGCGCGCGACCAGTAGGGCACGACCTTGTTGCCGACGACGCGTCCGCGCAGGCGGAGCGACTTCAGGTCGGGATAGACCTCGCCGAGCTCGATCGTCAGCATGTCCTTCGGCACCCCGCGGATCGGCCAGCGATAGCGTGCCGAGGGCTCGAGGCTGCCGTGGATCAGCGGCTCGTAGTAGCCGGTGACCATGCCTTCCTCGCTGCCGTCCGGGTTCGCCAGGCGCCAGGGCTGGAAATTCTGCTCGAAAAACGCGCGGGCGGTGGCGGCGTCGGGGCGCGCGGGCAGTGCGCCAGCTGCGTCGCATGTCGGCTTCCACTCCGTACGACGACCGAGGCGCTCGCAGGACTCACGCAGCGCCGGCCATGCCGCTGCGGGATCGTCGCGCTGCCAGCCGTCGAGCGCCGCCCAGCCCACCGGCGAGGCCGTGGGCGCAGCAGCTGCGGGGCTGGGTGCGGGGGGCGGGCTGGGCTCGGCAGCGGGTGGGGCAACGGGTTTTTGCGCGCAGGCGGCAAGCAGGGCGAGCGCGATCGCGGGTACGATGCGTCGGAGGCTTCGGCGGAGGTCCGGGGACATGGTGGAGATCGGTTAGACTCGGGATTCGCGGCCTGCCAGTATACCGGCCCATCCCCTGCCCGGAGTCTGCCATGTGGGTGATCTTCCTCGAAGCCGCGCTCGCTCTGGTGTTGCTGTTCGTCATCGTCTGGGCGAGCCGTCCGCGTCGGCGGCCGGACGAGGCGGCCGAGCCCGAGAACGAGCTGGACAAGCATTCATGAACGAATTTGCCGATCTCATCAGCCG
>NZ_MBFM01000004.1:488167-500673 GCF_001696715.1 Thauera phenolivorans | reverse complement strand
GTCCGCCGCCCACATCAGGGTCGGGGCCGGCAGCTTCGCGTCGAGCTGGTCGATCTCGGCGCGCGACCAGTAGGGCACGACCTTGTTGCCGACGACGCGTCCGCGCAGGCGGAGCGACTTCAGGTCGGGATAGACCTCGCCGAGCTCGATCGTCAGCATGTCCTTCGGCACCCCGCGGATCGGCCAGCGATAGCGTGCCGAGGGCTCGAGGCTGCCGTGGATCAGCGGCTCGTAGTAGCCGGTGACCATGCCTTCCTCGCTGCCGTCCGGGTTCGCCAGGCGCCAGGGCTGGAAATTCTGCTCGAAAAACGCGCGGGCGGTGGCGGCGTCGGGGCGCGCGGGCAGTGCGCCAGCTGCGTCGCATGTCGGCTTCCACTCCGTACGACGACCGAGGCGCTCGCAGGACTCACGCAGCGCCGGCCATGCCGCTGCGGGATCGTCGCGCTGCCAGCCGTCGAGCGCCGCCCAGCCCACCGGCGAGGCCGTGGGCGCAGCAGCTGCGGGGCTGGGTGCGGGGGGCGGGCTGGGCTCGGCAGCGGGTGGGGCAACGGGTTTTTGCGCGCAGGCGGCAAGCAGGGCGAGCGCGATCGCGGGTACGATGCGTCGGAGGCTTCGGCGGAGGTCCGGGGACATGGTGGAGATCGGTTAGACTCGGGATTCGCGGCCTGCCAGTATACCGGCCCATCCCCTGCCCGGAGTCTGCCATGTGGGTGATCTTCCTCGAAGCCGCGCTCGCTCTGGTGTTGCTGTTCGTCATCGTCTGGGCGAGCCGTCCGCGTCGGCGGCCGGACGAGGCGGCCGAGCCCGAGAACGAGCTGGACAAGCATTCATGAACGAATTTGCCGATCTCATCAGCCGTGCGGAGCGCGTGCTCGAGCGTCTCGAGCGCATCCTCCCGGGGCCGGCGGCGGAGCCCGACTGGGCGTTGGCGACTGCCTTCCGCTGGCGCCGACGCCATGGACGGGCGGCGCTCCATCCGGTGAGCGTGCCGCATGCGATTCGCCTCGCCGACCTGCAGGACATCGACGAACAGAAGGCGCGCATCGAGCGCAACACCCGCCAGTTCCTCGCCGGCCGCCAGGCCAATAACGTGCTGCTGACCGGTGCGCGCGGCACCGGCAAGTCTTCGCTGATCAAGGCCTTGCTGAACGAGTACGCCGACCGGGGGCTGCGCCTGATCGAGGTGGACAAGACCGACCTGATCGACCTGCCCGAGATCGTGGAACTGGTCGGCGGTCGTCCCGAGCGCTTCATCCTGTTCTGCGACGACCTCTCCTTCGAGGAGGGCGAGGACGCCTACAAGGCGCTCAAGAGCGTACTCGACGGCTCGGTGGCGGCGGTGTCGGACAACGTGCTGGTGTACGCGACCTCGAACCGTCGCCACCTGATGCCCGAATACCATGACGAGAATCTTCAGGCGCGTCATGTCGGCGGCGAGATCCATCCCGGCGAGGCGGTCGAGGAGAAGATCTCGCTGTCGGAGCGCTTCGGGCTGTGGCTGTCCTTCTACCCGTTCAGCCAGGACGAATACCTCGACATCGTCGCCCACTGGCTGCGCGAGTTCGGCGTCCCGGAGGCGGAGATCGCCGCGGCCCGTGCCGAGGCGCTGCAGTGGGCACTGATGCGCGGATCGCGCTCGGGTCGGGTGGCGTGGCAGTTCGCGCGCGACCATGCCGGGCAGCGCGAGGGCTGAGGCGATGGGGCGCAAGCTGGTCGATGTCGCCGCCGGCGTGCTGCTGCGCGCCGACGGCCGCTACCTGCTCGGGCAGCGCGGTCCGGACACGGTCTACGCCGGCTATTGGGAATTTCCCGGCGGCAAGGTCGAGGTGGGCGAGTCGCCCGCCGCGGCGCTGTGTCGCGAACTCGACGAGGAGCTCGGCATCCGGGTGCGACACCTGCGCCCCTGGCTGCGGCGCGAGCACCTCTACGAGCATGCGCACGTGCGGCTGCACTTCTTCGAGGTAGCGGCCTGGGAGGGCGAACTCACCGACCATGTGCACAGCGCGCTGCGCTGGGTGGCCCCTGAGGAGGCGGACTGCGAGCCGATGCTGCCCGCCAACGGGCCGATCCTGAAGGCTTTGCGGCTGCCGCGCACGATGGGTATCACCCGTGCCGGCCTGGTCGGTGTAGCACGTCAGCTCGCCGAGCTCGATGCGGCGCTGGCACACGGGCTGCGTCTGGTGCAGGTGCGCGAGCCAGCGCTCGCGGCGGTGGAGCGCGAGGCTTTCGCGGCCGAGGTGGTGCATCGCGCGCGCGCGTCCGGCGCCATCGTGCTGCTCAACGACGACATCGAGCTCGCACGCGCGGTCGGCGCCGACGGCGTGCATCTGCCGGCGCGTCGTCTCGCCCGCCTCGCGGCGCGGCCCGAGCTGCCCTGGGTGGGGGCGTCCTGCCACACGCGGGCGGAGCTGGAGCGCGCCGCCGAGCTCGCGCTCGACTATGCTGCCTTCGGGCCCTTGCGCGAGACACCGACCCACCCCGGCACGCCGGGCATCGGCATCGATCGCTTCACGCAGTCGATCGCCGGGCTGCCGCTGCCGGTGTTCGCGCTCGGCGGTGTCGGGCCGGAGGACATGGAGATGGTGCGCGACGCCGGCGCGCACGGCATCGCCGCGATTCGCGCGGCATGGGGCCGGTCGGTGTGAGGCGATCCGCCGCGCCGGAGGGGGAGGTCGGCGGCTCGCGGGGGAGGACTCAGGCGTCGTGCGGGCCGCCCTCGCCGTCGGGCGGCGAGCTCGGTACACGGTAGGACTCCGAGGCCCAGGCGCCGAGGTCGATCTGCTTGCACCGCTGCGAGCAGAAGGGGCGGTAGGGGTTGTCCGTGCGCCATTCGACCGGCTTGCCGCAGGTCGGGCATTTCACGGTTGGCACGGGTTTTTCCATCGCGCTTCAGAGACTGCAGAAGGTCAGTTCGAAGGAGACGTCGCGCTCGGCCGGACGTGGCCTGCCGACGGTATCGGGGAGCATGAAGCGGACGTTCAGGGCGTACTTGTTGGCGCTGAGTTCGGGCACCACCGCCTCGCCGCTCGGCACACGCAGGCGCACCATCTGCGCCACGCGTCCCGTCATCGTCAGCTGAAACACGCCGTTCCGTGCGTGGCAGTCGGGGTCGGGGCGACCGCTGCCGCGCAGCAGGCGCAGCACGATCTGCTGGCCCTTGAGGATCGGAGTCAGCGGCTGGAGCCAGGACTCGAGGTCGGCGCGCCGCCTTTCGGGTGCGAGGTTGAGCCAGTAATGGTAGGCCGGCAGGTCGAACTGAGAAACCCCGCCGGGGATCGCCGCACGACTGCGGATGCTCGCCAGCCATTCGTTGTCGCGCACCGACTGGCCGACCTTGCCGGCCAGTGACAGCAGGGCGGTGGAGGCCTGCTCGATCTCGAAGAGCGCCGCGGAGAGCGCCGTCTCCGAGATCTCGGGGTTGTTGCGGAAGGACGCCAGAATCTGGCGCTGGCGCTCGAGCTCCTGCACCAGATCCACCTTGAGGTCGGCGCGGCCGGCGACCTCCGTGGTTTCGAAAAGCAGCAGCAGCGCGACGTGGTGGTCGTCCGGGTCGTCCTTGCCGATGAAGTGCGCGAGCCGGCGAAACAGATCGTCCAGACGCAGCAAAGTTCGGATGCGTTCGTTGAGAGGGTATTCGTAGCTAATCACCGCACATCGTCCGCAAGACTCCGGGCTCCGGGTTTTCGGCCGATGATAGCACAGCGCTTCCGGCCTTCCGGCTCAGGCGCCGCGCGCCGCTTCCTGCCGGTAGCGCCGGTCGAGGTCTTCGACCTGGCGGCGCAGGTCTTCGAGACTGCCGCTGTTGTCGATCACGTCATCGGCAGCGGCGAGTCGTTCCTGGCGACTCGCCTGGGCGTCCATGATCGCGCGGATCTGCGTCTCCTCCAGACCGCTGCGTGCGCGCACCCGCGCGATCTGCAGGTCCTCGGGGCAGTCGACCACGCAGATGCGGTGGCAGCGCTCGCGATAGCTGCCGGACTCGATCAGCAGGGGCACTGCGAGGATGACGTAGGCACCGCCGGCCGCGGCGCACTCGCGCTCGCTCTCGGTGCGGATCAGGGGGTGCAGGATGGCCTCGAGCCGGGTCCGCGCCTGGGGCTGGGAGAAGGCGAGCGCCCGCATCGCAGCCCGGTCCATGCTGCCGTCGGCGGCCAGCAGTCCGGGGCCGAAGGCGTCGCGGATCGCCGGCATCGCTGCGCCGCCGGCCGTGGTGAGGGCGTGGGCGATGGCGTCGGTGTCGACCACGGTGGCGCCGCATGCAGCGAAGTTTTCGGCGGCGGCGCTCTTGCCGCTGCCGATGCCGCCGGTGAGACCGACGATGAAGGGTGAAGGGCGGGAGATGGCGTCGGTGTCCATGGTCTCGAGACTCGTGAATGAAGGCTGCACTCTGGGCCGGCGCAAGCGGGCGCCGGCGGACCGGTCAGCGCCCGCAGTCGTCGCGCTTGCGGCGCACGCGGGGCAGGCTGCGCTCGACCGCGTCGCGCGCCTCCGTGCTCAGATCGGCCTGCACGCGGATGGCCTGACGCATGCGGGGCTCGAAGCCGGCGTCGAGCAGGCCGCGCGCGCGCAACTCCTCGACCATGCGTTCGGCGCCGGCCTCGGTCTTGAACAGGCCGAGCGAGATCGCGTACTGCGAGGGGCCTTCGTCCTGTGCGATGTAGAAATCCTCGATGCCGAGCGCGCGCAGGGCGCGGCTTCGTTCCTGGGCGCCCTCCAGGCCGCCCTCGGGCGCGATCCTCACCCACCAGGAAACCGGGATGTCGTGCGGGCCGCGGCGTCCCTCGACCCCCTCGCGGCGCAGGGCGGCGAGCAACTGACCGGCCTCGGCCTCGCTCAGGCCGCCCCAGGCGAAACACTGCGCCGTCGCCGCCCGGGCTTCGGTGGCGGACGGCGTGGGCGGGGGGGGCGGAGCGCGCAGGGCCGAAGGGGCGACGGCTGGCGCCGGCGCTTGCCCGTCATCCGCGGTGTCTGCGACGGCGCCGTCGGGCGCGTCGGGAACCTGGGCCTCGGTGGAAGTCTGGGCGACGGGGGCGGCGGCCACCGCGACCGTCTCGGCGGGAGCATCGTCGGGCGCGCTGGCTCGGGCTGCCGGCGGCGGGGAATCCTCGAGCAGACGGATCCGTTCGGGGTTGAGCTGGTTGCTGATGCGCTCGGGCTCGCCCTCGTGACCGGCGCTGCCGAGCCAGCCGCGGATCGCGGCGAAGGCGAGCACGTTGAAGGCGAGGAGCAGGATCAACAGGAGGCGCAGATTCGACATGCCGGAAGCTTAGCTGAAGTCGCGCCCCTGGATAAGCTCCTGCGTGCGGCCGGGGCGCCGTGCCGCGCGTCCCGGCCGCACGCCTCAGCCGACCCGGGGCAGGTGGGCGAGCGAGGCCGCGATCGCCTCCGCGGGATACGCATAGTTCTCGAGTTTGCCGCTGAAGTAGCGCTCGAACGAGCTCATGTCGAAGTGGCCGTGGCCGGTGAGATTGAACAGGATCGTCTTCGGTTCGCCGCTGACCTTGCAGGCGAGCGCCTCGTCGACCGCCTGGCGGATCGCATGGCAGGACTCGGGCGCAGGGATGATGCCCTCGGTGCGGGCGAACTGCACGCCGGCCTCGAAGGTCGCGAGCTGCTGGACCGCCGTGGCTTCGATCAGGCCGTGATGCAGCAGCTGCGACACCAGCGGCGAGTCGCCGTGGTAGCGCAGGCCGCCGGCGTGGATGCCCGGCGGCATGAAGTCGTGGCCGAGGGTGTACATCTTCATCAGCGGCGTGAAGCCGGAGGCGTCGCCGAAGTCGTAGGCGTACTGGCCGCGGGTCAGCGAGGGGCAGGAGGCGGGCTCGACCGCGATGCAGCGCAGGTTCTGCGCGTGCGCGTCGCCAGCGGCGCGGTCGGCGAGGAAGGGGAAGGCGATGCCGGCGAAGCTCGAGCCGCCGCCGCAGGGACCGATCACGATGTCGGGGTAGAGGCCGATCTTGTCGAACTGCTTCTTCGCCTCGAGACCGATGATGCTCTGGTGCAGCACGACGTGGTTCAGCACCGAGCCGAGGGTGTAGTTGGTGTCGGCGCGGCCCGCGGCCTCCTCGACCGCCTCGGAGATCGCGATGCCGAGCGAGCCCTCGTTGTCGGAATCCTCGGCGAGCAGCTTGCGGCCGGTCTCGGTCAGCGGCGAGGGGCTGGCGTGGACCTCCGCGCCCCAGGTCTGCATCATCAGCCGTCGGTAGGGCTTCTGGTCGTAGCTGACCTTGACCATGTACACCCGCACCTCCAGACCGAACATCTGGCCGGCGAAGGCGATCGACGAGCCCCACTGGCCGGCGCCGGTCTCGGTGGTGAGGCGCTTGATGCCCGCCAGCTTGTTGTAATAGGCCTGCGGCACCGCCGAGTTGGGCTTGTGCGAGCCCGCCGGCGAGACGCCCTCGTACTTGAAGAAGATCTTCGCCGGGGTGCCGAGCGCCTGCTCGAGCCGAACCGCGCGCACCAGCGGGCTGGGCCGCCACAGGCGATAGATTTCGCGCACCTCCTGCGGGATCTCGATCCAGCGCGCGGCGCTCATCTCCTGCTCGAGGATCGCGCCGGGGAAGATCGCGCCCATCTGCGCCGGGGTCGCCGGCCGGCCGTCGGCGCCGAGCGGCGGCGCGGGCGGGGCGGGAAGGTCGGGAACGATGTTGTACCAGTGGGTCGGAATGTCGCTGGCGTCGAGTTGAATGCGGGTGGCTTCCATCGCTGCTGTCTCCCTTGGTTTGGTCTGGTTCAGTGGCGGCCGGAATGCTCAGCCGGCGCGCGCGACGGTGGCGAGGCCGACGAGGACGAGGTTTTCGATCCGCCGCAGCGGCAGCTCGAGCAGATCGGCGAAACTGTCGGCGGCGCCGCCGCCGAGCAGGCAGATCGCGTTCTGCTGTGCGGCGACGCTGCGGAACATGCGCTCCACGGCCCCGGCCTGCGCCTGCAGGCAGCCCGAGTGGATCGCGTCCGCGGTGTTGCGCGGGGTGGGGCTGAAGCGGCCGCTCGCCAGTGGCAGCTGCGCGGTGCGGCTGGCGAGGGCGCGCAGCATCAGGTCAACGCCCGGCAGGATCAGGCCGCCGCGGAAGTCGCCTTCGGCCGACAGCAGGTCGACCGTGGTCGCGGTGCCGGCGGTGACCACCAGGGCGGCGCCCGCATGCACGGTGCGGGCGCCGATCAGCGCCGCCCAGCGGTCGGCGCCGAGTTGCATCGGGTCGTCGTAAAGATTGCGCACGCCGCAGCATTCCGCGCTCGGCTGCAGCCACTCCGGGGTGAGTCCGGCCGCGGCGGCGAGGTTGGTGACGTGGCCCGCTACCTGCGGCCCCGCGACGTTGCAGCCGAACACCCGCTCGATCCCGGGGTGTTTCCGGAAGACGCGGCGCAGGCTGGCGATCTCCTCGTGCACCAGGACGCCCTCGGCGATCCAGCCCGCTTCGCCGCGTGGGGCGACGAGCCGCCATTTGATCCGCGTGTTGCCGGCGTCGATCAGCAGGATCATGACAGCCCCCGCAAGGAGACGTCGCCGCTGAGGATGCGTTCCACGCCGGCCTCGGTGCGCAGCAGCAGCGCGCCGTCCTCGTCCACACCGAGGCAGGTGCCGGTGACGGCCGAGTCCTCGCCACTGATGCGCACCGGCAGCGCGGCGAAGGCGTTTCGCTGCTGCCAGGCGTCACGCAGCGCACTGAAGCCGGCAAGCGCATAGGTGTCGAGGATGCGACAGAGCGCTTCCAGCACCGCGGCGAGCACCGCCTCGCACGCCGGCACCTCGCCGTCGAGCGCTTCGTGCAGGTCGGTCACCGCCGGCTGGTCGGGGATCGCGACGCCCGGCGGCAGGCGCAGGTTGATGCCGATGCCGAGCACCGCTGCCGGCGTGCGGCCGCGGCCCGGGACCAGCTCGACGAGGATGCCCGCGAGCTTGCGGCCATGAACGAGGACGTCATTCGGCCACTTGAGCTGGATTCCCTCCACGCCGAGGCGCTCGAGCGCCTCGGCGAGGGCGACTCCGGCGACCAGCGAAAGGCCCGCCGGGACCGGCGCGCCGGCGGGAAACCGCCACAGTGCCGAAAAGGTGAGGCTGGCGCCGGGCCACGATTGCCAGCTGCGCCCGCGCCGCCCGCGCCCGCCATGCTGATGCTCGGCGACCAGCACGTGGATGCGATCGTCATCGCGGGGCGGGTTTCCGGTGAGCTCGCTGTTGGTCGATTCGCAGGTCTCGACCCAGCGCAGCGCGAAGCGCTCGGCCCGCGGGCCGAGCGCCTGGGAGAGCGCGGCGACGCGTGCGTCGGGATCGAGGGACGCGGGGGCGGAGGCGGAGGCGTTGTCGGCTTGATTCAAGAGGCGAACCCGCGGGCTGGAAGATGGAGCGCGCATTATCCGTCATCCCGCGGCGGCGCACGAGGGCGCGCATGCGGCTCACGGTTCGTGCTCGCTGCCGCGGCCGTCGTGCAGGCCGAGTTCGTGCAGCTTGCGCGTGATGGTGTTGCGGCCGATGCCGAGCAGCTGCGCCGCATCGATGCGACGGCCACCGGTCGCCGCCAGCGCCCGCTCGATCAGGGTCCGCTCGAAGCTGCGCTGCAGCTGGTTGAAGACCTCGCCCGGGTTGCCCGCGAGCAGGCGGTCGGCCTCGCGGGCGAGCGCGGCGGTCCAGTCGGCGGACACGCCGGCTTCGCTCGCGCCGCGCAACTCGGCGGGCAGGTCATCGACGCCCACCACTTGGCCGGGCGCCATCACCGTCAGCCAGTGGCACAGATTCTCGAGCTGGCGCACGTTTCCGGGAAAGGGCAGGGTCTGCAGGTGGGCGGTCGCCTCCGGAGACAGCCGCTTGGCATCGACGCCGAGCTGCTGCGCGCTCTGCTGGAGGAAGTGGCGCGCAAGCAGGGCAATGTCCTCGCGGCGCTCGCGCAGCGGCGGCAACCGCAGGCGAATGACGTTGAGCCGGTGGAAGAGGTCCTCGCGGAACAGGCCGAGCCTGACCCTTTCCTCCAGGTCCTGGTGGGTGGCGGCGATCACCCGCACGTTGGCGCGCACCGGTTGGTGACCGCCGACGCGATAGAACTGACCGTCGGAGAGCACGCGCAGCAGGCGGGTCTGCAGCTCGGCCGGCATGTCGCCGATCTCGTCGAGGAACAGGGTGCCGCCCTCGGCCTGCTCGAAGCGGCCGGTGCGCTGGGCGCTGGCGCCGGTGAAGGCGCCGCGCTCGTGGCCGAACAGCTCGGACTCGAGCAGTTCACGCGGGATCGCCGCGGTGTTGATCGCGATGAAGGGCGCGCCGCGGCGCGGGCTGTGGCGGTGCAGCGCGCGGGCGACGAGCTCCTTGCCGGTGCCCGACGCGCCGTTGATCAGCACGGTGGCGTGGGAATGGGCGAGCCGGCCGACGGCGCGGAAAACCTCCTGCATCGAGGCGGCCTGGCCGAGGATCTCCGGCGCGAGCACCGACTCTTCCGGCGCACCACCGTGGTGCATGCTCTGCGCGAGCGCACGCTGAACGAGCGAGACCGCCTGGTCGACGTCGAAGGGCTTGGGCAGGTATTCGAAGGCGCCGCCCTCGAAGGCGGCCACCGCGCTGTCGAGGTCGGAGTACGCGGTCATGATGATGACCGGCAGGGTCGGATGCTGCGCCTTCACCTTCTGCAGCAGCACCAGGCCGGACTCGCCGGGCATGCGGATGTCGGACAGCAGGGCGGCCGGCGGCGGGCCACCCTGTTCGAGAGCGGCGAGCGCCTCGGCGGCGGAACCGAAGCTGCGCAAGGGGATGTCGGCGCGGGCGAGTGCCTTTTCGAGCACCCAGCGGATGGAGCGGTCGTCGTCGACGACCCAGACGTTGTTCATTTCAGTGGCATCCGGTCGTGCGGCGCACCCGTGGGGCGCGCTCAGGTGCGGTCCGTAATCGGCAGCAGGATGGTGAAGCAGGTGCGACCCGGGCGGCTGTCGATCTCGATCATGCCCTGGTGCTGCTCCACGAAGGTCTGCGCGAGCGAGAGACCGAGCCCGCTGCCGCCGTCGCGGCCCGTGATCAGCGGATAGAAGATCGTGTCGCGAATCTCCTCCGGGATGCCGGGGCCGTCGTCGATCACTTGCAATTCCAATGCCAGTTTGAAGCGGCGCTTCGCGATCGTGACCTGACGCGCGATCCGGGTGCGCAGCTGGATCACGCCACGGCCCTCCAGCGCCTGGGCGGCGTTGCGCACGATGTTGAGCACCGCCTGGATCAGCTGCTCGCGATCGGCGGTGAGCTGGGGCAGGCTGAGGTCGTAGTCGCGATGGATGTCGACCGCGGGGAATTCGGCGAGGATGAGGCGGCGCACGTGCTCGAGGACGTCGTGGATGTTGAGCGGCGCGGGCCGCTTCATGCGATGCGAGCTCAGCAGGCGGTTCATCAGCGACTGCAGGCGATCGGCTTCCGCGACGATGACCTCGGTGTACTCGCGCAGTTGCGGGTCGTCGAGCTCGAGCGCGAGCAGCTGCGCCGAGCCCCGGATGCCGCCGAGCGGGTTCTTGATCTCGTGGGCGAGGTTGCGGACCAGCTCGCGGTTGGCCTGCTGCTGTTGCAGCAGCTGCTCCTCGCGCGCCACCCGCAGGCGGGCGTCGATCGGCCGGAACTCGAGCAGCAGGCGCAGCCCCTCGGCGTCGATCGGGCTTACCGTACAGTCCAGGTGCAGGGTTTCGCTGCGGTTGGCGGGGGTGGGCTCGCGCACGATCGCGAGATCCTGGCTGGTGTAGCTCCAATTGGTGCGCAGGGCGGTCTCGAGCGCGGCGGCGAGGCCGGGCGGCTGGCCCAGCAGGGCGGCCAGCGGCTGACCCGACATGCGCTGGAGGCTGGCGGCGAAGAGGTTCTCGGCGCCCGGGTTCATGTAACCGATGCGCAGCTCCGCATCGATCAGCACCACCGCCGAGGACAGCAGCTCGAGCCCGGCGAAGGACGCGTGCGGGCCTGCCGGCGGCGCGGAGGGAGGGGCGGGAGGCGGCATGGCCGGGCCGGGCGTCTAGCGCAGGTTGGCGATTTCCCGCTGAAGCGCATCGATGTTGCGCTGGTGCAGCTCGACCTTGTCCTTGAACGGCTGCAGGCGGTCGAGCATCTTCTGGTAGTTGCGCTCGTCGCCGAGGCGGATCGACTCCTGCTCGGCGAGCGCCTTCTGCGCTTCTTCGAGCGCCGCCTGTTCGCTCGCGAGTTCGTTGTGCAGAACCTGGCGCCGGGTGTCGTCGCGTGCGCGCTGGTCTTCCTGGCTCACCCGCGGAAAGCCGCCGCTCGTCGCGGCGGGCGCGCGCGCCGGCGCCGCGGGGGTGGCGCGCTGTGCCGGGCCGGGCACGGTCGACACCGCCTGGTTCTGCGGCAGCGGCTGGCAGCTGCGTCCGAGGCTGCGATCATTGGTGTACGTGATCCGGCCCTCGCCGTCGACGCACTTGTAAACCTGGGCGCTGGCGAGCGTGGGGCAGGCGAGGACGAGGGCGAGGCTGAGGGTGCGCAGGGCTGACATGGTTCGATCCGGAGGTTTTCCGTCGGCGTGGACCGCTGCGACGGGGCATTCGTGCCGCCAGTAGGGTGAGTGGGCCGGGCGATTAGACCCGATAAAAAAAGGACGGGCAACGCCCGTCCTTTCCGGGTCGCCCCGCCGCTGCGGGCTCAGAGGCTGTAGTACAGGTCGAATTCCACCGGGTGGGTGGTCATGCGCAGGCGGGTGACCTCGTCCATCTTCAGGTTGATGAAGGCGTCGAGGAACTCGTTGGAGAATACGCCGCCGCGGGTCAGGAACTCGCGGTCCTTGTCGAGGTACTCCAGCGCCTGGTCGAGGCTGGTGCATACGGTCGGGATCTTGGCGTCCTCTTCCGGCGGCAGGTCGTACAGGTTCTTGTCGGCCGGGTCGCCGGGATGGATCTTGTTCTGGATGCCGTCGAGGCCCGCCATCATCAGCGCCGAGAAGGCGAGGTAGGGGTTGGCCAGCGGATCCGGGAAGCGCGCCTCGATGCGCCGGCCCTTGGGGTTTGCGACGTAGGGGATGCGGATCGAGGCCGAGCGGTTGCGCGCCGAGTAGGCGAGCTTGGTCGGGGCCTCGTAGTGCGGCACCAGGCGCTTGTAGGAGTTGGTGCCCGGGTTGGTGATCGCATTGAGCGCACGGGCGTGCTTGATGATGCCGCCGATGTAGTAGAGCGCCATCTCCGACAGGCCAGCGTAGCCGTTGCCTGCGAACAGGTTCTGGCCGTCCTTCCAGATCGACTGGTGCACGTGCATGCCCGAGCCGTTGTCGCCGACGATCGGCTTCGGCATGAAGGTGGCGGTCTTGCCGTACTGGTGAGCGACGTTGTGCACGATGTACTTCAGCACCTGGGTCCAGTCGGCGCGCTGGGTCAGGGTGCTGAAGCGGGTGCCGATCTCGCACTGGCCGGCGTTGGCCACCTCGTGATGGTGCACCTCGACCGGCACGCCGCAGGCCTCGAGCGCGAGGACCATCGCGGCGCGGATGTCGTTCAGGCTGTCGACCGGCGGCACCGGGAAGTAGCCGCCCTTGACGCGCGGACGGTGACCG
>NZ_MBFM01000004.1:476428-488157 GCF_001696715.1 Thauera phenolivorans | reverse complement strand
GCGCGCCTCGATGCGCCGGCCCTTGGGGTTTGCGACGTAGGGGATGCGGATCGAGGCCGAGCGGTTGCGCGCCGAGTAGGCGAGCTTGGTCGGGGCCTCGTAGTGCGGCACCAGGCGCTTGTAGGAGTTGGTGCCCGGGTTGGTGATCGCATTGAGCGCACGGGCGTGCTTGATGATGCCGCCGATGTAGTAGAGCGCCATCTCCGACAGGCCAGCGTAGCCGTTGCCTGCGAACAGGTTCTGGCCGTCCTTCCAGATCGACTGGTGCACGTGCATGCCCGAGCCGTTGTCGCCGACGATCGGCTTCGGCATGAAGGTGGCGGTCTTGCCGTACTGGTGAGCGACGTTGTGCACGATGTACTTCAGCACCTGGGTCCAGTCGGCGCGCTGGGTCAGGGTGCTGAAGCGGGTGCCGATCTCGCACTGGCCGGCGTTGGCCACCTCGTGATGGTGCACCTCGACCGGCACGCCGCAGGCCTCGAGCGCGAGGACCATCGCGGCGCGGATGTCGTTCAGGCTGTCGACCGGCGGCACCGGGAAGTAGCCGCCCTTGACGCGCGGACGGTGACCGGTGTTGCCGCCCTCGAACTTGTCGGCGGTCGACCAGGCCGCCTCTTCCGAGAAGATCTTGCTATACACGCCGGACATGTCGATCGACCACTCGACCGAGTCGAAGATGAAGAACTCGGGCTCGGGGCCGAAGAAGGCGGTGTCGCCGATCCCGGTGCTCTTCAGGTAGGCCTCGGCGCGCTTGGCGATCGAACGCGGGTCGCGGTCGTAGCCCTTGCCGTCGGACGGCTCGATGACATCGCACGACAGGACCAGGGTGGTCTCGTCGAAGAAGGGGTCGATGTAGGCGGTCGAGGGCTCCGGCAGCAGGATCATGTCCGAGGCCTGGATACCCTTCCAGCCGCCGATCGACGAGCCGTCGAACGGGTGGCCGTGCTCGAAGTGCTCTTCCTCGAAGGCCGACACCGGCAGGCCGACGTGCTGCTCCTTGCCCTGAATGTCGGTAAAACGCAGGTCGACGAAGCGGACCTCGTTTTCCTGGATCATTTTCAAGACGTCTTGAGCGTTCATGTTCACTCTCACTCCTGGTGCGCTGATGCGATGGACGGTTTTGGGTCGCTTGTCCGTACTGGCGGATGCTGGAAGGCAAGAAAGCAGTATCCATGCCAAGGCTGTGCCGGCCGTTCGGCCATTGTGCCACAAGGCAATTCGCGCGTGATGCGCCAAGATTGGGCCCCGATCTGGTGCATTTCGGCTGCTGCATGCACCGTCATGGTGCAAGCCGGACGAAGTACTCGATCGAGCGGTAGCGGGGGTGGGCCTTGAGCCAGGCGTCGGTGACGCGGCGCAGGCGGGAGAGCGATTGCGCCGCCGGTTCGGCGGCGAGGATCACGTCGACGTCGACGCGGTGGCCGAGGTAGTGGATCTGCACCCGGCTCGCATGCGTCCCGCAGCCGTCGAGCAGGTCGGTGATGGTGGCGACCACCTCGGCGCGTTCGGGGATCGGCCCGGGGGGGACGACCTGCAGCTCGCCGTCGTCCTCCGGGTCGATGTGGACGAGCACGTCGCGCACCTCGGGGAAGGCGTCGCGCACCCGGAGGAACACCGCGTCCGACACCCGGTGCCCCTCGGAAACGGTGATTCTCGGCGCGACCTGGATGTGGGCGTCGCACAACACCCGGTCGGCCATGCGCCGGGTGCGCAGTTCGTGCAGTCCGATCACGCCCGGGGTTTCAAGGATGATGCGGCGGATCTCCTTGAGCTGCTCTGAAGGCAGGCCAGTGTCGATCAGTTCGCGCACCGAGCTGCGGACCAGCCTGACACCCATGTGCAGGATCAGGAAGCCGACGACCGCGGCGGCGAGCGGCTCGAGAAAGGGATAGCCGGCGAGGCTGCCGCCGATGCCGGCGGCCACCACCAGCGAGGAGGCCGCGTCCGAGCGTGCATGCCAGGCGTTGGCCTCCAGCATCGGCGCCTTGAGCCGACGCGAGGCTGCCAGCGTGAAGCGGAACAGGCCCTCCTTCGCCGCCAGCGTCAGCAAGGCCATTCCCAGCGCCGCCGGGTGCAGGGTCGGCAGTTGGGACAGGTTCTGCAGGCGCAGGCCCGAGCTCCACAGGAAGCCGACGCCGACGCCGCCCAGCACCAGGCCGAGCAGCAGGGTGGTGGCGGTCTCCACGCGACCGTGGCCGTAGGGGTGGTTGGTGTCGGCGGGGTCGGCGCCGCGCCGGCCGGCGAACAGCACCAGCAGGTCGGTGACCAGGTCCGACAGGGTGTGGGCGGCGTCGGCGACGAGACTGAAGGCGCCGGCGAACAGGCCGATGACGACTTGGCCGATGGCGAGCATGGCGTTGGTGGCCACCGCGACGAGGGTCGCGCGCTGGATGCCGCGCGCACGCGCGACCTCGTCGGCGGGGCGCTCGAGCGGCTTGCTGGGCAGGGGGGTGACGGCGGTGGGCTTCATCTCGGGGCTTGGCGATCGGACGCGCTATACTTTGTGGTCTGATCCCAATTCTAGCCGGATGCCTGCATGGGAACCCTGTCCGATCTCCTGTCCCTGGCCCGCGAGCGGGCGGAAAACCTGAACCTCCCCTACCAGGGCGCGCTCACGCCGGCCGAGGCATGGCAGGTGTGGCAGCTCGCGCCTGGTGCCAGGCTGGTCGATGTGCGCACGCGCGCGGAATGGGAGTGGGTCGGTCGGGTGCCCGATGCGGTCGAGATCGAGTGGAACAGCTGGCCCTCGGGCGAACGCAATCCGGCCTTCCTCGCGCAGCTTCGGCAGCAGGTCGATCCGGAAGCGCTGGTCCTGTTCCTGTGCCGCTCGGGCGCGCGGTCGGATTCCGCGGCGCGGCTGGCGGGCGAGGCGGGCTACAGCAACTGCTACAACATCCTCGAAGGCTTCGAGGGCGACCGCGACGCCCACGGCCAGCGCAATCGCATCGGGGGCTGGCGCCACGCCGGCCTGCCCTGGCAGCAGGGCTGATCCCGCTTCGACCCGAACGGCGGCGCCGGTGAGGAAACCCCGGCGCCGCGCGACGGTCCCAGTCCCAACCCTTTCAGGCTTCACGACATGCAGACTGCCACCATCAGCTTCGACCGCTTCAACGTGCTCGCCGACGCACAGGCCCAGGAGCGCATCCGGGCCGCGCGCGCGAAGCTCGGCGACCGCGCGGTGCTCCTGTGCCACCACTATCAGCGCGCCGACGTCTATCAGCACGCCGACCTTACCGGCGACTCGCTCAAGCTCGCCAAGCTTGCCTCGCAGACCGACGCCGAATACATCGTGTTCTGCGGGGTGCACTTCATGGCCGAGGTCGCCGACATCCTGTCCAAACCGGAGCAGATCGCGATCCTCCCCGATCTCGCCGCCGGTTGCTCGATGGCGGACATGGCGAGCCTGGCCAAGGTCGAGCGCTGCTGGCGCGAGCTGGCCGAGGTGCTCGGCAAGCCGGACGAGCTGATCACCCCGGTCACCTACATCAATTCCGCGGCCGACCTGAAGGCCTTCTGCGGCGAGCACGGCGGCATCGTGTGCACCTCCACCAATGCGCCCACCATCCTCGACTGGGCCTTCGCGCAGCGCGAGAAGGTGCTGTTCTTCCCCGACCAGCATCTCGGGCGCTGGACCGGATACAAGAAGGGCATCCCGCTCGAGCAGATGGTGGTGTGGGATCCCGATCTCGAGCACGGTGGCCTCAGCCCCGAGCAGATCCGAAGTGCCAAGATCCTGCTGTGGAAGGGCCACTGCTCGGTGCATCAGATGTTCCAGGAGAGCCACATCCGCCGCTGGCGCATGCAGCATCCCGAGGGCATCGTGATCTCGCACCCCGAGAGCAATCTCGACGTCTGCATCAATTCGGACTACGTCGGTTCCACCGAGTACATCATCAACACGATCAAGGCCGGCGCGGCCAATACGCGCTGGCTGGTCGGCACCGAGCTCAACCTCGTCAGCCGACTGGCCGACGAGATGAAGCCGGAAGGCAAGATCGTCGAATTCATGGCGCCCACCGTCTGCATGTGCTCGACGATGCAGCGAATCGATCCGCAGCACCTGGCGTGGACGCTCGAGAACCTGGCCGAGGGCAAGGTGGTGAATCCGATCCGGGTGCCGGCACACGAGGCGACGCTTGCGCGCCTGGCGCTCGAGCGGATGCTCGCGGTGTCCTGAACACGTGCGAAAGCGTCGGCCATGACCCTGCGGATCTGCAGCTACAACATCCACAAGGGCTTCTCGCAGTTCAACCGCCGCATGGTGGTGCACGAACTGCGTGAGCGGCTGCGCAACCTGCAGTCCGACCTCGTCTTTCTGCAGGAGGTGCAGGGCCTCCATCTCCTGCATCCGTCGCGTCATGCCGACTGGCCGGTGCAGCCGCAGCACGAATTCCTCGCCGACGAGATCTGGCCTCAGCATGCCTATGGCCGCAACGCGGTGTACGACCATGGCCACCATGGCAACGCCATCCTCAGCCGACATCTGATCGTATCGACGGAGAACACCGACGTCTCGGCTCACCGCTTCGAGAGCCGCGGCATGCTGCACTGCAAGATCTCACTGCCGCAATTCGCCGAGCCGGTGCATTGCGTGTGCGTTCATCTCGGCCTCACCGGCGGCGGGCGGCGACGGCAGATGGAAGCGATCGCCGAGCGCCTCGAGGTGCTCGCGCCCGGGGGCGC
This sequence comes from Thauera phenolivorans, assembly GCF_001696715.1. Taxonomy (GTDB): domain Bacteria; phylum Pseudomonadota; class Gammaproteobacteria; order Burkholderiales; family Rhodocyclaceae; genus Thauera; species Thauera phenolivorans. The sequence continues at coordinate 483,474 of NZ_MBFM01000004.1, read as the reverse complement.
GCCCCTGATCATCGCCGGAGACTTCAACGACTGGCGCAACCAGGCCGATCTGCTGCTCGGCCGCCGGCTCGGCCTCACCGAGGCCTTCGCCGCCAACCGCGGCAACCCGCCGCGCAGCTACCCGAGCAGGCTGCCCCTTTTCCGCCTCGACCGCATCTACGTGCGCGGTTTCCGCGTTCGCCAGGCCCAGGTTCATTTCGGGCAGCCATGGTCGAGGATCTCCGATCATGCCGCACTCACCGCCGAGCTGGAGGTCATGGTTTGAGGGGAGCGATTTCCGGCAATGCGTTGCGCTTGCTGGAGAACGGGCACGATTACTTTCCTGCGCTCGAGGCCTCGCTCGACGCAGCCGAGCGCGAGGTCTACCTTCAGACCTACATTTTCGCCGCCGACGCAACCGGCCGCCGCATTGCCGACGCGCTGGCGCGCGCGGCCGGACGCGGGGTGACGGTGCGCGTGATGGTCGATGGCTTCGGCGGCCGCGAGTTCGTGCGCAGCCTGATGGACGAGCTGATCGCCGCGGGCGTCGAGGTGCTGATCTACCGCCGCGAACTGCGCGCGCTGTCGCTGCGTCGCCATCGGCTGCGTCGGCTGCACGCCAAGCTGGTGGTGATCGACGGCCGCGAGGCTTACGTCGGCGGCATCAACATCCTCGACGACTACGATCCCAAGGGCCCTCCCTTTCCGCGCTACGACTATGCGGTGCGGGTCGAGGGGCCGGTGCTCGGGCGAATCGTGCATTCCGCCCACCGCCTGTGGTGGCTGGTGTCGTGGGCCGGGCTGCGCAGCCGGAAAGGGCTGCCGCGGCTGCTGACGCCCGCGCACACCGCGCCGGCGGGCGACATCGAGGCCGCATTCCTGGTGCGCGCCAATCTGCGCCATCGTCACGACATCGAGGACGCCTACCTCGAGGCGATCAACTCGGCGCAGAGCGACATCCTGATCGCCAACGCCTACTTCTTTCCTGGTCGTCGCTTCCGCGCCGCGCTGGTCGATGCGGCCGAGCGCGGGGTCCGGATCACCCTGTTGCTGCAGGGGGTGGCCGACCACCCGATCCAGCAGTACGCCACCCGCGCGCTCTATCCCTACCTGCTGGAAAAGGGCATCCGCCTGTTCGAGTACCACCGCAGCCAGCTGCACGCCAAGGTCGCGGTGGTCGACTGCTGCTGGGCCACCGTCGGCTCCAGCAACATCGACGTCTTCAGCCTGATGCTGGCGCGCGAGGCCAACCTGGTGGTGGAGGACGAGCGCTTCGCCGGCACGCTACGCGCGAGCGTGGAGCGCGCGCTCGAGGCCGGTGCCCGTGAGCTGCATCATGAAACGTGGCAGCGCCTGCCGCGCTTCAAGCGGGCGCTGACCTGGCTGGCCTACCAGTTCGTCAGGTGGGCGATCGGCATCGCGGGCTACGGCGAAAAGCACTAGCCCAGCAGCGCGCGGTGGTCGATCTTGGTGCAGCGGTCCATCACCACCTTCAGCCCGGCTTCCTCGGCGCGCGCCGCGGCCTGCGGCGCGATCACACCGAGCTGAAGCCAGAGCGCACGGGCGCCGATCGTGATCGCGTCCTCTACGATCGGCATCACGTCCTCCGGACGACGGAACACATCGACGAGGTCGATCGGCACCGGGATCTCGCGCAGACTGGGGTAGCACTTCTCGCCGAGCACCTCCTCGCAGGCTGGGTTGACCGGGATGATGCGGTATCCCGCACGCTGCAGGTAGGTCGCCACTTCGTTGCTCGGGCGATCCGGTCTGGGCGACAGGCCGACCACCGCGATGGTCTTCGTTTCCTGCAGCAGGCGGCGCAGGCCGTCGTTGTCTTCGATCATGGGCACTCCTCGTCGTGGGTGGATGCCACCGCGATCGAGCGGCAGCGGGGAACCTGTTCCAGTCGCCAGTGCGCGCCAGCCCACGCCCACACCTCGGCGAGGGACGCGCGGGCGAGGGCGGGCGGCGGACGCTGGCCCAGAAAATCGAGCGCCGCGACCAGCGTCGCCGGCGCCGAGGCGGCGTCGAGGGCGCGCGCCAGGGTCTGCTTGGAGAGTTTTTCGCCGGCGGTATTGGCCGCCACCGGCAGGTGGGCGTAGGCCGGCTGCGGCAGCCCGAGCAGGCGCTGCAGCAGGATCTGGCGACCGGTGGATTCGAGCAGGTCGGCGCCGCGCACCACGTGGCTCACACCGGCTTCGGCATCGTCGACCACGACCGCGAGCTGATAGGCGAAGATGCCGTCCGCACGGCGCACGATGAAGTCGCCGATCTCCTCGGCGAGTTCCTCGCGCTGCGGCCCCTGGATCGCATCGTCGAAGCAGGCCAAGCCCTCGGCGCGCACCCGCCAGGCGCGCGGGCGGCGGCCCGGCGGCAGGCCGTCACGGCAGGTGCCCGGATAGCGCGGCGAGCCGTCGCGGGCGAGGGCGGAGTCGGCGATCTCACGCCGGGTGCAGGCGCACGGATAGACCTGGCCCGCCTGGCGCAGGCGCTCGAAGGCTGCCGCATAGGCTCCGGTGCGCTCGCTCTGGCGCACGACCGGGCCGTCCCATTCGAAGCCGAAGGCGCCGAGGGCGGCGAGGATCGCCTCCTCGGCGCCGGGCACCTTGCGCGGCGTGTCGAGGTCCTCGATGCGCAGCAGCCAGCGCCCGGCATGGGCGCGCGCCTCGAGCCAGCTGCCGGTTGCGGCGACGAGCGAACCGAAGTGCAGCGGGCCGCTCGGCGTGGGCGCGAAGCGTCCGACGTAGGGGAGGCGGGGGACGGTCATTGATCGAAATGATAGCAGCCCTCGGTGGCGCCGCCCGGCCGTGCGCGCCGGGCGCTACTTGATGGATATCAATCTCAGACTGGGTGCGCCTCTTTAGAATCCTCACCATCGTCCCGCGGCTCGTCCCCGCGGGTTCCCCACGGACAGACAACGGAGAACTACATGAAAACCACCAAGCTCGTCCTCGCCAGCGCGCTGGTCAGCCTGCTCGCCGCCTGCGGCGGCCAGGAGCAGCCCGCCGCCCCGGCGTCCGCCCCTGCCGCCCCCGCTGCACCCGCCTCGCAGGCGCCGAGCGCACCCGCGGCCCAGGCTCCGGCGGCCGCACCCGCGGCGCCGGCACCGCAGCAGGCCGCCGCCGGCCCGAACGGCGAGAGCGTGTACAAGAAGACCTGTGCCCTGTGCCACGCCTCCGGCGTCGCCGGTGCGCCGATCCCGGGCAACAAGGACGACTGGGGTCCGCGCATCGCCCAAGGTAACGATCTCATGTACAAGCACGCGATCGAAGGTTTCACCGGCGAGAAGGGCATGATGCCGCCGCGCGGTGGCGGCGCCTCGCTGTCGGACGAAGAGGTGAAGGCCGCGGTCGACTTCATGGTCGCCAAGTCGCAGTAAGCCACGCCCGACGGCAAAAAAATGGAGGCCCGCGGGCCTCCATTTTTCGTTCCGGCAGCGGGTTCCCGACTCAGTCGCCGAGCGGGCGGAAGTCCTCGCGCTCGGCGATGAATGCCGGACGCGGCGCCAGCCCGCAGAACGGCGCCTGCGGCCGGTTCTCCACGCTGTTGAAGACCATGAAGACGTTGCTGCGCGGCAGCGGGGTGATGTTCGAATTGGAGCCGTGCATCAGGTTGCAGTCGAAGAAGGTCACCGAGCCGGCCGGCCCCTTGGGCGCGACGATGCCGCCCTCGGCCACCAGGCTGGCGAGGCTGTCCTCGTCCGGCACGCCGTATTCCTGCTTGCGCAGCGACTTGCGGTAGTGGTTCTCGGGCGTCTCGCCGATGCAGGCGACGTACTTGCGGTGGGAGCGCGGGATCACCATCAGCGGGCCATTGTGCTCGGTGTTCGGGGTCAGGCTCACCGAGCAGCTCAGCGTTCGCATCGCCGGCAGGCCATCCTCCACATGCCAGGTTTCGAAGTCCGAGTGCCAGTAGAACTCGCGGCCGCGAAAGCCCGACTTGTAGTTGATGCGCGACTGGTGGATGTACACCTGGTCGCCGAGCAGCTGGCGGGCGATCGCGACCAGGCGCGGATGGGTACATAGCTCGCGCAGCACGGCGTTGTTCTTATGCACCGCGAAGATCGAGCGCAGCTCGCCGCTGTCGGGTTCGATCACCGCCTCGGGGGCGGCGCGCTCCGACTCGCTTGCGCGCAGGCGGGCGAGCTCGTCGAGGTAGGGGCGGATCTCCTCGGCGCTGAAGAAGGCCTCGAACGAGAGGTAGCCGTTGTTTTCGTAGAAGGCGAGCCGCTCGGCGTCGAGCGGCCCGTCCTCGGCGCGGCCATGGACGACCGGATCCTGACGCTCGAGCACCGAGGGCTCGGCGGCGATGCGCGACGGATAGCGGTCGGCCAGGCTGGCGGCGGTTCGGTTTGGATCAGTCATCGGATGGGGTCCTCCTGACGCACGGCGTGCGGCCGTGCAGGTTCACGCAAAAAAGGCACCGCGGCCGCGCCGCGATGCCCGTCCGGGGATGGGGTGTGCTCAGCCAGCGGTTGCGAGCATCGCCTCGGGCGCGGCGTAGGCGCCGGTCTCGTCATGGACCTCGGCGCCGGTGAGCGGCGGGTTGAACACGCACACCATGCGCATGTGGCTGCCCTTGTTGGCACGCAGGATGTGGCGATCGTGCAGGTTCAGCGCGTACAGCGTGCCGGGACGGATCGGGTGCACGGTGCCGGTGGCGAGGTCCTCGATCTCGCCCTCGCCCTCGAAGCAGTACACCGTCTCGATGTGGTTGCGGTACTCCATCTCGAGTTCGGCCCCTTCCTTGATCAGGGTGTCGGTCACCGAGTAGCCGAGCTTGTCGCTGGCGAGGATGAAGCGGCGGCTCGCCCACTGTTCGGTGTCGACATCGGCCGGGGTGCCGATGAGTTGGTCCAGATGCTTGACGATCATGCGGTTCTCCTTGTGGATTCGGTTGGGTCTGCTTCAGGCGGCGTCGCGGGCGTCGCCCTTGAGGGTCGCCTTCCAGGCCTGCTCGATGATGTCGAGGCCATGGGCGAGCTCTTCCTCGCTGATGGTCAGGCTCGGCAGCAGCTTCAGCACCTCGTCGTTGACGCCGGCGGTCTCGATGATCAGGCCGCGTTCGAAGCAGGCGGCGGAGATGTGGCCGGCGAATTCAGCGTCCTCGAAAGCCACCCCGAGGATGAGGCCGCGGCCGCGCACCTCGCCCTTGACGCCGGTGTTGCGCAGCAGCCGCTGCAGTCGCTCGGTGGCCATGCGGCCCTTGGCGATCACCGACTTCTCGAGCCAGGCGTCCTGCCAGAAGTCGAGCGCGGCGGCGCCGGTGACGAAGGCCGGGCAGTGGCCGCGGAAGGTGCCGTTGTGCTCGCCCGGCGCCCACTGGTCGTGCTCGGGCTTGAACAGCACGAGCGCGAAGGGCAGGCCGTAGCCCGACAGCGACTTCGACAGCGTGACGATGTCGGGAACGATGCCGGCATCCTCGAAGCTGAAGAACTTGCCGGTGCGACCGCAGCCGACCTGGATGTCGTCGACGATCAGCAGCACGCCGTGGCTCTCGGTGATCTCGCGCAGGCGGCGCAGCCATTCGACGCTGGCGACATTGACGCCGCCTTCGGCCTGCACCGTCTCGAGGATCACCGCGGCGGGGGCGTCGAGGCCGCTGCCGTCATCGATCAGCAGGCGCTCGAGGTAGTCGAGGGTGTCGACGTCCTCGCCCATGTAGCCGTCGAAAGGCACCGCCATCGTGTGGTTCAGCGGCACCCCGGCGCCGGCGCGCTTGAAGCCGTTGCCGGTCACCGCGAGCGAGCCCAGAGTCATGCCGTGGAAGGCGTTCGTGAAGTTGACGATGCGCTCGCGGCCGGTGACCTTGCGCGCCAGCTTGAGCGCCGCCTCGACCGCGTTGGTGCCGGTCGGGCCGGGGAACTGCATCTTGTAGTCGAGGCCGCGGGGGGCGAGGATCACCTCCTGGAAGCGCTCGATGAAGTGCGCCTTGGCCTCGCTGTACATGTCGAGCGTGTGGGTGATGCCGTCGGCGGCGACGTAGTCGATCAGCGCCTGCTTGAGCTTGTCCGGGTTGTGGCCGTAGTTGAGCACGCCGGCGCCGGCGAAGAAGTCGAGGTACTTGCGACCCTCGCTGTCGGTCATCCAGGCGCCCTTGGCGGTCTTGAAGACGGTCGGAAAATTGCGGCAGTAGCCGCGGACTTCGGATTCATGGCGTTCGAACACGTTCATAGGGATTCTCCTTTCCTTGTCATTGTCGGTCTGGTCTCAGACTGCGGCGCGCGGCGCCAGCGGCCCGATGCGGAACAGGCGTTCCGCGGGGTGTGGATGCGGGAAGAGCTCGGGGGTGAAATGCGGTACCACCTCGCAGGCGACGCCGGCACGGCGGGCGAAGCCCTCGAACAGGCGCGCCGAGGGAGCGTTGTCCTCTGCCACGGTGGCGGTCAGCCAGCGCGCGTCGGCATTGGCCGGCAGCGCGAGCCAGCGCTCGAGCAGGCGCGCCCCCAGTCCCTGGCCCTGATGGCGGCCGTCGATGCCGATCTGCCACACGAAGGCGGCCTGCGGGTCGCGCGGCGGACGGTAGCCGATCACCGCGCCGACCGTCTCGCCGTCCTGCTCGGCGATCAGGCAGGTGTCGCCGAAGTCGGCGGCGAAGAGCAGATAGAAGTAGGCGGAATTCTGTTCCAGCGTGCCGGCGCGGCCGACCAGCTCCCACAACGCGGCGCCGTCGCCGTGGCGGGCGGCGCGGAAGGTGGTCGTGGCAATGACGTTGGTATCGGTTGCGTGCAAGAGTTGGCCTCCATGGGCATGGCAGTGCGGGTCACGGCGTGGTGGTGACGGCGGTGCGCCGACAGCGGGTCGCTGTCAGCCGGCGCGCGCAGCGGGCGGCGCGCCCGGATGGCGCAGCGGGGAGAGGCTCAGGGAGGAAGCGGCTGGTCGCTGCGGCGACCGTGGAGGTCGTGCCGGCGGTGCGCGGCGCGCTGCGACGAGAAGGACGCCGGCTGGCGGGCAAAGGAAGCCCGCAGGGAGGCCGCAGGAACGCGGCGACCGGCGTCGGCAGGGAAAGCGTGGAAAGTGGCGGTCGTGGTCTGGCTGTAGGTGTCGGTCTCTGTCATCGGTCGG
>NZ_MBFM01000004.1:435619-476418 GCF_001696715.1 Thauera phenolivorans | reverse complement strand
TGGCGGTCAGCCAGCGCGCGTCGGCATTGGCCGGCAGCGCGAGCCAGCGCTCGAGCAGGCGCGCCCCCAGTCCCTGGCCCTGATGGCGGCCGTCGATGCCGATCTGCCACACGAAGGCGGCCTGCGGGTCGCGCGGCGGACGGTAGCCGATCACCGCGCCGACCGTCTCGCCGTCCTGCTCGGCGATCAGGCAGGTGTCGCCGAAGTCGGCGGCGAAGAGCAGATAGAAGTAGGCGGAATTCTGTTCCAGCGTGCCGGCGCGGCCGACCAGCTCCCACAACGCGGCGCCGTCGCCGTGGCGGGCGGCGCGGAAGGTGGTCGTGGCAATGACGTTGGTATCGGTTGCGTGCAAGAGTTGGCCTCCATGGGCATGGCAGTGCGGGTCACGGCGTGGTGGTGACGGCGGTGCGCCGACAGCGGGTCGCTGTCAGCCGGCGCGCGCAGCGGGCGGCGCGCCCGGATGGCGCAGCGGGGAGAGGCTCAGGGAGGAAGCGGCTGGTCGCTGCGGCGACCGTGGAGGTCGTGCCGGCGGTGCGCGGCGCGCTGCGACGAGAAGGACGCCGGCTGGCGGGCAAAGGAAGCCCGCAGGGAGGCCGCAGGAACGCGGCGACCGGCGTCGGCAGGGAAAGCGTGGAAAGTGGCGGTCGTGGTCTGGCTGTAGGTGTCGGTCTCTGTCATCGGTCGGCAAACGGCCCCTGCGCTCGGGCAGGATCATTTGCATCAATTGAATTGGTGCAAAAGTATACCGGCTCGCGCCGTCGATGACAAACCGGGTTTCGGACGCGGGCTTTGCGCGAGGCGGGCTCAGTGACCGTGGCCGGCGTGCGTGCTCTGACGCAGGCCGTCGAGCAGCGCGCTGTCGATCTCGGCGAAGCGGAGCACCCGGCCGCCGTGCTCGGCCACGTGGGCGGCGGCGTCGGCGGCGTCGGCGAACGCCGGAAGGTCGGGGCTGCGCATCGGCCCGCGCGCCGCCGAACCGATCACGTAGTGCGCGTCGCGCGCCTCGCTCCAGCCCTTGCCGCCGAAGTCGGCGACGTGGATCGCGCGCACGTCCCCGGCCTTGTAATCCTCGTCGTAGCGTGCGGGCTCGGCGAGGAAGAGGAAAACGTCCACCGGCGAGTCGAAGAAATGCGCGGCGCCGTCGGCGAAGATGACCTGCGCCGCCCAGCGCGCGAAGCGCGAGGGGTACATGCCGCATACCGGGCAGCGTGCCCCGGCGGGTACCGCGCGCGGCGCCAGCATGGTCAGACCGGAGTCCGGGTCATACGGGATGGCGGCAATCGTGCGCGTCGGCGGCACGATGCAGATGTCCTCGGCCGGGGGCTCGAAGGCGAGGGCGGGTCCGTTGGCGGCGTAGTGCCAGAACAGCGCTCCGGCTGCGGCTGCGCAGGCGAAGGAGCCGGTCAGCAGCAGGCGGCGCCGGGTGTCGACACTCATGATGCGGCGCCGTCGGCAAGCCCGGGATCGGCGGCGAGCGCGCGCAGCACGGCCGCGAGGTTGGCTGTGGGGCTGGCGTCGGTGCGGGTGAGCGGATCGGCGACGATGGTGCCGTCGGCGCGGTGCAGGTGGTTGGGCCGGGTCGCGAGCGCCGGGTGGGTCGGCGCAGTATCGATGCCGAGTTCGGCGTCGCCCACGCGCCAGCGCAGCGAGTAAGCGTCGGCCGCAGCATAGCGGACGACTACGCGCACGCCGTTGGCGAGGTCGAATTCGAGTGCGTCCTGAGTCGACAGCGGCGGGGCGGCGAGGACGTCGCCGAGCTCGTGCTCGGCGAAGGCGGCCAGTTCAGCATGCAGGCTCATCGGCGGTTCACCTCCGCAAGCCGCGCGCCGACCATTGTGCGGGCCGCCTCGTGAGTGTCGGCGAGGATGCGGGCCGCGAGGTAGTGCTCGTAGGCGGGGTGCTCGTCGACGCTGCCGTCGGTAATGCGCGAAAGCAGTGCCTGCTCGTCCTCGGCGCCGGCGGCGGCGAGGACCCGGCGCCGGTTCTCGCGGCTCTCGTAGATCAGGCGCGCGACCTGCTCGAGCTCGAGCGCGTCCTGCGGCGAGAGGGTGTCATAGATCGGGTTGTTCATCGCATTCTCCGGGGCTGGTCGCTCACATCGATTGGTCGTGCAGCGCGCCACCGTCGAGGATGACCATGTCGGACTTGACCTCGTCGAAGCGGAGCACCTGGCCGCCGTGCTCGGCGGCGAAGGCGCGGGCGTCGGCCTCGGCGGCGAAGGAGGCGGCGGTCGGTCCCATCGCGCCAAGCCGCTTCGAGCCGAACACGTACCACGCGCTGCGCGCGTCGATCCAGTTGCCCTCCGGGTGGTTCCAGTCGGCCCTGGCCATGTCCTGCACGTAGATCGCGGTCACCAGACGGGCCTGCTCCGGGTTCAGGTACACGTTGAACATCTCGATCGTGTCGCAGAACCAGTCGGGCTGGGCGAGGCCGCTGTAGTGCATCTGCACCTTGGGGCCGGGGTAGTCGGCGAGCAGCATGCCGTCGAGTGCGCAGCTGGTGCCGCGCTCGATCTCGAGCGGCACGACCGTGCCGCCGGCGCCGCCATCGCCGCTACCACAGGCGGCGAGCAGGCCGGCGGCGCCGGCGGCGATCAGGAAGCGGCGGCGGCTGAGGCAGCCGTGATGTTGGCACATGGTTCGGTCTCCGTCGGTGCGTTGGGTTGGGCTCAGCGCCGGAAGCGCCAGCTCGCGATCGCCAGCGGAGCGGCGATCCAGGCGAGCATCACCAGGCCCAGCAGCCAGGGCCGGGCGAGGCTCGGCGGGAACACGGTGGACAGCCCGTACAGGGTGCGGACGTCTTCCAGCGAGAAGATGTTGAGGATGCGGAACACGTCGGCCGGGTTCAGCAGGAGCATGTAGGGCAGGGCCTCCCCGCCCCACTGGCCGGCGGTCACCACCAGCACCCCGAGCAGCAAAAGGTCGAACACCAGCACGAAGAAGAACCACATCGCGATCGCCATGCCGGAGGCGCGGGTACGGTCGGAGGCGAACACCGACAGCATCACCGCCAGGCTGAGGAAGGCGCAGCCGAGCAGCACCGAGCTGAGCATGAAACCGAAGTAGTGGAACAGCGCGTTGAGGTCGAGCTGGGCCGACAGCACGATGCCGACGAGGCCGAAGCCGGCGATGGTGGAGAAGGCGAGCGCGCCCGCCAGGCCGAGGTACTTGCCGAGCAGCAGCTCGCCGCGGGTGATCGGCATCGACAGCAACAGGTCGAGCGAGCCGCGTTCGCGCTCGCCGACGATCGCGTCGAAGCCGAGCAGCAGCGCGATCAGCGGGATCAGGTAGATGACCAGGCTGACCAGGCTGGCGATCGTGACCTCGATCGAGCGGAAGCCGACCGTGCCCTGCTGGGCGGCGCCGAAATACGCGATCGACAGTGCGAACGCGGTAAACACCAGCGCCACCGCGAGCACCCAGCGGTTGCGGATGCGGTCCCAGAATTCCTTGCCGGCGATGGTGGCGATCTGCGAGAACTCCATGCTTCCCCCTTAATCCGAAAAGCCGAAGAACACGTCCTCGAGCGAGGGCTCGCGCACCGTGAGGTCGCGCACCAGATCGCCGAGCGAGGACAGTGCGGCGAGCACCTTCATCTTGGCCTCCCGCCCGCAGCGCAGGGCGAGACCCCCGTCGCGCGCCTCGATCGCGCTCACCGGCAGGTCGGCGAGGGTGGCGCGCACGGTATCGAATGCGCCCGGCGCCAGCTGCAGTTCGAAGCGCAGCGGCAGGTTCATGCGCTCGCGCAGCGCCTGCACCGTGCCGGTCGCCTGCACCTTGCCTGCGGCCATGATCGACAGCCGGTCCACCCGCTCCTGGATCTCGGCGAGGATGTGCGAGGTGATCACCATCGTCACGCCCTCATCGCGCAGCTCGCGCAGGATCGCGTAGAAGCCGCGGATCGCCTCCGGGTCGAGGCCGGTGGTGGGCTCGTCAAGGAACAGGATGCGCGGCCGGCCGAGCAGCGCCTGGGCGAAACCGAGTCGCTGCCGCATGCCCTTGGAATACTCGCGGACGCGCCGCTTGGCCGCATGGGCGAGCCCCACGCGTTCGAGCAGGCGGGGGTTGTCGGCGCTCGAGACGCCCTTCAGGCGGGCGAAGAACTGCAGGGTCTCGAGCCCGTTGAGGTTGTCGTAGAGCACGATGTTCTCGGGCAGGTAGCCGACCTTGCGCCGCACCGCGCGGAAGTCGCCGCCGACGACGCTGGCGCCGTCGATGCGGATCTCGCCGGCGGTGAGCGGGATCAGGCCGAGCATCATCTTGAACATCGTGCTCTTGCCCGCGCCGTTGTGGCCGATCAGGCCGAACAGCTCGCCGGCGCGGATGTCGAGGTCGACGCCATCGACCGCGTGGATCGCCCCGTAGTGCTTGTGCACCCCGCGGGCGAAGATCACCGGGTTGCCGGCTTCAGTCGGAGCGGGGGAAATATCGGCCACGCCATTGGCTCCATTCAGGGTTGTGCGGCGTCATCCGCGGATTGGGGTCGACGATGCTCGGCGCGCGCAGCAGCGGGAACTGCTGGCCCACCAGGCGCAGGGTCTGCACCGCCGGGCTGGCCAGCAGCAGCTTCATCATCGGATGGCGCCAGGACAGGCGGTCGACCATGTCGTTGGCTTCGTAACGGACGTCGCCGATGCCGTCGCCGTTGCGGTCCCAGCCGAGGTAGTTGCTCCAGTGGTTGCCGAGCTTTTCGCCCCACACCATGTCGCGCGCGGCGACGTAGCGGATCTGCTCGCGGTTGGCGATGAAGTCGTTGCCTTCCACCTGGTTGTTCTTCGAGCCCGCCCACAGGTGAATGCCGACCACGTTGTCGATCACCGAATTGCCGCGGATCTCGTTGTATTCGGCGTCGTAGATGAAGAATCCGCGCTGGTTGCCGGCGACCACGTTGTTCTCGATCACCGCGTCCTGGATCGTGCGCAGCATGATGCCATGGTCGGAATTGCCCCAGGCGCGGTTGTTGCGCACGATCTGGTCGCGCACCTCCATCAGCGCCAGGCCACCGCGGTTGTACCAGGTCTCGTTGTCCTCCCAGATGTTGCGGTAGGAGGTCATGTAGTGGGTGCCGTAGCGGCTGTGGTGCAGCTTGTTGCCACGGAAGATCGCGTCGTGCGAGACGTCCACATAGATCGCGTCGCGCACGAAGCTGACGTTGTTGCCGATGATGCGTGCGCGCTGGGTGTTGTAGAGCTGGATGCCATTGCCGCGCTTGGGCGAGTCGAAGTCGCGCTTGCCGGTGATCAGGTTGTTCTCGATGAGGACGTCGTCGGCCTTCTCGATCCACAGCCCGAACAGCGTGTAGGAAAAGTCGCAGTTGCGCACCACGGCGCGGTGCGAGCCCGGGTAGATATAGATGCCAGCGTGCTGGTAGAGGGTGTCGCCGCCCGAGTTGGCGACGATGAGGCCTTCGATGGTGACGTCCTCGGCCTTCACGCTGATGGTGTTTTCCTTCAGCTCGCCGTCGATCGTCGGGCGCTCGATGCCGCGCAGGGTGAGCGGCTTGGCCACCAGCAGATGGCCGGGGTAGCGGCCGCGCGCGATCTCGACGGTGTCGCCGGGGGCGGCGGCGTCGATCGCGGCCTGCACCGATTCGCCCGGCTGCACCCGCCACACCGCGGCGGCGGCCGGCAGGGCGAGCGTGGCCGCAAGGGCCATGGCCGCGACGAGGCGGAAGAGACGGGAGGGCAGGGGCATCGGTTCGTCGGGTGCTGAGCGTGGGGCGATTATGCGACGCAATGTCGCAGTCTGCCTTGATCTGGGCGAAGCTGGTGCGCGCCCGTCAGCGGCGTCGGCCGCCGCGTCCCGCCCTCATTCGGGGCAGGGTAGGCGGGTTCAGATCACCAGCAGGCCGAGGCTCTTGAGGCCGATGAACAGCGTTGCGCCGATCAGCAGGTTCTTGAAGCCCACATAGCAGACCATGTCCATCACGCTCGCCTTGCGGTAGCGCTGGCCCCACCACGGCCCTTCCTTGACGTAGGGCTTGGAGCCGAGGCGGACGATGACCTCGAAGGCGCTCCAGCCGAACCACCAGCCGATGATCGCGGCGGGGGTGAGTTCGCCCATCGCGGCCAGCACCCAGACGAGGGTGGCGGCGAGCGCGAGCGCCAGGCCGGCCGCCTGGATCGCGCGCTGGCGCTGGAAGCCGCTTCGGCTCCAAGGCCACAGGTGGTCCCAGATTTCGGCGCCGATGCGCCCCAGGGCGCCGCCTTCGGCATAGGGCGGCGTCACCGGTTCGGTCATGCTGCGGGGGTCGATCATGATTCTGTCCTCGTCAGAGTGTCGGGGCTCAGGCCCTGGGCGCGGCTGCCGGCACCGGCTTGATCGGGATGTAGTAGCCGTCCTTGCCGATCGGCGTCAGCGGCAGGCCCGCCTTGGTGCGGCGCTTGCGCTCCTGCGACAGCGGCGGGCAGGCGTGCTCGTCGGTGTACAGGATCATGCAGTCGAGGCAGTGCATGCACTCGCGATGGTCGATGCGTCCGTGCTCGTCGATCGCGAGCGAGCCGCAGCCCACCGCGCAGGCCTTGCAGCTGCTGCATTCCTGCTTGCGCTTGAGGCCGAACCAGCGGAAGGTCGAGGGCATCGCGAGCGAGGCACCGAGCGGGCACAGGTACTTGCAGAACGGCCGTTCGATGAAGATCGACAGGCCGAGCAGTACCGCGACGAACAGGGTGTAGGGCCAGGCACGGTTGAACATGCCGACCAGGAAGGTGGTCTTGAACGGCTCCACCTCGGCGAGCTTCTCGGCCAGACCCATCGAGAACACCGACACCGCGAGCAGCACGAAGAACACGCCGTACTTGATCCACTTCAGGCGGTTGTGCCACTTCATCGGCAGCGCGAACTGGAAGCGCTTCAGGCCGATGGCGCCGGCCACCTTGTAGATCAGCTCCGACAGCGAGCCGAAGGGGCACATCCAGCCGCAGAACAGGCCGCGACCCCACACGAAGGTGGTGAGGATGATGAAGATCCAGAACAGGAAGATGAAGGGGTCGGTGAGGAAGAGCTCCCACTGCCACTTGAACAGCAGCGAATGGAACCAGGTGAGCACCTGGGTGATCGAGGGCTGGGCGAGCAGGCCGAAGCCGACGAAACCGATGCTGATCACCCAGAAGGTGTACTTGAAGGCATTCACAGGCCACTTGTTCTTGCGCGTCGAGCGTCGCGTGAGCGCGTCCCGGCTCGCGTAGACCACCGCTACCGCCACCAGCAGCGCGGTGAACAGGCCGATCTCCACGGCGCGCATCTTCCACACCCGCACCCAGGGCGCATCCGGCTTGACCACCGTGGGGCGGCCCGCTTCCTGGTATTTGTCGAGCACCCAGTACTCGCGGTCGAAGCTGACGAAGTCGCGGTGACCGGTCTCGCGGTCGAGCTTGTTGGCGAGGAAGACCAGCTTCCATGGATAGGCGGCGGAGAAGCCCTGTCCGCGGATGATGAAGATCGCCGATTCCTTGTAGGACGGTGCGCCCGCTGCCTCCAGGCCCCACAGGTTGAGGTAGTCGAGGTCGCGGAAGGTATAGGCGTCCATGTCCTGCGCCACCTGCACGCGGTCGAAAATGCCGCCGCGCACGAAGCCCGAGCCCTTGAAGGTGTCGCTGCCGTTGGAGACGATGAAGATCGCATGGTCGTCGGGTCCGAGGCGCGACATCAGGTTGCGGTAGCCGCCGTCGCCGAGCACGCTCTTGCCGACCGAGGGCGTGTTCAGGTAGCCGAAGTACATGTCGACATAGGGCTGGTCGTCGCGCGGCATACCGAGTTGCTCCGGCTTCACCGTGAGCCGCTGCACGCTGCCTTCCTTGACCAGCTGGTCCCAGCCGAGCTTCTCGTCCAGCGCCGAAAAGCGGATCGCCGGCTTCGGCTCGATCTTCAGGATGCCCACCTGGCGCGCGATCGCCACGCCCGAGCGCATCACGACCTGGTTTTGCGCGATGACCGTGACGGTGGCGCCGGTGATCGCGTCGAGGCCGATGTAGCCTTCCTCGTCGCGCCCCTTGCCGATCTCGATCTTGTCACCGACATACTTGCCGAGGTACTGGTTGACGAACTTCGTCAGCACGCTCTCGGGGATGCCAAGCAGCAGGATCGGCTCGCTGTGGCGCAGGATCTTGGTGCCCGTGATGATGCCCTGGGTGTCCATGCCGATCAGGGTGATCACCGGCTTGCCGGAGTAGGCCGGGATGTCGACGATGTCGGTGGACAGGAACACGTAGCCGACCAGCTGCTTGTCGCCGTTGTCGGTGCGATAGGCTTCGACGTAGCTCGGCTTGCCCATCCGCTCCGAGAAGCTGTCGGCGCCCGGCAGCACCTCCTGGCAGGGCAGGCTGGCGCACAGGTCGGGGTTGGTGTTGATGTCGGCCGGCAGCGGGGCCTCATAGGCGCTCTGCGCCGCGGCGGGGAGGGGGGACAGCAGGCCTGCGACAGCGAGGAAGGTCCCGGCGATGAGGCTGCGCAGGGTGGACAAGGACTTCATGATGCACTCCGCTGGAAGATGCCCGGGAGTCTAGGAGGTGGCGCGGCAGGTGTAATTGCCGATCATCAATTCCTGATGAACGCGGGGGCGGACTTCGTTGGTGCCAAAAGAAACAAGGGGCTTTCGCCCCTTGTCCTGTGTTGCTCGGGCGCGCCGGATCAGGCGGGCTCGACGATCATGCGCGTGCGCATCTCGAGGTGCAGCGCATGGCAGAAGTGGGTGCAGTAGCACCAGAACACGCCCGGCTTGTCGGCGGTGAAGGTCACCGACTTGGTCTCCTGCGGGTTGACCGTGAAGTTGATGTCGTACTTCGGCATCGCCCAGCCGTGGGTGAGGTCTTCCACCTTGTCGAGGTTGGTGAGGATGATCGTCACCTCGTCGCCCTGCTTGATGGTGAACTCGCGCAGACTGTAGGCTGGCGCCTGCGAGGCGATCTTCACCGTCACCTTGTTGCCCTCGCGGAACACGCCGGATTCCTTCGCGTCCCTGAGCGCCAGCGGGTGCCAGTCGAGTTCGGCCACTTGGAAGGTCTTGATGATGTCGCGGCGGACGATGACGAAGTCGTGCGGCTCGGGGTGGACCGGGTGGTCGGCGAGCAGCACCATCTTCTCGCCGCGGATGTCGATCAGCTGCTCGTTTTCCGGGTGCATCGGGCCGACCGGCAGGAAGCGGTCCTTGGAGAACTTGCAGCCCACCGCGAGGAACTGGCCGCTGGCTTCCTTCGTCTCGCCCATGTCGGAGCTGATGTGGCCCGGCTGGTAATGCACGTCGATGCGGTCGACCACGTACTGCACCGACTTGTCGCCGTCATGGAACTTGATCGCGGCGTCGATGTTCCACTTGACGATCTGGCTGTCGAGGAAGAGCGTGGTGAAGGCGTTGCCGCGGCCGTCGTAGGTGGTGTGCAGGGGGCCGAGGCCGACTTCGACCTCTGCGACCACCGACTTGCGGACGTCGTCGAGATTGCCGTCGAGGAAGTCGGCGACCTTGGACACCTCGATCACCGTGCAGGTGGGCGACAGCTTGCCCGAACAGATCATGTACTTGCCGTCGGGGCTGGCATTGACGCCGTGCGGGTTCTTCGGCACGGGCACGTAGGCGGTGAGCGCGGTCTTCGGATCGGCGTTGGCGGCCTTGGTGCCGTCGACCACGGGCACGTTGGAGTCGCCGACGGTGAAGGACTTGCCGTCCTTGATCGCCTGCTCGATGCGGGCGATGTCGAAGAACACGCAGGCGTCCATCTCGGCCGACATCATGTCTTCGTAGCGCGCGCCGCCCTCGGTGTTGTACTGGTTGGAGCAGGCGAAGCGTCCGTCGTAGGAGCTGGCGACGAGGTCCATGTTGCCGTCGACCTTGCACTGCCAGCGCACTTCCATGGTCTCGGCATCGACGCAGGTGAACAGGCAGTAGTACTTGGTCGGATCGTCGAGGTCGCGGCCGTCGTTCGGCTGCGGAATGTGGAACTCGTTACCGCAGAACACGCGGGTGGTGTAGTTGATCGCCGGATCGACCGGGTCGCGCTTGTCCGAGAAGATGCCGTGGAAACCCTGGATGTTCGGGATCTCGGTGATCGCATCGCATTCGAAGCGGTCGCCGCGGATGCGCGCGACGCGGCCATGGATCTTGTCGTTGACCCAGAAGTACTTGCCGTCGTAGGTGCCGTCGGTGTACGAGCCGTGGATGTGGTGAGTGTCGCCGGTCTTGTACTTGAGCTGGCCGTCGGGACGGGTGCCGATCACCTTCTTCGACTCGTTGGTGATGCCCCAGCCACTCATCGGGTCGATGTTGAAGGTCGGGATGCGCTTGATCTCGCGTCCCGAGGGCAGGCCGAGGATACGGCATTCGCCGGAGTGGCCGCCCGACCACACGCCGTAATAGGTGTCGAGCTCGCCCGGCGCCATGTGCAGCTTGATGTCGCTCGCGGCATGGGCCGCGGCGGGGGCGGCGGGTGCGCCGCCCGAGGCGGCAGGCGCGGGTGCCGATTCCTTGTTGCAGGCCGACAGACCCACCGACAGCCCGGCGCCGGCCAGACCGGCGAGCGCGGCGGTGTTGAGGAACTTGCGGCGGCTCGGGTCGGGCATCTCCTCGACCGGGTTCATTCTGGCTTCGTTCATGATCGCTTGGCTCCCGTGTCAGCGCACTGCGCTGTAATTCAGTCTGGCTCGCCGGTGGTACGCTCGGCGCGTGCAGGGCTCGTTCGCGCTCGACTGCCCTGTGACAATTTGTCCTGTGACGTTTTGTCGCACCTGCATTCTAGGAACGGGGAGGGCGGCCAACCTTGATGTAAAGCAAAGGTCGGCGTCGATACCGTGGCGGATGCAGGGTTTTTCGGGAATTTTCGATAGATGCAAGCAGCCACGCCGCTCCACTCGCCGGTCGCCGACACATTTCGCCTGTTCGAACTGCGCTGGCTGTCGGTCGTCGCCATGGTCGCCATCGGGCTGTTCGCCCTGCCGCTGATCGCGCCCTCCCAGCCGCTGGCGCCGCTGCTTGCGGTCGTACTCATGCTGGCGGGGCTCAATCTCGCCCTGCTGGCCGGCGCCGGCCGCTGGCTCGGCGGGGTGCGCGGCGCCTTCTTGCAGCTGGCGCTCGACCTCCTCGCCTGGGGCGTCTTCCTCTATTTCAGCGGCGGACCCACCAATCCCGCGATCTCGCTGCTGCTGCCGCTGATCGCGGTGGGGGCGACGATCCTGCCCGCACGTCGGGCCTGGCTGCTGGTGCTGCTGGCGGTGGTGATCTACTCCCTGCTGTGGGAGTTTCACCTGCCGGTGGCGATCGACGACCGCGAGCTGGCGATGCGCTGGCACCTCGCCGGCATGTGGCTGAGCTTCGCGCTGGCGGCGGCGACCGTGGTGTGGTTCGTCGCCCGGCTCACCGCTGCGCTTTCGCAGCGCGAGCGCGAGCTCGCCGACACCCGCGCCGCGCGGGCGCGCGACGCCTACATGGTGGCGCTCGGCAAGCTCGCCGCCGGCGCCGCGCATCGGCTCGGCACGCCGCTCGGCACCCTTCGTCTGCTCGCCGACGAGCTCGCCGAGCGCCCCGATCTCGCGCCCGACACGCGCGAGGACCTGGCACTGATGCGCACTCAGATCGACAACTGCAAGTCGATCCTGCACGGCCTCACCGTCGAGGCCGGGCAGCAGCGCGCCGAAGGCGGCGGGCCGGTTCGCGCGGGCGACTGGCTGGCGGGCGTGGTGGCGCGCTGGCAAGACCTGCGCCCGTTGCGCAAGGCCGAGCTCGACTGCAGCGCGGCGGCGGCCGACGCCGTGCTGGTGGTCGACGACAGCCTCGGCGAGGCGCTCCACAACGTGATCGACAATGCCGCCAATGCCAGCACCGGCAGCGTCGAGGTCGGTGCCGCACTGCGCGACGGGCGCCTGGTGCTCGAGGTGGCCGACCGCGGTCCCGGCATCGAGCCCGCGCTCAGCGCGGCCGCGATCAGCGGCGCGCGGGCGGGCAAGTCGTCCGGCATGGGGGTAGGGCTCTTTCTCGCCCATGACGCCATCGAGCACCACCGCGGGCGGATGGAGTTCCTGCCCCGGCCCGGCGGTGGCACGATAGTGCGCATCGACCTTCCCGCGCAGGACACGACCCGATGAACACCGACAACCGCCCATCGCTGCTGGTGGTCGACGACGACCCCGCCTTCAACCGCATCCTGGTGCGCGCGCTCGAGCATCGCGGCTTCCGGGCGCTCGGCGCGCACGATTCGGCCGCGGCGCTGCGTCTGGCACAGCAGGAGGAGCCGGAGTTCGTCGTCCTCGACCTCAACATCGGCGGCGAATCGGGCCTGCGCCTGATCCAGCCCCTGCTCGAGGTCAATCCCGATGCGCGTGTTCTGGTGCTCACCGGCTATGCGAGCATCGCCACCGCGGTCGACGCGGTGAAGCTCGGCGCGGTGCAGTATCTCGCCAAGCCCGCCGATGTGGACGCGATCATCAAGGCGTTGCAGGCGGAGGAGGTCGTCATCGACGATGCGGTGCCCGAGGCGCCGATGTCGGTCGACCGGCTCGAGTGGGAGCACATCCAGCGCGTCCTGGCGGAGCATGGCGGCAACATCTCGGCCACCGCGCGCGCCCTGCAGATGCACCGCCGCACCCTGCAGCGCAAGCTGGCGCGGCCGCCGCACGGGGGGTGAGCGGCGTGCCGGACCGGCGCGCCGCGCGTTAAGATCGCGGGTTTTCCGCCGAACGCTCGCCGATGATCCCCGCCCATCCCCTGAAGGCCGACCTGCTGCTGCTGGCGACCACGCTGATCGCCGCCGCCGGCTGGATCTTCTCCAAGGAGGCGATCGCGGGCATCGCGCCGCTGCAGTTCGTCGCGCTGCGCTTCCTGATCGCCGGTGCGGTGCTGGCGTGGTTCGCCCGCGGCCAGCTGCGCCGCTTCGACCGCTACGCGCTGCTGCGCGCGGGCGTGGTCGGCGCGCTGTTCGCGGCGGCGATGGGGCTGTGGATCCTCGGCCTGGCGCATTCGCGGCACCTCGGCGAGGGCGCCTTCATCGCCAGCCTCGGCGTGGTGCTGGTGCCGGTGTTCGGCCGCCTGTTCTTCGGCGAACGACCCCCCGTGCTGACCTGGGCGGCGCTGCCGGTGGCGCTCGCCGGCTTCGGCCTGCTCTCGCTCGAGCACGGCTTCCGCGTCGAACCCGGGCAGTGGTTCTTCCTCGGCGCGGCGCTGGTGTTCGCCCTCCTGTTCAACCTCAACTCGCGCGTGGTGCGCGACCTGCCGGTGCTGGCGCTGAGCGCGGTGCAGGTGCTGCTGGTCGGCGTGCTCGTGCTGCCGCTGGCGCTGTTGGTCGAGCCCTGGCCGGGTGCGCCCGACGCGGCGACGCTGGGCTGGCTGCTGGCGAGCGCGCTGATCGCCACCACCCTGCGCTTCCTGCTGCAGCTCGAGGGCCAGAGCCTGACCACCCCGAGCCATGCGGCGATCATCCTGATGCTCGAGCCGGTGTGGACCGCGCTGGTTGCCGCCTGGTGGTTCGGCGAGACGATGAGCGCGACTCAGTTCGCCGGCTGCGGGCTGATCTTCTGCGCGCTCGTCCTGAGCCGCTGGAACTGGATCCGCGCCCTGCTGCGCGCGGCCTTCTGAGCGGGTGCGCGGGGCGGGCGAATCGACTAGACTCGGCTCCTTTCGCCGCGACCTGAGCGTGCAGGCCCCGCGCGCTCGACATCAGGACACCCCATGCGACATTCGAACTGGACTTCGGTCGGCCATGCGGCCGAATGGCTATCGGCCCGTAGCGGTCGCTTATGGACCACCGGCGAGGTGGTGGAGCGGCTGATCGAGCTCCGTCCGGCCACGATCGGCGTGGCGCTCCCGCCGGGCTGGGCGCTGACCCGGGTCGGGGACGGTGAGCGCGCCGTTTTTGCGCGCAGTTGCGGCATGCAGGTCGAGCCGGCGGTGGAGTTTCTTGAGCAGTTCGCGATGTTCGCCGACCTCTCGATCGCCACCGCGCGTGCCGACCGCCTGGTCGACGCCGACGGCCGCGTCTATCGTTCGGCGGCACCGATCCCCGCGGCGATGGTGCGCATCGGCTCGGAGCTGCTCGGCCGCCTCGTCGGGCCTACGGACGGCAAGCGCACGGCTTCCTTCCTCGAGCGCGCCCTCGGCAGCGGTGCCGACGCCAAGCGCTGAGCTTCAGTCGAATCCCCGGCCCTCGCCGGGCTCCTCGGTGGTCACGCCGTCGCGGATGTGAAAGATCCGCCGGAAGGTGGGGATGATCTTCTCGTCGTGGGTGACGACGATGATCGCCGTCTGGTACTTGCGGGCCATGTCGTTGAGGATGCGGATCACCGCCATCGCGCGCGTGGAGTCGAGCGGGGCGGTGGGCTCGTCGGCGAGAATCACCGGTGGGCGATTGACGAGGCCGCGCGCGATCGCGACGCGCTGCTGCTCCCCGCCGGAGAGCTGCGACGGCATGGCGCGGGCGCGGTGCTGCACGTCGAGCGCGGTGAGCAACGCCAGGGCCGTCGCACGCGCCTCAGCATTGCCGAGGCCGGCGAGCATCGGCAGCAGGGCCACGTTGTCGGTGACGTCGAGGAAAGGAATCAGGTAGGGCGCCTGGAACACGAAGCCGATCTTGTCGCGCCTCAGCGCGCGCAGATCGCGCACCTTCCAGCCGTCGTCGTAGATCACCTCGTCGCCCAGGGTCATGCGGCCGGCGGTGGGGTCGATCACCGCGCCGAGGCACTTGAGCAGGGTGCTCTTGCCCGAGCCCGAGGGGCCGATCAGGCCCACCACCTCGCCGGGGGCGACCTGCATGTCCACCCCCTTCAGGGCCTCGACCGCGGTGTCGCCCTCGCCGTAGCGCTTGCGCAGGCCCTCGATGCGGATCCCCCTGGCGCTCATCGTCTCAGCCTCCAATCGCTTCCGCGGGATCGACCGCGAGCGCGATCCGGATCGCCACGAGACTGGCGAGCACACAGATCACGAGCACCGCGAAGAAGCCCGCGATCGAGTCGAGTGGCACCAGCAGCACGTACTTCGGAAAGTACGGTGCGGCCAGGCTCGCACTGATCTTGCCCACCACGAAGCCGAGCACGCCGAGCGCGAGCGCCTGCTGCATGATCATCGCCGCGATGGTGCGGTTGCGCGTGCCGATGAGTTTCAGCACCGCGATTTCGCGGATCTTGTCCATCGTCAGCGAGTAGATGATGAAGGCGACGATCGCCGCGCTGACCACGGCCAGGATCGCCAGGAACATGCCGATCTGCCGGGCCGAGGTGGCGATCAGCTTGCCGACCAGGATGTCCTCCATCTGAGGTCGGGTATACACCGTCAGGCGCTTCCAGCGCCGGATGGCGTCGGCGACCGCGTCGGCCGCGTGGCCGGGCTCGAGCCTTACCAGCACGGTGTTGACGAAGGCGTTGGTGCTCTGCGACGCGATCACCGCCTCGAGCACGCCCGGCTGTCCGGGCCGGCTGAACACGGGATTGGCCGCCGTACGTCGCCGGCTCTGCCGGATCGCGTCGTTGTCCTTGAGGAACTGGGCTTCCTGGGCGTCCTTGAGGGGAATGAAGATCATCGGGTCGCCGCTGGAAGACACCATGCGGCGGGTCAAGCCGACCACGGTGTAGTGATTGCGGCGGATGGCGATGCGGTCGCCGAGCGCGAAGCCGGAGGCGACATCGGCCACCGCCTCGTAGTGCGCGCGGGTGATCTGGCGGCCCGCGACGAGGTAGGGAGGCCAGCCCGGCGTACTCGCCGGCTGGCCGGGGGCGATCCCGACCACCATCGCGCGTACATCGCCATCGCCCTTGCGGACCTGCATCGTGAGATAGGTCGCGTTGGCCGCCCGGGCGACGCCCGGCATGGCGCGGATGCTGCGATAGACGTCGTCGTTGAGGCTGGACGATTCGGCGTACGGGCCGAGGGTGTCTTTCTGTACCACCCAGAGATCCGCGCCACTGTTGTCGAGCAAGGCCTTGCCGTCGTCCACCATGCCCCGATAGACGCCCGCCATGACCAGAGTGACCCCGATCAGCAGGCCGAGGCCGAGGCCGGTGAAGACGAACTTTCCCCAGGCGTGAAGGATGTCGCGGCCGGCGAGGCTGATCATCGCGGTCCGCCCGGAATCCGGTCGACCACCTGGATGCGGGTCTTCGCACCCAAAGGTTTCTCACTGTAGGCGACCACCCGGTCGCCAGCCTCGAGGCCTTCACGCACCTGCATCCGACCTTCCAGGTCCGACGCGCCGAGTACGAGCGGCGTGAAGCGCAGCCCGCCATCGACCACCTGCCACACGCCGATCCGGTCACCCTCGCGCCGCAACGCGGCGTTGGAGATGACGGGCGCCTCCGGCAGTGGCGGCAGCTCGATCGTCACCTCGGCCAGTTCCCCCACCGGCGGCAGCGGTTGCGGGATCGCGTCGAAGCGCACCTTGGCGAGCAGTTCCTCGGTCACCGCATCGGCCTTCGGCTCCACCCGGAGCACCCGCCCGCTCGAGCTCCGGCCGTCGCGGGAACGCAGCACGATGCGGGCAGGCAGCCCCGCCGCGAGGCCCGCCGCGCCGATCTGGTCGAACCGGACGTCGATCCACAGGCTCGCGGGATCGATGATCTCGAGCACAGTCGACCCGCCGGCAAGGCTCGTGCCCGGCTCGACGTCCCGCGCCGCGACCAGGCCGTCGGCCGGTGCGATCAGGCGGAGATCCGTGCGTTGCGCGACGAGCCCTTCAAGGCTGGAGCGTGCGCCTTCGAGCGCTTCCCTTGCCGAGGCCAGGCCCGCCTCGGCGATTTCCAGTTCCTGCCGCTTGGTCGTCATGAGCTCCTCGCTGCTGGAGCGCACCGCGAACAGTTGCTCATAACGGCGGGCCTGGGTCCGGGCATGGGTGCGCCGTGCCTCGGCTTCACGCAGGGAAGCCTGCGCGCCCCTCAGGACCGACTCCTGGGCGCGCAGGCGGTCGTCGAGATCGACCGGATCCATCTCGCCGAGCACCTGACCGGCCGTCACCAGGTCGCCCACATGGACGTCCAGGCGGGCGAGTCGTCCGGCGACGGTGGGGCCGATCCGGTACGTGTGGCGCGCCTCCACCGTGCCGATGCCGAACAGCGCCGGCCTGAGTTCCTGCGCTTCCACGGTCTCGAGCGTCACCGCGACCGGCGCGAGCGGCCCCGAGCGCAGCGCGACGTAGATGAAGAGCGCCAGCAGGGGCAGGATGACCGCCAGCAGCGCCAGGCTGCGGTTTCGCAAGGGCAGCTTCTTCATTGCGTGCTCCGCAGGCCGCGCTCGTAGATCGCGAACACCCGCGGGGCGTCGCGGCGGATGCGCCCGACCTCGCCCGCCAGCATCGACTGCATCACCAGGCCCTGGATCGTCCCGACGAAGAGCGTCGCCGCGGCCTCGACGTCGAGCCCCGAGGAGAGCTCGCCGCAGGCCTTGCCCTGCTCGAGCAGGCGATGCAGTCGCACGCCGTAACGCTGGATCAGCGTCTGAACCATCCGCTTGGCGGGCGTGGGTTCGGCGCGTTGCAGCTCGCCGAACATCATCCGCGGTACCCCGGGGTGTTCGACGACGAATTCGACATGGCTCATGAACATCGCCTCCAGTGCGGCGAGCGGCGACTCGATGCCCGCGGCAGCGCGGTCGACGCGGGCGAGGAGGCGTTCGGCCACCCATTCCATGGCCGCCTGCCAGATCGCCTCCTTGTTGAGGAAATGCCGGAACAAGGCGCCCTGGGTGACGCGCATGTGGCTGGCGATCGCGGCGGTGGTGATCTCGCTCGGATTCTGCGCTGCTGCGAGTTCGATCACCGACTCGACGGTGGCGAGCCTGCGCTCGTCGGCGGGCAGATGTTTCGGATGGCGCTCCATGTCGTCCCGCAATAGTGAGTGAGTACTTACTATCTTAGTCCGTCTTGCCGAAGCCGCAAGCGCTGTCGTCAAGGCGGAGAGCCCAGCGCCGCCCTGCGCCAACGAAAAAGCCCTCCATGACGGAGGGCTCGAGGCAAATTCGGGGTCCGTTCGCCTTCCGAAGCGGCCCCGGAAAGCGGCGTGCCCGGCTCAGACGTTGAACAGGAAGTTCATCACGTCGCCGTCCTTGACCACGTACTCCTTGCCTTCGGCGCGCATCTTGCCCGCCTCCTTGGCGCCGGCCTCGCCCTTGTAGGCGATGAAGTCATCGTAGGCGATGGTCTGGGCGCGGATGAAGCCGCGCTCGAAGTCGGTGTGGATCACGCCGGCGGCCTGGGGCGCGGTGTCGCCGACGTGGATCGTCCACGCGCGCACCTCCTTGACGCCCGCGGTGAAGTAGGTCTGCAGGCCGAGCAGCTTGTAGCCGGCGCGGATCAGGCGGTCGAGCCCGGGCTCCTCGAGGCCCATCGACGCGAGGAAGTCCGTCTTGTCGGCGTCCTCGAGGTCGGCGATCTCGGCCTCGATCGCGGCGCACAGCGCGACCACCTCGGCGCCCTCGTCGGCGGCATGGGCGCGCACCGCGTCCAGGTGCGGGTTGTTCTCGAAGCCGTCCTCGGCGACGTTGGCGGCGTACAGCACCGGCTTCGCGGTGATCAGGCAGAAGGGCTTGAGGCTCTCCCATTCCTCCTTCGAGAGCTCGAGCGCGCGCACCGGCTTGCCGGCATCGAGCTGGGCGAAGCACTTCTCGAGCACCGCGACCAGGATCTTGGCCTCCTTGTCGCCGGAGGCGGCCGGGCGCTTGTAGCGGTTGATCGCCTTCTCCACGGTGGCGAGGTCGGCGAGCGCGAGCTCGGTGTCGATGACCTCGATGTCGCGGATCGGATCGACGCTGCCGGAGACGTGGATCACGTTGTCGTCGGCGAAGCAGCGCACCACGTGCACGATGGCGTCGGTTTCGCGGATGTTGGCGAGGAATTGGTTGCCCAGGCCCTCGCCCTTGGAAGCGCCGGCGACCAGGCCGGCGATATCGACGAATTCGACGATCGCCGGCTGCACCCGCTGCGGCTTGACGATCTCCGACAACGCGGCGAGGCGCGGATCGGGCACCTCGACGATGCCGACGTTCGGCTCGATCGTGCAGAAGGGGTAGTTCTCGGCCTGGATGCCGGCCTTGGTGAGGGCATTGAACAGGGTCGATTTGCCGACGTTGGGCAGGCCGACGATTCCGCATTTCAGGCTCATGTGAATCCTTGATCGTTCCGGTGGCTGCCGCGCGGGCGGGCTACGGCGTTGATCCGGTGTGTAAAACCGGGGATTGTACCGTGTCGCGGGGTGCGGCTCCAAAGTGGGCGTGGGGGTGGCTGTGGGGGGCTGCAGTGAAGACGTAGCGTGCGGTCGCGTGGGGTCCTCGCTTCCGATCCGGCCCCGTGGCCGCGGCGGTGCCCGGCGCCTGCATTTGCGGCCTACAATCGTTCATTCTGCATTCGTCCAATAACACATCGGAGGAGACGGGGATGAGCATGAACTGGATCGAGGCGATCGATGCCCGCAGCCAGGCGGCGCTGGCTTCGGGGGCGCTGGTGCCGGTGCACGCCGAGCAGGTCGAGATGGAGGACGCCGGAATGCGCTTCATCGTGCGCTGGGTGTCCTCGCTGGCAGCCAAGGATGCGAGCAAGGCAGGCGGCGCGGCCGATGGCGGGAAGCCGAAGGACGACAAGACGGTGGCGATCCCGGGCGGGCCGCGCGACCCGAATTTCAACCCCTTCCTCAATCCCGACCCCGAACTCACCGTGGGACCGCTAGGCGACACCCATGTCGCGATCCTTAACAAGTTTCCGCTGTGCGATCGGCATCTGGTGCTGGCGCGGCGCGAGTTCGAGGAGCAACTGCTGCCGCTGGCGCGCAGCGATTTCGCCGCGCTCGCCGCCATCATGGCGGAGGCGGGCGGCATCGGCCTGTACAACGGGGGCACGGCGGCGGGCGCGAGCCAGCGCCACAAGCATGTGCAGTGGATGCCCGAGACAGAGGGCAACGCCAGCCTTCGACTGTTCGACCCCGGGCTGCCTGCCGACCTGTCCGAGCACGGCACCGCCCGGCACCCGGCGCTGCCGATGGCGCACTGCTTCGTGCGCGTGCAGTGCGGACCGGGGGTGGCGGTCGACGCGGCGGCCGACAGCCTGCACGGCGGCTTCCTGCGCGGCTGTGAGGCGTTGCAACTGCGGCCGGGCGCGGACGGGCTGCTGCCGCCGTTCAACCTGCTTGCGGGTGAGGGCTGGCTGCTGATGCTGCCACGCAGCCAGGAGCACTTTGAGGGGATCTCGATGAGCGCGGTGTGCTTCGGCGGCACACTGTACACCCGTCAGCGCGAGCAGATCGAAGCGATCCGGCGGGTGGGGCCCTTGCGCGCGCTGGCGGCAGTAGGCTGCTGAGCCGGCGGGCGGATCAGGCCCGCGGTTCTCCGTCCGGCGCGGGCTTCGGCGCGCGCGGCGGCTTCGGCGGCGCGGGGCGCGCATTGAGCCGGGTGGCGGCGGCATTGAGCTCGCCGCGCTTGAGCTGGGGCCAGATCGCGAGCGCCTTGTCGATCGCTTCGTCGATCAGCGACTGCTCTTCGCGGCGGGCGGGCTTGAGCACGTAGTTGACCACCTCGTTGCGGTCGCCGGGATGGCCGATGCCGATGCGCAGGCGCCAGTAGTCGTTGGTGCCGAGGTGGGCGGAGGTGTCCTTGAGGCCGTTGTGGCCGCCGAGGCCGCCACCGAACTTCAGCCGGAGCTGGCCGGGCGGGATGTCGAGCTCGTCATGGACGACGAGGATCTCCGATGGTTCGATGCGGTAGAAGCGCGCCAGGGCGCCCACCGCTTGGCCGGAGCGGTTCATGTAGGTCTGCGGCATCAGCAGCCAGACCCCGGCCTCGCGCGCGTTGGCGACCAGGCCGTGAAAGCGCGATTCGTGCGAGAAGCGCGCGCCGAGGGCGTCGGCGAGCCGCTCGCAAAACCAAAACCCGGCGTTGTGCCGGGTTTCGGAGTATTCGGCGCCCGGGTTGCCGAGGCCGACCACGAGACGAGGCGGGCGCGTGCTGGCGGCGCTCATCGCGGGTCGGTCCTTGTCATCCGGGCGTATCGGGAGCGGGCGCTCAGGCGGTCTCGCCTTCGCCCTCGCCCTCGCCTTCCTCGACGGTGCCGGCCTTGGTCAGCAGCGCGGTGGCGATGACCTGGTCGCCTTCGCCATGCGTCACCAGGCTCACGCCGAACGGCAGCGGGATCTCGGAGACGTGCACCGACTGGCCCGACTCGAGGTCGGCGAGGTTCACCTCGAGGAACTCGGGCAGGTTGCCCGGCAGGCACTTCACTTCGATTTCATTGACCGTGTGCGAGATCATGCAGCCGCCGAGCTTGACCGCCGGGCTGGTTTCGCCGTTCAGGAAGTGCAGCGGCACCTTGAGGGTGATCTCGTGGGCGGCGTCGACGCGCAGGAAGTCGATGTGCAGCACCTGCTGCTTGTACGGGTGCCACTGGGCGTCGCGCACGACCACGGTTTCTTTCGCGCCATCGACGTCGGCGGTCAGCACGGAAGCGTGGAAGCTTTCCTTCTGCAGCGCGTGGTACAGGTCGTTGTGGTCCATGGTGATGGCGATGGCGTCCTTGCCGCCACCGTAGATCACGCCCGGCAGACGGCCGGCACGACGCAGGCGGCGGCTCGCACTCGTTCCCTGTTCATCGCGCTTCGTGGCCTTGAATTCGATTTGCATTTGTGTTGCTCCAGTTGAAGACGCTCCGCCCGCGACCAGGCGAAGCTGAAAGAGCCCGCGGCAGGCCGCGGGCGAAAACTCATTCCATGAACAGCGAGGACACCGACTCCTCGTTGCTGATGCGGAGGATGGTGTCGGCCAGCAGCGAGGACACCGACACCTGGCGGATGCGACCGCAGGCTTTGGCGTCGTCGCGCAACGGGATCGTGTCGGTGACGACCAGCTCGTCGAGCTCGGAGTCGTTCAGGCGCGCGACCGCGGCGCCCGACAGCACCGGGTGGGTGCAGTAGGACAGCACGCGCTTGGCGCCGTTGGCCTTCAGCGCACTGGCCGCCTTGCACAGGGTGCCGGCGGTGTCGACGATGTCGTCCATGATCACGCAGGTGCGGCCCTCGACCTCGCCGATGATGTTCATCACCTCGGAGACGTTGGCCTTCGGGCGGCGCTTGTCGATGATCGCCAGGTCGCACTCCATGCGCTTGGCGAAGGCGCGTGCGCGCACCACGCCGCCGACGTCGGGTGACACCACCAGCAAGTCGGGGTATTTCTGCTTGTCGAGGTCGGCGAGCAGGACCGGGGCGGCATACACGTTGTCGACCGGAATGTCGAAGAAGCCCTGGATCTGGTCGGCGTGCAGGTCCATCGTCAGCAGGCGCTGGACGCCCGCGGCCTGGAGCATGTTGGCGACGACCTTCGCGGTGATCGGCACGCGCGCCGAGCGCGGACGGCGGTCCTGGCGCGCGTAGCCGAAGTAGGGCATGGCTGCGGTGATGCGACCGGCCGAGGCGCGCTTGAGCGCGTCGACCATGATCAGCAGCTCCATCAGGTTCTCGTTGGTCGGCGAGCAGGTGGGCTGCAGCACGAAGACGTCCTTGCCGCGAACGTTCTCGAGCAGCTCGACGTTCACTTCCCCGTCGGAGAAGCGGCCTACGGTCGCGGAGCCGAGGGAAATGCCGAGACGGCGCGCGACGTCGGCGCCGAGCTTGGGGTTGGCGTTGCCGGTGAAGACCATCAGGCTGCCGTGGGGCATGACCGAATCTCCGATGCCTAGGGAGTTATCGCTGCAAAAACGACGAGGGCAGGCGCGGCGGCCTGCCCTTCGTTGTATGGCTGAGGAGGAAGGATTCGAACCTTCGAATGCCGGAATCAAAATCCGGTGCCTTGACCAACTTGGCGACTCCCCAAGAAACCTTTATCGCCAGCAAGCGGTGCGGGTTCGATTGCTGCGATCGGCCGCTATTGTAGCCAATCGTGCAGCGGATGGCGAGGCAGACTTGCTGCGCTCCAGGCTTTCCAGTCTGCCGGACATCGTGCCGCGATGCGTTCGGCTTCGTCCCTGGAGGCGAACTCCGCGAACACGCAACTTCCTGTCCCGGTCATCCTGGCCGGTGCGTGCTGACCCAGCCAATCGATCGCTTGTGCCACTTCCGGGTAGCGTTTGCAGGCGACCGCCTGCAAGTCATTCCGGGTAGTGCTTGCTGCGAAGTCCGGCATTTTGATGAGCGGGCTGTTCCTTGTCAAGTCCGGTGCCGAAAAAATTTCCGCAGTCGGGATGCTGACCCCGGGCGCGACCACCACGTACCAGGCCGGTGGCAAATCGAGCGGCTGCAGGCGTTCGCCGACGCCCTCGGCGAAGGCGTCGCGGCCGAACACGAACACCGGCACGTCGGCGCCGAGCCGCAGCGCGAGCGTCTGCAGCTCGATGCGCGACAGCCCGGTGCGCCACAGGTGGTTGAGCGCGATCAGGGTGGTGGCGGCGTCGGAACTGCCGCCGCCGATACCGCCGCCCATCGGCAACACCTTGTGCACCGCGATGTCGGCGCCGAACCGGCTGCCGCCGGTCTCCTGCAGCAGGCGCGCCGCGCGCACCACGAGGTCGCTGTCGGCGGGCACGCCGGCCAGCTCGCTGGTGCGCACGATGCGACCGTCCTCGCGCAGGGCGAAGTCGAGCGTGTCGCCCCAGTCGAGCAGGCGGAACGCGGTCTGCAGCAGGTGGTAGCCATCGGCACGGCGGCCGACGACGTGCAGGAAGAGGTTCAGCTTGGCCGGGGCGGGGCAGGCGCCGAGCCGGCGCAGGCCTTCGTCGGCGCTCAGGGGGCGGGGGTCCATTGGTCGATCACGAGGCGGATGCGGGCGTCGCCGCGGGAGACGTCGAGGCGGGCGGGCGCGGCGTCGCCGTCGGGGCCGGCATAGGCGTGGTAGTCGATGCGCCAGCCCTGGTCGATCACCAGGCCGGGCCGGCCTCGGGCGTCGGTATGGCGCACTTCGGCGCCGTCGGCGGGTACCGCCTGCACCCAAAGCGCGAGCCTGTCGACCGGGACCTCGACGCCGATCACCTGGGGCAGCAGGGTCTGGGCACTGTCGGCCTCGAGCACGCTGCCGTCGGCCGACAGCAGCCGCGCGCCATCGGCGTCGCTCTCCAGGCGCGCGGCGATCTGGCCGAGGGGGCTGTAGGCGGTCCAGCGGTCGCCCCCGGGCGCGTGCCGCCATTCGATCCTGCCGCTGGCGGCGCGGGTGCCGTCGGTGGCGGAGATGCGGCCCTCGAGCAGGAAGGCGCTCGCCGCGCTGCGCGACGCGGGGGCGAGCATGGGCGCCCGCGTCAGCGGCGCACAGCCGGCCAGCAGCATGGCGAGCGCACCGGCGGCGAGCAGGATGTGCCGCCCGCGGCGGGGGGGGCGCGGCTTCATCGTCCGCGCAGCCTCGTTATGGTCCGGTTGAGCAGGTCGTTGTCGGCAGTGCGGGCGAGCGCGGCATTGAAGATGCGGTCGGCGTCGTCGCGGCGCCCGAGCGCCCACAGCACCTCGCCGAGGTGGGCGGCGATCTCGGCGTCGGGGCGGATGTCGTAGGCGCGCTCCAGGTCGGCGAGCGCGCCTGCCGCGTCGCCGCGGCGGAAGCGCACCCAGCCGAGGCTGTCGAGGATGAAGGGATCGTCGGGCGAGAGCTCGATCGCCTGCTCGATCAGCGCCTGGGCCTCCTCGAGACGCAGGCCGCGGTCGGCGAGCGAGTAGCCGAGGGCGTTGTAGGCGTGGGCATGCTCGGGGTCGAGTTCGATGACCCGGCGCAGACGCTCCTCCATGGTGTCGAGGCGGTCCAGGCGCTCGGCGAGCATTGCCGATTCGTAGAGGAAGTTCACATCGTCGGGCGCCGCACGCAGGGCTTTCTCGACCACGCGCAGGGCTTCGGCGGTGTCGTTGGCCTCGCGCAGCAGCTGCACCTCGGCGAGCGTGTAGCGTCGCAGCTCGGCCTCGTCGCCGGCCTCGCTCTGCAGCAGGCTGCGCGCGTCGGCGAGGCGGTTCTCCGCGGCGAGGCTCTGCGCGGTGCGGATCACCGCCTCCGCGCGGCGCGGCCCGTCGCCGACCTGGGCGTACCAGCGGCGCGCCTTCTCGCCTTCGCGGCGGGTGTCGGCGAGCTGGCCGAGCTGCAGCCGGATCGCGTCCGCCTCGGGATGGCCGGCGGCGAGCGCGCGCTCGAACATCGGCTCGGCGGCTTCGGGCTCGTCGAGCTGCATCGACAGCAGGGCATTCACATACAGCAGGTCGGCGTCCTCCGGGCCCGTCTCGAGCAGGCCGCGAAACACGATGCGGGCGTCTTCGAGGCGCTTGGCACCGATCAGGGCGCGACCATAGGCCTGTTGCAGCACACGGTTGTCCGGGTGCGCCGCGGCCTCGGTTTCCAGCAGCTTCACCGCTTCCTCGCCGGCGCCGGCGTGCTGCAGCACCTGGGCCTTGAGCAGCACCGCCGGCTCCCAGCCGGGACGCAACTCGAGCGCCTTCTCGAGCGAGGCCATCGACTCCATCGCCTCCTGCGCCATGATCGCGGCCTGGGCGCGGGCGAAGTGCGCCTCGGGCAGGTCGAGATAGGGTTCGGTCAGGCGCATGATCACCGCGTTCACCACCTGCCTGTCCTCGATGCGGGCCAGCGTGCGATTGAGGCCCATCAGGTTTTGCGCCAGCCGGCCCGGGTTCTGGGCGAGGGCGCGCGCGAGCTGCATCTGGATCTCGTCGAGCCGGCCGGCGCGGTCTTCGGTCATGCTCGCGAGCAGTCGACGGGCGTCGTCCGAGTCGGGCTCGACCTCGACCCATAGCCGCGCGGCCGCCACCGCGACGTCGATGTTGCGTGAATAGAGCGCGATTTCCGCGGCACGCCGCGCGATGCGCGGGTCGCGGGTGCTGCGCGCCAGCTCGAGATAGAGCTGGGCCGACAGGGCGACCTCGCCGCGCGCGCCGGCGATCTCGGCGAGCAGGAACTGGTAGAGCGTGCGTCCGCTCAACTCCTGGCCTGGCAGCGCCTCCGTCGCGTCGGAATTGGCGGCGCCGGCGAGGCCGGCACCGAGGCAGAGCGCGGCGGCGAAGCTGGCGCGGCGGGCGAAGCGTGCGAGAGAGGTCATCATCGTCGAGGGGTCCGGCGGAGTCCGCGCTGCGGAAGTGGCTGCTGCCGGCGGGCGAGCCCGGCGTGCGCTGTCCGTGTTGGAGGGCTGATCTAGAATTCGGTTCGCCTCATGGTATGCAGATTGGCCGGGCATGAGCAAGCGAGCCGCCCGTCCTGCCATGACGCTGTACGAATGCTTGTCCCAATGGAAGGATCGCGATGCCCGAACTGCCCGAAGTCGAGACCACCCGCCGCGGCGTGCAGCCGCACGCCGAGGGCCGCATCCTGACCCGGCTGGTGGTGCGCAATCCCCGCCTGCGCCAGCCTGTGCCGGCGGACCTGGCAGCGCGCATCGAGGGGCACCGGCTCGTCCGCGTGTGGCGGCGGGCGAAGTACCTGCTGCTCGACTTCGGTGAGGGGTCGGTGATCGTGCATCTCGGCATGTCGGGCAGCCTGCGGGTGGTGCCGGCGACCGAGCCGCCAGGGACTCACGACCACGTGGATTTCGTCTTCGGCGAGCAGGCGCTGCGCCTGCGCGACCCGCGCCGCTTCGGCCTCGTGCTGTGGCAGACGGGGGCGGCGGACGTCCATCCGCTGCTCGCGCGGCTCGGACCCGAGCCGCTCGAAGCGGCTTTCGACGCCGGCTGGCTGCACCGCGTCAGCCGCGGCTCGCGCGCCCCGATCAAGCACGTGCTGATGGACAGCGCGCGCGTGGTCGGCGTGGGCAACATCTACGCGTCGGAGAGCCTGTTCCGGGCGCGCATTCATCCGCTCGAGGCCGCCGGCACGCTCGGTCCGGCGCGTTGCGCCCGGCTCGTGAACGCGGTGCGCGAGACCCTCGCCGCCGCGATCGAGGCCGGCGGCAGCACGCTGCGCGACTTCGTCGGCGGCGACGGCAAGCCGGGCTATTTCCAGCAGCAGTACTACGTCTACGGGCGCGACGGGGCGTCCTGCCGCGTGTGCGGCGGGCCGATCCGGCGCATCGTCAGCGCCCAGCGCGCGACCTATTTCTGCCCGCACTGCCAGCGCCGGCGTGGCGCGCGGCCGGCGGTCTGAGGTCGCGGTGGACGGGGCCACAAAGCACGAGGGGGCGCGCCGTGCGGCCCGCCCCCTCGTCTTTCGCGCAGACGGCACGGCAACGCCGTGCCGTCTCATCGGCCACGTCAGGCCTTGCCGGTCAGCTGGAGGAACTTCTCCATCAGCTGGTCCTTGGTTTCCTTGTGGTCGGGGTCGAGCGGGATGCAGTCGACCGGACACACCTGCTGGCATTGCGGCTCATCGAAATGGCCGACACACTCGGTGCACTTGCTCGGGTCGATCTCGTAGATCTCGTCACCCTGGGAGATCGCGCCGTTGGGGCATTCCGGTTCGCAGACGTCGCAGTTGATGCATTCGTCGGTAATCATCAGAGCCATGGTTTCGCTTCCTTGCTATCGCTTTGAATTCAATTTTTCCTGCAGTCGTGCATACACTTCGGGATGCACGAACTTGCTCACGTCCCCGCCCAGGCGGGCGATCTCCCTCACCATCGTGGCGGAGATGAACATGTACTCCTCCGCCGGCGTCAGGAATACCGTTTCGACGTCCGGATAGAGTTTGCGGTTCATTCCAGCCATCTGGAATTCGTATTCGAAGTCCGACACCGCGCGCAGGCCGCGCAGGATCACGCGCGCACCGTGCTGGTGCATGAAATCCATCAGCAGGCAGTCAAAGCCGATCACCTTGACGTTATCGTACGGCGCCAGGACCTTGGCGGCGAGCTCGACCCGTTCCTCGAGCGAGAACACCGGATTCTTGCTGTTGCTCTTGGCCACCGCGACGATGACCCCCTCGAACAGCAACGCGGCTCGGCGCACCAGGTCGCCATGTCCGCGCGTGAGCGGGTCGAAGGTCCCTGGATAGACCGCTATTGCATCCCTCATTCCTGACCCCTTCGCAACAGATGGAAATGCACCTGGCCGGCGTGGCCCTGCCGGTAGATGCGCCATTCGCCGAGCTGAGCGAGCGCGGCTTCGGCTTCCACGTAAAGCCATCCCTCCGGCTGCAGAACCCGATCCAGCCAGGGTGCGATGCGCTCGATCCAGCCCTGCTTGTAGGGCGGGTCGACGAAGACGACGTCGAACGTGCGGGACGTGGTCTGCAAGAATTTTACCGCATCGCCGCGAACTATCTCTACTTGTGTTGCAAGCAGGGTCTTTGCCGTCTTGTGCAGCGCGGAAAGGGCGGCCGGGTCGCGTTCGAGCATGAGGGTTTCGGCGGCGCCCCGCGAAGCCGCCTCGAAGCCGAGCACGCCGCTGCCGGCGAACAGGTCGAGGCAGCGCATGCCCGAGAGGTCCTGGCTGAGCCAGTTGAAGAGGGTCTCGCGCACGCGGTCGGGGGTCGGGCGCAGCCCGGGGACGCTGGCGACGTCGATCAGCCGCGAGCGCCAGCGGCCGCCGACGATGCGCACCCGACTCATCGTTCGGCGCCGGCGGGCGCGGCGGCGGGCGCCTCGGCTCCGCCGGCGTTGGCGCCGGACGCCGCACCGGCCTCGCCGTCGCCGTCGCCGCCGGCGATCACCGTCACCAGGTGCTCGGGACGGATGCGGCGGGCGAAGGCGTCGCGCACCTGGTCGGCGGTGACCGCCGCGACCGCGCGCGGATAGGTCTCGAGCCAGGTGAGCGGCAGCCGGTAGAAGCCGATCATCGACACGTAGCCGAGAATCTTGGCATTGGAGTCGAGGCGCAGGCCGAAGCCGTTGACGATGTTGTCCTTCGCCGCCTGCAGCTCGGCGTCGGTGGGGCCGTCGGCGACGAAGCCGTCGAGCGTGTCGCGCACCACCTGGAGCGCCTGGTCGACCTGGCCGCCGCGGGTCTGCAGGCCGATCTGGAACGGGCCGGCTACCTGCTGCGGGGCGAAGTAGCTATAGACGCTGTAGGCGAACCCGCGCTTCTCGCGCACTTCGCTGGTGAGTCGGGAGACGAAGCCGCCGCCGCCGAGCACGTAGTTGCCGACCAGCAGCGGAAAATAATCGGGGTCCTCGCGCGCCATGCCGGGCTGGCCGAGCAGGATATGGGCCTGTGCCGAGGGGTGGGGGATGTGGAGCGTGGCCGCGGCCGGCATCGCGGGCGCGGGCAGCGGCTCGGGGGCGGCGGTGCGCGGCAGGTCGCGGGTGAGGGTGAGCGCGAGCCGTTCGGCGGCGGCGCGGTCGAGGTCGCCGACGATCGCGATCGAGGCGCGATTGGCGCCGTAGTGGGCGCGATGGAAGGCGATCAGGTCGTCGCGCGCGATCGCGGCGAGCGAATCCGGCGTGCGCAGGCCGCCATAGGGGTGGCCGGCGTAGATCGCCGCGCTGAAGCGGCGATTGGCGAGCGTCGCGGGCTGGGTGAGCGCCTCGTTGAGGCCGGCGATCGCACGCGCGCGCTCGCGCTTCAGGACCTCGGCGGGGAAGCTCGGCCGGGAGAGCAGCTCGGCGGCGAGCGCCACCGCGGCGTCGCGCTCGGCGGGCGAGGACAGGCTGCGGATCGACAGCGAACTGCGATCCTCCTCGGTGCCGCCGCCGATGCGGGCGCCGATGTCGGCGCTGCGGTCGGCGATCGCCTGCTCGTCGAGTTCTGCGGTGCCGGCGTCGAGCAGGGCGCGGGTAAGCGCGGCGAGTCCGGCCTTGTCCGCGGGGTCGAGCGCGCTGCCCGCGGCGAAGTCGACCTGGATGTCGATCATCGGCAGCGCGTGGCTCTCGACGAACTGCACGCGAGCGCCGTCGATCGTGGTCCATTGCTCGATCGTCGGCGAGGCCTGGGCCGTAGCGCTCGCGGTGAGCAGGCCGGCGCACAGGGCGAAGGGCAGGGTCAGGGTCTGGGCGCGGGTGATGAGGTGGGAAAACGTCGTCCTGGCTTGCATCGGCATCGGGATCTCGGCTGGAGTGGCGGGCGAAGCCGCATTCAGTGCGGCAGAGCGCGGGCGGCGCTGCGTTGCGGCGGCAGCGACTGGGGGTCGAGGCGGGCGACGGTGAGGTCGTCGTCGCCGAAGTAGCGCTGCGCGACCGCCTGCACTTCGGCTGCACTGACCGCGCGCAGGCCGGCGAGCAGGGTGTCCTCGTCGCGCCAGGACAGGCCGGCCGCCTCGAGGCGGCCGATCTCCATCGCCTGGCCCATCAGGGAGTCGCGCTTGTAAACCTGGCTCGCGACCGCCTGGGTCTTGACCCGGGCGAGTTCGACCTCGCTCACGCCTTCGTCGGCGATGCGCTGCAGCTCGCCGCGCAGCGCCTGCTGCAGGGCTTCGACGGTCTGCCCGGGGGCGGGCACGCCGTCGAGGTAGAACAGCGAGGGGCCGCGCCCCGTGTCGTCGTAGCCGGCACCGGCGGACACCGCGATGCGGCTGTCGCGCACCAGGCGGCGCGTGAGGCGGGCGCCGTCGTAGCCGTCGAGGATGGCGGCGAGCACCTGCAGCGCGTAGGCGTCGCGGTCGCCCACCGGCTCGCGCAGGGCGGGCACCTGCCAGGCCATCGCCAGGTAGGGCAGCTCGGCCGGGCCCTTCACCACGGTGTGGCGCGGACCGCGCTGCTGCGGCTCGGCGGGAATCCGCCGCGCCGGCAGGTCGGCGGCCTCGAGCGTGCCGTAGTGGCGGGCGGCGTCGCGGAACACCGCCTCGTGGTCGACATCGCCGACCACCACCAGGTAGGCATTGTTGGGCGCGTACCAGCGTCGGTACCAGGTGCGTGCATCCTCGCTGCGCATGCCCTCGAGGTCGGGCATCCAGCCGATCACCGGGCGGCGGTAGGGGTGGGACTGGAAGGCGGTGGCCATCAGCTGCTCGTAGACCAGGGCGCGCGGCTTGTCGTCGGTGCGCAGGCGGCGCTCCTCCTTGACCACCTCGAGCTCGCGCGCGAACTCCTCGTCGGTGATGACCAGGTTCTTCATGCGGTCGGCCTCGAGCGCCATCATCTCGCCGAGCCGCGCGGGCGGCACCTGCTGGAAGTAAGCGGTGTAGTCGCGGCTGGTGAAGGCGTTGTCGCGCCCGCCCACCGCGGCGACGCGGCGGTTGAACTCGCCCGGGCCGACCTCGGCGGTGCCCTTGAACATCATGTGCTCGAGTACGTGGGCCACGCCGGACACGCCATCGGGCTCGTCCATCGCGCCGCTGCGGTACCACACCATGTGCACCGCCGAGGGCGCACGGCGGTCTTCCTTGACGATCACCTTCATGCCGTTGGCGAGGGTGGTCTCGTAGGGATTGGCGTGCGCACCGGTGGCGAGCGCGATCGTGGCGGCGCCGCCCAGGAGTGCGTTGCGGAGGGTGCGACGGAGGGAGGAGCGAAGCATTGGCAGGTCCTGCATCTGATAGAATCCGCGGTCATTCCGCTGCGGTCGGCAGCGCCGTGCCGGCGACCGTCAGGCGGCGCATCTTAACGTGATCGTGATGCGCTCGCCCACGACGACACTGCCGCCGCGCGATCCGCAAAACGAATCTTTCTGACCCGAGCCCCGAATGTTTGGTTTCCTGAAGAAGTTCGGCAAGTCCAAGCCGAGCGAAACCTCGCCCGCCGAGGGCGAGGAAGGGCGCGAGCTGCCGCCGGAGGAGTCCGGCGCGGCAGTCGAGCCGCCGGCGTCCGCGCCGGCCACAGAAACGACGGAAGCGGTCGCGGAGGCGCCCGCCGAGTCCGTGCCGGAAGCGGCGGCCGCGGCCACCCCCGCACAGCTGGAACCCGCACCCGCAGCCGAAACGGTGCCGGAGCTCCAACCCGAAGCGACCGAACCCGAAGCAATCGAATCCGAAGCAATCGAATCCGAAGCAATCGAAGCCGAGGAGCTCGAGGCCGAGGAGCTCGAGGCGGCGCCGGCTGCCTTGGTCGCCGCGCCCGAGCCCGCCCGCCGCCCGTCCTGGGGCGAGCGCCTCAAGGCCGGCCTGGCCCGCACCCGGCAGCAGATCGGCGGCGGTTTCGCCAGCCTGTTCGGCCGTCGCAAGATCGACGAGGACCTGCTCGAGGAACTCGAATCCACGCTGCTGATGGCCGACTGCGGGGTAGACGCGACCCAGCACCTGATCGACGAGTTGCGCCGGCGCTGGAAGCGCGATCGGCTCGAGACCGCCGACCAGCTGCAGCAGGCGCTCGCCGAAGGGCTGCTGAAGATCATCGCACCGCTCGAGGAGCCGCTCGAGCTCTCCGCGCACAAGCCCTACATCATCATGATCGCCGGGGTGAACGGGGCCGGAAAGACGACCTCGATCGGCAAGCTGGCGAAGTACTTCCAGGCACAGGGCAAGAGCGTGCTGCTCGCCGCCGGCGACACCTTCCGCGCCGCCGCGCGCGAGCAGCTGATGACCTGGGGTGCACGCAACGACGTCACCGTGGTGGCGCAGGAGACCGGCGACGCCGCGGCGGTGATCTACGACGCGATCAACGCCGCCCGTGCGCGCAAGATCGACATCGTGCTCGCCGATACCGCCGGCCGCCTGCCGACCCAGCTCCATCTGATGGAGGAGATCGCCAAGGTGCGCCGCGTGATCGCGAAGGCGGAGCCGAGCGGCCCGCACGAGGTGCTGCTGGTGCTCGACGCCAACGTCGGCCAGAACGCGCTCGCCCAGGTGAAGGCCTTCGACGCCGCGATCGGCGTCACCGGGCTGGTGGTGACCAAGCTCGACGGCACCGCAAAGGGCGGGGTGCTGGCGGCGATCGCCCGCCAGTGCCCGAAACCGCTGCGCTTCATCGGCGTCGGCGAGGGCATCGACGACCTGCAGCCGTTCCGCGCGCGCGAGTTCGTCGACGCGCTGTTCGAGCCGGTGGCGGGCGCCAGGGGCGGCAACGGCGGACGCGCATGATCGTCTTCGACCAGGTTTCAAAGCGCTACGAGGGCGGCTACACCGCGCTCGCCGGCGTCGGTTTCGAGATCGAGCGCGGCGAGCTGGTGGTGCTGTCGGGGCACTCGGGGGCGGGCAAGAGCACCCTGCTCAAGCTGATCCCGGTGCTCGAGCGGCCGACCAGCGGGGTGGTGCGGATCGGCGGCCAGGACGTGTCCAGCCTGCCGAAGCGGGCGATTCCCTATCTGCGGCGCAACCTCGGCCTGATCATGCAGGAGAGCCGTCTGCTGTTCGACCGCAACGTGTTCGACAACGTGATGCTGCCGCTGGTGATCACCGGGCATCCGCCGCGCGACGCGGCGCGGCGGGCGGCCGCGGCGCTCGAGCACGTCGGCCTCAGGGGGCGCGATCGCGAAATGCCGGCCGGCCTGTCGGGCGGCGAGCAGCAGCGGGTGGCGATCGCGCGCGCGATCGTCAACAAACCCTCGATCCTGATCGCCGACGAGCCGACCGCCCACCTCGACACCGATTACGCACGCGAGATCGCCGCGCTGTTCGCCTCCTTCCGCGAGGCAGGCGTCACGGTGCTGGTGTCGACTCACGACGAGGCGCTGTTCGCTGCCGATCGCCCGCGCCGGCTGGTGCTGCGCAAGGGCCAGCTGATCGAGGGCGGCGTGGTGCAGGAGGTGGCGGCATGACGCACTGGCTCTACCTTCACCTGCGTGCGATCGCGCACGCGGTGCGCCGGCTCGCCGGCCAGCCGCTCGGTACCCTGCTGTCTGCGCTGGTGGTCGGCATCGCGCTGTCGCTGCCGGCCGGCGGCCTGCTCCTGCTGGACAACGTTGCGGGCATGGCGCGCGGCCTGTCGGGCACCCCTGAAATCAGCCTCTTCCTCGAGCTCGACGCCGGTGAGGCCGAGGTCGCGGCGATCGAGCGTCGCCTGAAGGACGAGGCTGCGCTCGCCAGCTACCGCTTCGTTCCGCGCGACGAAGCGCTCGCCCAGCTCGAGCGCAGCGGCCTCGGCGACGTACTGGGTGGACTCACCGGCAATCCGCTGCCCCATGCCTTCGTCGCCACGCCGGCGAGCGAGGATCCCGCGATGTTCGAGCGGCTCGCGGCCGAGATGCAGACCTGGCCGCGGGTCGCCCACGTGCAGCTCGATTCGGCCTGGGTGAAGCGGCTGCACGCGCTGCTCGAGCTCGGCCGCTCGGCGGTGCTGATGCTCGCCGGCCTGCTCGGGCTCGCGCTGGTGATCGTCACCTTCAACACGATCCGGCTGCAGATCCTGACCCAGCGCCAGGAAATCGAGGTGAGCCGTCTGCTGGGCGCCACCGACCGCTTCATCCGCCGCCCGTTCTACTGGTTCGGCGGGCTGCAGGGCCTGCTCGGCGGCGGCGTCGCGCTCGGCACCGTATGGCTCGGGGTGCGCGCGCTCGCGCAACCCGTGGCGGCGTTGGCGGAGAGCTACGGGGCGGTGTTCGCGATCACCGGGCCGGGGCCGCAGGAATCGCTCGCGGTGCTCGCCTTCGCCGCCTTCCTCGGCTGGCTGGGTGCGGCGATCTCGGTGCGGCGGCATCTGGCTGGAGGCTGAACGGGCGTGCTTGAACTTTCGCCATGCATCCCCATATATAGTCATTGCGATGGCAGACGAAGGCGCCTGTTCTTCGATAGCGTTGGACAATCGAAGGGATCTTCATAATCAATTGGAGCAATTCTTCGTCGGGCGCTAGACTTCATTCCATCGAGTTTCACCCCACGTCCTGCAACCCTTCTGGAGGTTCTACATGTCGCTGATCAATACCGAAGTCAAGCCGTTCAAAGCCCAGGCCTACAAGAATGGCAAGTTCATCGAAGTTACCGAAGCCGACCTGAAGGGCAAGTGGTCCGTGCTGATCTTCATGCCGGCCGCCTTCACCTTCAACTGCCCGACCGAGATCGAGGACGCGGCCGATCACTACGGCGAGTTCCAGAAGGCCGGCGCCGAAGTGTACATCGTCACCACCGACACCCACTTCTCGCACAAGGTGTGGCACGAGACCTCGGCCGCCGTCGGCAAGGCCCAGTTCGCGCTCGTCGGCGACCCGACCCACCAGCTCACCCACAACTTCGACGTGCATATCGAAGAGGAAGGCCTGGCCCTGCGCGGCACCTTCATCGTCAATCCGGACGGTGTCATCAAGACGATGGAAGTGCACGACAACGCCATCGCCCGTGACGTCACCGAGACCGTTCGCAAGCTGAAGGCGGCCCAGTACGTCGCCGCCCACCCGAACGAAGTCTGCCCGGCGAAGTGGAAGGAAGGCGAGAAGACCCTCGCGCCGTCGATCGACCTGGTCGGCAAGATCTAAGCGTTCGCTGCACGTCCCCGGGCCTGATCGGCCCGGGCCGCAAGCTCCGCAGCCGGCCACGTGCCGGCTGCGTCGTATCAGGACCGCCGAAAACGGCGGCGGGCCAACTCATCGAGGAAGAAGCCATCATGCTTGACGCCAACATCAAGACTCAACTGAAAGCCTACCTGGAGCGGGTGACGCAGCCGATCGAGATCGTGGCGTCGCTGGACGATGGTCCGAAGTCCCAGGAAATGAAGGCGCTGCTCGACGACGTCGCCGAGCAATCCGGCCTGATCACCCTGACCCACAACGGCAACGACGTGCGCAAGCCCTCGTTCTCGGTCGGCCCGCAGGGCGGCGACGCCCGCGTGCGCTTCGCCGGCCTGCCGATGGGCCACGAATTCACCTCGCTGATCCTCGCCCTGCTGCAGTCCGCGGGCTACCCGCCGAAGGTCGAGGCCGACGTGATCGAGCAGATCAAGAGCCTCGAGGGCGAGTTCAACTTCGAGACCTACATCTCGCTTTCCTGCCACAACTGCCCGGACGTGGTGCAGGCGCTGAACCTGATGGCGATCCTCAACCCCAACATCCGCCACACCATGATCGATGGCGCGCTGTTCCAGGACGAGGTCGAGAAGCGCCAGATCATGGCGGTGCCGACGGTGTACCTGAACGGCAAGGAATTCGGCCAGGGCCGCATGGAGCTCGGCGAGATCCTCGCCAAGGTGGACACCGGCGCCGCGGCGCGCGACGCCAAGAAGCTCTCCGCCAAGGATCCGTTCGACGTGCTCATCGTCGGCGGCGGCCCGGCCGGCGCAGCGGCCGCGATCTATGCCGCTCGCAAGGGCATCCGCACCGGCATCGTCTCCGAGCGCTTCGGCGGCCAGGTGATGGACACGCTGGCGATCGAGAACTTCGTGTCGGTGAAGGAAACCGAAGGGCCGAAGCTGGTGATGGCGCTCGAGGAGCACGTCAAGCAGTACGAGGTCGACGTCATGAACCTGCAGCGCGCGGCCAA
This sequence comes from Thauera phenolivorans, assembly GCF_001696715.1. Classification (GTDB taxonomy): domain Bacteria; phylum Pseudomonadota; class Gammaproteobacteria; order Burkholderiales; family Rhodocyclaceae; genus Thauera; species Thauera phenolivorans. Next base: position 440,364 of record NZ_MBFM01000004.1, on the reverse strand, counting down.
GCTCGTGCCGGGCAGCGAGGACGGCAGCGTGCTCGCCGAAGTGCAGCTCGAGAACGGCGCCGCGCTGAAGGCGAAGACCGTGATCGTGGCCACCGGTGCGCGCTGGCGCGAGATGAACGTGCCCGGCGAGCAGGAATTCCGCGGCAAGGGCGTGGCCTACTGCCCGCACTGCGACGGCCCGCTGTTCAAGGGCAAGCGCGTGGCGGTGATCGGCGGCGGCAACTCGGGCGTCGAGGCGGCGATCGACCTCGCCGGCATCGTCGCCCATGTGACCCTGCTCGAGTTCGCCGAGGACCTGCGTGCCGACGCGGTGCTGCAGAAGAAGCTCTACAGCCTGCCCAACGTCACCGTGATCAAGAGCGCGCAGACCACCGAGGTCACCGGTACCGACAAGGTCAACGGCATGATGTACAAGGATCGCGTGTCGGGCGAGACGCACTGGCTCGATCTCGAGGGCATCTTCGTGCAGATCGGCCTGCTGCCCAACACCGACTTCCTGAAGGGCACGATCGAGCTCAGCCGCTTCGGCGAGATCGTCGTCGATGCCAAGGGCCACACCTCGGTGCCGGGCGTGTTCGCCGCGGGCGACTGCACCACCGTGCCCTACAAGCAGATCATCATCGCCATGGGCGAGGGTGCCAAGGCATCGCTGTCGGCCTTCGATCACCTGATCCGGACCAGCGCACCGGCCTGATCGCGGCCGCGCGAGCCGCCCGCGGACCGCACCTTGCGGGCGGCGGGCGCTTCGCAGCCATCGCTCGCCCTGCCCCGCCCCGCGCGGGGCGTTTTGCTTTCGACGACGCGCAGGGCACACTTGGCCCGTCGCGTCCGGATGACCTCCCGAGAAACTGCCGTGCTCTTCCGCTGGTTCGAAAACCGCGTCGATCCCTATCCCGAAACGGCGCCGGCGCCCGCGCCGCGGGGCTTTTTCGCCTTCCTGTGGGCGGGCACCGCCGGCCTGCGGCCCTTCATCGGCGCGATGACGCTGCTCACCGCCACCATCGGTGCCTTCGAGGCCCTGCTGTTCGCGATGCTCGGCCGGGTGGTCGACTGGCTGGCGGTGGTGGAGCCCGCGCGCCTGTGGGACAGCGAAGGCGACAAGCTGCTGCTGCTCGCGGCGATCATCCTCGGCAGCATCGTGCTGGTGTCGCTGCAGACCATGCTCAAGCACCAGGCGCTGGCGGGCAACTTCCCGATGCGGCTGCGCTGGAACTTCCACCGCCTGATGCTCGGCCAGAGCATGAGCTTCTATCAGGACGAGTTCGCCGGCCGGGTGTCGGCGAAGGTCATGCAGACCGCGCTCGCGGTGCGCGACACCTGCCTGATCCTGACCGACATCCTCGTCTTCGTCGTCATCTACTTCGTCACCATCGCCGCGGTGGTGGGCAGCTTCGACCGCTGGCTGCTGCTGCCCTTCCTCGGCTGGCTGGTCCTCTACGGCCTCGCCCTGCGCTGCTTCGTGCCGCGCCTGTCCAAGGTGTCGCGCGCCCAGGCCGACGCCCGCTCGCTGATGACCGGCCGCATCACCGACGCCTACACCAACATCGCCACGGTGAAGCTGTTCTCGCACGCCGGCCGCGAGGCGGGCTATGCGCGCGCCGCGATGAAGGAGTTCATGCAGACGGTGCATGCGCAGATGCGCCTGGTGAGCGGCATCGAGATCGTCAATCACACCTTGTCGATGCTGCTCATCCTCGCCACCGGCGGGGTGGCGCTGTGGCTGTGGTCGCACGGCGAGGTCGGCGTCGGCGCGGTGGCGGCAGCGACCGCGATGGCGCTGCGCCTGAACGGCATGTCGCACTGGGTGATGTGGGAGATGGCCTCGCTGTTCGAGCAGGTTGGCACGGTGCAGGACGGCATCAACACCCTGTCGCGGCCGCACCAGGTGGTCGACCGGCCGGATGCGAAGCCGCTGGTGGTGAGCCGCGGCGAGATCCGCTTCGAGCGGCTCGGTTTCGCCTACGGCGCCACCGGCCCGGACGCGCGCCGCGTCATCGACGACCTTACCCTGACCATCCGCCCCGGCGAGAAGATCGGCCTCGTCGGCCGCTCCGGCGCGGGCAAGTCGACCATCGTCAACCTGCTGCTGCGCTTCTACGACCTCGAGCAGGGCCGCATCCTGATCGACGGCCAGGACATCGCCGGGGTGACGCAGGACAGCCTGCGCGCGCAGATCGGCATGGTCACCCAGGACACCTCGCTGCTGCACCGCTCGGTGCGCGACAACATCCTCTACGGCCGGCCGGACGCCGGCGACGAGGCGATGATCGCCGCCGCGCGGCGTGCCGAGGCGCACGAATTCATCCAGACCCTGTCCGACCCGCACGGCCGCACCGGCTACGACGCCCATGTCGGCGAGCGCGGCGTCAAACTCTCCGGCGGCCAGCGCCAGCGCGTCGCGATCGCGCGCGTGATGCTCAAGGACGCGCCGATCCTGCTGCTCGACGAGGCCACCAGCGCGCTCGACTCCGAGGTCGAGGCGGCGATCCAGGCCAGCCTTTACCGCCTGATGGAGGGCAAGACGGTGGTCGCGATCGCCCACCGGCTGTCGACCATCGCCGCGATGGACCGCCTCGTCGTGCTCGACAAGGGTCGCGTGGTGGAGGAGGGGGACCACCGCAGCCTGCTCGCCGCGGGCGGGCTGTACGCCCGCCTGTGGGCGCACCAGAGCGGCGGCTTCCTCGGCGAGGAGGCGGAGGACGACGACGCCCTGGTGGCCTGAGCGACCTCAGGCCGCGAGCGCGCCGTCGACGTCGCGCTCGGCCGCGTACATCAGCGGCGCCAGCGCGCCGCCGATGCGCGCCATCTGCGCCTCGCTGACGAGGCTGCCGAGTACCGCCTGGAAGTGCGGCACCTGCACCCCGGACACGATGTACTGCCAGCGGTAAGCCTTCAGCATCGTGGCGCGGATCGCCCGCTGCTCGGTCGCGTCGAGGGCCTGGGGCGCGATCGCGATGAAGTAGTCGGCGGCGGCGGCGGCCTGGGTCTGCAGGATGGCGTCGAGCGCGCCGACCGGCCCGATCAGATCGTCCACCGCGCGATCCTGCGCCGCGCTGTCGAGGCGGCGGTCCTCGCGCGCCCATTCGAGCTCGTCGAGCACCGCGTGCTGCGACTCCTCGCGCCAGTGGTAGAGGAACACGTCCTTGAACAGCTCGGACAGCGCGGGGTCGGCCTCGATGCTCTCGCGGTAGTGCACCTGGGTGAACAGCTCGATGTGGCAGGTCAGGCCGAGCACCGCCCAGGTGGAGGCGCCGAGCACCGCGCCGGCGACCTCGTTGGGCTGGGGCAGGAAGCGGTAGCCCGCCGGCAGCCCGGCGCCTGCCATCGCCTCGATGCGGCGGAACAGCGCCTGGTGCTTGAGCTCCTCGTCGGTGAAGCGCACCAGCGCCTCGAGCGCGGTCTGGTCGCCGAGCCAGTGATCGCGGCTGACCTCGATGATCTTGGCGCCGATGAAGCGCTCGGCGAGGCCGAAGATGTTGGCGTAGCTGCGGCCCTGGACCTGGCTGTAGAGGCGTTGCGAGGCCGGCGTGAGGAAGTGCAGCTCGCCCACCAGGGAGAGACCGTCGGGCAGGAACTTGCGGCCGAAGTCGAACTGCCGGCCGCGGATCACGTCGCGCTCGATGTCCCAGCGGATGCGGCGCGAGACCTCGACACAGCGCGCGTAGCGTGCGCTGTCGGTGAGGGCGGAGCGGGTGGCGGGCTGGATGGTGGTTTGCATCTTCGTCTCCTTCGTCTTGAATTGGAACGTGGCCTTGCGGGCCTGCGCCGTCGTCCGGCACGGTTCCCAGCGTGCGCGCCGGTGGTAATGCGTCGATTTCAGCGCGCACACGCTTTGTTGCCGGTTTGTATCGCGCGGGACAGAGGAGGAGCGATGGATGCACTCGGCCGGATCCTGATCGTCGATGACGACGCCGGCGTGCGCGCGATGCTCGCCGACTACCTGGGGAGCCACGGCTACGCGGTGGTCGAGGCCGATGGCGGCGAGGCGATGCGCGCCGCGCTGGCGGCGGCGCAGGTCGACATCGTGCTGCTCGACCTGCGCCTGCCGGGCGAGGACGGCCTCGCGCTGGCGCGCCAGCTGCGCGAGCGCCACCGGCTCGGCATCATCATGGTGACCGCCTCGGGCGACGTGGTGGACCGGGTGGTCGGACTCGAGCTCGGCGCCGACGACTATGTCGCCAAGCCCTTCGACCCGCGCGAGCTGCTCGCCCGCATCAAGAGCCTGATGCGCCGGCTCCGGGCCGCGGCCGACGCGGCGCCGGCATCAACGGTCACGGCCGCCGGGCTGCGGCGTGTCGGCCCCTGCCGGCTCGATCCCGGCGCCCGCCGCCTTTTCGACGCGGCCGGCGCCGAGATCGAGCTGACCGCGATGGAGTTCGACCTGCTCGCGGCCTTCATCGAGCATCCGAACCGGGTCCTCAGCCGCGACCAGCTGCTGACGCTGACCCGCAATCGCGAGTGGGAGCCCTTCGACCGCTCGATCGATATCCGCATCGCCCGCCTGCGACGCAAGATCGAGCCCGATCCCGCCCACCCGCGCACGCTGCGCACGGTGCGCGGCGCGGGCTACATGTTCGTGCCCGACGCCGGCTGAGCGTCGGGCTGCGCGAGGAGAAGGCGGATGAGGCGCTGCACCGAAACGGCCGTACGCATGGCGGCGGTGTTCGAGGAGGTCGCGGCGGTGGTGTTCGCGAAGGACGTCGACGGTCGCTATCTGTTCGTCAACCGCGCCTTCGAGCGCCTCA
>NZ_MBFM01000004.1:430033-435609 GCF_001696715.1 Thauera phenolivorans | reverse complement strand
TCGACATCGTGCTGCTCGACCTGCGCCTGCCGGGCGAGGACGGCCTCGCGCTGGCGCGCCAGCTGCGCGAGCGCCACCGGCTCGGCATCATCATGGTGACCGCCTCGGGCGACGTGGTGGACCGGGTGGTCGGACTCGAGCTCGGCGCCGACGACTATGTCGCCAAGCCCTTCGACCCGCGCGAGCTGCTCGCCCGCATCAAGAGCCTGATGCGCCGGCTCCGGGCCGCGGCCGACGCGGCGCCGGCATCAACGGTCACGGCCGCCGGGCTGCGGCGTGTCGGCCCCTGCCGGCTCGATCCCGGCGCCCGCCGCCTTTTCGACGCGGCCGGCGCCGAGATCGAGCTGACCGCGATGGAGTTCGACCTGCTCGCGGCCTTCATCGAGCATCCGAACCGGGTCCTCAGCCGCGACCAGCTGCTGACGCTGACCCGCAATCGCGAGTGGGAGCCCTTCGACCGCTCGATCGATATCCGCATCGCCCGCCTGCGACGCAAGATCGAGCCCGATCCCGCCCACCCGCGCACGCTGCGCACGGTGCGCGGCGCGGGCTACATGTTCGTGCCCGACGCCGGCTGAGCGTCGGGCTGCGCGAGGAGAAGGCGGATGAGGCGCTGCACCGAAACGGCCGTACGCATGGCGGCGGTGTTCGAGGAGGTCGCGGCGGTGGTGTTCGCGAAGGACGTCGACGGTCGCTATCTGTTCGTCAACCGCGCCTTCGAGCGCCTCACCGGCGCGCGCGCGGCGGACATCGTCGGCCGCCGCGATGTCGACCTGTTCCTGCCCGAGATCGCCGCCGGCTTCGCCCGCCACGACCGCCAGGTGATCGCGCGTAGGCGCGCGCTCGAGTTCGACGAAATCACCCAGGTCGGCAGCGAGCGCCGCATCTATGCCGCGGTCAAGTTCCCGCTGTTCGACGATGACGGCGAGGTGGTCTGCGTGTGGGGCCTCGCCAACGACGTCACCGCCCGTCGCAACATGGAGCGCGCGCTGCAGGAGTCGGCGCTGGCGGTGTCGAGCGCCGGCTCCGACCGCGTGTTCCAGGAGCTCGCACGCTACCTCGCCACCATCCTCGACGCCGACTATGCCTTCATCGGCGAGCTGCGGGCCGACGACCCCTCGCGGGTGCGCACCGTCGGCATCTACGGCGACGGCGCCTACCAGGAGAACATGGAGTACGAGGTCGCGCTCACGCCTTGCCGCACCGTGGTCGGGCAGGGGTTCCGGCTGTTCTGCAGCGGCCTGCGCGAGCGCTTCCCCGGCGACAACCAGCTCGCCGAGCTCGGCCTGCAGGCCTATGCCGGCTATCCCCTGAGCGATTCCTGCGGGTGCCCGCTCGGGGTGGTCGCGGTGCTGTCGCGTCGGTCGCTCAACAACGCCGAGCTGGTCGAATCGGTGCTGAAGATCGTCGCCGTGCGCGTCGTCGCCGAGCTCGAGCGGCGCCGCGCCGAGCAGGCGCTGCGAGCGTCGGAGGCGAGCTATCGGGCGATCTTCGACGCCGCCGAGGACGCGATCTTCGTGCACCAGCCCGACACCGGCGCGATCGTCGATGCCAACCCCAAGGCCTGCAGCGCCTACGGCTACACGCGCGAGGAGCTGCGCGGACTGGGGATCGGCGCGCTGAGTTCAGGCGAGCCGCCCTACACCGGCGCGGAGGCGGCGCGCCTGCTGGCGCGCGCAAGAGAGAGCCCGGCCCCACTGCACTTCGAGTGGCACCGCCGCAACAAGGACGGCAGCCTGCACTGGGATGAGCTGGTGCTTACCCGTGCCGAGATCGCCGGCGAGCCGCGGCTGCTCGTCTTCTCGCGCGAGATCACCGAGCGCGAACGCGCCGAGGCACGCCGTGCCCAGCTCGAGGCCCAGCTGCGCCAGGCGCAGAAGATGGAGGCGATCGGCCAGCTCACCGGCGGCATCGCCCACGATTTCAACAACCTGCTGACCAGTATTCTCGGCTACGTGGTGCTCGCTGGCGAGCAGGCGTCGGCCCGGCCCGACGGCGACCCCACGCTCGCGCGCTACCTCGATCAGGCGCGGCTGTCGTGCGAGCGGGCGCGCGATCTGATCCGGCAGATGCTCACCTTCAGCCGCGGCCAGCGCGGCGAGCCGCGCCCGCTGGCCCTGGCCGCACTGGTGCGCGAGTCGATCGGTCTGGCACGCTCGTCCTTCCCCGCTTCGGTGGAGATCCGTTGCGCCCTCGCCGAGCGCGTGCCGGCGGTGATGGCCGACCCGGTGCTGATCGAGCAGGTGCTGCTGAACCTGTGCATCAATGCGCGCGACGCGATGAACGGCAGCGGCACGATCACGGTGAGCCTGCGCCACGCCTGGGCGGTGCGCGGGTCGTGCTGCAGCTGCCGCCAGCCGGTGGCGGGCGATTTCGTCGAGCTGGCGGTGGCCGACACCGGCAGCGGCATCGCGCCCGAACATCTGGACCGCATCTTCGAGCCTTTCTTCAGCACCAAGGGCGTCGGGCGCGGCTCGGGCATGGGGTTGGCGATGGTGCATGGCATCGTGCACGAGCTCGGCGGCCATGTGCTGGTCGACAGCGAAGTGGGGCAGGGCGCGCGCTTTCGCGTCATGCTGCGCCCGCTCGCAGCGGCGCTGACGCCGGCGAATGGGCTGGCCGCCGCCGCGCCCGGCCTGCCGGTGGGGCGGCTCGCCGGGCGCGTCCTGCTGGTCGATGACGAGCCCGCCGTGCTCGACTTCATGCGCGAGCTGCTCGAGCGCTGGGGGCTGACGGTGCGGGCCTGCGCCGATCCGGCGGCGGCGCGTGCCGTACTCGAGGATCCGGCCGAGGACTGCGAGCTGCTGCTGAGCGACCAGACCATGCCCGGCCTCACCGGCGTCGAGCTCGCCGGCCTCGCCCGCCGTCAGCGCGCGGCGCTGCCGGTGGTGCTCTACAGCGGCTACAGCGGCGCGCTGGCGGCGACGGCACCTGCGGCGGGCGTGGTCGCGGTGCTCGACAAACCGGTCGATCCGCAACGCCTGTTCGAGGTGCTCGCGGCTCACCTGCCGGCGGCCTGAGCCCGCAGCGCTCAGGCGCTCGCGGTGGCGAGGCTGCGTGCCTCTCCGCCTCGCTGCAGCAGCGGCAGATGCAGCATCACCGCGACCGCGGCGAGCGCGATGTCGACCAGCCAGACGACCGTATGGCTGCCTGTGGCGGCGACCGCCAGCCCGCCCGCCCAGGCGCCGAGGAAGGCGTCGAGCTGATGCACCGCCATCACCACGCCGAACAGCGTCGCGAGCCGCTGGCCGCCGGCGATGCGCCCTACCAGCGCGGTGGTCGGCGGCAGCGTCGCCATGTAGGTGAGGCCCATCCACAGCGCGAAGCCGAGCATCACCGCCGGCGTCTTCGGCGCTGCGAGAAAGAGCGCGACGCCCAGTCCGCGCAGCGCGTACAGGCTCATCAGCAAGGCCAGCGGCGACACCCGCTGGACGAGCAGCCCGGCGCCGAGGCTGCCGGCGACCCAGCCGGCGGCGTCGATCGCGCCCCGGGTCAGCGGGCCGAGCAGCAGCTGTCCGGCCGAGCCGCCGGCGCCGACGATGCCGGCGGCCAGGCGCGCCGGGCGGGATCCACCCGCTGGATCAGCAGCCAGGGCGGGGCGGGCGGGCGGTTCGGGGCGGCGGACATGGCGGTTCTCCAGGCGGCGCGGAGCCGGCGGGGGCCGTTCCTGCGTGGAGCCGATGGTCGGCGCCGCGGGTAATTCGCCGATGTCCGCCGTCGCATCGAGTGTTGCCGCTTCGTTTCCGTCGGCCGGAGGGCGATCGCGGGGCGCGCCCGAGCCTGCGATACTGTTCGCGTTGGCGCGATGTACAGGCGTAACGCAGGGGGGAAGCGATGGAACCGATGCGGACCAAGCTGCGCGGCGTGAATCTCGGCGGCTGGCTGCTGCTCGAGAAATGGATGGTGCCCAGCCTGTTCGAGGGGCTCGCCGCGACCGACGAGACCACCTGGTGCGTCGAGCTCGGCGCCGCCGCCCCCGGCCGCCTGCGACGGCACTGGCGACAGTTCATCCGGCGGGAGGACTTCGCCTGGATCGCGGAGCGCGGCCTCAACGCGGTGCGCATCCCGGTGGGGCACTGGATCTTCGGCCCCGACTACCCCTACCACCGCAGCTATGGCGGCAATCCCCACCCCTTCGTCACCGGCGGCATCGACGTGCTCGACCGCGCGCTCGACTGGGCGGACGCGTTCGGCCTGCGCGTCATGATCGACCTGCACGCCGCGCCCGGCGGTCAGAACGGTTTCGACAACGGCGGCATCAAGGACGTGGTGGAGTGGCACACCTGCTCGGATTACCGCGAGCATTCCCTGGAAGTGCTCGAGCGCCTCGCCGAACGCTACCGCGCGCACCGCGCGCTGCACGCGATCGAGGTCCTCAACGAGCCGCGCTGGGACGTGCCGACCGACTACCTGCAGGCCTACTACCTCGACGCCTACGCGCGCATCCGCAGGCACTGTCCGGCGGAGCGGGTGGCGGTGGTGTTTCACGACGGCTTCCGCAGCTACCGCGAATATCTCGGATTCATGCAGGCACCGGCTTGGCGCAACGTGATCTTCGACCTCCACCGCTACCAGTGCTTCGAGCGCGGCGACATCGACCTGGACATCTACGGCCACATCCGCAAGGCCGCCGGCGAGTGGAAGGCCGAGGCCGACGCGATCGGCGCCGGGCTCGGCCTGCCGGCGATCTGCGGCGAATGGAGCCTCGGGCTGGACCTGAAGGTGGTGTCGCTGTGGGCCGAGGGGCCGTTCAACCACGCCCTCGAGCACATGGACCGCTTCCAGCAGGACGTTGCCAGTCGGGCCTACGGCGATGCCCAGCTGATGGCCTTCGAGAAGTACCACGGCTGGTTTTTCTGGAGCTACAGGACCGAGACCACGCCGGCCTGGTGCTTACGCGACTGCGTGACGCGCGGCTGGCTGCCCTCACGCTTCGACTAGCGGCGCCTCGTCCTCGCCCCGCGCCCGCTCCAGGACCAGCGTGCGGTCGTAGCAGTGGTCGAGGCCTGGGCGCCGGCTGATGTTGAGCACGGTGGTGCTCGGCAACTCATGGTGCAGCAGCTCGATCGTGTTCGCCTCGTCCTTGCCTTCGAGGGTGTCGGTGGCTTCCTCGATGAAGATCCAGCCCGGACGCTGCAGGAACAGGCGGGCGACGCCGAGGCGCTGCTGGGTGCGCATGGGCAGCGCCCGGCTCCAGTCCTCGTGCGCATCGAGCCGCCGCGCGAGCCAGGCGATGCCGGCGCATTCGAGGGCGCGGCGCAACTCCTCCTGCCCGTAGCGCGCCTCCGCGTGGGGATAGCTCAGCACGGTGCGCAGGCTGCCGACCGGCAGGAAGGGGCGCTGCGGAACGAACATCAGCTCGCGCGCCGGCGGCAGGCGGATCTCGCCGCGGCCCCAGGGCCACAGGCCGGCGACCGCCTTGAACAGGCCCGTCGTCACCGCCGGGTCGCCCGCGATCAGCACCCGCTCGCCGCGGCGCACGTGCAGCTCGAAGTCGTCGAGCAGCAGCTGGCCGGAGGGCGTGACGAGCCTCAGGCGGCGGACGTCGAACGCCTGGCGGTCGCTCTCGATCAGGT
>NZ_MBFM01000004.1:425404-430023 GCF_001696715.1 Thauera phenolivorans | reverse complement strand
GCTCGGCAACTCATGGTGCAGCAGCTCGATCGTGTTCGCCTCGTCCTTGCCTTCGAGGGTGTCGGTGGCTTCCTCGATGAAGATCCAGCCCGGACGCTGCAGGAACAGGCGGGCGACGCCGAGGCGCTGCTGGGTGCGCATGGGCAGCGCCCGGCTCCAGTCCTCGTGCGCATCGAGCCGCCGCGCGAGCCAGGCGATGCCGGCGCATTCGAGGGCGCGGCGCAACTCCTCCTGCCCGTAGCGCGCCTCCGCGTGGGGATAGCTCAGCACGGTGCGCAGGCTGCCGACCGGCAGGAAGGGGCGCTGCGGAACGAACATCAGCTCGCGCGCCGGCGGCAGGCGGATCTCGCCGCGGCCCCAGGGCCACAGGCCGGCGACCGCCTTGAACAGGCCCGTCGTCACCGCCGGGTCGCCCGCGATCAGCACCCGCTCGCCGCGGCGCACGTGCAGCTCGAAGTCGTCGAGCAGCAGCTGGCCGGAGGGCGTGACGAGCCTCAGGCGGCGGACGTCGAACGCCTGGCGGTCGCTCTCGATCAGGTCGATGCGGGCCTGCCCGTGCGCGTCGGCGCCGTCCTCGCGGGCGAGCGCGAGCAGGTCGTCATGGAGGCCCAGGATGCGGTCGACCGAGGCCCGGCAGCGCGCCAGCTCGCCGAGACTGTCGATCGGCCACGACAGGGCCGAGGTCAGGCGCTGGAAGGCCTGCGCCGCCTGCATCAGCAGGCCGAGCGTCATCGCACCGGCGATGTATTGGGGCGCGGCGATCAGGATCGGGAACACCGGCAGCAGGGTGCCGTAGCCGGTCGAGAAGGACACGATGCCGAGGTAGGCCAGGGTCTGCCGGTTCCAGCCCACGCCGACGTCCTCGAACAGGCGGTCCGCCTGACGGCGCTCGAAGGGCTCGCCGCGCATCAGCGAGATCGCCTCCGCATGCTCGCGCGCCCGCGCGAGGCCGAAACGCAGGTTCGCCTCCACCGTCTGCAACCGGTTGGTGGTGCGCACCAGGGGGCGGCCGAGCATCAGGCCGAGCACCGTGCCGACACCGGCGTAGAGAAAGGCCATCAGCACCAGGTAGCCGGGCACCGCGATCGAGGTACCCGGCAGCACGGCGCTGCCCGACACGCTGAGCAGGATGTCGATGAAGCTGGCGAGGATCAGCAGCGAGAACAGCAGCGAATGCGCGAGCGCCACCGCCGCCTCGGTGGCGATGCGCACGTCCTCGGCGATGCGGCCGTCGGGGTTGTCGTGCTCGCCCGGGCTCAGTTGCAGGCGATGGAGATGGGCACGCCGCAGCCAGTGATCGAGCAGCAGCGCGGTCATCCAGCGCCGCCAGTCGAGCTGCACCCAGCGCTTGACGTGCATGTGCAGCGCGGTGACGCCCATCGTCAGGCCGAAGATCAGCACGAAGAGCACGCTCAGCCGGAGCAGGTCGGCGAGCGCGCGCCCCTCGAGGGCATTGAACAGGTCGCGGTGCCAGTAGCTGATCCAGATCGCCAGTCCCACCTGGGCGAGGGTGAGCAGCACCAGCAGCAGCACCGCGCCGCGCACCGTCCATTTGCGCTCGCTGTTCCACCAGCCCGCGGCGAAGCTGGCGAAGCGTCGACCGCCGCGGGCGCGCGTCGTCGCGGCGGCTGCGGGCTGGCGTGGTCCGGGGGCGGCCGGCGGCGGCGTCATCGTGGGCTCGCAAGGGGAATCCACTGGCTGGATCGACGCCTACCTTAGCACCGTTGGCGACCCACTTGCGGACGCGCGGACAAGCTTCCCGGAAGGGCTGCAAAGCGGCGGGCGGATGGCGGATGGCGTCGCCATAATGAAATTGTCGGCCGCCGCCCCCGGCGCCCCGGCCGTCGGAAGGAACGAGGAGGCAAGCATGAACACGATCGCACAAGCCCGAACGCCTCAGGAGCGGGCGGTACTCGAAGTCTTCGATCGCCACGTCGCGGCCTTCAACTCGGGCGACGTCGAGGCCGTCCTGAACGACTTCGACGAACGTTCGGTGGTGGTGACGCAGGACGGCGTGTTCGAAGGGCGCGAACGGATTCGCGCCCTGTATCAGGAGCTGCTCGCCGAGTTCGGCGTCATCGATCGCGGCGACTCGCCCGGACTCAGCCTCGATGCGCTGCACCTGCGACACGAGATGCTGTTCATCGTCTGGCATGCGGAGTCGAAGAACCACATGTACCCGTTCGGCACCGACACCTTCATTTGCAGGGAAGGGAAGTTCGAGCGCCAGTCCATCGCCTTCAGCCCGCCGCAGCCCAGATGAGGGGCGTTACCGGCCCTCGCGCAGGGGGCGGGCCCGGATGAACGCAGGCGATCAATCCGGTGAGTCCGCATGACCACGCTTTTCACCCGCGACGATCAGAAACGCACCTTGCAGGAAATTGTTCGGGGCCGTACTTTCCAGCCACCGTGCCATCGTTGATCCGCTCGGCAGAAACACCGCGCTCGTCAGTTCGATACGACTGACCGGAAGGGCTTCGAGCGCTCGGCGCAGTTCGGCAGCGGTGTGCCAATGCGCGCCTCGATACGCCCCCGTCCCACCTCGGCGCCCTTTCTCCAACCACAGCACGCTGTGCCGGTTCAGCAACCCGATGGCAAATCGCTTGCGTGTGACCCTGACGATTTCCCCGAGCGCAAGCGACCAGTTGTCGATGAAGCACAGTGCCGTGATCGAGCAAACGCAATCGAACGCGTTGTCGGCAAACGGCAGTCTTCTTGCATCCGCTTGAACATACGATGAGGCCACGTCGTGCTGGCCGGCGAACTTCAACGAGTTGGCGTTCACATCCAGGCCCGTGACTGATACCGAGCGGTCGTGCGCCAAGCGCCGGGTAAACCAGCCGGTACCGCACCCGACATCGAGAAGGCGCTCTCCAGCCCGAGGTGCGAGCGCGTTCAGGAGCAGCCGGTATTCGGTCTCGCCGATCCAGCGTCCACGTTCACTGTCGTACCAAGCATCGTAGTCTGCAGGATTCAAGGCTTTCGCACCTCGCCTCCGGGCAAAATGAGCGTGCTCACAGGCCTGCTCTCCGCCGCTTGCATGGGGAGCCAGGCCACGTCGTCAGGACATCGGCCGTTGCGCTGACCAGCCATAGTGATACGGTGCGCTATGCCCCAAGTTCACGCCGGCAACCGAGGCAAAGCCCGCTCTCGCCAGCCAGGCATCACACTGCTCGGGCTCGGGGCGAATCGCCAGCGGCGGCCCGCGTGGCGTCTCGATGTCGCTGCGCCAGTGAATCACCGACAGCGAGCCGCCAGGCTGCAGAATCCGGTGGGCTGCGCGACGAGGCTGACCATGCCCGGCTCGATGTCAAGCGCGGTCACCGTACCGTGCGTGCGGCTTGCCGCCGGCAAGGTGAAGGTGCCGTAGCCGCAGCCGAACTCGAGCATGTCGTCGGAACCGTCCAGGGGTAATCGAAGCCGATCCAGCACCTTGTCGGCAGCGGCCGTCCACTCGGGCAGTTCCTTGAGGGTGCTGCGACGCGCGTTGGGCACCATGTCCTCGTCCGCGTAGCCACGCGCGTCCATGCAGGTGCCGCACAAGGCCACTTCACTACCGACCATGCGCACCATGTCGCCGGCGTTGTAGTAGCCCCCGGGCACCTTCTGCCCGGTCTTGGCACAGGCCACCGCATCCCCCATCAGGAAGACGCGTACCGTCTCGCCGTCGAGCTTGGCCAGCGCCCGCGCCAGACGCAGGCCGTTGTAGCTGCGCTCGGTGCCGTAGGGGGCGTCGTTGAGGATGAAGAGGGTGCTCATGATCGACTCCCGCTGATTGATGGGATTACTTGCCGCCCGACTTGATCGTGGCCTTCAGGGCATCGAAGTCGCGCCGAACGGTGTCCTGGAACAGCAGGCCGGATTTGTCCTGCTTGGCCACGCCTTCCAGTTCGAGGACGTCGGCGACGATCTGGTAGCTGGCTGCACCGTTGTGCTCCTTGCCGTCGGCGACGATCAGCTGGTTGCCGTAGCACACCGCCGGCGCTGGCAGGCCCTGGGCCAGGCTCGACGGCAGCAGCTGGATGGGCACGCGGTAGGTGTTGGCGACTTCGGCCGCGACCTGCAGGTTGCCGTTGCAGCGCTGGCCAGGCGGGTCCTTGGCGATGAAGGTCAGCACTTTCTGGCCCGCAGCGGTCTGTGCGCCGGGTACCGCCATCGACACGTCGGCCGCGACTGCCGACAGGCTGAACACGCCGCCCAGCAGCGCAAGGGTGATTTTTCTCATGGGGTGTCTCCTCGGTCGTGGGTGTTGCTTCTGGTGTCGGCGAGAATCAGCGTTCGATGGGCAACCCACCGGCCTGCCATTCGGTCACACCGTCAGTGATCTTGTGCGCGCTGAAACCCCGCGTCCGCAGCAAGGCGACCGCCTCGTCCGACATGACGCAGAAGGGGCCGCGACAGTAGGCGACCACTTCCTTGCCGGCCGGCAGCTCGGCCAGCCGCTTTTCCAGTTCGCCCAGCGGCATCGAGCGCGCGAACGGCAGGTGACCGGCCTCGTATTCGGACTCGGGGCGCACGTCGATGACGACGATGTCGCCGCAACGCGCCTTGGCGAGCAGGGACTCGCGACTCTCGGCACTGAGCAGGTCGGGGGCAGCGCTGATTTGTTCGAGGGCAAG
>NZ_MBFM01000004.1:385221-425394 GCF_001696715.1 Thauera phenolivorans | reverse complement strand
TCGCCGTCGAGCTTGGCCAGCGCCCGCGCCAGACGCAGGCCGTTGTAGCTGCGCTCGGTGCCGTAGGGGGCGTCGTTGAGGATGAAGAGGGTGCTCATGATCGACTCCCGCTGATTGATGGGATTACTTGCCGCCCGACTTGATCGTGGCCTTCAGGGCATCGAAGTCGCGCCGAACGGTGTCCTGGAACAGCAGGCCGGATTTGTCCTGCTTGGCCACGCCTTCCAGTTCGAGGACGTCGGCGACGATCTGGTAGCTGGCTGCACCGTTGTGCTCCTTGCCGTCGGCGACGATCAGCTGGTTGCCGTAGCACACCGCCGGCGCTGGCAGGCCCTGGGCCAGGCTCGACGGCAGCAGCTGGATGGGCACGCGGTAGGTGTTGGCGACTTCGGCCGCGACCTGCAGGTTGCCGTTGCAGCGCTGGCCAGGCGGGTCCTTGGCGATGAAGGTCAGCACTTTCTGGCCCGCAGCGGTCTGTGCGCCGGGTACCGCCATCGACACGTCGGCCGCGACTGCCGACAGGCTGAACACGCCGCCCAGCAGCGCAAGGGTGATTTTTCTCATGGGGTGTCTCCTCGGTCGTGGGTGTTGCTTCTGGTGTCGGCGAGAATCAGCGTTCGATGGGCAACCCACCGGCCTGCCATTCGGTCACACCGTCAGTGATCTTGTGCGCGCTGAAACCCCGCGTCCGCAGCAAGGCGACCGCCTCGTCCGACATGACGCAGAAGGGGCCGCGACAGTAGGCGACCACTTCCTTGCCGGCCGGCAGCTCGGCCAGCCGCTTTTCCAGTTCGCCCAGCGGCATCGAGCGCGCGAACGGCAGGTGACCGGCCTCGTATTCGGACTCGGGGCGCACGTCGATGACGACGATGTCGCCGCAACGCGCCTTGGCGAGCAGGGACTCGCGACTCTCGGCACTGAGCAGGTCGGGGGCAGCGCTGATTTGTTCGAGGGCAAGTCGCAGCTCGAGCAGATGCGCCTCGGCCACGTCACGGACGTTGAGCCACAGTTCGGCCACATCCTGTCCGCTCAGGCGGTAATGGATGAACTTGCCTTCGCGCCGGTTCTCGACCAGGCGCGCTTCACGCAGGGCCTTGAGGTGGGCGCTCGCCAGGCGGACGTCAATGCCTGCTTGCTGCGCCAATGTCTCCACCGTCTTCTCGCCCTGAGCGAGCAGCTCGATGAGCTCGAGCCGCTTCGGGCTGGCGAGCGCCTTGCCGATGCGGGCGACGTGTTCGTAGAGAGAGGACTTCGTGATGCTGGGTTTCATACGCACAATCTAACAAGTGTTAGAATGTTGCACAAACGGTTTGACCGGAGCACTTGGCGCAGTAACAAGACAGCGCCAGATAGCCCTGGACGAATGCTCTGCGGTGCTGGAGATACCGGGAAATCGACCGGCAGGCTAATGGTGGCAAGCCGCCTTTTGAACGGCCGACCTGGGGGAGCCTTCACCGGCGTCCTGGGGCCGGATTGAGACCTCCACCTTCGAACCCGCACAGCCGCTCGGCAAACCACCGAGGCCAGTCTCGAGCCTCCCGTTGCAGTCATCCATCACCTGCGTCGCTGCCGAGGTCGCTGCCACCAGGTGCGGACATTCTCGCTTCAGACTCCCAACTGTCTGAACACCGCCGCAGCCATGATGCCCGCCGCAATCGCCGGCAGCGGCTTCCTCAATACAAGCATCACAACGGCCGTCGTTGCAAGCGCCAGCCTGGCGCCACCATCGCCTTCCATTGCCAGCGGCGCCAGCAGGGCCACCAACACCGAACCCGACATCGCCGCGATGAATTGGCTGACCCTGTGCCCGATGGGGACGAAGGACATGACGAAGACGCCACCCCAGCGGGTGGCCAGGGTCACCACGGCCATGATGGCGACGATCAACAGCGGGCCCCAGCCCTGGGATTCAACGCTCATGAGGTTGCTCCTTCCATGTCATGCCCAGCAGGCCACCGGCCAGGGCGCCCGCCACCACATGGCTGTTCTCGGGCAGATGTCGGTAGGCCACGAGTGATGCACCGGCTGCTACAAGCCAGATAACCAGCATGCGCAGGTTCTTCTGCCCACTGACGACCATGGCCAGCAGGAAGCACCCCATCACCATGTCCAGCCCCCAGGGTCGGCCATCGGCAATGAGGTCGCCCACCTGCGTGCCCAGCAAGGTGCCCAGCACCCAGAACGACCAGAGCGCCAGACCTCCGCCCAGCAGCACCCCCAGTCCAGGCTGGCCGCGACCGAAGGCCTGCATCGCCAGGGCCCAATTGGCGTCGGACGCTACGACCATCACCCCGTAGCGCTGAGCCGGCGGTAGGTGGCGCAGCCAGGGATAGAGCGTGGCGCCCATCAGCAGGTGACGGGCATTGACGGCGAACACGGTCAGCGCCAGGGCCAGAATCGGCACCTGCGGCCCCCATAGGTCCAGCGTCGCAAACTGCGCCGCGCCGGCAAACACCAGCGTGCTCATGCTGACGATCCAAGCCGGATCGAGGCCGGACTGCATTGCGGCCAGGCCGAACGCAGCCCCGAACATCATCACGAACACGGCGATGGGGACCATCTGCCTGAAACCGACCCACACCAGATGGCGGTCGATTTGATGTTGTGGAAGGGGCGTGTCTGTAGCGGGCATCGCTGCGTCCGGTCCGGGTGTCGGTGGAGATGGTGTCCTCAGGCCTGGACTTTGGCTTGGTTCCGCTCTTCAGAAAAGCGCAAAATACAGATGGCTTCCATTCGATAAGCTGATATCAGCGTACCGACATGACCCGGCAAGATCTGCAGATCGACTGGCTCAAGTGCTTCGTCGCAGTCGTGGATACCGGCTCGCTTTCGAGCGCGGCAGGCGAAGTCCATCGCTCCCAGTCAGCCGTCAGCATGCAGCTCAAGAAGCTGGAAGATGCGGTTGGTCGGCGACTGCTCGAGCGAGGGCCACGCAAGCTTCAACTCACACCCGATGGCCAGACGCTGCTGGGCTACGCGCGGCGCATGCTGGATCTGCAGGCTGAGGCCCAAGCCGCCCTGCACGGTGAAGCGCTGAGCGGGCGAGTACGTCTCGGAGTGCCGGACGACTATGCGGGCAGGTACCTCACCCCGGTGCTCAAGCGCTTCGCACCCAAACACAGCGGCGTCGAAATCGAGTTGAATTGCGAGCAGTCCACGTCGCTGATTCCTCGGGTGGCCTGTGGCGACCTCGATCTGGCGCTGGTCTCCCGCGACAACGCCCGACGTGGCACCCTGCTGTTTCACGAGCCGATGGTGTGGGTGGGAGCGTCACAGTTCGAACTGTGGCGGCGTGACCCGCTCCCGATTGCCGTGTACGAAGACGCCAGCCTTGCACGACGGGGCGCAATTCAGTCTCTGGCGCAGCAGGGACGGCGCTACAAGGTCGTCTATAACAGCTCCAGCCTGGCTGGCCAGATCGCGGCGGTGGAGAGCGGGCTCGCGGTCGCGGCGTTGACGCAGTGCAGCGCGCCGGAGCACCTGCAGGTGCTGGGTGCAACGCACGGGCTCGGGCCGTTGGCCCCCATGGAGGTTGCGGTGTACCGAAGCCGTGAGTCACGCGGCAACAAGGCGGTGGACAGCCTGCACGGCTTGCTGATCAAGACGCTGCGCCTGTCGGGTTGAACGAGGCCGCTCCGTTCGCAGAGACGCGTCGGGGGGGGGCAGCGGTCACTCGAATGACGACCCTGGGGCGTATGCCAGCAGTGGGCGGGTTGCGCGCTCCCGCAGTCTTCCGGCAAGCGGCAACCCGTCGCATGATGACCGACGACGAGCAGCCAACCGAGCATCAGATCTCTATCTGGTCAGACCAGCCAGGGTGCGGCCAGCCGGGCGACGTCGACGCGCGCGCCGAGCCGCGCCGCGAGCAGGTACAGGCCGCCGAGCTTGCGGTGCAGGAAGAGCGCGTCGGCGGGTGGCGTGTGCCAGAAGTCGCGCTCCATGCTCAGTTTTAATCCGGCATCGCGCAGGCGTACGGCGAGGTCGCTGGCGCCGAAATCATAGGCGCCGGCGTGGCGCAGCGGCTCGCAGGCGGTGGCGAAGAGGTCGATCACCGCGTCGCGCTGGTGGGGATGGATGTTGTCCTGGAAATAGCCGATTTCCTGCGCGGCCGCGCTCATCGCCGCGCGATCGCCGTGGATCGTACCGGCCATCAGGCGGCGGTAGGCTTCGACCACGGTGCCGGCATACGGCCGGCTGGCGCCGAAGTCGAGCAGCACCAGACGTTCGCCGGCGGTGTCGTAACGGTAGTTGGCGAAGTTGGGGTCGGTCTGGATCAGGCGGAACTCGAACAGCTCACGGAACAGCAGGCCGATCAGCAGGCTGGCGATGTGGTCGCGCAGCGGCTGGGCGGCGTCGGCGAGCGACTCCACCGCAGCGCCCTCCACCCAGCTCATCGCCAGGATGTCGCTGCGCGTGAGTGCGTCCACCGGCTGCGGCAGGACGAAATCGTCGGCATCCGCGAGCAGGCTCCCGAACCGACGCAGGTTCCCGGCTTCGCGCCGGTAGTCGGCCTCTTCGTGGAGCTGGCGCTTGGCCTCGGCGAGCAACGGGGCGACGTCCAGCTCCTTGGGCAGCAGGCCGGAGACGCGCAGCAGGGTGGCGACGTTGTCCACGTCGCTGTCGATGCTGCGGCGCACGCCGGGGTACTGCAACTTGATCGCCAGCTCCTGCCCGTCGTGGGTTCGCGCGCGATGCACCTGTCCGATCGAGGCCGCCGCGCAGGGGGTGAAGGAGAAGCGCTCGAAGCCTTGTTCCCAGCCCTTGCCCCAGTGTGTTTCGAGTACCTGCACCACCTGGCTCATCGGCATCGTGCGCGCGTCCTCGCGCAGGCGGGCGAGGATTTCCGCGAGCTCGGGCGGTAGCAGATTGCCGGCGTCCATCGACATCAGCTGGCCGACCTTCATCGCCGCACCGCGCAGCTGCGCGAGCTGATCGGCGACACGTCTGGCGTTGGCCGGGGTGAGCACCAGTTCGCTCACCCTGGGCCGCTTGCCGGCGGCGAGCTGGCGCGCCCCTTCGGCGAGCATGCCGCCGGCGACCCCGGTGGCGAGCGAGCCGAGGCGGGCGAGGCGGGACAGTCGACCGCCGGGGACGGCGGCGGCGCGGGCCGCTGCGGCGCTGGTGCGGGATCCGGTGTTCATGTGGGGTGTCTCCTCGGCGCGCTCGTGGGCCGCCGCTTCAATAGAGCAGCGGGATGAAGGCGCCGGCGATCACGCTTAGTTGTCGGCGACGGGGAGGGCGATGCGGTAATTCTTTCATGTCCAGGACGAAATTGGGAGCGCTTCCTATTTTCTTCGCAAAATTCAGTTTAGCGCAGCTCAATGCTAGTTACTCAATGCTATTTTGTCCACGACAAAAAGCGTATATTCCAGCTGTTGCCTCGCCGCTGCCGCGGCCCCTCGTTCGTCAGTCTCCGCCACGGGTGCCATCATGACTACTCCTCTCCACTACGCGATTGTCGGCGCCGGGATTGCAGGTCTGAGCTGTGCCCGCGCGCTGACCGATGCAGGTGTGCAGGTCACCGTCTTCGACAAGAGCCGGGGGCCAGCCGGCCGCATGAGTACGCGCCGCGGCGACGGCTGGGCCTGCGACCACGGCGCGCAGTATTTCACCGCGCGCGATCCGCTGTTCCTGGCCGAACTCGAGCGTTGGCAGACTGCCGGGGTGGCCGCGCGCTGGCAGCCGCGGCTGACCGTGTTCGATGCCCATGGCCGGCGCGACGGCGGTGGTGCCGAGGCGCGCTACGTCGGCACCCCGCGCATGACGGCGCCGGGGCGGCTTGTCGCCGATGGCTTGAACCTGCGGGTTCAGACCACGGTGAATGCCCTGCACCGTTACGAACACGGCTGGGAGCTCGCCACCGCGGAGCGGGGTCTGCTGGCCGAGGCTTTCGACGGCGTGCTGCTCGCCGTGCCTGCGCCACAGGCCCTGCCCCTGCTGCAACCCGTCCTGCCGGGCCTGGCCGAGGTCGCGACGGCCGCGCGAATGCAGGCCTGCTGGGCGCTGATGCTACGTTTCGAGGCCCCGCTTGCGCTGGATTTCGACGGCGCCTTCGTCAATCACGGCGCGCTGCGCTGGATCGCACGGGACACCAGCAAGCCCGGGCGCACGGGGCAGGAGACCTGGACGCTGCACGCGAGTGCGGAGTGGAGCGAGGCCCACACCGAGGACGGCCCCGACCACGTCGCCGCGGCGCTGATCGCTGAATTCTGCGCGCTCGGCGGCGCCGCGCCGCTGGCGTGGTCGGCCCACCGGTGGCGTTACGCGATCACCGAGTCGGCGGTGGAGGGCGGCTACGTGTGGCATTCGGCGGCCGGTCTCGGGCTATGCGGCGACTGGCTCAATGGCGGTCGGGTCGAGGGCGCCTGGCTCAGCGGTCATGCGCTGGCGCATCGCGTGCTGGCGAGTGCGCGAGGGGCTGAGCTGGCTCGAGCGTGACTTCGGGCTTGCTGCCGGCACGGTGATGGACCGGCTGAAAATGAAAAGGGGCCGCATCGCTGCAGCCCCTCGAGTACTTTGGTGGTGATGGGCGGAATCGAACCGCCGACCTATGGGTTATGAATCCATCGCTCTAACCGTCTGAGCTACATCACCGCCGAGCCCGAGATTCTATTCGGGACTTTTCAGGCGGGTCAAGTCCCTTCGGCGAGCGCGATCCGCTCGCTCGCCCGTCTTGCCGAAGGAATCCTTGATTTATAAGGACTTTGCATTGACATTAAAGGGGCGATCGAAGATCATCCGCAGTCCCTTCATGTCGATTTCCGGCGTCGCCGGCCTGATCTTGCGCCTACCTTCCTCTTTCGTCGCGGCGATCCTCGCCGCCGGGCTTGTCGCATTCGGCGTTGCCGATGCGGAGGCGGCTTCGCCGCGGCCGATTCCGGATGCGGCCAGGAAGGCCAGGGTGAGCTTCGTCGGCGGGGCCGCCTACCTCGGCGGCGATCCGATTCGTCTCAGCCCCGGCGCGCAGGTCCGCGACGAGAACAACCGCATCGTGCTGCCGAGCCATCTGCGCGGCGAGTACCGCATGCGCGTGCTGGTCGATGCCAACGGCCAGCTGCACCGGGCGTGGATTCTGACCCCGGACGAAATCGCGGCCCCCGAACCCAAGCGGTAACCTCTCTGGCACTGCCCGGAACCCCCTGATGAAAAAGCTCTACATCCGCACCTTCGGGTGCCAGATGAACGAGTACGACTCCGAGAAGATGGCGGACGTGCTCGGTGCAGACGAAGAACTGGTCAAGACCGACAACCCGGAAGAGGCCGACGTGATCCTGTTCAACACCTGCTCGGTGCGCGAGAAGGCGCAGGAGCGGGTGTTCCACGACCTCGGCCGGGTCCGGCTGCTCAAGCAGCAGAAGCCGGGCCTGATCATCGGCGTGGGCGGCTGCGTCGCCAGCCAGGAGGGCGAGGCCATCGTCAAGCGCGCGCCCTTCGTGGACGTGGTGTTCGGACCGCAGACGCTGCATCGCCTGCCGAGCCTGATCGCGGCGCGCAAGCAGACCGGGCGCTCGCAGGTGGACATCTCCTTCCCCGAAATCGAGAAGTTCGATGCGATGCCGCCGGCGCGCGTCGAGGGTGCAAGCGCCTTCGTGTCGATCATGGAGGGCTGCTCCAAGTACTGCACCTTCTGCGTCGTGCCCTACACCCGCGGCGAGGAGGTCTCGCGGCCGCTCGAGGACGTCCTTGCCGAGGTCGCGGGCCTCGCGGCGCAGGGCGTGAAGGAAGTGACCCTGCTCGGACAGAACGTCAACGCCTGGCGCGGCGAACTGACCCGCGAGGGCGGCGAGGAGGGGGATTTCGCCTTCCTGCTCGAATGCGTCGCCGAGATTCCCGGAATCGAGCGCATCCGCTACACCACCTCGCATCCGCGCGAGATGACCCAGCGCCTGATCGACGCCTACGCGAAGCTCCCCAAGCTGGTGTCGCAGCTGCATCTGCCGGTGCAATCGGGTTCGGATCGGGTGTTGGCGGCGATGAAGCGCGGCTACTCGGTGCTCGAGTTCAAGTCGATCGTGCGCAAGCTGCGTGCGGCGCGGCCCGACCTCTCGCTCACCTCGGACTTCATCGTCGGCTTCCCGGGCGAGACCGAAGAGGACTTCGAGAAGACGATGAAGCTGATCGACGAGATCGGCTTCGACGGCTCCTTCAGCTTCGTCTATAGCTCGCGCCCCGGCACGCCGGCGGCCGACCTCGCCGACGCGGTGGCGCAGGAGACCAAGCTCGCCTGGCTCGCGCGCCTGCAGAAGCGCATCGACGAGCAGTATCAGGCGGCGAGCGAGGCCATGGTCGGCTCGGTGCAGCGCATCCTGGTGGAGGGCGCGGCGAAGAAGAATCCCGAGGTCGAGATGATGGGCCGTACCGACAACAACCGCGTGGTCAACTTCCCCGCGGCCTCTCCCAATCGTGCACGTCTGGTCGGCCAGTTCATCGATGTGCGGATCACCGCCGCCCTGCCGCACAGCCTGCGTGGCGAGATCCTGACCCGGGAACCCTGATGGCAAAAACCCTGGAAGTCTTCTTCGAGCCGGTGGACAACGCCCGGCTCGCCAACCTGTGCGGCGTGCTCGACGAGAACCTGCGCCAGATCGAGAACGCCTTCGACATCGCGATCGCGCGCCGCGGCGAGCAATTCACCCTGCAGGGTCATCCGACCCAGGTGCTGCGCGGCGAGATGGCGCTCAAGCATTTCTACGAGCGCGCCCAGAATCCGCTGTCGCGCGACGACGTCCAGCTCGGTCTGGTCGAGGTCGCCAGCCGGGGCGGCGAGCTGGCCGCCGAGGCGCCCGCGCTGCTCACCCGGCGCACCGAGCTCCACGGCCGCACCCCGCGCCAGGTGGACTACCTGCGCAACATCCAGGACTTCGACATCACCTTCGGCATCGGCCCGGCCGGCACCGGCAAGACCTACCTCGCGGTGGCGAGTGCGGTCGACGCCTTCGAGCGCGACCTCGTCGAGCGGATCATCCTCACCCGCCCTGCGGTCGAGGCGGGCGAGCGGCTCGGCTTCCTGCCCGGCGACCTGGCGCAGAAGGTCGACCCCTACCTGCGCCCGCTGTACGACGCGCTCTACGACCTCATGGGCTTCGACCGCGTCGGCAAGCTCTTCGAGCGCGGCAGCATCGAGATCGCGCCGCTCGCCTTCATGCGCGGGCGCACGCTCAACAACGCCTTCATCATCCTCGACGAGGCGCAGAACACGACGCCCGAGCAGATGAAGATGTTCCTCACCCGCATCGGCTTCGGCGCCAAGGCGGTGGTCACCGGCGACCTCACCCAGGTCGACCTCGCTCGCGGCCAGCGCAGCGGCCTCGGTGAGGCGCGCACCGTGCTGGCGAAGGTGCGCGGCATCGCGTTCACCGAATTCACCAAGGACGACGTCGTGCGTCATCCTCTGGTGGCCCGCATCGTCGAGGCGTATGACGAGCAGAGCGCCCGCGAGGCGCGCGCGCAGGCGGAGAGGAAGAGTGAACAGGCAGGCGCCGGCCGGCAAGGGGAAGGAAGCGATGGCGAAAAGTACTGACGCGCCGAAGATCGTCGCGATCGACGACGATGGCAAGCGCACCCGGGTAAGGGCGGTGCGGCTGGAGATCGACTACGACGACGGCCGCCGGCTGCTGCTCGACCTCAGCCCGGGCGCTTGGGGCGACCTCGAGATCGAGGCCGACTCGGTGCACGACAGCGATCTGCCCGTCATCAGCCTGCAACCCGGGGCGTGCAACCTGCTCAGCGTGCGCGTCGAGGTGCATCCGGAGGCGATGTCGTCCGCGCTGGTGGACTCCGCCGGGGACACCGAGGCGTTCGACGAGATCGCGCCGCCGGTGCGCGAGGCGCCGCCGGACCTGACGCTCAGCGTGCAGCGTGCGCTCGAGGGCGAGGACAAGGCCAACGCGCCGCGCAAGAACCAGATCCGGCGCTGGGCCCGCGCCGCGCTCCGCGAGGATGCCGAAGTCACCGTGCGCCTGGTCGGCGAGGCCGAGGGGCGCATGCTGAACCGCCAGTATCGCGGCAAGGACTATGCCACCAACGTGCTGAGCTTCGCCTACGACGAGGGCGAGGCGATGCCGGCGGGCGGTAACGAGACGCCCTGCCTGAGCGGCGACCTCGTGCTGTGCGTGCCGGTGGTGATCCGCGAGGCGCTCGAGCAGGGCAAGACGCCCGACGCCCACTTCGCCCACCTGGTGGTGCACGGCATGCTGCACCTGCAAGGCTACGAGCACGAAACCGAGGTCGATGCCGGGCGCATGGAAAGCCTCGAGACGGAGATCCTGCACGGCCTGGGGTACGCCGACCCCTACGCCTGAGACCGAGATGGAAACGCCTTCACCCCGAACTTCCCTGTTCGAGCGGCTCTCCGCGCTGTTCTCGCGCGAGCCGGAGGACCGCGAACAGCTCCTCGAACTGCTGCATTCGGCCCACGAGCGCAACCTCGTCGATGCCGACGTGCTGGCGATGCTGGAGGGCGCGCTGCAGGTCTCGGACATGCAGGTCGGCGAGGTCATGGTGCCACGCTCGCAGATGGACGTGCTGCATGTCGACGCCCCGATCGAGAAGGTGGCCGCCTTCGTCGTCGCCACCGCGCATTCGCGCTTCCCGGTGATCGGGGAGGGCAAGGACGACGTGCTCGGCATCCTGCTGGCGAAGGACTTGCTTCGCCACTTCGCCGGCGAGCCCTTCGACATGCGGCGGATGCTGCGCCCCGCGGTGTTCGTGCCCGAGTCGAAGCGGCTCAACGTGCTGCTGCGCGAGTTCCGCGTCAGCCACAATCACATGGCGATCGTGGTCGATGAATACGGCGGCGTCGCCGGACTGGTGACGATCGAGGACGTGCTCGAGCAGATCGTCGGCGACATCGAGGACGAATACGACTTCGACGAGGTCAGCGACAACATCCGCCTCGACGCCTCGGGCCGCTACCGGGTGCGGGGCACGACCGAGATCGAGGATCTCAACGAGGCCTTCGGCACCGCGATCGACGGCGAGGGGGCGGAAACCCTCGGCGGGCTGCTGATCAATCACTTCGGGCGACTGCCGCGGCGCGGCGAGAGCATCGAGGTCGATGGCCTGCGACTGCAGGTGCTGCGCGCCGACCGTCGCCGGGTATACGTGGTGCGGGTCGATCTCCTGCCGCCGCCCGAAGCGGACGCGGCCTGAGCATGGCGGCCTGGGTGATCGCGCTCCTCGCGGGCGGGGCAAGCGTCCTGTCCTTCGCCCCCTTCGGGTTGTTCCCGCTCGCCTTCCTCAGCCTGGCGCTGCTCGCCTGGCTGCTCGGCCGCGCCCGCCGCACGCGCGAGGGTCTGGCGCTCGGCTTCGGCTGGGGCTTCGGCAGCTTCGTCGGCGGCGTGTCCTGGCTCTACGTCGCCCTCAACCACTATGGCGGCATGGCGGCGCCGCTCGCGGCGCTGGCGATCGGGCTGTTCTGCGCCTACCTCGCGCTCTATCCGGCACTCGCGGGCGCTGTCTTCGTGCGCTTGCGGCCGCAGGGCGCGGTCGCGCGGGCGGCCCTCTTCGCCGGCCTGTGGGTGCTCGCCGAGTGGCTGCGCGGCGTGGTGTTCACCGGCTTCCCCTGGCTCGCGATCGGTTATTCGCAGACGCCGCCCAGCCCGCTCGCCGGCTATCTGCCGCTGATCGGGGTGTACGGCGTCGGCGGGCTCGTGGCAATGGTCGCCGGGCTGCTCGCCTTCGCCACCTGGAGCCGGCCGCGCGCCGCGATCCCCGCGGCCGGCAGCGCCCTTGCGCTGCTCGCGGCCGGCGCCGGCTTCCAGGGCACGCACTGGACCAGCCCGGTGGGCGCCCCGCTGTCGGTGGCGCTGATCCAGACCAACATCGAACAGGGCCTCAAGTGGCAGCCCGAGCAGTTCCTCGCGCTGCTGCGCACCAATGCCGAGCTGGTGCGCGGCGCCGCCGCCGAGCTGCTGGTGCTGCCCGAATCGACCCTGCCGACCCTCGCCGACAATCTGCCCGAGGGCTACCTCGATGCGCTCGGCGGTCTCGCCGCCGACAATGGCGGCGACCTCGTGTTCGGCATCTTCCACCGCGACGAGCAGGACCGCATCTACAACTCGGCGCTCAGTGTCGGCCGCTCCGCGACCCAGTTCTACGCCAAGCACCACCTCGTGCCCTTCGGCGAATACTCGCCGCCGCTGTTCGGCTGGTTCTACGGCCTGGTCGACATCCCGATGGCGGACCAGACCCGTGGCGCGCCCGACCAGCCGCCGATGGAACTCGGCGGCCAGCGCATCGCGCTCAACATCTGCTACGAGGACCTGTTCGGTGCCGAGATCATCCGCAGCCTGCCGCAGGCGACGATGATGCTGAACCTCTCGAACCTCGCCTGGTACGGCGACTCGCTGGCCCAGCCCCAGCATCTGCAGATCGCCCGCGTGCGCGCGATCGAGACCGGGCGGCCGATGCTGCGCTCGACCAACACCGGCATGACCGCGGTGGTTCAGCCCGACGGCAGCGTGAGCGGCGTACTGCCCGAGTTCGAGCAGGGCGTGCTACATGCCGAGGTGCGCGGTTACCAGGGCATGACGCCGTTTGCGCGCTGGGGCGATCGTCCGGCGCTCGCGCTGGCCGGTGCGATCCTCGCCTTCGTCATGCTGCGCAGCCGCAGCGGCCGCCCGCGCGGCGTCGAAGCCCGTTAAAATCCCTCCTTTGCGTTCGCAGCGCGGCCAGGAGGCCATCCGAGATCATGTCCCTGCACAAGCCCACATTCCAGCAAGTCATCCTCACGCTCCAGCAGTTCTGGGGCGACCGCGGCTGCGTGCTGCTGCAGCCCTACGACCTCGAGGTCGGCGCCGGTACCAGCCACACCGCCACCTTCCTGCGCGCGATCGGCCCGGAGCCGTGGAATGCCGCCTACGTGCAGCCCTCGCGCCGTCCGAAGGACGGCCGCTACGGCGAGAACCCGAACCGGCTGCAGCACTACTATCAGTTCCAGGTGGTGCTCAAGCCCTCGCCGCTCGAGATCCAGGAGCTCTACCTCGATTCGCTGCGCGCGCTCGGGATCGACCCCAGGGTTCATGACATCCGCTTCGTCGAGGACGACTGGGAGAACCCGACGCTCGGCGCTTGGGGCCTGGGCTGGGAGGTCTGGCTCGACGGCATGGAGGTGACCCAGTTCACCTACTTCCAGCAAGTCGGCGGACTCGACTGCAAGCCGGTGCTGGGCGAGATCACCTACGGTCTCGAACGCCTCGCGATGTACCTGCAGGGCGTGGAGAACGTGTACGACCTGGTGTGGGCGCTGCGCCCGGACGGCACGCCGGTGAGCTACGGCGACGTCTATCACCAGAACGAGGTCGAGCAGTCGAAGTACAACTTCGAGCATGCCAACGTCGACTTCCTCTTCTCGCTGTTTGGCAACTACGAGGCCGAGGCGAAGCGCCTGATGGAGGCAGGGCTGGCGCTGCCCGCCTACGAGATGGTGCTCAAGGCCGGTCACACCTTCAACATGCTCGATGCGCGTGGTGCGATCTCGGTGACCGAGCGTGCCGCCTACATCGGGCGCATCCGCAACCTGTCGCGTGCGGTCGCCCAGGCGTACTTCGAATCCCGCGAGGCGCTCGGCTTCCCGATGCTGCCGCAAACCGACAAGGAGGCCGCGTGATGACGGCCCGCACCCTGCTCGTCGAGCTGCTTACCGAAGAACTGCCGCCGAAGGCGCTGCCGCGCCTGGGCGAGACTTTTGCCACGAAGATCGTCGACGGCCTCAAGGCCAGGGGCCTGGCGCCCGCCGACGCGGCCTTCCGGACCTATGCGAGCCCGCGCCGGCTGGCGGTGACGGTGGCGAAGGTCGCCGCCGAGGGTGCGGCGAAGGAAGTCACCGAAAAGCTGATGCCGGTGTCGGTCGCGCTCGACGCCGAAGGCAGGCCGACGCCCGCGCTGCAGAAGAAGATGACGGCGAAGGGCATCGCCCCCGAGGCGGTAGCCGCCTTCGAGCGCCGCATGGACGGCAAGGCCGAGGCGCTCTTCCACACCGCGGTCGTGCCGGGGGCGAAGCTCGCCGAGGTGCTCGCCGACATCGTGCAGGACGCGGTGAAGGCGCTGCCGATCCCGAAGGTGATGCGCTGGGGCGATGGCGAGGCGACTTTCGTGAGGCCGGTGCATAAGCTCACGATGCTCCACGGCGCCGACGTGGTGCCGGGGCGCGTGCTGGACCTGGATTCGGACCGCGTCACCCGCGGCCACCGCTTCATGAGCCGCGGCGAGATCGAGATCGCCACCGCCGACGCCTACGAGCCCACGCTGCTCGCCGAAGGCAAGGTGATCCCCAGCTTTCCCGACCGTCGTGACGATATCGAGCGCCAGCTGCTGGCGGAAGCCGCGAAGCAGGGCGCGCTGCTCGGCGAGTACGCCGATCTGCTCGACGAAGTGGCGGCCCTGGTCGAGCACCCGACGGTCTACGTCGGCGAGTTCGAGCCCGAATTCCTCGACGTGCCGCAGGAATGCCTGATCCTGACGATGCGCGCCAACCAGAAGTACTTCCCGCTGTTCGACGGCGAGGGCAGGCTGCTGAACCGCTTCCTGATCGTGTCCAACATGCGCGTGGCCGATCCCGCGAACATCATCACCGGCAACGCCCGCGTGGTGCGCCCGCGCCTGTCGGATGCGCGCTTCTTCTTCGAGCAGGACAAGAAGTACAAGCTCGAGACCCGTCTCGCCCGCCTGGCGCCGGTGGTCTATCACAACAAGCTCGGCAGCCAGCTCGAGCGCGTCGAGCGCCTCGAGGCGCTCGCGGGAGCGATCGCCGCGCAGCTCGGCGCCGACGTCGCCGCGTCCAAGCGCGCTGCGCTACTGGCGAAGACCGACCTCGTCACCGACATGGTGGGCGAGTTCCCCGAGCTGCAGGGCATCATGGGGCGCTACTACGCGCTCGCCGACGGGGAAGGCCAGGTGGTGGCCGACGCCATCCAGGCCCACTACCAGCCGCGCTTCGCCGGGGATGCGCTGCCCGCGGGCAACGTCGCCGCCGCGGTGGCGCTCGCCGACAAGCTCGACGCTCTGGTCGGCTTCTTCGGCATCGGCATGGTGCCGACCGGCGACCGCGACCCCTTCGCCCTGCGCCGCGCCGCGCTCGGCGTGCTCCGCATCCTGATGGAGGCGCCGCTGCCACTCGAGCTGCCGAAGCTGATCGACACGGCCGCGGCCGGCTTCAAGCCCGGCCTGCTCACTGCCGAAGGCTTCGCCGCGCAACTGCAGGATTTCATGTTCGAGCGTCTGCGCAACCTGCTGCGAGGCGACGAGACCGGGACCGGCCGCGACGGCGCGGTGATCGACGCGGTGCTGGCGCTGAAACCCGCCCGCATCGACCTCGTGCCCGCCAAGCTCGCCGCGGTCGAGGCCTTCCGCGCCCTGCCCGAGGCGGAGGCCCTGGCCGCAGCCAACAAGCGCATCGTCAACATCCTGAAGAAGGCCGGGGCGGCGCCGGGCGAGCCCGACGTCGCCCTGCTGCAGGAAGCGGCCGAGAAGGCGCTGTTCCACCGGGTGGTCGAGGTCGCGCCGCTGGTGCGCTCGCACGTCGCCAACGAGGACTACACCGAGGCCCTGCGGGTGCTGGCCGGCCTGCGTGCGGAGGTGGACCGGTTCTTCGAGGACGTCATGGTGATGGCCGAGGAGCCGCTGACGCGGCAGAACCGGCTCGCGCTGCTCGCCCAGCTCGCCGGGCTGATGAACGAGGTGGCCGACATCTCGCGCCTGTCGGCCTGAGCCTGCGGGGGGCGGCGCACGCCGCAGCCCCGCGCGCATCCCTGCGAAGGAGCGGAAGATGCCAATGAAGTTCATCATCCTCGACCGTGACGGAGTCATCAACCAGGACTCCGAGCAGTTCATCAAGTCGCCGGAGGAGTGGAAGCCGATCCCCGGTTCGCTCGAGGCGATCGCCCGCCTCAACCAGTGGGGCTGGCGGGTGGTGCTCGCCTCCAACCAGTCGGGGGTCGGCCGCGGCCTGTTCGGCATGGATACGCTGAACGCGATCCACGAGAAGATGGTGAAGAGCCTCGCGCAGGTGGGCGGGCGGCTCGACGCGATCTTCTTCTGTCCGCACGCTGCCGATTCCACCTGCGACTGCCGCAAGCCCAAGCCCGGGCTGCTGCGCCAGATCAGCGAGCGCTTCAACGTCGAGCTCGCGGGTGTGCCGGTGGTGGGCGACAGCCTGCGCGATCTGCAGGCAGCGGTCGCGGTCGGTGCCAGACCCTACCTCGTCCTCACCGGCAAGGGCGAACGTACCCGGGAGGATCCCGAACTGCCGCCCGACACCCTGATCTATCCCGACCTCGAAGCCGTGGTCGCCGAACTCACCGCCCGAGCCCAGCCGTGATCCTTTTGCGTTCCCTGCTGTTCGCGATCGCGCTCGCGATCATCACGCCGCCGTATGCGGTCCTCGCGCTGCTGATCTTCTGGGCGCCGCCGATGACACGCCACCGCCTCATTACCAGTTGGGTGCCGTTGGCGATGTGGCTGATTCGCCACGTGCTCGGCATCCGCTATCGCGTCATCGGCGCGGAGAACATCCCGCCCGGGCCGGCGGTGGTGCTGGCCAAGCATCAGTCGGCGTGGGAGACGATCGCGCTGCAGGTGATCTTTCCGCCGCTGTGCTACGTGCTCAAGCGCGAACTGCTGCGCGTGCCCTTCTTCGGCTGGGCGCTCGGGATGATCCCGGGGATCGCGATCGACCGCAACGCCGGCAAGGATGCGCTCTCACAGGTGATCGAGCAGGGGCGTGCGCGGCTGAAGGAAGGGCTCTGGGTGGTCGTGTTCCCGGAGGGCACGCGGGTCGCTCCCGGCGCGACCCGCCGCTTCAAGCCGGGTGGCGCCTGGCTGGCGCGCAAGGCCGGGGTGCCGGTGGTGCCGGTCGCCCACAATGCCGGCGAGTTCTGGCGACGCAATGCCTTCATCAAGCGCCCGGGCGAGATCGTGGTCAGCATCGGGCCGCTGATCGAGACCCGGGGCGTAAAGGCCGATGTCGTGAACAGCAGCGCCGAGGCCTGGATCGAGGGCGAGATGCGGCGTCTGTTCCCGCATCACTATGAGGGCCAGGCGCCGACGGTCATGCCGGAGGACGCGAACGGCGGATAAAAAATGCCCCGCTACGGCGGGGCATTTTTTCAGGGTACGTGCCGCAGACGCGGCCCTGGGGCAGCGCTCAGGCGCCTTTCTTCGCCCCGGTCCTGGTGCCGGCGCTGACCGCCTTGGCGGTGGCGCTGGTGGCGGCGGCAACGTTCGCCTCGGCGATTTCGGCGACCTGCTTTGCCGCCTTGCTGACGCTGTCATAGGCGCTGTTGGCGGCGGCGATCGCCGACTTCATCGCGGCAACCGCGGTGTCCGAGCCCGCGGGCGCCGACTTCGCGGCCTGATCGAGCGCAGTGGCGAGGTTCTTGTTCAGCTCGGCGATCTGGCCTTCGAACAGCTTCGACACCTCTTCCTGGCCCTGCGAGGCGATCTCGTAGATGCTGCGGTTGTAGGCGGCGGCCTTTTCGATCAGGGGCTGGGCCAGCGAGGCCTGCAGGCTCACGAGACCCTGCACGTCCTTCACCGCGAGCAGGGCCTTGGCGTTGGCGATGCTGTCTTCCAGCACCGAGCGCGCGGTGTTCAGGTTCAGGGCGGCCAGGCGCTCCACGTTCGCGAACGCGGCGTTGGCGAGGTTCAGCATGGTTTCGACGTTGGCCTTGTTGGCGGCGGCGAACTGCTCGGGGGTGTTGAAAGCGCTCATTCTCATCTCCTGGTGTGGGGTGTCGCTGATGTTCGCGGGCAATGCAACACGCGCCGGCGGCCGGCGCGTGTTGCATTGCAGCACGGTGCAATTATAGGTGGGAGGCAGCTGAAGTCAAGGCGGCAGGCGGCCCCGCCGTTCACCGTTTAAATTGCTTTCCATCAGTAACTTAGATGAATGCGAGCGCGGCCTTCAGTCGTGCTTGAAGGCAGCCTTGCGCTTCTCGACGAAGGCGGCCATGCCTTCCTTCTGGTCGTTGAGCGCGAAGCAGGAGTGGAACACCCGGCGTTCGAACAGCAGGCCCTCGTTGAGGCTGCTCTCGAAGGCGCGATTGACCGACTCCTTGATCATCATCACCACCGGCAGCGAGTAGCCGGCGATCACGGTGGCGGTGGCGATCGCTTCCTCGATCAGCTTGTCGGCCGGCACCACGCGCGACACCAGGCCGGCGCGTTCGGCTTCGGTCGCGTCCATCAGGCGTCCGGTGAGACACAACTCCATCGCCTTCGCCTTGCTCACCGCGCGCGGCAGGCGCTGGGTGCCGCCGGCGCCGGGCAGGATGCCGAGCTTGACTTCGGGCTGGCCGAACTTCGCGCTGTCGGCGGCGAGGATGAAGTCGCACATCATCGCCAGCTCGCAGCCGCCGCCGAGCGCGAAGCCCGCCACCGCGGCGATGACCGGCTTGCGGCAGGTCTTCACGCGCTCCCAGTTGCGGCTGATGTAGTCGCCCTTGTAGGCGTCCATGTACGAGAAG
Source organism: Thauera phenolivorans (assembly GCF_001696715.1). Classification (GTDB taxonomy): domain Bacteria; phylum Pseudomonadota; class Gammaproteobacteria; order Burkholderiales; family Rhodocyclaceae; genus Thauera; species Thauera phenolivorans. Next base: position 406,930 of record NZ_MBFM01000004.1, on the reverse strand, counting down.
CTGGCCATCGCGCCGATGTCGGCACCGGCGGCGAAGGCCTTCTCCGAACCGGTGATGACGATTGCGCCGATGTTCTCGTCGGCTTCGAAGGCATCGAGCGCGGCGCCGATCTCGTCCATCACCTGGTCGTTCAGCGCGTTCATCGCCTTCGGCCGGTTGATCGTGATCAGGCCGACGCGGCCGTGGGTTTCGACATTGATCATTTCTTGGCTCATGCGGGTCTCCTCGTCGTGAATCGAAGGTCGGCGTGCCGGTGGCACGCCGGGTTCAGGGCTGGTCGCTCTTGGGCTGGATCACCGCGCGCACCCGCCCGCCGGCACTGCCAGGGGCGCTGCCCGGTGCGTTGGTGACCAGATATTGCTCGGTGATCGCGTCGTATTCGATGAAGTGGCCGCTGACCTGGTCGCCGCCGCTGGTGACGCGCGCGCGGTTGAACAGGCGCGCCTTCTCCGTGCGGCTGTCGTACTCGATGCGCTCGGCCTCGCCTTCGATGTATTCATTGCTGCCTTCGCGCTTCTGGCGGAAGGTGGCGAGGCCCTTGCCGGAAGAGGTGGCGACGCCCTTCTGGAAGCCGGCCGCGTCCTGGCTCACGACCAGCTTGTCGCCGCGGATCACGAGGCTGCCCTGGGTGAGGATGACATCGCCCTCGAACACCTGGGTCTTGGTGCGGTCGTCGACCTGCAGGCGGTCGGCCTCGATATTGACCGGCAGGTTGCGGTCGGCGCTTTGAGCGCCGGCGGGCACGGCGACGAGGGTGAGGAGGAGGGCGGCTAGGGCGAGATTGGCTTTCATGAGGGGTTCTGCTGGCGGCTGGGCATATGCACCTCGACGTTGCCGATGAGTTCGAGGGTGCCGAAGAGGTTGTCGGCGCGCAGGCCGAGCGCGGTCGCGGTGGAGGCGCCCTGGGTCAGTTGCACCGGGGTGTCGCTGCGCGCGCGGTGGCTTTCGGGCCAGACGCTCAGGGTTTCGGAGCGTAGCGTCGTCGGGCGCGGATCGCCCTCGATACGACGATCCACCCGCACCCCGCCGGCGAAGTCGACCTGCTCGCCGCCCGGCGACACCTCCGCTCCCTGGGCGACGATCCGGGTTTCGCTGCCGATCGCGCGCAGCAGCAGGCGCGGCTGGTGCAGGCGGATGGTGTCGTCGGCGGGAAAGTGCACGATCGTTTCGGCGAGCAGTTCGTAGCGCTCCGCGCCGTCCACGCCGAAGCCGACGATGCGAGTGCGCTCGGCGACGAAATCCGGTGCGCCGCTGCGCACCGCCTCTCCGGCGGAATCGTCGACGCGGGTCGACTGCTCGAGCAGGATCGATCCGCCCGCGATGAGGGCGAGGGCGATGGCCGGGTAGAGGCGGTAGCTGGCCTGCATGGGGGGCTCAGTGGCAGGCGCGGCGCTGGCGGCGCGCGAGCATCAGATGACTTTGGCGAGCATCAGGTCATGGGTCGTCAGCGCGCCGGCGAGTCGGCCGGCGGCGTCGACCACGATCAGCTGGGACACCCGCAGGCGCTCCATCGCCTCCGCCGCCTCGGCGGCGAGGGCGTCCGGCCCGATCGTGCGCGGGTTGCGCGTCATCACCTCGGAGAGCCGGACGCTGCGCACGTCGCAGCCTTTTTCCAGCGCGCGCCGCAGGTCGCCGTCGGTGAAGATGCCGATCGGCGCGCCGGCGGGGTCGGTGATCGCGGTCATGCCCATGCCGCCCGAAGTCATCGCGAGCAGCGCGCGTGTGAGCGGGGCGTCCTCCGCGACCGCCGGCACGGCGTCGGCCGGACGCATGACGTCGGCGACGCGGGTGAGCAGACGGCGGCCGAGCGAGCCGCCCGGGTGCGAACGGGCGAAATCCTCGGCGCCGAAGCCGCGCGCGTCGAGCAGGGCGACCGCGAGCGCGTCGCCGAGGGCGAGCGCGGCGGTGGTACTGGCGGTGGGCGCAAGGTTGAGCGGGCAGGCTTCCTCGGAGACCGCGGCGTCGAGGTGGACGTCGGCCTCGGTGGCGAGCGGCGATTCGGGGCGGCCAGTCATGGCGATCAGGCGCGCGCCCTGACGCTTGACCATCGGCACGATGGTCAGCACCTCCTCGCTGTTGCCGGAATTGGAGAGCGCGATCACGACGTCTTCCGGCGTGATCATGCCGAGGTCGCCATGCGCCGCCTCGGCCGCGTGCACGAAATAGGCGGGGGTGCCGGTACTCGCCAGCGTCGCCGCGAGCTTGCGCGCGATGTGGCCCGACTTGCCGACCCCGGTGACGATGACCCGGCCGCGGCGGGCGAGGATCAACGCGACCGCGCGGTCGAACTCGGCGCCCAGGCGTTCGGCCAGCGCTTCCACGGCCTCGGCTTCGATGCGCAGGACCTTGCGGGCGAGCTGGACGACGCGGCTGTCGGATGAGGCTGGCATGGGGACGGATTCCTTCGGCTGCTGTGGAGGGATTGCCGGCAGCGCATGCGCGCCATCGCAGGCCTCCCGTGGCGGGAACCGGGGGCGTGCCCGGACTGCCGATTGTATATCAAGGCGCGGCGCGTCCGGGTGGCCGGGACGGAGCGTTGCGGCATGCCGGGCGGCGTTGTTGCGACGCAACACACGCCCGCCCGGGGGCGGCCGCTCTGCTAGAATGTCGGGTTCTGAAACGACGGCAGCCCCTTCTAGATGACTCCGCCCTCCGACAAGCCCCTGGTTTCGCTGCGCGACGTGCATTTCGCCTATGGCGAGCGCGTCGTGCTGTCGGGTATCGACCTGACGGTGCATCGTGGGCAGCTGGTGGCGATCATGGGCGGCAGCGGCTGTGGCAAGACCACGCTGCTGCGGCTGATCGGCGGTCAGCTCACGGCCGGCTCGGGGGCGGTCGAGGTCGCGGGCAGGGACGTCGGGCGCATGTCCGAGCGCGAGCTGTACGCGATGCGTCGCCGCATGGGCATGCTGTTCCAGTTCGGCGCCCTGTTCACCGACATGTCGGTGTTCGAGAACGTGGCCTTCCCGCTGCGCGAGCACAGCGCGCTGCCGCCCGAGCTGGTGCGCGATCTGGTGCTCATGAAGCTCGAGGCGGTCGGACTGCGCGGCGCGCAGGCGATGCGGCCGGGGGAACTCTCGGGCGGCATGGCGCGGCGGGTTGCGCTGGCGCGTGCGGTGGCGCTCGACCCGATGCTGGTGCTGTACGACGAGCCCTTCGCCGGCCTCGATCCGATCTCGCTCGGCATCGTCGGCCAGCTCATCCGACGGCTCAACGATGCGCTCGGGGCGAGCTCGGTGATGGTGACCCACGACGTGCACGAGTCGCTGGAGATCGTCGACTACATCTACTTCGTGTCGAATGGGCGCATCGTCGCCCGCGGTACGCCGGACGAGATCCGGGCCTCGACCGATCCCTTCGTGCACCAGTTCGTCAACGCCGAGGCCGACGGCCCGGTGCCCTTCCATTACCCGGCCACGCCGATCGAGGCGCTGCTGGCAGGAGAGGCGCAATGAACGGCCTGCTTTCCGCGTTGCGCACCGTCGGCGCGATGACCATCGACGGCATCTGGCGCCTCGGCTTCGCCACCCGCTTCCTGGTCGCGGTGCTGATGCATTCCGGGCAGTCGCTGCGGCGGGTGCATCTGACGATCCGCGAGATCTACTTCAGCGGCGTACTGTCGCTGCTGATCATCGTCGTCTCCGGCCTGTTCGTCGGCCTCGTGCTCGGCCTGCAGGGCTACGACATCCTGCAGCGCTACGGCTCTTCGGAGGCGGTCGGGGTGATGGTGGCGCTGTCGCTGCTGCGCGAACTCGGCCCCGTGGTGGCGGGTCTGCTGTTCGCCAGCCGCGCAGGCTCGGCGGTGACCGCCGAGATCGGCCTGATGAAGGCCACCGAGCAGCTCAAGGCGATGGACATGATGGCGGTCAATCCGCTCGCCCGCGTGGTCGCGCCGCGCTTCTGGGGTGGCGTCATCTCGATGCCGCTGCTGGCGGCGATGTTCTCCACGATGGGCATCTTCGGTGGCTGGCTGATCGCGGTGCCGGTGATCGGCGTCGACGACGGCGCCTTCTGGTCGCAGATGCAGGCAGCGGTGGATTTCCGCACCGACGTGCTGAACGGAGTGATCAAGTCGGTGGTCTTCGGCACCGCGGTGTCGCTGATCGCGGTGTTCGAGGGCTACGACTGCCAGCCCACCGCGGAAGGCGTATCGCGCGCGATCACCCGCACCGTCGTCACCTCCTCGCTCGCGATCCTCGCACTGGACTTCGTGCTTACCTCCTTCATGTTCCGGGGTCAATGATGAACCGTACTGCGCTCGACCTGTGGGTCGGCATCTTCGTCGCGATCGGCTTCGCCGCGCTGACCTTCCTCGCCATGAAGGTGGGGAATTTCTCGGTGTTCAACAAGGCGCCCACCTATGTGGTCACCGCCCAATTCGACAACATCGGCGGGCTTAAGGTGCGTGCGCCGGTCAAGAGCGCCGGGGTGCTCGTCGGTCGTGTCTCCTCGATCGACTTCGACGCCGGGAGCTACCGGGCGGTGGTCGGCATCGAGATCGATTCGCGCTACGAATTCCCGAGCGACACGTCGGCGGCGATACTGACCTCCGGCCTCCTCGGCGAGCAGTACATCGGTCTCGACGCCGGTGGCGACATCGAGATGCTGCGCGACGGCGATCGCGTGATGCTGAGCCAGTCGGCGGTGGTGCTCGAAAAGCTGATCGGCCAGTTCCTGTTCGACCGCGCCAGCGAGACGCCCGCGCAATGAGCACGCGGATGAAGACAGGGGAGAAGGCAGGGTCCAGCTCCGGCCGCAGGTCGTTTCGTGTGGCAGCGGCAGTGGTGCTCTCGGCGGCGCTGCTGGGCGGCTGCGCGGCCACGCGGAACAATCCCGATGACCCCCTCGAGGGTTACAACCGCGCGATGTTCACCATCAACGACCGGGTCGACCGTGCGGTGCTCAAGCCCGCGGCCGAAGTCTACCGGACCGTGCTGCCATCGCCGGCACGCACCGCCGCGGGCAACTTCTTCAGCAACCTGCGCGATCCGTGGATCTCGGTCAACAACCTGCTGCAGGGCAAGTTCACCGACGCGTGGACCGATGCCATGCGCTTCGTGTTCAACTCCACGCTCGGGCTGGCCGGCCTGATCGACATCGCCAGCGACATGGGGCTGCCCAAGCACGACGAGGACTTCGGCCAGACCCTCGGCGCCTGGGGCGTGGGCGAGGGGCCGTACTTCGTGGTGCCGTTGCTTGGTCCGAGCACGGTGCGCGACACGCTTGCGCTGCCGGTGGATTTCGCCGGCGACCCGCTCGATGCGGTCGATGAGGTCCGCACCCGCAACAGCCTGACCGCCACCCGCGTGGTAGACGCCCGGGCGCGCGCCCTCGGCGTCGAGAAGACGCTGGAAGAGGGCACGCTCGATGCCTACGGCTATGCCCGCGACTTCTATCTCGAACAACGCCGTTACAAGGTTTCCGACGGCGAGACCACCCGGGTGTACGAAGATTTCGACGACGGGTTCGAGGACGAGACCTCGCCCGCGAACTGAAACCGGCCGGCGCCGTCGCTCGCGGCCGCGCCGCCCACCAACATGAGGAGTTCGTCAAAGCCATGAAACGACTGTTGATGCTGTTCTGCTTCTTCTTCGCCACCGGCGTGTCCGCAGCGGCCGCGCCGACGCCCGACGTGCTGGTGCGCAACGTCACCAACGAGGTGCTCGAGATCGTGCGCGCCGACAAGGCGATCCAGTCCGGCGACACCGCGCGCGTGCTCGGGCTGGTCAACGACAAGGTGCTGCCGCACTTCGACTTCCGCCGCATGACCATGCTCGCGGTCGGTCGCGACTGGCGCAGCGCCACGCCCGAGCAGCAGGCGCGCCTCACCGAGGCCTTCCGCACCCTGCTCGTGCGCACCTATTCGAACGCGCTGACCCAGTATCGCGATCAGACGATCGACTTCCGCCCGTTCCGGATGGCCGCCGACGAGACCCGCGTGCAGGTGCGTACGGAGGTGCGCCAGCCCGGCGGCCAACCGATCGGCATCGACTACATGCTGGAGAAGAAGGCCGACGACAGCTGGAAGGTGTTCGATGTCATCGTCGCCGGCGTCAGCCTGGTCACCAATTACCGCAGCAGCTTCGCCGAGGAAGTCCGCGCCGGCGGCGTGGATGGTCTGATCCGCTCGCTCGAGAGCAAGAACCGCTCGCTCGAAGCCGAGCAGGCGCAGTCGTGAGCGCGCCGATCGCCGAGGTCTTCCGTCCCGAGGGTGCGCTGACCATCCTCGGGCGCGTCGAGCCGGTGCTCGAGGAAGGCCGCCGCCGGCTCGCCGCCGGCGATGTCTCGATCGACCTGTCGGCCCTGGTCGAGGCCGACTCGGTCGTCGTCGCGATGCTGCTCGACTGGCAGCGGGCGGCGCGCCGGGCCGGCCACCGCCTGGAAATCCGTGCGCTGCCCGACGGGCTGCAGAGCCTGGCGGACCTGTACGGCGTCGATGGCCTGCTGGCCGCCGCCGGGGAGGAGGCGCGATGAGCGAGGTTGCGATCCGCATCAGCGGCGTGTGCAAGCGCTACGGCAGCCTGCAGGCGCTCGATCACGTCGATCTCGAGGTCCGGCGCGGCGAGTTCTTCGGCCTGCTCGGCCCCAACGGCGCCGGCAAGACGACGCTGATTTCCTCGCTGTCGGGCCTGGTTCGTCCCGACGCGGGCACCCTCGAGGTGATGGGGCACGATGTCGTCACCGACTATCGCAATGCGCGCCGGAATCTCGGCGTGGTGCCGCAGGAACTCGTCTTCGATCCCTTCTTCAGCGTGCGCGAGCTGCTGCGCATCCAGTCGGGCTACTTCGGCATCCGCCGCAACGACGCCTGGATCGACGAGATCCTCGAGGGGCTGAACCTCACCGCGAAGGCGAACCAGAACATGCGTGCGCTGTCCGGCGGCATGAAGCGCCGCGTGCTGGTCGCCCAGGCCCTGGTCCATCGTCCGCCGGTGATCGTGCTCGACGAGCCGACCGCCGGGGTCGACGTCGAGCTGCGCCAGGGGCTGTGGCACTTCGTGCGCAAGTTGAACACCGACGGCCACACGATCGTGCTGACCACCCACTATCTCGAGGAGGCGCAGGAGCTGTGCGGGCGCATCGCGATGCTCAAGGGCGGTCGCATCGTCGCCCTCGACACCACCGCCAACCTGCTGCGCCGCTTCGCCTCCCACAGCCTCAAGGTGCGCGTCGAGCGGCCCGAGGTCGCGGTGGCGCTCGGCGGTACCCTGACCAACGACGAGCGGGTGGAGTTCGACTTCGGCGGTTTCGACGACGTCGAGCCGCTGCTCGCCCGCCTGCGCGCCGCCGAGGCGGGCGTGACCGGACTCGAGATCGGTGAGCCGGATCTCGAGCGTGTGTTCCTGGAGGTGATCAATCGTGCATGACCCCGCAATCCGCGAAACGCCCCTGGTCGGCTTCCTGACCCTGCTGCGCAAGGAGGTGCTGCGCTTCCAGAAGGTCGGCTTCCAGACCGTGCTGGCGCCGGTGCTCAACGCGGTGCTGTTCATGCTGATCTTCTCGCATGTGCTCGACCGCCACGTCACGGTGTACGGCGACATCGGCTACACCAGCTTCCTCGTGCCCGGCCTGATCATGATGTCGGTGCTGCAGAACGCCTTCGCCAACAGCTCGTCCTCGTTGATCCAGAGCAAGATCACCGGCAACATCATCTTCGTGCTGCTGCCGCCGCTGTCCTACCGCGAGTTCTTCGCCGCCTACGTCATCGCGGCCGTGCTGCGCGGGCTGCTGGTCGGCCTCGGCGTGTGGCTGGTGGCGCTGCCCTTCGTCGAGCTGCCGATGGCGCATCCGCTGTGGGTGCTCGGCTTCGCCGTGCTCGGCGGCGCGATCCTCGGCACGCTCGGCGTGGTCGCCGGGATCTGGGCCGACAAGTTCGATCAGCTCGCCGCCTTCCAGAACTTCCTGATCATGCCGCTGACGATGCTCTCCGGGGTGTTCTACTCGATCCACTCGCTGCCCGAGGTGTGGCAGCAGGTCTCGCATTTCAACCCGTTCTTCTTCATGATCGACGGTTTCCGTTACGGCTTCTTCGGCCAGTCCGACACCTCGCCCTGGTTGTCGTTCGCCGTCGTCGCCGCCTGTCTGCTGCTGCTCTCGGCTCTGACCCTGGCGATGCTCGCCCGGGGCTACAAGCTGCGCGCCTGAGGATCAACATGTTCGAAGCAAGCGAAGTCAAGCGTCTGATCGAGCAGGGCATGCCCTGCGAGTTCGTCGAAATCCACGGCGCCGACGGGGTGCACTTCACCGGCGTCGTGGTCAGCGCCGCGTTCGCGGGCAAGTCGCGGGTGCGCCAGCACCAGACGGTGTACGCCACCCTGGGCAAGCTGATGGGCAACGAGATCCATGCCCTCCAACTGCAGACCTTCACCCCCGAGCAGTGGGAAGAAGGCCGCGGCGAACTGGGCATGTGAGGCGAGAATGGACAAGCTCCTGATTCAGGGCGGCCGCCGGCTTTCCGGCGAGATCGCCATCTCCGGTGCGAAGAACGCCGCGCTCCCGATCCTGTGCGCGGCCCTGCTCACCGCCGAGCCGGTGACCTTCACCAACCTTCCCCAGCTCAAGGACATCGGCACCCTGCTGGCGCTGCTCGAGCAGATGGGGGTGAAGGTCGCGCGCGAGGGCGGCACGGTCACCCTCGACGCCTCCGGCCTGAACAATCCGGTCGCGCCCTACGAGATGGTCAAGACCATGCGCGCCTCGATCCTCGTGCTCGGCCCGCTGGTGGCGCGCTGCGGCGAGGCGCGGGTGTCGCTGCCCGGCGGTTGCGCGATCGGCGCCCGCCCGGTGGATCAGCACATCAAGGGCCTGCAGGCGATGGGGGCCGAGGTCGCAGTCGAGCACGGCTACGTTCACGCCAAGGTGCCGCGGCTGAAGGGCGCGCGCCTGTTCACCGACATGGTGACGGTGACCGGCACCGAGAACCTGATGATGGCCGCCTGTCTTGCCGAGGGCGAGACGGTGATCGAGAACGCGGCGCGCGAGCCGGAGATCGTCGACCTGGCGAACTGCCTGGTGTCGATGGGCGCGCGCATCTCGGGCGCCGGCACCGACGTCATCCGCATCCGCGGCGTCGAGCGCCTGCACGGCGCCACCCACCGCATCATGCCCGACCGCATCGAGACCGGCACCTATCTGTGCGCGGCCGCGGTCACCGGCGGCGAAGTGCGCCTCACCGGCACCTCCACCGGCTATCTCGACGCGGTGGTCGACAAGCTGTTGGACGCCGGCTGCGAGATCGTCTCCGAGCGCGACGCGATCCGCCTGTCGGCGCCTGCGCGGCTGGCGCCGGTAAACCTGCGCACCGCGCCCTATCCGGCCTTCCCGACCGACATGCAGGCGCAGTTCATGGCGATGGACTGCGTCGCCAGCGGGGTCTCGGTGATCCGCGAGACCATCTTCGAGAACCGCTTCATGCACGCGGTGGAACTGCAGCGCCTCGGCGCCGACATCCGCATCGACGGCAATACCGCGGTGGTGCAGGGGGTGGAGCGGCTGCAGGGCGCGACGGTGATGGCGACTGATCTGCGCGCGTCGGCGAGCCTGGTGATCGCCGGACTGGTGGCCGAGGGCGAAACGCAGATCGAGCGCATCTACCATCTCGACCGGGGCTACGAAGGCCTGGAAGAGAAGCTCGCCGCCCTCGGCGCGAGCGTTCGCCGTCTTTCCTGAAAGGCTGGCCCCGGCCTCGTCGCGCGCTCCGCGGCGAGGCTCATGACCCGCTCAGAGGTCGAACTCGCCGTGCGCCTCGGGCTGCCAGGTGACTTCCAGCACCTTCAGGCGGATCGACTTGCCGTCCGCCGTCTTCCAGTCGATCGTCTGCCCCACCGACAGGCCGAGCAGGGCACTGCCCGCCGGCGAGAAGATCGATACCCGGCTCGCCTCGGCGTTGGCGTCCTTGGGGTAGGCGAGCGTGAGTTCGTACTCGCGGCCGGTGTTCTCCTCGAGGAAGCGGGCGCGGCTGTTCATCGTGATGACGTCGGCCGGCATCTCTTCCGGCTCGCGCACGTCCGCACGCTCGAGCTCCTCGCGCAGACCATCGAGGTCGTTGCGGCTACGGAAGGGCGGGAGGGTCAGCAGGCCCTCCAGGCGTTCCAGGTCATTTGACGAGACGATGATCGACGGCTGCATCGGTTGCGCTCCAGCTCTGAAGAAACGAAAAAATGGCCGAACCGCCCTGCGCGGTTCAGCCAGCGAGTCGAGGCTAACAGAAGCTGCGCCGGGTTACAATAAGGGCCCGAACGAACAAGGCCGTCTTCCGTGTCCAGCATCACCCTTGCCCTCTCCAAGGGCCGCATCTTCGAGGAAACCCTGCCGCTCCTGGCGGCGGCCGGCATCGTCCCCACCGACAATCCCGAAAGCTCGCGCAAGCTCATCATCGGCACCAATCGGCCCGAGGTGAGGCTGGTCATCGTGCGCGCGACCGACACGCCGACCTATGTCCAGTATGGCGCCGCCGACCTCGGCATCGCCGGCAAGGACGTTCTGATCGAACACGGCGGTGCGGGTCTCTACCAGCCGCTCGACCTCGAGATCGCGCGCTGCCGGATGTGCGTCGCAGTGCGCAAGGGCTTCGACTACGGCGCGGCGACCCGGCCGGGCGGCCGCATCCGGGTGGCGACCAAGTACATCAACGCCGCCAAAGCGCATTTCGCCAACAAGGCGATGCATGTCGACCTGATCAAGCTCTACGGTTCGATGGAACTCGCGCCGCTGGTCGGCCTTGCAGACGCGATCGTCGACCTGGTGTCCTCGGGCGCGACGCTGCGTGCGAACGACCTCGAGGAGGTCGAGGAAATCATGTCGATCAGCTCCCGCCTGGTGGTGAACCAGGCCTCGCTGAAGACCAAGCGCGAACTGATCCAGCCTATCCTCGATGTGTTTTCCCAGGCGGTGAAAGGATGACCCAGCCGACCGAGTCCCCTGCGATGGCCCCTCCCTCGATTCGCCGGCTCGACGCCCGCGCGCCCGATTTTCTTGCCACCCTCGATGCCCTGCTCGCCTTCGAGGCCGAGGCCGACGATCGCATCGACGCCGCGGTGAGCGAGATCCTGCGTGCGGTGCGCAGCACAGGCGACGCTGCGGTGATCGAATACACCCGGCGCTTCGATCATCTCGAGGTCGGCGCAATGGTCGAGCTCGAGCTGCCGAAGTCCGAGCTGAAGGCCGCGCTCGCCGGTCTCGGCCTCGAACAGCGCGAAGCGCTGCGCATCGCCGCCGATCGCGTGCGCGAGTACCACGAGCGGCAGAAGGGCGAGTCGTGGGAGTACACCGAGGCCGACGGCACCCGGCTGGGCCAGAAGATCACGCCGCTCGACCGCGTCGGCCTTTACGTGCCGGGCGGGCGCGCGTCCTATCCGAGTTCGGTGCTGATGAACGCGATCCCGGCCAAGGTCGCGGGCGTCGGCGAACTGATCATGGTCGTGCCCACGCCGCGCGGCGAGAAGAACCCGCTGGTGCTGGCAGCGGCGGCGATCACCGGTGTGGACCGCGTGTTCACCATCGGCGGCGCCCAGGCGGTGGCGGCGCTCGCCTACGGCACCCAGACCATCCCCCAGGTCGACAAGATCGTCGGCCCGGGCAATGCCTACGTGGCCGAGGCCAAACGGCGCGTGTTCGGCACCGTGGGCATCGACATGGTCGCCGGACCCTCGGAGGTGCTGATCATCTCCGACGCCTCGGGTCACGCCGACTGGGTGGCGATGGACCTCTTCGCCCAGGCGGAGCACGACGAGCTCGCGCAGTCGATCCTGCTGTGCACCGACGCCGGCTTCATCGACGCGGTGAGCGAGGCGATCGACCGCCTGCTGCCGACCATGCCACGGCGCGACACGATCGCGAAGTCGCTCGCCAATCGCGGCGCGCTGATCCATGTGGACAGCCTCGAGCAGGCCTGCGCGATCGCCAACCGCATCGCGCCCGAGCACCTCGAGCTGGCGCTCGACGACGCCGAGGACTGGGTCGACCGCATCCGCCATGCGGGCGCGATCTTCGTCGGCCACTGGGCGGTGGAGGCGCTCGGCGACTACTGCGCCGGCCCCAACCACGTGCTGCCGACGATGCGCAGCGCGCGCTTCTCCTCGCCGCTCGGCACCTACGACTTCCAGAAGCGCACGAGCATCGTCCACATCTCGGAGGCTGGCGCCCAGCACCTCGGCAAGGTGGCCTCCGTCCTCGCCCACGGCGAGGGGCTGCAGGCGCACGCGCGCTCGGCAGAGATGCGGCTGAAGGTCTGAGGGCCGGATCGCGGCGTTCGCCGCGCGCTACGTTGCGCCGGCGTCGATCGTAGCGGTAGCAGCGGCAAGCGCCGCGTCACGGTCGGAACGACCGGTCAGCGACCGAGGATTTCGGTCAGCGCCTTGACCAGGATTGCGCACTGTTCGTCGGTACCCACCGTGATGCGAAGGAACTGGGCGATGCGCGGCCTGGCGAAATGGCGCACGATGATCGCGCGCTTGCGCAATTCGGCGCTCAACTCGGCGCCATCCCGCTCGGGGTGGCGAGCGAAGATGAAGTTGGCGGCTGAGGGCAGGACCTCCAGGCCGAGTGCCTGGATGTCGGCCACCAGCTTTTCGCGCGTGGCGATCACCCTGCGGCAGCTTTCCTGGAAGTGGTCCTCGTCCTCGACCGAGGCGACCGCGCCGGCGATCGCCAGGCGATCGAGCGGATAGGAGTTGAAGCTGTTCTTCACCCGCTCCAGTGCCTCGATCAGGTCGGCGTGGCCGATCGCGTAGCCCACCCGCAGGCCGGCGAGCGAGCGGCTCTTCGAGAAGGTGTGCACCACCAGCAGGTTGGGGTAGCGGTCGACCAGGGCGAGCGCGCTCTCGGCGCCGAAGTCGACGTAGGCCTCGTCGACCACCACCACCGCCTCGGGATTCCCGGCGACGATGCGATCGACCTCGGTCAGCGTCATTGCGCGGCCGGTGGGGGCGTTCGGGTTGGGAAAGATGATCGCGCCGGCCCGATCCCCACCCGTCGGCAGGTAATCCTCGACCCGGATCGAGAAGTCTTCGGCGAGCGGCACGGCGCGATGATCGATGCCGTACAGGCCGCAATACACCGGATAGAAGCTGTAGCTGATGTCGGGGAACCACAGCGCGCGCTCGTGCTTGAGCAGGGCGAGGAAGGTGTGGGCGAGCACCTCGTCCGAGCCGTTGCCGACGAAGATCTGGCGCGGAGTGACGCGGTGCCGCTCAGACAGCGCCGCCTTCAGGGCGTCGGCGTTGGGGTCGGGATAGAGGCGCAGCGCGTCGCCGGTGGCGGCGCGGATCGCCTCGAGCGCCTTCGGCGAAGGGCCGTAGGGGTGTTCGTTGGTGTTGAGCTTGACGAGGTTGTCGAGCTTGGGCTGTTCGCCGGGCACGTAGGGGGTGAGGCCGGCGACGATGGCGCTCCAATAGCGGCTCATGTGTTTGTCTGCAATCGGGTTCGAAGTGCGGCGTGGGGAGGGGGCGGAGCGCCGCGCGGGTCCCGGGCGACCGCGATCCGCGCTGTCGGCTACATGATGCAGCCGGATAGCCGGGCGATGGTATCATGGCCAGGATTTTCCTGATTTCCGGAGCACTCCCCCAGTCATGCGGCAAGCCGACGTCACCCGTAACACCCTCGAAACCCGCATCGCAGTGCGCATCGATCTAGACGGCACGGGCAAGGGCAATCTCGCCACCGGCGTGCCCTTCCTCGATCACATGCTCGATCAGATCGTCCGTCATGGCCTGATCGACATCGATGTTCGCTGCGAGGGTGACACCCATATCGACGACCACCATACCGTCGAGGACGTCGGCATCGCGATCGGTCAGGCGTTCGCCGAGGCGCTCGGTGACAAGAAGGGCGTGCGACGCTACGGTCACTCCTACGTGCCGCTCGACGAGGCGCTGAGCCGGGTGGTGGTCGACTTTTCCGGCCGTCCGGGGCTGCACTACTTCGTGAATTTCACCCGGGCGCGGATCGGCAACTTCGACGTCGACCTTGCGCGCGAGTTCTTCCAGGGCTTCGTCAATCACGCGGGCGTCACGCTGCACATCGACAACCTGCGCGGGGACAACGCGCACCACCAGTGCGAGACCATCTTCAAGGCCTTCGGGCGGGCGCTGCGCATGGCCGCCGAGCGCGACGAGCGCGCCGCCGGGGTCATCCCCTCGACCAAGGGCGCGCTCTGATTCCGCGGCGGCGAGGCTGATCGGCGGCGCGCGTTCCTGCCTCCATTCTCCGAATTCGACCCTTATAACTGCGAGCACTTCCGCGATGACCACCGTGGCCATCATCGATTACGGCATGGGCAACCTGCGCTCGGTCGCCAAGGCGATCGAGTTCGTCGCTCCCGGCCATGATGTATTCATCACCTCCGAGCCGGCGCGGGTGGCCGCAGCCGAGCGCGTCGTGTTCCCGGGCCAGGGCGCGATGCCCGACTGCATGCGCGAGCTCGACGCCCGCGGCCTGCGTGGCGCGGTGCTGGACGCCGCTGCAGGCAAACCCTTCCTCGGTATCTGCATCGGCCAGCAGATGCTCTTCGAGCACAGCGCCGAGGGCGACGTCGCCGGCCTCGGCATCCTGCCGGGGAAGGTGGTCCGCTTCCCCCAGGCGCGCATGAGCGCACCCGACGGCAGCCGGCTGAAGATCCCGCAGATGGGCTGGAACGAGGTCTGGCAGGATGGCCCGCATCCGCTGTGGGACGGCATCCCGGACGGTGAGCGCTTCTACTTCGTGCACAGCTATTACGTCGTGCCCGCCGACGCAGCGCTCGCCGCGGCGCACACCGACTACGGCGTCCGCTTTACCAGTGCGGTAGCACGGGCTAATATCTTCGCGGCCCAGTTCCACCCCGAAAAGAGCGCCCAGGCCGGCCTGCGCCTGCTCTCCAACTTCATCCGCTGGGTCCCTTGAGTCCCGCCTTCTCATTGATTTTCCTCCGATTTTTCCTAAACGTGATTCCGGACCCGGTATGCTGCTGATTCCCGCCATCGATCTCAAGGACGGTCATTGTGTGCGCCTCAAACAGGGCGAGATGGACGATGCCACCGTATTTTCGGAGGAGCCCGCCGCGATGGCGCGCCACTGGATCGATCAGGGGGCACGGCGCCTGCACCTGGTGGACCTGAACGGCGCCTTCGCCGGCAAGCCGAAGAATGGAGCGGCGATCCGCGCGATCACCGACGAGGTGGGCGAGGACATCCCGGTCCAGCTCGGCGGCGGCATCCGCGATCTCGATACCATCGAGAACTATCTCGACAACGGCATCACCTACATCATCATCGGCACCGCGGCAGTGAAGAACCCGGGCTTCCTGCACGACGCCTGCAGCGCCTTCCCCGGGCACATCATCGTCGGTCTCGACGCCAAGGACGGCAAGGTGGCGGTCGACGGCTGGTCCAAGCTCACCGGCCACGACGTCGTCGATCTGGCGAAGAAGTTCGAGGACTATGGCGTCGAGTCGGTGATCTACACCGACATCGGCCGCGACGGCATGCTGTCGGGGGTGAACATCGAGGCCACCGTGCGGCTGGCGCAGGCGCTGCGTATCCCGGTGATCGCCAGCGGCGGCATCACCGACCTGCGCGACATCGACGCCTTGTGCGCGGCCGAGGGCGAGGGGGTGATCGGCGCGATCACCGGACGGGCGATCTACGAGGGCACGCTCGACTTCGCCGCCGCCCAGGCGCGCGCCGACGCACTCAACGGGCAGGCCGGCTGATGCTCGCCAAACGCATCATCCCCTGCCTCGACGTCAATGCCGGTCGCGTCGTCAAGGGCGTCAACTTCGTCGAATTGCGCGATGCCGGCGATCCGGTCGAGATCGCCCGCCGCTACGACGAGCAGGGCGCCGACGAGCTGACCTTCCTCGACATCACCGCCAGCTCGGACGAGCGCGACATCATCCTCCACGTCGTCGAGCAGGTGGCCGAACAGGTATTCATCCCGCTCACCGTCGGCGGCGGCATCCGCAGCGTCGACGACGTGCGTCGGCTGCTCAACGCCGGCGCCGACAAGGTCAGCATCAACACCGCGGCGGTGACCGATCCGGAACTCGTGCGTGAGGCCGCCGACAAGGTCGGCAGCCAGTGCATCGTGGTGGCGATCGACGCCAAGCAGACCGCGCCGGGCAAGTGGGAGGTGTTCACTCGCGGCGGGCGCCACAACACCGGGCTGGACGCGATCGACTGGGCGAAACGGGTCGAGGCGCTCGGTGCCGGCGAGCTGCTGCTCACCAGCATGGACCGAGACGGTACCCGGGTCGGCTTCGACCTCGCGCTCACGCGTGCGGTGTCCGATGCGGTCAATGTCCCGGTGATCGCCAGCGGCGGGGTCGGCAAGCTCGAGCATCTGGTCGAGGGTGTCACGCTGGGCGGCGCCGACGCGGTGCTGGCGGCGAGCATCTTCCATTTCGGCGAACATACGGTGCGCGAGGCGAAGGAACTGATGCGCGCGCACGGCATCGAGGTCAGGCTGTGAGCGCGAACAACCGCTGGCTGAACGAAGTCCGCTGGGACGACCAGGGGCTGGTGCCGGTCATCGCCCAGGAGGCGTCGAGTGGCGACGTGCTGATGTTCGCCTGGATGAACCGCGACGCGCTGCAGCGCACCGTCGAGATCGGTGAGGCGGTGTATTGGTCGCGCTCGCGGCGCAAGCTCTGGCACAAGGGCGAGGAGTCGGGCCATGTGCAGAAAGTGCTCGACGTCCGCATCGATTGTGACAACGATGTGGTATTGCTGAAAGTGGAGCAGCTGGGTGGCATCGCCTGTCACACCGGGCGCCACAGCTGCTTCTTCCGGAAGTATTTCGCGGACGGTCGCTGGGAAGCGGTCGATCCGGTCCTGAAGGATCCGCAGGAGATTTACAAGTGATCGATCATGAAGTGCTGCGCCGGGTTTCGGAGACCCTGGTAGACCGCAAGCAGGCCAGTCCCGAGTCCTCCTATGTGTCCAGCCTCTATGCCAAGGGCACCGACGCGATCTGCAAGAAGGTGGCCGAAGAGGCCGCGGAGACGATCATGGCGGCCAAGGACGGCAATCAGCTCCATCTGGTGCGCGAAGTGACCGACCTGTGGTTCCACTCGCTGGTGCTGCTCGGCCACTTCGGCCTGTCGGCCGACGATGTGCTGGTCGAGTTTCGCCGCCGCGAGGGAATCTCCGGCATCGACGAAAAGCGTTCGCGCATCAACGGTTGAGCGAGGCCGCGATGAGCGACTGCCTGTTCTGCCGCATCGTTCGCGGCGAGATTCCGGCGAGGAAGGTCTATGAGGACGAGCATGTTCTCGCCTTCCACGACATCTCGCCGGTAGCGCCGGTTCACATCCTGGTGGTGCCGAAGGAGCACGTCGGCTCGATGGCCGAACTCGAGCCGAGGCACGAAGCCGCGATGGGCCGGCTGATGGTGGCCGCCGCGCAGATCGCGCGGGAACAAGGCTGCGAAAATGGGTTCAGAACCATTGTCAACACCGGACGGATCGGGTTGCAGGAAGTGTATCATCTGCACCTTCACATCTTGGGCGGGCCCAATCCCCTGCCGCCCATGTTGAAGTATTGAGGAGAGCGGTATGGGTTCATTCAGCATCTGGCACTGGCTCATCGTGCTGGTCATCGTCCTGCTGGTGTTCGGCACCAAGAAGCTGCGCAACATCGGCTCGGACCTCGGTGGCGCGGTCAAGGGCTTCAAGGACGGCATGAAGGAGGCTGACGCCTCCGCTGACAGCGCGGCATCGCAGCAGAAGATTTCCGGCGGACAGACGATCGACGGTGAGGCTCGGGAAAAGGCCGACCAGAACCGTTCCTGAGGCATTTCCGCTGAGCGCCACGGCTGCCCCGGCGGGCGTCCGTGGCACGTTCGCGTCCTCGAAATGCCGGCTTTGACCGTCATCGCTTCCACGCTTTCCCTTTCACTCCTGCAGCGCCCCCGGGCGACGGAACATGTTCGATTTCGGTTTTACTGAACTTCTCGTCATCGGCGTCGTGCTGCTGGTGGTGGTCGGCCCCGAGCGCCTGCCGAAAGTCGCGCGCACCGGCGGGCACCTGCTCGGCCGGTTGCAGCGTTACGTCTCCGACGTGAAGTCCGACATCCAGCGCGAGATGCAGCTCGACGAGCTGAAAAAGCTGCAGGAGCAGGTGCAGCAACAGGCGCGCGAACTGGAAACCTCGGTGAAGGGCCAGGTTTCCGATGCCGAGTCCGGTCTGCGCAAGGCGGAGCAGGAGATGCGCGCCACGGTGGGCGACGTGCAACAGGCCGCCGCCCCGCAGTCGAGCGCGACGATGCGCCCGGTCGCCGGCGAGGCGACCGGGCCCGCCTCCCCGCCGCAGACGGCCGGCAATGCCGCCTCCCAACAGCCGGTGCCGGCGGACAAGCCATGAGCGAGCAGCACGAAACCTTCATCGCCCACCTGATCGAACTGCGCGACCGCCTGATGCGGGCGTTGGTCGTCATCGTGGTCATCTTCGTGTGCCTGATGCCTTGGGCGGGGGATATCTACGACCTGCTCGCGCTGCCGATGATGGACACCCTGCCGGAAGGCACGAACATGATCGCCACCGGCGTGGTCACCCCGTTCTTCGTGCCGGTCAAGGTCACCCTGCTGGTGTCCTTCGTGCTGGCGCTGCCCTGGGTGCTCTACCAGGCCTGGGCCTTCATCGCGCCCGGTCTCTACGCGCATGAGAAGCGCCTCGCGCTGCCGCTGGTGCTGGGCAGCACCCTGCTGTTCATCGCCGGCATGGCGTTCTGCTACTTCTTCGTGTTCCGCATGGTGTTCAGCTTCATCGCCGAATTCGCGCCGAAGAGCATCGTCCCTGCGCCTGACATCGAGCAGTACCTCGGCTTCGTGATGTCGATGTTCCTCGCCTTCGGCATCACCTTCGAGGTGCCGGTGGCGGTCATCCTGCTGGTCAAGGCGGGGGTGGTCGACATCGCCAAGCTCAAGGAAATCAGGCCCTACGTCATCGTCGGCGCCTTCGTGATCGCGGCGATCGTCACTCCGCCCGACGTGATCTCCCAGCTGATGCTGGCAATACCGATGTGCCTGCTGTACGAACTCGGCATCTTCCTCGCGCGCATGATCGGCAAACCGGCGGCGGAGGCGGCCGGGGCGGAATACGTGCCGCCCTCGATCGAGGACATGGACCGCGAGCTCGATCGGATCGAGGCGGGCGAGCGCGACGGCCGCTGATCGTTTCGCGGGCGGGGACGGCGTCCGCCCCGCGCGCCGATTTCCTCAGCGCGGCCGATTCGCCGGCGTGGGCCGCCGGCCTACATCCACTTCAAGGTCGACCTCCTCGCCGCTGCGGCGCACGCGGAAACCTGCGCGCTTGCCGGGGGGGAGGGCGGCGACGAGATCGAGCATCTCCTTCGGGTCGCGTACCGTCTTGCCGTCGACTGCCACCAGTACGTCGCCCGGGCGGATGCCGCCGCGGTCGGCAGGGCTGTTGCGCAGCACGCCCGCAATCAGCGCGCCGCGGGTGTCGCCGAGGCCGAAGGATTCCGCCAGTTCGGGCGTGATGTCCTGGATCTCGACCCCGACCCAGCCCCGTACCACCTCGCCACGGGCGACGATCTGCTCGAGCACGTTGCGCGCGATCGACACCGGAATGGCGAAGCCGATCCCGAGCGAGCCGCCGGTGCGGGAGTAGATTGCGGTGTTGATGCCGACCAGGTTGCCGCCCTGGTCGACCAGGGCGCCACCCGAGTTGCCGGGATTGATCGCGGCGTCGGTCTGGATGTAGTTCTCGAAGGTGTTGATGCCGAGCTGGCTGCGGCCGAGCGCGGAGACGATGCCCATCGTCACCGTCTGGCCGACGCCGAAGGGGTTGCCGATCGCGAGCACGACGTCGCCGACCTCCACCGTCTCGCCCTGGGCGAAGGCCAGCACCGGCAGCTCGGCGTCAGCTTTGATCTTCAGCACCGCGAGGTCGGTCTCGGGGTCGCGCCCGACGAGGGTCGCGGAGAACTTGCGCCCGTCGTTGAGCGCCACTTCGATCTCGTCCGCGGCCTCGATGACGTGATTGTTGGTCAGGACGTAGCCGGCGGCGCTGACGATGACGCCGGAGCCGAGGCCGGCGCTGCGCTGGTCCCGGTCGTTCGGGTCGCCGAAGAAATGTCTGAACACCGGGTCGTCGGCCAAGGGGTGGCGCGGGCCGAGCATCGCCTTGGTGGTGAAGATGTGCACCACCGCCGGCATCGAACGTCGTGCGGCACCGGCGTAACTGCCCGCGGCAGGGCTTCCGGCGGGATCGCGTCCGGGCGGCGCTTCGAGGATCGCCACCACCGCGCCGGGCGCACCCTCGCGCAGCCATTCCGGCCTGAGGGTGTTGACAACGAACAGGATCGCGACGCTGACGGTCACGGCTTGAGCGAAGATGAGCCACAGACGGCGCATATAATTACCGACCGATCGCCCGGCGTGGCTGGCTAGCTGGCAGGACTGCGCGCCGCGGCACTTGATTGAATGGAAAGGAGGCCGCATGCACCTGATCGAGCTGCAATCCCATCTGGATAACCTCCTCGACCCCGCGCGGCTCAAGGATTATTGCCCAAACGGCCTGCAAGTGGAAGGACGGGCGGAGGTCAGGCGGGTGCTGTGCGGGGTCACCGCCAGCCAGGCGCTGGTCGACCACGCGGTGAGCGGCGGCCATGACGCGATTCTCGTGCATCACGGCTATTTCTGGCGCGGCGAGGACGGCCGCATCACCGGCATCCGCAAGCGCCGGCTGCGGGCCCTGCTCGCCAACGACATCAGCCTTTTCGCCTACCATCTGCCGCTCGACGTCCACCCCGAGCTCGGCAACAACGCCCAACTCGGCAAGTTGATGGGTTGGGAGGCGGAGGCCCGCTTCGCCGATCTCGATCTCGGCTGGATCGGGCGCCCTGCCGCGAAAGGGGAGACTGCGGAGCAGCTCATGCGGGCGCTCGCCGCCCGCCTCGGCCGCGAGCCGATGCTGGTCGGGGAGGGCGGGCGCCGGGTGCGCCGGCTGGCGTGGTGCACCGGTGCGGCCCAGGGCTACTTCGAACAGGCGATCGCCGCCGGCGCCGATCTCTTCGTCTCGGGCGAGATCTCGGAACCCACCGTACATCTGGCGCGCGAGTCGGGCGTGCCCTACATCGCCGCCGGCCATCATGCGACCGAGCGCTACGGCGTCCTGGCGCTTGCGCACCACCTGCGGGGGGAGTGCGGCCTCGAGGCCGAGTTCGTCGACCTCGACAATCCGGTCTGAACAGGCGCCGGCTCAGGCCTCTGGCTGCTCCTCCGGCAGGGGCAGCGGGCCGAGATCGAGATCGAGCATGGCCGAGAGCAGCAGGATGTCGTCGACCACCGCGAGCGGCAGTCCTTCGCGCTTGCCGCCGCGGTTGTCGCGCAGCAGGCTCTGCAGGTAGACCTGGCAGGACCGCGTGCCCCACAGTCGCGCCACCTGGCGCATGATGTGAGGCAGGGCCTCGAGCGAGATCGGCGACAGGCGCGACAGCGCGTAGTCTTCCCACGCCACCTCGCGGACGTTGAAGGTCTGGTGCAGGCGGCGGGTCAGCTCCTCGAACTCCGCGCGCATGCCTGCGGCGCGATACACCTCGAGCAGCTTCAGCCAGGGGGTCACCGCCTGCTTCGGGTGGCGGTGGATGAACTCGGCGAGGGTGTCCGCCGCGCCCTGCACGCGGCCGAAACTCAGCATGATGTTGGCCAGCTCGATCGCCGAATCCTGCTCGGTGATGGCGTCGTCCTCGACCTCGATCGGTGCGATGC
>NZ_MBFM01000004.1:353045-385211 GCF_001696715.1 Thauera phenolivorans | reverse complement strand
CACCACCTGCGGGGGGAGTGCGGCCTCGAGGCCGAGTTCGTCGACCTCGACAATCCGGTCTGAACAGGCGCCGGCTCAGGCCTCTGGCTGCTCCTCCGGCAGGGGCAGCGGGCCGAGATCGAGATCGAGCATGGCCGAGAGCAGCAGGATGTCGTCGACCACCGCGAGCGGCAGTCCTTCGCGCTTGCCGCCGCGGTTGTCGCGCAGCAGGCTCTGCAGGTAGACCTGGCAGGACCGCGTGCCCCACAGTCGCGCCACCTGGCGCATGATGTGAGGCAGGGCCTCGAGCGAGATCGGCGACAGGCGCGACAGCGCGTAGTCTTCCCACGCCACCTCGCGGACGTTGAAGGTCTGGTGCAGGCGGCGGGTCAGCTCCTCGAACTCCGCGCGCATGCCTGCGGCGCGATACACCTCGAGCAGCTTCAGCCAGGGGGTCACCGCCTGCTTCGGGTGGCGGTGGATGAACTCGGCGAGGGTGTCCGCCGCGCCCTGCACGCGGCCGAAACTCAGCATGATGTTGGCCAGCTCGATCGCCGAATCCTGCTCGGTGATGGCGTCGTCCTCGACCTCGATCGGTGCGATGCGCTGGCGCGGGTCGTCGAGCATCTGGGTCGGTTCGATCGGCGCGTCAGCACGCGCCGGCGAGGCGTGGGCGACAGCCATCGTGGACTCGTCCGCCGGCACTGCGGCAGCGTCTCGACGTCGGCGTCGCGCGAGCAGCAGGCCGAGTCCGAGCAGCGTCATCGCGCCGGCGCCGTACCATGCAGTCGGTCCGCCAGCGACTGCGGCGGGGGCGGCCGGTCGGGCCGCGCCGGCGGCGAGCGACGCAGCCGGCTTCGCGCTCGCGAACGCAGCTTCGCCCGATGCTTCATTGAAGGCTACCTTCTGCCCGAGCGCCTTGCCGCGCGCCATCAGTTCGCCCTGCATCGCTTCGAGCTGGCGGATGCGGGTCTGGAGCGCCAGCTCGGTCTCGATGCTGCGATCCAGGGCGGCGCTCAGTGCGGCCTCCTGGGCGGCAGTGTCGATCGCGCCGAGCGCCACGGCGCTGCGGCCGAGCGCGGCAACGCGCACCGGCTCCTGCGGTACCGCGCGCGCCGGCGCCGATGGTTTCGCTGGGGCCGCCGGGCGTGCATGGGGGCGTCCGTTTGTGCCGGCGCTGGGTACGGCCCTTCGTGAAGTCTCTGCGCGAAAGCCGGGCGCGGGCGCATGTGCGCGCGGTGCACGCACGGCTGGCGCAGGTGCCGGTCCGGCCGCCACCGGGTCGCGCTCGAAGGGCAGCAGCAGCACATACTCCTTGCGCAGCCGGGTTCCGCAATTGTCCTCGATCGCCATCATCAGCGCGGGCTCGTTGGCCGCGGCGGGCGAGCTCACGAGGACGCGCGCCTGGGTGCCGCTGCCGAGGACGTCGATGCGGCCCTCGCGCAGCCAGGGCAGTCCGCGATCGCCCGCCGGCGCGGCGAGCCGCAGGCAGCCGGCGACCTCGGTTGCGCTCGCGCCCGGGGCACTGATCTCGGCACGGAAGGGTTCGCCAAGCGCCGACACTTGCCTGGCCTCGCCGAGGGTAACGGCATGGGCGAGGCCCGCGGCGCCGAAGCAGGTGGCGGCGACCAGGGTGGCGAGGGAGGTCCTGTTGTTCGTCATGATCGGTCTGTGCCGCTGGCATTGCATGTCATGTCGCGGTTGTATCAGAGTCGTCCGACCCCTTCCAGCGCCCGGGGGCAAATCCGGGCAGAGTAAACGCCGCACCGTGAAGCAGTCCTCGCATATCGGCACCGGCGGGCATCGTGGGAGCCTCGCGCGGATCGGTTATGATCGCCTCCCAGACATACGCAAGCGTACGTGACGATGCCTCTTCCGCCTTCAACTGCTCCCCGCCAGCGCGCCCATGTGCGCCGCCTCGAACTCGAGGGTTTTGTCCGCGAGGACGGGCTGCTCGAGATCGAGGCCTCGCTGACCGACGTCAAGGACATCGACTATCCGCTCGAGTCCGGCCTGCGGGCCGCGGGCGAACCGATCCATCTTCTGCGGGTGCGGGTCACCGTGGATGCGGCGTTCAACATCGTCGACGCGGTCGCCTGCTCGGATGCCGTGCCCTACCCGGGCTTCTGCGACACCATCGGCCCGGCCTATCGCCGGCTCATCGGCCTCAACCTCGTGCGCGGCTTTCGCAGCCAGGTCGGGGAGATGTTCGGCGACGTGCGCGGCTGCACGCACCTGACCGAGCTGCTCATGTCGATCCCCACCACGGCGATCCAGACCATGGCCACCTTCCGCCGCGAAGCCGACGCCAGCCCGCACAAGCCCTTCCAGCTCGATCGCTGTCACGCACTGGACACCACGGGCGAGGTGGCGCGGCGCTACTATCCGAAGTGGTATCGCGGTCGGTCGGGCGCTGCCTGAGGCCAGGCGCGAGGCGCGCTTCGCCACCCAAACAACGGCTTGAATGCGGTTATAATCCGCCGATCTTGCGACAAACCCCAATTGCATCGGGGTGTGGTCGCGAGGGGAGGCCGGGCAGTGCGTCCCGGCGGGCGGTGGCGGACGGCGGTCGAGGGAGACGACGCCTGCCGTGGAGCGGCGCTCCGAACCGTCCCATCAACCTGTTCGCGGCGGTGCTTGCCGTCGTGACTTTGATCCAAGGGCAACCATGAAGATCCATGAGTATCAGGCAAAAGAACTACTGAGAAAATTCGGCGTCGTTACGCCGCGCGGCTTCCACTGCGTTTCCGTCGATGGCGCGGTCAAGGCCGCCGAGGAACTCGGCGGCAAGGTCTGGGTGGTGAAGGCCCAGATCCACGCCGGCGGCCGCGGCAAGGGCGGTGGCGTCAAGCTCGCCCGCTCGCTCGATGAAGTGCGCCAGCACGCCAGCGACATCCTCGGCATGCAGCTCGTGACCCACCAGACCGGCCCTGAAGGCCAGAAGGTGCGCAACCTGCTGATCGAGGAAGGCGCCGACATCAAGAAGGAATACTACGTCGCCGCGCTGACCGACCGTGCCACCCAGAAGGTCGCACTCATGGCTTCCTCCGAAGGCGGCATGGACATCGAGGAAGTCGCCCACAGCACGCCCGAGAAGATCATCAAGGTCTTCGTCGACCCGCTCGTCGGCCTCACCGACGAGCAGGCGCTCGAACTGGCGAAGGGCATCGGCGTGCCGGAAGGCTCGCTCGACAAGGCGGTCGACGCCTTCAGGAAGCTCTACACCTGCTACATGGAAACCGATGCCTCGCTGGCGGAGATCAACCCGCTGATCCTCGAGGGCAACGGCAACATCAAGGCCCTCGACGCCAAGTTCAACTTCGACTCCAACGCGCTCTATCGTCACCCGGAAATCGTCGATTTCCGCGACTTCGACGAGGAAGACGCCGACGAGATCGAGGCTTCCAAGTTCGACCTCGCGTACATCTCGCTCGACGGCAACATCGGCTGCCTGGTTAACGGCGCCGGTCTGGCGATGGCCACCATGGACACGATCAAGCTGTTCGGCGCCGAGCCGGCCAACTTCCTCGACGTCGGCGGCGGCGCGACCACCGAGAAGGTCACCGAAGCCTTCAAGATCATGCTCAAGAACCCCAAGGTGAAGGGCATTCTGGTCAACATCTTCGGCGGCATCATGCGCTGCGACACCATCGCCACCGGCGTCGTCGCCGCGGCCAAGGAAGTGCATCTCTCCGTCCCGCTCGTGGTGCGCATGAAGGGCACCAACGAAGACCTCGGCAAGAAGATCCTCGCCGAGTCGGGTCTGCCGATCATCACCGCCGACACCATGGCGGAAGCCGCGACCAAGATCGTCGCTGCGGTCAAGTAAGGAGAGTTGCGAATGTCCATCCTGATCAACAAAGACACCAAGGTCATCACCCAGGGCATCACCGGCAAGACCGGCCAGTTCCACACCGAGAAGTGCATCGAGTACGCGAACGGCAAGAACTGCTTCGTCGCCGGGGTGAACCCGAAGAAGGCCGGCGAGAAGGTCCTCGACGTGCCCATCTTCGGCTCGGTCAAGGACGCCAAGGAAGCGACCGGCGCCACCGTGTCGGTGATCTACGTGCCGCCGGCCGGCGCCGCCGACGCGATCTGGGAAGCCTGCGAGGCCGACCTCGATCTGGCGATCTGCATCACCGAAGGCATTCCGGTCCGCGACATGCTGGTCGTGCGCAACAAGATGAAGCAGAAGGTCGCAGCCGGCGGCAAGGAAACCCTGCTGCTGGGTCCCAACTGCCCCGGACTGATCACGCCCGACGAGATCAAGATCGGCATCATGCCCGGTCACATCCACAGGAAGGGTCGCATCGGCGTGGTGTCGCGTTCCGGCACCCTGACCTATGAAGCCGTCGCCCAGCTCACCGAGATCGGCCTCGGCCAGTCCTCCGCGGTTGGCATCGGCGGCGATCCGATCAACGGCCTCAAGCACATCGACGTGATGCGCATGTTCAACGACGATCCGGACACCGACGCGGTGATCATGATCGGCGAGATCGGCGGTCCCGACGAAGCCGAAGCCGCGATGTGGTGCAAGGAGAACATGAAGAAGCCGATCGTCGGCTTCATCGCCGGCGTCACCGCTCCGGCCGGCAAGCGCATGGGCCACGCCGGTGCGCTGATCTCCGGTGGCGCGGACACCGCCGATGCCAAGCTCGCCATCATGGAAGAGTGCGGCTTCACGGTGACCCGCAACCCGTCCGAAATGGCCAAGCTGTTGAAGGCCCTGCTGTAATCCTCGATCCGATCCGATCGTGACCGAGCGCCGGCGAGTCCGGCGCTTTTTCTTCTGCGTCGATTCCACGCGTGGCCGGGGTGAGCGAGATGGCGATTGCGAGCAGGACCGATTGCGGCCGGGTGCGCAGCCGCAACGAGGACGCGCTCGGCCTCGATGCCGCGCGCGGCTGGGCCGTGCTCGCCGACGGCGTGGGCGGCCATCCCGGGGGCGACGTCGCCGCGCGGGTGGTGGTCGACGCGGTGCTCGCGCGCCTCGCGGCGGATGCCGCCGACGCCGACGATCCGGCGCTTGCAGAGCAGGCGCTGCGCCGCGCGGTGCATGACGCTCATCTCGGCCTGCTGCGCGAAGGGCGGCGCATGCCGCTGCTCGCGGGGATGGGATCGACGGTGGTCGCCGCGATCTTCCTGTCGCACCAGGTGGTGTGCGCCCATGTCGGCGATTCGCGACTCTACCGCTTCTCGGATGGCCGGCTGGCGCGCCTCACGCGCGACCACTCGCTGCTGCAGGAACGCCTCGACGCCGGTCTCGACGTGGCCGAGGGCGGTCCGCTCGCAGGGATGCTGACCCGCGGGCTGGGCGCGGGGCTGGCGGTCGTCCCCGAGCTCGGGCGCCATCCGGTACTGCCGGGCGACCGCTTCCTGCTGTGCTCCGATGGCCTCACCGACATGGTGTCGGACGCGGAGATCGGCCAGGTGCTGGCCACCGCGCCGACGGCGGAGGTGGCCGCCGACCGGCTGCTCGGGCTCGCGCTCGACCATGGCGGCGCGGACAACGTGTCGCTGATTCTCGTCGAGGCGCCGGCGGTGCACAATGACGATTGACGGGGCCGCCGGCCCCACCCTTTTTTCCCTCAAGGCGTGCATCGAATGCCGAAGTTGATCCTCAGCATGGACGGTCTGGTGCTCAAGGAGATCGTGCTCGACAAGGAGCGCACCACCATCGGCCGTCGCAGCGGAAACGACATCCAGATCGACAACCTCGCCATCAGCGGCGAGCATGCGGTCATCACCTGCATCCTCGACGATGCCTTCCTCGAGGACCGCAACAGCACCAACGGCACCTACGTGAATGGCCAGCCGGTCAAGAAGCACGTGCTGCGCAACAACGACGTCGTCGAGCTCGGCAAGTACCGCTTGAAGTTCCTCGCCGACGCCTCCCTGCCCGGGCTGTCGCCGTCGGAGATGGTGCAGACCGCCGCCCTCAAGCCCTTCGATCTGTCGCCGACCGCCGACCTCGGCGTCGCCGCCGCGACGACCAGCACCCAGCAACTGGCGACCGGGGTGCTCGAGCGCGGCGCCGCGGTTGCCGGTTTCGGCGTGCTGCAACTGCTCAGCGGGCCGAACGCGGGTCGTGAACTCGAGCTCGGCAAGCCGCTGACCACTCTCGGCAAGGCCGGCGGCTCGGTCGCAGTCGTCAGCCGGCGGCCCGAGGGCTACTTCCTCAGCCACGTCGAGGGCGAGAATCCGCCCCTGGTCAACGGCCAGCCGCTCGGGCCGCGCGCTCAGGCCCTTGCCGAGCGCGACATCATCGAGATCGCGGGGGTCAAGATGGCCTTCTTCCGACGAGGCTGAACCCAGCTGCGGGGCGTGACCGGCTGCACATCCGGGGCGCACCCGGCGGTGCTATCGTTCTTGTTCGAAGATACTGAGACGATGCAGGCGCCGGGTGCCCGATGATGGGGCCCGCGCCCGGAATTTCGATGAAACTCACGGTGCTCGGATGCAGCGGTGGAATCGGCGGGGCGCAGGCGCGCACCACCGCGTTCCTGATCGACGACGACGTCCTGATCGATTGCGGCACCGGGGTGGGCGAACTCGAGCTCGACGCGCTTGCGCGCCTCGACCACGTCTTCCTCTCTCACGCCCATCTCGACCATATTGCCGCGCTGCCGCTGCTGATCGACTCGGTGGGCGACCTGCGCAGCACGCCGATCACCATTCATGCCAGCCCGGAAACCCTGCACATCCTGCGGACCCATGTCTTCAACTGGCTGATCTGGCCCGATTTCAGCGTCCTGCCCGCGCCCGAGCGCCCCTACCTTCGGCTGGAGCCGCTCGCCGTCGGCGAGAGCCTGGCGCTCGACGGACGCCGCTTCACCGCCCATCCCGCGCTGCACACGGTGCCCGCGGTGTCCTACTGCATCGACAGCGGCTCGGGCCAGCTCTTCTATTCGGGTGATAC
Source organism: Thauera phenolivorans (assembly GCF_001696715.1). Taxonomy (GTDB): domain Bacteria; phylum Pseudomonadota; class Gammaproteobacteria; order Burkholderiales; family Rhodocyclaceae; genus Thauera; species Thauera phenolivorans. The sequence goes on along the minus strand of NZ_MBFM01000004.1, from coordinate 378,313 downwards.
CGCGACGTGCGCGGCGCAGGTCGCGGCGATCAACCGCCAGCCCGCGCTGCGCCACCTGATCGTCGAGACCGCCTTCCCCGACGCCCAGCGTGACCTCGCCGCCGCCTCGCGCCACCTGTGTCCGGCCACCCTCGGCGAGATGCTCGCCGCCCTCGAGGTCAGCCCCGAGGTGCATGTCAGCCACCTCAAGCCGGGTGTCGGCGAGCTGATCATGGAAGAGATCGGCGCGGCCGCCGGCCGCTTCGCGCCGCGCGCGCTTCGTCAGGGGCAAGTGCTCGAGTTCTGAGGCCGCGTCGGCGCGGGCAGAGGGTAGAATCCGCACTCGATCACCTCTTCGGAGTGCCGCATGTTCCGCATCGCCCCCAGCATCCTGTCCGCCGACTTCGCCCGTCTGGGCGAGGAAGTCTCCCGGGTCATCGCCGCCGGGGCGGACTGGGTTCATTTCGACGTCATGGACAACCACTATGTCCCGAACCTGACCATCGGCCCGCTGGTGTGCGAGGCGATCCGCCCCCACACCGAGGCCCCGATCGACGTGCACCTGATGGTGAAGCCGGTCGACCGCATCATCCCCGATTTCGCCAAGGCGGGCGCCGACATCATCACCTTCCACCCCGAGGCGTCGGAGCACATCGACCGCAGCCTGGGCCTCATCCGCGAAGCGGGGTGCAAGGCGGGGCTGGTGTTCAACCCTGCCACACCCCTGGGCCACATGGACCACGTCATGGACAAGCTCGACGTGGTGCTGCTGATGAGCGTGAACCCCGGCTTCGGCGGTCAGAAGTTCATCCCCGAGACGCTCAACAAGCTGCGCGCCGCGCGCGCGAAGCTCGACGCCTACGAGGCGGTCAGCGGCCGCCGCATTCAGCTCGAGATCGACGGCGGGGTGAAGGTGGACAACATCGCCGAGATCGCCCGCGCCGGGGCCGATACCTTCGTCGCCGGTTCCGCGGTGTTCGGCGCCGGTCGCGAGGAGGATCCCAACCGCTACGACAGCGTGATCGCCGCGCTGCGCGCCGAACTGGCGCAGGCGGGTGCGGCATGACGGCGCTGCGCTACCCGGTGCGCGCGGTGCTGTTCGACCTCGACGGCACCCTGCTCGACACCATCGTGGATCTCGCCGAGGCGGCGAACCGCACCCTCACCGAGCTCGGCCGGCCGCCGCGCAGCCAGGAGGAGGTGCATGGCTTCGTCGGCAAGGGCATCCCCCATCTCGTGCGGCGCTGCATGACCGAGGGCACGAGCGCCACCGAGGCCGAGATCGAGCGCGCGGTCGATGTATTCCGCGGCCACTATGCGGTGGTCAATGGCGAGTGCACCCGCATCTACCCGGGGGTGATCGACACCCTGCAGGCGATGCGCGCGGGCGGGCTCCGGCTGGCGGTGGTGACCAACAAGGCCGAGGCCTTCACTCTGCCGCTGCTCGAGCGGGTCGGCATCGCCCATCACTTCGACGCGGTGGTCAGCGGCGACACCCTGGCGGTGAAGAAGCCCGACCCGGCAGTGCTGGTCCATGCCTGCGGTCTGCTCGGCGTGGCGGCCGACGAGGCGCTGATGATCGGCGACTCCGCCAACGACGCGCTGGCCGCGCGCGGCGCGGGCATGCCGGTGCTGCTGGTGACCTATGGGTATTCGGAGGGGGTGCCGGTGGACACTATCGAATGCGATGGGCTACTATCGAACGCACTACAGGCGCTGGACCGCATCGCTCCGGCGTGAGCCGCGCACCCCCCGTCAGGACTCCATCGAAGAACGCATCGTGACGCTCGCAAACCGGGTTTCGGACCGCTTCCCCGCCACCGCTCCCTCCGCCCAGCAGGCCTGCTGGCGGGGCGGCTGGCGCTGGCCTCTGGGCCACTGAGCACATCCCACCCTCGCGGGTGGCTGGCCGCCCCGCCCGCACTCAGGCGCCGGCCCGGACCCGCAACAGCACCGTCCGAACCGAATCGTTTTACGTGGAGCGTCCATGCTCGAACAAGACTTCAACGCCCTCGCCGCCGAGGGCTACAACCGCATCCCGGTCACCCTCGAGACCTTCGCCGATCTCGATACCCCGCTTTCGATCTACCTCAAGCTGGCCAACGAGCCCTACACCTACCTGCTGGAGTCGGTGCAGGGCGGCGAGCGCTTCGGCCGCTATTCCTTCATCGGTCTGAGTTCGCCCACCCGCATCGAGGTCTATGAGCGTTCAGCCCTGCTGCTGACCGGCAACCGCCTCGTCGAACGGCGCGACTACGGCGACCCGCTGAACTTCGTCGCCGAGTTCATGAACCGCATCAAGGTGCCGCCGCGCGAACACCTGCCGCGCTTTGCCGGCGGCCTGGTCGGCTGTTTCGGCTACGACACGGTGCGCTACATCGAACCCCGCCTGGCGAAAACCGACAAGACCGACACCCTGGGTACGCCGGACATCCTGCTGCTTCTGTCCGAGGAACTGGCGATCGTCGACAACCTCAGCGGCAAGCTGACCCTGGTCGTGTATGCGGAGCCCGAGGTGCCGGGTGCCTTCAAGCGCGCCCAAAAGCGCCTGCGCGAGCTGCTCGCACGCCTGCGCGCGCCGGCGAACATCCCGCAGGAGTCGCGCGCCGAGTCGGCGCCGGCGGTTTCGAGCTTCGGCGAGGCGGCCTTCAAGGACGCGGTGCGGCGCGCCAAGCAGTACATCGTCGATGGCGATGTCATGCAGGTGGTGCTCTCCCAGCGCATGAGCAAGCCCTACGCCGCCAGCCCCATGGCGCTCTACCGCGCGATCCGCTCGCTGAACCCCTCGCCCTACCTGTTCTACTTCAATCTCGAGGACTTCCATGTCGTCGGCGCCTCGCCCGAGATCCTGGTGCGGCTCGAGGACGACAACGTCACCGTGCGGCCGATCGCCGGCACCCGCAGGCGCGGCGCGAACCTGGCCGAGGACCTGGCGCTCGAGAAGGAGCTGCTCGCCGACGAGAAGGAACTCGCAGAGCACCTTCAGCTGCTCGACCTCGGCCGCAATGACGCCGGCCGCGTGTCGCAGGTCGGCTCGGTGAAGGTCACCGAGCGCTTCAGCGTGGAGCGCTACTCCCACGTGATGCACATCGTCTCCAACGTCGAGAGCCGGCTGCAGGAGGGGCTCGACGCGCTCGCGGTGCTGCGCGCGACCTTCCCCGCGGGCACCGTGTCGGGGGCACCGAAGGTGAGGGCGATGGAGATCATCGACGAGCTCGAGCCGGTCAAGCGCGGCATCTATGCCGGCGCGGTCGGCTATCTCGGCTTCCACGGCGACATGGACCTCGCGATCGCGATCCGCACCGCGGTGGTCAAGGACGGCCAGATCCATGTCCAGGCCGGCGCGGGCATCGTCGCCGACTCCGACCCCGATTCGGAATGGCAGGAAACCCAGAACAAGGCGCTGGCCATGCTGCGCGCGGCGGAGATCGCCGAGGGCGGGCTGGACACGCGGTTTTGAGCGGCGGGCGTGCGGCGCACGGGGGCGCGATGTCGAGGGCGCCCGCGCGCATTGCGGTGGTCGTGCGGTGAATGCTGCACAGCATCCGACCGCACGGCAATAATCATTCGATCGCGAGACCCCCGGGCCCGGACAGGCGCATGCGCGCCCGCTCCGCCGTCCGAACAGGAACAACGACCATGCTGCTGATGATCGACAACTACGACAGCTTTACCTACAACCTCGTGCAGTACTTCGGCGAACTGGGGGCAAAGGTGAAGGTGTTCCGCAACGACGAGATCACCCTCGAACAGATCGCGAACCTCCATCCCGAGCAGCTCGTCATCTCTCCCGGGCCCTGTACCCCCGCCGAGGCCGGCATCTCGGTGGCGGCGGTCCGCGAATTCGCCGGCAAGCTGCCGATCCTCGGCGTCTGTCTCGGCCACCAGAGCATCGGCGCGGCCTTCGGCGCGCGGATCGTCCATGCCCGGCGGATGATGCACGGCAAGACCTCGCCGGTGCACCACACCGATAGCGGCGTCTTCCGCGGCCTGCCGAACCCGCTGGTCTGCACCCGCTATCATTCGCTCGCGATCGAGCGCGAGAGCCTGCCCGACTGCCTCGAGATCACCGCCTGGACCGACGACGGCGAGATCATGGGCGTGCGTCACAAGACGCTCGAGGTCGAAGGCGTTCAATTCCATCCCGAGTCGATCCTGACCGAGAACGGCCACGATCTTCTGCGGAACTTCCTCGAACGGCGCTGAGACAGCGTTTTCGCGTCGCACTTGAGCTGAATGCAAGGACCATCCAGATGAGCATGATCACGCCGCAGCAGGCACTGCAACGCACCATCGAACACCGCGAGATCTTCTACGACGAGATGCTGTCGCTGATGCGCCAGATCATGGACGGCGAGATCTCGCCGGTGATGACCGCCGCGATCCTGACCGGCCTGCGGGTGAAGAAGGAGACCATCGACGAGATCACCGCCGCCGCCACGGTGATGCGCGAGAAGTCCACCAAGGTGGTGGTGCCGCCGCCACACGAGCACTTCCTCGACGTCGTCGGCACCGGCGGCGACGGCTCGAACACCTTCAACATCTCGACCACCACGATCTTCGTCGCCGCCGCTGCCGGGGCGCGGGTCGCCAAGCACGGCGGCCGCGGCGTGTCGTCGAAGTCGGGTGCGGCGGACCTCATCGAGGCGCTCGGGGTCAATCTGAACATGAGCCCGGAGCAGGTCGGCGAGTGCATCGAGGCCACCGGCATCGGCTTCATGTACGCGCCGGCCTACCACAGCGCGATGAAGAACGTCGCCCCGGTGCGGCGCGAGATGGGGGTGCGCACGATCTTCAACATCCTCGGCCCGCTCACCAACCCCGCCGGCGCGCCCAACACCCTGCTCGGGGTCTTCCACCCCGACCTCGTCGGCATCCTGGCGCGGGTGATGCAGCGCCTCGGCGCCGACCACGTGATGGTGGTGCACGGCCTGGACGGCATGGACGAGGTCAGCCTCGGCGCCGCCACCATGGTCGGCGAGCTGAAGAACGGCGCGGTGCGCGAGTACGAGGTGCATCCCGAGGACTTCGACCTGCCGATGGCGAGCAGCCGCAACCTGCGCGTCGAGGACGCCGCCGAGTCGCGCGAGGTGGTGCTCGGCGTGCTCGACAACAAGCCCGGTCCGGCGCGCGACATCGTCGTCTTCAACGCCGGCGTGGCGCTGTACACCGCCAACCTGGTCGGTTCGATCGAGGAAGGCGTCGGCCGCGCGCGCGAGATCCTCGCCTCGGGGGCGGCGCGCGCCAAGCTCGACGAGTTCGTGCGATACACCCGTCGTTTCGGGGGGGCGTGATGAGCGACATCCTGCAGAAGATCTGTGCGACCAAGGTCGAGGAGGTCGCCGCCGCGCGCGCCACGAGGCCGCTCACCGTGGTGCGCGCCGAGGCCGAGGCCCAGCCCGCGCCGCGCGACTTCGTCGGCGCGATCCGCGCGCGGCACGCCGCCGGCCGTCCGGCGGTGATCGCCGAAATCAAGAAGGCGAGCCCGTCCAAGGGCGTCATCCGCGCGGACTTCCGACCGGCGGAGATCGCCGCGGCTTACGAGCGCGCCGGCGCCGCCTGCCTCTCGGTGCTGACCGACCGCCAGTATTTCCAGGGCGCGCCCGAGTACCTGCAGGCGGCGCGTGCCGCCTGCGCGCTGCCCGCGCTGCGCAAGGACTTCCTCGTTGACCCCTGGCAGGTGCACGAGGCGCGTGCGATGGGGGCGGACGCGATCCTGCTCATCGTCGCCAGCCTGGACCTCGCGCAGATGCAGGAGATGGAGGCGATCGCGCGCGACTACGGCATGGCGGTGCTGGTCGAAGTGCATGACGGCGACGAGCTCGAGCTCGCGCTGCAGTTGCAGACGCCGCTCGTCGGCATCAACAACCGTAACCTGCGCACCTTCGAGGTCTCGCTGCAGACCACCCTCGAACTGCGCCAGCGGGTGCCGGCCGAGCGCATCGTCGTCACCGAGTCGGGCATTCTTGCGCCCGAAGACGTCGCCTTGATGCGGGACAACGCGGTGCAGACCTTCCTCGTCGGCGAGGCCTTCATGCGCGTGGCGGATCCGGGCGAGGGCCTTCGCGCCCTGTTCGGCTGACTTCCGATGCGTGCGCCGCCCGCTCCCGCGTCCGATTCCGCGCCGGCCGTGTCGCCGCCGCGCAAGCGTCGTATCGCCGCCTGGATCGCGGGCGGCGTGCTGGTGCCGACCGCCGCGCTGATCGGCGCGCTTGGCTGGCTGCTGGGAACCGAGTCCGGTCTGCATGCGGCGCTCGGGCTCGGCGCGCGTGCGACCGGCGGCGCCCTCGAGGTCGAGGGCGCGCGCGGCCGCCTGCTCGGCCCGCTTCGCCTGGATGCGGTCCGCTATCGCATGCCCGACCTCACGCTCGACGTGCGCGAGGTGGAACTGCTCTGGCAGCCAGGCGTGCTGTTCGGGCGCCGGCTGCAGATCGACCGTCTCGCCGCGGCGAGTGTCGACGTCGCGCGACGCACGGCCGAGGAGCCCGATCCGGGTCCGATGGAGGCGCCTGCAAGCCTGGAACTGCCGCTCGCGGTCGAAATCACCCGGCTCGAGCTCGGGCGCTTCGCGCTGCGCGAGCTTGATGGCGACCTCGACGCGGGTGCCGTCAGGCCGCCGGAGGGTGCTCCGCCACCCGACGAGACGGCGCCGGCGGCAGGCGCGGGCAAGGAGCCGGTGGATGCGGTGGTCGAGGCCGCGGCGCAGACGGAGGCGGCCGCCGACACCGCCGGCGGGGCCGCGGCCGCGATGAAGGAGGCGGCCGAGGCGGCGACCGATCCTGCCGAGGCCGCCGATTCCGCGGCCGACGAGGCTGCGGCCGCGGGTTTCCGATTCTCCGGTCTTTCCGCCTCGCTCGTCAGCGACGGTCGCACCCATCGGCTGCGCTATCTGCTGATGACGCTGCCCCAGGGCAGCATTGCGGCCGACGCCGTGCTCGGCGGCGCTTCGCCTTTCGCGCTCGATGCGCGCGCGGCGATCGACGCCAGCCTCGAGGGTCGCAGCGTCCGCGCCCAGGCGGTGCTCGGCGAAAGCCTCCTCACCCCGCGGATCGAACTCGATGCGCAGGGCGAAGGCCTGACCGCCCGGGCCGAGGCCGCGGCCACGCCCTTCGAGGAACGCCTGCTGCGCGCGCTCACGCTGCGCGCCGGCGAACTCGATCCGGCGGCCTTCGTCGAGGGCGCGCCGCGCGCGGCGCTGCGCATCGACGCCGAGCTCGCCGCGCCCGTGGCGGGCGACACCTTGCTCGCCGGGCCGATACGGATCGACAACCGCCAGCCCGGTACCGTCGATGCCGGCGAGTTGCCGCTCGAATCCTTCGCGGGCCGGCTGGAGTGGCAGCCGGCGCAGGTCAGCCTCGACGAACTCGACATCCGCCTGCCCGGCGAGGGCCGTATCAGCGGCCGGGTCGCGTGGCGCCCGCCCGCGACCGCAGGCGCAGACACCGGCGAGGCGGGGCTTGTCGACACCGTGCCGCCCGAAGCAGGGCGGGCGGGCGGCGCCGAGGGCGACGATGGGCCACCGCCTGCCGTAACGGAATCCGAGGCGGCGCAGACCGCCTTCGGCCAGCTCGTCGCCGCGCTCGAACTCAGCGGCATCGACCCCGCCCGCCTCGACCGTCGACTGCCGAGCCAGGCGGTCGCCGGCCGCCTCGACGCCGAGGCCGACGCGCTGCGCCAGGCGCTCACCCTCGCGCTCGGCGTGGGCGCCGCCCGCATCGAGGCCGACGCCGAGCTGCTTGCCGGCGAACAGGCCGGCGCGCCGCGCAGCTTCAATCTTTCCGGCCAGTTGCGCGATGTCGATCCACGCGCGCTGCTCGCCACCGCGCCGCCGGCCCGGCTCAACCTCGATCTCGAGGCGAGCGGTGAGCTGCCGGCCGCGGGCCTGCCGCAGGCGGCGCGGCTCGACTTCCGCATCCCGCCCAGTCGCTTCGACAAGCTGCCGCTGGAGGGCAGGGGGCGCCTGGTGCTGGCGGGTGAGCGCCTGCCCGAGGTCGATCTCGCGCTCGACCTCGCCGGCAACCGTCTGCGCAGCAGCGGGGCCTTTGGTGGGGCGGGCGATCGCCTCGCGCTGCTGCTCGACGCGCCCGCGCTGCGCGCGCTCGGCTACGGCCTCGGCGGCCAGGCCCGTCTCGAGGGCACGGTCAGCGGGACGATGGCCGCCCCTGCCGGCGAGTTCGAGCTCTTCGGCGAGGCCCTGCGACTGCCGGGCGAGCTCCGCCTCGCGGGCATCAACGGGGCCGGTCGGCTCGATGCCGGGCAGGACGGCCGCTTCGACCTTTCGCTCGGCCTCAGCGGGCTCGGTCGCACCGGCACCGATGCCGACGGCGTCGCCCATCCCGACCTGATCGACAACGCCCGCCTCGGCGCCGAGGGCACGCGCGCGAAGCACCGTGTCGAGCTTAGCGCGACCGGGCTGGAAGACGACCGCGTGCGCATGGTGCTGGAAGGCGGGCTGCGTGAACGCGTCGCCGCCGGCGGCGAGAGCGGCTTCGACTGGGTAGGCCGCCTCGCCGCGCTCGAGACCGGCGGTCGCGTCGCTGCGCGGCTGCAGGCGCCGGCCGAGCTGGAGCTTTCGCCGAGCCGGGTCAGCCTCGGCGCGGCCGAGATCGAGGCCGGCGAGCGCGGCCGCATCCGTCTGCGCGAGACACGCTGGTCGCCGACAGAGACCGTTGCCCGCGGCACCATGAGCGGGCTGGCGCTCGGGCCGCTCACCCGTGCCGACGGCCGGCCGCGGCGCGGCCCCGGACCGCTGGTGCTCGGCGCCGAGTGGGATCTGCGCATGGCCGACACCCTCGACGGGCAGGCGCGCGTGTTCCGCGAGTCGGGCGATGTCACGCTCGAGGGCGAGATCCGCACCCGCCTCGGCATCGAGGCGCTCGAGGCCACGCTGGTGGCGCGCGGCGACCGCCTATCGCTGAGCTTGGACGGGCGCGGTACCGAGCTCGGCCGCGTCGAAGGCAGCGCCTCGGTGCAGGCCAGCCGCGGCGAGGGCGGCATGTGGACGGTCGCCCCGCAGGCACCGCTCAGCGGCTCGGCACGGCTCGACATGCCATCGATCACGTGGCTGGGCCGCCTGATGCAGGAGAGCGTCGAGACCGGCGGGCGGATCGCCGGCGAGATCAGCCTCGGCGGTACGGTGGGCAATCCGAGCGTGAGCGGACGCCTCTCCGGTGGTGATCTGGAGCTGGCGCTGATCGACCAGGGCCTGGTGCTGTCCGGTGGCGCGCTCGAGCTCGGCTTCGACCGCGACCGCGTGCGCCTGGAGCGGCTCGCCTTCGTCTCGCCCAACCGGGTCCGGCCGAACAAGCGCGACCTCCCGGTCGATGCGCTCACCGCCACGCCGGGGATCCTGAGCGCCTCGGGGGAAATCGCGCTCGACAGCGGCGACGGCCGCTTCGTCTTCGACGCCGACCGGCTGCCGCTGCTGCAGCGCCCCGATCGCTGGATGATCCTGTCGGGCAAGGGCGAGGCGCGCTCGACCTGGACCTCGCTGAAGCTCGAGGCAGACTTCGTCGCCGACGCCGGCTACATCGAGTTCGCCGAGTCGCCGCCGCCCAGCCTGTCCGACGACGTCGTGGTGCTCGGCCGCGACGACGCGCCGAAGGAGGGTGGCTTCGCCGTCACCGCCGATGTGCGGGTGCGGCTCGGCGAAGCACTGCACCTGTCGGCGATGGGGCTCGAGACCCGGCTCGCCGGCGAGCTCATGCTGCGAGCGCGCCCCGGTCTGCCGCTGGCGGCGGTGGGCAGCGTGTCAACCGTCGGCGGCGTGTTCCGCGGCTATGGCCAGAACCTCACGATCGACCGCGGCGTGGTCAACTTCCAGGGGCCGCTCGACAATCCGGGCCTGAACGTGGTCGCGCTGCGCAAGGGGCTGGCCGTGGAGGCGGGCGTCGCGGTCACCGGCAGCGCACGCCGGCCCATGGTCAAGCTGGTGTCCCAGCCCAACGTCCCCGATCCGGAAAAGCTGTCCTGGCTGGTGCTCGGGCGCGCGCCCGACGCCGGCTCCGGCGCCGACCTCGGCCTGTTGCTGCCGGCCGCGCAGGCGCTGTTCGGCGGCCCGGGCGGGGGCATGACCGACCAGCTGTCGCGCAGCCTCGGCTTCGACACCTTCTCGATCGGCCAGGGCGAGCTCGGCAGCACCTCCCACACCGCCACCAGCAGCGTGGTCGGCGGCGGCTCGCGGATCGCCAGCGGGCCGACCGTGGGCGGCAGCGTGCTGAGCCTCGGCAAGCGCCTCGACACCGATCTCTTCCTCTCCTTCGAGCAGAGCCTGGGCGGAGCGGAGACGCTGGTGAAGCTGAGTTACCAGCTGTCGCGCCGGCTCGCGCTGATCCTGCGGGGAGGCACCGACAACTCGGTGGATCTGGAGTATGGTTTCTCTTTCCGTTGAGAAGAAGGGCGAAGACCGATGACTGACGCGACGATCGAACCCGGGCTGCAAACCGCGATTTTCGGTGGCGGCTGTTTCTGGTGCCTCGAGGCGGTGTTCCGCGAGGTCGAGGGGGTGAGGTCGGTGGTCTCCGGCTACTGCGGCGGGCACGTCGAGTCGCCGACCTACCGTCAGGTATGCAGCGGCGGCACCGGTCACGCGGAGGTGGTGAAGATCGAGTTCGACCCGGCGGAAGTCGATTACCGCAAGCTGCTCGACATCTTCTTCCTGATCCACGATCCGACCACCCGCGACCGCCAGGGCAACGATGTCGGCCCCCAGTACCGCTCGGTGATCTTCGCGCAGGACGAGGACCAGCTGCATGCCGCGCTCGCGGTGATCGAGGAGCTCGGCGAACAGCGCGTGTTTCCGAAGGCGATCGTCACCCGGGTCGAGCGCGCCGCGCCGTTCTGGCCGGCGGAAGACGAACACCAGAGCTATTACGAGAACAATAGCGACATGCCGTACTGCCAGTACGTGGTGGCGCCTAAGGTGGCGAAGTACCGCGCAAGGTATCCGGTGCGCTGGAAGCGCTGAGGGTCGGCCGCGCGCCGGCGCCTTCGCGCACGACTTCGGGGGTGGGTGAATGAAGCTCGATCAGACGCAGCGTCAGATCCTGAGCCTGCTGCAGAAGGACGCCACCCTCAGCACCCAGGCGCTGGCCGACCGCGTCGGCATGTCGCCGACCGCCTGCTGGCGGCGGGTGAAGGAAATGGAGGAGGCGGGCCTGATCCGCGCGCACGTGGTGCTGGTGGACCGACACAAGATCGGGCTGGGCACCTGCGTGTGGGTGCGGGTGAAGCTCAAGCAGCACAGCGCCGACGTGCTCGAGCGCTTCGAGCGGGTGGTGAAAGGCTGCGATGAGGTCATCGAGTGCTACGAGCTGCTCGGCGAGACCGACTGCCTGCTCAAGCTCTATCTGCCCGGCATGGAGGCGCTGTCGGCCTTCATGCACAATTTCCTGCTCAAGATCCCCGAGATCGACGTCGTCAATTCGGCGGTGGCGCTGCGCGAGATCAAGAACGAAACGGCCCTGCCGCTGTGAAGCGGCAGGGCCGTTGGCGTCGGGGTCGCTTCGCCGCGCGCACGCACGCGGCGGCTCCCGCTCAGAGGTTGTGCCAGAACACCACGAGGATGCCGATCGGCGCCACGTAGCGCGCGAGCAGGGTCCATACCCCGAAGCCCGCGCGGCCGAGGCCGAGCTCGGCGCGCACGCCCTGCTGCTCGAGTTTCCAGGCGGCGAACACGATCGCGCCGAGGCCGGCGAGCGGCAGCATGAACTTGCTGGTGGCGTAATCGAGGAGGTCGAACAGGTTGAGGCCCGCGACCTTGAAATCGCCCCACACGTTGAAGGACAGCAGCGCGCCGATGCCGAGCGCCCAGGTCGCGAGGCCGGCCACCGCGGTGGCGCCCAAGCGGTTCAGCGGGGTGCGCTCCTCGAGCGTCTCCACGACCGGCTCGAGCAGCGAGATCGACGAGGTCAGGGCGGCGAAGCTCAGCAGCAGGAAGAACAGCGTACCGAGCAGCACGCCGCCGGCGATGCTGCCGAATGCGATCGGCAGGGTGACGAATACCAGGCCGGGCCCGGCGGCGGGGTCGAGGCCGTTCGCGAACACGATCGGAAAGATCGCCAGGCCGGCGCAGAGCGCGAAGGCGGTGTCGAAGGCGACCACGGTGCTCGCCGCGCGCAGCAGGCTGACGTCCTCGCCGAGGTAGGAGCCATAGGCCATCATGATGCCCATGCCGAGCGACAGGGTGAAGAAGGCGTGGCCGAGGGCGGCCAGCACCACCTCGCCGTTGAGCTTGCTCCAGTCTGGGTTGAACAGGTATTGCGCCGCCTGGCCGAAGCCGCCGCTGCTGATGCCGTAGCCGACCAGGATCAGCAGGATCAGCGCAAGCGCCGGCATCAGCAGCTTGGCTGCGCGCTCCAGGCCGCCGGACACGCCCATCGCGACCACCGCCACCGTCAGCAGCATGAAGCCCGAGTGCCAGCCGAGCAGGCTGCCCGGGCCGGCGAGGAAGCTCTCGAAGGCAGCGCCGATCGCCGTCTTGTCGAGACCGGTGAAGCCGCCCGAAGCCGCGTCGCCGGTGTAGGCGAGGGCCCAGCCGCCGATCACGCTGTAGAAGGAGAGGATCAGGAAGGCCGCGAGCACGCCGATCACGCCGACCAGCGCCCAGCTGCGATGGCGGCCGTTTTCGCGCGCCAGCTGCGACATCGTGTTGATCGGGTTCTTCTGGCCGCGGCGGCCGATCAGCCATTCCGATACCAGGATGGGCACGCCGATCAGCAGGATGCAGGCGAGATAGACGGCGACGAAGGCGCCACCGCCGCTCTGGCCGACCATGTAGGGAAACTTCCAGATATTGCCGAGGCCGACCGCGGAGCCGGTCGCGGCGAGCACGAAGCCCATCCGGGACGACCACTGGGCGTGGCCCGGGGCCCCCGGTATGGAACCCGAGCCCCGCTGCGGGTCTCGCGTGATTGAGGTGGATGTGGTCACTGCTGAGGTCTCCTCTCGTATGCCGACGCTCGTGGCGTCATCGGCAGGGTTGGGCGGTGCACGGCGGGCGGGAGTCGCGCGTCGGCGCCGTTGCCTCCCTGCGTTTCGTTGCCTGCCGGGCGGCGCAGCCCGGCAGGGAGGCGTGATCGTAATTTGTGATGAGTGGAAAAATTTTTCTTATAACGGCCTCCGTGGCCTCAATTGAGAAAAAATTTTCCTGCCGGTACTCCTTAGCATTGTTTTCCGCGTTGGCGCTCGCGGACGCGCATTCAATCATAAAAGGAGACGACGCCGGCAGTCCCGCAGCCCGTGACACCATCATGGCGCAAGGCGGGGCGCGGCGGTTCACACCACCATGTCGAACATACTGCCCAATGTCCGTCTGGACGACAAATTCACCCTGAAGTCCGGTCGCGCGTGGATGACCGGCATCCAGGCCCTGGTGCGTCTGCCGATGATGCAGAAGCTGCGCGACGAGGCCGCCGGGCTGAACACCGCCGGCTTCGTCACCGGCTACCGCGGCTCGCCGCTCGGCAATGTCGACCAGGCGTTCTGGAAGGCGAAGAAATTCCTCGACGCGCTCGACATCCGCTTCCAGCCCGGCCTCAACGAGGATCTCGCCGCGACCGCGGTGTGGGGCACGCAGCAGGTCACGCTCGACCCCAATGCGAAATACGACGGCGTGTTCTCGATCTGGTACGGCAAGGGCCCGGGCGTCGACCGCACCGGCGACGTGTTCCGCCATGCCAATGCCGCCGGCACCTCCGAGCACGGCGGCGTGCTGGTGATCGCGGGCGACGACCACGCCGCCAAGTCCTCGACCCTGCCGCACCAGACCGAACATGTGTTCAAGGCGCTGATGATGCCGGTGCTGGTGCCGGCCGGCATCCAGGAATACCTGGAATATGGGCTGCACGGCTTCGCGCTGTCGCGCTACTCGGGCTGCTGGGTGGCGTTCAAGGCGCTCACCGACACCGTGGAGACCTCGTCCTCGGTGGATGTCGATCCGTTCAAGGTGCGAACCGTGATCCCCTCCGCCGAGGCCTTCCCGCTGCCCGCCGACGGCCTCAACCTGCGCTGGCCCGATCCGCCCCTGGTGCAGGAGGAGCGCCTGCTCCATCACAAGCTGTATGCCGCGCTCGCCTACTGCCGAGCGAACCAGCTCAACCGGACGGTGATCGACAGCCCGCATGCGAAGCTCGGCATCATCACCAGCGGCAAGAGCTATCTCGACGTGCGCCAGGCGCTCGACGACCTCGGCATCGACGAGCGCCTGGCGGCCGAAATCGGCCTGCGCGTCTACAAGGTGGGCATGGTGTGGCCGCTCGAGGCCGAGGGCGTGCGCCGCTTCGCCGAGGGCCTCGAGGAGATCCTGGTGGTCGAGGAGAAGCGCCAGTTCCTCGAGTACCAGCTGAAGGAGGAGCTCTACAACTGGAAGGACGAGGTGCGTCCACGCGTCATCGGCAAGTTCGACGAGAAGGGCGAGTGGAGCCTGCCCCACGCCGACTGGCTGCTGCCGGCCGCGGGCGAACTGACCCCCGCGATGGTCGCGCGCGCGATCGCCGCCCGCATCGCGCGCTTCTACACCTCAGACCGCATCAAGGCGCGCCTGCTCTTCCTCGAAGCCAAGGAGGCGGCGCTCGCCAGGCCGCGGCAGTCGATCGCCCGCGTGCCGCACTATTGCTCCGGCTGCCCGCACAACACCTCGACCCGGGTGCCCGAGGGCTCGCGCGCGATCGCCGGCATCGGCTGCCACTACATGGCGACCTGGCTGTCGCCCGAGCACACCCAGACCTTCTGCCAGATGGGCGGCGAAGGCGTGCCCTGGATCGGCCAGGCGCCATTCACGAACACCCCGCACGTGTTCGCCAACCTCGGCGACGGCACCTACATGCACTCGGGCATCCTCGCCATCCGCGCGGCGGTGGCGGCGAAGGTGAACATCACCTACAAGATCCTCTACAACGACGCGGTGGCGATGACCGGCGGCCAGCCCCACGACGGCGCGCTGTCGGTGCCGATCATCGCGCGCCAGCTGCTGGCCGAGGGCGTCGGCACGGTGGTCGTGGTCAATGACGGCACCCCGCGCGCCTACGGCCCCGCCGATCTGCCGCACGGCATCGCCATCCGCCACCGCGACGAGCTCGAGACGGTGCAGCGCGAGCTGCGCGAACTGCCGGCGGTGACCGCGATCATCTACGATCAGACCTGCGCCGCCGAGAAGCGCCGCCGCCGCAAGCGCGGCACCTTCTCCGACCCCGCGCAGCGTGTGGTGATCAACGAGCTCGTGTGCGAGGGCTGTGGCGACTGCAGCGACAAGTCGAACTGCATGTCGGTGGCCGCGGTCGAGACCGAGTTCGGCCGCAAGCGCACGATCGACCAGTCGTCGTGCAACAAGGACTTCTCCTGCGTGAAGGGCTTCTGCCCGAGCTTCGTCACCGTCGAGGGCGGCCGGCTGCGCAAGGGCAGCGCGGCGGGCACCGCGGCCGCGGGCTTCGCCGAGCTGCCGCTGCCGCAGCCGCAGCTGCCTTCGACCGCCGCGCCGTGGGGCATCCTGATCACCGGCGTCGGCGGCACCGGCGTGGTGACCATCGGCGCGCTGCTCGGCATGGCCGCCCACCTCGAAGGCAAGGGCATCTCGGTGCTCGACATGGCGGGGCTGGCGCAGAAGGGCGGCGCGGTGTGGTCGCACGTGCGCATCGCCGACCGCCCCGAGCAGCTCCACGCCGCCCGCGTCGCCGCCGGCGAGGCGAATGCGGTGATCGGCTGCGACCTGGTGGTGGCGGCCGGCGACGAGTCGCTCGCCAAGATGCGCGCCGGCCACACCCGGGTGGTGATCAACCGCGACCAGACCATGACCAGCGAGTTCGTGCGCGGCTTCGCCGCCCAGGCGCGCAGCGGCGATGTCGCCGCCAATCCGGATCCGCAGTTCCCCGCGGGCTCGATGGAGGCGCAGATCGTCGACGCGGTCGGTGCCGGGCGCGCCGAATTCATCGACGCCAGCCGGCTCGCCACCGCACTGCTCGGCGATTCGATCGCCACCAACCTGTTCATGCTCGGCTACGCCTGGCAGAAGGGGCTGGTGCCGCTCGGCGGCGAGGCCATCCTGCGCGCGATCGAGATCAACGGCGCCGCGGCCGAGGCCAACAAGGCCGCCTTCCTGTGGGGGCGCCGCGCCGCGGTGGATCCGCAGGCGGTCGCCGAGGCCGCCCGGCCGCAGCACGGCACGCCCGCGCACCACGCGCTGTCGGCCAGCCTCGACGAGCTGGTGGCGCGGCGCAAGGCTCATCTGCGCGAATACCAGAACGCGGCTTACGCCGCGCGCTACGCGCATCTGGTGGAGCGGGTGCGCGCCGCCGAGGCGCGCGTGGTGCCGGGCGTGACCACGCTGACCGAGGCGGTGGCGCGCGGCTACCACAAGCTGCTCGCCTACAAGGACGAGTACGAAGTGGCGCGGCTGTACACCGCCACCGACTTCCTGAAGCGGGTCGAAGAGCAGTTCGAGGGCGACTACAAGCTGGTTTTCCATCTCGCCCCGCCGACCCTCGCCGACAAGGATCCGCACACCGGCGAGCTCAGGAAGAAGGACTACGGTCCCTGGATGCTGAAGGCGATGCGGGTGCTGGCGAAGTTCCGCCACCTGCGCGGCAGCGTGCTCGATCCCTTCGCCCGCAGCCACGACCGCCGGCTCGATCGTGCCCTGATCGCGGATTACGAGCGCCTGGTCGACGAGCTTCTCGCCGGCCTCCAGCCCGCCAACCACGACCTCGCGGTGCAGCTCGCCGCCCTGCCCGAGCACATCCGCGGCTTCGGTCACGTGCGCGAGCGCTACCTCGCCGGTGCCCGCAAGCGCGAGGCCGCGCTGCTCGCGCGCTTTCGCGGCGGCGCGCCGGCTGCGGCCGAGCCCGCCGCACGAGTGCACAAGCTGATCCCGATCGTCGCCGGCTGAGCCCTCGGCCGGCGCCAGGCAATCCCATCCGACCGGCGCCGCCATCCGCGGCGCCGGTCGCCCCTGCCTACCCGGCAGTTCATGCAGCAATCATCACCCACCATCCCATGAGGAAGGAGACAAGCATGGCCGTTTTTTCCCAGACCGATTTCGCCGACCACGAGCAGGTGGTCTTCGTCAGCGACGACAAGAGCGGACTGAAGGCGATCATCGCCGTCCATAACTCGAACCTCGGCCCCGCCCTCGGTGGCTGCCGCATGTGGCCCTACGCCAGCGAGGACGAGGCGATCCGCGACGTGCTGCGCCTGTCGCGCGGCATGACCTACAAGTCGGCGATGGCGAAGCTCGCACTCGGCGGCGGCAAGTCGGTCATCATCGGCGACCCGCGCACCGACAAGACGCCGGAATTGCTCGCGGCCTTCGCGCGCGCGGTCGAGCGCCTCGACGGCCGCTACATCGCCGCCGAGGACTCCGGCACCAGCGTCGCCGACATGAAGACGATGGCGCAGCACACCCGCCATGTGGCCGGCATCGTCGACAAGCCGACCGGGGAGGGCATGCGCAGCGGCGACCCCTCGCCGGCCACCGCCTACGGCGTGTTCGTCGGCATCCGCGCCGCGGTCGAGGAGCGCCTCGGCCGTGCCTCGCTCGCCGGGCTGCGGGTGGCGGTGCAGGGCGTGGGCAACGTCGGCTTCGACCTCGCCCGTCAGCTGCGCGAGGCCGGCGCCGAGCTGTGGGTCACCGACATCCACCGCGACGCGCTGACCCGGGCGGGGCGCGAGCTCGGCGCCACCGTGGTCGCCCCGGAGGAGATCTTCGGCCTCGAGGTCGACGTGTTCGCGCCGTGCGCGCTCGGCGCGGTGATCAACGACCAGACCCTGCCGCGGCTCAAGGCGAAGATCGTCGCCGGCGCCGCCAACAACCAGCTCGCCGAGCCGCGCCACGGCGCCGAACTGTTCCGCCGCGGCGTCCTCTACGCGCCCGACTACGTCATCAACGCCGGCGGCATCATCGATGTCTGCTACGAGCGCACCGGCTTCGACCGCGCCGCGGTGATGGCGCACATCGAGGGCATCCATGACAACCTGATGGCGGTGTTCGCGCGTGCCCGCCGCGAGGAGCGGCCCACCGGCGAGGTGGCGGACGCGATCGCGGAGGAGCGCTTCAGGCGCTGAGGCCGAGCCGCGCGGCACCAGGAAAGGACGGCGCGCGGGCGGGGCGGGTAGAATCCGCCCTTTCCCAACCCGCAGGAGCAATCGCATGACCCAGACTACCACCCCCAGCGGCCTCGTCATCGACGACATCGAGGTCGGTACCGGCGACACCGCGGTGAAGGGCAAGATGGTGTCGGTGCACTACACCGGCTGGCTCACCGACGGCCGCAAGTTCGACTCCAGCAAGGATCGCAACGACCCCTTCAACTTCCCGCTCGGCGCCGGCCACGTGATCCGCGGCTGGGACGAGGGGGTCGAGGGCATGCAGGTCGGCGGCAAGCGCAAGCTGACGATTCCGCCCGAGCTCGGCTACGGCGCGCGCGGCGCCGGCGGCGTGATCCCGCCCAACGCCACCCTGGTGTTCGAGGTCGAGCTGCTGAAGGTGATCTGACCTCTCGGCGCTGGCGACGCGGTTCGCTCAGCTCGTCGAGGCGACGATCTCCAGGATCGCCTCGCCGTAGGCCTCGAGCTTGCGATCGCCGATGCCGCTGATGCCGCCCAGCTCGGCGAGCGACTGCGGTCGCGCGATCGCGATTTCGCGCAGCGTGGCGTCCTGGAACACCACGTAGGCGGGCACGTTGCGCTCCTTCGCGGTCGCCACCCGCCACGCGCGCAGGCGATCGAACAGCGTGGTGGGGATGCCGCCCGGGATGTCGAGCGCGGCGGCAGTCCTGCGCCGGGCGCGCCCCTTGCTGCGCTCGCGCTCGAGGCGCAGGTGGAATTCCGCGTCGCCGCGCAGCAGCGGGCGGGCGGCGTCGGTGAGGCGCAGCGCGTTGTAGCGCTCGTGGTCCACCGCCACCAGCTCGCGCGCCACCAGCTGGCGGAACACCGTGCGCCAGCGCTTCTCGTCGAGTTCGCTGCCGATGCCGAAGGTGGTGATGTCCTGGTGGCCGCGCTCGATCACCTTGTCGGTGAGCTCGCCGCGCAGCACGTCGATCAGGTGGCCGGCGCCGTAGCGCTGACCGGTCCGATACACGCAGGACAGCGCCTTGCGCGCGGCCTCGGTGGCATCCCAGGTCTGTGGCGGGTTGAGACAGTTGTCGCAGTTGCCGCAGGGGGTGGAGTCCTCGCCGAAGTAGGCGAGCAGGTGCTGGCGGCGGCAGGTCGTGGCTTCGACCAGGCCGACCAGCACGTCGAGCCGGTTGCGCGCCAGGCGCTTGAACTCCTCGCTCGCCTCGGATTCGTCGATCATCCGCCGCTGCTGCACCACGTCCTGCGCGCCCCAGGCCATCCACGCCTGCGCGGGCAGGCCGTCGCGGCCGGCGCGGCCGGTCTCCTGGTAGTAGCCCTCGATCGAGCGCGGCAGGTCGAGGTGGGCGACGAAGCGCACGTCGGGCTTGTCGATACCCATGCCGAAGGCGATCGTCGCCACCATGATCAGCCCGTCCTCGCGCAGGAAGCGGGTCTGGTGTTCGGCGCGCACCTCCTGCGGCAGGCCGGCGTGATAGGGCAGGGCGTTGAGGCCCTGCTCCTGCAGCCAGGCCGCGGTCTCCTCGACCTTGCGCCGCGAAAGGCAGTAGATGATGCCGGCGTCGGACGGGAATTCCTCGCGCAGGAAGTGCAGCAGCTGGCGGCGCGGATCGTCCTTCTCGACGATCGTGTAACGGATGTTGGGGCGGTCGAAGCTGGAAACGAAGCGGCGCGCGTCCTGCAGGTTCAGCCGATCGGCGATCTCCTCGCGGGTCTGGCGGTCGGCGGTCGCGGTGAGCGCGATGCGCGGGATCGCCGGATAACGCTCGGGCAGGATCGACAGCTGCAGGTACTCGGGGCGGAAGTCGTGCCCCCACTGCGACACGCAGTGCGCCTCGTCGATCGCGAACAGCGTGAGCCGGCCGGTGTCGCGCAGGTAGTCGAGCTGATCGAGGAAGCGCGGCGTCATCAGGCGCTCGGGGGCGACATAGAGCAGATCGAGCGCGCCGTCGTGCAGCGCCCGCTCCACCGCGCGCGCGGCATCCATGTCGAGGCTGGAGTTGAGGAAGGCGGCGCGCACGCCGGCCTCGACCAGCGCGCTGACCTGGTCGTGCATCAGCGCGATCAGCGGCGACACCACGATCGCCGTGCCTTCCCGCAGCAGCGCCGGGATCTGGTAGCAGAGCGACTTGCCGCCGCCCGTGGGCATCAGCACCAGGGCATCGCCGCCGGCGGCCACGTGCTCGACGATCGCCTGCTGCTCGCCGCGGAAGGCCGCGTAGCCGAAGACGTGTTCGAGAACATGGAGGGCGGATCGGGCGGCGGGCGGGGCGGAAGTCGGCGACGGAGCACTCATGGCGCGCAATTGTACCGGCTCGGGGGCCTCGCTACGGCGCGGCGGTGGACGTTCCGCTGCGCGGCGCCCTGCGGCAGGGAGGCGATGCGTCCACTCAGCCGCCGTGGTTGGCGATCGCGTCGCCGTGGTCTCCGTCCAGGCGCGCTGCTTGCGCAGGGGCCACGCCTTCGAGCACCGCGATCATGCGCGCGGCTTTCGCCACCTGCTCGGCGGCGCGCCGCTGCAGGCTCGCCAGGCGCAGCCAGTCCTGCATGCTGCGGATGTCGAGGCGGGCGTGGGCGCCGCTCAGCAAGAGTGCCTCCTTGAGGGCCTGATAGCGCGCCTCCGCCTCCTGCAGCCTGAGCTCGACCGCGCCGGTGTTGAAGTCTTCGCGGCTGGCGTCGGCGGCGCGGGCGAGCGCGGCGGTCGCTTCGACGAAGGCGCTCGCTGCGCTCGCCAGTTCGGGGCTCTCCGCCCTGCCGAGCGCGGCGCCCAGGGTGCGTGCCTCGCGCAGGGCGGCCGCCGCGTTTTCCTGATACTGCAGCGCGCGCAGGCAGCGTGCCAGCGCCTCGACCAGGGTCGGCGGCAGACTGGCGCCGCTTAGCCGGCGGGTGTAGTCGGCGATCGCGGGGGCGAGCGTCTCGAGCGCCGAGGTTTCGCGCTCGATCGTCGCCTCATCCTGCGGCCGGCGCGCGGAGGCGTCGAGCGCGGTGGTGGCGAAGCCCTGGGTGCGGCCGAGCTCCATGCGCAGCGCGTGGAGCGCGAGGTCGGGGATCGCCAGCGAATTGTCGTCGAGGTGGCGTGGGTGGGCGAGCGCCTCCTCGCGGCCTCGGAAGCGGCCGCTCAGCACCTTCAGCATCGGGGTGGCGAGCGGCACCATCAGCAGCACGCCGAGCAGGTTGAACACGGTGTGGAACATCGCCACCATCACCGCCGGCGTTGCGGGCGTTTCCAGCCAGTTGCGCAGCAGATCGAGGAGGCCGATCAGCAGGGGCAGGATCGCCAGCGCGACCGCGCCGGTGACCAAGTTGAAGATGACGTGGGCGGCGGCCAGGCGGCGCGCACTCGAGGTGGCGCCGATCGCCGACAGGATCGCGGTGGAGGTGGTGCCGATGTTGGTGCCGATGACGATCGCGCAGGCCGCTTCCACCGAGATCAGCCCGCCCTGGGCGGCGGTAATCACGATCGCGATCACCGCGCCCGAGGCCTGCATCAGCACCGTCATCAGGGTGCCGATCGCCACCAGGGTGAGCCAGCCGGCGATGCCCGGGGCGAGGAAGTCGTGGAAGTCGATCGCGCTGCCGAAACCGGCGAAGGTGTCCTTCAGCGCATCGATGCCGAGGAAGAGCAGGCCGAAGCCGGCCAGCGCCTGTCCCAGCGCGCGCGCGCGGAGCGTCCGCCCGGCGAGCATCAGGGTGGCGCCGACGCCGACGAAGGGCAGGGCGAAGGCGTCGATCCTGAAGCCGAAGCCGAGCGCCGCCACCAGCCAGGCGTTCATCGTGGTGCCGAGGTTGGAGCCGAACACCACCCACAGCGCGTTCTGCAGCGAGAGCAGGCCGGTGTTGACGAAGCCGATGCTCGCCACCGTCACCGCGGTCGAGGACTGCACCAGGCCGGTCATCAGTACGCCCGCTGCGAGCCCGCGCGGACGGGTCGCGGTGCCGCGCTCGAGGAGCCCCTCGAGGGCGCGGCCCGCGGCCAGCTTGAGCCCCTCGGTCAGCATGTGCATGCCGATCAGGAACAGACCGATGCCGCCGAGCAGGCCGGCGACGACGTCGAAGGTGGACAGGACTTGGGTTTCCAGGGCGGACTCCGGGGCGAGCGCGGCAGGCATCGATAGCGTAATACCGAATGAGCCGGGCGCGGAAGCGGCTCCAGGCGCAGGTTCCTGTCGCGCTGCAGCAAAAAAACCCGTGGGAAAACCCCGAAGCTGCGACCCAATGCCGCAGCGTGTGGGTCATCTAGCACTTATTGCAATGCAATATATTGATTTTCATCAAATATGCGTGTTGCGAGTGCCAAATTCGCTATGGCAACATCAGCTGCATCTGCCGATAACGATAAATCCGGGGAGACAACATGGGACGTACCGGCCACATCGCAGGCCTTTCCCTCTTTCTCGCCGCGGCGCCGACGCTCGCACAGGAGCCGCACGCGCGCTACAACCTGCAGGCGCCGGTCACCACGATCGCGGCGCAGATCGACGACATGCACACCTTCATGCTGATCATCTGCCTGGTGATCTTCATCGGCGTGTTCGGCGTCATGTTCTGGTCGGTGATCCGTCACCGCAAGTCGCGTGGCGCGGTCGCGGCCAACTTCCACGAGCACACCGGGGTCGAGATCGCGTGGACGGTCATCCCCATCCTGATCCTGCTCGGGATGGCCTGGCCGGCGACCAAGACCGTGATCGCGATGAAGGACACCTCCAACCCCGACATCACGATCAAGGCTACCGGCTATCAGTGGAAGTGGGGCTACGACTACCTGCAGGGCGAGGGCGAGGGGATCCGCTTCCTGTCCGCGCTGTCGACCCCGCGCGAGCAGATCGAGGGCGCCGCGCCCAAGGGCGATGCCTACCTGCTCGAGGTGGACAACCCGGTGGTGGTGCCGGTGGGCAAGAAGATCCGCGTCGTGCTCACCGCCAACGACGTCATCCACTCCTGGTGGGTGCCTGCCTTCGGCGTCAAGCAGGACGCGATTCCCGGCTTCATCCGCGACGCCTGGTTCCTCGCCGAGAAGGAGGGGGTCTATCGCGGTAATTGCGCCGAGCTGTGCGGCCGCGACCATGGTTTCATGCCGATCGAGGTGCACGTGGTGTCCGAGGCGCGCTACGCCGCCTGGGTCGCCGAGCAGAAGTCGAAGATGGCCGTCGCCCAGGCGCCGGCCGATCCGGGCTGACGCCCAGCGCCGGTCTTCCCGCCCCGAACCCCACCCCGACCCGCACGCCGACAGGAGGCGCCCCGCATGGCCACCCTGACCCATGATCCGATCCACGCCGGACACGCCGCCCACCACGGCCCCACCGGCCTGATGCGTTGGCTCACCACGACCAACCACAAGGACATCGGCACGATGTACATGATCTTCAGCTTCATCATGTTCCTGTCCGGGGGCGTGATGGCGCTGACGATCCGTGCCGAGCTGTTCCAGCCCGGCCTGCAGGTGGTCGAGCCCGAGTTCTTCAACCAGCTCACCACGATGCACGGCTTGGTGATGGTGTTCGGCGCGATCATGCCGGCCTTCGTCGGCTTCGCGAACTGGATGATCCCGCTGATGATCGGCGCCAGCGACATGGCCTTCGCGCGCATGAACAACTGGAGCTTCTGGCTGCTGCCGCCGGCGGCGATCCTGCTCCTCGGCTCCTTCTTCGTGCCGGGCGGCGCCACCGCCGCCGGGTGGACGCTGTACGCGCCGCTGTCGGTGCAGATGGGCATGGGCATGGACCTCGCCATCTTCGCCATCCACATCATGGGCATCAGCTCGATCATGGGCGCGATCAACATCGTCGTCACCGTGCTCAACATGCGCGCGCCCGGCATGACCATGATGAAGATGCCGCTGTTCTGCTGGACCTGGCTCATCACCGCCTACCTGCTGATCGCGGTGATGCCGGTGCTCGCCGGCGCGGTGACCATGATCCTCACCGACCGCCACTTCGGCACCAGCTTCTTCAACGCCGCCGGCGGCGGCGACCCGGTGATGTACCAGCACATCTTCTGGTTCTTCGGTCACCCGGAGGTCTACATCATGATCCTCCCGGCCTTCGGCATCGTCAGCCAGATCATCCCCACCTTCGCGCGCAAGCCGCTGTTCGGTTACGCGTCGATGGTCTATGCCACCGCGTCTATCGCGATCCTCTCCTTCGCGGTGTGGGCGCACCACATGTTCGCCACCGGCATGCCGGCGGCTGGCCAGCTGTTCTTCATGTACGCGACGATGCTGATCGCCGTGCCCACCGGGGTGAAGGTGTTCAACTGGGTGGCGACGATGTGGCGCGGCGCGCTCACGTTCGAGTCGCCGATGCTGTGGGCCACCGGCTTCCTCTTCGTGTTCACCATCGGCGGCTTTACCGGGCTGATCTGCGCGATCGCGCCGATCGACATCCAGGTGCAGGACACCTATTACGTGGTCGCGCACTTCCACTACGTGCTGGTCGCCGGCTCGCTGTTCGCGCTCTTCGCCGGGGCCTACTTCTGGCTCCCGAAATGGACCGGGCACATGCCCAGCGAATTCCTCGGCAAGCTGCATTTCTGGTGCTCGATGGTGTTCTTCAACATCACCTTCTTCCCGATGCACTTCCTTGGCCTGGCCGGGATGCCGCGCCGCATTCCCGACTACGCGCTGCAGTTCGCCGACTTCAACGCCATGGCCAGCGTCGGCGCCTTCGGCTTCGGCCTGTCGCAGCTGATCTTCCTCGTCGTCTTGGTCAAGTGCGTGCGTGGCGGCAGGAAGGCCGAGGCCCGTGCCTGGGAGGGCGCCGAGGGACTCGAGTGGACCGTGCCCTCGCCGGCGCCGCACCACACCTTTGAGGTCGCCCCGGTGGTGAGGTGAGCGTGAAACCCGACCGCCGCCGTGCCGCCAACATCCGCACCGGGCTGCTGCTCGGCGCGGTGGCCCTCGGCTTCTTCCTCTTCGTCATCGTCAAGTACAAGGTGTTCGGCCGATGAGCGCGCGGCGCAGCGATTTCCGCACCGGCGAGAACCGGCGACTGCTCGTTCGCCTCGGCCTGTCCGCGGCGATGATGTTCGGTTTCGGCTTCCTGCTCGTGCCCTTCTACGAGCAGATCTGCGAAGCGACCGGCATCAACAACTTCCTGCGTCCGGAGGCGGAACGGGGCGCGCGCGCGGCGGCCAACACCCAGGTCGACCCGAGCCGCAGCGTCACCATCCAGTTCGATGCCAACCTCCACGACCTGCCCTGGCGATTCCGCCCGCTGCAGCGCACCGTG
>NZ_MBFM01000004.1:318340-353035 GCF_001696715.1 Thauera phenolivorans | reverse complement strand
TACGCGCTGCAGTTCGCCGACTTCAACGCCATGGCCAGCGTCGGCGCCTTCGGCTTCGGCCTGTCGCAGCTGATCTTCCTCGTCGTCTTGGTCAAGTGCGTGCGTGGCGGCAGGAAGGCCGAGGCCCGTGCCTGGGAGGGCGCCGAGGGACTCGAGTGGACCGTGCCCTCGCCGGCGCCGCACCACACCTTTGAGGTCGCCCCGGTGGTGAGGTGAGCGTGAAACCCGACCGCCGCCGTGCCGCCAACATCCGCACCGGGCTGCTGCTCGGCGCGGTGGCCCTCGGCTTCTTCCTCTTCGTCATCGTCAAGTACAAGGTGTTCGGCCGATGAGCGCGCGGCGCAGCGATTTCCGCACCGGCGAGAACCGGCGACTGCTCGTTCGCCTCGGCCTGTCCGCGGCGATGATGTTCGGTTTCGGCTTCCTGCTCGTGCCCTTCTACGAGCAGATCTGCGAAGCGACCGGCATCAACAACTTCCTGCGTCCGGAGGCGGAACGGGGCGCGCGCGCGGCGGCCAACACCCAGGTCGACCCGAGCCGCAGCGTCACCATCCAGTTCGATGCCAACCTCCACGACCTGCCCTGGCGATTCCGCCCGCTGCAGCGCACCGTGAGCGTGCATCCCGGCGAGATGGTGCAGGTGGAGTACGAGGTGTCGAACACCCGCAGCGAGCCGGTGACCGGCCAGGCGGTGCCGAGTTACGGCCCGCAGCGCGCCGGCCGCTACGTCAGCAAGCTCGACTGCTTCTGTTTCACCCAGCAGACGCTGGCGCCGGGCGAGACCCGTCGCATGCCGGTGGTCTTCGTGCTCGATCCCGCGCTGCCGCCGGATGTGCACACGATCACCCTTTCCTACACCTTCTTCGAGCTGCAGGGCCGCCAACTGTCGGCCGGCAGCGGGGCGGGTGCGAAGCTGTGAACGAGACGCGGAAACGGGCGGGCTTCCTGACGACGATGCGTGCGGTGCTGTGGTCCTTTTTCGGCGTGCGCAAGCGCAAGGCCTACATCGACGACGCCGGCTCGCTGAACCCGCTCGCGGTGGTGGTCGCCGGCGTGCTCGCGGGCGGGATCTTCGTCCTCGTGCTGGTGCTGGTGGTGCAACTGGTCGTCGGATAGCAGAACAGAAAAACACGGGAGGCAGGGCCATGAGCGAGACCGTCGAGCATTATTTCGTACCCGAACCGTCGGCCTATCCGATCATCGGCGCGCTCGCGCTGCTGCTGTTCGGGGCCGGCGCCGCGCTGTGGCTCAACGACGTGGCGGCCGGGCAGTGGATCTTCTTCGCCGGCGTCGCGGTGCTGATCTACATGCTGTTCGGCTGGTTCGGCCAGGTCGTGCGCGAGTCGGTCGGCGGCAAGTACGGCAGCCGGGTGGAGAAGTCCTTCCGCTGGTCGATGGGCTGGTTCATCTTCTCGGAGGTGATGTTCTTCGCCGCCTTCTTCGGCGCGCTGTTCTACGCTCGCGTGCTGGCCGTGCCCTGGCTCTCCTCCGGCGACAACGAGAGCCTGCTGTGGCAGGGCTTCGGTGGCGCCTGGCCGACCGCCGGGCCGTACGACGGCGACGCCTTCACGCCGATGGGCGCGTGGGGCATTCCGGCAATCAACACCCTGATCCTGCTCACCTCGGGCGTCACGCTCACCTTCGCCCACTACGGGTTGCTCAAGGGCAATCGCGGCCAGCTCAAGCTCGGCCTCTTCGCGACCATCGCGCTCGGCGCGATCTTCATCGCGCTGCAGGCCTACGAGTACGCCCACGCCTACGCCGATCTCAACCTGCGCCTCGATAGCGGCATCTACGGCTCCACCTTCTACCTGCTCACCGGCTTCCACGGCCTGCACGTGACCGTCGGCGCGATCATGCTCTCGGTGATGCTCGCGCGCGTACTGGCGGGGCACTTCGACGAGAAGCACCACTTCGGCTTCGAGGCCGCGGCCTGGTACTGGCATTTCGTCGACGTGGTGTGGCTGATCCTCTTCGTCGTCGTCTACTGGCTATGACGAGGGCAGGAGGGGCTCACAGCCGGCCGCTGATGAGGCCGGTGGCGAAGCCGATCATCAGCAGCAGGAACAGGGTCAGCGAGAGTCCGACGCGGATCGCCAGCGCGCGCGCCACGCGGGTGCCGCCTTCGCCCTGGCTGCGCAGCAGCAGGACCAGCGCGGAGCCGAGGCTGGCGACGATCAGTACGAGAAAGACGATGACGACGAAGCGCATGGCGGTGCAGGTCAGTAGGCGCGGGTTTCCATTGTTCACCGAAACGGCGCTGCCTGTCCTCCCCCGCGAGACGTTCGCGCGCGCAGCGACGGCGTCCGGAGGCGCTGCGCGATGAAGATGCCGCCCGCCGCGTCCCGTGGGGCGGGCGTGTGCCTGCTCGGGGCGTTGCCGCTGCTGGCCGGCCTGGCGCTGCTTGCGCTGACCGTGTCGCTCGGCAACTGGCAGCTGCGTCGCGCCGAGGAGAAGACCGCGCTCCAGGCGCGCATCGAGGCGCTCGCCGCGCGCCCGCCGGTCACCCTGCGCGCCGACGCGGCGGATGTCCCCGAATGGCTGCCGCTGCGGCTCGAGGGGCGCTGGCTGGACGAGGCGACGATCCTGCTCGACAACCGCACCCATGACGGGCGCGCGGGCTACCACGTGCTGACCCCGCTCGCGCTCGCCGACGGCTCGGGCGCGGTGCTGGTCAATCGCGGCTGGATCGCCGCCGGCACCGATCGCACCCGCCTGCCCGCGGCGGCGGCGCCGGCGGGCGGGCAGGTGCTCGAGGGTCGGGTGCGGTGGCCGGAGGTGGCGCCCTTCACCCTCGCCGCCGAGGCCGTCCGCGGCCGGCTGTGGCAGTACCTCGACCTCACCGCCTACCGTCAGTCGTCCGGTCTTGCGCTCGCGCCCTGGATCGTGCAGCAGACCTCGTCCGCCGCCGACGGCCTCGTGCGCGACTGGGCGCGCCCCGATGCCGGCATCGACCGTCACCGCGGCTACGCATTCCAGTGGTACGCCCTCGCCGGCCTCGCCGGCTTCCTGAGCGCCTGGTACGTCCGGCGCCGTCTTTCGCGGAGAGATCATGAGCAGCGCAAGCCTCGCCTCGCCTGAACCGCAATCCCCGCAGGTCGATGTCCGCCGCGGCCGCCGCACGCTGCTGCTGCTCGCCTTCGTCTGCCTGCTGCCCGTCGCCGCGTCCTACACGATGTTCTACCTGTGGCCGCCGCAGGAACGGGTCAATCATGGCGAGTTGATCGCGCCGGTCGCGCTGCCTGCCGCCGCGCTCGCCGGCGCGGCCGGCCAGCCGGCCTTGCCCCGCAGCGAGATCGAGGGGCGGTGGACCCTGCTCGTCGCCGGGCCAGCCGCCTGCGACGACGCCTGCGAGCGCGCGCTCTACGTTTCGCGCCAGGCGCGGCTGGCGCAGGCGAAGGAGATGGACCGGGTTGCCCGCCTGCGCGTGCTTACCGACGACGGCGCCGTGTCGAAGGCGGCAATCGCGGCCGACCAGGCCCATCAAGGCGTGCGGCTGGCGCGTGCGGACGCCGCCTGGCTCGCCACCCTGCAGGGTGCAGGCCTCCTCGAGGGCGGCAGCGGCCTGTTCCTGGTGGATCCACTCGGCAACCTGATGATGCGCTACGGCGAGGCGAGCGACGCCACCGCCCATGCGCGTGGGGTGACCAAGGATCTGCAGCGCCTGCTCAAGTATTCCGCGCTCGGTCGCGGCGGGAAGCAGTGAGGAGGGCGGCATGCGCACCTACCGTCGGCTGATCCTCTGCGCGCTCGGACTGACCCTGCTGGTGGTGGTGTTCGGCGCCTATGTGCGCCTGTCCGACGCCGGCCTCGGTTGTCCCGACTGGCCCGGCTGCTACGGCCAGCTGAGTCCCGCCCACGCCGCCGCACCCATCCTCGACGCCCATGCGGCCGACCCGCACGGCCCGGTGAGCCTGCCCAAGGCGTGGAAGGAGATGATCCACCGCTACCTCGCCGCCAGCCTCGGACTGCTGATCATCGCCATCGCAGCGCTCGCCTGGCATCACCGCGACCGCCCCGGCAGCGCGCCCGTCGCGGCCACCTTGCTGGTGGTCGTGGTGATCTTCCAGGGCCTGCTCGGCAAATGGACGGTGACCCTGCTGCTCAAGCCGGCGATCGTCACCGCTCATCTGCTCGGCGGCCTCGCGACCCTGTCGCTGCTCGGCTGGCTCGCCCTGCGGGCCTTCGAGCGGCGGCGGCTGGCGGCCGGGCGGGGCTTGGCTGCTGCGGCGCGTCTCGGGCTGGTCCTGCTGCTCGCTCAAGTCGCGCTCGGCGGCTGGACCAGCACCAACTACGCGGCGCTCGCCTGCACCGATTTTCCCGCCTGCCACGGCAGCCTGTGGCCCGAGGCCGACTATGCCAACGCCTTCCACGTCGTGCGCGAGCTCGGCATGACTGCGGAGGGCGAGCTGCTGTCGAACGCCGCGCTCACTGCGATCCACTGGTCGCACCGGCTCGGTGCGCTGGTCGCCGGCGGCTTCCTGCTCGCGTTCGGCCTGGCGCTGCTGCGCCGGCCGGGCGCAGGCCGGGCAGGCGCGGTGCTGCTCGGCCTGCTCGCGGGGCAGGTCGCGCTCGGGGTCGCCAACGTGCTGCTGTCGCTGCCCTTGCCGCTCGCCGTCGCGCACAACGCGGGCGCGGCGCTGCTCGTGCTGACGATGGTGTGGGTCAACTACCGCTTGCGTGCCGGGGCGGCCGTCTCGTCGCAGCACGCGGCGATGCTGCGCAGCCAGCCGGCGCGCGCCTGAAGGAAAGAGGGAGAAATCCATGAAGGGAACGGGGATCCGCCAACGCCTGCGCATCGCACAGTTCGCCACCGCGGCCGCGCCGCTGGCACTGTCCCACCGGCTGCGCGCCTTCTACGTACTGACCAAGCCGCGGGTCAACGCGCTGATCGTATTCTGCGCGGTGATCGGCATGTTCCTCGCCGTGCCCGCCGGTCTGCCGGACCTGCTCACCGTGCTCGCCGCCACCGTCGGCATTGCCTGCGTGGCCGGGGCGGCGGCGGCGATGAACTGCCTCATCGAGCAGCAGATCGATGCCCGCATGACGCGCACCCGCGGTCGTCCGCTGCCGCGCGGCGACCTCGCGCCGGCCGAGGTGCTCGGCTTCGCCGGCGTGCTCGGCGGAGCCGGCCTCACGCTGCTGCATCAGGCGGTGAACCCGCTCACGATGTGGCTCACCTTCGCCACCTTCGTGGGCTACGCGGTGATCTACACCGTGCTCCTGAAACCGCGCACGCCCCAGAACATCGTCATCGGCGGGGCCTCCGGCGCGATGCCGCCGGTGCTCGGCTGGGCCGCGGTCACCGGCGAGGTGCCGCCCGATGCGCTGCTGCTCTTCCTCATCATCTTCGCGTGGACGCCGCCTCACTTCTGGGCGCTGGCGCTGTATCGCACCGCCGACTACGCGCGCGCCGGCCTGCCGATGCTGCCGGTGACGCACGGCCCCGAATACACCCGGCTGTCGGTGCTCCTCTACAGCCTGATCCTGTTCGGCGTCAGCCTGCTGCCCTACGCCACGCGGATGAGCGGGGTCGTCTATCTGGTCGCCGCGGTCGGTCTCGGCGCGCGCTTCGTGCATTACGCCTGGCGCCTGCACCGCGATTACAGCGACGCGCTCGCGCGCCGCACCTTCCGCTTTTCGATCGCCTACCTGGCCTGGCTTTTCGCGGCGCTGCTGGTCGACCACTACCTGCCGCTGTGAGGAGAGCGGGCTGGCTGCGACATCCGGTCGCAGCTATCCACGCCCGGCGCGACCGCCTATCATGGGCGCCATCCAGTTGTCGTACGGGATCCCGTCCATGTTCCTCGCTCCACTACGTCGCCTGCGCCTGCTCGCGGCCGGCGTGCTCGCCGCGGGCCTGCTCGCCGGCTGCGGCGAGCACGCGCCGTCCTTCCACGCCACCGACATCACCGGTGCCGACTACGGCAAGTCGCTTGCGCTCACCGACCATCAGGGCCAGCCGCGCACGATCGAGAGCTTCCGCGGCAAGGTCGTCACCCTGTTCTTCGGCTACACCCAGTGCCCGGACGTGTGCCCCACTTCCTTGTCGACGATGAGCGAGGTGATGCG
Source organism: Thauera phenolivorans (assembly GCF_001696715.1). Taxonomy (GTDB): domain Bacteria; phylum Pseudomonadota; class Gammaproteobacteria; order Burkholderiales; family Rhodocyclaceae; genus Thauera; species Thauera phenolivorans. The sequence goes on along the minus strand of NZ_MBFM01000004.1, from coordinate 346,963 downwards.
CCAGCTCGGCCCCGACGCAGACCGCGTGCAGGTCCTGTTCGTCACGGTCGACCCCGAGCGCGACACGCTCGAACTGCTCGCCGAATACGTGCCGGTGTTCGATCCCCGCTTCCTCGGCCTGCACGGCAGCCCGGAGCGCATCGCCGAGGTGGCGAAGGAGTTCCGGATCTTCTACCGCAAGAGCGGCGACATCGGCGGCCAATACACCATCGATCACTCGGCCGGCACCTACGTCTTCGACCCGGAGGGGAGGCTGCGGCTGTACGTGAGGTATGGCGAAACGCCAGAAAACCTGGCGGCCGATATCCGCACCCTGCTCGCCGGTAGCCGTTGATCGCGCAGAGGGCTGCGCTCCTACGGTGCCTCCGGCAAGCGCCGCCGCTGTAGGAGCCCTGCCCCCAGGGCGATAGCAGCCGCGTCGAGCGCTCAGCCGCCGCCATCGCTCTGGGGGCAGAGCTCCTACAGGGCCTGCCAAACACGTGGCCGCGTCGATCGGTGCTGCGGCGCGGCCCGATCGCTCAGGCTACCTCGGCGAGCATCCCGCGCATCTTCTGCATCGCCTTCGCCTCGATCTGGCGGATGCGCTCGGCCGACACGCCGTATTCGGCGGCCAGCTCGTGCAGCGTGGCGCTCTCGCCCTCGGCCAGCCAGCGCCGCTGCACGATCGTGCGGCTGCGATCGTCCAGGCTGGCGAGGGCGCTGCGCAGGCCACTGTCCTGCAGGTGGGCGAGTTGCGCCTGCTCGAGCGCCTCGGCCGGTTCGGCCTGCGGGTCGGGCAGCCAGGCGATCGGTGCGAAGCGGTCCTCATCGTCGTCGTTGCCGGCGTCGAGCGGGATGTCACGGCCGCCGAGGCGAGTCTCCATCTCCACCACTTCTTCCGGCTTCACACCGAGCTGGTCGGCCACCGCCTGCACCTCGCCCGGGTTCAGCGTAGAGCTGTCGCGCTTCATGCTGCGCAGGTTGAAGAACAGCTTGCGTTGTGCCTTGGTGGTCGCGATCTTCACCAGCCGCCAGTTCTTCAGCACGTATTCGTGGATCTCGGCCTTGATCCAGTGCATCGCGAACGACACCAGACGCACGCCGCGCTTGGGGTCGAAGCGCTTGACCGCCTTCATCAGTCCGATGTTGCCTTCCTGGATCAGATCGGAGTGGGGCAGGCCGTAGCCGAGATAGCCGCGCGCGATCGCCACCACCACCCGCAGATGGGACATGACGAGCTGGCGCGCGGCGTCGAGATCGCCGTGCTCCTGAAGCCGGGTCGCAAGCTGCACCTCTTCCTGCTCGCTCAACATCGGCATCCGGTTAACCGACTGGATGTACTGATCGAGGCTGCCGACGGCAGACGGAACGGGGAACGACAGGGCTTGTGACATGTTCTGGGCTACCTCCTTGCAGGCAATCTTAGCACTCGCGCATTGAGAGTGCTAAGCGGGACGGCGAGTTCCCCGCCGCCCCGTTGTCGCACCGCCGGTTACGGTGTTGCCAGGTACTCGAGGGTCATTGCCGCGAGCGCCTTCGCGCCGGTGGGCATCGCGCCTTCGTCAAAATCGAAGGCCGGGCTGTGGTTGGGGGCCGCAGTCGCCGGCGTCTTCCCCTCGGGAGCGGCGCCCAGGATCACGTACATCCCCGGCACGACCTTCTGGAACTCCGAAAAATCCTCCGACGCCATGAATCGCGAGGTCTGCATCGCCTTGCCGCCGCTGACCTTCTTCAGAACCGGTGCCAGCATCTCGGTGAGCGCTTCGGGGTTGGCCGTCACAGGATAGGTCGAGGGGCCGAAGCTGACTTCGGCGCTGGCGCCGCTTGCCGCCGCGATCGACTCCGCCGTTCGAGTGATGCGCTCCTTGGCGTCGTTCCGCATCGCCTCGTCGAAGGCGCGCAAGGTGCCGACCATCTCGACCGACTCGGGCACGATGTTCTCGCGGTTGCCCCCATTGATCTGGCCGATCGACAGCACGGCGGGCTCCTTGCTGATATTGAGCTGGCGGCTGACGATCGTCTGCAGTCCGGTGATCACCTGGGCCGACACGACGATCGGGTCGACACCGTTCCAGGGAAAGCCGCCATGGGTCTGCTTGCCGCTGATCCGGATGCGAACCGTGTCGCCGCTGGCGAAAAGCGGCCCGCTGCGATAGCCGATCATGCCCGAGGGCATGTTCGGAATGATGTGCAGGGCGAATGCGACGTCGGGCTTCGGGTTGTCGAGGGCGCCGTCCTCGACCATCGCCTTCGCTCCCCAGCTCGTGCCCGGCTCGGGCGGCACGGAAGTGCCTTCTTCCGAGGGCTGGAAGATGAACTTGACGGTGCCCGGGATCTGCTCGCGCATTCCCGCGAGCACTTCCGCCACGCCCATCAGCATCGCGGTGTGGCCGTCGTGGCCGCAGGCATGCATGACGGGCGATTCGCTTCCCATGTGCATCTGCGTCACCCCGGACGCGAACGGGAGGCCGGTGATTTCGGCGACCGGCAGCGCATCCATGTCGGCGCGCAGTGCCACCACCTTGCCCGGCCGCCCGCCCTTGAGCAGGCCGACGACGCCGTGTCCGCCGACGCCGGTTCGCACCTCGAGCCCGAGCGCTCTGAGGTGGTCGGCAACGAGCGCCGCGGTGCGAACCTCCTGCCCGGACAGTTCGGGATGCCGATGAATGTCGCGGCGCCACGCGACCATCTTCGGCTGGATGGCTTCGAGCCGCGTGTCCAGCTGCCGCAGGCTTGCTTCGTCGATCGTCTGGGCCGAGGCCAGACCCGCCTGGCAGAGCATCGCGGCGAGCAATCCGGCGCGAAGGGTGAACGTCGTTCCTGAAGTCAGGGGCATGGGGCGACCTCCCGGTCAATCGAGTGTGTGGTAACCAGGGAAGTTTATCGCGGCAGAAGAGAAACTGATGTATCCGATCTACGCAGCGGACTGCCGCCAGCGCCGGCGATCCTCGGGTCGATCAAGCCAGATAGCGCATGAACAGCGCCGCCATCGGCTTGGCCGAGGTTGACAGGGGGATGCCCCTGACCCGTAGCAGGCCGAGCGGCATCGCCGGCGGGAAGGGCTGGACCTCGATGCGCTGGATGCCGTGGCCCACCAGCGCATCGGTGAACAGGCGCGCGGGGCCGACGCCGATGTGGTCGGTGCGCTGCATCAACTCGAGCATCAGCATCGTCGACGAGCAGTGGACGACGTGCCTTGGCCGCGGCAGATCCTGATTCCGGCACCAGGTCTCGAAGGTGTGGGCGAGGCTGCCCGGACTCAGGTTCAGCACCCAGGCGGCATCGGCCAGCGCGGACCAGGTGGTGTGCGCGCCGAGCGGGTGCCCGAGGCGTCCGGCGATCGTGATCTCGGCGTCGCAGACCGGCTCGAAGCTGATCTCGTAGGGCAGGTCGGCGGGGTTCACGATCGCGATCGCGAAGTCGAGCCGTCCCTCGATGAGATCGGGCAGCACCTGGGTGAGCAGACCCTCGGTGAGGCGCACCTCGGTGTCCGGGCGCAGGCAGGCGTATTCGCGCAGCACGCGCGGCAGCACCAGGGCGCCCGCCATCGGCGTCACTGCGATCGCTACGTGGGAATCGACCCCGCCACGCAGCAGTCGCACTTCCTCCACCGCCTTGTCGAGGATCGACAGTGCCAGCCGGGCGTGCTTGAGGAGGGCGGTGCCGGCGGGGGTGAACTCGATGCCGCGGTAGCTGCGCGCGAGCAACTGGGCGCCGACGTCTGCCTCGAGCTCGCGCAGCGCGCGCGTCAGCGCGGACTGGCTCAGGTTCATGACGCGCGCCGCGGCGCGGATCGAGCCGCACTCCGCCACGCGCAGGAGCGCCCGAAGCTGGTGATCTTTCATCGCGGCCGCCGGGGTGTGAATCGTCCGCTGCCCAAGGTACTGCGCACCGCGCCGCGGCGCAATCCGGGGCGAGCCCGGCCTGGAACGGGGCGCGCAAGGGGGGGCGGGGGTGATTCGAAAAAGTTGTCACCCGCGCCTACGCGATGCCTTTTCGGGTTTACCCGGGAGGAGAAAAATCCGCCCCGTACCAGTGATTCCACCCACACCTTCGAGGAGATCGGCATGAACACGAACGCGGGTCAGGCTCCCGGCTATCAGGGGACTGACAAACTGCTGTACGGCATCATCCTGGGCGTCATCGCCTTCTGGATGTTCGCCCAGACCACGCTCAACATCGCGCCCGACATGCAGCGCGAGCTCGGTCTGGACGCGAGCATGATGAACATCGCGGTGGCGATCACCGCCCTGTTCTCGGGCATCTTCATCGTCGTCATGGGCGGGCTCGCCGACCGCTTCGGCCGGGTCAAGGTCGTCACGCTGGGCTTCTACCTGAACATCGCCGGTTCGCTGCTGATCGCGATCGCCCCCACGGGCGAGCTGGCGAGCGCCTTCCTGATGGTCGGCCGCGCGCTGCAGGGCCTGTCGGCGGCGTGCATCATGCCTGCCAGCCTGGCGCTCGTGAAGACCTACTGGGACGGCCCGGCGCGCCAGCGCGCGGTGAGCCTGTGGTCGATCGGCTCCTGGGGCGGTTCGGGCGTGTGCTCGCTGTTCGGCGGCCTGGTGACGGCCAACTTCGGCTGGCGCTACATCTTCGTCGCCTCGATCGTCGTCTCGATCATCGGCCTGCTGATGATCAGGGGCACGCCCGAGAGCAAGGCGGAGGTCAAGGGCAGCTACAAGTTCGACTTCGCCGGCGTGGCGACCTTCATGATCGCGATGATCGCGCTGCAGATCGTCGTCACCCAGGGCAACAAGTTCGGCTGGACCAGCCCGGCGATGCTCGGCCTGATCGCCGTCACCGTGATCTTCGGCGCGCTCTTCTTCCGCATCGAGTGCACCACAGCCCAGGGCTTCGTCGACTTCAAGCTGTTCAACAATCCGACCTACACCGGCGCCACGATCTCGAACTTCCTGCTCAACGGCGTCGCCGGCACCCTGCTCGTCTCGCTGCAGCTCGTCCAGTTCGGCGGCGACATGAGCGCCCAGCAGGCCGGCATCCTCACCCTCGGCTATGCGATCACGATCATCGCCTTCATCCGCGTCGGCGAGAAGCTGCTGCAGCGTTTCGGGGCCCGCAAGCCGATGATCTGGGGCTGCCTCATCACCGGGCTCGCCATCCTGCTGCTGTCGCCGGCCAACCTGCTGCTCACCGACTACAAGATCCTCGCCGTCATCGGCTATGCCCTGTTCGGTGTCGGCCTGGCCTTCTACGCCACGCCCTCCACCGATGCCGCACTCTCCAGTCTGCCCGCCGCGCAGGTGGGCTCCGGCGCCGGCATCTACAAGATGGCCTCGTCCCTCGGCGCCGCCTTCGGCGTGGCGATCTCCGCGGCGATCTTCACCGCGCTCAGCGCCAGCCCGGACAGCGTCGCCTGGCTCGAAGGCGTGATCACCTTCCAGGGCCGCCAGGACAACCTCGCCGTCCGCGAGGCCGCGGTGATCGCCCTCATGTTCAACGTCTTCATGGTTGCCGTGGCGATCCTGTCGATCATGCTCACCGTCCCCAAGGTGACCGGCCGCAAGGACCAGGAAGCCGCCCCCGGCACGACGCCCGTGCCGGCCCAGCCGCAGGTCGCGGCCCAGCCCCGCCGCGCCTGACCGATTCCCGTCTTTGAAGAGGACTCACCCATGAACCCACTGATCGAAGCCCTGAGCGTCACCCAAGGAGATATGAAGGTCTGGCGCCATCACATGCATCGTCATCCGGAGCTCGCCTTCGAAGAGCACGAGACCGCCCGCTACATCGCCGACCTTCTGCGTGGCTGGGGCTACGAAGTCACCGAAGGCATCGGCAAGACCGGCGTCGTCGCCAGCTTGCGCGCCGGCGACGGCGACAAGGCGATCGGCCTGCGTGCCGACACCGACGCGCTCGCGGTGCAGGAGATGGTCGACAGCGACCACAAGAGCACCGTCCCGGGCAAGTCCCACACCTGCGGCCACGACGGCCACAGCGCGATGCTGCTGGGCGCGGCCGAGTACCTGGCGCGCACCCGCAACTTCAACGGCACCGTGCATCTGATCTTCCAGCCGGCCGAGGAGGTCATGGGCGGCGCCCCGGCGATGATCGCCGACGGGCTGTTCGAACGCTTCCCGATGGAGCGGGTGTTCGGCATGCACAACATGCCCTCGCTCGAGCGCGGCAAGCTCTACTTCACCGCCGGCCCGGTGATGGCGGCGGTCGACAACTGGGAGATCGAGCTCGGCGGCAAGGGCAGCCACGGCTCGATGCCGGAGAAGAGCATCGACCCGGTGGTGGCCGGCGCCTCGCTGGTGATGGCGCTGCAGACCATCGTCTCGCGCAACGTGGCGGCGAAGGACGCCGCGGTGGTGTCGGTGGGCGCCTTCCTCGCCGGCGACGCGGGCAACGTCATCCCGCAGACCGCGATCCTGCGCCTGAGCATCCGCACCAGCTCGCCCGAAACCCGCAAGCTGGTGCTCGGCAAGGTGCGCTCGATCACCGCCGCGCAGGCCGCGTCGTTTGCCGTGAGCCACGAGATCCGCGAGGGCGCGCCCGGCGCGGTGCTGGTCAACGACCCCGCTCAGACCGCGGAATGCGCCCAACTCGCCGGCGCGCTGGTCGGCGAGGACCAGGTCGTGATGCCCGGGCCCACCTTCATGGGCAGCGAGGATTTCGCCTATTATGCGCAGCACAAGCCGGGCACCTACTGCTTCATCGGCAACGGCGACACGCCGATGGTGCACCACCCGATGTACGATTTCGACGACCGCAACCTGCCGATCGGCGCCGCCTACTGGGTGGCGGTGACCGAGCACTATCTGAAGTAGAACAAGCCCGCAGGGGCTTCGATGATTGGCGCAAGGGGGCACGGGTTGCCCCCTTGCGCCGTTTTTGGCCGCCCGCAGCGCCCCGTCCTTCCTCCTTTTCCGGCCGTGCCGGGCCATCGCACATGAGATTTTCCGCCCTCCTCATCGCCATCGAAGTCGGTGGCACGCTCGCTTTCGCGATGTCGGGCCTGGCCGAGGCCACGCGCAAGCGCATGGACATCGTCGGCGTGTTCTCGGTCGCCTTCGTCAGCGCCTTCGGCGGCGGCACCGTGCGCGACATCCTGCTCGACCGCCGGCCGCTGTTCTGGGTCGAGCAGCAGCTCTACCTCTGGCTCGTGCTCGGCATGGTGTTCACCGCGCCGCTCTGGCTGCGCACGCTGCAGCACAAGCTGGGTGGCTGGCTGATGGAGTTCGCCGACGCCTGCGGCCTCGGTCTGTTCGCGATCTCGGGCACGACGCTCGCCGTGCGGGCCGGCATGTCGCCGCTGGTGTCGATCCTGATGGGGGCGATCACCGCGGTCGTCGGCGGCGTGTCGCGCGACGTGCTGTGCAACGAGATTCCCAAGGTCTATCACGATCACAGGCCCTACACCTTGTGCGCGCTCGGCGGCTGCAGCGTGTTCCTGGGCCTGGCCGCGCTCGGGCTGCCGGCCCAGCTCGCGAGCCTCGTCGGCATCGGCGTGGCGACCGGCTCGCGCCTGCTCGCCGTGGCGCTCGACTGGCGCCTGCCCTCGTGGCCGTCGGCGCCGAACTGAGCGGCCTCGGACCCCGTCCACCCGCCACACACCAGAGGAGCAGCGCCCATGAAAGCATCCCTCGTCATCACCCTGATCGGCGCCGACCGCCCCGGCCTGGTCAATGCGCTCGCGGCACGTGCCGCCGCCTGTGGCGCGAACTGGCTCGAGAGCAGCATGGCGCAGCTCGCCGGCAAGTTCGCCGGCATCGTGCGCCTCGAGATCGAGGCGGCCGAGGCGGGCAAGCTCGAGGCTTCGCTGCGCGCGCTGGAGGCCGAAGGCTTCCGGCTCACGATCGAGCGCGGCGCCGCCGCCGAGACTGCCGCCTCGCGCGCGATCTCGCTGCAACTGCTCGGCCACGACCGCCCCGGCATCGTGCGCGAGATCTCCGCCGTGCTCGCGCGGCACGGCGCCAGCATCAGCCGTCTCGAGACTGCCTGCGAGAACGCCTCCTTCAGCGGCGAGCCGCTGTTCCGCGCGCGGGTCGAGGTACAGCTGCCGCCCGCGGTGGAGCCCGCGGTCCTGCAGGCCGAGCTCGAGGCGCTCGCCAACGAGCTGATGGTCGATATCAGCCTCGCGGGCGAGCATAAGGACTGAGGGGCCATGCGCCGCGGCGCCGCAGCGAACCCGATCGAGGACCGTGCCGGCGCCCGTCGCCATCGAATTCGCATGTCCTGCGGCGCCTGCAAGCCCGCCCTGTTGCACCAATGCAACAAGATCGGCCCGAATGTGGCCGAATTCGGACGCAAGGCTTGCGTGCCCCCCGCCCGGCTTTGCACAATCATCCCAACTTCTCGCCAGAGAGGTGAGTAGGGCCAAGGATTCAACTGCGGTCTCAACTTCATATTTGAGGAGAAACAAATGCAAAAGAAACTGATCGCGCTGGCTGTTGCCGGCCTCGTTTCGGCTCCGGTTTTCGCGCAATCGAACGTCACCGTCTACGGCGTGGCTGACGCTGGCATTGCCTACGGCGAGCACGGTGAAGGCGAGTTCCAGGGCGTCCTGAGCGGCGTCCTGTCGGGCAGCCGCATCGGCTTCAAGGGCTCGGAAGACCTGGGCAACGGCCTGAAGGCGGTGTTCCAGCTCGAGCAGGGCTTCGACATCGGCGACGGTGGCTCTTCGCCCTCGACCCGCCGTGGCGACTCGGTGTTCTCCCGCCAAGCCTGGGTTGGCGTGAGCGGCGCCTGGGGTACCGTCGGTCTCGGCCGTCAGTACGCGCCGGGCTACTTCGCCAACTACGACGCCGTCCTCGGTGCCAACATCAGCCCGCAGTCGCTGCTGTCGAACCAGACCGGCGCCAGCATCACCCCGAACAGCGCTGCTCGCTGGGACAACTCGGTCAGCTACACCGGCTCGTTCTCGGGCCTGACCGCGCGCGCCATCTACGCCGCCAACGCTGAAACCAACGCGTTCAACCCGGCTACCGGGCAGGAAGTGTTCAGTGCCGACGACGACGACGCCTTCGGTCTGGGCCTCGACTACTCGAACGGCCCGCTGAAGGTCGGTGCGGTCTACCACCTCCTGAGCGATGCCGTCAGCACCGCCGGTTCCGACGATCAGCAGGAATGGCTGCTTGGCGCCAGCTACGACTTCGGCGTCCTGACCCTGGCCGGTTCCTACCAGCAGACCCAGAACGCCCTCTTCATCGATGGCGCCGATGTCGACATCTATCAGCTGGGCGTGATCGTTCCGGTCGGCGCGGCTGGCAACGTCCACGTTGCCTACGGCGAGGCTGATATCGACGCGCCGGGCTTCGATGGCAAGACCAAGGCCTACACCGTCGCCTACACCCACGCCCTGTCGAAGCGCACCACCGCTTACGCCGGCTACATGGGTACCGACAACGACGACGGCCTGGCCATCAGCCTGGTCGACCCGGGCTTCAAGTCGGTCGGCGGTGTCGGCGTGGAAGAAAGCGGCGAGAAGTCGCACCTGGTCGCGGTTGGCCTGCGTCACACCTTCTAATCTGTCTTCCAGACAGGTTTGAATGGAAAACGGGAGCTTCGGCTCCCGTTTTTTCGTATACCTGCGAGTGCAAGGCGCGGCGACGGGGTGGGGGCTTGCATCTGCTCGTTCTCGAACGTGGGCGCGCATGCGATCCGCCGGCGCTGCGCGGGGTGTTCCTTCTGCAGGCTGCGGAACTCGCCCTTCGGGCTCGGACAGTCCTCGCCTGCGCCAGGAACACCCCACACATCGCCGGCTTCCGTGGTGCCTCGCGGCTTGCTGGAAAACCGTCCCGCCTGGTTGGTTTCGCCCTTGGGTTCCGCCTTGCCGGTGGTTCCAGGATGCGTGCGGGGCATTCCTGGAGAGGGCGAGGACTGTCCGAGCGAAGCGAGTTCCGCAGCCCTCGGAAGGAATACCCCGCACGCATCCCCCTCGAGCAGTCCGCCGAGCAGCGGGTGTCAGTCTCGCCCCCCCCCATCATCCGCCCATCCGCCCCTTCCCCCGCGCTGTCACATCCGCCCGCTTGCCCGTGTCGCGGCCGGCTTGCTAAGGTCGCCGGGATGCGGCCTTCGGGCCCGGTCTTCCCGACGATGAAGGAGCGTGTGATGAAGCGAATCCTGTTGGCCTCCCTGATGACCCTCGGCGCCGTGAGCGCGCAGGCCGAGCCCGGCGTGATGTTCGGCGTGAGCTACGCCTTCGGCGGCGAGCTCGGCCTGTCGGTGAAGATGCTCTCGAGCGATCGCGAGGCGCGCTGGGTGGGCGCGGTGGGCGGCACCTGGTACCCGGTGTCGAACCGCTTCGGCGCCGAGCTCGGCGTCGGCCGCACCTTCGAGGACGGCGTGGTGACGGTGGGCTGGGACATCCTCAACAGCCAGCCCAAGATCGGCATCGGCTACATCGATACGGATGACTGACTGCCGGGCTGCGTGCCCGGCGAAAATCGGCTGGCCTCCGGCGGACGAATTGCCTAGTATCTGGCTAGGTAGATCCCAAAGGTAGCTGGCCATGAAATCCGTCCCGCTTGCCGAAGCCAAGAATCGTTTTTCCGAACTGATCGCCGCCGCCGAGCGTGGCGACGAGGTCGCAATCACGCGGCGAGGCGTTTCGGTTGCCCGGCTCGTTGCGGTTCAGCGCCCTGAATCGGCCGACGAAGAGCAACGCGTCCGTGTCGCCGAGGCCTTCGCCCGCCTCAGGCAGATCCGCGCACGCCTTTCGCTGGAGGGCGACCTGAAGACGATAGCGCGCGAAGGCCTCGACTGATGCCCTTCGTGCTCGATAACTCGGTGCTGTGCGTCTGGTTCATCGGCAACCAGGCAACGGCCTACGCGGACGCCGTGGCAGTCCGGCTGGAGCGTGACCGCGCCGTCGCGCCCATGCTGCTGCGCCTGGAATTCGCGAACGTGTTGCGCACCGCCTGCAAACGCGGGCGCCTGATCGCCCAGGAGGCGCAGCTTGTCGTCGATCAGGTCCGTCACCTCCCGATCAAATTCGATCTGCAAACGCCCGAGGTGCCGGAACTGTTGTCGCTGGCGCTGCGCTACGACCTGAGCAGCTACGACGCGAGCTATCTCGCGTTGGCTCTACGCGAGCAACTGCCGATCGCCACGCAGGATGCCGCGCTCGCCGAGGCCGCCTGGGCGGCGGGTGTGGGGGTGTTGTCGGTGTGATGCGCTCGACGACGCCAAATGCTGCGGGGGCGCTCACGTCGAGGAATGGTCCGGCGAAAGACCTGTCCCCGGGCTGGCATCCAGCCGCCCGCCGCATTCCCTCGCCCAACTTCGATCCCCGCCCCGACTCCGCTCCGCCCGGCCTGGTCGTGGTCCACGCGATCAGCCTGCCGCCCGACCGGTTCGGCGGCCCCGGCGTCGAGCAGCTGTTCACCAACCGCCTCGACCCCGCCGAGCATCCCTACTACGCGACGATCGCCCATCTGCGGGTGTCGGCGCACTTCTTCATCCGGCGCGACGGCGAGCTGATCCAGTTCGTTTCCGCCGAGGACCGCGCCTGGCACGCCGGCCTGTCGTGCTGGGGCGGGCGGGAGCGCTGCAACGACTTCTCGATCGGGATCGAGCTCGAGGGCTGCGACACCCGGCCCTTCGAGCCCGAGCAGTACCTGTGCCTTGCCAGCCTCATCGCCTGGCTGCGGCTGCGCTATCCGATCACCGACATCGTCGGACACAGCGACATCGCGCCCGGCCGCAAGACCGATCCCGGCCCGTTTTTCGACTGGGGGCGCTTCGGAGAGGCTTTGCTTGCCGCCGTGAAGTAGTGCACACTCCGTGCCGAAGTAAGTAAATGTGTTTGTAGGAATCTCGGGAATGTTTTGACAAAAATGTTCCCAGGGGATAGACTGCGTTCTCTTTGCTGCATTGCAGCATTTCATTCATTTCAATCTTCGGTGCGGCGCGGCCCTCGCGGGCGGCGCAGTTTCATGGACGTACGCACCGCGGGGTCGGCTGTCAGTTGCGGCAACCGGCTTGAACACCTACTGAAGAACGTGTCGTGCAACGCGCCCGCGGCGCCACAAGCGCCAGGCGTACCTGCCGGTCGGCCCTCCAGCCGGCGTGGTGGTCGGTTTGCAGGCAACGCTCCCAGCACGGAGGACACCATGAAACACGCAACGAAGAAAGAGGCTTTCGCGCGCAAGACTGGCGGAATTCTGATTGCAATCGCGCACGGCGTCCTGATCGCCGGCGGGCTGACCGGGATGGCGGCGGTGGCGAACGATGCCGCCACGCCGACCCGCGTGAGTTATGTCGATACCCGCTTCGTCGGGCCGTTCGTGCCGAGCGAAAACGAGCGCAAGCTCGCGCTGGCCGAGGCCGTGAAGCCGGCATCGGTAAAGCCTGCGCGCCTCACCACGGTGTTGCAGCCGAAGGCGGCTCCGGCGTCGAAGGCCAAGGCAAAGGCCAACGCCAAGTCCAAGCCGCAGCGCGTGCTGAGCGACGACGACCTGTCGCCCGAGATGGCCAGGGTGCGCGACTGGGTCGCCGGTCGTTACCGCGTCTCCGCGGTCAAGCTCGAGCCGGCGCTCGCCGCCGCCGAGGAGGCGGGCAAGAAGGCCGGGATCGATCCGTTGCTGATCGTCGCCATCATGGCGGTGGAGTCGAGCTTCAATCCGCGCGCGGTGAGCCGCGTCGGCGCTCTCGGCCTGATGCAGGTGATGCCGCAGTACCACCAGGACAAGATGGGATCACGTCGCGGCCGTAATCAGGCCTTGTTCGAGCCCGAGTTCAATGTGCACGTCGGCACCAAGGTGCTCGACGAGGGTCTGCGCCGCTACGGCAGCATGCAGCGCGCGTTGCAGTATTACAACGGCTCGCTGAAGGATCCGAAGGCGCGCTACACCCGCAAGGTCATGTCGGTGAAGCAGCGACTGACGCAGGTCGCCGGCCGCTCGCCCACGGACGTCTGATCGATCCCGCCGCAGCGCGGTAATCGCCCCGGTAGCAGCGGCGAACGCCGCGTCGATGCGCCGCGTGTTCCTCAGAGCACGCGGCGCATTCGTTCGACCGCCTCCAGCAGGCGCTCGCCGCGCGTGGTGTACGCGATGCGCAGGTGGCGCGCCGCCAGGTGGTGGCCGAAGTCGAGGCCAGGCGTCGCCGCCACCCCGGCCTCCTCGATCAGCCGTCGCGCGAGCGCTTCGGCGTCATCGGCCAGCGGCGACACGTCGGCGTAGATGTAGAACGCCCCCTGCGGCTCGGTGGCGATGTCGAAGCCGAGTTCGCGCAGCGCCGGCAGCAGGATGTCGCGGCGGGCGGCGAATTCGGCGCGGCGCGCCTCGAGGATGTCGAGGGTGGCGGGCGTGAAGGCGGCGAGCGCGGCGTGCTGGGCCGGGGTCGACGGGGCGATGAAGAAGTGCTGGGCGAGCTTCTCGATCTCGCGCACATAGGCGGGCGGCACCACCAGCCAGCCGAGGCGCCAGCCGGTCATGCCGAAATACTTGGAGAAGCTGTTGACCACGAAGAGGTCGTCGGCCGCCGCCAGTGCCGGGCGTGAGAGCGCGGTCGACGCTTCCACCCCGTAGGTCAGGCCCTGGTAGATCTCGTCGACCAGCAGCAGCCCGCCGCGCGCCCCGGTGACCCGATGCAGGGCCTCGATCTCCTCGCCGGAGAGCAGGGTACCGGTGGGGTTGGACGGGGTGGCAACCATCAATCCCCGCGAGCGCGGACCCCACGCGGCGTCGACCTGTCCGGCGGTGGGCTGGTAGCGGGAGCCGGCATCGACCGCGAGCGCACGGGCGACACCCTCGAAGCCGCGCACCAGGTGGCGGTTGGACGGATAGCCGGGGTCGGGGAGCAGCCATTCGTCGCCCGGGTCGGTCGTCGCGGCGAGCGCCAGCATCAGCGCGCCCGAGGCGCCGGCGGTGACGATGATGCGCTCGGGCGCGACCTCGGCGCCGAAGCGCTCGTGGTAGAAGCGCGCGATCGCCTCGCGCAGCGCGGGCAGGCCGAGCGCGGCGGTGTAATGCACGTCGCCGCCGGCGAGAACGCGCTGCGCGGCCTCGACCATCGGCTGCGGGGTGGGGAAGTCGGGTTCGCCCACCTCCATGTGGATGATGTCGCGGCCCTGCGCCTCGAGCTCGCGCGCCCGGCGCAGCAGCTCCATGACGTGGAAGGGCTGGATGTCGGCGGTGCGGCGGGCGAGCAGCGGGGCGGTCATGGCGGTGTTCTCTCCTGAATGAAAAAAGCGCCGGCGAGGCGGCGCTTTCGGTGCGGGCCGGGGCCGGCCTCAGTCGGTGTTGAGGGCGAGTTCGAACAGCTCGCGCTTGAGCACGAGCTGACGCGGCAGGCGGTCCTGCAGCTTGTCGAACCACTCCTTGTGCGAGGCGAGCTCATGGCTCCAGGCCTCGGTGTCGATCTTCGTCAGGGCCTCGAACTCGGCCTTGGTGACGTCCGAGCCGCTCCAGTCGAGATCCTCGAAGCGCGGCATCCAGCCGAGCGCGGTTTCCTTCGCCGGGATATGGCCCTTGCAGCGGTCGACGATCCACTTCAGTACGCGCATGTTCTCGCCGAAGCCCGGCCACATGAACTTGCCTTCCTCGTTGATGCGGAACCAGTTCACGCAGAAGATGCGCGGCGTGTCCTCGACCACGTGGCCCATCTTCAGCCAGTGGTTGAAGTAGTCGCCCATGTGGTAGCCGCAGAAGGGCAGCATCGCGAAGGGGTCGCGGCGCACCACGCCCTGCGCGCCGAAGGCCGCGGCGGTGGTCTCCGAGCCGAGGGTGGCGGCCATGTAGACGCCGAAGTTCCAGTTGAAGGCCTGATACACCAGCGGCACCGTGGTGGCGCGGCGGCCGCCGAAGATGAAGGCCGAGATCGGCACGCCGGCGGGGTCTTCCCAGGCGGGGTCGATCGAGGGGCACTGGCTGGCGGGCGCGGTGAAGCGCGCGTTCGGGTGAGCGGCCTTGCGCCCGGTTTCGGCGGCGATCTCCGGCGTCCAGTCCTTGCCCTGCCAGTCGAGCAGGTGGGCGGGCGCTTCCTTGCTCATGCCTTCCCACCACACGTCGCCGTCGTCGGTGAGCGCGACGTTGGTGAAGATGACGTTCTCGCGCAGCGTCGCCATCGCGTTGTAGTTGGTCTTCTCCGAGGTGCCGGGGGCGACGCCGAAGAAGCCCGCTTCCGGGTTGATCGCGTAGAAGCGGGTGGTGCCCTCGGCATCCTTGCGCGGCTTGATCCAGGCGATGTCATCGCCGACGGTGGTGATCTTCCAGCCGTCGAAGCTCTGGGGCGGAATCAGCATCGCGAAGTTGGTCTTGCCGCAGGCCGAGGGGAAGGCGGCGGCGACGTAGGTTTTCTCGCCCTGCGGGTTCTCGACGCCGAGGATCAGCATGTGCTCGGCCAGCCAGCCCTCGTCGCGCGCCATGGTGGAGGCGATGCGCAGCGCGAAGCACTTCTTGCCGAGGAGCGCGTTGCCGCCGTAGCCCGAACCGTAGGACCAGATCTCGCGCGTCTCGGGGAAGTGCACGATGTACTTGGTGGTCGGGTTGCACGGCCAGCGGCTGTCCTTCTCGCCGTGGGCGAGCGGGGCGCCGACCGAGTGCACGCAGGGCACGAACTCGCCGTCGCTGCCGAGCGCCTCGACCGCGCCGCGGCCCATGCGGGTCATGGTGCGCATGTTGGCCACGACGTAGGGGCTGTCGGTGATCTCGACGCCGATGTGCGCGATCGGGCTGCCGAGCGGGCCCATCGAGAACGGGATCACGTACATCGTGCGGCCGTGCATCGAGCGTGCGAACAGGTCCTCGAGCGTCTCGCGCATGCCCTCCGGCTCTTCCCAGTTGTTGGTGGGGCCGGCGTCCCCGCGGTCCTTCGAGCAGATGAAGGTGCGGTCTTCGACGCGCGCCACGTCCGAGGGGTCGGACCAGGCGAGGTAGGAGTTGGGGCGCTTCGTCTCGTCGAGCTTGATCAGCATGCCCGACTCGACCATCTCCGCGCACAGGCGGTCGTACTCTTCGACCGATCCGTCGCACCAGACCACGCGGTCGGGCTCGGTCAGCGCGGCGATCTTGCCCACCCACTGCTTGAGGCCTTCGTGGCGGACATATTCGGGGGCCGCGGCGATGGCCGCGTCGGCGTGGCTTTGACTCATGGTTGACAGCTCTCCCGTTGCTGAAACGAAACCATTTCGAGCGGTCCGGGTCGCCCTTCGAGCGGCGCGTACGGACCGGCGGATGCGGGCGCGGGTGGGTTCCCGGGCTCAGCAAATCGGTTGCGGCACCGATTGGGGTAAACCGCAGGGGCCGAAAGCCGACTATTATGCCACGGGCGCCGCGCCCGGCACGTGGCCAGCGCGCGTCGCAATAACATAGAGGGATATACACACAGCCATGGACGAACTGATCCGCGCAGCCGCGCTCGACTATCATCGCTACCCCCGCCCCGGCAAGATCTCGGTCACCCCGACCAAGGTCCTGTCGAACCAGCGCGATCTTTCTTTGGCCTATTCGCCGGGGGTCGCGGCGGCCTGCGACGCGATCGTCGAGGATCCGGCCGAGGCCGCCGGCCTGACCGCGCGCTCGAACCTGATCGGCGTGGTCACCAACGGCACCGCGGTGCTCGGCCTGGGCAACATCGGCCCGCTCGCGTCCAAGCCGGTGATGGAAGGCAAGGCCGTGCTGTTCAAGAAGTTCTCCGGTATCGACGTCTTCGACCTCGAGATCGACGAGCCCGACGCCGACAAGCTGATCGACATGATCGCCGCGCTCGAGCCCACCTTCGGCGGCATCAACCTCGAGGACATCAAGGCGCCGGAGTGCTTCTACATCGAGCAGAAGCTGCGCGAGCGCATGAAGATCCCGGTCTTCCACGACGATCAGCACGGCACCGCGATCGTGGTCGGCGCGGCGGTGCTCAACGGCCTGCATCTGCAGGGCAAGGACCTGAAGAAGGTCAAGCTGGTCACCTCCGGCGCCGGTGCCGCGGCGCTTGCCTGCCTCGGCCTGCTGGTGAAGCTCGGCGTGCCGGTGGAGAACATCTGGGTCACCGACATCGAGGGCGTGGTGTACGAGGGCCGCACCGTGCTGATGGACCCGATCAAGGCTCGCTACGCGAAGCAGACCGAGGCGCGCAAGCTCACCGAGGTGATCGAGGGCGCGGACGTCTTCCTCGGCCTGTCGGCCGGCGGCGTGCTCAAAGGCGAGATGGTCGCCAAGATGGCGGCGAACCCGCTGATCCTCGCGCTCGCCAACCCGACCCCGGAGATCCTGCCCGACGAGGTGAAGGCGGTGCGCGATGACGTGATCATCGCCACCGGCCGTTCGGACTACCCGAACCAGGTCAACAACGTGCTGTGCTTTCCCTTCATCTTCCGTGGCGCGCTCGACGTCGGCGCGACCACGATCACCGACGAGATGCAGCTCGCCGCGGTGCGTGCGATCGCCGAGCTGGCGCGGGTGGAGCAGAGCGACATCGTCGCCGCCGCCTACGGCGAGAAGGTGGGCGGCTTCGGTCCCGAGTACATCATCCCGCGGCCCTTCGATCCGCGCCTGATCGTCAAGATCGCGCCCGCGGTGGCGGAGGCGGCGATCACCTCCGGCGTGGCGACGCGGGCGATCACCGACTGGGATGCCTATCGCGGTCACCTGAACAACTTCGTATGGCACTCCGGCATGGTGATGAAGCCGGTGTTCGCCGCGGCGCGCGGCAATCCGAAGCGGATCATCTTCTCCGAGGGGGAGTCGGAGAAGGTGCTGCGCGCGGTGCAGACCGTCATCGACGAGGGCCTTGCGCGGCCGATCCTGATCGGGCGCCCCGAGGTGGTCAAGAACAACATCGAGCGCTTCGGCCTGCGCATCGCCGCTGACCGTGATTACGAGCTGGTCAACCCCGACTCCGATCCGCGCTTCAACCAGCTCTGGCAGTACTACCACGGTCTGATGGAGCGTCGCGGCGTTTCGGTGGAGTACGCCAAGAAGGAGGTGCGCCGGCGCACCACCCTGATCGGCGCGCTGCTGCTCAAGCTCGGCTACGGCGACGGTCTGATCTGCGGCACCTATGGCATGCACCGGTTGCACCTCGACTTCATCGAGGCCGTGCTCGGCCGTCGCGAAGGGGTCAACAGCTTCTACACGGTGAACCTGGTCAACCTGCCCGAGCGCACCCTCTTCCTCGCCGACACCTACGTCAATTACGATCCCTCCGCCGAGCAGGTGGTGGAGATGACGGTGCTGGCGGCGGACGAGATGAAGCGCTTCGGCATCGAGCCGCGGATCGCGCTGCTTTCGCATTCGTCCTTCGGCTCTGCCGACTCGCCCACCGCGGAGAAGATGCGTGCCGCACTGCGCATGCTGCACGAGCGCCATCCCGAGCTGCAGGTGGAAGGCGAGATGCACGGTGATTCGGCGCTCGACGCCAGCCACCGGCTGCAGATCTTCCCCAACGCGAAGATGCGCGAGGACGCCAACCTGCTGATCTTCCCCACCCTCGACGCCGCCAACATCGCCTTCAACCTGCTCAAGAACGCGGCCGGCGAAGGCATGACGGTGGGACCGATGCTGCTCGGCGCCGCGCGCCCGGTGCACGTGTTGACGCCCTCCGCGACGGTGCGCCGCATCATCAACATGACCGCGCTCACCGTGGTCGAGGCGGGGCAGGGCGAGTAGCAGCAGCGTTCCCTGCGTCACCGCCGCAATCGCGGCGCTCGCCGCTGCTGCCCGGCCAAGCCACCCCCGCAACAGCGGCGAGCGCCGCGTCACTGCGCCGCAAGCGCGGCGTTCCCCGCGCCTGCCGGTCCCGGCCACCCCGGGGCTTCGACGTCCGCCGCGTTCCCCCGGATTTCCGCGTCGCCGTGCCGCGCGTCACGGCTGGGCGTGGAAAGCACTTCAAAAGAACTTGCTATCTGTCTATTTTGACTAAAAATTAGGTGCACGGCAGTTACGTCTGCTAACGTTCTGTCGCACTCCGGTGCAGTCGCCACCCTCATCCCGAACCCTTCGCCGCGCCGTCATGAAGCCACGTCTACTCCTCGTCGCCCTGCTCGGGCTGTCCCTGATCCAGCCCGCCTTGTTGCCCGAAGCCTCGGCCGCTGCGGGCAAGAACACGAAGGCGACGAAGGCGAGCAAGAACGTCCAGGCCAGGACGGCGGCGAAGAAGGCCGCCCCCGCCAAGAAGGCTGCGACGCGGGCGGCGCCGAAGAAAGCCGCGTCCGCCCCGGCGTCGAAGACGAAAGCGAAATCCGCCTCGACCCGGCAGGGGAGGAAGGCGGTGGCGAGCAAGGGACGCGTGGTGGACCGTGCCGCCGCCGCGAAGGCCAGCCGCGCGAAGCGGCTTGCCGCGGCACGGGTGGCGCCGGCGCGGATCGCCGCGAAGGCGGCGCCGGTGCGGGTCAGCCTGCGCAAGCCGGCGGCGGTCGGCTCCGTCGCCGCGCTCTCGGCGGCGCCGGTCGGTGGCGCCGAGGCCGACGAGATCCAGATGCTGCTCGACGCCCAGGGTCGGCCCCAGCTCGGCTCGAGTGCCTTCCTCGTCGTCAATCAGCGCAACGGCGAGATCCTGCTCGAGCGCAACTCCACCTCGGTGCTGCCGATCGCCTCGATCACCAAGCTGATGACCGCGATGGTGGTGCTCGACGCCCGCCAGCGCCTGTCCGAGGCGCTGGTCGTCTCGCCGGAAGACATCGACACCCTGAAGGGCACCGGCTCGCGTCTCGCGATGGGCACCCGCCTGACGCGCGAGGAGATGCTGCGGCTGGCGTTGATGTCGTCCGAAAACCGCGCCGCCTCTGCGCTCGGCCGCTACTACCCGGGCGGGCGGGCGGCCTTCATCAACGCGATGAATGCCAAGGCCAAGCTGCTCGGCATGTGGAACACCCGCTTCCACGACAGCACCGGCCTCAACCCCGCGAACGTCTCGAGCCCGCGCGATCTCGCCAAGCTGGTGTCGGCCTCCGCCGCCTATCCGCTGATCCGCCAGTTCTCGACCACCCACGAGCAATACGTTCCGGTTGCCGGGCGCATGCAGCGCTTCGGCAACACCAACGGTCTGGTCAAGAGTCCGGAGTGGCAGATCGGCGTGTCGAAGACCGGCTACATCAGCGAGGCCGGCCGCTGCCTGGTGATGCAGGCCTGGATGCACGGCCAGCCGGTGCTGATCGTGCTGATGGATTCCACCGGCCGCTACACGCGCACCGCCGATGCCCAGCGCGTGCGCAAGTGGATCGAGGCCGCGCCTGGGCAGCGCCTGGCGAAGGCGCCGGCGGGCTGGGAAGGCTGATGCGTCCGGGCCCGCTTCAGCGCGGGCTGTAACCGAGCGCGTGCGAGATCTCGTCTGCGGTGTCGCGCACCAGGGTCGCGCGATCGGCGTCGAAGCGCTCGGCCGGCGCCGACAGCGACAGACCGGCGACCAGGGTGCCGGTGTGGTCGCGAATCCCCGCGGCAATGCAGCGAACCCCGCTTTCCACTTCCTCCATGTCGAAGGCCACGCCATGCCTGCGCACGCGCTCGAGCTCCTTTTCGAGCGCGGGGAGGGTGGTGATCGAGGCCGGCGTCGAGCGGGGCAGGCCGGTGCGGCGCGCGTAATCGCGCACGCGGTCGCCGCCGTCCTCGGCGAGGAAGAGCTTGCCGGTGGCAGTGGTGTGAAGCGGCGCGCGCGCGCCGACGATGTGCACCACCCGCACCGAGGAGCGGCCGCTCGAGGTGCGCTCCACATAGACGATCTCGTCGCCGTCGCGGATGCCGAGGTTGACGCTCTCATCGGTGGTCGCGTGCAGCCTGAGCATCGCCGCCATCGCGGTCTCGCGCAGCGACAGGCGGGACTTCACCAGGCTGCCGAGCTCGAGCAGGCGGATGCCGAGGCGATAGGCGCCGGCGTCCGTGCGCTCGACGAAGCCGGTATGGGTCATCGCGCCGAGGATGCGATGCGCGGTCGACGGATGCAGGCCGGTTTCCTGCGCGAGCTGCTTGAGTGGCAGCGGGTCGGCATGGCGGGCGAGCACGTCGAGCAGCTTCATCATGCGCTCGATCACCTGGATGGGCGTCTTGCCATCGGCGCTGGAGGATTCGGTCTTGCGGGCGGGCACGGCGGATCTCGGAACGGGGCGCGCCAGGGCAGGCGAGGACGCGCGGAATCAGGGAAGATGCGGGGCGGTCGCTCGGTGCACTCAGGGCTGCCGCGGGGTTCGGTGCGATGGTAAACAGGTCGTCCGATTTCGCCTAGTGAAACAGCCGCGGTGGCAGCTCAAATGTTTCAAATATATACTTTCGCTGAAATACGCCTCGCCATGCGGGCGGGATGTCCTGACGCGGCTGCGGCCTTCGTTCGCGCCACCCGATCCATCGAGTCAAGCCGGATGCCGACATGAGCCTCGTCCTGATCGTGCTGCTGCCCTTCATCGGCGCGCTGTTTCCCGCGCTGATGGTGCGTGCCGGGCGTAACGCCTGTGCGGTCACCACCTTCACCTTCAGCCTGCTCGCCTTCCTGCTGCTGCTGTCGCATGCTCCCGCGGTGTTCCGCGGCGAGGTGATCGCGGCGAGCTGGGACTGGCTCCCCGCGCTCGGGCTGCAGGCGAGCTTCTTCCTCGACGGCCTCGGCCTGTTCTTCGCCGGGCTGATCCTCGGCATCGGCCTGCTGATCATCGTCTATGCCCGCTTCTACCTGTCGAAGGACGACCCGATGGGCGCCTTCTTCAGCTACCTGCTGCTGTTCCAGGGCGCGATGGTGGGGGTGGTGCTGTCGGACAACATCCTGCTGCTGCTGGTGTTCTGGGAACTCACCAGCCTGTCCTCCTTCCTCCTCATCGGCTACTGGAAGCACCTGCCCGAAGGCCGCCAGGGCGCGCGCATGGCGCTCACCGTCACCGGCGCCGGGGGGCTGGCGATGATCGCCGGCATGCTGATCCTCGGCGATATCGCCGGCTCCTACAACCTCACCGACATCCTGCAGCACAAGGACGCGATCCAGGCCTCGCCGCTCTACCTGCCGGCGCTGGCGCTGATCCTCGCCGGCTGCTTCACCAAGAGCGCACAGTTCCCCTTCCACTTCTGGCTGCCGCATGCGATGGCCGCGCCCACCCCGGTGTCTGCCTACCTGCACTCGGCCACCATGGTGAAGGCGGGCCTGTTCCTGATGGCGCGCATGTGGCCGGTGCTCGCCGGTACCCCGGAGTGGTTCTACATCGTCGCCACCACTGGCCTGGTGACGATGCTGGTCGCGGCGATGATCGCGCTGTTCAAGGACGATCTGAAGGGGCTGCTCGCCTACTCGACGGTGAGCCATCTCGGCCTGGTGACGATGCTGTTCGGCTTCGGCACGCCGCTGGCGGCGATGGCGGGCGTGTTCCACATCCTCAACCACGCCAGCTTCAAGGCGGCGCTGTTCATGAACGCCGGCATCATCGACCACGAGGCCGGCACCCGTGACATCCGGCGCCTCGGCGGCCTGCTGCAGCTGATGCCGATCACCGCGACGATCGCGATGGTGGCGGCTGCGGCGATGGCCGGGCTGCCGCCGCTGAACGGCTTCATCTCCAAGGAGATGATGCTGCAGGAGGCGGTCGGCACCGCGTGGCTGGGCGCCGACGGCCTGGTGCCGGCGCTCGCCACGCTCGCCGCCTGCTTCTCGGTCGCCTATTCCTTCCGCTACATCGTGCACGTCTTCTTCGGTCCGCGCCGCGACGACTATCCGCACACGCCGCACGATCCACCCGCCGGCATGTGGCTGCCGCCCGCGCTGCTGGTGGTGCTCGCGGTGCTGATCGGTCTTTTCCCCGACGTGGTTGCAGGTCCGCTGGTGACGGTCGTGTCGGGCGCGGTGACCGGCGGCGCCGCCCCCGATGTGCATCTCGCGCTGTGGCACGGCTTCACCCCCGCGCTCGCACTGTCGGCGGTGGCGGTGCTCGTCGGCCTCGTCGCGCTCGCCGCCTATCCGCGCGTGCGCGCGCTGTGGCGCGCCGGGCCGCACCCGGAGGCGAAGGCGATGTTCGATGCCGGCATCGCGGGCGCGGTGGCGCTGAGCGGGCGCATCATCCACGGGCTGCACAACGGATCGCTGCAGCGCTACCTCGCCTTCGCGATCGGGAGCGTGACCGCAGCCGGCTTTGCCGCCTTCCTCGCCGCACCGCATGCGCCCGGCACGCGCGAACTGCTGCCCCTCGCGCCGGTGGCGGTGGTGGCCTGGCTGCTGCTCGTCGGCGGCTGCGTGCTCGCGGTCGCGCTCTACCGTCAGCGCCTGCTGTCGCTGCTGGTGGTCGGCATGGTGGGTCTGATCGTGTGCGTGGCCTTCATCTACCTGTCCGCGCCCGACCTCGCGCTGACGCAGATTTCGGTCGAGGTCGCCACCGTGATCCTGATCCTGCTCGCGCTCTACTTCCTGCCCAAGCAGGGGGCGGCGGGCGGCAGCGCGCGCGCCCAGCCATTGCGCCATGCGCGCGACGGGGTGCTCGCCGTCCTCGCCGGGCTGGGCATGGCGGGGGCGAGCTGGGCCATGATGACGCGCGAGGGCACCTCGCTGTCGAGCTACTACCTCGAGAACTCGGTGTCGGGCGGCGGCGGCACCAACGTGGTGAACGTGATCCTGGTGGACTTCCGCGGTTTCGACACCTTCGGCGAGATCGTCGTGCTCGGCATCGCCGCGCTCGCCATCTATGCGCTGCTCGACGGCGCGCTGCACGGACGTGTCGGCCGTCGCCTGAGCGCGTGGCTGCCCGACCTGCCGCAGTCGGCCGATCGCCATCCGATGATGATGGTGGTCGCCACCCGGGTGATGCTGCCGCTCGCCCTGCTGGTGGGTGCATATATCTTCCTGCGCGGCCACAACGAGCCCGGCGGCGGCTTCATCGCCGCCCTCGTCGTGTCGATTGCGCTGATCATCCAGTACATGGCGAGCGGCTTCGCCTGGGCCGCGCACCGGGTGAGGGTGAAGTACCACGCGATGATCGGTGCAGGCGTGCTGGTGGCCGCAGGGACCGGCATCGTCGCGATGGTGCTGGGCCACCCCTTCCTCACCTCCACCTTCGGGCACTTCTATCTGCCGCTGGTGGGCGAGATCGAGCTCGCCAGCGCGATGGCCTTCGACACCGGGGTGTTCCTGACCGTGGTGGGGGCGGTGATGCTGGCGCTCGCCAACCTTTCGCGCCTGGGTCGGTGGGCCGCTCACTACGGAGTGAACAAGAACGCGATGGACGTCGACCCGAGCGCGCTCGAGTCCAGGGAGGTCAACTGATGGAATTTCTCGTCGCCAGCGCCATCGGCGCGATGACCACCGCCGGGGTATACATGGTGCTGCGCGCGCGCACCTTCCCGGTGGTGCTCGGCCTGTCGCTGCTTACTTACGCGACCAACCTGTTCCTGTTCGCCACCGGCCGCCTGGCGGTCAACCAGCCGCCGGTGATCGGCGCCGATGCGACCGGCTACGCCGATCCGCTGCCCCAGGCGCTGGTGCTGACCGCGATCGTGATCTCCTTTGGCATGACCGCCGTGGTTGTGGTGATGGCGGTGCGCGCCTACCTCGAGACCGGCAACGATCACGTCGACCTGACGGGCGAGTCCGCGCCCGAGGCGCAGGAGGACGACTGGAAGCAGCTCGGTCACAAGCAGGCGGCGCTGGAGGCGGCGCAGCCAACCGGACCGGCGCCGGGGGCGCCCGGCGCCGGTGTCGCCGGGGCAGTCGGAGAGCGGGCATGAACCACGCGCTGATCCTCCCGGTTCTGCTGCCGGCGGTGGTCGGGGCACTCCTCGTGCTCGCCGCACGTCACGACCGCGTGCTCGCGCGCGTGTTCGGCGTCGCCTCGGCGGTACTGCTGCTGCTGATCGCGGCGGCCTTGCTGGCGACGGCGAGCGACGGCGCGATCCGCAGCTACGAGCTCGGCGCCTGGCCCGCCCCCTTTGGCATCGTCCTCGTCCTCGACCGTCTGTCGGCGATGATGCTGCTGCTCACCGCGGTGCTCGGCCTCGGTGTGCTGCTCTACGCGATCAACGGCTGGGACGAGCGCGGCAAGCACTTCCACCCGCTGTTCCAGTTCCAGCTGATGGGCATCAACGGCGCCTTCCTGACCGGCGATTTCTTCAACCTGTTCGTGTTCTTCGAAATCCTGCTGATCGCCTCCTACGGCCTGATGGTGCATGGCGGCGGCGGCTTGCGGGTGAAGGCGGGCGTGCAGTACGTCGTCACCAACCTGGTGGGTTCGTCGGTGTTCCTGATCGCGGTCGGCCTGATCTACAGCGTCACCGGCACCCTCAACATGGCCGATCTCGCGCGCAAGGTGCCGCACGTGCCGGCCGCCGACCAGGCCCTTCTGCAGGCCGGGGCGCTGATGCTGCTGCTGGTGTTCGCGGTCAAGGCGGCGCTGGTGCCGCTGCACTTCTGGCTGCCCGCCACCTACACCAACGCGCCGGGCCCGGTGGCGGCGCTGTTCGCGATCATGACCAAGGTCGGCGCCTACTCGATCATCCGCCTCTACGTGCTCGCCTTCGGTGCCGATGCGGGGGAAGCCGCCTGGCTGGCCGCACCCTGGCTGTTGCCGGCCGGGCTGGCGAGCCTCGTGATCGGCATGACGGGGGTGCTCGCGGCGCGCAGCCTGGGGCAGATGGCGAGCTTCGCGGTGATCGGTTCAATGGGCATGCTGCTCGCCACGGTGTCGGTATTCACCCCGCAGGCGCTGAGTGCGGCGCTCTACTACACGCTTCACTCCACGCTCGCCGCCGGTGCGCTGTTCCTCATCGCCGACCTGGTGGCCGAGCGCCGCGGGGCACTGCGCGACCGCCTCGCGCCCGCGCCGCGCTTCCCCCAGGGTGAACTGATCGCCGCCCTGTTCTTCGTCGCCGCGATCGCGATGGCCGGGATGCCGCCGCTGTCGGGCTTCGTCGGCAAGCTGCTGATCCTTGACGGCGTGCGCGATTCGGCTCACGCCGCCTGGTTCTGGGCGCTGGTCCTGTCGACCTCGCTGATCGCGATCGTCGGCTTCTCGCGCGGCGGCAGCATCGTGTTCTGGAAGAGCCATGCCTTCGAAAGCGCGCCGCAGCCTTCGCGCCGAGCGGGGGCGCTGCCCTTCGTCGCGGTCGGGGGGCTGCTCGCCGGCCTGGTGGCGATCACCGTCTTCGGCGGCCCGGTGCACGCCTGGCTGAACCTCACCGCGGCACAGCTGTTCGCACCGGCGGACTACATCGAGGCGGTGCTCGGCATCGCGGGAGGGACGCAGTGATGGGCGACAGGCGCGAAACCGGTAGCCGACGCAGCTTCGCCGAACGCTGGCTGCCGCATCCGATGCAGACCCTCGCCCTCGTGGTGCTGTGGGTGCTGCTGCTGAACAGCTTCAGCTTCGGGGGGCTGCTGATGGGGGTGCTGCTCGGCATCGTCATACCGATCATAACCAGCAATTTCTGGCCCGAGCGTCCGCCCGTCAAGGCCTGGGGCAAGGCGGTCGCCTACATGGCGCTGGTCGCCTGGGACGTGGTGGTCGCCAACATCCACGTCGCCCGTCTGATCCTCTTCAGTCCGGTCGAGCGCCTCGACACGCGCTGGGTCACCGTACCGCTCGAGCTGCGCTCGCCCGAGGCGATCACCGTGCTGGCAGGTACGATCACGATGACCCCCGGCACGGTGTCCTGCGACCTGTCCGCCGATGGCTGCAGCCTGCTCGTGCATTGCCTCGACGCCCCCGACGCGGAAGCCGCGGTGCGCGATATGAAGGCACGCTACGAGGCCCGTCTGAAGGAGATCTTCCCGTGATCGAATACGCCCTGGTCTTCGGCTTTTCCGCCGTTTCGCTCGCCGTTCTGCTCAACCTCTGGCGCCTGGTGCGCGGCCCTACGGTGATGGACCGGGTGCTCGCGGTCGACACCATGGTGATCAACACGATCGCGCTGATCATCCTGTTCGGGATCCAGCAGCGCACCACGGTGTTCTTCGAGACCGCGCTGCTGTTCGCGATGTTCGGCTTCATTTCCACCGTTGCCTACTGCCGCTTCGTGCTGCGCGGCGACGTGATCGAGTGAGGAGGAGAAACGATGGATTTCGTCCTTGAAGTGCTCGTCTCCATCCTGATCGTGGTGGGCGGCTTCTTCGCCCTGGTGGGTTCGATCGGCCTGGTCAAGCTGCCCGACCTGCTCACCCGCCTGCATGGGCCGACCAAAGCGACCACCCTCGGGGTGGGCGGCGCGCTCGCAGCCTCGATGGTGTACTTCTTCGGCCTCGAGGGCGAGCTCTCCATCCACGAGGTGCTGATCACCGGTTTTCTCTTTCTGACCGCGCCGGTCAGTGCGCACTTCATCGCCAAGGCCCACCTGCACCAGCACGTCGAACTCCGCCAAGGGCTGCCGCTCACCGGCCGGCCGCAGGGCTGGAGCACCTTCGACGCCCCGCCGGAGCCCGACGAGGAGCCACAGCCCGACCAATCCCCGCGCGGCTGAGCAGGCGTCTTCGCCTGCGGCGGCGACGGCGCGGGGGATTGGGGGGATAATGCAGCGCTCACCAGCCGGGGAACGCCCTTGAACACCGTACGCCGAAATCCGCCCAAGCCCGCCCCCACGCTCGTCGAGGGCACGCTGAAGCTTCGTCCGCGGGCGAAGGAAGAAAACGCTCCGGAGGAGCGCGCCGAACGTGCAGCGCCGCGCCCCGCACCACGCCGCGAGCGCGATGCGGGCAGTCCCGCCGCGCCGCGCGGGCGCGGCGGTGCCGGGTCGGACGCGCGGGCAGGCACCGACGAGGGGGGCAGATCCGGCGGCAGACCGGGTGCCAAATCGGACGCGAAATCGGACGCCAGACCGGGTGCCCGCTCGAACACCAGACCAGGTGGCAGGACGGACGCGAGATCGGGAGGCAGAACGGATGCGAGGCCAGGTCCGAAAGGCGGTCCCCGGCCCGACGCCCGGCCGGGGCCACGGCCGGAGCGGCCTGCCGGTGCGAAGCCCGACGCGAAGCCGGGCGAGCGGACGCGCGGTGCGGACCATGACGCCGCCCCGCGCCCGCCGCGCACCGAGACCGGACCGTCCGCCGCGGCGGCACGACCGCAGGAAGGTGTGCGCCTGTCGAAGGTGATGGCCGAGCGCGGCATCTGCTCGCGCCGCGAGGCCGACGAGTACATCGAGCGCGGCTGGGTCTTCGTCGATGGTCGCCGCGTCTCCGAGCTCGGCGTGCGCATCGATCCGGCGGCACGCATCGATCTTTCACCCGAGGCCAGCCGCACCCAGCGTGAGCGCGTCACCATCCTGTTGCACAAGCCGGTCGGTTACGTTTCCGGCCAGCCCGAGCCCGGCTACGAGCCGGCGGTGAGCCTGATCGGACCGGGCAATCAGTTCGACCGCGACAGCGCGCAGCGCTTCCACCCGAGCCATCTCAAGAACCTCGCTCCCGCCGGCCGGCTCGACATCGACTCCACCGGACTGCTGGTCCTGACCCAGGACGGCCGCGTCGCCCGCCAGCTGATCGGCGAGGAGTCGGAGATCGACAAGGAATACCTGGTGCGGGTCGAGGGCGCGCTCGCCGAAAACGGACTCGAGCTGTTGCGGCACGGCCTGTGGCTGGACGACCGCCCGCTGCGCCCGGCGCAGGTCGAGTGGATCAACGACGACCAGCTGCGCTTCGTGCTGCGCGAGGGCCGCAAGCGCCAGATCCGCCGCATGTGCGAGTTGGTGGGCCTGCAGGTGGTGGGGCTCAAGCGGGTGCGCATCGGCCGCGTCCGGCTTGCGGATCTGCCGATTGGCGAGTGGCGCTTCCTGCGCGAGGACGAGCGTTTCGGGTGATACG
>NZ_MBFM01000004.1:278390-318330 GCF_001696715.1 Thauera phenolivorans | reverse complement strand
GAAGCCCGACGCGAAGCCGGGCGAGCGGACGCGCGGTGCGGACCATGACGCCGCCCCGCGCCCGCCGCGCACCGAGACCGGACCGTCCGCCGCGGCGGCACGACCGCAGGAAGGTGTGCGCCTGTCGAAGGTGATGGCCGAGCGCGGCATCTGCTCGCGCCGCGAGGCCGACGAGTACATCGAGCGCGGCTGGGTCTTCGTCGATGGTCGCCGCGTCTCCGAGCTCGGCGTGCGCATCGATCCGGCGGCACGCATCGATCTTTCACCCGAGGCCAGCCGCACCCAGCGTGAGCGCGTCACCATCCTGTTGCACAAGCCGGTCGGTTACGTTTCCGGCCAGCCCGAGCCCGGCTACGAGCCGGCGGTGAGCCTGATCGGACCGGGCAATCAGTTCGACCGCGACAGCGCGCAGCGCTTCCACCCGAGCCATCTCAAGAACCTCGCTCCCGCCGGCCGGCTCGACATCGACTCCACCGGACTGCTGGTCCTGACCCAGGACGGCCGCGTCGCCCGCCAGCTGATCGGCGAGGAGTCGGAGATCGACAAGGAATACCTGGTGCGGGTCGAGGGCGCGCTCGCCGAAAACGGACTCGAGCTGTTGCGGCACGGCCTGTGGCTGGACGACCGCCCGCTGCGCCCGGCGCAGGTCGAGTGGATCAACGACGACCAGCTGCGCTTCGTGCTGCGCGAGGGCCGCAAGCGCCAGATCCGCCGCATGTGCGAGTTGGTGGGCCTGCAGGTGGTGGGGCTCAAGCGGGTGCGCATCGGCCGCGTCCGGCTTGCGGATCTGCCGATTGGCGAGTGGCGCTTCCTGCGCGAGGACGAGCGTTTCGGGTGATACGGGGGGCGCCACCTGCGCAACACACCATCGGATTGGGGCGGGGTTCGGGGGACGCAGAGCCGGCCGTCGATCGCGTTTCGTGGGGCTAAAAACATCCCTGCTGGAACACCGCGCGCAGCCCCGGCGGCTTGAAACGCTCCGTACCGAAAAAACAAGACGGAGCCCCGCCGCAGCACCCGACGCTCAACTGCCGTTGGAACATTCTCCCGTTGCTATGGGCGCGGTCGCTCCTTCTCCCCGTCCTCCGCCAGCGCATCCCCCAGCGGCCCGGTGACCGGCGTGATGCCGGCGCGATGTGCCGCGCGCGCCATCGCGTGCGCTGCGAGCGGCGCGGTGGCGAGCAGCACCACCAGGGCGAACAGTGCGGCGAGGGCGAAGCCACCGCTGCTCGCGGCGGCGACGCCGGCGAGCACCAGCGCCGCACCCAGTGCGCCCGCCTTGCTCGCCGAATGCATGCGGGTGTAGCAGTCGGGCAGGCGGAGTACCCCGATCGCACCGACGAGGCCGATGACACCGCCGAGCAGCAGCAGCGCCGCCGACAGCCAGCCGAGAAAGTCAGCGTTCATCGGCCGTCCTCCCCCGCGGTGGGTGCCGCGGTTGTGGGCGCTGCCGGGCGCTCGTCTCTCCAGGTCACGCTTTCATCGGTGCCGCGACCGCGGCGGCGGAACATCAGCGTATAGGCGACCGTGCCGAGGAAGGACACCAGTGCCAGCACCACCGCCACGTCGAGCAGCATCGGCTCGCCGGCGGCGACCGCCAGCAGGGCGATCGCGCTGATTGCGAGCATCGTCAGGGCGTCGATCGCGACCACCCGGTCGGGGGCACGCGGCCCGCGCACCAGGCGGATAAGGACCAACAGGGCGCTCAGGCCATGCAGGCCGAAGGTGAGCGGCAACACCCAGGCGGCGCCGGCGATCTCACTCATCATGCGGATTGTCCTCCGGAGGCGATTCGCCGGCGTCCAGCCAGCGCAGCAGGCGGCGCTCGATCTCGCGCACCCCCGCCTCGACCTCGCCGGCGTCGTCGGCGTCGAGCGCGTGGATGTACATCAGCCCGGCTTCGGGCAAGTAGTCGATGGCCACGGTACCGGGGGTCAGGGTCAGCAGACAGCCGAGCAGGGTGGCGATGCGGTCGTCGGCGCGGAGCAGCTTCAGCTTCACGATCGCCGGGCGGGGACGCACTGCGCGGCCGAACACGATGCCGGCGACGTGGATGCTCGCCCTGAATATCGCCACGACGAACCACGCGGCGAAAGCGGCACCGAGCTCGAGCTGGCGCAGGTAGCGGCGGACGCCGAGCAGTGGGGCGGCGAGGCGCAGGGCGAGATGACTCACGACGAAGGCAGCGACGACGCCGAGCGGGCTGAGGCTGTCCGCGAAGGCGGCCAGCCCGACCGCGAGCAGGATATGTATGCCGAGCATGTCAGCGGCGCCCCCCCGCCTCGAGCACCGCCGCGATGTAGCCGGCGGGGGCGGCGAGCTGTTCGGCGGCGGCCATCGCATAGTCCATCACCGGTCCGGCGCCGAGGCCGATCGCCAAGGTCATCGCGGCGAGCGCGCCCGTCGCCCACAGCGCGGGCGCGAGGCCGACGTCGCTGCGCTCGCCCGCCTCGCCGGCCGGGTGTGGCTTGAGGAAGGCCTCGTTCCAGATCTTGCTCATCGACAGCAGGGTGAACAGGCCGGTCACCAGCGCCACCGTGGCGGCCATCCAGGCGCTCGCATCCAGGCTCGCCTTCACCAGCACGAACTTCGCCCAGAACCCGGACAGCGGCGGGATGCCGGCGAGCGAGAGCGCCGGGATCGCGAACAGGATCGCCAGCCCCGGCGCGCGGGCGTACAGGCCGCCCATCGCAGGCAGCCGCTCCGAACCCGTCAGCCGGGCGGCGATGCCGCCGATGAAGAACAGATTGGCCTTCACCACGATGTGGTGGATGAGGTAGAACACCGCGCCGGCGAGCGCCAGTGGGGTGGCCAGGGCGAGCCCCAGGATCATGTAGCCCACCTGGCTCACGATGTGAAAGGACAGGATCCGCCTTACTTCCATCTGGGCCGCGGCGCCGAGCACCCCGATCAGCATGGTCGCGCACGCCACCCACAGGAGCACCTCGTGGGCGAGGCCCGCATCCGGCCAGAACAGGGTGACGATGCGGATCAGCGCGTACACGCCGACCTTGGTCAGCAGCCCGGCGAACAGGGCCGACACCGGCGTCCAGGCGACGTGGTAGGAGGCTGGCAGCCAGCCGAACACCGGGAACAGCGCGGCCTTGATCGAGAACGCGGTGAGCATCAGCACCACCGCCGCATGCGCGGTGACCGGCACCTCGCCGGCGGCGAACTGCTGCGCGAGCAGGGCCATGTTGAGGCTGCCGCTGGCGCCGTAGAGCATCGCCGCCGCGAGCAGGAACATGATCGTCGCCACCAGGTTCAGCACCAGGTAATCGACCGTGCCCGCCAGCCGGCGTCGGCCGCCGCCGAGCATGAGCAGGCCGAAGGAGCCGACCAGCAGGACCTCGAACCAGACGTAGAGGTTGAACACGTCGCCGGTAATGAAGGCGCCGCACACACCCACCAGCAGACCGTGCATCAGGGGGTGGAAGTCGCGGCCGCGCGCCGGGTCCTCGTCGCGCGCCATCGCCACCAGCACGGTCGCGCTGCCGATGATGCCGGTGATCGCGACCATCGCCGCCGACAGGCGGTCGACCACCAGGCTGATGCCGTAGGGCGCAGCCCAGCCGCCGGCCTGGGCTGCAATGATGCGGCCCTCGGCGGCGAGGCCGACCAGCGCCAGCCCGGCGGCGGCGAGGCCGAGCGCGCCAAGCAGGCTCAGGCCGGCGACCGCGCGCGGCCACCGGCGCGCGAGCAGGCACAGCACGAGGGCGGCGAGCGGGATCAGCAGGGGTGCGACGATCAGCGCATTCATGGGCGATCCCTCCACGCCGCGCTGCCATCCGGTGGCGGCAGATCGGGGGCGGGCTCCTCGGCGACCGCGGTGATGCGGTCGGTCTCGATGTTGGCGTGCAGTTCCCAGCTGCGCTTGAGCACGGCGAGCGCGAACACGAAGAGCGCGAAGCCGATCACGATCGCGGTCAGCACCAGGGCCTGCGGCAGAGGGTTGGCCGCCGCCGCCGGCGCGCCCGCCGCGGTGACGAAGGCCGCGGCCTCGCCGGCGAGCCGGCCAACGCTGAACACCGCGAGGTTGATGCCGTTGCCGAGCACGACGATGCCGAGCACGACGCGCACCAGGCTGCGATCGAGCAGCATCCACACGCCGATCGCAACGAGCAGGCCGACGGTGATCGAGGCGACGATTTCCACCCTCAGGCCTCCCGTTCCATCAGTCGGAACAGCATGTGCAGCACCGCGCCGAGCACGGTGAGGAATACCCCGAGATCGAACAGCAGCGGGGTGCCCAGCTTGAGACCGCCGGGGGCGATCCAGGCGCCGGTGAGGAAGTCCCCGCCCTGCAGCAGGCCGATCACGCCGGCGCCGGCGGCGGTCGCCAGGCCGATCGCGAGCACGATCGCCGGCGGCACCCGCATCACCCTGCGCGCGCGCTCGACGCCGAACGCGAGCGCCAGCAGCATCGCTGCGCAGGCGGCGACGAGGGCCCCGATGAAACCGCCGCCCGGCAGGTTGTGACCGCGCCACAGCAGCATCAGCGAGATCAGCGCGAGCAGCGCCGACAGTGGCCCCATGCCCTGGCGCAGCAGCACCGAGTCGAACTCGGGGCTGCCCGCGGCAGCGGCCCGGCCAGGCTTGCCGCTGCCGAGCAGGCGCGCGGCAGCGAGTCCGGCGAGGGCGACCACGAGGATCTCGCCGAGCGTGTCGAGGGCGCGGAAGTCGACCAGGATCACGTTCACCACGTTGGCGCCATGACCGGCCGGCAGGCTGTTGTCGAGGTACCAGCGCGCGAGGTCGCCGGGCAGCGGCTGGCTCACCGTGATCAGCATCATCGCGCTCACCGTCACGCCGATCAGCAGCGCGACCAGGGCGTGGAAGCGCTTCGCCGCCGGCTTGCGCGAGCCGACCGTGCGTGCCGGCGGCAATCGTCGCAGGACGAGGGCGAGGAACAGCACGGTGAGCGTCTCGACCATCAGCTGGGTGATCGCCACATCGGGGGCGCGCGAGGCGAGGAAGAACAGCGCGATGCCCAGGCCGCTCGTGCCGAGGGTGGCGACCAGGGCGACGCGGCCGGGGGTCACCGCCGCCACCGCGGCACCTGCGACCGCGACCACGCAGCCGATCAGCGCGGCGGGATTGAGCGGGCTGGTGCGCTGCGGCCAGACGAGATCCTGGTCCGCGGAGGCGAGCAGGCCGATCAGCGCGAAACCGGTGATTGCGAGCACGAGCGTACTCACATGCTGACGCAGCGAGCCGTGCTGGAAGCGGTCGGCGACGCGGCCGGCGAAAACGAACACGCGTTTGAGCAGGCGGTCCCAGATCATGTCGCCGCTGACCCGCCACAGCGCGCGCCACAGCGAAAGGCGTCGTCGCAGGCGGGTGCGCTGCAGGTAGAACAGCACGCCGAGCGCGACGGTCAGTGCGCTCGCCAGCAGTGCGAGGGTGAAGCCGTCCCACAGATAGAGCTCGACCGGGACCGCAGTGCGCGACACCGCCTGCACCGCGGCGTCGATCAGCCACACCTCGGCGAGGTTATTGAAGGCACCGAAGACGAGGCCGCCGAGTGCGAGCAGGATCGGCCCGAGCCACATCGGCAGGCCGACCTCGTTCGGCCGCTGCGGATAGTTGCCTTCCCTGCCGAGGAAAGTGCGCACGAAGACCACCCCGGCGGCGGCCAGCAGCAGGGCGTTGCTGAGGATCATCATCCCGATCGTGAGCCAGCCCGCGACGCCGAGCTCGATCAGCCCGGCGTACTTGAACTCCTTGGCGATGAAGCCGAAGAAGGGGGGCAGCCCGGCGTTCGAGAACGCCGCCAGCGCGACGGCGAAACCGGTCAGCGGCATGTAGCGCCACAGGCCGCCGAGGCGCGTCACCTGGCGGGTGCCGGCAGCGTGGTCGACCGAGCCGACCGCCATGAACAGTGCCGCCTTGTAGAAGGCGTGCGCCACCAGGTAGATGGCGAAGGCCTGCAGCCCGTAGTGGGTGTTGGTGCCGAGCAGCATGGTGAGCTGGCCGAGCACGGTCACCGTGGTATAGGCGAGCACGCGCTTGAGGTCGGTCTGGCGGATCGCCAGTACCGCGCCGACCAGCGCGGTGGCGGCGCCGACGGTAATCAGGATCGCGCTCCAGCTGGTCGAGCCGCCGAGCGCCGGGTTGAGCCGCGCGAGGAGGTACACGCCCGCCTTCACCATGGTCGCCGAATGCAGATAGGCCGACACCGGCGTGGGTGCCGCCATCGCGTTCGGCAGCCACAGGTGGAAGGGCAGCTGCGCCGATTTGGTGAAGGCGCCGATCAGCACCAGCGCGAGGATCGCCGGATAGGCCGCATGCGCGGCGAGGGCCTGCGCCGACAGGCCGGAGAACTGCCAGCTGCCGCCCGCCACGCCGACCAGGATCAGGCCAGCGAGGAGTGCGAGGCCGCCGCCGCCGGTGATCAGCAGCGCCTGCAGGGCGGCGCGGCGCGAGACGGCCTTGTCGTGCTCGAAGGCGATCAGCAGGAAGGAGCTGACGCTGGTCAGCTCCCAGAACACGAACATCGCGATCAGATCGTCGGCCAGCACCAGGCCGAGCATCGATGCCATGAAGCCGAGCAGATAGGCGTAGAAGCGGCCGAGGTGGGGATGGCCGTGAAGGTAGGCGCCCGAGTACAGCACGATCAGCGCGCCGATGCCGGTGATGAGCAGCGCGAACAGCATCGACAGGCCGTCGAGCCGGAAGGCGAGCGCCACGCCGAGCGCGGGCACCCAGGAGAAGCTTTCGGTGAGCACGCCGCCGCCCGCGATCTCGGGCAACTGGCTCAGAAAGAAGGTGAAGGCAGCCAGCGGCGCGAGGGCGAGCAACCAGGCGGCGCGCGCGGACATGCGTTGCGCGAACGCCGGTGCAACCAGCATCGCGAGCGCGATCAGGCCTATGCTCGCGAACACGACTTCCCTTCTGCCGTCTGCATCTAGCTGGTCCCCCCCGGATGTCGATCTCGCCGAGGCGGGCGGATCGTGGCGTTCTTGCTTATGGGAACATGACCGTGCCGGCCTTGCAGGGTTCCTGAGCCAGTCTCATGGGTGTCAGGGAGGGTGGTGCGGTCGGCGGGGGCGGAGGCCGCGAAACCACGGGGTCGAAGGGATGGGGGTCGGAAAAGAGAAGAGGGCAGGAAGACTTCGCTTCACTGCCCCCTTGGCCTGGATGCCGGCATGGTTCGCGTCATGCGGCCAGCGCTAGGTTCTTGCGTTCGGACTGCGCGACCGGTTCGGCTTGCTTGCCACCTGCCTTGCGCAGCGCGGCGAATTCAGCAGCCTTGGCCGCGGCGAGTTCGCTCAGATGTTCGGCGGAGACGCCGCTCATTTCACAGAAGCAGCTGTCGAACGGACAGACCTGACCGGGCGGACAGCCATGTTCGTGCGCGCATTCATGCTGGGTCTGGTCGAGCAGCACCATTTCCCGCGCAACTTCGCAACGCCCTATCGGAGAGTCAAAAAAGCACATTTCAGCCTCCTCTTCTTACTACTAATAATTCCTTATTCTCGTGACTTACTTCCTGTTTCTTTGAACCTAATTTAGCCTGTAATAAGTAAGTTTGCTGGCCGAAAGCGCTTCTTGTTGACCCAGGTCAATGTTTGCGTCGACGCAACGTTTTCGAATGCAACGTTTTCGGCGTCGCCCCCCGGTTTCAGCTCCTTATTCAGCGCGCAAGGCGTCGACCGCATTCATGCGCGCCGCGCGGCGCGCAGGCAGCACGCCGGCGGCGAGGCCGATCGCCAGCGCGAGCGCTTCGGCGGCAAGCACGAAGCGCCACGGGGTGGCCACCGGCAGCGCCGGCACCAGCAGTCCGGCGAGCTGGGCGATGCCGGCGCCGGCGGCGAGGCCGAGCGCGCCGCCGATCGCCGCCAGCGCCACCGCCTCGCCGAGGAAGAGCAGCAGGATGGTGCGCCGGCGCGCGCCGAGCGCGACCAGCAGGCCGATCTCGTTGGTGCGTTCGGTGACCGCGATGGTCATGATGGTGACGATGCCGACCCCGCCGACCAGCAACGAGATGCCGCCGAGCGCGCCGACCGCGGCGGTGAGGATGCCGAGAATATTGGACAGCGTCGCCAGCATGTCCGCCTGCGTGATCAGGGTGAAGTCCTCGCGGCCGTGGCGCGCGGCGAGCGCCTGGCGCACCGCCTCGGCGACCTTGTCGGCAGCGACCGTCGGATCATAAGTCAGGTTGATCTCCATCAGCCCGTCGCGCTGGTACAGGCCGAGCGCGCGGCCGACCGGGATGTAGGCGGTGTCGTCGAGGTCGAAGCCGAGGAATTGGCCCTTCTCCTCCATGATGCCGATCACCCGGTAGCGCTCGCCGCCGATCTCGAGCCGCTCGCCGAGCGGGCTGGCGGCGCCGAACAGCTCCTGCTTCAGCTTGGCGCCGAGCACCACGAAGGCGCGCGCGCTGGCCGGGTCGTCCGGCGGCAGGAAGCGCCCGACCCGCACCCGCATCGAGTAGACCTCCTGCATGTCGGCGCCCACCCCGAGCACCATCGTGCGCCGTACCCTGCCCCTGGCACGCACCTCGGCGTTGCCGCTGACCGAGCCGCTCACCTTGCGCACCCAGGGCACGCGGGCGAGCGCCTCGGCGTCGGCCAGGGTGAGCTCGCGCGCAGTCGACGGCAGGCCGGGCGGGCCGCCGCGCGTGCCCTGGCGCCCCGGGGTGATGCTGATCACGTTGGTGCCGAACTGGCCGAACTCCTTCAGCACGAACTGGTGCAGGCCCTCGCCGATCGAGGTCAGCAGGATCACCGCGGCGATGCCGACGCCGATGCCGAGCAGGGTGAGGAAGCTGCGCAGCCGGTGCGCGGTGAGCGCGCGCAGCGAGAGGCCGAGGAAGTCCTGCCAGCGCATCGCGTTCAGCGCCTCGCCAGCGCCTGCACCGGATCGAGCCGCGCCGCCCGGCGCGCCGGCATCACCCCGAAGCCCAGCCCGGTGACGAGCGCGGTGCCGACCGCCGCGGCCACCGCCCAGGCCGGTGGCCAGGCCGGCAGCACCGGGTAGGCGAGCCGGATCGCCCATGCGCCGGCGTGGCCGAGCAGGAAGCCGACCGCCGCGCCCGCGATCGACAGCAGCGCCGCCTCGACGAGGAAGGCGGTGCGGATCAGCCGGCCGCTGGCGCCGAGCGCCATCAGCAGGCCAATCTCGGCGGTGCGCTGGGTCACCGCCACCAGCATCACGTTCATCACCAGGATGCCGGCCACCGCCAGGCTGATCGCGGCGATGCCGGCGACGCCCAGGGTCAGGGCGCCGAGGATGCGGTCGAAGGTGCCGAGCACCGCATCCTGGCTGATCAGGGTGACGTCGAGCTCGCCGTCATGGCGGGCGCGCAGGATGGTTTCCATTTCGCGCTGGGCGGCGCCGAGCGCCTCGCGGCCGCGCGCCTCGACCATGATGCGGAACAGGGTGTTGGTGTCGAACATCGCCTGCGCGGTAGCGACCGGCACGATCAGCATCTCGTCGCTGTTCATGCCCAGGCCCTGGCCGGCCGGCGCGAGCACGCCGATCACCCGCAGGCGGCGGTCTCCGGCGCGGATGCTGCGCCCGACCGCCGGACCGTTGCCGAAGAACTCGGCGCGCAGGGTCTCGCCGATCACCGCGAGCCCGGAGGCGCGCGAGAAGTCCTCGCGCGGCAGGAAGCGCCCGGCCGATAGCGCCATCTTGCGCAGGTCCAGATAATCCGCGCTGGTGCCGACCACCATCGCCTCGCGCACCCGGCCGCCGGACGAGAGCTCGGCATTGCCCACCGCGAGCGGCGCCACCCGGTTGACCGAGGGCGCGCGCAGCAGGGCGGCGGCGTCATCGACGGTGAGGTCGCGCGGTGTGCTGGTGATGAAGCTGCCCGGATTCACCCCGCCGGTCTCGGTGCGGCCGGGCAGCACGATCACCAGGCTGGCGCCGAGCGCGGCGAACTCGCCGACCACATAGCGGCGGGCGCCGTCGCCGAGCGCGGTGAGCACCACCACCGCGGCCACGCCGATCGACATCGCGAGCACCATCAGCGCGCTGCGCAGGCGGTTGCCGAGCGCCGCAGCGGCGGCGAAGCGCAGGGTGTCGGCGGGGCTCAAGGCGCAGCCGGCGCCACCGCCTCGTCGCGGCGGATCGCGCCGTCCTCCATCAGCACCCGGCGCCGGGCGCGCGCGCCCATGACGGGGTCGTGGGTGACGACG
Organism: Thauera phenolivorans; assembly: GCF_001696715.1. Lineage (GTDB taxonomy): Bacteria > Pseudomonadota > Gammaproteobacteria > Burkholderiales > Rhodocyclaceae > Thauera > Thauera phenolivorans. The sequence goes on along the minus strand of NZ_MBFM01000004.1, from coordinate 308,182 downwards.
ATCAGGGTGGTGCCGCCGGCGTTGAGCGCCTCGAGCAGGGCGGTGACCTCCTGGCCGGTGCTGCGGTCGAGGTTGCCGGTGGGCTCGTCGGCGAGCAGCATCGCCGGACGCATGATGGTGGCGCGCGCGATCGCCACGCGCTGGCGCTGGCCGCCGGAGAGCTCCTCGGGGCGGTGGCCGGCACGCTGCTCGAGGCCGAAGTCGGCGAGCGCCTGCGCCACCCGCTGCGCGCGTTCGGCGGGGGCGACCCCGGCGAGCATCAGCGGCAGGCCGATGTTCTCCGCCGCGCTGAGGCGCGGCACGAGGTGGAAGCTCTGGAACACGAAGCCGATGCGCGCGCTGCGCACCCTGGCCTGCTCGTCGGCCGACAGCGTGGTGACGTCGCGGCCCTCGAGCCGGTAGTGGCCGGCGTTGGGACGGTCGAGCAGGCCGAGCAGGTTGAGCAGGGTGGACTTGCCCGAGCCGGAGGGGCCCATCACCGCGAGGTACTCTCCCGCCTCGATGCGCAGGCTCACATCGCGCAGCGCGTGCACTTCGCTGTCGCCGAGGCGGAAGATGCGTTCGATGTGCTCGAGTTCGATCTGCGCCATCGTCGCCCGCTCCGGCCGCTCAGCGCGCGGGCGACTCGGCGACCACGCGCGCGTCCGCGCGCACGCCCTCGCGCTCGAGCGACAGCACCACCCGCTCGCCGGCGGCGAGTCCCTCGATCACCTCGGTGAACTCCCAGTTGGCGATGCCGGTGGCGAGCGTGCGTTCGTGCAGCACGCTGCCATCCTCGACCAGCACCCGGTCGCCCTCGCGCAGCGCGGCGGTGGGGACGCGCAACACGTCCTCGCGCACCGCGAGCACGATCTCGACGTCGGCGCTGTAGCCCACCAGCAGGCCTTTCGCCTCCGCCGGGTCGGCGAAATCGACCTCGACCTCCACCGTGCGCGCCTGCTTCTCGACCGCCGTGATGTAGGGCGCGACGCGCCGCACGCGCCCCTCGAAGACCTTGTCGGGCAGGGCCTCGACGGTGATCCGTACCGGCTGGCCGGGCGCGATCCTGGGGGCGTCGATCTCGTCCATCGGCGCGCTGACGTAGAGGCAGCTGTCGTCGATGAGATCGATCGCCGGCGGCGTCGGCACACCGGGCGGGGAAGGGATGGAGATCTCCCCGAGCTCGCCGGTGATCTTCGCCACCGTGCCGGCGAAGGGGGCGATCAGCACCGTGCGCTCGCGCTCGGTTTCGGTCGCCTGCAGCTGGGCCTCGGCGGTGGCGACCTCGGCGCGCGCGCCCTCGCAGCCGGCGCGGCGGGCGCGCGCCTCGGCGCGGGCGAGCTCCTCGGCGCTGGCGGAGACGAAGCCGCGCCGCACCAGCTGCGCCTGGCGCGCGGCTTCGCGTTCAGCGTTGGCGGCCAGGGTGCAGGCCTCCTGCGCGCGGCGCTGGCTTGCCAGCACCTGGGCGCGGTGGACCGTGAGGCGGGCCTCGAGGTCGCCATGCCACAGCCGCATCAGCACCTGGCCGGCCTCGACCCGGTCGCCCTCGCGCACCCCGAGGTAGTCGATGCGGCCGCCGACGATAGTGGCCAGCCGGGTGCGCTGGCAGGCCTCGACCTCGCCGGCGCGGGTGTTGGCGAGCGTCGCCTCCACGGTGCCGCGCGCGACCTCATGCAGGATGACCGGGATCGCTTGCGGCCGGCTGAACCACCAGCCTGCCGCACCGAGGAGGGCGATCACGGTGACGAGGAGGAGCAGGCGGCGGAAGGTCTTCATGGCCGACGGCGGTCACGCGTGGGCGCGGGAGGCGACGACGCGACGCTCGCCGCCGCGACGGGGGACGTCGGTGCGGTGCGCGGCACGCGCGGTGAGCGCCGCGAATTCGGCGGGGACACGGCAGTCACCGCTGCTACCGGGAGTGAGCGCGCGCGTTCCTGCGCCGCCTCTAGCTGGCATGCCCCTGGCTCCGGCTCGAGGGGCTCACTTCCCGCCCTTGGCCCACGAGTCCTTCAACGTGACCGTGCGGTTGAACACCGGCGCGCCGGGCTTCGAATCCACGCGGTCGGCGACGAAGTAGCCGTGGCGCTCGAACTGGAAGCGGGCTTCCGGCGCCACGCCCTGCAGCGCCGGCTCGAGCCAGGCGCGGATCACGCGCATCGACGCGGGGTTGATGTCGTCGAGGAAATCGCGCTCGGCGTCGGGCGCGTCCCCCTCGCGGCGCTGGCCGGGGTGGGGGTGGGCGAACAGGCGGTCGTAGAGGCGGACCTCCGCCTCGAAGCCATGCGCGGCCGACACCCAGTGCAGGTTGCCCTTCACCTTGTAGTTGTCGGCGCCCGGGGTGCCCGACCTGGAGTCGGGCATGTATTCGGCGAACACGGTGGTGATCTTGCCGTCGGCATCCTTCTCGCAGCCGATGCACTTCACCACGTAGCCGTAGCGCAGCCGCACCATGTTGCCCGGATAGAGGCGGTGAAAGCCCTTCGCCGGCGCTTCCATGAAGTCCTCGCGCTCGATCCACAGCGCGCGGCTGAACGGCATGTCGCGCTTGCCGAGCTCCGGCTTGAGCGGGTGATTGGGTGCCTGGCACAGCTCCGACTGGCCCTCGGGGTAGTTGGTGAGCACGAGCTTCAGGGGGTCGAGCACCGCGACGCGACGCTCGGCGGCGTCGTTGAGGTCGTCGCGCATGCATTCCTCGAGCACGCCCATGTCGATCCAGGAGTCGGCCTTCGAGACCCCGATCTGTTCCGCGAAGCGGCGGAAACCCGCCGGGGTGAAGCCGCGGCGACGGGCGCCGGCCAGGGTCGGCAGGCGGGGGTCGTCCCAGCCGGCGACGTGGCCCTCATTGACGAGCTGGATCAGCTTGCGCTTGGACAGCACCACGTAGGTGAGGTTCAGGCGGGCGAACTCGATCTGCTGCGGCAGAGGGCGCGGAAACTGGCCCTCGGTGGCGAGCGCGTCGAGCAGCCAGTCGTAGAAGGGGCGCTGGTCCTCGAACTCGAGCGTGCACACCGAGTGGGTGATGTTCTCGATCGCGTCCTCGATCGGGTGGGCGAAGGTGTACATCGGGTAGATGCACCACTTGTCGCCCGTGCGGTGGTGGGTGGCGTGGCGGATGCGGTAGATCGCCGGGTCACGCAGGTTGATGTTGGGGCTCGCCATGTCGATCCTGGCGCGCAGGATGTGCGTGCCCTCGGCGAATTCGCCGGCGCGCATGCGCGCGAACAGGTCGAGGTTTTCCTCGACGCCGCGATCGCGGTAGGGGCTGTTCCTGCCCGGCTCGGTGAGCGTGCCGCGGCTGGCGCGCATCTCCTCGGCCGACTGCGAATCGACGTAGGCCTTGCCGGCCTCGATCAGGCTCAGCGCGCAATCGTGCATGCGATCGAAATAGTCCGAGGCGAAGTACAGGTGTTCGCCCCAGTCGTAGCCGAGCCAGCGCACCGCCTCGAGGATCGCGTCGACGTATTCCTGCTCTTCCTTCTCAGGGTTGGTGTCGTCGAAGCGCATGTGACAGACGCCGCCGTAGGCCTCGGCCAGCCCGAAGTTCAGGCAGATCGACTTGGCGTGGCCGTAGTGCAGGTAGCCGTTGGGCTCGGGCGGAAAGCGCGTCTCGACGCGGGCGCCCCATTTGCCCGTGCGATTATCCTCGTCGATGATGCTGCGGATGAAGTTCGAGGGCGCGGGCGGGGTGTCGGCGGCGGGGTTCTTGCTGGGTTTCATGGGGCTTGCGGGTTCCGGGAGGAGGGCACTTCGGGCCGGGTTGCTCGATGGCGGACATTGTAGCCGATCGGTCCCGCGGCTCGGCCCGCGCGGGGCGGACGGTTAGAATGACGCGCCCGAGAACCCCGGACAAAGGATCCCGATGGAAGAAGAACTCAAGCTCGAAGCCCTCGAAAACGTGATCGCCCGCGTCAGCGGCGGCGATGAAAGGACGGTGCTCATCCTGCAGATCTTCGTGATCGTGTTCGCGGTGGTGGTGGCCAACTTCTTCCTCCGCCGGCTGCTGGCGCGGCTGGAGGAGCGCACCCGCCATGCGACGACGCCGTGGGGCTTCGCCCTGGTGTCGGCGGCGCGCAAGCCGCTCACCGTGCTCGCCTGGATCGTCGGCATCGCCTTCGCCGCTCGCGTGTTGCACGCGGAGACCGGCGCCACCGTGTTCGAAGCGGTCGACCCGGTGCGCACGATCGGCGTGATCGGCTGCCTGGCCTGGTTCCTGGTGCGCTTCATCGGCAAGGTGCAGGAGGGCATCGTCTCCCGCCGGCTCGCGCGCGGCGAGTCGATCGACCGCACCACGGTGGATGCGGTCGGCAAGCTGCTGCGGGTGTCGGTGATCATCACCGCGGTGCTGGTCGCCCTGCAAAGCCTCGGCTTCTCGATCTCCGGCGTGCTCGCCTTCGGCGGTATCGGCGGTATCGCGGTCGGCTTCGCGGCCAAGGACCTGCTGGCCAACTTCTTCGGCGGGCTGATGGTCTATCTCGATCGCCCGTTCACGGTCGGTGACTGGATCCGCTCGCCGGACAAGGAGATCGAGGGCACGGTGGAGGAGATCGGCTGGCGGCTGACCCGCATCCGTACTTTCGACAAGCGCCCGCTCTACGTGCCGAATGCGGTGTTTACCCAGATCACGGTGGAGAACCCCTCGCGCATGACCAACCGCCGCATCAACGAAGTGGTGGGCGTGCGCTACGACGACGTCGGCCGGGTCGCGGCAATCGTGGACGACATCCAGTCGATGCTGCGCGGTCACGAGGAGATCGACCACAACCAGACCATCATCGTCAATCTCAACCAGTTCGGCCCATCCTCGCTCGACATCATGGTCTACGCCTTCACCCGCACCACTGCATGGGTGCGCTTCCACGAGATCAAGCAGGACGTGATGCTGCAGATCGCCGACATCGTCGAGCGTCACGGCGGCCAGATCGCCTTCCCGACGCGCACCCTGCATCTCGTCGGCGGCGAGCCGGATGCGCCGGTCGAACCGCGTGAAAGCGGGCCTGCAGCCGAGCGGGCGACGTCGGGCGCGAGTGGGTCCGCCCCCGCGCCGGCGACGGCAGGTGCGCGATGAACCTGGCAGCCTTCGCCGCGGTGGGGGCAGGTGCCGCCTGCGGCGCCTGGTTGCGCTGGGGCCTCGGCCTGTGGCTGAACCCGACGACCGTGGTCCTGCCGCTCGGCACGCTCGTGGCCAACCTCGCCGGCGGCTTCCTGATGGGCGTCGCGCTCGCGTTGGTGCAGGCGGTGCCGACGCTGTCGCCAGCCCTCAAGCTCGCGCTCACCACCGGCCTGCTCGGCGGCCTGACCACCTTTTCCACCTTCTCCGCCGAGTCCTTCCATCTCCTGCAGCGCGCGGCCTGGGGCGGGTTCGCCCTGCATGTGCTCGCCCATGTCGCCGGCTCGGTACTGATGACCTGGGCCGGCTATGCCGCATTCAACGCCCTACGAGCTTGACCCGGTCTGCGCGGTTGTTCGCATGTCATGCTTTGTTGCACACTGGAATCCCGGCGCGACCCGCAGCGCCGGGATAATCGAGCGGCCCGAATTCAATCAGGAGGTGTCCCAATGAAAAAAACTATTCTTTCCCTCAGCGCATTCACCGTCGTCCTCACCGGCTGTGCCGGCGGCATGACCGAAACCCAGCGTGACACCGGCGTCGGCGCGGGCATCGGCGCGGTCACCGGCGCGATCATCGGGCGCGCCACCGCGGGCGGCGACAAGGCCAAGAGCACCGGCACCGGCGCGGCGGTGGGCGCGGCGATCGGCGCGGCCGGCGGCTACCTGTGGTCCAAGCGCATGCAGGAACAGAAGGCGGCGGTCGAGCAGGCCACCGCGGGGACCGGCATCGGCGTCAGCCAGACCGCCGACAACCGGCTGAAGGTCGACATCCCCAGCGACGTCTCCTTCGATACCGGTCGCTACGACATCAAGCCGAACATGCGCCCGGTGCTCGACAACCTGGCCAACACCCTGAACCAGCACCCGGTGACGACGATCGCCATCATCGGCCACACCGACAGCACCGGCAGCGACGCGATCAACAACCCGCTGTCGATCAACCGCGCCGCTGCCACCCGCGACTACCTGGTCTCGCGCGGCGTCGCCTCCAGCCGCATCGGCATCGACGGCCGCGGCTCGCGCGAGCCGGTGGCGGACAACGGCTCGGCCAGCGGTCGCGCGCAGAACCGCCGCGTGGAAATCTTCATCGCCGAAGCGGCGAACTGATACGGCCGCCGGGGGCGCAACGCCCCCGCCGTCCCCACCGAGAAGCCCGTCCGGAGCGATCCGGGCGGGCTTCCGTGCTTTCTGCGGGCGGGTTTCATGCCGTCCGTCACCGAACGTTCGATTTCCGGACGTCCATCCCGTTTCCGGTCATCGCCGGAACGCCTCCGTTTCTGGTGCGCTGCCGCATCCGATGCTCGATCTGCCCCGGTCTTCAGGGTCTCGGTTCGTGCTGCGCTGCACGCTGGAAAAACTGGTACGCGGCTTGCGTAAGGCATTGCGGGGCCGGGCACACGGCACCTCATCCAACCAGAAGCAACGGAGACAGAAACCATGGAAGTCCAGACCGCATCGCGGGTACAGGTGATGGGCATCGATGCCGGCGGCACGATGACCGATACCTTCTTCGTGCGTGGCGACGGCCGCTTCGTCGTCGGCAAGGCGCAGAGCAATCCGGCGGACGAATCGCTCGCCATCTTCAACTCCTCGGAGGACGCGCTCGCCCACTGGGGGCGGGGTGTCGACGAGGTCTATCCCGAGCTGGTCACCTGCGTCTATTCGGGCACCGCGATGCTGAACCGGGTGGTGCAGCGCAAGGGCCTCGACGTGGGCCTGATCTGCAACAAGGGCTTCGAGCAGGTCCATTCCATGGGGCGCGCGGTCCAGAGCTACCTCGGTTATGCGCTCGAGGACCGTATCCACCTCAACACCCACCGCTACGACGAGCCGCTGGTGCCGCTGTCGCGCACCCGCGGCGTCACCGAACGCACCGACGTGCAGGGCGAGGTCGTGATCCCGTTGCGCGAGCACGAGGTTCGCCAGGCCACCCGCGAGCTGGTCGAGGCGGGCGCGCAGGCGATCGCGATCTGTCTGCTGCAGTCGCACAAGAACGAAAGCAACGAGAAGCGGGCGCGCGACGTCTGCCGCGAGGAGCTGGTGAAGCTGGGCGTGGACATCCCGGTGTTCGCCTCGGTCGATTACTACCCCTCGCGCAAGGAAAGCCACCGCACCAACACCACGGTGCTCGAGGCCTACGCCGCCGAGCCCTCGCGCCAGACCCTGCAGAAGGTCAGCGAGCGCTTCCGCAAGCACGGCGCGAAGTTCGACCTGCGGGTGATGGCGACCCATGGCGGCACGATCTCATGGAAGGCGAAGGAGCTCGCGCGCACCATCGTCTCCGGCCCGATCGGCGGCGTCATCGGCTCGCGGCTGCTCGGCGAGGCGCTCGGCTACGAGAACATCGCCTGCTCCGACATCGGCGGCACCTCCTTCGACATGGCACTGATCACCAAGGGCAACTTCGCGATCGCCTCCGATCCCGACATGGCCCGCCTGGTGCTGTCGCTGCCGCTGGTGGCGATGGACTCGGTGGGCGCGGGCGCCGGCAGCTTCGTGCGCATCGACCCCTACAGCGGTGGCATCAAGCTCGGTCCGGACAGCGCCGGCTATCGCGTCGGCACCTGCTGGCCGGAGAGCGGGCTCGACACCGTGTCGGTGTCGGACTGCCACGTGGTGCTCGGCTACCTCAATCCGGAGAACTTCCTCGGCGGCGCGATCAAGCTCGACGTCGAGCGCGCGCGCCAGCACATCAAGGCGCAGATCGCCGACCCGCTCGGCCTCTCGGTGGAGGATGCCGCCGCCGGCGTCATCGAGCTGCTCGACCTCCAGCTGCGCGACTACCTGCGGGCCAACATCAGCGCCAAGGGCTACAACCCGGCCGACTTCGTCTGCTTCTCCTACGGCGGCGCGGGCCCGGTGCACACCTATGGCTACACCGAGGGCGCGGGCTTCAAGGACGTCATCGTACCGGCGTGGGCGGCAGGCTTCTCCGCATTCGGTTGCGCCTGCGCCGACTTCGAGTACCGCTACGACAAGAGCGTGGACATCGCGGTGCCCCAGTTCGCCGCCGACGACGCCAAGGAAGCCGCCTGCCAGACCATCCAGGGTGCCTGGGCCGAACTGGCCGCGAAGGTGATCGACGAGTTCGTCATCAACGGCTTCAAGCCGGAGGACGTGATCCTGCGCCCCGGCTTCCGGATGCAGTACATGGGTCAGCTCAACGACCTCGAGATCACCTCCCCGATCGCCTCCGCCGCCACCGCAGCGGACTGGGACCAGATCGTCGAGGCCTACGAGAACACCTACTCCCGCGTGTATGCCAGCTCGGCGCGTTCGCCCGAACTGGGCTTCTCCGTCACCGGCGCGATCATGCGCGGCCTGGTGATGACGCAGAAGCCGGTGCTGCCCGAGGACCCGGAGATGGGCGAGACCCCGCCGGAGGAGGCCAGGCTGGGCACCCGGCCGTTCTATCGCAACCGCAAATGGGTGGATGCGGTGCTGTGGAAGATGGAGTCGCTCAAGCCGGGCAACCGCGTCGCCGGCCCCGCGATCATCGAGTCCGATGCCACCACCTTCGTCGTGCCCGACGGCTTCGAGACCCGGCTCGACAAGCACCGCCTTTTCCATCTCCGCGAAGTGAAGTGAGGACACAGTCATGAACATGATGAGCGACAAGGAAGTCGGCTTTGCCAACCTGCTCGGCAACGGCCAGACCCTGAAGCAGTTCCGCGACGGCATCCTGCAGCGCACGAAGGAGAGCGGCGGCCACTACAACGGACTCGCCCGGCTGGAGCTGCGCGAGTCGGATCCGATCCGCTACGAGAAGATGTTCTCCAAGCTGCGCGGCGGCCTGGTCCATGCGCGTGAAACGGCGAAGAAGATCGCCGCCAGCCCGATCGTCGAGCAGGAAGGCGAACTCTGCTTCACCCTGTACAACGCCGCGGGTGACTGCGTGCTGACCTCGACCGGCATCATCATTCACGTCGGCACGATGGGCGCGGCGATCAAGTACATGATCGAGAACGACTGGGAGAGCAACCCCGGCATCAACCCCGGGGACATGTTCACCAACAACGACTGCTCGATCGGCAACGTCCATCCCTGCGACATCGCCACCATCGTGCCCATCTTCGCCCACGGCAAGCTGGTCGGCTGGGTCGGCGGCGTCACCCACGTCATCGACACCGGCGCGGTCACGCCGGGCTCGATGTCGACCGGGCAGACCCAGCGCTTCGGCGACGGCTACATGATCACCTGCCGCAAGACCGGGGTGAACGACCAGCCGCTGAAGGACTGGCTGCACGAGAGCCAGCGCTCGGTGCGCACGCCGAAGTACTGGATCCTCGACGAGAAGACCCGCATCGCCGGCTGCCACATGATCCGCGACCTGATCGAGGAGGTCATCGAGGACGAGGGCCTGGAGGCCTACGAGAAATTCGCCTTCGAGGTCATCGAGGAAGGCCGCCGCGGGCTGCTGAGCCGGCTGAAGGCGATGACCCTGCCCGGCAAGTACCGCAAGGTCGCCTTCGTCGACGTGCCCTATGCCCACCCGGACGTGCAGACCTCGAACGCCTTCGCCAAGCTCGACACCATCATGCACTCGCCGGTGGAGATGGAGATCCGCAGGGACGGCAGCTGGCGGCTGGACTTCGAGGGCGCAAGCCGCTGGGGCTGGCACAGCTACAACGCCCACCAGGTGGCTTTCACCAGCGGGCTGTGGGTGATGATGACCCAGACCCTGGTGCCGACCCAGCGCATCAACGACGGCGCCTACTACGGCACCGAGTTCCGCCTGCCCAAGGGCACCTGGATGAACCCGGACGACCGCCGCACCGGCCACGCCTATGCCTGGCACTTCCTCGTCTCGGGCTGGAGCGCGATGTGGCGCGGCCTGTCGCAGGCCTATTTCAGCCGCGGTTACCTGGAGGAGGTCAACGCGGGCAACGCCAACACCTCCAACTGGCTGCAGGGCGGCGGCATCAACCAGGACGGCGAGATCCACGCGGTGAACTCCTTCGAGGCCTCGTCGTGCGGCACCGGCGCGGGCGCGATCAAGGACGGCCTCAACCACGCCGCGGCGATCTGGAACCCCGAAGGCGACATGGGCGACATCGAGATCTGGGAGATGGCCGAGCCGCTCCTCTACCTCGGGCGCAACGCCAAGGCGAACTCCGGCGGCTACGGCAAGTTCCGCGGCGGCTGCGGCTTCGAGACCCTGCGCATGGTGTGGAAGGCCCAGGACTGGACGATGTTCTTCATGGGCAACGGCTACATGAACAGCGACTGGGGCCTGATGGGCGGCTACCCATCGGCCACCGGCTATCGCTTCGAGGCGCACAAGACCGGGCTCGAGCAGCGCATCGTGATCGGCGACAGCCTGCCGCTGGGTGCCGACCTGAACCCGGACGAGCCCGACTACGAGCGCCACATCGACGCCGGCGCGGTGGTCAAGCGCGACCACCAGTGCATGACTACCGAGGACTGCTACGAGAACTACGACCTCTACCTCAACTACCTGCGCGGCGGCCCCGGCTTCGGCGATCCGCTCGACCGCGAGCCGGCGGCGATCGCGCGCGACCTCAACAACGCCTGGTTGCTGCCGGAGTACGCCCGCAAGGTCTATGGGGCGGTCATCGAACAGGATGCCAAGGGGGTGTGGAGCGTGGATGCGGAGAAGACCGCGGCGCGTCGCGCCCAGGTGCGCAAGGAGCGGCTGGCGCGCGCGGTGCCGACCCGCGACTGGATGAAGGAGGAGCGCGAACGGATCCTCACCAAGCATGCCGGTCCGGCGGTGCAGCACATGTTCGCCACCAGCTTCGGCCTGTCGCCCAAGTTCCTCGCCGAGTTCAAGGCGTTCTGGGAGCTGCCCGAGGAATGGAACGTGCTCGAGGAGGAGCTCGGCGTGCCGTCCTACGGTTCGAAGTACCGCATGGACCTGTCGAAGATGCCCGACGTGCGCACCGTGGTGCTGGTCGAGGAATGAGCCGGCGCACCGCGCCATGAAGACGAACGCCGCCGCCCGCCGGGCGGCGGCCTGAAGATCGAGAGGAGACGAATCATGACGACCTACACCAAGGAACAGGTCAGCAAGCTGGTCGAGGGCCGCCTCGACTGGGAAACCACGATGCGCATGCTGTCGATGCCGAAGGACAACGAGCGCTTCGCGCTGTACGTCGAGACCCTGCAGAAGAAGGTGAGCTGGCCCGATCGCATCGTGCTGCCGCTCGGCCCGCACCTTTACATCGCGCAGTCGGCGAAGACGAAGCAGTGGGTCACCAAATGCGACTGCGGCCACGAGTTCGGCGACTATCGCGAGAACTGGAAGCTCAACGCCGTCGTGTACGTGCGCGACACCGAGGAGGCGATGACCGAGGTGTACCCGAAGCTGATGGCGCCCGACACCAGCTGGCAGGTCTATCGCGAGTACTACTGCCCGACCTGCGGCACGATGCACGACGTGGAGGCGCCCACCCCCTGGTATCCGGTGATCCACGACTTCGAGCCGGACATCGGGGCCTTCTACGAAGAATGGGTCGGCCTGCCGGTGCCGGAACGCGCCGACTGAGGCCAGTGCGGCGGCACGGCGGGCGCGAGCGTGCGCCGTGCCGCACTCGACCGGGAGGAAGGGGACAGCATGGAAACCTGTATTGGCAGCGGCATCCGCTTCGAGGATACCGGGCTTGCGTGTTTCATCCGGCGCTACGGCTATGTCGACCTCGCCGGGCTGCATGCCGGTGCCGCGACCGCGCCGGCGCGCTTCTGGGCCGAAGTGGCGGAGACGCTCGGCCTGCGCTGGACGCGGCCCTACGAACGCGTACTCGACCTGAGCGACGGGCCGGCATGGGCGCACTGGTTCGTCGGCGGCGAACTCGACCTGCACGACAACCTCGTCGGCCGCATCGCGCGCGAGGACCCGGATCGCCCCGCATTGCTGTGGGAGGGCGATGACGGCAGCGTGCGCCAGCACGGCTACGCGGAACTCGACGACGAGGCGCGGCGCCTGGCGGCGGGCCTTGCCAGCCTCGGCGTCGCGCGCGGCGACCGCGTCGCGATCTATCTGCCGATGGTGCCCGAGGCGGCAATCGTGCTGCTGGCCTGTGCCCGCCTCGGCGCGATCGCCGTGCCGATGTTCTCCGGCTACGGGGCGGACGCGGTGGCGACCCGGCTGCGCGACAGCGGCGCCAAGGTGCTGGTGTGCGCCGACGCCTGCCTGCGGCGCGGGCGGCGGCTCGACATGCTGATCGAGGCGCGCCGGGCCGCCGAGACCAGCCCCGCGCTCGCCGACCTGGTGGTCGTCGCCCGCCCGGGGGATGCGCGCCCGGCGCTGTCCGGCTCGCGGCGCTGGCGCGAGACCGGCTACCGCGACCTGATCGACGCCAGCGCGCCGCAGGCGGGCGCCGCGCCCCACGCCGCCGATGTGCCGCTGATGATCCTGTACACCTCTGGCACCACCGGGCGGCCGAAGGGCGTGGTTCATACTCATGGCGGCTTCACCCTGAAGGCCGCCCAGGACATGCTGATGGCCTTCGACGTGAAGGCGGGCGACCGCATCGGCTGGATCACCGACATGGGCTGGATGATGGGGCCATGGCTGGTGTTCGGCGGGCTGCTGCGCGGCGCGAGCCTGATGCTGTTCGAGGGCACGCCCGACCATCCGCGGCCGGACCGCCTGTGGCAGCTCATCGAGCGGCATCGCCTGACCCACCTCGGCCTGGCGCCAACGCTGGCCCGGCTGCTGATGGCCGAGGGCGAGGCGGCCCTGCCTGGCCCCGGGGCGCTCGCCAGCCTGCGCGTGTTCGGCTCCACCGGCGAGCCGTGGAACGAGGCGCCCTGGCGCTGGCTGTTCGAGCGCGTCGGCGAAGGCCGCCGGCCGATCATCAATTACTCGGGTGGCACCGAGATCGGCGGCGGCATCCTCGCCTGCTTCCCGGGCCTGCCGCAGAAGCCGTGTGGTTTCGCCGGGCCGATCCCCGGCATGGTGGCCGACGTGGTCGACGCGGGTGGGCAGAGCCTGCACGCTGCGGGGGCGCCTGCGGTGAGCGCCGCGGCAGAGGTGGGTGAGCTCGTACTGCGTGCGCCGTGGCCGGGCATGGCGGCCGGCTTCTGGCAGGACGAGGCGCGCTACCTGGACGCCTACTGGTCGCGCCTGCCGGGCGTCTGGGTGCATGGAGACTGGGCCCGGCTCGACGACGACGGCCACTGGTTCATCCAGGGTCGCAGCGACGACACGCTCAAGGTCGCAGGCAAGCGCGTCGGTCCGGCCGAGTACGAATCGGCCCTGGTCGGTCACCCGCTGGTCAGGGAAGCGGTGGCGATCGGCGTGCCCGACGCGGTGAAGGGCGAGACGGCAGTCTGCTTCGTGACCACGGCGTCGGGCACGCCGTCGGCCGACGCCTGGGCGGAAAGCGAGCGGGCGCTGCGCCACCACCTCGCCGCCTGCCTCGGCAAACCGCTGGCGCCATCCAGGGTGCATCGGGCGGCCGCGCTGCCGCGCACGCGCAACGGCAAGATCCTGCGCCGCCTGGTGCGTGCGGCCTATCTCGGTGAGCCGCTCGGCGACCTCAGCTCGCTCGAGGATCCGGCGGCGATCGATGCGATTCGCGCCTGCAGGGAGTCGGTGACGGTGGGTGTCTAGGTCGTCCGGATTTCGAACGTCTGCGTCCGGCGAGCGTCCGGTTTCCGGACGTCCGGGCGCCGTTCGAATGTCGCCTTCCGCCACCGGTTCGAGTGCCCTCAAGCTGCGCAAGCGGCACGGCATGGGCGGATCGTCCCGTGCTGCGCCGTGGTGCGAACGAAGTCCTTGCGTCCAGACAACGTCTGGCATCGAGTTTGCTATGCTTCAGGACGAGCCGCAGCGCCACCGTCCCCGCGGTGGCGCTGCGGCTCGACGGGTCGTCGACCGACGACACCGAAGGCAGGACACCGAAGCCGAGGCGGCAGAATCGACAAGAGCTCCGACCCTCCGGTCGCGTGAAGCGACCCGCCGCCTCGCGTTTCCGCGAGGAGGAGACAGTTGAACGCACCGCATACATCCGACCGGCGGATTTTTTCCGATCCCGGCAATGATGCCGCAGTCATGGCGGCATGGGAGCGCTTCCTGAACGGCGGCGGTCCGCAGAACGACGCACTGCGCAGCCTGGTCGACGGCTCCTGGCAGCGCTGTCAGCAGCACAATGTCGACCCCGGCCAGCGCAGTGCGCCCCCCCCGGTCGCCGAAACCACCCTCGAACGGCACCGCGCACGCCACGGTGAACTGCTGCAGGCGAGCGCGCCGATCATGGCCTGCGCACGGGACTTCCTCGCCGAGACCGGCACGGTGATGGCGCTCGCCGACACGAGCTCCACGATCCTCACGATGGAGGGTGACAACCCGACGCTGGCGCAGGCCGAATCGATCCACCTCTTGCCGGGCGTGGCCTGGAGCGAACCGGTGTGCGGCACCAACGCGATCGGCACCGCGCTCGCCGTGGGCCAGCCGGTGCAGATCCACTCCGCCGAGCATTACTGCGCCGGCATCAAGCGGTGGACCTGTTCGGCCACCGTGATTCGCCACCCTCACGACGGCGAGATCCTCGGCGTGGTGGATGTGTCCGGCCTGTCGGAGACCTACAGCCGCCAGAGTCTGGCGCTGGTGGTCACCACCGCGAGCCGGATCGAGAGCCGCCTGACCATGCTCGAGATGGATCGCCGCTACCGCCTGCTGGAGGCGGCCCTGCATCACTGGCGTGGCGGCACCGAGGGCATCGTGCTGTTCGACCGCCGCGGCTATCCGATCAAGGCCAACGAGAACGCGCAGGCGGCGATCGCCGCCTTCGGCGCCGACCTCGACCTCGCGACGCCGCGCCGGATCCCGGCGCTCGCCCTCGGCAATGAGGATCAGCCCCTGCCGGGCTGGCTGCGGCCCGAGTGGCTGGCGCCGGTGAGCAGCCGCGGCGAGCGCCTGGGGACCTTGATGGTGGTGCCGCTGCCGCGGCTCGGTCGCGCGCGGGCGGTCGAGCCGGCGCGGACGCTGGCGGGCGAACCGGCGGTGCGCAGCGCACTCGCCACGGCGCTCCCCGCCGCCTTCTCCACGATCGTCACTGCCGACGCCGGCCTGTGCGAGGCCTTGCGCAAGGCCGAACAGCTCGCCCGCTCGCGCGTGCCGGTGCTCTTGCTGGGGGAGACCGGCGTGGGCAAGGAGGAGTTCGCCCAGGGCATCCACAAGGCCAGCACCCACAGCGACGGCCCCTATGTAGCGCTCAACTGCGGCGGACTTTCGCGCGAACTGCTCGCGAGCGAGTTGTTCGGCTACGCCGAGGGCGCCTTCACCGGTGCCCGCAAGGGCGGGATGATGGGCAAGATCGAGGCGGCCAACGGTGGCACTTTGTTCCTCGACGAGCTCGGCGAGATGCCGCTCGACCTGCAACCACATCTGCTGCGGGTGCTGGAGCAGGGGGAGATTTACCGGCTCGGCGAGAATGCGCCGCGCAAGGTGAATTTTCGCCTGGTCGCCGCGACTCACCGTGACCTGCGCCAGGAGGTGGCCGCCGGCCGCTTCCGCATGGATCTGTATTACCGCGTGGCGGTGACCTCGATCCGCATCCCCGCGCTGCGCGACCGTCCCGGCGACGTTCGTCTGCTCGCCAACCATTTCGTCGAGGTGTTCCGCGAACGTCACGGGCTGGGGCCGCGCCGGCTCGAGGAGGCGGCGATCGCGCGGCTCGAGGGTTACGCGTGGCCGGGCAACGTGCGCGAGCTGCGCAACGTCATCGAGAGCATGGTGCTGATGGGCGAGGGCGAGCTGCTCGGAACCGGATTGCTGCCGCCGGAGCTGAGCGGTGACGGAGTCGATCTCGCGGACGAAGCCCGGTCGGCGCCGTCACCGTCGCTGCCTGCGGTGCGCAGTATCGCGACTGGCGAGGCGGAGCTGATCCGCTGCGCGATCGCCGCCACCCGCGGCAACCTGACGAAGGCCGCGCGCGAGCTCGACATCGCCAAGAGCACGCTGTACCAGAAGGTGAAGCAGTATCGCCTGGAGGCCGAGATCAGCCGCGTGCGCGGCGCCTAGCAGGTGGCGCGAGGGCGGTGGCGCGAAGCCGCCCGCCCCCCGTGACGATGCGTCCGCCCGCGCCTCAGGACGGCTTGATCGCGACCTTCAGCACGCCGTCGCGCTGGTTGGCGAACAGCTCGTAGGCGGCGACGATGTCGTCGAGCTTGTAGGTATGGGTGACCAGCACGCCGAGATCGACCCGTTTGGATGCGACCACGTTCATCAGCCGGCGCATGCGTTCCTTGCCGCCCGGACAGAGCGCGGTGTTGATGCGGTGGTCGCCGAGGCCGGCCGCGAAGGCCGACACCGGAATCGTCAGGTCGGACGAATACACGCCGAGGCTGGACAGCGTGCCGCCGGGCTTCAGGACGCGCAGCGCCGACTCGAAGGTGCCCTGCGTGCCGAGTGCCTCGATCGCGGAATCGACGCCGCGGCCGCGGGTGAGCTTCATGATTTCCTCGACGACGTCGCAGTCGTGGAAATTCAGCGTGACGTCCGCGCCCATCACCTTCGAGATGCCGAGGCGGTGCGGGTTGCCATCGACCGCGATCACCGTGGTCGCCCCCATCAGTCGCGCGCCGGCGGTGGCGCACAGGCCGATCGGACCCTGGGCGAACACCGCCACGGTGTCGCCGAGGCGGATGTTGGCGTTCTCCGCGCCCTTGAAGCCGGTCGACATGATGTCCGGGCACATCAGGACCTGCTCGTCGCTGAGGCCGTCGGGGATGGGGGCGAGGTTGGCCTGGGCGTCGGGCACCCGCACGTATTCGGCCTGCGTGCCGTCGATCAGGTTGCCGAAGCGCCAGCCGGCGGTGGCCTTGTAGCCGTGGGCGCCGCACTGGCCGGAGGGGATGAGGTAGCTGCCGTCCTGCGAGGGCGCGCCGTCCTGCGCGGCGTAGGAGTTGAAGTTGGGGCAGATCGCGCCGGCGATCACGCGCTGGCCCTCGGCGTAGCCCTGCACCGCGCTGCCGAGCTTCTCGATCACGCCGACCGGCTCGTGGCCGATCGTCAGGCCCGGCTTGACCGGATACTCGCCCTTCAGGATATGGACGTCGGTGCCGCAGATCGTGGTCGTGGTGATGCGGAGCAGGGCGTCGTTGGGGCCGATCTCGGGGACCGGCTTGTCGACCAGTTCGATGCGGCCGGGGGCGACGAAGACGGTGGCTTTCATCATGGGCATGGTGGTACTCCTTGCGCTCAGGGTGGATGCTGCCGTTCCATCCTATTAACCCGGCAATCAAATAGCTAAATTACTGAGCGTAGCGAACGTACTCATGGCTGAAATACGACCGCACACGATCCGGCATCGTAGCGATGCGTTCCATGCACGTACGCGCCTTCTCGAGAAGTGCGGCGGCGGTCCTGGCAATCGGCCCGGAGCGTATCGTCGTTTTCAGATCCCGGTTCAGATACTCGTCGGGGTTGAGTTCCGGCGCGTACGGCGGCAGGTAAAACAGCTCGATCTTCTCGGTGTTTTCGGCAGCCCATTCGCGGACACGGTTGGCGCGGTGCACGCGCAAGTTGTCGACGATCAGGAACACCTTACGCTGCGCATCCTGAATCAGGTCCTTCAAGAACACGATGAAGCGCTCCGCATCGATGGCGCCCTCGAAGAACGAGAAGCGCACCAAGCCTTGGTTGGTGATCGCCGAGATCATCGATGTCGATCCATGGCGACCGGCCGGCAGTCGAAGCTCAGGCGTCAGCCCCGCCATCGAGTAGCCGCGCACCCAGTGCGAGTCCTGGCGAATGGCGGTCTCGTCACCCCAGTAGATCTCGGCATCCTCAGTCTTGGCGCGCGCAACGATCTTCGGATACTCGTCCTCAAGCCACGCCTTGAGCCGGGCCGGATCCTGCTCAAGCGCACGCTTGACCGGCCGCTGCGGCGTGAAACCCCACCGCCGAAGGTACTCACCGACGGTGCGAATGGGCATGTCGATGCCAAAGAGCTGCTTGATGGCGAGCATGACCGCGCGACGATTCCACAGCGCAAACTCGAGCTGCAGTTGGGCGGGGTTCGAGCCGATGATCTTCAAACGCAGTTGCTCCTCTTGAACCAGCGTCAAAGTTCGTCCCGAGCCATGGCGCCGACCACGTTGCCCGCCCTTGATGACGGCGTCGAGGTCGTCAGCCTGGGTGCGCCGCGCCCATTTCAAAACGGTACCGACATGAACCCCACACACTTCAGCGATGTGCGTCCATGAGTAGCCTTGCTTGCGCAGTACAAATGCTTGGCGACGAATGTGTTCCAGGGCTTCGGGCGGAAGCTTGCGGGCATCGATCTTTTCCATACCCGAATTATATCAAAACCTATTTGATTGCCGGGTTAATAGCCCGCCCTGCCGACAATGCGGTGACGGCGACCGGGCTCCACTCACTGCAGGCCCGGCCGCAGTCTCGCGGCCGTCAGACGTTCCGATACACCTCCGCGCCGCTCTTCACGAACTCGATCGACTTCACCTCCATCCCCATCTCGAGCGCGGCCTGCTCGTCGATGCCCTGCGCGGCGGCGAAGTCGCGCACGTCCTGGGTGATCTTCATCGAGCAGAAGTGCGGGCCGCACATCGAGCAGAAGTGCGCCACCTTGGCCGAGTCCTTGGGCAGGGTCTCGTCGTGGAATTCCTTCGCCTTGTCGGGGTCGAGGCCGAGGTTGAACTGGTCCTCCCAGCGGAACTCGAAGCGCGCCTTGGAGAGCGCGTTGTCGCGGATCTGCGCGCCGGGGTGACCCTTGGCGAGGTCGGCGGCGTGGGCGGCGAGCTTGTAGGTGATGATGCCTTCCTTGACGTCCTGCTTGTTGGGCAGGCCGAGGTGCTCCTTGGGCGTCACGTAGCACAGCATCGCGGTGCCGTACCAGCCGATGGTGGCGGCGCCGATGCCGCTGGTGATGTGGTCGTAGCCCGGCGCGATGTCGGTGGTCAGCGGGCCCAGGGTGTAGAACGGCGCCTCCTTGCACTGCTCGAGCTGCAGGTCCATGTTCTCGCGGATCATGTGCAGCGGCACATGGCCCGGGCCCTCGATCATCACCTGAACGTCGTGCTTCCAGGCGATGTCGGTGAGCTCGCCCAGCGTCCTGAGTTCGCCGAGCTGGGCCTCGTCGTTGGCGTCGTAGATCGAGCCGGGGCGCAGGCCGTCGCCGAGCGAGAAGGCCACGTCGTAGGCCTTCATGATCTCGCAGATGTCCTCGAAGTGGGTGTAGAGGAAGCTCTCCTTGTGATGCGCCAGGCACCACTTGGCCATGATCGAGCCGCCGCGGCTGACGATCCCGGTCATGCGGTTGGCAGTCAGCGGCACGTAGCGCAGCAGCACGCCGGCGTGGATGGTGAAGTAATCCACCCCCTGCTCGGCCTGCTCGATCAGGGTGTCGCGGAAGATCTCCCAGGTGAGCGCCTCGGCCTTGCCGTCGACCTTCTCGAGGGCCTGGTAGATCGGCACGGTGCCGATCGGCACCGGGCTGTTGCGGACGATCCACTCGCGCGTCTCGTGGATGTTCTTGCCGGTCGACAGATCCATCACGGTGTCGCCGCCCCAGCGGATCGACCAGGTCATCTTGTCGACCTCCTCGCTGATCGAGGAGCCGAGCGCCGAGTTGCCGATGTTGGCGTTGATCTTCACCAGGAAATTGCGTCCGATGATCATCGGCTCGGTTTCCGGGTGGTTGATGTTGGCGGGGATGATCGCGCGTCCGCGGGCGACTTCGTCGCGCACGAACTCGGGGGTGATCGTCGTCGGCAGGCTCGCACCGAAGCTCTGGCCGGGGTGCTGGCGCAGCATCATGTCGGCCATCTTCTGGCCCTTCGGGCCGGTGGCGCGCAGCGACTCGATGTACTTCTCGCGGTTGAGGTTCTCGCGGATCGCGATGAACTCCATCTCGGGGGTGACGATGCCGCGCCGGGCGTAGTGCATCTGGGTGACATTGGCGCCCGCCTTCGCGCGGCGCGGCTTGCGGTGCAGGCCGGGGAAGCGCAGTTCGTCGAGCGCGGGGTCGGCGGCGCGCTCGCGGCCGAACTCGGAGGACAGCCCGGCCAGCAGCTCGGTGTCGCCGCGCTCGTCGATCCACTGCTGGCGCAGCGCAGGCAGGCCGGAGCGGATGTCGACATGGGCGAGCGGGTCGGAGTAGGGGCCGGAGCAGTCGTACACGAAGATCGGCGGGTTGGGCTCGGCGCCGAACGAGGCCGGGGTGTCGGCCTGGACGATCTCGCGCATCGGCACCCGGATGTCGGGACGCGAACCCTCGACGTAGACCTTGCGTGAGTTGGGCAGCGGCGCGATCGCCGCCTCGTCGACCTGGGCCTCGGCGGCGATGAATTTCTCGTTGGCGTTCATGGATTTCGTCTCCGTGGGGGAATTGCGGCGCGGCGCGCGGGCGGGCGCGCGGTTGGTTGCGCAGAGGCTCAGAGGCGCAGCGCCTCAGCGCGGGCCGGTCGGCCTGGGCCAGAGCGCATGAAAGTGATGGACCGGGCCGTGCCCGCTGCCGACGGCGAGCTCGTCGGCATGGGCGATCGCGCCGAGCAGCCACTGGCGGGCCTGGCGCACCGCAGCCTCGACCGGGCGCAGGCCGGCATGCTGGGGCAGCAGGGCGGCAATTGCCGAACTCAGCGTGCATCCGGTGCCGTGGGTGTTCTTCGTCTCGATGCGCGGCGCCGGCAGCTCGACCATGCGGTCGCCATCGAACAGCAGGTCGACCAGCTCGTTGCCGGGCAGGTGGCCGCCCTTGAGCAGCACCCAGCGTGCGCTCGATGTCGGCAGCAACTCGCGCAGGCGCTCGGCGGCGCGGTACATCTCCTTGACCGTCTCGGGCGCGCGCTGCTCGAGCAGCACGCCGGCCTCGGGCAGGTTGGGCGTGATCAGGAAGGCCTGCGGGAACAGCGCGTCGCGCATCATCGCGATCGCGCTCTTCGCGAGCAGGCTGTCGCCGCTCTTGGCGACCATCACCGGGTCGAGCACGATGTTCTCCGCCTGCCAGTGAGCGAGTCGATCGGCCACGGTGGCGGTGACCTCGGCGCTGCCGAGCATGCCGATCTTGGTCGCGTGCAGGCGCACGTCGGCGTACAGGGTGTCGATCTGCAGGCGCAGGAAGTCGGTGGGCGGCACGTGCACGCCGGTGACACCCTGGGTGTTCTGCGCGGTGAGTGCGGCGACGACGCCGCAGCCATAGGCGCCGAGCGCGGAGAAGGTCTTGAGGTCGGCGAACACGCCGGCACCGCCGCTCGGGTCGACGCCGGCGATCGAGACGACGTTCGGGATGGAAGAGGCGGGCGCGGGGGCCGCTTGCTGGGTCTGATTCATGGTCACGTTTCCCTACGCCGGTGCAAGCCGGATCAGGTTCGAAGGGTCTTTCTCAGCCGTGCGCGAATCGCAGGCACCCCCAACGGCATCGCGTACCATACTGGATGCGATCGACGCTGGCAAGGCGGGGGGCGCAGGCGCGCGAATGCGGTGGCGGCGCGCGGCGTCCGAGGCGCGACGCGGGGGGTGCAGGAGCGCTGCCCTCAGCGCGATCAACGGCGCTTGTGCCGGTGATGACGGCTGCTATCGCCCTGGGGGCAGCGCTCCTACAGTGCCTGCGATCGATCCGGCACGGGCGATGCGGCTGCGAGGTTCGCCGCGGGCTGCCGCGTGCGGGTAAACTCGCGGGATTCCGCCGCATCGCGGCGCCCATCCTCGACGAATCCACACCCATGAACACACGCCGTTTACGCGCTTCCGGCCTCGCCCTGCTGGCCGCCTTCCTGCTACTTGCCTGTGCGCCGCCGGCGCCCGAGGAGGCCTCGGCGCCAGCGGTACTGGTGCGTACGATCGATGGCGCCGCCGCCGAGGCCGCGATGCGGGTGTATACCGGCGAGGTTCGGGCGCGGGTGGAGACCGACCTCGGCTTCCGCATCGGCGGCAAGATCGTCGAGCGCCGGGTGGATGTCGGCGACATGGTACGCCCCGGCCAGGTGCTGGCCGTGCTCGACATCGAGGACGCGCGTCTGGCCGCGCGCGCGGCGGCGGCGAGTGCGGCGGCGGCCGAGGCCGACCTCGCGCTCGCGCGCAGCGAGTTCGAGCGTGCCACCGAGCTGCGCCGGCGCGAGTTCATCAGCCAGTCCGCGCTCGACGCCAGCCGCACCGCGATGCAGGCGGCCGAGGCACGCCTGCGCCAGGCCAGGGCGCAGTCGGATGTGGCGATCAACCAGGCCGACTACACCCGCCTGCTCGCCACCGCTGCCGGCGTCGTGACCACGGTCACCGCCGAGGCGGGGCAGGTGGTGGCCGCCGGCCAGCCGGTGGTCCGCGTGGCCCAGCCGGGCGAGCTCGAGGTGCTGATCCACGTCCCGGAGAGCCGCGTCGGCGAGCTCGCGGTCGGCACCGCGGCGGTGGTGCGGCCGTGGGCCGAGGAGGACAGGACCTACCCGGCGCGGGTGCGCGAGCTCGCCCCCGCGGCCGATCCGGCCACCCGAAGCTATGCGGTGCGGGTGGCGGTACCGCAGGCCGACCAGGGTCTGAAGCTAGGCGCCACCGCGAGCGTGGCCTTCGCCGGCGAGCAGACCGGCGGCGTGCTGCTGCCGCTGCCGGCGGTGACGCGGATCGACGGCAGCGCGCGGGTGTGGGTGGTGGACGAGGATTCCAGCGTGCGCCCGGTCGAGGTCGAGATCGGCGATTTCCGCGAGGACGGCGTGCTCGTCACCGGGGGACTGCCGTCGCCGGCGCGGGTGGTGATCGCCGGGGTGCACAAGCTCCTCGAAGGCGCCACGGTCAAGCCGGTCGAGGAAGGCGCGCCGGTGCAGCTGGATGTGACGCGATGAGCGGGCCGGCGCAGGCGGGCGGGGGAAACCGCTTCAACGTCTCCGAATGGGGCTTGGCGCACCGTTCGCTGGTGCTCTACTTCCTCATCGTCAGCACCCTGATCGGGATCTACGCCTACGGCCTCCTCGGGCAGTCCGAGGATCCGCCCTTCACCTTCAAGATCATGGTGGTGCGCGCCGAATGGCCGGGGGCCTCGGCGCGCGAGATGGAGTTGCAGGTCACCGACAAGATCGAGAAGAAGCTGCACGAGATCGCCCAGGCCGACGCGGTGCGCAGCTATTCCAAGCCGGGCGAGTCGCTGGTGTTCTTCCTCATCAAGGACTCCACCCCGGCACGCGAGGTGCAGGACATCTTCTATCAGGTCCGGAAGAAGATCGCCGACATCCGCCACACGCTGCCGGGCGGCGTGATCGGACCCTTCTTCAACGACGAGTTCGGCGACACCTACGGCAACCTGTTCGCGCTGGTGGGCGAGGGCCTGAGCCACGCCGAGCTCAAGCGCCACGCCGAGGCGATCCGCGGCGAGCTGCTGCGCGTGCCGGACGTGGCCAAGGTGAGCTTCTTCGGCGAGCAGGCGCAGCGGGTGTACATCGAGCTGTCGAATACCAAGCTGGCCACCTTCGGCCTGGCGTTGGGCGACATCGTCGGCGCGCTCGCCGGTCAGAACGCGCTCGCCGGCGCCGGCTTCTTCGAGACCGCGGATGAGCGCATCTGGCTGCGGCCGAGCGGCCCCTTCGAGGATCTCGAGGCGATCGGCGACACCGTGATCCGCGCCCAGGGGCGCGCCTTCCGCCTCGGCGACGTCGCCGAGGTGCGCCGCGGCTACGTCGATCCGCCGGGCGAGCGGATGCGCTTCATGGGCGAGGACGCCTTCGGCATCGGCGTGGTGATGCGCGACGGCGGCGACATCATCGCGCTCGGCCGTGCGCTTGACGGCGCGGTCGAGCGCATCGAGCGCCAGCTGCCGCTCGGCATCCGCCTCGAACGCGTCGCCGACCAGCCGCGTGCGGTGAAGCGCTCGATCGACGAGTTCAGCTCGGTGCTCGCCGAGGCAGTGCTGGTGGTGATGGCGGTGAGCCTGCTGTCGCTCGGCTTCCGCACCGGCCTGGTGGTGCTGATCATCATCCCGGTGGTGATGGCGATCACCTTCCTGTTCATGCACCTGCTCGGCATCGGCCTGCACAAGATCTCGCTCGGCACCCTGATCATTGCGCTCGGCCTGCTGGTCGACGACGCGATCATCGCGGTCGAGATGATGGCGAGCAAGATGGAGCAGGGCTGGGACCGGGTGCGGGCGGCGAGCTTCGCGTGGACCTCGACCGCGATGCCGATGCTGTCGGGGACCCTGGTCACCGCCGCCGGCTTCCTCCCGGTCGCCTTCGCCGCTTCGGCGGTGGGCGAGTTCACCCGCTCGATCTTCCAGGTCACGGTGGTCGCGCTGCTCGTGTCCTGGGTGGCGGCAGTGCTGTTCGTGCCCTACCTCGGTTACTACCTGCTGCCCGACTTCCAGCGCCAGCGCGGCCAGCCCTCGGCGCTCGCGCGCCTCGCGGGCCGCCTTTCGCCGAGGCTCGGCCGCCGCCTCGCCGAGCGTGATGCCCATGCCCACGAGCAGCACGACGAGTACGCGATCTACCACACCCCCTTCTACCGGCGCCTGCGCGCGCTGGTCGATGGCTGCGTGCGCTTCCGGTGGCTGGTGATCGCGCTCACGCTGGCGATCTTCGTCGGCTCGATGGCGGTCTTCGTGCGCTACGTCCCGCAGCAATTCTTCCCCGACTCGACTCGGCCCGAGCTGCTGGTCGATCTGCGCCTGGAAGAGGGCGCCTCGCACCACGCGACCGAGACCGCAGTAAAACGGCTCGAGGCCTACCTCGCGGCTCAGCCAGGCATCGACAACTACGTCGCCTGGGTCGGCGGCGGCAGCCCGCGCTTCTACCTGCCGCTCGACCAGCAATTGGCGCAGACCAACTTCGCCCAGTTCGTCGTCCTCACTGAGGGCATAGAGGCGCGGGAGGCCTTGCGGGCGAAGCTGATCCGCCTGTTCGAGGAGGAGCCGTGGCCGCTGCGTGCGGTGGTCAACCGGCTCGAGAACGGCCCGCCGGTGGGCTTCCCGATCCAGTACCGGGTGAGCGGGCAGGACTTCGACGAGATGCGCCGCCAGGCGCACCGGGTGGCGGAAGCGATGCGCGCCAATCCGCACCTCTCGAACGTGCACCTCGACTGGGAAGAGCCCTCGAAGGTGGTGCGCCTGCGCATCGACCAGGACAAGGCGCGACTGCTCGGCCTGTCGAGCGAGGACATCGCGCGCCTGCTAACGACCTCGCTGCAGGGCATGACGGTGACCGAGTTCCGCGACGGCAGCGAGACGATCGCGGTGATGCTGCGCGGTGCCGAGTCCGAGCGGGTGCATCTCGGCCTGTTGCCGGACCTGTCGCTGCCGGTGGCGGGCGGGCGCAGGGTATCGCTGGCGCAGGTGGCGACGCCGGAGTACGGCTTCGAGCAAGGGGTGATCTGGCGCCGCGACCGCATTCCCACCGTCACCGTGCGCGCCACCGTCTATGGCGAGGTGCAGCCGGCGGTGATCGTCGGCCAGCTCGCGCCGCAGGTCGAGGAGATCCGCGACAGCCTGCCGCTTGGCTTCCGCCTCGAGGTCGGCGGCTCGGTCGAGGAGAGCGCCAAGGGCAGCACCTCGGT
Organism: Thauera phenolivorans; assembly: GCF_001696715.1. Lineage (GTDB taxonomy): Bacteria > Pseudomonadota > Gammaproteobacteria > Burkholderiales > Rhodocyclaceae > Thauera > Thauera phenolivorans. Next base: position 282,642 of record NZ_MBFM01000004.1, on the reverse strand, counting down.
CGGTGCCGGCATGCCGCTGTTCGTGCTCGCGGTGCTGACCGTGCTCATGGTGCAGCTGCAGAGCTTCTCGCGCACCGCGATGGTGGTGCTCACCGCGCCGCTCGGCATGATCGGGGTGACCTTCTTCCTGCTCGCCTTCGGCAAGCCCTTCGGCTTCGTCGCGATGCTCGGCACGATCGCGCTGTCGGGGATGATCATGCGCAACGCGGTGATCCTGGTGGACCAGATCCGCCAGGATCAGGCCGCCGGACGCGCGCCCTGGGAGGCGATCGTGGAGTCCGCGGTGCGCCGCTTCCGGCCGATCGTGCTGACCGCGGCGGCCACCATCCTGGCGATGATTCCGCTGTCCTCGAGCGTGTTCTTCGGCCCGATGGCGGTGGCGATCATGGGTGGACTGGCGGTGGCGACCCTGCTCACCATGCTGTTCCTGCCCGCGCTCTACGCGGCGTGGTACCGGGTGCGGCGCGAGGCGGCCTGAGGGCCGCAGTCGCGGCGCGGCGACTGCGCTAGAATACGAAAGTTTTTCATTTGGGCATGCTATAAATTAGCGTGTGCTAATATACGGACCGGAGCACCTGATGAACTTCGAAAAAGCCCGCTTCAACATGGTCGAACAGCAGATCCGTCCCTGGGACGTGCTCGACACCGACGTGCTCGATCTCCTGATGTCCGTGCGGCGTGAGGAGTTCGTGCCGGCGAGCGCGCGCGCGCTCGCCTTCGCCGACGTCGAGATCCCGATCGGTTGCGGGCAGGTCATGCTGAAGCCGGTGATCGAGGGCAAGATTCTGCAGGCGCTGCAGCTGAAGAAATCCGACTCGGTGCTCGAGATCGGTGCCGGTTCCGGCTACTTCGCCGCCCTGCTGGCGGCGCGGACCGAGTGGGTGCGCACGATCGACATCGAGCCCGCCCTGGTCAAGCTGGCGAACGAGAACCTCGCCCGCTACGGCGTCGAGAACGTCATCGTCGAGGACGGCAATGCCGCCGAGGGCTGGCCCTCGCGCGCGCCCTACGACGTCATCGTCGTTTCCGGCGGTCTGCCTTTCCTGCCGCAGTCGCTGCTCGCCCAGCTCAAGATCGGCGGTCGTCTGTTCGCCTTCGTCGGCGAGGCGCCGGTGATGAAGGCGCAGCTGGTGACCTGCGAGGCCGAGGGGCGCTACCGCACCGAGGACGTCTTCGAGACCCTGGTGCCGATGCTCCGGGAAGTGCCGCAACACGACCGTTTCCGCTTCTGAAGGCCGACGATGCGCCAGATCGACTCCGTCCAGCTCGCCGCCCGGCTCGCCGACCCCGAGCGCGAGGCGCCGCTGCTGCTCGACGTGCGCGAACCCTGGGAATTCCAGCTCTGCCACATCGCGGGCTCGCTGCCGATGCCGATGGGCTCGGTGCCGGCAAGGCTCGCGGAGCTCGATCGCGAGCGCGAGACGGTGGTGATCTGCCACCATGGCGGGCGTAGCGCGCAGGTGTGCATCTTCCTCGCCCATCAGGGCTTCGAGCGGGTGATCAATCTCGCCGGCGGCGTCGCCGGCTGGGCGGCTCGGGTCGACCCGACGATGCCACAGTACTGACCGGACGACAGCGCAAGCAGAGGGACGACAGATGAAACGAGCGATGGCGATTTGCGTGGCTGGGCTGCTGACGACGGGCAGCGCTGCCGCCGCCGATCTGATGCAGGTCTATCGCGATGCGCTCGCCAACGACGCCCGCTACGCCGCGGCGCGCGCCGAGCTGGAGGCCGGTCAGGAGAAGGTGGTGCAGGGCCGCGCGGGGCTGCTGCCGCAGATCGGCCTGGGTGCGAACACCACCTGGAACGACGTCGAGCTGCGTAGCCGCGGCGTTCCCAGCACGCTCGAGGACAGCTACAACAGCAATGGCTACAGCCTGCAGCTGGTCCAGCCGCTGTTCCGCTGGCAGAACTGGGTCGAGTACAAGCAGGGCGAGCTGCGCACCGCGCTCGCCGGCGCCCAGTTCGAGCTTGCGCGCGAGGATCTCGTGCTGCGCGTGGCCGAGGCCTACTTCGCCGTGCTCAATGCCGAGGACGCGCTCGCCGCAGTGAGCCAGCTGCGCACCGCGGCCTCCGAGCAGCTCGAGCTGGCGAGGACCAGCTTCGAGGTCGGTACGGTGACGATTACCGATGTGCACGAGGCGCAGTCGCGCCACGACCTCGCCTCGGCGCAGGAGATCGCCGCGCAGAACCAGCTCGAGGTCGCGCGCCATGCGCTCGCCCAGCTCATCGGCCGCGAGCCCGAGCCGCTCGCCGGCCTGCGCGAGGGGGTGGCGCTGCAGCGCCCGCAGCCTGACGACATCGCCGCCTGGGTGGCGGCCGCCGAAAAGGGGAGCCTCGGCGTGCAGGCGCAGGAGCTGGTGCGCGAGATCGCGATCCGCGACGTCGAGCGCGCCCGCGCCGGCCACCTGCCGACGGTCGACGTGGTCGCCAGCCACGGCGTCAACAACCGCCTGCAGCTGTCCTCCGACCGCAACGAGGTCACCAGCATCGGCCTCGAGATGAACATGCCGCTGTACGCCGGCGGGCGGGTGTCCTCGGTGAGCCGCGAGGCGGCGGCGCTGCGCATGCGGGCCGACGCCGATCTCGAGGACGCGCGCCGCAGCGCAGCGCTCGCCGCGCGTCAATCCTGGCTCGGCGTCACCAGCGGCATGGCACAGGTGAGGGCGCTGGAGGCGGCAAGGCTGTCGTCCACCTCGGCGCTGGACGCCAACAAGCTCGGCTACGAGGTCGGCGTGCGCATCAACATCGACGTTCTCAATGCCCAGACCCAACTCGCCGACACCTTGCAGCAGCTCGCCAGTGCGCGGTACGAGACCCTGCTCGCGCAACTGCGGCTGAAAGCCGCCGCCGGCACGCTCGGCGAGGAAGACGTCGCCGCGATCAACGCGCTGCTCGAGCCCTGAGACCCTCAACCCGGCACGAACCTGCATCGCCAACGGCCCGTGTAGGAGCCCTGCCCCCAGGGCGATAACGGCGGTCATCGCACGCACCACCGCCGCGATCGCGCACAGGGCTGCGCTCCTACAGCGCCTTCGGCGGGCGCCGCCGCTGTAGGAGCCCTGCCCCCAGGGCGATAACGGCCGTCATCGCAAGCACCACCGCCGCGATCGCGCACAGGGCTGCGCTCCACAGCGGCGCATCATGGCGCAAGCTTCGTGAGCAGTTCGATCGTACGGTCGGTGGCGCCGCGGTCGGCGGCGGCGAAGGCGCGGCCGGCGTCGGCCACCGCCTGCCGCCGCGCCGGGTCGACGATCAGCGCGAGCGCGCTGCGCACCCCCGCGTCGAGGTCGGGCGCGCGCAGCGCGGCGCCGGCGGCGACTGCGTCCTCGGCGACCTTGGCGAAGTTGAAGGTGTGCGGACCGACGATCGCCGGCGTTCCCACTGCGCAGGCCTCGATCAGGTTCTGGCCACCGAAGGGCAGCCAGCTGCCGCCGATCAGCGCGACGTCGGCGGCGAGGTAATACGAGAACATCTCTCCCATCGAGTCGCCCAGCCAGACCCGGGTGGAGGCGGCGACTTCGGCCTCGTCCGAGCGCCGCTGGAGGCCCAGCCCGGCTGCCTTGACTGCGCCGGCGACCTCGTCGAAGCGTTGCGGATGGCGTGGCACCAGGGCGAGCAGGCAGTCGGGCGGTGCGTGTTGCGCAAAGGCGGCGAGCAGCAGCGCCTCCTCGCCCTCGCGCGTGCTCGCCGCGAGGAGCACGGGGCGCGCGCCGATGCGGGCGCGGAAGGTGGCGCCGCGCGCCTCGGCCGCGGGCGTCGGGGCGACGTCGAACTTGATGTTGCCGGTCACGGTCACCCGGCGCGCGCCGAGGGCGCGCAGACGGACCGCGTCGCCCGCGGTCTGCGCGCCGATCGCATCGAGCGCGCCCAGGGTCAGTGAGGTGAGCGCCGGCACCCGCGCGTAGCGGCGCGCGGAGCGCTCCGACAGGCGGGCGTTGGCGAGCATCGTCGGCACCTGCAGCCGGCGGCAGGCGGCGAGCAGGTTCGGCCACAGCTCGGTCTCCATGATGACGCCGAGCGAGGGCCGGAAGTGGTGCAGGAAGCGCCGCGCCAGCCAGCCGAGGTCGTAGGGCAGGTAGACGCGCAGCACGCGCGCCTCGTCGCCGAACAAGGCCTTGGAGGTTGCACGCCCGGTGGGCGTCATGTGGGTCAGCAGCACCGCGTGTTCGGGCCACTGCGCGAGCAGGGCGCGTACCAGCGGCTCGGCGGCGCGCGTCTCGCCGACCGACACCGCGTGCACCCAGATCA
>NZ_MBFM01000004.1:271362-278380 GCF_001696715.1 Thauera phenolivorans | reverse complement strand
CCGATCAGCGCGACGTCGGCGGCGAGGTAATACGAGAACATCTCTCCCATCGAGTCGCCCAGCCAGACCCGGGTGGAGGCGGCGACTTCGGCCTCGTCCGAGCGCCGCTGGAGGCCCAGCCCGGCTGCCTTGACTGCGCCGGCGACCTCGTCGAAGCGTTGCGGATGGCGTGGCACCAGGGCGAGCAGGCAGTCGGGCGGTGCGTGTTGCGCAAAGGCGGCGAGCAGCAGCGCCTCCTCGCCCTCGCGCGTGCTCGCCGCGAGGAGCACGGGGCGCGCGCCGATGCGGGCGCGGAAGGTGGCGCCGCGCGCCTCGGCCGCGGGCGTCGGGGCGACGTCGAACTTGATGTTGCCGGTCACGGTCACCCGGCGCGCGCCGAGGGCGCGCAGACGGACCGCGTCGCCCGCGGTCTGCGCGCCGATCGCATCGAGCGCGCCCAGGGTCAGTGAGGTGAGCGCCGGCACCCGCGCGTAGCGGCGCGCGGAGCGCTCCGACAGGCGGGCGTTGGCGAGCATCGTCGGCACCTGCAGCCGGCGGCAGGCGGCGAGCAGGTTCGGCCACAGCTCGGTCTCCATGATGACGCCGAGCGAGGGCCGGAAGTGGTGCAGGAAGCGCCGCGCCAGCCAGCCGAGGTCGTAGGGCAGGTAGACGCGCAGCACGCGCGCCTCGTCGCCGAACAAGGCCTTGGAGGTTGCACGCCCGGTGGGCGTCATGTGGGTCAGCAGCACCGCGTGTTCGGGCCACTGCGCGAGCAGGGCGCGTACCAGCGGCTCGGCGGCGCGCGTCTCGCCGACCGACACCGCGTGCACCCAGATCACCCGCCCCGGGGCGCGTACCCGGTAGCGGCCGAAGCGCTCGCCGACGTGCTTCAGATAGTCGGGCTGGCGGCGTGCCCGCCACAGCAGGCGCAGCAGCACGAAAGGCAGGGCGAGCAGCCAGAGCAGGGTGTAGGGCAGGCGGGTCAGCATCGGCGCGCGGCGTGGGGCGATGCCGCAAGTATATCGCCCGCATGCAATAATCCGCTGTCCTCCACTCGGTCTGCGCTTCCCATGAAAATCCTGCTTACCGGCGCCGCCGGTTTCATCGGCATGCACACGTCGGAGCGCCTGCTCGCACGCGGCGACGAGGTCGTCGGCCTCGACAACCTCAACGACTATTACGACCCGCGGCTGAAGGAGGCGCGCCTCGCTCGCCTGCAGCCCCACCCGGGCTTCCGCTTCGTCAGGATGGACGTCGCCGACCGCGCCGGCGTCGAGCACCTGTTCGCCGAGGAAAAGTTCGACCGCGTGATCCACCTCGCCGCCCAGGCCGGGGTGCGCTACTCGCTGCAGAATCCGCACGCCTACATCGACAGCAACGTCGTCGGCTTCATGAACATCCTCGAGGGCTGCCGTCATGCGGGCGTCGGTCACCTGGTGTATGCCTCGAGCTCGAGCGTGTACGGCGGCAACACCCGCATGCCCTTCTCCGAGGCCGACAGCGTCGACCATCCGGTGAGCATGTACGCGGCGACCAAGAAGGCCAACGAGCTGATGGCCCACACCTACAGCCACCTCTTCGGGCTGCCCACCACCGGGCTGCGCTTCTTCACCGTCTACGGCCCCTGGGGCCGGCCCGACATGGCGCTGTTCCTGTTCACCAAGGCGATCCTCGAGGGGCGGCCGATCGACGTCTTCAACCACGGCCGCATGAAGCGTGACTTCACCTATGTCGACGACATCGTCGAGGGGGTGATCCGCACGCTCGACCGGGTCGCCGAGCCCGATCCCGGCTTCGACGCCGATCATCCCCACCCGGGCCGCGGCAAGGCGCCGTTCCGGGTGTTCAACATCGGCAATCACGATCCGGTGGAGCTGATGGATTTCGTCGCCGCGATCGAGGATGCGCTCGGCCGCACGGCGGAGAAGAACTTCCTGCCGTTGCAGGACGGCGACGTGCCGGCGACCTACGCCGACACCTCCGCGCTCAACGAATGGACCGGCTTCGCGCCCGCGACCAGCGTGCGCGACGGGGTCGGCCGCTTCGTCGCCTGGTACCGGGACTACTACAAGGTGTGAACGCCGGGCGCGCGCCGCCGGCTCAGCGCGGCGCGTGGGCGTCGATCTCGGCGAGGGTGGCGCGTACCTGCGCCTCGAGCGGGCCGGCGTGGGCGAGCGCCCGTTCGGCCGCCCGCCGCGCTTCTGCCGACCTGCCCTGCTCGAGCAGCACGCGCGCGAGGTTGTTCCAGGCCGCGGCGGCATCGTGGGCCTCGGCCGCTGAACGAAACTCGGCTTCGGCGCCGGCGAGGTCGTCGCCTGCGTAGAGGGCGTTGCCCAGGCCGATGCGCAGCGTCACGCTCGCGGGCCAGCGCGCGAGCCCGCCGCGATAGGCGGTCGCCGCCGCGGCGGGGGTGGCGCTGCGCTCGAAGGCGACCAGCGCGCGGGTGGCCTCCGCCTCGGTCGCGGTCGCCGGCAGCTCGCCCGGCGGCAGCGCGACGAAGGCCCAGCGCCCGCCGCGATTCCAGGTGTGCTCGAAGGTGCGGAAGGACAGCTGCTGGCGCCGCATCGGGCCGGAGCGCAGCACGAACTCACGCTCGTCGAGCGTGTAGCCCACCACCACCGCGTAGTGCCACGACGGCGCCCACGACAGGCCGAGGTTCTGCAGCACGACCACCGCATGACCGGCAGCAGTCTCGCGCATCAGCGCCTCGAGCGTGCCGGGGATCAGGGTGGCGACTGCGCCGGCGCGCCGCGCGCCGGCGAGCATCTCGAGCTGCAGCGAGCCCGCGCGCCCGGGCAGGAAGACCTTGTCGACCAGGGCGTGCGGGGTGGTGGCGAAGCCCGCCGCGCCGAGGGCGGTGGCGAGCGCGGCGGGACCGCAGAAATGACTGTCGTCGGGGAAAAAGGGGGTGTCGGCGAGCTCGACTGCGGGCGCGAGGTCGGCGGGCGGGTCGGCGAGCAGGCCCGCCGTCTGCACCGCGCAGCCGCCCAGCGCGGCGGCGGCGAGCAGGCCGCCGGCGGCCGTGGCGAAGGCGCGGCGCGACCGGCTCGCCGGTGCTGCGGTTCGCGTCACCGCGCGCTCAGCGCACCGAGCGGGTGAAGGGGTAGACCTTGGTGAGGCCGAGGATGTCGGTCACCAGCAGCACGAAGAACACCAGCAGGATGGCGCCGATGATGCCGCCGGCGGGGGCGCTGTCGATATGGTCGGCGAGCGCGCTCGCCTCCTCGTCGGTGAGCGCGGCGATGCGCTCGGCGGCTACCGCGGTGTCGAGGCCCTGCTGCTGCATCGCGGTCTGCACGTCGGCGCGGGCGAGTGCGGCGGTGAGGCGCTCGTGGCCCGTGCCCTGCTCGGCGCCGGTGCGCGCGACCTGCTCGGTGGAGATCATGCCGGCCTGCGCGGTCTGGATCATCGTGGCGTTGGCGAAGCAGACGGTCAGCACGGCGGCCAGCAGGCGCTGGAATCGTTTCATTTTCTTTTCTCCTCGGGCTGGTGCATGTTGGATCGGAAGCCCGCGCGCCGCCGGCGACGGCGGGAGCGGGCCGTCGATTATAGGCAGGACGGATCGTGCGGGCGCGTAACGATCGTTTCAGAAACTTGCGAAACCGCCAGCGGGCAGGCTCACGGCGCGGGTGCGATCGCCTCGACGATGGTGCGCAGGTTGTGGCGCATCATCGTCAGGTAGTCGGGCGCGGCGCCGCCGGCGGCCGACAGCGCATCGGAATAGAGCGTGCCGCCCACGCGCGCACCGCTCTCGGCGCGGATGCGCTCGATCAGCCGCGGATCGGCGACGTTCTCGATGAAGACCGCGGGGATCTTGTCCGCACGCAGTTGGCGGATGAGGCGCGCCACTCCTTGCGCGGTGGGTTCGGCGTTGTTCGAGACGCCGACCGGAGCGAGGAAGTCGACGCCATAGGCGCGAGCGAAATAGGCGAAGGCGTCGTGCGAGCTCACCACCTTGCGGCGTTCGGCGGGGATCGCGGCGAAGGCGGCGCGGATCTCCGCGTCCAGCGCCTTCAGTTCGCCGCGGTAGCGCGCGGCGTTGTCGCGGTAGTGGCTGGCGCCCGCGGGGTCGAGCTCGGCGAGCGCGGCGGCGATGTTGGCGACGTAGCGCTCGGCATTGGCGACGCTCTGCCAGGCGTGGGGATCGATGCCGCCGGGGTCGTGATCGTCGCCATCCTCGCGGTCGCGATGCGCGTCTTCTTCATCGGTGCCGTGATCGTCGTCGTCCTGCTTCGCCAGCGTGTCGATGCCTTCGCTCGCGACCAGCACCCTGCCCCGGTAGCCGGCCGAACGCGCGAGCCGTGCGACCCAGTCGTCGAAGCCGAGGCCGTTGGTGACGACCAGCTGCGCGGCGCCGAGGCGGCGGGCGTCGGACGGCCGCGGCTGGAAGGCGTGGGCGTCCTCGTCGACGCCGACCAGCGTGTCGACCGCCACCCGCTCGCCGCCCACCTGGCGCACGAAGTCGCCGAGGATGCTGAAGCTGACGCTGACCCGCAGCGGCTCGGCGCGCGCCGGTGCGCTGCCGAGCACGACGCCGGACAGCAGCGCGGCCGACAGGACGAGGACGAGTCTGCGGGTGATGCGGGGGGAGAGCGGCTGCATCGATGGGCTCCGGACGTCAGGATTCGAGGTGGTGGCGTACCGGCAGGCGGCCGGCGAGCAGGCCGCCGGGCGCGGCGGCGAGCGAGAAGAAGTAGGCGACGCCGCACATCAGCACGATCGCGGGGCCGGCCGGCACGTCGGTGTGGTAGGACAGCAGCAGGCCGGCGACGCTGCTGGCGAAGGCGATCAGCACCGCGAGCAGCAGCATCAGCGGTAGCCCGCGCGACCACAGGCGGGCGGCCGCGGCGGGCAGGATCATGATGCCGACCGCCATCAGGGTGCCGAGCGCATGGAAGCCGCTCACCAGGTTGAACACCACCAGCACGAGGAAGCCGTAGTGCGCCACCGGCGACCAGCGGCTGACGCCGCGCAGGAAGGCGGGATCGAAGCACTCGAGCACCAGCGGCCGCAGCAGCAGCGCGAGCGCGATCATGGTCGCGGTGGCGATCGCGGCGATCAGCAGCAGGGAGGCGTCGTCGAGCGCCAGCACCGAGCCGAACAGCACGTGCAGCAGGTCGAGGTTCCGGCCGCGCAGCGACACGATCATCACCCCGGCGGCGAGCGAGAGCAGGTAGAAGGCGGCGAGGCTGGCGTCCTCCTTGAGGTTGGAGGCGCGCGTCACCACGCCGGCGGCGAGCACCACCACGAGGCCGGCGACGATGCCGCCGATCGTCATCGCGCCGAGCGACAGCCCGAAGGCGAGGTAGCCGAGTGCGGCGCCGGGCAGGATCGCGTGGCTCATCGCGTCGCCCATCAGGCTCATGCGACGCAGCAGCAGGAACACGCCCACCGGGGTGGCGCCGAGCGAGAGCGCGAGGCAGCCGGCGAGCGCGCGGCGCATGAAGGCGAACTCGGTGAAGGGGGAGACGAGGAGGTCGATCACGGGGGCGGGTGGGTGAGGGCTGGGTTGGGCTGGCGGCCGCGCTCAGTGGCGGTGACCGTCGTGGGCATGGTGGTGGTGCGTGCCGGGCTCGGCGGCGTCGGACTGGACGACGTCGGGCTGGATGACGTCGGGCTGGATGACGTCGGCGGGCAGCTCGATATGGCACTCGGGCGCATCTTCGTCGAAGGCCTCGGACAGGCGGCGGGCGCGGGCGAGCAGGGCAGGGGTAAGCACCTCGGCGGTGGGACCGAAGGCCACCGGCTCGCGCGACAGCAGCAGCGCGGTCGGGAAGTGGCGCCGCACCTGCTCGTAATCGTGCACCACGGTGAGGATGGTGCGGCCTTCGGCGTGCCAGCCCAGGATCAGGCGCACGAGGTCGTCCACCGTGCGGCTGTCGATCGCCGCGAAGGGCTCGTCGAGCAGGATCAGCGGTGCGTCCTGCAGGATCAGGCGGGCGAAGCGGGCGCGCTGCAGCTGGCCGCCCGACAGCGAGCCGATCGCGCGCGTCTCGAAGCCGCTCAGCCCGACCGCGGCGAGCGCCTCGCGCACCCGCCGGCGGTGTTCGCCACGCAGCGCGCCGAAGGCGCCGATCTCGCGCCACAGGCCCAGCGCCACCATGTCGAAGACCGACAATGGAAAGCTGTGATCGATCTCGCCGCGTTGCGCGAGGTAGGCGAGGCCGCCGCGCGGCAGGGCCGGCAGCTCGATGCGGCCGCCGAGCGGGCGCAGTTCGCCGGCGAGCCCCTTCAGCAGGGTGGACTTGCCCGCGCCGTTGGGGCCGATCACCGCGACCAGCGCGCCGGCGGGAATCTCGCCGCTCAGGTGATGCACGGCCGGGTGGCGGTCGTAACCGAGGGTGAGGTTGTCGAAGCGGATCAACGGGGGTGTCGCGGGATGCATGTCAGACGAGCGCCCAATGGACGGTGAGCCAGAGCAGGGCGATCGCCCCGCCGACGATTGCGAGGCGGGCGCCGAGTCCGGCGCCGAGCAGGCTGTGGCGGGCAGAGGAGGCGCGCAGGCTCATCGCCGGCCCTCGCGCTGGCGGCCGCAGTCGGCGCAGGCGCCGTGCAGCACGAGTTCGGACCGGTCGAGTTCGAAGCCCGCCGGCAATGGTGGTGCGGAAGTGACGGCGACATCCTCGAGGCAGACGATCTGCCCGCAGCGCTCGCAGTGGAAATGGGCGTGGCGATGGCTGTCGTCGCCGCGCAGCTCGAAGCGCCAGGCGCGCTCGCCGCCTGCGATGCGCGTGGCGATGCCCTGTCCCACGAGCCATTCGAGCGCGCGATAGAGGGTGACGCGGTCGTGCGCGACGCCGGCGGCGTCGAGCGCGGCGCCGAGTTCGTCGTGCGACATCGGGTGCGCGCACGCCTGCAGAGCCTCGATCACCGCGATCCGGGTGCGGGTGGCACGACCGCCGCGGGCGGCGATCAGGTCACGCGCAACGCCTGCGGGCGGATGATGAAGGACGCTGCTCATGGGCGGATTCAGCTTGGGTTGATTGATGCAACATAGTAGCATTAACAGAATCGCGTTGCCTGCACTCCAGTATCGGGC
>NZ_MBFM01000004.1:258579-271352 GCF_001696715.1 Thauera phenolivorans | reverse complement strand
TCGAAGCGGATCAACGGGGGTGTCGCGGGATGCATGTCAGACGAGCGCCCAATGGACGGTGAGCCAGAGCAGGGCGATCGCCCCGCCGACGATTGCGAGGCGGGCGCCGAGTCCGGCGCCGAGCAGGCTGTGGCGGGCAGAGGAGGCGCGCAGGCTCATCGCCGGCCCTCGCGCTGGCGGCCGCAGTCGGCGCAGGCGCCGTGCAGCACGAGTTCGGACCGGTCGAGTTCGAAGCCCGCCGGCAATGGTGGTGCGGAAGTGACGGCGACATCCTCGAGGCAGACGATCTGCCCGCAGCGCTCGCAGTGGAAATGGGCGTGGCGATGGCTGTCGTCGCCGCGCAGCTCGAAGCGCCAGGCGCGCTCGCCGCCTGCGATGCGCGTGGCGATGCCCTGTCCCACGAGCCATTCGAGCGCGCGATAGAGGGTGACGCGGTCGTGCGCGACGCCGGCGGCGTCGAGCGCGGCGCCGAGTTCGTCGTGCGACATCGGGTGCGCGCACGCCTGCAGAGCCTCGATCACCGCGATCCGGGTGCGGGTGGCACGACCGCCGCGGGCGGCGATCAGGTCACGCGCAACGCCTGCGGGCGGATGATGAAGGACGCTGCTCATGGGCGGATTCAGCTTGGGTTGATTGATGCAACATAGTAGCATTAACAGAATCGCGTTGCCTGCACTCCAGTATCGGGCGTAGGGCGGTGGGGGCGATCCAGGGGCGGCCAGCGCCATGATGTCAGTCGAAGGAAGAATCGATGAAACCTGTCCTCGCCGCGCTGAGCGGCATGTGCCTGATGTTGTGCAGCGCCGCCGGCCGCGCCCAGCAGGCGCACGAGCACGGAGTCGCCGAACTGCACGTCGCCGCCGATGCCGACGAGCTGGTGATCGAGTTCGCCAGCCCGCTCGAAAGTCTGGTCGGTTTCGAGCACGAACCGCGCAATGAAGCGCAACGGGCAGCGCTGGCGGCGGCCGAGGCGCGCCTGCGCGACTTCGATTCGCTGTTCTCGCTACCCGTCGCGGCCGGCTGCGTGCTGCGGGGCGTCGCGCTCGATTCACCCTGGCTGCAGGGCGCCGCCCATGCGCATCTGCACGACGCGGCGCATGCTCACGCCCGGGACCACGTGGACGGTCACGCCGAGCTGGTGGCGGGCTATACCCTGCGCTGCGAGGAACCGGCGGCGCTCGACGCGCTTGGGCTGAGCCTGTTCGAGGCCTTCCCGCGCCTGCGCGAGATCCGTGCCGAGCGCGTTTCGGCGCAGGGCCAGGGGGCGGCGACGCTGCGCCCGCAAGCGACCGTGCTGCCGTTGCGCTGATGGCGGACCCGATGGATCCGGCGCGCACCGTCGAACGCCTCCCGGCGGGAAGGGCAGCGGGAGATCCGACGCTGGCGGCCGATGCGGTGCGGCTCACCGGCCTGCGCTTTCGCTGGCCGGGCGCAGCCGCCGACTGCCTGGCGATCGATCACTTCCGCCTCGCTGCCGGCGAGCGGGTGTTCCTGCGCGGCCCGAGCGGCAGCGGCAAGAGCAGCCTGCTGTCGCTGATCGGCGGCGTGGTGAGGCCGCAGGCGGGTGAAGTGGCGGTGGCCGGGCAGGTGCTCGGCGCGCTGTCGGCGGCGGCGCGCGACCGCTTCCGTGCCGACCATGTCGGCTTCGTGTTCCAGCTCTTCAACCTGCTGCCGTGGCTGTCGGCGCGCGACAACATCCTGCTCGCCTGCCGCTTCTCGCCGGCGCGCCGGGCGCGTCTGGCCACAGCCAAGAGGACGCCGGAAGAGGAGGCCGGGCGTCTGGCCACACGCCTCGACCTCGACCGCGCGCTGCTTTCGCGGCCGGCGGCGCAGCTGTCAGTGGGCCAGCAACAACGGGTGGCGGCGGCGCGTGCGCTGATCGGCCGTCCGGGCCTGGTGGTCGCCGACGAGCCGACCTCCGCGCTCGACGCCGACCGCCAGCAGGCTTTCCTCGATCTCCTGCTCGAGGAGTGCGGGGCGGCGGGAGCGGCGTTGCTGTTCGTCAGCCACGACGGCCGTCTCGCCCGGCATTTCGATCGCGTGCTCGATCTCGCCTCGATCAACCGCGCGCTCGCAGTCCCGGGGGGCGCATGAAGACGCTCTGGCAGCTGGCGCTGCGCAGCCTCGCCAACCGGCGCCTGTCGGCAGGCCTCACCGTGGTGGCGATCGCGCTCTCGGTGGCGATGCTGGTCGGCGTCGAGCGGCTGCGCCACGACGCCCGCGCGGCCTTTGCGCAGACGATCTCGGGCACCGACCTGGTGGTGGGGGCGCGCAGCGGCGGCGTGCAGCTGCTGCTGTACGCGGTGTTCCATATCGGCAACGCCACCAACAATGTGTCCTGGCGCAGCATCGAGGCGGTGTCCGCGCTGCCGGGGGTGAAATGGCTGGTGCCGCTGTCGCTCGGCGACTCGCACCGCGGCTACCGTGTGGTGGGCACCACCGCCGGCTTCTTCGCCCACTACCGCCATGGGGATGGGCGCAGCCTGCGCTTTGCCGAGGGTCGGCCCTTCCGCGACGCGCCCGAGGGCATCTTCGAGGCGGTGATCGGCGCCGAGATCGCGCATCGCCTCGGCTATCGGCCGGGTCAGCGCATCGTACTCAGTCACGGCAGTGTCGGCGGCGAGGGCGGGCCGGCCTTCGCCGATCACGGCGACAAGCCCTTCGTCGTCACCGGGGTGCTCGCGCGCAGTGGTACGCCTGTCGACCGCGTGGTGCTGGTGGGCCTCGAGGCGATCGAGGCGATCCATCTCGACTGGCACGGCGGCGCGCCGGTCCGCGGGCTGTCGATCGCGCCCGAGCATGTGCGCAAGTTCGACCTCAGGCCCAAGTCGGTGACCGCCGCCCTCGTCGGGCTCGAGAGTCGCACCGCGGTCTTCCGCGTGCAGCGCGCGATCAACGGCTTCGCCGACGAGCCGCTGAGCGCGATCCTGCCGGGGGCGACGCTGCACGAACTGTGGGGACTGGTCGGCGTCGCCGAGCGCGCGCTGCTCGGGGTGTCGGCGCTCGTGGTGGTGGTGGGCCTGGCCGGCCTGGTGGCGGTGATGGTGGCGAGCCTGGGCGAGCGCCGGCGCGAGCTCGCGATCCTGCGCGCGCTCGGCGCACGTCCGCTGCAGGTGTTCGCGCTGCTCGCGCTCGAGAGCCTGCTGCTGGCGCTGGCCGGGATCGCGCTCGGTCTGGGGCTGGTGTATGGTGCTGCCGCGCTCGCCGGTCCCTGGCTGGAGGCCACGCTCGGGCTGCGGCCGGGTCTGGGCTGGCCTTCGGCGAGCGAGTGGGCGCTGCTCGGCGCGGTGTGCGCCGCCAGCCTCGCGGCGAGCCTGGTGCCGGGGCTGCGCGCCTATCGCTATTCGCTCGCCGACGGCATGACGATCAGGATCTGAGATGAAGCAAATGAAACGACTCGCTGCGACCATTGCCGCCTGGGCCTGCGCCGCTGCGCTCGGTCTGCTGCCCGCGGCGGTGTACGCCCAGCAGGCGCCGGACGCCGGCGGCTACCAGGTGGGCGAACGCCTCGCGCCGAAGGCCGCGGCGGCGGCGGGCGAATTCGTCGACATCGAGTGGGACGACCTCATCCCGGCCGACTGGCACCCGGAGCAGCTGTTCGAGGACCTCGACCTCGACGACCTGCAGGACAACGACCCGCGTGCGATGGAGCTGCTCGAGCGCATGCGTGCAGAGTGGGACCGCGCGCCGGTGGTCGAGGCCATGGCCGGGCGGCGGGTGCGCCTGCCCGGCTTCGTCGTGCCGCTCGAGACCGACGGCGAGCAGGTGCGCGAGTTCCTGCTCGTGCCCTACTTCGGCGCGTGTGTGCACGTGCCGCCGCCGCCGGCCAACCAGCTGATTCACGTCGTCCCGGACAAGCCGGTGCCCGCCGCGTGGAACATGCTGCCGGTGTGGGTCGAGGGGGTGCTCGCGGTCGGGCGCATCGAGTCCGAGCTTGGGCATGCGGGCTACCAGATGCGTGCACTGAAGGTGAGCGAGTACGAGGAATCGGCGCCGCGCTGAGCCGCGTCTTTGTCGACGCTGCGGTGACTTATTGACGCGACCGCCGCGCGGACGGGTGCCGATAATCGGGCCATTCGCAATCGGGGTGAATGGTCGTGGGTGAAGCGAGGGTGGCGGAGCTGCCAGGCTGCCGGGCAGGCGAGGCGGGAACGGAGGGCGGGCGCGCGGCCTCGCTGCAGGGGCACCACGACCTGGTCGATTGCCTGCAGCTGGTGGCGCGCGCGCACGGCATCGCCACCACCCGCGACGCCCTGCTCGCCGGTCTGCCGGTGGGCGCCGAGGGCCTGCCGCCCTCGCTGTTCGAGCGCGCCGCGCGCCGCGCCGGCCTCGCGAGCAACATCGTCCGCCGCCCGCTCGAGTCACTCAACGCCGCGCTGTTTCCCGCCATCCTGCTGCTCGACGGCGACCATGCATGCGTGCTCGCCGGCTGGATCGCGGACGGCGCGCGCGCGAGGGTGATCTTCCCCGAGCTCGGCGAGGCCGAACTCGAGCTGCCGCGCGGCGAACTCGCGGCGCGCTACACCGGGCGGGCGATCTACGCCCGGCCGCAGCTGCGCTTCGACGCCCGCGCGCCCGAGGTGAACGCGCTGCGCGGCCGCCACTGGTTCTGGGGGCGGGTCGCCGAGAACCGGGCCCTCTACCGCGACGTGCTGCTCGCCGCGCTGCTGATCAACCTGTTCGCGGTCGCGATGCCGCTGTTCGTCATGAACGTGTACGACCGCGTGGTGCCGAACAATGCGGTCGAGACCCTGTGGGTGCTCGCCGCCGGGGTGCTGGTGGTGCTGGTCGGCGAGCTCGTGCTGCGCACGCTGCGCGGCCACTTCGTCGACCTCGCCGGCAGTCGTGCCGACGTGCGCATCTCCGCCCACATCATGGAGCGGGTGCTCGGCATGCGCCTGGAGGAGCGCCCGCCTTCGGCCGGTTCCTTCGCCGCCAACCTGCGCGCTTTCGAGTCGGTGCGCGACTTCATCGGCTCGGCCACCGTGGTCGCCTTCGTCGACCTGCCGTTCGCGCTGCTGTTTCTGCTCGCGATCGGCTGGATCGCCTGGCCGCTGGTGCTTCCCTTCCTGCTCGGCGTCCTCGCCCTCCTGCTCTACGCGGCCGGCGTGCAGGGGCGGATGCAGGAACTGGCGGAGACCACCTGGCGCGCGGGCGCCCAGCGCAACGCCACCCTGGTCGAGGGCCTGGTGGGGCTGGAGACGCTGAAGGCGCTCGGCGCCGAGGCGCCGATGCAGCGCAAGTGGGAGAAGAGCGCGGCGCTGTTGTCGCGCGTCACCGCCCGACTGCGCCTGCTGTCGGCGAGCGCGAGCCACGGCTCGGCCTTCGTCCAGCAGATGGTCGGGGTGGCGATGATCGTGCTCGGCGTGTACCTGATCGGCGCGGGCGAGCTGACGATGGGCGGGCTGATCGCCTGCTACATGCTGTCCTCGCGCGCGATGGCGCCGGTCGGCCAGGTGGCCGGCCTGCTCACCCAGTACCACAACGCCTCGACCGCGCTCGCCTCGCTCGAGCAGGTGATGTCGCGCGAGGTCGAGCGCCCGGACGGCCAGCGCTTCATCAGCCGCGGTCAGCTCGGCGGCGAGATCGAGTTCCGCGAGGTCTGCTTCAGCTATCCCGGCCAGCAGGTCGAGGCGCTGAAGAACGTGTCGCTGCGGATCCGCGCGGGCGAGCGGGTCGGCATCCTCGGCCGCGTCGGCTCGGGCAAGAGCACGCTCGAGAAGTTGATCCTTGGTCTGTATCGCCCCAGCTCGGGGGCGGTGCTGATCGACGGCATCGACCAGCGCCAGCTCGACCCGGCCGAACTGCGCCGCCAGATCGGCTACGTCGCCCAGGACGTCACGCTCTTCTACGGCAGCCTGCGCGACAACATCACGATCGCCGCGCCGCTCGCCGACGACGCCGAGGTGCTGCGCGCGGCCACGCTCGCCGGGATCGCCGAGTTCGCCAATGCCCACCCGCAGGGTTTCGACATGCTGGTCGGCGAGCGCGGCGATTCGCTCTCCGGCGGCCAGCGCCAAGGCGTGGCGCTGGCGCGGGCGGTGATCAACGACCCGCCGATCCTGCTGCTCGACGAGCCTACCGCGTCGATGGACCACTCGAGCGAGGAAGAACTCAAGCGCCGCCTGGCGGAATTCGCGCGCGGCAGGACGATGATCGTGGTCACCCACCGTACCTCGCTGCTCGACCTCGTCGACCGCATCGTCGTCGTCGACGGCGGGCGGGTGGTCGGCGACGGGCCGAAGGCCAAGGTGGTCGAGGCGCTGCGCCAGGGTCGGATCGGGAGGGCGGCATGAGCGCCGACGCCGACCGCCGCCTGTTCGACGGCATCGGCGGCCTGCTCGGCCGCAGCGCGGGTGCCGGCAATGCGGTTTTCGGCCGTCCGCTGCGCCGGCTCGCCGGTGCGGCGGCGAACGAGGACCTCGACTGGGCGGGCGACGCCGACTGGGCACGCCTGCAGCAGGAGCCGCTGCGCGCCCGCGCGCTGTTGCGCATCGGCTTCGTCGTGCTGCTGGCGCTGCTGGGCTGGGCGGCGATCGCCGAGGTGGACGAGGTGAGCCGGGGCGAGGCGAAGGTGACGCCGTCGAGCCAGGTGCAGGTCATCCAGTCGGTCGATGGCGGCGTGGTGGAGGAGATCGCGGTGCGCGAGGGCGAGGTGGTCGAGGCCGGGCAGCTGCTGCTGCGCATCGATCCCACTCGCTTCGCCGCCTCGCTGGCGGAGAACCGCGCCGAGTTCCTCGCCCTCGAGGCCAAGCGCGCCCGGCTCGAGGCGCTCACCGAGGGCGAGCCCTTCGACGTGCCCGCCGAGCTGACGATACAGGCACCCGACATCGTCGCCCACGAGCGCCGGCTGTATGAATCGAGCCGCGCCGAGATGAGCGCCCAGCTGTCGATCGCGCGCGACCAGCTCACCCAGCGCCGGCAGGAGCTCAACGAGGTGCGCGCGCGCCGGGAGCAGGCGGGCCGCGCCTTCGAGCTCGCGCAGCAGGAGCTGCAGGTGACCCGGCCGCTGCTCGCCTCGGGTGCGGTGTCCGAGGTCGACCTGCTGCGCCTGCAGCGCGACGTCGCCCGCCTGCGCGGCGAGCGCGACCAGGCTTCGGCGCAGATCTCGCGCATCCAGGCGGCGATCGCCGAGGCCGAGCGCAAGATCCAGGAGGTGGAACTCAATGCCCGCAACCAGCTGCGCAACGAGCTCTCCGACACCATGGCGCGCTTGTCCAGCCTGAGCGCGGGTAGCGGCGCACTGCAGGACAAGGTCAAGCACGCCGAGATCCGCGCGCCGCTGCGCGGCACGGTCAAGCGCCTGCTGGTCAATACCGTGGGCGGGGTGGTGATGCCGGGCAAGGAGGTGGTCGAGCTGGTGCCGCTCGACGAGGCGCTGATCCTCGAGGCGCGCGTCAAGCCCGCCGACATCGCCTTCCTGCGTCCGGGGCAGGCGGCGCTGGTCAGGTTCACCGCCTACGACTTCGCGACCTACGGCGGGCTCGAGGCGGTGGTCGAGCAGATCGGCGCCGACACCGTGGTCGATGAGCGGGACAACGCCTTCTATGTGGTGCGGGTGCGCACCCGCGAGACCAGCCTCGGCGAGAACCTGCCGATCATCCCCGGCATGGTGGCCCAGGTGGACGTGCTGACCGGCAAGAAGAGCATTCTTTCCTACCTGCTCAAGCCAGTACTGCGGGCGAAGGCCAACGCACTTTCCGAACGATGACGCGACACTTCTACCTGCCTGCGGCCGGCGCCGCACCCTCGGCGCGCTGGCACGAGGCCTTTCCCGAGGGCAGGTCCGCCTCGCTGGCGGACGTGCTCGGCGCGGCGGGCGAGGGTGAGCTCGTGTGGCTGTCCGCCGGCCGGGCGGGCTGGGTCTCCGAGCTCGCCCGGCTGGCGACCGGTCTGCCGCGCTCGCCGGTGGTGGTGCTCTCGCTGCAGCCCGACGACGAGGAAGGACTGCGCGCGCTCGATAGCGGGGCGCGCGGCTACTGCCACGAACTGGCCGCGGTGGCGCTGCTGCGCGAGGTCGCGCTGGTGGTGGCGCACCACGGGCTATGGGTCGGGCCGGCGTTGCTGTCGCGCTTCCTCGCCGCCCTGCGCGGGCACCTGCCGGCGCCCGCCGCGGCCGAGGCGGTCTGGCCGCCGACGCTGTCGATGCGCGAACTCGAAGTGGCACGCGCGGTCAGCGAAGGTCTGACCAACAAGGAGGTCGCCTGGCGGCTCGGCATCACCGAACGCACGGTCAAGGCCCACCTCGGCGCGGTGTTCGACAAGTTCGGCGTGCGCGACCGCCTGCAACTCGCGCTGCGCCTGGCCGGCCGCGCCGGCGCCGAGACGGTGGGCCAGCCATGATCTACGTCAGACGGAATCCGGCGGGCGAAGTGGTCGCCGCGAGCCGGCAGGCGCCGGCCGAGGGCGACCCCGGCTGGCTGCCGGCCGACCCCGCGGACCCCGCGCTCGCCGCTTTCGGTAGCGAACTCGCCGCGCGGGCCAACCCGCTGAGCGCCTCCGACCTCGGCTTCGTCCGCGTGCTCGAGGACGTCATCGACCTCCTCGTCGCGCGCGGCGTGATTCTGTTCACCGACCTGCCGCCCGCCGCCCAGGACAAGCTGATGGAGCGGCGCAGCACCCGCGCCGGGCTGGGTGGCCGCCTCAGCCTGCTCGACGACACGGATGGCGTGATCTGAACCGGCCCCGGTCGGCGACATTCCGCAGCCGACCGTGTCGCGGATCACGCTGATGGTACCCCCGTCCAATGGAGCCCGGTCGCGCCCGGGCTTAGCCTTTCCTCATCCGATTGACACGGGTGGCGGCGGCGCCTGCGCGGCCGGCCGCCCCGAGCGAGGAAGGAAACAACGTGGCTGAGATCATCGCAAGCGTCGTCGCCGTCTCCGGTCCGGTATTCGTGCGCGACCCCGAAGGAAACGTCCGCGCGCTGGCGCGCGGCGACGCGCTGCGCCAGGGTGACACGGTGCTCACCGAGCAGGGCGGGCGGGTCGAACTCGCCTCACTCGCCGGTGAGCCGCTGGCGCTCGACGAAGCGCAGGCGGTGAGGATCAGCGCCGAACTGTCGGAGAGCGCCCGCCCGGCGGGCGACGAGGGCGAGCTCGCCCAGGGCAGCATCGAGCAGGTCATCCGCGCGCTGCAGCGGGGCGGGCAGATCGACGAGCTGCTCGAGGCGCCGGCAGCCGGTCTCGGCGGCGGCAGCGGGGGCGAGGGCAATGACTTCGTGCGCCTGTTGCGGATCGTCGAGCCGCTGACGCCGCCGGACGACGAGTTCGTCGCTGGCGCGCAGGCTGAGCCGGAGGCGCCGCTGCCCGGCCGCGAACTCGCCGAGTCGCAGGCGGATACGGCGGTGCCCCAGCCCGCGCCCGCGCCCGAACCGCAGCACGAGCCGCAGCCCGAACGCGAACCGCAGCCCGAACCCGAACCGCAGCCCGAACCCGAGCCCGCACCCGAGCCCGAACCCGAGCCCGAACCCGAGCCCGAACCCGAGCCCGAACCCGAACCCGAGCCCGAACCCGAACCCGAACCCGAACCCGAACCCGAACCCGAACCGAACAGCCCGCCCGTTGCCGCGGACGATTCGATCCGGGTGAGCGAGGACACGTCTTTCGCGGGCTGGCTGCCGGTCGCGACCGATGCGGACGGCGATGCGGTCCGGTACGCGACGGCGGCGGAGCCTGCCCACGGCGAACTCGAGCTCGCGCCCGACGGCAGCTACCGCTACACGCCCGACCCCGATTACCACGGGCCGGACAGCTTCAGCTTCACCGTCACCGACGACCAGGGCGCCGAGAACGGCTACACGGTGACGATCGAGGTGACGCCCGCAAATGACGCGCCGGTGGCGGTCGACGATGCGGCAAGGACGCAGGAAGACGTGCCGGTCACGATCGCGGTGCTCGACAACGACAGCGACGCCGACGGTGATGCGCTGACCGTGACGGAAGCGACTGCGAGCGAGGGCGCGGTGACGGTCAATCCGGACGGCACGCTGCTCTACGTGCCCAACGCGGATTTCCACGGTGTCGACACGATCACCTACGCGGTGAGCGACGGCCAGGGGGGCACCAGCACGGCGACGGTGACGGTCACCGTCACGCCGGGCAATGATGCGCCTTCGATCACCGTGCATCCGCTGGCCGGTCCGGTCTACGAGTCCGCGCTGCCGACGGGGACCGACGCCGGCTCGGGGGCGAACGTGGTGGCAGGCAGTTTCGTGCTTGGCGATCCCGATGGCCTCGCGGACATCAAGGCCCTCGCCATCGGCGCCACCTCGGTGTCGCTGGCGGCGCTCGTTGCGCACGACTTCGGTGCCTCGGTGATCGATTTCCTTACCGCGAACGGCACGCTGAGCGTCACCGGCTATGCCGACGGCGTGATCCACTACAGCTATGCGCTGACCGGCAGCCTCGACCATGGGGACGGCGCGGCGGTCGGCGAGATCGTCCCCGTCACCGTGAGCGACGGCGCGGGCGCCTCGGCGAGCGCGAACCTCGAGATCGGGGTGGTCGATGACGCCCCGCTGCCGTTCGCTGCAAGCACCGCCTATCTGGTCGATCAGCTCCCGAGCACGAAGTCGGTGACGGCGGCGCTGAACTTCGACGCCGGCGCCGACGGCTTCGGTGCGGTCGCCTTCGCCGGCATCGCCGAAGGTTCGCCCGCGCTCGATGCCGACGGCAACCGGCTGCAGCTCCATGGTGATGCGATGGTCTACCGGATCGAGAGCGGCTCGCAAGGAGCGGTCCTGCTCGCGGTCACCGAGTCCGGCGAGGTGGGCATCCGGATCGCGCTGGATCCCGCCGGCGCCAGCTATACGCTCACCACCTACGGGATCATCTCCAACGGCACCAGCCTGAGCCAGGCCTCCTTCAGCCGCGTCGGCGGCGGCAACACCGCCTGGAAATCGCTGAGCGACATCGCCGGCACCGAGCTCGACGTGTTGATGACCACCCGCTCGGGCGATTCGGTCAATACCTCGAATGCCGATATCGGGATCAGCGCCGGGCAAAGCTTCAGCGCCGGCGAAGGCATCCGCTACGACTTCATGACCGGCCTGCAGATCGTCCCGGCGAGCGGCAGCGTGAAGGAGGTCTACCAGTACGATGGCGAGCACGCGGCGCTGGCCTCGTTCCGGCAGGAGGTGAGTATCGCCGGGCAGGGATCGGCGAAGCTCACCTTGAGCGCGATCGCGGCCGACGCCGACGACGTCTTCTACGGCGACGCCGCGGGCGACGCGCTGATCGGCCTGGATGCCGGCAATGTCCGCGTCGTCGATGGCAACGGCGACGACGTCGGCGCGCAGGTGACGATCACCGACCACGGCGATTGCGTTTCCATCGCGGGGATCCAGTCGGGCTGGAGCTACGTGGTCACGACGAACACCCCTTTCGGCGCCCTGCAGGTGGAGGCGGACGCGGGCACCGCCGAGTTCAAGCTCGGCAGCTTCACCGTGGTGCAGACGACGCCGGCGCAGCCGATCGAGCTGCGCTTCGCGCTGGAAGGCGCGGACGGCGACGGCGACACCGCCGCGGGCGTCCTCGAGGCCACCCTTTATCCGGCCGCGCAGAGCGTGGAAGGCGGCGCCGGCGACGATGGCCTGAACGCCACCGCGGGCCAGACCTACCTCTTCGGTTACGCCGGCGACGACACGCTCGTCGGCAGCGACGGCGACGACACCCTGTTCGGTGGCGCGGGCGACGACAGCCTCGCCGGCGGCCTCGGCGCGGACGTGTTCAAGTGGTCGCTGGCCGATACCGGTGCGGCACCCGCGACCGACACGGTGAGGGACTTCAGCCTGGCGCAGGGCGACGTGCTCGACCTGGCCGATCTGCTGCCGGGGACGGTGGCGGAGAGCAGCCTGGAGCGCTACCTGCACTTCGAGGCGGATCCCGCTGCGGCCTCGACCGTGCTCAAGGTCAGCGGCGCCGGCGGGTTCGCCCACGCGGACGACGGCAGCCTGGTCGGGACCCCCGACCAGGTGATCGTGCTCGAGGGGGTCGACCTGTTCGCCTACGCCGGCAGCGGCGATTCGGCCGCGTTGGTCGGCAAGCTGCTCAACGACGGCAAGCTGATCGTCGATTGACCGAAGTGCCGCGCGGGCGGCGGACTTGATCCGTGCGAAGGTCGGCCGAGACCGGACCGATTAGGCTTGCGCAGACCCGCCATGGTGGCGGACAACGGAGACCCCGCATGAAAAGCATACAAGTGTTCGAGCCCGCGCAGAGCGGCACCAGGATCGACCCGGCGCTGGTCGACTTCACGGCCGACGTCGACTGGTCGAGTCAGCAGGGGGCGCCGATCGAACGCTTCGACCTCGCGCAGCAGCCGCTCGAGTTCGCGCAGAACGCCGTCGTCAAGAGCTTTCTCGAGCACGCCGGGCAGGACGCGCTGCCGCTGGTTCTGGTCGATGGCGAGATGGCGCTGACGGGGCGCTATCCCACGCGCGGCGAGCTCGCACGCTGGGCGGGGCTCGCGCAGCCGACCCTGCAGCCGGTTCGCGCGGGCGATTGCTGCTCGGGCGGCAACTGCGGCTGATTCCCTCAGTTCAGCGGGAGCGGGCTTTTCGCCATCCTGCGTGCCGCCGGCCCGGTGATGCCGTCCACCCCGAGCCCGACCAGGCAGCGTCGCTCCGCTTCGCTGCACACGCCTTCGGCGATCGCGAGCAGGCCGAGCGCGTGGGTCAGCGAGCACAGGCTGCGCACGAAGGACTGGTTGCCCGCCGAGGTGTCGATGCCGCGCACGAAGGCGGCGTCGATCTTCAGGTAGTCGAGCCCGAG
>NZ_MBFM01000004.1:206318-258569 GCF_001696715.1 Thauera phenolivorans | reverse complement strand
GATACCGGTGCGGCACCCGCGACCGACACGGTGAGGGACTTCAGCCTGGCGCAGGGCGACGTGCTCGACCTGGCCGATCTGCTGCCGGGGACGGTGGCGGAGAGCAGCCTGGAGCGCTACCTGCACTTCGAGGCGGATCCCGCTGCGGCCTCGACCGTGCTCAAGGTCAGCGGCGCCGGCGGGTTCGCCCACGCGGACGACGGCAGCCTGGTCGGGACCCCCGACCAGGTGATCGTGCTCGAGGGGGTCGACCTGTTCGCCTACGCCGGCAGCGGCGATTCGGCCGCGTTGGTCGGCAAGCTGCTCAACGACGGCAAGCTGATCGTCGATTGACCGAAGTGCCGCGCGGGCGGCGGACTTGATCCGTGCGAAGGTCGGCCGAGACCGGACCGATTAGGCTTGCGCAGACCCGCCATGGTGGCGGACAACGGAGACCCCGCATGAAAAGCATACAAGTGTTCGAGCCCGCGCAGAGCGGCACCAGGATCGACCCGGCGCTGGTCGACTTCACGGCCGACGTCGACTGGTCGAGTCAGCAGGGGGCGCCGATCGAACGCTTCGACCTCGCGCAGCAGCCGCTCGAGTTCGCGCAGAACGCCGTCGTCAAGAGCTTTCTCGAGCACGCCGGGCAGGACGCGCTGCCGCTGGTTCTGGTCGATGGCGAGATGGCGCTGACGGGGCGCTATCCCACGCGCGGCGAGCTCGCACGCTGGGCGGGGCTCGCGCAGCCGACCCTGCAGCCGGTTCGCGCGGGCGATTGCTGCTCGGGCGGCAACTGCGGCTGATTCCCTCAGTTCAGCGGGAGCGGGCTTTTCGCCATCCTGCGTGCCGCCGGCCCGGTGATGCCGTCCACCCCGAGCCCGACCAGGCAGCGTCGCTCCGCTTCGCTGCACACGCCTTCGGCGATCGCGAGCAGGCCGAGCGCGTGGGTCAGCGAGCACAGGCTGCGCACGAAGGACTGGTTGCCCGCCGAGGTGTCGATGCCGCGCACGAAGGCGGCGTCGATCTTCAGGTAGTCGAGCCCGAGTTCGTGCAGGCCGGCGAAGCGCGAGAACTCCTTGCCGCCGTGGTCGAGGCCGATGCGGCAGCCGAGCGGGCGCAGCGCGAGGCAGAGGCTGCGGAACTCCACCTGGTGGCGCAGCGCGGCCGCCTCCTGCACCTCGATCCACAGCCGGCGGGCGAGCCCGGGGCGATGGCGCAGGGCCTCGTGCAGGGTGGCGCGAAAGCCGGCGTCGCGCAGCGCGGCGGCCGACAGGTTGATCGCGAGCTGGCGGCTGCGGTGCTGCTCCAGCTGCTGCAGCGCGGCGCGAATGACGCGGGCGTCGATCGCCGGCAGCAGGTCGAGCCGGGCCGCCCACGGCAGGAACTGCGCCGCGGTGCGCCAGCGGCCTTCCAGCAGCAGGCGCACCGGCGCCTCCTCGTGCAGCAGGCTGCCGTCTTCGCGCAGCACAGGGAAGGCGGCGAGCTCGAGGTGGTCGGCGTCCAGCGCCGCGCCGATTCCGGCGCGCCAGGCGTCCGCGCTGGCGTACGGCAGCAGGGCGTCGGTCGGGCCGGCGTCGACCGTGCGGCCGAAGCCGAGCTCGGCGGCGGCGAGCACCGCGTCCGCGCGCGCCAGCACCATCCCCGGGGTCTCGCCCGGCAGGTAGGCGCAGGCGGCGAGGCGCAGGCTCTCCGCGGCCTCGGCGCCGAGCGCCTCCTGCAGTCGGCCACGCAGCGCGTCGGCGAGGGCGGCCGCCTCGCCGGCGCCGGCCGCCAGGAGGGCGAAGTCGCTCGCGTTGAGACGGCCGCAGTTGGCGTCGGCACGTGTCTCGGCGCTCGCCGCGAGCTGCGCGGCCAGCCGTGCCAGCGCCTCATCCACCGCCTTGCGGCCGAGCCGGCGGTTGAGCGCATCGAGACCGGCCACGCGCACCAGCACCAGGCTGCCGCCGGCCGCGTCGTCGTCGCGCGCGAGCGCGCTGTCGAGCTGGCGCAGGAACTGGGCGCGGTTGGACAGGCCAGTGAGTTCATCGTGCTCGGTCTGGCGGCGCAGCGCTTCGAGCCGCTGCGCCTCCTCGTCGAGCAGCTTGTGGATGTGTTCTGCAAGGGTGTTCATTGCGCGCACCACGCTGCGGAACTCGGCGGTCGCCGGTTCCGCGATGGTGGTGAAGCGGCGCTCGCCGATGTCGCGGGCCTGGCCGACCATCGCCTTCAGCGGGCGGGTGATGCGGTGCAGGGCGAGGGTGCCGATCGCCCCGCACGCCAGCGCGAGGCCGAACAGCCATGCGAGCAGGCGCCCGGCGCCCGCCCACAGCGAGGCGTAGGCGTAGCGGTCATGGCTGTCGACCGTGAGCGTGCCGTACTGCTGCCAGCCGTCCTGCACCTGGGCGAGGCCCGGTTGGGTCGCGATCGGCACCAGGTCCACGAACCAGGCGGGCACCTCTGCCGGTGTTGCGGGGCGGCTGCGTTCGACCAGGATGCTGCCCTCGGGGTCGACGAGGCGGATCCGGCGGTAGTGGCCGGTGTCGAACTGCGCCGCGATCAGCAGCTCGACCGTCACCGGGTCCTTGTCGAGCTGCGACAGCGACAGCGCGAGCGCGCCGGCATTGTCGATGTTCTTCACCCGGAGTTCCTGCTCCAGGTAGTGGCGCGCGTTTTCCAGGCTCACCGCGAGGCTGCCGCCGAGGGCGACCGTGGTGACGAGGGTGATGGCGATCCAGAGCTGTTTGGTCAGGGTCATGATGGACGTGCCTTGGGAACTTGCATCAGGGGTTGAACTGCAGGCCTTCGCGCTGCATGCGATCGAGGACATCACGCCAGCGCGACAGGCGGGCGCTCGGATCGGCGGCCACCTCGCCGCCCACCCACAGGCCTTCGCCGTTGAAGCTGAAGACCGGGAAGAGGTCGGGCCGCCGGCTCGCCGGGCGGATTTCGCCGATCAGGTTGTCGAGCAACAGCGGCTCGGCGCCGGGCGCGGGAAAGTAGCCCACCACCATGTGGGCCTGGGAGTGGCCGCTGCGCGGGCCGCCGATCCGCGCACGCACGTAGATCAGGCGCAGCTGTGCGGCCGGGATGCCGAGCAGGCGCAGGCTCACGTACTTGGCGATGGCGAAGTCCTCGCAGTCGCCCGCCCCCAGGCCGAGGGTTTCGATCGGCGTCGCCCAGTAGTCGGGCTGGCGCCAGATCACCTTGTCATCGTCGAAGCGCAGTTGCCGGTTGAGGAAGGTGTTCACCCGCTCCAGTCGCTCGCCTGCGGACAAGCCGCCCGCCTCCGCGATCAGGCGCCGCCAGTCGGCCACCCTGCTCGCACCCATCGCGTCGTGGCGCGCCTGCGTCAGGCGTTCCACGTCCCCGGCGTCCGGCATCGCCCGCGCGGCCGCGCACGCGCCGACGCACAGCGCGCCGGCGAGCCGACGCAGGGCGGTGAGGAAGCGGCGCGGCGGGGGAGGGCGGATGCTTGACATCGAAGGCCTGTACTGGCGTGGCCCGCATTATCGGAAATCCTTCCTCGCGCCGCCGTGCGCTAGTCCTCGGCGCGGCGCATGCGCGACGCGGCCGCCGCCTTTGTGGGCGCCTCCGTTAGCTAGTTCGCGGCGCCCGGCGGGGGCGCTCGCTACCATTTCCGCATAGCTACCGGCCGGCGCGCGGGCGCATCGCGAGCGCGCTCCGTCCCGGCCCTTATCATCCTGGAGCAGTCATGAAAACCCTTCGCACCCTTGTCTGTCTCGCCGTGCTGTCCGCCCTCCAGGCGGGGCCGGTGGCGGCCGCCACCCCCGAGGCGTTGCGCGAGGCGGCACGCAAGGCGGTGGTGAGCAATCCCGAAGTGCAGTCGCGCTGGCACGCCTTCCGCGCCGCCGAGGCCGAGCGCGATGCCGCCCGCGGCGGCTATCTGCCCGAGCTCGACGTCTACGGCAGCGTGGGTAGCGAACGCCTGAAGACGCCGAACGAGCGGGTCGACAGCTTCACCCACCGCAACGCGACGCTGTCGCTCAACCAGATGGTCTACGACGGCTTCTTCACCCGCAGCGAGGTGTCGCGCCTCGGCTATGCCCGCCTGGTGCGCTACTACGAGCTGGTCGATGCCGCCGAGGGCGCCGCGCTGGAGGCCGTCCGCGCCTATGCCGACGTGCGGCGCTACCGCGAGCTGGTGCGGCTGGCGCAGGACAACTACGTGGAGCACCGCCAGGTACACGACCAGATCGCCGAGCGCGCCGAGGCCGGCGTGGGCCGCCGGGTGGACCTCGAGCAGGCGAGCGGCCGCCTCGCGCTCGCCGAGTCGAACCTGCTGACCGAGATCTCCAACCTACACGACGTCAGCGCCCGCTATCTGCGCGTGGTCGGCGAGGGCCCCGCCGAGGCGCTGCCGCCGATGGGCGAGCGGCTGGGCAGCGATGGCCTGCCGACCGGCGCGGATGCGGCACTGCGCGAGGCGTTCGCGTCGAGTCCGCTGCTCAACGCCGCGGTGGAAAGCGTGCGCGCCGGGCAGGCCGAGGTCGAGGCGCGCCGCGCCGCCTACCATCCGCGGCTCGACCTGCGCGCCCGTCATGCGCTCGATCGCAACCTCGACGGCGTGCCGGGCAACACGCGCGAGAGCGTCGTGGAACTGGTGGCGAGCTACAACCTGTTCCGCGGCGGCGCCGACGACGCGCGCCTGCGCCAGGCGGCCGAGGGCCTCAACCTGGCGAAGGACCTGCGCGAGAAGGCCTGCCGCGACCTGCGCCAGAGCCTGTCGATCGCATGGCACGACTCCCAGCGGCTGAAAGAGCAGCTCGGTTACCTCGACCAGCACCAGCTGTCGATCGCCAAGGCGCGCGAGGCCTACCGGCGCCAGTTCGACATCGGCCAGCGCACCCTGCTCGATCTGCTCGACACCGAGAACGAGTACTTCCAGGCGCGGCGCGCCTATGTGAACGCGGCCTACGACCAGCGCATCGCCGAGGCGCGCACGCTGGCGGGCATCGGCCGGCTGATGCCGGCGCTCGAGGTCGCGCGCGAGGATCTGCCGACCGCCGCCTCGCTCGGTCAGGACCGCAGCGGCATCGACCCGCGGTCGGTGTGCCCGCCGGAGGCGCCGCAGCCGCTGCAGATCGACAAGGATGCGGTATTCGCCGAGGCGATGCGCGCGGCGGGCAGCGCACGCTGAGGGCGTCAGGCTCGCCGCCCGGGGCGCCCGCCGCGCGCGGGCGTCGTCGCGTCTGGCGCGGCAGGCCGCTCAGCGGCCCTTGAATTCCGGCTTGCGCTTTGCGAGGAAGGCGTCCAGGCCTTCGCGGTAGTCCTCGGTGTCGAGGAAGGCGAAGGCCTCGCGCTTTTCCGCGTCCGTCAGCGGCGCGCCGCTCGTCAGGCGTCTCACCCACTGCTTGTGCCAGCGGGCCACCAGCGGGGCGCCGGCGCAGATGCGCGCGGCGCAGGCGGCGGCCTCCTCGAACACCATCTCGTCGTCGACCACCCGGCTCAGCAGGCCTTTGTGCAAGGCGTCGCGCGCGTCGAGGATGCGCCCCTCGAGCAGGATCTCGAGCACCACCGCCGGTCCCACGAGCGCCAGCAGGCCGGCCATCTCCCCCGGATACATCGAGAAGCCGAGGCGGTTGATCGGCGCGCCGAAGCGCGCCGACTCGCCCGCGATGCGGATGTCGCAGCAGCCGGCGATCTCCAGCCCGCCGCCGACGCAGGCGCCGCGGATGGCGGCCACCGTGGGGATCGTGCAGTCACGAACCGCGTTCAGCGCGTTCGCCACCAGTTCGTCGTGGTAGTGCAGGGCGTCGTCCACCGTGGCGCGCACGCTGACGAACTCCTCGATGTCGCCGCCGGCGGCAAAGGCGTCCTCGCCCGCGCCGCGCACGATCACGCAGCGCAATTCGGGCGTCTCGGCGATGCGCCGCATCGCCGCCGACAGGCCACGCCACATCGCCGCATTCACCGCATTGAGCTTGGCCGGATTGCACAGCGACACGGTTGCGACGCCGCTGTCGCTGAACTCGAGATCGATTCTGGTCTTCATGGATTGGTTGCTTCGGGAAACGATAAAAATTTCCCATACTTACACGTATGGAGCTTATGGACTGGGGTATGATCTCGCCCGCCGGAACGGACCGCGACAGACGGAAAGGCCGGCGTCGAGGAGGGTGGAGGTGTCGACGTACCCGAACGTTGCATTTCCAAGAGGAGGGAGAAAATGTCCAGTTCAGTTTACGCCCACATCAGGCGCAATCCGCGCTTCGATGAGCTCGTGCGCAAGCGCACGAGCTTCGCCACCACGCTGGCGATCATCGTGCTCGTCGTCTTCTACGGTTTCGTGCTGCTCGTGGCCTTCGCGCCCGACGTGATCGCGATGCGCCTGTTCGAAGGCAGCAACCTCACCTTCGGCATCCTCGCCGGCCTGGTCCAGTTCATCGTCTTCTGGGTTCTCACCCTCGTGTATGTCCGTCGCGCCAACGGCGAATTCGACGACATCAACAACGAGATCGTGAAGGCTGCCTGGAAGGAGGAGAAGTGATGCGCACCACCAGACTTTCCCGTCTCGCCGCCGGCCTGGCGCTGCTCGCGCCGGCCGCCGTGTTCGCCGCCGGTCCGGCGATGGACGCCGCCGAGAAGCAGCCGCTGAACCTCAGCGCGATCGGCATGTTCTTCGTGTTCGTGCTGATGACCCTGGGCATCACCTACTGGGCGGCGAGCCGCACCAAGTCGACCTCCGATTTCTACACCGCGGGCGGCGGCATCACCGGCTTCCAGAACGGCCTGGCGATCGCCGGCGACTACATGTCGGCGGCCACCCTGCTCGGTCTGACCGCGATGATGTACGTGCAGGGCGTCGACGCCTACATCTACATGCTGGCCTTCTTCGTCGGCTGGCCGGTGATTCTGTTCCTGATGGCCGAGCGCCTGCGCAACCTGGGCAAGTTCACCTTCGCCGACATCACCGCCTACCGCCTCGACCAGGGCAAGGTGCGCACCATGGCGGCGATCAGCTCGCTCACCGTGGTGTGCTTCTACCTGGTGGCGCAGATGGTCGGTGCCGGCCAGCTGATCAAGCTGCTGTTCGGTCTCGACTACAACATCGCGCTCGTCGTCGTCGGCGCGCTGATGATGGTGTATGTGACCTTCGGCGGCATGGTCGCCACCACCTGGGTGCAGATCATCAAGGCCTGCATGCTGCTGATCGGCGGCACCGCGGTGGGCGTGCTCGCCTTCAGCCAGTTCGGCTTCAGCTTCGACGAACTGACGACCCGCGCGATGGAGGTGCACAAGCTCGGCGACCGACTGCTCGCCCCGGGCAGCCTGCTCGCCGACCCGGTGACCGCGATCTCGCTCGGCCTCGGCCTGATGTTCGGCACCGCCGGCCTGCCGCACATCCTGATGCGCTTCTTCACCGTGACCGACGCCAAGGAAGCGCGCAAGTCGGTGCTCTACGCCTCGGGCATCGTCGCCTACTTCTTCAACGTCATCGCCATCATGGGCCTGTGCGCGATCATCATCGTCGGCCAGAATCCGCAGTTCTTCGAGGGCGGCCAGATCGGCGGCCCGGTGATCGGCGGCGGCAACATGATCGCCATGCACCTCGCCAACGCGGTCGGCGGCAACCTGCTGCTCGGCTTCCTGTCGGCGGTGGCGTTCGCGACCATCCTCGCGGTGGTGGCGGGCCTGGCGCTGGCCGGTGCCTCGGCGATCTCGCACGACATCTACTCGCGGGTGATCATGAAGGGCAAGGCCGACGAGGCGACCGAGCTCAGGGTGTCGAAGTTCGCCACCATCGGTCTGGGCATCGTCGCGGTGCTGCTCGGCATGGCGTTCGAGAAGATGAACATCGCCTTCATGGTGGCGCTCGCCTTCGGCGTGGCGGCCTCGGCCAACTTCCCGGTGCTGATCCTGTCGATGTACTGGAAGGGCCTCACCACCAAGGGCGCGCTGGTGGGCGGCTACTCCGGCCTGTTCAGCGCGGTGACCTTCGTCGTGCTGTCGAAGTCGGTGTGGGTCGACGTGCTGGGCAACGCCTCGCCGATCTTCCCCTACACCCAGCCGGCGCTGTTCTCGATGCCGATCGCCTTCTTCATGACCTGGCTGTTCTCGGTACTCGACAGCAGCGCTCGGGCGGCGGCCGAGAAGGACGCCTTCGAGGACCAGTACGTGCGGGCGCAGACCGGCGTCGGCGCGGCGACCGCTTCCTCGCACTGATCGATCCCGAGCCCGCCGCCCGGCGGGCCGCGGGTCGAAGACGAGCCCCTGGCGCCTCCGCGGCCCCGGGGGCTTTTCCATGTCGTGGTGTAGACTCCCGCTCGCCCGGGCCGCGTGCCCGTCTTTCGCCAGAGGCTCGTCGTGGCGTTCGCCGAACACCTGTTCATCATCTTCCTGCTGATCGTCATCAGCGCCTTCTTCTCGATCTCCGAAATCTCCCTCGCCGCCTCGCGCAAGACCAAGCTGCGCGTGCTCGCCGAGGGCGGCGACGAAAACGCGGCGCGGGTGCTCGCCCTGCAGGACAGCCCCGGCTACTTCTTCACCGTGGTGCAGATCGGCCTCAACGCCGTGGCCATCCTGGGCGGCGTGGTCGGCGAACAGTCGCTGACGCCCTACGTGCGCAACGCGCTGCAGCCCTTCTACGACGGGCCCCGCCTCGACACCGCCAGCTTCCTGATCGCCTTCGCGCTCGTGACCTCGGTCTTCGTGCTCTTCGCCGACCTCATGCCCAAGCGCATCGGCATGGCCGCGCCGGAGCGCATCGCGGTGGCGGTGGTGCGGCCGATGCAGGCCTGCATGTGGCTGTTCGGGCCGCTGGTGTGGATCTTCAACGGGCTGGCGAACTGGCTGTTCCGCGTGACGCGGCTGCCCACCGTGCGGATCGAGCAGATCACCGCCGAGGACATCATGGCGATGGCCGATGCCGGCGCCCAGTCGGGGATGCTGCTCAAGCAGGAGCAGCAGATGATCAGCAAGGTGTTCGAACTCGACGAGCGCATCGTGCCCTCGGCGATGACCAACCGCGACAGCATCGTCTTCCTGACCCTGGGTGAGAGCGAGGAGAGCATCCGGCGCAAGATCGCCGCGCATCCCCATGGCAAGTACCCGGTGTGCCGCGACGGCATCGACCAACTCATCGGCTATGTGGACTCGAAGGACATCCTGCCGCGCATCCTGGAGGGCAAGCCGCTCGGCCTGCGCACCGAGCCGATCGTGCGCAACGCGCTGGTGCTGCCCGACACGCTGAGCCTGTTCGAGGCGCTCGAGCGCTTCCGCGATGCCAAGGAGGACTTCGCCCTGGCGGTCAACGAGTACGCCCTGGTGGTCGGCCTGCTGACCCTGCAGGACGTCATGAACACCGTGATGGGCGGCCTGTCCGCGCCCTATCAGGAGGACATGATCGTGCGCCGCGACGACCATTCCTGGCTGATCGACGGCTCGACCCCGATCGAGGACGTCATGAGCGCGCTCGAGATCGCCGAGTTCGAGGGCTTCGAGAACTACGAGACGATCGCCGGCTTCCTCATGTATACCCTGCGCAAGGTGCCGCGGCGAACCGATTTCGTCATCTACGCCGGCTACAAGTTCGAGGTGGTCGACATCGACAGCTACCGCATCGACCAGGTGCTGGCGACGCGGGCGGAGGAGCGGCCCGAAACCGCGGAGTGAGCGGCCGCCGCGGGCTCAGCCGGCGCGTTCGCGGCCGTCGTCGATGCGGGCGAGCGCCTCGCGGCCGCTGCGGATGTGGCTGCGCATCAGCGCCTCGGCGCGGCCGGCGTCGCGGGCGAGGAGGGCGTCGAGGATCTCGCGGTGCTCGGCCAGCGAGGCCTCGAGGCGCCCCTCGGCCGACAGCGAATGGTGGCGCGAAAGCTTGATCACCTTGCGCAGGTCCTCCACGACGTGGATCAACCAGCGGTTGTCGGCGATCTGCTGCAGCGCGACGTGAAAGGCCTGGTTGGCCTCGAAGTAGCGGTTGATGTCCGGCGCGGCGGCGGCGGCCTCGAGTTCGGCGTGGATCTCCTGCAGGTGCTGCAGCGCGGCAGCGTCGGCGGTGCGGGCGGCGGTGGCGGCGCACTCTCCCTCGAGCAGGGCCATCACCACGAACACCTCGTCGAGATCGCGCGCGGAGATCTCGGTCACGTAGCAGCCGCGACGCGGCTTGAGCTTCACCAGCCCCTCCGAGGCGAGCACCTTCAGCGCCTCGCGCAGCGGCGTGCGCGAGATGCCGTACTGCAGGGCGAGGGCCTGCTCGTCCACCCAGGTGCCGGGCGGCAGCTCGTGCGAGAAGATTCGTTCGCGCAGGCGTTCGGCGACTTCCTGGTACAGGGCCAGCGGGGCGATGCGGGATGAGGCGTTCATTGGCGGATACGCACGCCGCCCGGGTCGCGTCGAAGCGGGCGAGCCGGGCGGCGGACGTTTTTCCTCGTTGCATTCATAATTATGGATAAAGTATTATTTCGCCCGAGCAACAAGTCAAGTTCCCTGACGAGGCGTAGCATAGGAGGACTTCGCGCAGCGTCGCGAGGTACAGGAGAGGGGCTACGCCGCGTCGCGGACCGCCGGCGACCGTCCGCAGCCGATGCCGCGGACGGTCTCGTCGTCGGAGCCGGAATCCGGACCGCTGCGTCCGCCACCCAAACAGCCGGGGCGCCTGCCGGTGGCCCAAGTGTCGAGAGAGGATGAGTCATGTCGAATGCCAAACTGCCCGAGTATCCGCGGCCCGACCTCGGGGCCTGGAAGAAGGCAGCAGCCAAGCACGCGCCCGGGGGCGAGGTCGATAACCTGAACTGGATCACGCCCGAAGGCCTCGCGGTGAAACCGCTGTACACCGCGGCCGACATCGCAGACCTTCCCCACACCGACACCCTGCCCGGCTTCGAGCCCTACCTCCGCGGCCCGCAGCCGACGATGTACGCAGTCAAGCCGTGGACGATCCGCCAGTACGCCGGCTTCTCCACCGCCGAGGAATCCAACGCCTTCTACCGCAAGGCGCTCGCCGCCGGCGGCCAGGGCGTCTCGGTGGCCTTCGACCTCGCCACCCATCGCGGCTACGACTCCGACCACCCGCGCGTCACCGGCGACGTCGGCAAGGCCGGCGTGGCGATCGATTCGGTCGAGGACATGAAGATCCTGTTCGACGACATCCCGCTCGACACGGTCTCGGTGTCGATGACGATGAACGGCGCGGTGCTGCCGATCCTCGCCGGCTACATCGTCGCCGCGGAAGAGCAGGGGGTGAAGCAGGAGCAGCTGTCGGGGACCATCCAGAACGACATCCTCAAGGAGTTCATGGTCCGCAACACCTACATCTATCCGCCCGAACCCTCGATGCGGATCATCGCGGACATCTTCAAGTACACCTCGGCCCACATGCCGAGGTTCAACAGCATCTCGATCTCGGGTTACCACATCCAGGAGGCGGGCGCGAACCAGGCGATCGAGCTGGCGTTCACGCTGGCCGACGGCCTCGAGTACGTCCGCACCGGCCTGAAGGCGGGGATGGACGTCGATACCTTCGCCGGCCGCCTGTCGTTCTTCTGGGCGGTGGGGATGAACTTCTACCTCGAGATCGCCAAGATGCGCGCCGCGCGCCTGCTGTGGTGGCGGATCATGAAGCAGTTCGAGCCGAAGAACCCGAAGTCTATGATGCTGCGCACCCACAGCCAGACCTCGGGCTGGTCGCTCACCGAGCAGGATCCCTACAACAACGTGATCCGCACCACGATCGAGGCGATGGCGGCGGTGTTCGGCGGCACCCAGTCGCTGCACACCAACGCGCTCGACGAGGCGATCGCCCTGCCCACCGAGTTCTCCGCCCGCATCGCGCGCAACACCCAGATCGTCATCCAGGAAGAGACCCACATCTGCAACGTGGTCGATCCCTGGGCCGGCTCCTACATGATGGAGAAGCTCACCCAGGACATGGCCGACAAGGCGTGGTCGCTGATCGAGGAGATCGAGGCCATGGGCGGCATGACCAAGGCGGTCGAGTCGGGCTGGGCGAAGATGAAGGTCGAGGAGTGCGCCGCCGACAAGCAGGCGCGCATCGACTCGGGCAAGGACGTCATCGTCGGCGTCAACAAGTACAGGCTGGCCAAGGAAGACCCGATCGAGATCCTCGACATCGACAACCACGTCGTGCGCGAGGCGCAGATCGAGCGTCTCGCCCGCATCCGCGCCACCCGCGACCAGGCGGCGGTCGATGCCGCGCTCGCCGCGCTCACCGCATGCGCGAAGGGCGGCGAGGGCAACCTGCTCGCGCTGACGGTCGACGCGATGCGCGCGCGCGCCACGATGGGCGAGGTGTCAGACGCGCTCGAGGTGGTGTTCGGCCGCTATCGCGCCAACCCGCAGGCGGTGTCCGGGGTGTACGGCGCGGTGGTGGAGAACGACGAGGACTGGAAGGCGCTCAAGGCCGAGATCGAGACCTTCGTCGCGGAGGAAGGCCGCCGGCCGCGCGTGATGATCGCCAAGCTCGGCCAGGACGGGCACGATCGCGGCGCCAAGGTGGTCGCCTCGGCCTTCGCCGACCTCGGCTTCGACATCGACGTCGGCCCCCTCTTCCAGACCCCGGAGGAGGCGGCACGCCACGCGGTGGAGAACGACGTGCATGCGGTGGGCTGCTCCAGCCTCGCGGCCGGCCACAAGACGCTGGTGCCGGCGGTGATCAAGGGCCTGAAAGCGCTCGGTGCCGACGACGTGATCGTCTTCGTCGGCGGGGTGATCCCGGCACAGGACTACGACGCGCTCTATAAGGCGGGCGCGAAGGGCATCTTCGGCCCAGGCACGCCGATTCCGAAGGCCGCGCGCGAAGTGCTCAAGCAGATCCGCGCCGCGCGCAAGGCCGCCTGACGATAGCGCCCCGGTCCCCTGCAGGCGCGGCCTCGGCCGCGATCGCGGGCGCGCGCCTGGGCGCACCGTGCGCCCCGTGAGCATCGCGGCGCACGCGGCGCCAGCAGGTCGGACCGGGCAAGATGTCGAGTGACAGACACCATGCTTCCAGCCACTTCTTACCCCCTCGACGCCGCGGACCAGGGCCTGGTCGACGGCGTGCTCGCACGCCGGCTGCGTCCGCTGGCGAAGACCATCACCCTGATCGAATCGCAGCGCGAGGACCACCAGGCGCGCGCGCACGGGGTGCTCGAGGCGCTGCTGCCGCACACCGGGCGGGCGATGCGGGTGGGCATCTCGGGTGTGCCCGGGGTCGGCAAGTCGACCTTCATCGAGGCGCTCGGGCTGTATCTGATCGAGCAGGGCCTGCGGGTCGCGGTGCTCGCGGTGGATCCGTCCTCGTCGGTGACCGGCGGCTCGATCCTCGGTGACAAGACGCGGATGGAGCTGCTCAGCCAGAACCCGGCGGCCTTCATCCGCCCCAGCCCGTCGGCCTGCAGCCTCGGCGGGGTGGCCGAGAAGACGCGCGAAACGATGCTGGTGTGCGAGGCGGCCGGTTTCGACGTCATCATCGTCGAGACCGTCGGCGTCGGTCAGAGCGAGACCGCGGTGGCGAGCATGAGCGACATCTTCTGCCTGCTGCAGCTGCCCAACGCCGGCGACGACCTGCAGGGGATCAAGAAAGGAATCATGGAGCTTGCCGACCTGATCGTGGTGAACAAGGCCGACATCGACCCGGCCGCGGCGGTACGGGCCAAGTCGCAGCTCAAGACCGCGCTCCACATGCTGCGTCCGGCGAGCCCGAACTGGACGGTGCCGGTGCTGACCCTGTCGGCGCTGAAGAAGGAGGGGGTCGCCGAGTTCTGGCGCGCGGTCTGCGACTATCGTGCCGCGCTGACCGCGAGCGGCGAGTTCGAGGCCAAGCGCCGTCACCAGGCGCTCGCATGGATGTGGGACCTGATCGATGCCGGGCTGCGCAGCCGCTTCCGCGCCAACCCGCGGGTGCGCGCGGAGTTGCCCGCGCTCAGCCGCGCGGTGGAGGGGGGCGAGAGCACGCCTTCGGCCGCGGCGCAGCGCCTGCTCGCCCATCTTTGAACCGAATCACTGGTCCGTCCGCGTCGCGGGCGGGCAATGCGGCAATACTCAAGGAGATCATCAATGCAAGAGATCATTCGCCAGCTGAAGGAGAAGCGCGAGCAGGCTCGCCTCGGCGGCGGCCAGAAGCGCATCGACGCCCAGCATCGCAAGGGCAAGCTCACCGCGCGCGAGCGCATCGAACTGCTCCTCGACGACGACAGCTTCGAGGAATGGGACATGTACAAGGAGCACCGCTGCACCGACTTCGGCATGGATGCCGAGCACGTGCCCGGTGACGGCGTGGTGACCGGCTACGGCACCATCAACGGCCGGCTGGTGTTCATCTTCTCGCAGGACTTCACCGTGTTCGGCGGTTCGCTGTCCGAGACCCATGCGGAGAAGATCTGCAAGGTCATGGACCATGCGATGAAGGTCGGCGCGCCGGTGATCGGCCTCAACGACTCGGGCGGCGCCCGCATCCAGGAAGGCGTGGACTCGCTCGGCGGCTACGCCGACGTGTTCCAGCGCAACGTGCTCGCCTCGGGCGTCATCCCGCAGATCTCGCTGATCATGGGCCCCTGCGCCGGCGGCGCGGTGTACAGCCCGGCGATGACCGACTTCATCTTCATGGTGAAGGATTCGTCGTACATGTTCGTGACCGGCCCCGAGGTGGTGAAGACGGTGACCCACGAGGAGGTCACCGCCGAGGAACTGGGTGGCGCGATCACCCACAACACCAAGTCGGGCGTTGCCGACCTCGCCTTCGAGAACGACGTCGAGGCGCTGATGATGACCCGTCGCCTGGTCGGCTTCCTGCCCGCGAGCAACCGCGAGAAGCCGCCGGTGATGCCGTCCTACGATCCGGCCGACCGCATCGAGATGTCGCTCGACACCCTGGTGCCGGACAACCCCAACCAGCCGTACGACATGAAGGAGCTGATCGTCAAGATGGTCGACGACGGCGACTTCTTCGAGCTGCAGCCGGACTACGCCAAGAACATCATCATCGGCCTGGGGCGCATGGAAGGCTCGCCGGTGGGCATCGTCGCCAACCAGCCGCTGGTGCTGGCCGGCTGCCTCGACATCAAGAGCTCGATCAAGGCGGCGCGCTTCGTGCGCTTCTGCGACGCCTTCAACATTCCGGTGGTGACCCTGGTCGACGTGCCGGGCTTCATGCCGGGCACCTCGCAGGAATACGGCGGCATCATCAAGCACGGCGCCAAGCTGCTCTACGCCTACGCCGAGTGCACCGTGCCCAAGGTCACCGTCATCACCCGCAAGGCCTATGGCGGCGCCTACGACGTGATGAGCTCCAAGCACCTGCGCGGCGACGTCAACCTCGCGTGGCCGAGCGCCGAGATCGCGGTGATGGGCGCCAAGGGCGCGGTCGAGATCATCTTCCGCGAGGAGAAGAACGACCCCGAGAAGCTCGCCATGCGCGAGGCGGAGTACAAGGAACGCTTCGCCAACCCCTTCGTGGCGGCGCACCGCGGCTTCATCGACGACGTGATCATGCCGCACAACACCCGCAAGCGCGTGTGCCGTTCGCTGGCGATGCTGCGCAACAAGGAACTCGAGAACCCGTGGCGCAAGCACGGCAACATCCCGCTCTGATCGGCGCACGAGGAAACCCAATATGTTCAAGAAGATTCTGATTGCCAACCGCGGTGAAATAGCCTGCCGCGTCATCAAGTCCGCCCGCAAGATGGGCATCCAGACGGTAGCGGTGTACTCGGAGGCGGACAGGAACGCGCTGCATGTCGACCTCGCCGACGAAGCGGTCTGCATCGGCCCGGCGCCGTCGAAAGAGTCCTATCTGGTGATGGACAAGATCATCGCCGCCTGCAAGCAGACCGGCGCCGAAGCGGTGCACCCCGGCTACGGTTTCCTGTCGGAGAACGAGGAGTTCTCGCGCCGGCTGGAAGACGAAGGCATCGTCTTCATCGGACCGAAGCACTACTCGGTCGGCAAGATGGGCGACAAGATCGAGTCCAAGAAGCTGGCGATGGAAGCCGGCGTCAACACCATTCCCGGCTACAACGACGCGATTGCCGGACCCGACGAGGCGGTCGAGATCGCCCGCACGATCGGCTATCCGGTGATGATCAAGGCTTCGGCCGGCGGTGGCGGCAAGGGCCTGCGCGTGGCCTACAACGACAAGGAGGCGCACGAGGGCTTCGCCTCCTGCGTCAACGAGGCGCGCAACAGCTTCGGCGACGATCGCGTCTTCATCGAGAAATTCGTCGTCGAGCCGCGCCACATCGAGATCCAGGTGCTGGGCGACGCGCATGGCAACGTGGTGTACCTGCACGAGCGCGAGTGCTCGATCCAGCGCCGCCACCAGAAGGTCATCGAAGAGGCGCCGAGCCCCTTCCTCGACCCGGCCACGCGCAAGGCGATGGGCGAGCAGGCGGTGGCGCTGGCCAAGGCGGTGGACTACCAGTCGGCCGGCACGGTCGAGTTCGTCGTCGGCGCCGACAAGAGCTTCTACTTCCTCGAGATGAACACCCGCCTGCAGGTCGAGCACCCGGTGACCGAGAACATCACCGGCATCGACCTGGTGGAGCAGATGATCCGCGTCGCCGCGGGAGAGAAGCTGGCGTTCGCGCAGGACGACATCCGGCTCGACGGCTGGTCGATCGAATGCCGGATCAACGCCGAGGATCCGTTCCGCGGCTTCCTGCCCTCCACCGGCCGCCTGGTGAAGTTCCAGCCGCCGGAAGAAATTCCCGGCCAGGTGCGGGTCGACACCGGCGTCTATGAGGGCGGCGAGATCTCGATGTTCTACGATTCGATGATCGCCAAGCTGATCGTGCACGGCAAGGACCGCCAGGAAGCGATCGAGCGCATGCGCGATGCGCTCAATGCCTTCGTGATCCGCGGCATCAGCTCGAACATCCCCTTCCAGGCGGCGCTGCTGCAGCATCCGCGCTTCTGCTCGGGCCACTTCAACACCGGCTTCATCGCCGAGGAGTACCCGCACGGCTTCGACGCCTCGATGGTGCCGCACGCCGATCCGACCCTGCTCGCGGCGCTCGCCGCCTTCGCCCGTCTGCGCTACATCGAGCGCGCGGTGCAGATCGAGGGCCAGCTGCCGGGCCATGGCCGCAATGTCGCCACCGAGTGGGTGGTGGTGATGGGGGGCAAGTTCTACCCGTTCTCGGTCGAGAAGGTCGACGGCGGCATGGTCATGCGCAGCGAGGACAAGGCCTACTGTATCCTGTCGGAATGGCGCTTCGGCGACCTGGTGTTCGAGGGCACGGTCAATGGCGAGAAGGTCTGCCTGCAGCTCGAGCGGCGCGGCCTGCGCTATCGCATCTCTCACTTCGGCCTGCAGGTCGAGCCGGTGGTGATGACCAAGCGCGCGGCCCACCTGCTGTCGCTGATGCCCGAGAAGCTGCCGCCGGATCTGTCGAAGTTCCTGCTGTCGCCGATGCCCGGCCTGCTGCGAGAGATCGCGGTGGCCGAAGGGCAGGAAGTGAAGGCGGGCGAGAAGCTCGCGGTGATTGAGGCGATGAAGATGGAGAACGTCCTCAAGGCCGACAACGATGGCAAGGTGAAGAAGATCGTCGCCAGCCCGGGCGCCAGCCTGTCGGTGGACGAGGTGATCATCGAGTTCGAATGATCCGGTTTTGACGTCGGGGAGGGAGATCCGTCGCCTCGCGGCGGATGCCTGACGGCACGCGGGCCTGCAGATGCAGGCCCGCTTTTTTTCGTGCGCCGCGCTCGGGAACTCGGCACCGCCGCGCTTGTCTCATTTGCACAAACATAATTCGTGACATAAGATAGCGGTGTCCTTGCCGTCCGCGTTCGCGGCGGCGCTATTCATGCGGGCGTTGCGGCTCCCAACCGGCCGCGCTTCCTGTCCCGGCTCCAGTCCTGACCATGCGTGCGTGCTTCC
The DNA here is from genome assembly GCF_001696715.1 of Thauera phenolivorans. GTDB lineage: Bacteria > Pseudomonadota > Gammaproteobacteria > Burkholderiales > Rhodocyclaceae > Thauera > Thauera phenolivorans. Next base: position 240,775 of record NZ_MBFM01000004.1, on the reverse strand, counting down.
GGCCCTTCGGGCGCGGTGGACGACGTGTGGGCGGCGGGCAGGTCCGCAAATCAACGCCATACCCGACAAGCAGGAGGATTCCCCATGAGCGCTCAAGTCCAGCCGCTGACCCGCCGTTGGCCGATCGCGGAGGCCGGCGCCGAGCATGCGAAGCCGGTGCCGTTCAAGGTCTTTACCCAACGCGATCTCGACCGCATCGAACAGCTCGCGCGCCTGACGCCCGAGCAGCGCTTCGAGATGAAGGTCGTCTCCTCCGTGCTGCCCTTCCGCGTCAACCAGTACGTCATCGACGAGCTGATCGACTGGGACAACATCCCCGCCGACCCGATCTTCCAGCTCACCTTCCCGCAGCGCGGCATGCTCGCGCCCGAACACTTCGACCGCATCGCCGCGCTGTTGCGCGAAGGCGCGGACAAGGCGGTGCTCGAGGCGGCGGTCGCCGAGGTCCGGCAGGCGCTCAACCCGCATCCGGCCGACCAGATGCAGATGAACATCCCGCTCGACGACGAAGGCGAGCGCCTCGACGGCATCCAGCACAAGTACCGCGAGACCGTGCTGTTCTTCCCCAGCCAGGGCCAGACCTGCCACGCCTACTGCAGCTTCTGCTTTCGCTGGGCGCAGTTCGTCGGCGACAAGGAGCTGCGCATTTCGGCCTCCGAGGCCGACACCCTGCATGCCTACCTGCGCCAGCACACCGAGGTGACCGATCTCCTGTTCACCGGCGGCGACCCGATGGTGATGAAGACCCGCCACCTGCGCGATTACCTCGAACCCCTGCTCGAGCCGGCCTTCGACCACATCCAGACCGTGCGCATCGGTACCAAGGCGCTCACTTTCTGGCCGCACCGCTTCCTCGATGCCGAGGATGCCGAAGAACTGATCGACCTGCTTGCGCGCATGGTGCGCGCCGGCAAGCATGTCGCGCTGATGGCGCATTACAACCACTGGAAGGAGCTCGACACCGAGATCGCGCAGGCGGCGATTCGCCGCATCCGTGCCGCCGGCGTGGTGATCCGCGCGCAGGGGCCGCTGATCGCGCACATCAACGACGATCCCGCGGTATGGGCGAAGATGTGGAAGATGCAGGTCCGCCTCGGCATCGTGCCTTATTACTTCTTCGTCGAGCGCGACACCGGCGCGCGTCGTTACTTCGAGGTGCCGCTGGTGCGTGCGTGGGAGATCTACCGCGAGGCGATGCAACAGGTCTCGGGCCTCGCCCGTACCGCGCGCGGCCCGAGCATGAGCGCGAGCCCCGGCAAGGTCGAGGTGCAGGGCGTGACCGAGATCGCCGGCGAGAAGGTCTTCGTGCTGCGCTTCATCCAGGGCCGCGATCCCGACTGGGTTCAGCGCCCCTTCTTCGCGAAATACGACGAGAGCGCCACCTGGCTCCACCACCTCGAGCCGGCCTTCGGTGAGGACAAGTGGTTCTGGGAGGACGAGTACGAGGCGATCCGCGAAGAGCGCCTCTCCGACGCCGCCTGATCCGGGCAGCAAGTCGGCAATGCGGGTCCGCTACGGCGGGCCCGTTTGCGTTCACCGCGCGTTAAGATGGCGACAGAATCTCGCAGCGGGAGAGCCGTGATGGATTTTCGCAGGGGCAGGCAGAGCAGCAACGTCGAGGACCGCCGCGGTCAGGGTCGCCGGGGCATCCGCACGGGCGGCAAGATCGGGATCGGCACGATCGTACTGGCGCTGGTCGCGATGTATTTCGGCATCGACCCCGGGCTGGTGCTCAACACCGCGGAGGTGGTGTCGCCGCCGGCGATCGAGTTGCAACAGCCGCGTTCGGCGGCAGAGGACGAGCTCGCGCGCTTCGCCTCGCTGGTGCTGGCCGACACCGAGGACACTTGGGGCGAGATCTTCGCCGCCGGCGGCCAGCGCTACCAGGCGCCGAAGCTGGTCCTGTTTACCGGCGCGACGCGCTCTGCCTGCGGCGTCGGGCAGGCCGAGATGGGGCCCTTCTACTGCCCGGCGGACGGCAAGCTCTATCTCGACCTGTCCTTCTTCGGCGAGCTCCACCAGCGCTTCGGCGCGCCCGGGGACTTCGCCCAGGCCTACGTGATCGCACACGAGGTCGGACACCACGTGCAGAACCTGCTCGGCATCGCCGACAAAGTGCAGCAGGCGCGCCAGGGCGCGTCCGAGCGGGTGTCCAATCAACTTTCGGTGCGGATGGAGCTGCAGGCCGACTGCCTTTCCGGCGTATGGGCGAACCATGCCCATCGTAGCCGCCAGATCCTCGAGCAGGGGGACATCGAGGAGGGGCTGCGTGCCGCTGCGGCCGTCGGTGACGACCACATGCAGCGGCAGACCCGCGGCCGGGTGATGGTCGACAGCTTCACCCACGGTAGCTCGGAGCAGCGCATGCGCTGGTTCCGTCGCGGACTCGAGAGCGGCCAGCTGCAGGCCTGCGATACCTTCGGCGCGGCCGAGCTCTGAGCGCTATCCCGCCGCTGCGCTCAGGCGCTGGCGAGGCGGGCGAAGGCCTCGATCACTTCGGGTGGTGCCTGCACCAGCTCGACCAGCACGCCTTCGCCGCCGATCGGGAACGCATCGTTTCCTTTCGGGTGAAGGAAGGTGATGTCGTAGCCGGCGGCGCCGCGGCGGATGCCGCCGGGGGCGAAGCGGACGCCATTGGCGCCGAGCCATTCGACCGCCTTCGGCAGGTCGTCGACCCACAGGCCGACGTGATTCAGCGGGGTGGTGTGCACCGCGGGCTTCTTCTCGGGGTCGAGCGGCTGCATCAGGTCGACCTCGACCTTGAATGCGCCGGCCCCCATCGCGCAGATGTCTTCGTCCACGTTCTCGCGTTCCGACACGAAGTTGCCGGTGACTTCGAGACCGAGCATGTCGACCCAGAGGGTCTTGAGCCTATCCTTGCTCGGGCCGCCGATGGCGATCTGCTGGATGCCGAGGATCTTGAAGGGACGCTGGGACATGGCGTGGCTTCCTGTTGTCGTGTTGATGAATCAAGAATTCATAATTATAGCGATGCGCCCGCGCGCTTGCGCGCCGTCCTCGCCGCGGCAGCCGTTCATTCCCACCCGACCTGCGCCGACAGCAGGTAGCCCGCGCCGTATACCGTCTTGATCAGTCGTGGGTTGTGCGGGTCGTCGTCAAGCTTGCGGCGCAGGCGGGAGATGCGCACGTCGATGCTGCGGTCGAAGGGGTCGACATCGCGCTCGCCGAGCAACTGCTCGCGCGACAGGATCTTGTTCGGCCGCCGCAGCATGGTCGCCAGCAACCCGGCCTCGGCGGCCGAAAGCGCGATCTCCCGGCCGTCGGGTGCGGTGAGCGCGTGGCGGCCGGTGTCGAAGCTCCAGCCAGCGAAACGCGCGATCGTGCGTTCGGCGGGCTCGGCGGGCGCGGCGCGCTGGTAGCGGCGCAGGATCGAGCGTACCCGCGCGACAAGTTCGCGCGGCTCGAAGGGCTTGACGATGTAGTCATCGGCGCCCAGCTCGAGGCCGAGCACGCGGTCGGTGACGTCGTTGCGGCCGGTCAGGATCAGCACCGCGCACGGGCTGCCGTCCTGCAGCTCGCGAACCACCTGCATGCCGTCCATGTCGGGCAGGCCGAGGTCGACGATGCACAGCTCGGGCGCGGCCTGGCGTGCGCGCGTGAGGAGCTGGGCGCCGGTGGCGAGATGTTCGCAATGGAAGCCGTACTCGGACAGGCTGGCGCAGATCAGGCGGGCGATGTCGGGCTCGTCCTCGAGCACGAAGATCCTCGCTCCGGCGGGGTCGGCACGGTGCGGGCTCATGGCTGTTCAGGGTCCTCGTTCGTGTCCAGTGCCGCCAGCGCGGCGGCGAGCGCCGGCTGGTCGAAAGGTTTGCGCAGCACCGGGATGTCGTCGATGCCGTCGGCGGTCGTGGGTTCGCTGGTATAGCCGGTGATCAGCAGGATCGGCAGTCGCGGGCGCAGCGCGCGGGCCTGGCGGGCGAGCTCGCGGCCGTCCATGCCGCCCGGCATCACGGTGTCGCTGACCAGGAAGGCGATGTCCTCGACGTCGCGCAGCAGCGCGATCGCCTCGACCCCGTTGGCGGCCTCGAGCACCGGATGGCCGAGCGCGGTGAGCTGCAGCCGGATGACCTTGCGCACCGCGGGTTCGTCCTCCACCAGCAGCACCGGCAGACCAGCCAGCCGGCCGGCCGGCGAGGGGGCCGGGCTCTGCCCGGTGTCCGGCGCGGGCGGTGGCGTGGCGGGCAGCACGAAGCGCACGTTGGTGCCCTCGCCCGGGCGGCTCTGGATGCGCACATTGCCGCCCGACTGGCGCACGAAGCCATAGACCATCGACAGCCCGAGGCCGCTGCCGCCACCGAAGGGCTTGGTGGTGACGAAGGGCTCGAACACCCGCGTCAGGAGCTCGGCCGGGATGCCGCAGCCGGTGTCGCTGAGGTCGATCTGCACATAGTCGCCCGGCGCCAGTTCGGCGGCGCGGGCGAGCTCGCGATCGAAGCGGCGGCGCGCGACGCCGATCGTCAGCTCGCCGCCCTCGGGCATCGCGTCGCGGGCATTGAGCGCGAGGTTCAGCAGGGCGTTCTCGAGCTGGTGCGGGTCGACCAGGGCGTGCAGCGGTTCGGGCGGCAGGCGCAGGCGCACCCTGATCGTCTCGCCCAGGGTGCGCACCAGCAGGTGGGAGAGGTTCTGCACCAGGCTACCGACCTCGACCGCGCTGGGTTCGAGCGCCTGGCGCCGCGAAAAGGTCAGCAGGTGCTTGATCAGCTCGGCGCCGCGGCGGGCGGCCTGCAGCGAGGGCTCGACGTATTCGGCGCCGGCGCCGCCGCCGAGCCGCTCCCGCAGCACCGACAGGTTGCCGATGATGATCGTCAGCAGGTTGTTGAAGTCGTGTGCGAGCCCGCCGGTGAGCTGACCCACCGCCTCCATCTTCTGCGCCTGCACCAGCGCCGCCTGGTTGGCCTTCTGTTCGGTGATGTCGATCGACATCACGAAGAAGCCGGCGGTGCGGCCTTCGGCGTCGGTCTCGGGCACGATCACGCTGCGCGCATGCACCGTGCGACCCTGTTCGTTGCGCCGGGCGTACTCGTAGCTGACGCGCTCGCCGCGGTGAGCGATCTGGAGCTGGGGCTGGATCTGGGCGTAGGCCGCCTCGCCGAAGATCTCGCGCACCGGGCGGCCGATCAGCGACTCCTTGTCGCGCCCGAACCAGTCGGCATAGGCGCGGTTGGCGTAATGGAAGACCTCGTCGGCGTCGATATGGGCAATCAGCGCCGGGATCGAGTCGAAGATCAGCTGGAGGCGGTTTTCGCTGCGGCGCAACGCACCGGCGATCTCGTCGATTTCCGCCTTGGCCTGGGCGAGGCGCTGGTTGGAGGCCTGGAGCTCGGCGGTGCGTGCCTCGACGCGGGCCTCGAGCAGGGCGTTCTGTTCCTGGATAAGGGCCTCGGTGCGGCGCTGCTCGGTGATGTCGGTCCACAGCGAGACGAAGCCGAGGTTGGGGATGGGCACGCCGCGGATCGCGAGGATCTTGCCGTTCGGCCGTGCGCGCTCGGCGTAGTGGGGCTGGAAGGCGCGCGCCGCTGCCACCCGCGCGCGCACCAGGGTGTCGACGTCGCCCGCGCCGTACTCGCCACGCTCGGCGTTGAAGCGGGCAAAGTCCTCGAACGGCGTGCCGACCCGGACCATCGATTCGGGAAAGTCGAGCAGACGCAGCATCGCCTTGTTCCAGGTCACCAGCTTGGGCGTGGAGTCGAACACCGCGATCGCCTGGTCGAGCAGGTCGAGGCCCGCGAGCAACAGGTCGTAGCGCCGGCGCTGCTCGGGCGTCTGCCCGGCCGCGGGCGGCGAGGCGTGATCGGCGTGGGGCGGCATGGCGGTGCGGGTCTCCCGACGGGGGTGGGTTCGGTCCAGAGTCGTGATCCTAGTGTGCCAGCTTTGCCGCAGCGGAGGCGGATGCACGGTCCCCATCCTCCGCAATAACTGACGTTAACGTCAACGAGAGTGGGCGGCTCCCGCGTCGGCCGGCGGTGTGCGCTCGTCGCGGCGCGCGAGTTCGTTGCGGAATCGATCGGGCGACATGCCGCACCAGCCGACGAAGGCGCGGTAGAAGGCCGAGGTGTCCGCGTAGCCGAGATCGGCGGCGAGCCGGGCGATCGGCTGACGGGTCTTGGTCAGACGGGCAAGCGCGATGTCGCGCCGGAGGGCGTCCTTGATCGTTCTGAAGCCCGAGCCTTCCTCTTCCAGCCTGCGGTGCACGGTGCGTGGCGAAAGGTGCAGTTGCGCCGCGACCTGCTCGAGGCTGGTGTTGGCGGGCAGGGCCGCGCGCAGGATGTCGCGCACGCGGGACACCATCTCGCGGTCGCGCCGGTACAGCATCGAAATCTTGCCCGGGGCGCCTTCGAGGAAGCCGGCGAGCGAGGCGTCGTCGCGACGCAGCGGCAGGTCGAGCAGGTTGGCCTGGAAGGAAGCGACCAGGGCCCCGCCGCCGAAGCTCGAATGTTCGGTGTAGACGAGCGCGTAGTCATCGGCATGGGTGGGGCGTGGATAGGGAAATTGCACCGCGTCGAGGGCGAGGCCGCGCCCCGCGAACCAGCAGGCGACGCCGTGGAGCAGGCGCAAGAGCCATTCGAAGGCGAACACCCGCGCCGGATCGTCGTCGGCAGCGGCCAACGGACGGACCTCGGCGATGCGCAGCTCGGCACGCGCGCCCTCGCGCGCGATATCGACCGCGAGATCGGGCAGCACCAGGCGCAGGAAGCGCGCGGCGCGCGCCAGCGCCTCGGCCAAGGTGGGGGCGCCGAGCATGCCGCGGCACAGGAACTCGAAGCTGCCCGGCGGCATCTTCTGCGAGAACATGCCGAAGCCCTCGTCGGCGAGCTCGGCCGCGAGCAGGTTGTAGAGCGTGGCGTAGCGCGCGACCGGAATGCGGGTGGCAGGGTCTGCAAGGTCGATGCCGGCGGCGGCCAGCAGCGGGGCGGGGTCGTGGCCGCGGCGACGGATCGCGGCGAGCATGCCGGTGACGAAACCCATCGCCACGGTCGCGCGGCTGCGCGGCACTGCACCAGGCGCGGCGGCAGCGGGTGTTTGCGACGCAGCGCGCTGCGGGATGGAGCGGGAGGCACGGGGCATTGGCGGATTTTGCACGATCAACGTCGGCTCGGACAATGGCCAAGCGCGGCGCACACCTCTAGAATCATCCCGATCACCGAATAACGAGGGGAAGACCGACATGACCGACCTGAGCGTTGCCCACAAGCTGCAAACCTACAAGCCCAAGAACAAGGTGCGCTTCGTCACCGCCGCCGCGTTGTTCGACGGCCACGACGCCTCGATCAACATCATGCGCCGCATCCTGCAAGCGACCGGCTCCGAGGTCATCCACCTCGGCCATAACCGCTCGGTGGGCGAGATCGTCAACGCCGCGCTCCAGGAAGACGTGCAGGGCATCGCGATCACCTCCTACCAGGGCGGCCACGTCGAGTTCTTCAAGTACATGATCGACCTGCTCAAGGCCAACGGCGGCGAGAACATCAAGGTGTTCGGCGGCGGCGGCGGCGTGATCGTGCCGGCCGAGATCAAGGAGCTCCACGAATACGGCGTCACCCATATCTTCTCGCCCGAAGACGGCGCCAAGATGGGCCTGCAGGGCATGATCAACAGCGTGGTCGAGCGCTGCGACGTCGACGTGACCAAGGCCGCGCCGCAGAAGGCCGCCGAGGTGCTGAAGGCGCTCGCCGCCGGCGATCGCCGCGCGCTGGCGCAGATCATCACCGCGCTCGAGAACGGCGGCTACGGCGACGACGTCAGGAAGGCCTTGATCGACGCCGCGGCCAAGACCAAGGTGCCGACGCTCGGCATCACCGGCACCGGCGGCGCCGGCAAGTCCTCGCTCACCGACGAGCTGGTGCGCCGCTTCCGCCTCGACCAGGACGACAAGCTCAAGCTCGCCATCGTCTCCATCGATCCCTCGCGCAAGCGCACCGGCGGCGCGCTGCTCGGCGACCGCATCCGCATGAACGCGATCGAGCACGAGAACATCTACATGCGCTCGCTCGCCACCCGCGACACCGGTTCGGAAGTCTCGGCCGCGCTGCCCGAGGTCATCGCCGCGTGCAAGCTGGCGGGCTTCGACCTGGTGGTGGTCGAGACCTCCGGCATCGGCCAGGGCAACGCCGCGATCGTGCCCTTCGTCGATCTGTCGCTGTACGTGATGACGCCGGAGTTCGGCGCCGCGAGCCAGCTCGAGAAGATCGACATGCTCGACTTCGCCGACTTCGTCGCGATCAACAAGTTCGACCGCAAGGGCGCGCAGGACGCGCTGCGCGACGTGGCCAAGCAGTACCAGCGCAACCGCGAGCTGTTCAACCAGAGCCCGGACGAGATGCCGGTGTTCGGCACCATGGCGGCGCGCTTCAACGACGACGGCGTCACCGCGCTCTACCAGGCGATGCTGCCCGCGCTGGTGGGCAAGGGCCTGAAGGTCGCCAAGAGCAAGCTGCCGGCGGCGAAGGTCAGGGCCTCCTCGGAAGGGCGCGCCATCGTCCCCGCCGACCGCACCCGTTACCTCGCCGAGATCGCCGACGCCGTGCGCGGCTATCACAAGCACATCGAGCAGCAGGCCCGCGTCGCCCGCGAGCGCCAGTCGCTGAGGATCGCCAAGGGCTTGTTCGAGCAGTGCGGCAAGCCTGCACAGAACTTCGATGAGCTGATCAACTGGAAGGACGGCGAGCTGACCCCGGTGGCGAAGAAGCTCCTCGAGCAGTGGCCGACCGAGAAGGCGCTCTACGCCGCTGACGAGTACGTGGTGAAGATCCGTGACAAGGAGATCCGCACCCAGCTTACGAGCCAGTCGCTGTCGGGCAGCAAGATCCGCAAGGTGGCGCTGCCGAACTTCGAGGACGAGGGCGAGACCCTCAAGTTCCTGATGAAGGAGAACGTCCCCGGCTCCTTCCCCTACACCGCCGGCGTGTTCGCCTTCAAGCGCGAGGGCGAGGACCCCACCCGCATGTTCGCGGGCGAGGGTGACGCCTTCCGTACCAACCGCCGCTTCAAGAAGGTGTCCGAGGGCATGCCGGCGCACCGCCTGTCGACCGCCTTCGACTCGGTCACGCTGTACGGCTGCGACCCCGACCTGCGTCCGGACATCTACGGCAAGATCGGCAACTCGGGCGTGTCGATCGCCACGCTCGACGACATGAAGGTGTTGTACGACGGCTTCGACCTGTGCGCGCCGACCACCTCGGTGTCGATGACGATCAACGGCCCGGCGCCGATCATCCTCGCCTTCTTCTTCAATACCGCGCTCGACCAGCAGATCGCCAAGTTCAAGGCCGACAACGGCCGCGATCCGACCGAGGACGAGTACGCCAAGATCAAGGCATGGACGCTGTCGACCGTTCGCGGCACGGTGCAGGCCGACATCCTGAAGGAAGACCAGGGCCAGAACACCTGCATCTTCAGCACCGAGTTCGCACTCAAGATGATGGGCGACATCCAGGAGTACTTCGTCCATAACAAGGTGCAGAACTTCTACTCGGTGTCGATCTCGGGCTATCACATCGCCGAGGCCGGCGCGAATCCGATCAGCCAGCTCGCCTTCACGCTGTCGAACGGCTTCACCTACGTCGAGTCGTACCTGGCGCGCGGCATGCACATCGACGACTTCGCGCCCAACCTGTCCTTCTTCTTCAGCAACGGCATGGATCCGGAATATTCGGTGATCGGCCGCGTCGCCCGCCGCATCTGGGCGGTGGCGATGAAGAACAAGTACGGCGCCAACGAGCGCAGCCAGAAGCTGAAGTACCACGTGCAGACCTCGGGCCGCTCGCTGCACGCGCAGGAGATGGACTTCAACGACATCCGCACCACGCTGCAGGCGCTGATCGCGATCTACGACAACTGCAACTCGCTGCACACCAACGCCTACGACGAGGCGATCACCACGCCGACCGAGGAGTCCGTGCGGCGCGCGATGGCGATCCAGCTCATCATCAACCGCGAGTGGGGCCTGGCCAAGAACGAGAACCCCAACCAGGGCGCCTTCATCATCGAGGAGCTCACCGACCTCGTCGAAGAGGCGGTACTCAAGGAGTTCGAGGCCATCGCCTCCCGCGGCGGCGTGCTCGGCGCCATGGAGACCGGCTACCAGCGCGGCAAGATCCAGGAGGAGTCGCTCTACTACGAGCACAAGAAGCACGACGGCTCCTACCCGATCATCGGCGTGAACACCTTCCTCAACCCGAAGGGCCAAGCCCAGCAGGAGATCGAGCTGGCGCGTTCGACCGAGGAAGAGAAGCAGGGCCAGCTCAAGCGACTCGCCGACTTCCACGCCCGCAACAAGGCCGAGGCGCCCAAGTGGCAGGCCAAGCTGCAGCAGGCCGTCATCGACAACGCCAACGTGTTCGAGGTGCTGGTCGATGCGGTGCGCTACTGCTCGCTCGGCCAGATCACCGACGCGCTCTACAAGGTCGGTGGCCAGTACCGGCGCAGCATGTGATCGCGGGGCCGGCGACGGCCCCACGCTCACCGGCAGGCGGCGCTTCGGCGCCGTTTTGCTTTTGGAGAGCGGAATCGCCGCGCCATCCCCGGTGACAACGACGGCCGAGGGTGGATAATGGCGGCCTTCGAAAGGGGTCGGCACGGTTGCGCCGCTGCGCATTGGCCCAGCGCCAGCCGCCGGCGGGCGAGGCGCGGGAGGAGGGGACGCAATGGAAGCGATGCGCATCATCATGGACGAGCACAGATCGCTGGAAGCGATCCTGAGCGCCGTCCGCTACATCCTGGGTGAGATCGGCGCCCGCCGGCTGGCGCCGGATTTCGCGCTGATGCGGGCGCTCGTCCATTACCTCGAGGCCTATCCGGAACAAAGCCACCATCCCAAGGAAGACCGCTATCTGTTCGCGCCGTTGAAGCTGCGCACCGCCGAGGGCGCCGCCGCGCTGGCAACGCTGGAGCGCGAGCATGCCGAGAGCGAGGGCCGGATCCGCAGCCTGAAGCGCGCCCTGTGCGCCTACGCCGAGGGTGCGCCGGGAGGGTTTTACGGCTTCGTCGATGCCTTCGAGGCCTACCGCAATTTCTACCATGCACATCTCCAGCTCGAGGAGCGCGAGATCCTGCCGCTGGCGGTCAGGCATTTCACCGAGGAGGACTGGGCGGCTGCCGCGGCCGGCTTCCGCGCCGGCGCCGACCCGCTTGAAGGTACCCGGGACGCGGCGCGCGAGGACGAGTTCGCGCGCATCTTCGCCAAGCTCGTGGCGGCCGCGCCGGCACCGGTCGGCCTCGGCGTCGGTCCCTACCTGGAAGACTGAGCACCCGCCTCTCCGCCTCCCCGTTCGTCCCAACTGCAACAATTCACTACATTTCGCAAACAGTTGCGCAAACATGAGTTGCGAAACTCCTTCCCCACGAGGACTGTAGTGCGCCCCCGAGGGCGCCCCTCCCGCCGCGATACACAAGCACAAGCAGGCGACGGGCATGGAGACAGACAGGTTCGGACTGGAGGAGGAGGGGCATGGCCGACACTCATGGGCAGGCCGCGTCCGGCGCTGCGCTGGACACGTTTCCGCGGCTGCTGATGCATCACGCCAGCGTGCGGCCGCAACGGCCGGCGATGCGCGAGAAGGAATACGGCATCTGGCAGACCTATTCCTGGGCGCAGGTCGCCGAGCATGTGCGTGCGATCGCCTGCGGCCTGGCGGCGCGGGGCTTCCGGCGCGGCGACCGGCTGGCGATCGTCGGCGACAACCGTCCGCGGCTGTACTGGTCGGTCGCCGCCTGCCAGTGCCTCGGCGGCATTCCGGTGATGATGTACCAGGACGCGGTGGCGCAGGAGATGACCTACGTCCTGCAGGATGCCGAGGTCCGCTTCGCGGTGGTCGAGGACCAGGAGCAGGTCGACAAGCTGCTCGAGATCCGCGACGAGGTGCCGCTGCTCGAGTATGCGATCTATCACGACGTGCGTGGCATGCGCGACTACGGGCAGGCGATGCTCCTGAGCCTGGACGCGCTCGAGGAGGAAGGGCGCGCCTACGATCGCGCCCATCCGGACTTCCTCGACGGCGAGATCGGCAAGGGGGCGGGCGACGACATCTCGGTGATGCTGTACACCTCGGGCACCACCGGCAAGCCGAAGGGCGTCTGTCAGACCCACGGCGCCTTCATCGCCGCCGCGCGCGGCGGTACCCGGGTCGATCGCCTCAGCGAGCGCGAGGAAATACTGTCCTACCTGCCGATGGCCTGGGTGGGCGACCACCTGTTCTCCTTCGCCCAGGCGATGGTGGCCGGCTTCACGATCAACTGCCCCGAGTCGGCCGAGACCGTGATGACCGACCTGCGCGAGATCGGCCCCACCTACTATTTCGCCCCGCCGCGGGTGTTCGAGAACCTGCTCACCCAGGTGATGATTCGCATGGAGGACGCCGGCGCGATCAAGCGCAAGCTGTTCGAGCACTTCATGGCGCTCGCCCGCCGCGTGGGCGCCGACATCCTCGACGGCAAGCCGGTGTCCGCCGTCGACCGCCTGCACTACCGGATCGGCGACCTGATGATCTACGGTCCGCTGAAAAACGTGCTCGGCATGGGTCGGATCCGTGTCGCCTACACCGCCGGCGCGGCGATCGGCCCCGACCTGTTCCGCTTCTACCGCTCGCTCGGCATCAACCTGAAGCAGTTCTACGGCCAGACCGAGACCTGCGCCTACGTCTGTCTGCAGCCCGACGGCGAAATCAAGCTCGACTCGGTCGGCAAGCCGGCGCCCGAGGTCGAGGTCAAGCTCGCCGACAACGGCGAGATCCTGGTCAAGGGGCCGATGCTGCTGAAGGCCTACTACAAGCGACCCGACGCCACCGCCGAGTCAATCAACGCCGACGGCTACTTCATGACCGGCGACGCGGGCTACTTCGACGAGGACGGCCACCTCAAGATCATCGACCGCGCCAAGGACGTCGGCAAGCTGGCCGACGGCTCGATGTTCGCGCCCAACTTCATCGAGAACAAGCTCAAGTTCTTCCAGTACATCAAGGAGGCGGTCGCCTTCGGCAGCGGCCGCGACTGCGTCACCGCCTTCATCAACATCGAGCTCGAGGCGGTGGGCAACTGGGCCGAGCGCAAGGGCATGGCCTACGCCGGCTATACCGACCTCGCCTCGCAGCCGGCGGTTTATGCGCTGATCCGCGAGTGCATCGAGCAGGTCAACGCCGACCTCGCCGCCGACCCCAAGATGAGCGGCTCGCAGATCCGCCGCTTCCTGATCCTGCACAAGGAACTCGACGCCGACGACGGCGAGCTGACCCGCACCCGCAAGGTGAGGCGCAATTTCGTCGCCGAGCGCTACGGCGTGCTGGTCGAGGCGATGTTCGCGGGGCGCGACCGCCAGTTCATCGAGACCCAGGTCAAGTACGAGGACGGCCGCACGGGCACGGTCAGCGCCGACGTACGCATCGAGGAAGTCAGGACCTTCGAGCCGGACGCCGGCCGTCGTGCCGCCTGAGGCCGGAGAGATGAGGATGAACGACATGACGCAAACGCTGGAAACGCCCGTCGCCGGTCGCGAGCGCATCGGCGGGGTGATCCTCGACCTGCAGAACATCTCGCTGCGCTTCGGCGGGGTGAAGGCCCTGACCGACATCAGCTTCGATGTGCGCGAGCACGAGATCCGCTCGATCATCGGCCCCAACGGTGCCGGCAAGAGCTCGATGCTGAACGTCATCAACGGCGTCTATCACCCGCAGGAGGGCAGGATCCTGTTCCGCGGCGCGCTGCGCGAGAAGATGGAGCCGCAGGTCGCGGCCGCCCAGGGCATCGCCCGCACCTTCCAGAACATCGCGCTGTTCAAGGGCATGACCGTGCTCGACAACATCATGACCGGGCGCAACCTGAAGATGAAGTGCAACCTCTTCCAGCACGCCCTGTTCTGGGGGGCGGCGCAGAAGGAGGAGATTGCGCACCGCATCAAGGTCGAGGAGGTGATCGACTTCCTCGAGATCCAGAGCATCCGCAACACCCCGGTGGGGCGCCTGCCCTACGGCCTGCAGAAGCGGGTCGAGCTCGGCCGTGCGCTTGCCGCCGAGCCCGAGCTGTTGCTGCTCGACGAGCCGATGGCCGGCATGAACGTCGAGGAAAAGCAGGACATGTGCCGCTTCATCCTCGATGTGAACGACGAGTACGGCACCACGATCGTGCTCATCGAGCACGACATGGGCGTGGTGATGGACATCTCCGACCGCGTGGTGGTGCTCGACTACGGCAAGAAGATCGGCGACGGCGCGCCGGACGAAGTCAAGAACAACCCCGACGTCATCGCTGCCTACCTCGGCACCAGCCACTGAGACGGGAAGGACACAACGATGGGCTTTTTTCTCGAAACCTTTCTGGGCGGCCTGATGACCGGCTTGCTCTATGCCTTGATCGGCCTCGGCTTCGTGCTGATCTTCAAGGCCTCGGGCGTGTTCAACTTCGCCCAGGGCGCGATGGTGCTGGTCGCCGCGCTGGCGATGGCGCGCTTCTCCGGCTGGGCCACCGAGGCGCTCGGCAGCATGGTGCTCGGCAACGTGCTCGCCTTCCTGATGAGCGTGGCTTTCATGATCGCGGTGGCGATCGTGATCGAGCGCCTGGTGCTGCGTCACCTGGTGAACCAGGAGCTGACCACGCTCCTGATGGCCACGCTCGGTATCACCTACGTGCTCGACGGCCTCGGCCAGATGGTGTTCGGCAGCTCGGTGTATACGATCGACGTCGGCATGCCGAAGGAGCCCCTGTTCCTGTTCGAGGGCGTGTTCGAGGGCGGCATGCTGATCAACCCCGACGACCTCATCGCCGCCGGCGTGGCCGCCACCCTGGTCGCCACGCTCGCGTTGCTGTTCCAATACACCAAGGTCGGCCGAGCGCTGCGCGCGGTGGCCGACGATCACCAGGCGGCCCAGTCGGTCGGCATCCCGCTCGGGCGGATCTGGGTGGTCGTGTGGGCGGTGGCGGGCATCGTCGCCCTCGTCGCCGGCATCGTCTGGGGCTCCAAGCTCGGCGTGCAGTTCTCGCTGTCGACCGTGGCCCTGCGCGCGCTGCCGGTGGTGATCCTCGGCGGGCTCACCTCGGTGCCGGGGGCCATCATCGGCGGGCTGATCATCGGCGTCGGCGAGAAGGTGTCCGAGGTCTATCTCGGGCCCTTCGTCGGCGGCGGGATCGAGGTCTGGTTCGCCTACGTCCTGGCCCTGGTCTTCCTGCTGTTCCGGCCCGAAGGCCTGTTCGGCGAAAAGCACATCGACCGCGTCTGAGCGCGCCCGTCCCGGAGATCCATTCATGTTCTATCGCGAAAACGGACAGTTCAAGGCGAGTTACGTCGAGGACCAGCGCATCTTCAAGGTGCAGCAGGACCGGGTGGCGATCATCGCCATCGTGGCGATCGCCGCGCTGCTGGTACCGATGCTGGCGAGCGACTACCTGCTGCGCGCGCTGCTGATTCCCTTCCTCATCCTGTCGCTGGCGGCGATCGGGCTGAACATCCTGGTCGGCTACTGCGGCCAGATCTCGCTCGGCACCGGCGCCTTCATGGCGGTCGGCGCCTACGCGGCGTGGAACCTCGGCGTGCGCGTGCCGGAGACGCCGCTGCTGCTGCAGATCCTCGCCGGCGGCGCGTGCGCGACCGCGATCGGCGTGCTGTTCGGCATCCCCAGCCTGCGCCTGCGCGGCCTCTACCTCGCGGTGTCGACCCTGGCGGCGCAGTTCTTCCTCGACTGGGCCTTCCTGCGCATCCCGGCGCTGACCAACTACTCGACCTCGGGCTCGGTCTCGGTCGGCTCTCTGTCCTTCTTCGGTCTGCCGGTCGAGAGCGCGGCGCAGAAGTACCTGTTCTGCCTCGGCTTCGTCGTCGTCTTCGCGGTGATCGCGAAGAACCTGGTGCGTAGCGGCACCGGCCGCCAGTGGATGGCGATCCGCGACATGGACATCGCCGCCGGCGTCATCGGCATCCGTCCGGCCTACGCCAAGCTGACCGCCTTCGCGGTGAGCTCCTTCATCGTCGGCGTCGCCGGGGCGCTGTGGGGCTTCGTCCATCTCGGCGCCTGGGAGCCGCTCGCCTTCGGCCTCGACCGCTCCTTCCAGCTGCTGTTCATGATCATCATCGGCGGCCTGGGTTCGATCGCCGGCAGCTTCTTCGGCGCCGCCTTCATCGTGCTGCTGCCGATCGTGCTGACCAACGTGCCCGAGCTCTTCGGCTTGCCGCTGTCGGTCGACACCGCCGCGCACCTGGAGCACGTCGTGTTCGGCGCGCTGATCGTGATCTTCCTGATCGCCGAACCCCACGGGCTGGCGCGGCTGTGGAGCATCGGCCGCGAGAAGCTGCGCCTGTGGCCCTTCCCCTACTGAGCAGCCCCCACACAACCCGATCGAGCCGGCGCAGACCGGCCCCAAGCAGTGCCGGCGTGCCCGGCAAATGTGCAGCAACCTAGCCACATCGAGGAGATGAAGACATGCAGAACAGGATCGCCCAGGGCATTCGTGGCCTCGCCGTCGCCGGCACCATGGCTTTCGCACTCACCGCGCCGTCGATCGCGGCCGCGCAGGCGGAACAGTTCATCCCGTTGCTGGTGTATCGCACCGGCTCGTTCGCGCCGCTCGGCATCCCGTGGGCGAACGGCAAGCTCGACTATCTGAAGATGGTCAACGAGCGCGACGGCGGGGTAAACGGCGTCAAGCTCAGCTACGAGGAATGCGAGACCGCCTACAACACCGACCGCGGCGTCGAGTGCTACGAGCGCCTCAAGGCCAAGAACGGCGGTGGCAGCCTGTTCGACACCCAGTCGACCGGCATCACCTACGCGGTGATGGACAAGGCGCCGCTCGACAAGGTGCCGGTGATGACGATGGGCTATGGCCGGTCGGATTCGGCCGACGGCTCGGTGTTCCCGTGGTCCTTCCCGATGCTCGGCACCTACTGGACCGCATCCGACATCATCGTCCAGGACATCGCCAAGAAGATGGGCGGCGCCGACAAGCTCAAGGGCAAGAAGCTGGCGCTGGTCTACCACGACTCGCCCTACGGCAAGGAGCCGATCCCGGCGCTGCAGGCGCTGGCGCAGAAATACGGCTTCGAGCTGATGGCGCTGCCGGTCGTCGCCCCCGGCGTCGAGCAGAAGGCCACCTGGCTGCAGATCCGCAAGGAGCGGCCCGAGTACGTGATCCTGTGGGCCGCGGGCATCATGACGCCCACCGCGATCCGCGAGGCACAGGCGACGGGTTTCCCGCGCGACAAGATGTACGGCATCTGGTGGGCCGGCTCCGAGTCCGACGTGAAGGACATCGGCGCCGCCGCGAAAGGCTACAACGCGATCGCGATCCAGGGCTCGGCCGACCGCGGCAAGGCGCACGACGACATCCTCAAGCACGTGTACGACAAGGACCAGGGCTCGGCGAACTCGCGTGACGAGGTGGGCACCGTCGCCCATACCCGCGGCATGATGATTCAGATGCTCACCGTCGAGGCGATCCGCACCGCGCAGGAGAAGTACGGCAAGGGCAAGCCGGTGACGCCGGAGCAGGTGCGCTGGGGCCTGGAGAACCTGGACATCACCCAGGCGCGGCTCGACGAGCTCGGCTTCGGCAACCTGATGCGGCCGGTGAAGACTTCGTGCGCCGACCACATGGGCTCGAGCTGGGCGCGGATCATCACCTGGAACGGACAGAAGTACGAGACCACGTCAGACTGGTACGAGGCCGACATGAGCGTGGTGAACCCGCTGGTGAAGGCAGGTGCCGAGAAGTACGCCAAGGAGAAGGGGCTCACCCCGCGCGACTGCAGCAAGGAGTGAGGCGGCAAGCGCCGGGCGGGACAGTCCGCCCGGCGCAGGCAGCGCAGACCGAGGCCCCGGCGACGGGGCGGTCTGCCGAGGGCTCGCCCGCTGCGGCCGGCGAACCCTGCGCAGACCCTCTCCCGGCGGGGCCGGGGAGGCGGGACGGAGACCACGGACGAAGATGACGATGAACACCGCCACCGAAGCCGCCGCGCAGGCCGCGGCGCCCTATCTCTCGATCAACAACGTCGAGGTGATCTACAACCACGTGATCCTGGTGCTAAAAGGCGTGTCGCTGCAGGTGGAGCAGGGCAGCATCGTCGCCCTGCTCGGTGCCAACGGCGCGGGCAAATCGACCACGCTGAAGTCGATCTCCAACCTGCTGCACGCCGAGCGCGGCGACGTCACCAAGGGCAGCATCGAATTCAAGGGCGCCCGGATCGACCAGATGACGCCCAACGAGCTGGTACGGCGCGGGGTGATCCAGGTGATGGAGGGGCGGCACTGCTTCGGTCACCTGTCGATCGAGGAGAACCTGCTGACGGGCGCCTACACCCGCAAGATCTCGCGCGGCGAGCTCAACGCGAACCTCGAGAAGGTGTACCACTACTTTCCGCGTCTGAAGACGCGACGCAGCTCGCAGGCCGGCTACACCTCGGGCGGCGAGCAGCAGATGTGCGCGATCGGCCGCGCCCTGATGGCGAAGCCGGAGATGATCCTGCTCGACGAGCCCTCGATGGGGCTGGCCCCCCAGATCGTCGAGGAGATCTTCGAGATCGTGAAGGACCTCAACACCAAGGAGAAGGTGAGCTTCCTGCTCGCCGAGCAGAACACCATGGTGGCGCTGCGCTATGCCGACTTCGGCTACATCATGGAGAACGGTCGCATCGTCATGGAGGGCGAGGCGAAGGAGCTCGCCGCCAACGAGGACGTCAAGGAGTTCTACCTCGGCCTGGCGGGCGAGGGGCGCAAGAGCTTCCGCGAGGTCAAGCACTACCGCCGGCGCAAGCGCTGGTTGTCGTGAGCGGGCCGCAGGGTACGGAACCGGATCGCAACAGGGAGGCGGGATGAGCTTCTACGACACGAGGGAAACGCGCGACCATGCCGGGCGCGAGCGCGAACTGTTCGCGCGCTTGCCGGCACAGATCGCGCATGCGACGGCCAACACCCCGGCCTTCGCCGGCCTGCTCGACGGCATCGACCCCGAGACGGTGACCAGCCGTGAGGCGCTTGCCGGGTTGCCGGTGATCCGCAAGTCCGAGCTGCTCGAGCGGCAGAAGCAGGCGCGCCCCTTCGGGGGTTTCGCTGCCGTGCGCTGGGGGGCGGGCTGCCGCCGGGTGTTCGCCTCGCCCGGACCGCTCTACGAGCCCGAAGGGGCGGGTCCGGACTACTACCGGCTCGCGCGGGCCCTGCATGCGGCGGGCTTTCGCGCCGGCGACCTGGTGCACAATACCTTCTCCTATCACTTCACCCCTGCCGGCTCGATGATGGAGACCGCCGCCCATGCGCTCGGCTGCACGGTGTTTCCCGCCGGCACGGGGCAGACCGAGCAGCAGCTCGCGGCGATCGCGGATCTGCAGCCGAACGCTTACGTCGGCACGCCCTCTTTCCTGCGCATCCTGCTCGACAAGGCGACCGAAGCCGGTGTCGGCATCAGCCTGCGCAAGGCGCTGGTATCCGGCGAGGCCTTCCCGCCCAGCCTGCGCGATCAGTTCGCCGCCGCCGGCGTCACCGCCCTCCAGGCCTACGCCACCGCCGACATCGGCCTCATCGCGTATGAGACACCGGACGGCGAGGGCATGGTGGTCGACGAGGATATCGTGCTCGAGATCGTCCGCCCCGGCACCGGCGAGCCGGTGGCGGCGGGCGAGGTCGGCGAGGTTGTCGTGACCACATTCAATCCCGACTACCCGCTGATCCGCTTCGGCACCGGCGACCTCTCCGCGCTGCTGCCCGGCGCCTCGCCCTGCGGCCGCACCAACCTGCGCATTCGCGGCTGGATGGGGCGGGCGGACCAGACGACCAAGGTCAAGGGCATGTTCGTGCATCCGGGCCAGGTCGCCGAGGTGGTGCGCCGTCATCCCGAGCTCGGGCGGGCGCGGCTGGTGGTCGACAATCCCCGGCTCGGCGACCGCATGACGCTGATGTGCGAGGTCGCGGGCGGCGGCAGCGAGGCGCTCGCCGAGGCGATCGGCGCCAGTCTGCGCGAGATCACCAAGCTACGCGGCGAGGTCGCCTTCCTCGCCGTCGGCACGCTCGCCAACGACGGCAAGGTGATCGACGACGTGCGCCGCTACGAGTGAGGCGGGATGCGTCGGACGCGGCAGGCTCGCGAGCGGGGCGACGGTAGGGGATAATCGGGCGACATTTCCTTTCGCATTGTCCCGCACATGACCGCCATCGCTTCTGACGCTTCCCGCGCGCCGCTCGCCGGCCTGCGCATCCTCGACCTCACCCGCCTGCTGCCCGGCCCGCTGGCGACCCAGCACCTCGCCGACTATGGCGCCGAGGTCATCAAGATCGAAGACACCGGCGCCGGCGACTACGCGCGTACGCTCGGCGCGATGGGCGGCGAGAACAGCTACCTGTACCAGATCGTCAATCGTAACAAGAAGAGCCTGCGTCTCGATCTCAAGCAGGAGGCCGGCAAGGCCTTGCTGCGGCGCCTGGTCGCGAAGGCCGACGGCCTGGTCGAGGGCTTCCGGCCCGGCGTCATGGACAAGCTGGGCGTCGGCTACGAGGCGCTGGCGGAGATCAACCCGCGCCTGGTGTTCTGCAGTATCTCGGGCTACGGCCAGACGGGCCCCTATGCGCTGCGCGCCGGCCACGACATCAACTACATCGGCTACGCCGGCGTGCTCGACCAGATCGGCACCGCCGGCGGTCCGCCGGCGGTGCCGAACCTGCAGATCGGCGATCTGCTCGGCGGCACGATGGCGGCGGTCACCGGCATCCTCGTGGCCCTGCTCGAGGCACGGACTACCGGACGCGGCCGCCTCGTCGACGTGTCGATGACCGACGCGGCCTTCGCCCATGCGATCTTTCCGCTGATCGAGGTGCTCGCCCACGGCGGCGTGCGCCCGCGCGGCGAGGACCTGCTCACCGGCGGGGTGCCCTGCTACGGGGTGTACCAGACGGCCGACGGACGCTACATGGCGGTCGGCGCGCTCGAGGAAAAATTCTGGCAGATGACCTGCGACGCGCTCGGCCGGCCCGACCTCAAGCCACTCCATCTCGCCACCGGCGAGGCAGGGGCGAGGGCACGCGCAGAAGTGCAGGCCGTGTTCCGCACGCGCACGCAGGCCGAATGGGTGGCGGTGTTCGACGGGGTGGACTGCTGCGTGACGCCGGTGCTGCAGCTCGAGGAAAGCCTGCGGAATCCGCAGCTGCGCGCGCGCGGCATGGTGCGCGACGTGGGCGGGGTGACCCAGTTCGGGCCGCCGGTGCGACTGGCCGGCTTCGAACCCGCAATGCCGCGGCCGGCGCCCGCAAGCGCGGGCGACGACGGCGACGAGGTGCTTGCCGCGCTCGGACTGGACGCGACCGAGATCGCCGGCCTGCGCGACGCGGGCGTCATCTGACGACGGGGGCCTCAGCCCCCCGGCTCACTTGTCGGTCGAGGTCTTCCGGCGTGCGCCGCCGGTCGGGGCCGGCGACGACGGCTGGGTGTCGGACGCCGCCGCCTGCTCGGCCTGCTGCTTCATCAGGTTCCAGGGCCACATCGAGGCGCCGGCGAACGGATTCTCCGCCTTGGCGACCCCCTCGTCGCCCTGCACCTGCTGGCTCATCGCCTTCATCGCGGCGAGCGCCGCACGCTGCATTTCCAGGCCTTGGGTGGTCATCTGAAGCATGTTGAGATTCATCTTCAGCCAGTTCTCGACCGCCTTGAGGTCGGTGATGCGTTTGTCGAGCTCATCCACGTCGAGCGTCGGCGTCACCATTCCGGGCAGGTTGAAGCCCATGCTGTTCCACATGCCGCGCACGAAGTCGAGGGGATCCTGAGCGTTGCTGTCCTGTGCCATGGGCGTTCTTCCTTGACCGTTGAGTGAAATCATCTTAACCGATGCGCCAGGCAGCGGGTGTGTCGCTGCGTCGGGGCGACGCCTGCGCGGTCAGGCATCGTCGTCTTCGCCGGCGGCGTACTCCAGTTGGCGGTTGATCAGCGCGCGCAGCCGCGCCGGACGTACCGGCTTGTGCAGCACCGGGATCCCGCTGTCGCGGGTGAGGGCGAGCATGTCCGCGCCGGTGTCGCCGGTGATCAGCACCGCTGGCAGGGTCGGCTCGGCCAGCCGTTCGCGCAGTTCGCGGACCACGTCCAGGCCGTCGAGCGGACCCTGCAGGCGCAGGTCGCTGATCACCAGCGCCGGCCGCCAGTCTGCGTTGGCGATCCGCTCGAACAGCGCCGCGCTCGAGGCCGCCGCCTCGACCTCGCAGCCCCAGGAGGCGAGCAGGCTGGCGGTGCCGGCGCACACCAACGGATCGTCGTCCACCACCGCGATGCGCACGCCGCCGAGGTCGCCGGGCGGCCGCGGCTCGGGGGCGGCCTCGCCCGCGTCGAGCGGTTCGGTGCGCGGCAGGGCGATGGCGAATACCGAGCCGCGGCCGGGCGCGGAGCGCAGCGTGAGGCGGTGGTCGAGCAGCTCGGCCAGGCGCTTGACGATCGCCAGTCCGAGCCCGAGGCCCTTGTCGCGCGAGCGCTCGGCGTTGTCGAGCTGCACGAACTCCTGAAAGATGACCTCTTGTCGCTCGAGGGGAATGCCGGTGCCGCTGTCGCGCACCTCGATCCGTACCAGGCCGTCGCCCTGGCGGCGGCAGGCGAGCAGCACGCCGCCCTCGCGGGTATAGCGCAGCGCGTTGCTGATGAGGTTGGAGACGATCCGCTCGAGCAGCAGCGGATCGCTGCGCACCCAGACCTCGGACGCACGCAGGCCGAGGCGGAGTCCCCGCTCGGCAGCGGCGGGTTCGTGGGCGGCGACGATGCGGGTCAGCAGCGGGCGGAGCGCGAACACGCGCAGGGTCGGGCGCAGCACGCCAGCGTCGAGCCGCGAGATGTCGAGCAGGCTGTCGAGCAGCTTTTCCATCGCGTCGGCGGAGGCGGCGATCTGACGTACCAGGCCCCGTGTCGGTTGCGGCAGCTGGTACTGTTGCAGTTCGGCGATGAACAGCCCGAGCGCGTGCATCGGCTGCCGCAGATCGTGGCTGGCGGCCGCGAGGAAGCGCGACTTGGCGAGATTCGCCCGCTCGGCCTCGTTCTTGCGCGTGCGCAGCTCGGCGGTGGCCTGTTCGATCTCGCGTGCCATGTCCTCGCGCGCGTCGGCTAGGCGACGGGCCATCTCATTGACGCCTTCGGCGAGCCTCTGCAGGCTGCCGCCGCCCAGTGGCTCGACGCGCCGGTGCATCTCGCCGGCGCCGATCTCGAGCACGATGTCGGCGACCCGGCGGATCGGCCGACTGACGCCCTTGCTCAGATGACTGGCCAGCACCAGGCTGCCGAGCAGCACGAGGAGACCGATCGAGGCGCTCTGCCAGAGCAGCTCGGTGCGTCGGGCGTAGAGGCGATCGAGGGAGAAATCGAGGACAACGCTGCCGAGCGGCGGCGCACTGGCCTGCGTGCCGGCAGCGACCGTGAATGCGGTCGGATCGGCGTCGAGATCGAGCGGGCGAGGCCGGATCGGCTCGACGATGCGCAGCGTCGCGCCCCGGCGCTCGACCCAGGGGGCGGGCGCGAGCGGGCCGTCCGGCGGCATGAGCAGTGGATCGAGGATGCCGGCGCTGGCCAGTGTGCGGCCGCTGCGGTCAACGATCCGCAGGCCGGCGACGTCTTCCTCCGCCATCGCCCCGCCGGCGAGCTGCTGCAGGGACCGGTGGTTGCCGGAGAACACCGGGAATTCGCTTGCCGCCGCGAGCTGGCGGGCGACCGCCTTGCCGCGCGCCTCGAGCTCGTTGTGAAAATCGGCCAGACGCGAGCTCGTGTAGGACACCGTCAGCACCACCGCGAGCACCAGCATCGGCAGGATCGCGGCGAGCATGACGCGGGCGCGCACGCCCCAGCGCAGCTTCATCGGGCTCCCTCCTGCCACTCGGTCAGCGCCGCGGTCAGGCGCTCCGCCGGCGGCAGCTCGATCTCGAGCGCGCGCGCGACCGCACGGTTGATGGCGACCTCGAAGATCGAAGGCGGCGAGGCCGGCGGCAGCGCGTGGCCGTGGAGCAGGTCGCGCACGATGACGGCAGCTTCGGTGCCGATCTGCGCGGGGGTGGAGTAAAGGCCGAGCAGGGCGCCGGCGCGCACGTAGGCGGGCGACAGGCCGAGTACGGGCGACTTGTGGCCGTAGGCGGCGAGGAGGACGTTCTGCACCGAGTAGTTGTTGAAGATCAGCGGGTCGGGCGTCGCCAGCAGCACCGCCGGCTGGGAGAGGGCCTCGCGCAGCGCCGGGTAGAGTTCGGCGTGGCTGCCGACGCGCGCGCTCGCAAGCTCGAGTCCGAGGGGCTCGCTCTCGGCCCGGATCGCTTCGAGCCCCGGGGTGCCATCGGCGCTGACGAGCACGGCCACGCGATCCCATTCGGGAAGCGCCAGCCGGATCAGCCGTAGCTGGCGGATTGGCGGTTGGTCGAGCCAGATCGCTGAAACCGGCCCGGCGCCGGGCGGGCGCGGCGGGAGCCTGTGGTAGGCGGCGGCCGGCAGCAGGATGTGCAGCACGGGCTGGGACGGCGCGATCCGCTCGACCGCGCGTGCCGCGAGGGTGCCGACGCTGACGACCACGCGGCTGCCCTTGAGCCGGGCGCGCGAGAGTTCGGACCAGTCGAAGGCCTCGACGCGGGTGCCGGGCAGCATCGCCTGCAGCGTGGCGCGCAGGGCCGAAAGGCTCTCGGCGTGGGCGCCGCTCGCCGCGCTGGTGACGACTGCGAGCTGCGCGCGCGCCGGCGCGCCTGCCAGCATCAGCAGCAGAGCGAGGGTGAAGAGCAGGAAGGTCGGGCGCCTCGTCCGCATGCAGGCCGCTCAGAGCACCCGTCGCAGGCTCAGGAAGCTGCGCGGGCCGACCTGGAAGCCGGGCACCCAACGCATCAGTTCGTCGACCGAGCGGGCGCCCGCCACCCTTATCATGTCGCGATCGATCACGGTGGTCGCGCTCGGCGCCTCGCCCACGGGCTGGGCGAGCCGGGAGGCCGACAGCACCACCGGCAACGCGCCGAGGAAGGCGCGCTCGGACCGCGCCTCGTGCACTACGCGCGCGCTCCCCGGCAAGAGGCCGGAAGCCGCGGAAAGCGCGAGGACGCGCGCCAGCGGCCACGCCCATTGCGATCGCTCGATTGTTGGGGGCGGAGCGGCGACGGTTGAGGACGGCATCGGAGATTGCATCGGTCTGCGCTAGTGCGGGCCGGCATTTTCGCCGCTTTCGGCGCTCGGCGATAGCTGCGGGCGGGCAGCCGCACGATGCCGGGTGCTATGATGAAGGCATTATTCGCGGTTGGCGCCGGCATATCGGCGGAAGTCGGGGGGAGGAAGGTGACGAAGATCTTGATCGTTGAGGATCACGCTCTGGTCAGGGAGGCGATGGTGCATACCCTGTCGCGGCTCGAGAGCGGCGTGGAGTGTGTCAATGCGAGGGACGCCGACACGGCGCTGGCGCTGCTCGAGCGCGACGGGGGTTTCGATCTCGCGGTAATCGACCTCATGCTGCCCGACATGAACGGATTCTCACTGCTGGCGGTACTCGCGAAGCGCTGCCCCGACGTGCCGACCATCGTCGTGTCGGCCATGGACGACGAGACTTCGGTGCGGCGCGCGATCAGGGGCGGCGCATCGGGTTTCGTGTCGAAGGCCAACTCGGGCGAGGAGTTGCTGCAGGCGGTGCGCGAGGTCCTTGCCGGTGGCGTGCACACCCCGCGCATGCCGGTTCCCGGCGGCCGCCGACCAGCCTCGCCGGTGAGCGAGCGCTACGGTCTCACCGCGGCGCAGACGAGGGTGCTCGAACTGCTGGCCGAGGGGCGGACCAATCGCGAGATCGCCGATCTGCTCGGCATCTCGGAGGGTACGGTGAAGGTTCATATGTCGGCGATCTTCCGCGCGCTGGACGTCAGCAACCGCGCCCAGGCGCTGGTGCTCATCGCCCGTAACGGGTCGCGCGTATGAGCGCGGCTGCGGGGTCCCGGGCACGCTGCGGGCATCGGGCAAAAAGTGTTTGACAGAGGCCGGGTCGGCCACTATAGTTCGGGGCTTCCCTGAGTGGAGGGATACCCAAGCGGTCAACGGGAGCAGACTGTAAATCTGCCGGCTCAGCCTTCGAAGGTTCGAATCCTTCTCCCTCCACCACAGTTTTTGAGTCGTGCCGCAGCGATTGCGGGCGGCGCGGCGGTTGAAGCGGTCAGCTGCAAGTCGTACGGTGCGGTGAGTGCGGGTGTAGCTCAATGGTAGAGCAGAAGCCTTCCAAGCTTACGACGAGGGTTCGATTCCCTTCACCCGCTCCAGAAAGTTTCAGGGCCCATGTAGCTCAGTGGTAGAGCACTCCCTTGGTAAGGGAGAGGCCACGTGTTCAATCCACGTCATGGGCACCACGCTATTCTGCCTGGCTTGGCTCGGTATCTGATCTGATGCCGTTCCGGTTTCTTGGTTCTGATTTAAGGAAGTCGATATGGCTAAGGGTAAGTTCGAGCGGACTAAGCCGCACGTAAACGTCGGTACGATCGGTCACGTTGACCACGGCAAGACCACGCTGACGGCCGCGATCACCACGATCCTGTCGAAGAAGTTCGGCGGCGAGGCGAAGGGCTACGACGCGATCGA
This sequence comes from Thauera phenolivorans, assembly GCF_001696715.1. Lineage (GTDB taxonomy): Bacteria > Pseudomonadota > Gammaproteobacteria > Burkholderiales > Rhodocyclaceae > Thauera > Thauera phenolivorans. Next base: position 214,255 of record NZ_MBFM01000004.1, on the reverse strand, counting down.
CAGCGCTCCGGAAGAGAAGGCGCGCGGCATCACGATCAACACCTCGCACGTCGAGTACGAGACCGAGAACCGTCACTACGCGCACGTCGACTGCCCGGGTCACGCCGACTACGTCAAGAACATGATCACCGGTGCGGCGCAGATGGACGGCGCGATCCTGGTGTGCTCGGCCGCTGACGGCCCGATGCCCCAGACCCGCGAGCACATCCTGCTGGCGCGTCAGGTGGGCGTGCCCTACATCATCGTCTTCCTGAACAAGTGCGACATGGTCGACGACGAGGAGCTGCTCGAGCTGGTCGAGATGGAAGTGCGCGAGCTGCTCTCCAAGTACGACTTCCCGGGCGACGACGTGCCGATCGTCAAGGGTTCGGCGCTGAAGGCGCTCGAGGGCGACCAGTCGCCGATCGGCGAGCCGGCGATCCTGGAACTGGCCGCGGCGCTGGACTCCTACATCCCGACTCCCGAGCGTGCGATCGACAAGCCCTTCCTGCTGCCGATCGAGGACGTGTTCTCGATCTCGGGTCGCGGCACCGTGGTGACCGGTCGGGTCGAGCGCGGCATCGTCAAGGTTGGCGACGAACTCGAGATCGTCGGCATCAAGGACACCGTCAAGACGACCTGCACCGGCGTGGAAATGTTCCGCAAGCTGCTGGACCAGGGTCAGGCGGGCGACAACGTCGGCGTGCTGCTGCGCGGCACCAAGCGTGAGGACGTCGAGCGCGGCCAGGTGCTGGTCAAGCCGGGTTCGATCAAGCCGCACACCCACTTCACCGGCGAGGTGTACGTGCTGTCGAAGGAAGAGGGCGGTCGTCACACCCCGTTCTTCAACAACTATCGTCCGCAGTTCTACTTCCGTACGACCGATGTGACCGGTTCGATCTCGCTGCCCGAGGGCGTCGAGATGGTGATGCCGGGCGACAACGTGTCGATGACGGTGAAACTGATCGCGCCGATCGCGATGGAAGAAGGCCTGCGTTTCGCGATCCGCGAAGGCGGTCGTACCGTCGGCGCCGGCGTGGTCGCCAAGATCATCGAGTAATCCGCCTGGCGGATCGTTCGAGTGCGGGGTGTGCCCCCCAAGGTGCATCCCGTAGTCTCTGCTGCAGGGGTATAGCTCAACTGGCAGAGCGTCGGTCTCCAAAACCGAAGGTTGGGGGTTCGATTCCCTCTGCCCCTGCCACAATTTTCCGGAAGTTTCGCTCCGATGGCCGATAAGTTGAAATTCGCGCTGGCCCTGGCACTGGTTGCGGCCGGCGTGGTCGGCTTCTACCTGCTGTCCGAGCAGGCGCTCGTGCTGCGCGTCCTCTCGGTGCTCGCTGGCGTCGCTGCGGGTGTCGCCGTTGCCTGGTTCTCCGAGCCCGGGCGTCGTTTCGTCAACTTTGCACGCGAGGCGGTTGTCGAAACCAAGAAGGTTGTGTGGCCGAGTCGAAAGGAGACCTTCCAGACGACCGGTCTCGTGTTCGCCTTCGTCGTTGTGATGGCGATCTTTTTGTGGCTGACCGACAAGAGCCTGGAGTGGGTCCTCTATGACCTGGTCCTGGGCTGGAAGTGAAAATGACGAAGCGTTGGTACGTTGTGCACGCCTATTCGGGCTTCGAGAAGTCCGTGCAGCGCGCGTTGGTCGAGCGGATCAACCGTGCTGGCATGCAGGATCTGTTCGGTCAGATCCTGGTGCCGGTGGAAGAAGTCGTCGAGATGAAGGGCGGCCAGAAAAGCGTCACCGAGCGCAAGTTCTTCCCTGGTTACGTGCTCGTCGAGATGGAAATGAACGACGAGTCCTGGCATCTGGTGAAGTCCACGCCGAAGGTCACCGGCTTCGTCGGCGGCACCGCGCACAAGCCGGCGCCAATTTCCGACAAGGAAGTCGACAAGATCATGCAGCAGATGCAGGAGGGGGTGGAGAAGCCCCGTCCGAAGGTGCTGTTCGAGATCGGCGAGGTCGTCCGCGTGAAGGAAGGTCCTTTCACCGACTTCCACGGCACGGTCGAGGACGCGAACTACGAGAAGAGCAAGCTGCGGGTGTCGGTGACCATCTTCGGTCGCGGCACGCCGGTCGAACTGGATTTCGCTCAGGTCGAGAAGACCTGAGCGTGCGGCGGGCGCGATGCGCCTGCCATCGCCCGTTCACGCGGGCGCACGAGGAGCGCCGGTTGTCCCGGTGCGTTAGCACTCCACAGGAGCAAGCCTAGATGGCAAAGAAAATCATTGGCTACATCAAGCTGCAGGTGCCGGCCGGCAAGGCCAACCCCAGCCCCCCGATCGGTCCGGCGCTCGGCCAGCGCGGCCTCAACATCATGGAATTCTGCAAGGCGTTCAATGCCCAGACTCAGGGCATGGAGCCGGGTCTGCCGATTCCGGTGGTGATCACCGCCTTCGCCGACAAGAGCTTCACCTTCATCATGAAGACGCCGCCGGCGGCGGTGCTGATCAAGAAGGCCGCCGGCCTGAAGAGTGGCTCGGCCAAGCCGAACACTGACAAGGTCGCCACCATCAGCCGTGCTCAGGTCGAGGAAATCGCCAACACGAAGATGAAGGATCTGACTGCTGCCGATCTCGAAGCCGCCGTGCGCACCATCGCCGGTTCCGCGCGCAGCATGGGCGTGAACGTGGAGGGCCTCTGATCATGGCGAAGATTTCCAAGCGTGTGCAGGCGCTCCGCGCCAAGGTCGACCGTAATCGCGTGTATACCGCCGCCGAGGCGCTCGGCCTGGTGAAGGAATGCGCGACCGCCAAGTTCGACGAGTCGATCGACGTCGCCGTCAACCTCGGCGTCGATCCCCGCAAGTCCGATCAGGTCGTTCGCGGCTCCGTCGTGCTGCCCGCCGGTACCGGCAAGAGCGTACGTGTCGCCGTCTTCGCCCAGGGCGAGAAGGCGGAGGCTGCCCGTGCCGCTGGTGCGGAAGTGGTCGGCTTCGACGACCTTGCCGAGCAGGTCAAGGCCGGCAACCTCGACTTCGACGTCTGCATCGCCACCCCCGATGCGATGCGCGTGGTCGGCCAGCTGGGCCAGATCCTCGGCCCGCGCGGGCTGATGCCGAACCCGAAGGTCGGCACGGTGACCATGGACGTCACCACCGCGGTGAAGAATGCCAAGGCCGGTCAGGTCCAGTACCGTACCGACAAGGCTGGACTGATCCATGCCACGATCGGCCGCGCGTCGTTCGGCGTCGAGGCGCTCGAGCAGAACCTGAACGCCCTCGTGGGTGCTCTGGTGAAGGCGCGCCCGGCCGCTGCGAAGGGAATCTATGTGCGTCGCGTCGCGCTGTCGAGCACCATGGGTGCGGGCGTGCGCGTCGAACCGACGAGCATCAACGCCGCCTGAGGCGTTGCGGGCGGGATGTCCCGCCCATGAACTTTGGGCTGTCGTCCGGCAACGGACGGCAGGTTGTCAAAGACCGTTGGGGGTGAGACCGGTTTTCCGGCCAAGCCTTAATTCGCGGCATACCGCTGTGCCCAACGCAGATGGCGTTACCCGAAACAGGATTTGGAATTCCGGGCGTCGCAAGACGTCCGCCGCTCCTGAAGACAGGTCGCCTGGTTGTCCCAAGGCCGGTTCACGCCGGCTGGAAGGACGTTTTACTAGTGGGAGATGACCTTGGGTCTCAATCTTGACGACAAGAAGGCAGTTGTCGCCGAAGTGTCTGCCGAACTGGCGAACGCTCAGGCGGTGATCGTCGCTGAGTACCGCGGTCTCGAAGTCGGGAAGATCACCACGCTGCGAGCGCAAGCCCGCCAGCAAGGTGTCTACCTGCGTGTCCTGAAGAACACCCTGGTGCGTCGTGCCGTCGAAGGCACGCCGTTCGAAGGTCTGGCCTCGACCCTGGTCGGTCCGCTGATCTACGGTATTTCCGTGGATCCGGTGGCTCCGGCCAAGGTGCTCAACGAGTTCGCCAAGACCAACGACAAGCTGGTGATCAAGGGCGGCGCGATGCCGAACTACGTCATGGACGCCGCCGGCGTCAAGGCGCTGGCGTCGATGCCGAGCCGCGATGAGCTGCTTGCCACCCTGCTCGGGACGATGCAGGCGCCGGTGACCAAGTTCGTGCAGACCCTCAACGAAGTGCCGGGCAAGTTCGTCCGCACCGTTGCCGCGCTGCGCGATTCGAAAGAGACTGCGTAATTTCCTCGACCGCATCCCGGTCGGGATGCATCACATGATTCAGGAGTAGAAAATGGCTGTGTCGAAAGAAGACATTCTGGAAGCGATTGGCAACATGACCGTCCTCGAGCTGTCCCAGCTCATCAAGGACATGGAAGAGAAGTTCGGCGTGTCCGCCGCTGCCGCGGTTGCCGTGGCCGCCCCGGCTGCCGGTGGCGCTGCCGCTCCGGCCGCTGAAGAGAAGACCGAGTTCGACGTCGTTCTGCTGGCCGCTGGCGAGAAGAAGGTCGAGGTCATCAAGGTCGTCCGTGCGGTCACCGGCCTGGGCCTGAAGGAAGCCAAGGATCTGGTCGACGGCGCTCCGAAGGCGGTGAAGGAAGGCGCGAACAAGGCCGACGCCGAAGCGCTGAAGAAGCAGCTGGAAGACGCTGGCGCGAAGGTCGAGATCAAGTAATTCTCGCTTTCCCGGCAGGGCTGGCGCTCGCATGAGCGCCGGCCCTTTCGTGCTTTCTGCTGCTGCAGGAAGGCCAGACCAGAGTGTCCGTTCGCAAGGGGATGCGAGTCCCCGAACCGGGCGCTGTGTTCTGTCTTTCCGACGTTCGACCCCTAGCCGGAGCATCCATGGCGTATTCCTACACTGAGAAGAAGCGTATCCGCAAGAGCTTCGCCAAAAGCGCGGCCGTGCTCGATGCGCCTTTCCTGCTCGCCACCCAGATCGAATCGTTCGCCGAGTTCCTGCAGGCCGACACGCTGCCCGAAGGGCGCCGCGTCCAGGGTCTGCAGGCGGCGTTCAACTCGATCTTCCCGATCGTCAGCCACAGCGGCAACGCCCGCCTCGAGTTCGTCCAGTACATGCTCGGCGAGCCGGCGTTCGACGTGAAGGAATGCCAGCAGCGCGGCCTCACCTTCGCGGCGCCGCTGCGCGCCCGGGTGCGCCTGGTGATCATGGATCGCGAAGCGCCGAAGGAAACGATCAAGGAGGTGAAGGAGCAGGAAGTCTACATGGGCGAGATTCCGCTCATGACCTCGACCGGTTCCTTCGTCATCAACGGTACCGAGCGCGTCATCGTCTCGCAGCTGCACCGCTCGCCCGGCGTGTTCTTCGAGCACGACCGCGGCAAGACCCATTCCTCGGGCAAGCTGCTGTTCTCGGCGCGCATCATTCCCTACCGTGGCTCGTGGCTCGACTTCGAGTTCGATCCGAAGGACTACCTCTACTTCCGCGTCGACCGTCGTCGCAAGATGCCGGTGACGATCCTGCTGCGCTCGATCGGCCTGACGCCCGAGGAAATCCTCGCGATCTTCCACGACACCGACACCCTCCACCTGCAGGCGGAAGGCGCGCAGTTCGCGCTGGTGCCCGATCGCCTGCGCGGCGAGGTCGCCCGCTTCGACATCACCACGGCCGACGGTCGTCTGATCGTCGCCCGTGACAAGCGCATCACCTCCAAGCACATCCGCGAGCTCGACCAGGCGGGCGTGACCACGATCGGCGTGCCCGACGACTTCGTCCTCGGTCGCGTGATCGCCAAGAACGTCGCCGACCCCGAGACGGGCGAATTGCTCGCTCGGGCCAACGAAGAGATCACCGAGGACCTGCTCGGCAAGCTGAGGGATGCGGGCGTCACCGAGCTGACCACCCTCTACATCAACGATCTCGACCGCGGCGGCTACATCTCGCAGACCCTGCGCATCGACGAGACCGCCGACCAGTGGGCTGCCAAGGTCGCGATCTACCGCATGATGCGTCCGGGCGAGCCGCCCACCGAGGACGCGGTGGAAGGTCTGTTCCAGGGCCTGTTCTATTCCGAGGAGCGTTACGACCTGTCCTCGGTCGGTCGCATGAAGTTCAACCGTCGTGCCTATCCGGAAAAGATCGACGACAAGTCGCCGGACTGGCTCAAGCGCTTCTACCAGACCGTGGGTGCGCGTGGCGAGGAAGGCCCGGGCGTGCTGACCAACGAGGACATCCTCGCGGTGGTCGGCGTGCTGGTCGAACTGCGCAACGGGCGCGGCGAGATCGACGATATCGACCACCTCGGCAACCGCCGTGTGCGTTCGGTCGGCGAACTGGCGGAGAACCAGTTCCGCGCCGGCCTGGTGCGGGTCGAGCGCGCGGTCAAGGAGCGGCTGTCGCAGGCGGAATCCGACAACCTGATGCCGCACGACCTGATCAACGCCAAGCCGATCTCGGCGGCGATCAAGGAGTTCTTCGGCTCCAGCCAGCTGTCGCAGTTCATGGACCAGACCAACCCGCTGTCGGAGATCACGCACAAGCGTCGCGTCTCCGCGCTGGGCCCGGGCGGCCTGACCCGCGAACGCGCGGGCTTCGAGGTGCGCGATGTGCACCCGACCCACTACGGCCGGGTGTGTCCGATCGAGACGCCGGAAGGCCCGAACATCGGCCTCATCAACTCGCTCGCGGTGTATGCGCGCACCAACCGCCACGGCTTCCTCGAGACCCCGTACCGCCGGGTCGAGGACGGCAAGGTCACCGACCAGGTCGACTACCTGTCGGCGATCGAGGAAGGGCAGTACGTGATCGCGCAGGCGAACGCCGAGGTCGACGATGCGGGGATGCTCGCCGGCGACCTGGTGTCCTGCCGTCACAAGGGTGAGTTCCTGCTCGCTACCTCGGACATGGTGCAGTACATGGACGTGGCGCCTGGTCAGATCGTGTCGGTCGCGGCCTCGCTCATTCCCTTCCTCGAACACGACGACGCCAACCGCGCACTGATGGGCGCCAACATGCAGCGCCAGGCCGTGCCCTGCCTGCGTCCGGAGAAGCCGCTGGTGGGCACCGGGATCGAGCGTCGCGTGGCGGTCGACTCGGGCACCGCGGTGAAGGCGCACCGGGGCGGCGTGGTCGACTACGTGGACTCGAGCCGCATCGTCGTGCGCGTGCATGACGCGGAGGCGGCGGCGGGCGAGGTCGGTGTCGACATCTACAACCTGATCAAGTACACCCGCTCGAACCAGAACACCAACATCAACCAGCGTCCGGTGGTACGGGTGGGCGACGTCATCGCCCGCGGTGACGTGGTCGCGGACGGCGCCTCGACCGACCTCGGCGAACTGGCCCTCGGCCAGAACATGCTGGTCGGCTTCATGCCGTGGAACGGCTACAACTTCGAGGACTCGATCCTGATCTCGGAGCGGGTCGTCGCCGAAGACCGCTTCACCTCGGTGCACATCGAGGAGCTGACGGTAGTCGCGCGCGACACCAAGCTCGGCGCCGAAGAAATCACCCGCGACATCGCCTCGCTCGGCGAGGCTCAGCTGTCGCGTCTGGACGAATCCGGCATCGTGTATATCGGTGCCGAGGTCGAGGCGGGCGACGTGCTGGTGGGCAAGGTCACGCCGAAGGGCGAGACCCAGCTCACGCCGGAGGAGAAGCTGCTGCGCGCGATCTTCGGCGAGAAGGCGTCCGACGTGAAGGACACCTCGCTGCGCGTGCCCTCGGGCATGACCGGCACCGTCATCGACGTGCAGGTGTTCACCCGCGAAGGCCTCGAGCGCGACAAGCGCGCGCAGTCGATCATCGACGACCAGCTGCGCAGCTTCAAGACCGACCTCGCCGACCAGATGCGCATCGTCGAGCGCGACGCCTTCGCCCGTATCCGCCGCATGATCGTCGGCCAGACCGCCAACGGCGGCCCGAAGCGCCTGGCGAAGGGCAGCGAGATCACCGGCGAGTACCTCGACGGCCTCGAGTTCTACCACTGGTTCGACGTCCGCATGGCGGACGAGGCGCTGGCCTCGCAGCTGGAGGCGGTGCGCGAAGGTCTCGAGACCACCCGCAAGGACTTCGAGCAGGCCTTCGAGATCAAGAAGAAGA
>NZ_MBFM01000004.1:203355-206308 GCF_001696715.1 Thauera phenolivorans | reverse complement strand
ATCTCGGAGCGGGTCGTCGCCGAAGACCGCTTCACCTCGGTGCACATCGAGGAGCTGACGGTAGTCGCGCGCGACACCAAGCTCGGCGCCGAAGAAATCACCCGCGACATCGCCTCGCTCGGCGAGGCTCAGCTGTCGCGTCTGGACGAATCCGGCATCGTGTATATCGGTGCCGAGGTCGAGGCGGGCGACGTGCTGGTGGGCAAGGTCACGCCGAAGGGCGAGACCCAGCTCACGCCGGAGGAGAAGCTGCTGCGCGCGATCTTCGGCGAGAAGGCGTCCGACGTGAAGGACACCTCGCTGCGCGTGCCCTCGGGCATGACCGGCACCGTCATCGACGTGCAGGTGTTCACCCGCGAAGGCCTCGAGCGCGACAAGCGCGCGCAGTCGATCATCGACGACCAGCTGCGCAGCTTCAAGACCGACCTCGCCGACCAGATGCGCATCGTCGAGCGCGACGCCTTCGCCCGTATCCGCCGCATGATCGTCGGCCAGACCGCCAACGGCGGCCCGAAGCGCCTGGCGAAGGGCAGCGAGATCACCGGCGAGTACCTCGACGGCCTCGAGTTCTACCACTGGTTCGACGTCCGCATGGCGGACGAGGCGCTGGCCTCGCAGCTGGAGGCGGTGCGCGAAGGTCTCGAGACCACCCGCAAGGACTTCGAGCAGGCCTTCGAGATCAAGAAGAAGAAGCTCACCCAGGGTGACGAGCTGCCGCCGGGCGTGCAGAAGATGGTCAAGGTGTACCTGGCCGTCAAGCGCCGCCTGCAGCCGGGCGACAAGATGGCCGGCCGTCACGGCAACAAGGGCGTGGTGTCGAAGATCGTGCCGGTCGAGGACATGCCGTACATGGAGGACGGCACACCGCTCGACATCGTGCTTAACCCGCTCGGCGTGCCTTCGCGGATGAACATCGGCCAGATCCTCGAGACCCACCTCGGCTGGGCGGCGAAGGGCCTCGGCCAGAAGATCGACCGCATGATGCAGGCGAAGGCCTCGGCCGACGAGCTGCGCGGCTTCCTCGACCAGATCTACAACGGCAGCGGTCAGGCCGAGGACATCGCCGGCCTGAGCGAGGACGAGATCGTCGACCTGGCGTCGAACCTGAAGAAGGGCGTGCCCTTCGCGACCCCGGTGTTCGATGGTGCGAAGGAGGCCGAGATCCGCCAGATGCTGGATCTCGCCGGGCTGCCGGTCGGTGGCCAGGTCACGCTCTACGACGGGCGCACCGGCGAGGCTTTCGAGCGCTCGGTCACCGTCGGCTACAAGCACGTGCTGAAACTGCACCACCTGGTCGACGACAAGATGCACGCCCGCTCGACCGGTCCGTACTCGCTCGTCACCCAGCAGCCGCTGGGCGGCAAGGCGCAGTTCGGCGGCCAGCGTTTCGGCGAAATGGAAGTGTGGGCGCTGGAGGCTTATGGCGCGGCCTACACGCTGCAGGAGATGTTGACGGTCAAGTCGGACGACGTCACCGGCCGTACCAAGGTGTACGAAAACATCGTCAAGGGCGAGCACAAGATCGATTCCGGCATGCCGGAGTCCTTCAACGTGCTGGTGAAGGAAATCCGCTCCCTCGCGATCGACATCGATCTCGACCGCGACTGAAGCGAAACCCCCTGACCCTGCCCGCGATTGAATCCAGGGACGCAGCGTTCGCCGCTGCGTCCCCGATGGAGTGATACATGAAGAGCCTGCTCGCTGACCTGTTCAAGCAAACCCTGCCGTCCGAGGAAGAATTCGACGCGATCACCATCGGTCTCGCGTCCCCGGACAAGATCCGGACCTGGTCGTACGGCGAAGTCAAGAAGCCGGAGACCATCAACTACCGAACCTTCAAGCCCGAACGCGACGGCCTGTTCTGCGCCAAGATCTTCGGCCCGGTGAAGGACTACGAGTGCCTGTGCGGCAAGTACAAGCGCCTCAAGCATCGCGGCGTGATCTGCGAGAAGTGCGGCGTCGAGGTGACCCTGTCCAAGGTCCGCCGCGAGCGCATGGGCCACATCGAGCTGGCCTCGCCGGTCGCCCACATCTGGTTCCTGAAGAGCCTGCCGAGCCGGCTCGGCATGGTGCTCGACATGACTCTGCGCGACATCGAGCGCGTGCTCTACTTCGAGGCCTTCGTCGTGGTCGAGCCGGGCCTGACCCCGCTCAACCGCGCCCAGCTCCTGACCGAGGACGACTACCTCGCCAAGGTCGAGGAGTACGGTGACGACTTCGACGCGGTGATGGGTGCCGAAGGCATCCGCGAGCTGCTGCGCACGCTCGACGTGAACCTCGAGATCGAGAAGCTGCGCGGCGACCTCGAGACCACCGGCTCGGAAGCCAAGATCAAGAAGTTCTCCAAGCGCCTGAAGGTGCTCGAGGCCTTCCAGCAGTCGGGCATCAAGCCCGAGTGGATGATCCTCGAGGTGCTGCCGGTGCTGCCGCCCGACCTGCGCCCGCTGGTGCCGCTCGACGGCGGCCGCTTCGCGACCTCCGACCTCAACGACCTCTACCGTCGCGTCATCAACCGCAACAACCGCCTCAAGCGCCTGCTCGAGCTCAAGGCGCCCGACATCATCGTGCGCAACGAAAAGCGCATGCTGCAGGAGTCGGTCGACTCCCTGCTCGACAACGGCCGTCGCGGCAAGGCGATGACCGGCGCCAACAAGCGCCCGCTGAAGTCGCTCGCGGACATGATCAAGGGCAAGGGCGGCCGTTTCCGCCAGAACCTGCTCGGCAAGCGCGTCGACTACTCGGGCCGTTCCGTCATCACCGTGGGCCCGCAGCTCAAGCTGCACCAGTGCGGCCTGCCGAAGCTGATGGCGCTCGAGCTGTTCAAGCCCTTCATCTTCAACAAGCTCGAGCTGATGGGGCTGGCCACGACCATCAAGCAGGCGAAGAAGATGGTGGAGTCGCACGAGCCGGTGGTGTGGGACATCCTCGAGGAGGTCATCCGCGAGCATCCGGT
>NZ_MBFM01000004.1:200690-203345 GCF_001696715.1 Thauera phenolivorans | reverse complement strand
CCCGACCTGCGCCCGCTGGTGCCGCTCGACGGCGGCCGCTTCGCGACCTCCGACCTCAACGACCTCTACCGTCGCGTCATCAACCGCAACAACCGCCTCAAGCGCCTGCTCGAGCTCAAGGCGCCCGACATCATCGTGCGCAACGAAAAGCGCATGCTGCAGGAGTCGGTCGACTCCCTGCTCGACAACGGCCGTCGCGGCAAGGCGATGACCGGCGCCAACAAGCGCCCGCTGAAGTCGCTCGCGGACATGATCAAGGGCAAGGGCGGCCGTTTCCGCCAGAACCTGCTCGGCAAGCGCGTCGACTACTCGGGCCGTTCCGTCATCACCGTGGGCCCGCAGCTCAAGCTGCACCAGTGCGGCCTGCCGAAGCTGATGGCGCTCGAGCTGTTCAAGCCCTTCATCTTCAACAAGCTCGAGCTGATGGGGCTGGCCACGACCATCAAGCAGGCGAAGAAGATGGTGGAGTCGCACGAGCCGGTGGTGTGGGACATCCTCGAGGAGGTCATCCGCGAGCATCCGGTGCTGCTCAACCGCGCGCCGACGCTGCACCGCCTCGGCATCCAGGCCTTCGAGCCGGTGCTGATCGAAGGCAAGGCGATCCAGCTCCATCCGCTGGTGTGCGTGGCGTTCAACGCCGACTTCGACGGTGACCAGATGGCGGTCCACGTGCCGCTGTCGCTCGAGGCGCAGATGGAAGCCCGCACCCTGATGCTGGCCTCCAACAACGTGCTGTCGCCGGCGAACGGCGAGCCGATCATCGTGCCGTCGCAGGACATCGTTCTCGGTCTGTATTACGCGACCCGCGAAGGTGTGAACGTGCCGGGTGAGGGCATGCTGTTCACCGACGTGGCCGAGGTCAAGCGCGCCTACGAGTCGGGCCAGATCGCGCTGCACGCGCGCATCACCGTCCGGATCCGCGAAGGCGAATTCGGCCCGCAGGGCGAGCGCTGCGAAAAGGTGACGCGCTACGACACCACCGCCGGCCGCGCGATCCTGTCGGAGATCCTGCCCACCGGGCTGCCCTTCGGCGTCATCGACAAGGCGTTGAAGAAGAAGGAGATCTCGAAGCTCATCAACACCTGCTATCGCCGCTGCGGGCTGCGCGCGACGGTGATCTTCGCCGACCGCCTGATGCAGTTCGGCTATCGCCTGGCGACCCGCGCCGGGATCTCGATCGCGGTCAAGGACATGCTGGTGCCGGACGCGAAGCACGAGCTGATCCGCGCCGCCGAGGCCGAGGTCAAGGAGATCGCCCAGCAGTACACCTCCGGCCTGGTGACTGACGGCGAGCGCTACAACAAGGTGGTGGACATCTGGGGCCGCTGCGGCGATCAGGTGGCCAAGGCGATGATGGAGCAGCTCGGTTCGGAGGAAGTGGTCGACCGCGAGGGCAAGTCCGTCCGCCAGGAATCGTTCAACTCGATCTACATGATGGCCGACTCGGGCGCCCGCGGCTCTGCGGCGCAGATCCGCCAGCTGGCCGGCATGCGCGGCCTGATGGCGAAACCGGACGGCTCGATCATCGAGACGCCGATCACCACCAACTTCCGTGAAGGTCTGAACGTCCTGCAGTACTTCATCTCGACGCACGGCGCCCGCAAGGGCCTGGCCGACACCGCGCTGAAGACCGCGAACTCGGGCTACCTGACCCGCCGTCTGGTCGACGTCACGCAGGACCTGGTCGTCATCGAGGACGACTGCGGCACCCGCGACGGCTTCTCGATGAAGGCGCTGATCGAAGGCGGCGAAGTCATCGAACCGCTGCGCGACCGCATCCTCGGCCGCGTGTGCGCCGACGACGTCGTCAATCCCGAGACCCAGGAGACCGCGATCGAAGCGGGCACCCTGCTCGACGAGGACACCGTCGAGCTGATCGAGAGCCTCGGCGTGGACGAAGTCAAGGTCCGCACCCCGCTGACCTGCGAGACCCGCTACGGCCTGTGTGCGAAGTGCTACGGCCGTGACCTCGGCCGCGGGTCGATGGTCAACGTCGGCGAAGCGGTCGGCGTGATCGCCGCGCAGTCGATCGGCGAGCCGGGCACCCAGCTGACAATGCGGACTTTCCACGTCGGGGGTGCGGCGTCGCGGGCGGCCGCCGCCAGCGGTGTCGAGGCCAAGTCGGCCGGTACCATCCGCTTTGCCGGCAACATCCGCTACGTCTCGAACGCCAAGGGCGAGAAGGTGGTCATCGCGCGTTCGGCCGAACTGGTCGTCGCCGACGATCTGGGTCGCGAGCGTGAGCGCCACAAGGTGCCGTACGGAGCGACCGTGCTGGTCGACGACGGCGCGGCGATCAAGGCGGGCACCAAGCTCGCCTCGTGGGATCCGCACACCCGTCCCATCGTGGTCGAGTACGGCGGCACGGTGAGGTTCGAGAACGTCGAAGAGGGCGTCACCGTCGCCAAGCAGATCGACGAGGTGACCGGCCTGTCGACCCTCGTGGTGATCGATTCCAAGCGGCGCAGCGCGACCGGTGCGGCCAAGGGCGTGCGCCCGCAGGTCAAGCTGCTCGACGAAAGCGGCGAAGAGGTCAAGATCCCCGGCACCGATCATGCCGTGGCCATCACCTTCCAGGTCGGTTCGCTGATCACGGTGAAGGACGGTCAGCAGGTCGGCGTTGGCGACGTGCTCGCGCGGATTCCGCAGGAGTCC
>NZ_MBFM01000004.1:186295-200680 GCF_001696715.1 Thauera phenolivorans | reverse complement strand
GAAGTCAAGGTCCGCACCCCGCTGACCTGCGAGACCCGCTACGGCCTGTGTGCGAAGTGCTACGGCCGTGACCTCGGCCGCGGGTCGATGGTCAACGTCGGCGAAGCGGTCGGCGTGATCGCCGCGCAGTCGATCGGCGAGCCGGGCACCCAGCTGACAATGCGGACTTTCCACGTCGGGGGTGCGGCGTCGCGGGCGGCCGCCGCCAGCGGTGTCGAGGCCAAGTCGGCCGGTACCATCCGCTTTGCCGGCAACATCCGCTACGTCTCGAACGCCAAGGGCGAGAAGGTGGTCATCGCGCGTTCGGCCGAACTGGTCGTCGCCGACGATCTGGGTCGCGAGCGTGAGCGCCACAAGGTGCCGTACGGAGCGACCGTGCTGGTCGACGACGGCGCGGCGATCAAGGCGGGCACCAAGCTCGCCTCGTGGGATCCGCACACCCGTCCCATCGTGGTCGAGTACGGCGGCACGGTGAGGTTCGAGAACGTCGAAGAGGGCGTCACCGTCGCCAAGCAGATCGACGAGGTGACCGGCCTGTCGACCCTCGTGGTGATCGATTCCAAGCGGCGCAGCGCGACCGGTGCGGCCAAGGGCGTGCGCCCGCAGGTCAAGCTGCTCGACGAAAGCGGCGAAGAGGTCAAGATCCCCGGCACCGATCATGCCGTGGCCATCACCTTCCAGGTCGGTTCGCTGATCACGGTGAAGGACGGTCAGCAGGTCGGCGTTGGCGACGTGCTCGCGCGGATTCCGCAGGAGTCCGCGAAGACCCGTGACATCACGGGCGGTCTGCCGCGAGTGGCGGAGCTCTTCGAGGCCCGTTCGCCGAAGGATGCCGGGATGCTTGCCGAATACACCGGCACCGTTTCGTTCGGCAAGGAGACCAAGGGCAAGCAGCGCCTGGTCATCACCGAGCCCGACGGCATCGCGCACGAGTTCCTGATCCCGAAGGACAAGCACCTCATGGTCCACGACGGCCAAGTGGTCAACAAGGGCGAGCTGATCGTCGACGGTCCGGCCGATCCGCACGACATCCTGCGTCTGCAGGGGGTCAGCGCGCTCGCCCAGTACATCATCGACGAGGTGCAGGACGTCTATCGTCTGCAGGGCGTGAAGATCAACGACAAGCACATCGAGGTGATCGTCCGCCAGATGCTGCGTCGCGTGGTCATCACCGACTCGGGCAACACCCGCTTCATCCGCGAGGAACAGGTGGAGCGCTCCGAGGTGCTCGACGAGAACGACCGCATCGACGCCGAAGGCAAGCTGCCGGCGCAGTACGAGAACGTGCTGCTCGGCATCACCAAGGCCTCGCTGTCGACCGACTCCTTCATTTCCGCGGCCTCCTTCCAGGAGACCACCCGCGTCCTCACCGAGGCGGCGATCATGGGCAAGCGCGACGAGCTGCGCGGGCTGAAGGAAAACGTCATCGTCGGCCGCCTGATTCCGGCGGGCACCGGCCTCGCGTACCACCGCGCCCGGCGCGCGCAGGCGGCGGGCGAGGATCTGGGCCCGGGCCACGCCTGGGCGCCGGTCGAAACCGTGGAGTCGCAGCAGGACATCGAAGCGAGTTGACTTCTCCGTCGCTCTCGGACTAAACTCCGGCCTCTTTTTGTAGACTGACCAATCGCAGTCGGTCGCAGCCGGAATAAACCGCCCGAGGCGGCCCATGGCGGGCTGCCTCGGTTTTTTGGGAAATTCTCAAGCATGCCAACAATCAATCAGCTTGTCCGCAAGCCGCGCCAGAGTGAAGCCGTCAAGAACAACGTGCCCGCCCTGGAAGCTTGCCCGCAGAAGCGTGGCGTCTGCACCCGCGTGTATACGACCACCCCGAAGAAGCCGAACTCCGCGCTGCGGAAGGTCGCCAAGGTGCGCCTGACCAACGGCTTCGAGGTCATTTCCTACATCGGTGGTGAAGGCCACAACCTGCAGGAGCACTCCGTCGTCCTGATTCGTGGCGGTCGTGTGAAGGATCTGCCGGGTGTGCGTTACCACATCGTCCGCGGCTCGCTCGACCTTCAGGGCGTCAAGAACCGCAAGCAGTCGCGCTCCAAGTACGGCGCGAAGCGTCCGAAGAAAGCCTGATTGTCGGCCCCAGAATATTAGCGAGAGGTTGTTATGCCGCGTCGTCGTGAAGTACCCAAGCGCGAAGTCCTGCCGGATCCGAAGTTCGGTTCGCAGGACGTTTCCAAGTTCATCAACGTGATCATGCAGGCGGGCAAGAAGTCCGTCGCCGAACGCATCGTCTATGGTGCGTTCTCCCATATCACGACCAAGGCCAACAAGGATCCGCTCGAGGTCTTCTCGGCGGCGATCGCCAACGTGAAGCCGGTGGTCGAGGTCAAGAGCCGTCGCGTCGGTGGTGCCAACTACCAGGTGCCGGTCGAAGTGCGTCCGTCGCGCCGCATGGCGCTGTCGATGCGCTGGCTGCGCGAGGCCGCCCGCAAGCGTGCCGAGAAGTCGATGGCCCAGCGCCTCGCCGGCGAACTGCTCGAGGCCGCCGAAGGCCGCGGTTCGGCGATGAAGAAGCGCGAGGAAGTGCACCGGATGGCAGAGGCCAACAAGGCCTTCTCGCACTACCGTTTCTGATCTTCCGGAACGGTAGTACATCGAGCCCTGAGAAGGGCTCGTTTGTTTTTCCAAGGCAAATTTCTTATTCCTGCTGCATAAGCGGGAGCGACTGAAGGCAGGTACAACGTGGCTCGCAAGACTCCTATCGAGCGTTACCGCAACATCGGTATTTCCGCTCACATCGACGCCGGCAAAACGACTACGACCGAGCGCATTCTTTTCTACACCGGCATGAGCCACAAGCTCGGCGAAGTGCACGATGGCGCGGCGACGACCGACTGGATGGCGCAGGAGCAGGAGCGTGGCATCACGATCACCTCCGCGGCGGTGACCTGCTTCTGGAAGGGCATGGATCAGTCCTATCCGGAGCACCGCTTCAACATCATCGACACCCCGGGGCACGTCGACTTCACGATCGAGGTCGAGCGCTCGATGCGGGTGCTCGACGGTGCGTGCATGGTCTACTGCGCGGTCGGCGGCGTGCAGCCGCAGTCCGAGACCGTGTGGCGTCAGGCGACCAAGTACAAGGTCCCGCGTCTCGCCTTCGTGAACAAGATGGACCGTTCCGGCGCGAACTTCTTCAAGGTCGTCGAGCAGATGAAGACGCGCCTGAAGGCGAACCCGGTGCCGGTGGTGGTGCCGATCGGCGCCGAGGATAAGTTCGCCGGCGTCGTCGATCTGCTCGAGATGAAGGCGGTCCTGTGGGACGAGGCCTCGCAGGGCATGAAGTTCGAATACGGCGAGATCCCGGCTGAGCTCGTCGGCGTCGCCGAGGAGTGGCGCTCGAACATGGTCGAGGCCGCCGCCGAGGCAAATGAAGAGCTGATGAACAAGTACCTGGAAGAGGGCGACCTTTCCAAGGAAGAGATCGTCGCCGGCCTGCGCGCGCGTACCCTCGCGTGCGAGATCCAGCCGATGCTCTGCGGTACCGCGTTCAAGAACAAGGGCGTGCAGCGCATGCTCGACGCGGTCATCCAGTACCTGCCGTCGCCGATCGACATTCCGCCGGTTGCGGGCATCGACGACGACGAGAAGGAAGTGCTGCGCCACGCGCGGGACGACGAGAAGTTCTCGGCGCTTGCATTCAAGCTGATGACCGACCCCTTCGTTGGGCAGCTGACCTTCATTCGCGTCTATTCGGGCGTGCTCGAGTCCGGCTCCACCGTGCTCAACTCGATCAAGGGCAAGAAGGAGCGCATCGGCCGCCTGCTGCAGATGCACGCGAATGACCGCCTGGAGATCAAGGAAGTGCTCGCGGGCGACATCGCCGCGGTGGTGGGTCTGAAGGACGTGACCACCGGCGAAACCCTGTGCGACCTGAGCGCGCCGGTCATCCTTGAGCGCATGGTGTTCCCCGATCCGGTGATCCACGTCGCGGTCGAGCCGAAGACGAAGAGCGACCAGGAAAAGATGGGTATTGCGCTCAGCCGCCTGGCTGCCGAGGATCCCTCCTTCCGCGTGCGTACCGACGAGGAGTCGGGTCAGACGATCATCTCGGGCATGGGCGAACTGCACCTCGAGATCATCGTCGACCGGATGAGGCGCGAGTTCAACGTCGATGCCAACGTGGGCGCTCCGCAGGTCGCGTACCGCGAGACGATCCGCAAGGTTGCCAACGACGTTGAAGGCAAGTTCGTCAAGCAGTCGGGTGGTCGCGGCCAGTATGGCCACGTCGTCATCAACCTCGAGCCGGCCGAACAGGGCAAGGGCTACGAGTTCGTCGATGCGATCAAGGGCGGCGTGGTGCCGCGCGAGTACATCCCGGCGGTCGACAAGGGCATTCAGGACACCCTGAACAGCGGTATCCTCGCCGGCTTCCCGGTGGTCGACGTCAAGGTCACGCTGCAATTCGGTTCGTACCACGACGTCGACTCGAACGAGAACGCGTTCAAGATGGCCGGCTCGATGGCGTTCAAGGAAGCGATGCGCCGCGCCAGCCCGGTGCTGCTCGAGCCGATGATGGCAGTGGTCGTCGAGACCCCGGAAGACTACATGGGTAACGTCATGGGCGACCTCTCGGGTCGTCGCGGCATCGTCCAGGGCATGGACGACCTGCCGGGCGGCATGAAGGAAGTGAAGGCGGAGGTGCCGCTGGCCGAGATGTTCGGTTACGCTACGCAGCTGCGTTCGCTGACTCAGGGTCGTGCGTCGTACTCGATGGAATTCAAGCACTATGCGGAGGCCCCGAAGAGCGTGGCCGAAGCTGTGATCAGCAATCGCAAGTAAGTCAAGTCTATCTACGAGGATTAGCGAATATGGCTAAGGGTAAGTTCGAGCGGACCAAGCCGCACGTAAACGTCGGTACGATCGGTCACGTTGACCACGGCAAGACCACGCTGACGGCCGCGATCACCACGATCCTGTCGAAGAAGTTCGGCGGCGAGGCGAAGGGCTACGACGCGATCGACAGCGCCCCGGAAGAGAAGGCGCGCGGCATCACGATCAACACCTCGCACGTCGAGTACGAGACCGAGAGCCGCCACTATGCGCACGTCGACTGCCCGGGTCACGCCGACTACGTCAAGAACATGATCACCGGTGCGGCGCAGATGGACGGCGCGATCCTGGTGTGCTCGGCCGCTGACGGCCCGATGCCCCAGACCCGCGAGCACATCCTGCTGGCGCGTCAGGTGGGCGTGCCCTACATCATCGTCTTCCTGAACAAGTGCGACATGGTCGACGACGAGGAACTGCTCGAGCTGGTCGAGATGGAAGTGCGCGAGCTGCTCTCCAAGTACGACTTCCCGGGCGACGACGTGCCGATCGTCAAGGGTTCGGCGCTGAAGGCGCTCGAGGGCGACCAGTCGCCGATCGGCGAGCCGGCGATCCTGGAGCTGGCCGCGGCGCTGGACTCCTACATCCCGACTCCCGAGCGTGCGATCGACAAGCCCTTCCTGCTGCCGATCGAGGACGTGTTCTCGATCTCGGGTCGCGGCACCGTGGTGACCGGTCGGGTCGAGCGCGGCATCGTCAAGGTTGGCGACGAACTCGAGATCGTCGGCATCAAGGACACCGTCAAGACCACCTGCACCGGCGTGGAAATGTTCCGCAAGCTGCTGGACCAGGGTCAGGCGGGCGACAACGTCGGCGTGCTGCTGCGCGGCACCAAGCGTGAGGACGTGGAGCGCGGCCAGGTGCTGGTCAAGCCGGGTTCGATCAAGCCGCACACCCACTTCACCGGCGAGGTGTACGTGCTGTCGAAGGAAGAGGGTGGTCGTCACACCCCGTTCTTCAACAACTATCGTCCGCAGTTCTACTTCCGTACCACCGACGTGACCGGTTCGATCTCGCTGCCGGAAGGCGTCGAGATGGTGATGCCGGGCGACAACGTGTCGATGACGGTGAAGCTGATCGCTCCGATCGCCATGGAAGAAGGCCTGCGTTTCGCGATCCGCGAAGGCGGCCGCACCGTCGGCGCCGGCGTCGTCGCCAAGATCATCGAGTAATAGCTCCATCCGGGGTGGAGCCATGAGGTTCCGCCCGTTCGCTCTTTTCGCTCTTTAGGAATAGCCATGCAGAACCAGAAGATCCGCATCCGTCTGAAAGCCTTCGACTATCGCCTGATCGACCAGTCGGCGCTCGAGATCGTCGAGACCGCCAAGCGCACCGGCGCCGTGGTTCGTGGCCCGGTCCCGCTGCCGACGCGGATCGAGCGTTTCGACCTGCTGCGCTCGCCGCACGTGAACAAGTCGTCGCGCGACCAGATGGAAATCCGCACCCACCAGCGCCTGATGGACATCATCGACCCGACCGACAAGACCGTCGACGCACTGATGAAGCTCGATCTGCCGGCCGGCGTGGATGTGGAAATCAAGCTGCAGTAAGATTCAGCGCTTGCGGTAGGCTGAGAAGGGCCGGTATAATCCGGCCCTTGTGCTTTTTGGCGCAATTGTTCGTATGACCCCCGGTCAATCGCAACCGGGATTCAGGAGAAGAAAATGAGTCTAGGCCTTGTTGGGCGCAAGGTTGGCATGACTCGCATCTTCACCGAGGATGGCAGGTCCATCCCGGTGACGGTGCTTGACGTGTCCGACAACCGTGTGTCCCAGATCAAGACGACCGAAACCGACGGCTATGCCGCGGTCCAGGTCGCTTTCGGCAAGCGCCGTGCCAGCCGCATCACGCGGTCGGTGTCGGGGCATCTCGCGCAGGCTGGCGTCGAGCCCTGCCGTGGTTTCAAGGAATTCCGTGTCGATGCCGAGCAGCTCGCGAGCCTGAAGGCTGGCGACGTTGTCGGTGTCGATCTCTTCGCTGCGGGTCAGAGCGTCGACGTCACCGGCACCACGATCGGTAAGGGGTTTTCTGGCGCGATCAAGCGTCACAACTTCTCGTCGCAGCGCGCTTCGCACGGTAACTCGATCTCGCACAACTCTGCCGGTTCGATCGGCATGGCGCAGGATCCGGGTCGTGTGTTCCCGGGCAAGAAGATGGCGGGCCAGTACGGCGCCGTGCAACGTACCGTCCAGGGTCTGGAAGTGGTGCGCGTGGACGTCGAGCGTCAGCTGCTTCTGCTCAAGGGTGCCGTCCCCGGTGCCAAGGGCGGCGACGTGATCGTCCGTCCGGCGGTCAAGGCGTAAGGAGCGAAGGCGCAATGGAACTGAAACTCTTGAACGACCAGGGGCAGTCCGCGTCGACGCTGCAGGCGTCCGACGTGCTCTTCGGTCGAGATTACAACGAAGCGCTGGTGCATCAGGTCGTTACCGCCTATCTGGCGAACGCCCGCTCCGGCAACCGTGCCCAGAAGGGCCGCTCCGAGGTGGCCAAGTCCACCCGCAAGCCGTTCCGCCAGAAGGGCACGGGCAACGCTCGTGCCGGTATGGCGTCGAGCCCGCTGTGGCGTGGGGGCGGCAAGATCTTCCCGAACAAGCCCGACGAGAACTTCAGTCAGAAGGTCAACCGCAAGATGTACCGCGCCGGCGTGGCGACGATTCTGTCGCAGCTCGCCCGTGAAGGTCGCATCTCGGTGATCGAGGATCTGAGCGTCGATGCGCCGAAGACCCGCCTGCTTGCGCAGAAGCTCAAGGGCATGGGGCTGGATTCGGTGCTGGTGATCACTCACGAGCTGGACGAGAACCTCTTCCTGTCGTCGCGCAACCTGCACAACGTGCTGGTGCTTGACGTGCAGGAGGCCGATCCGGTGTCGCTGGTCCGCTTCCCCCAGGTGCTCGTCACCAAGGGTGCGCTGGCGAAGATGGAGGAAGCGTGGCAATGAGCGCGTACACTCAGGAGCGTCTGCTGCAGGTGCTGCTCGCCCCGCAGATCTCGGAAAAGGCGACTTTCATCGCCGACAAGAACGAACAGGTTGTGTTCCGCGTCGCCCCCGATGCGACCAAGCCCGAAGTGAAGGCGGCCGTTGAGCTGCTGTTCAAGGTCGAGGTCGAGTCCGTGCAGGTCGCGAACGTGAAGGGCAAGGTCAAGCGCTTCGGCCGCGGCATGGGTCGTCGCAAGGACTGGAAGAAGGCGTTCGTCTGCCTCAAGCCCGGCCAGGAAATCAACTTTGCGGCTGGGGAGTGATAAGTCATGGCACTGGTAAAAGTTAAGCCCACCTCGGCCGGCCGTCGCGCCCAGGTCAAGGTGGTGAGTCCCGACCTGTACAAGGGCCGTCCGGTCGCTTCGCTGGTCGAGAAGAAGTCGAAGAACGCTGGTCGCAACAATCACGGCCGCATCACCGTGCGTCACCAGGGCGGCGGTCACAAGCAGCACTACCGCCTGGTCGATTTCCGTCGCAATAAGGACGGTATCCCGGCGAAGGTCGAGCGCATCGAGTACGACCCGAACCGCTCTGCCCACCTGGCGCTGCTGTGCTACGCCGACGGCGAGCGCCGCTACATCATCGCGCCGCGCGGCCTCGAGGTCGGTGCGCAGGTGATCAGCGGCTCGGAAGCGCCGATCAAGGCGGGCAACGCCCTGCCGATCCGCAACATTCCGGTCGGCTCGACCATCCACTGCATCGAGATGATGCCGGGCAAGGGTGCGCAGATCGCGCGCGCCGCCGGTACCTCGGTCCAGCTGCTGGCGCGCGAAGGCTCCTACGCTCAGCTCCGCCTGCGCTCCGGCGAAATCCGCCGGGTGCACGTCGAGTGCCGCGCCACCATCGGCGAGGTCGGCAACGGCGAGCATGGCCTGCGCAAGATCGGCAAGGCCGGTGCGAACCGCTGGCGCGGCATCCGTCCGACCGTTCGCGGCGTCGCGATGAACCCGGTCGATCACCCGCACGGCGGCGGCGAAGGTCGCACCGGCGAGGCGCGCGAGCCGGTCAGTCCGTGGGGTACGCCGAGCAAGGGCTTCCGCACCCGTCGCAACAAGCGCACGGACAACATGATCGTGCAGCGTCGGCACAAGCGTTAAGGGGTAACAGATGGCACGCTCTATCAAGAAAGGCCCGTTCATCGACGCGCATCTCCTGAAAAGGATCGACGCCGTGCGGGCAAGCAACGACAAGCGCCCGGTCAAGACCTGGTCGCGCCGCTCCACCGTGCTGCCGGACTTCGTCGGTCTGACGATCGCGGTCCATAACGGCCGTCAGCACATTCCGGTGTACGTGACCGAGAACATGGTCGGTCACAAGCTTGGTGAATTCGCGCTGACGCGGACCTTCAAGGGTCACGCCGCCAGCAAGAAGGCCAAGCGCTAAGGAGGCATCATGGAAACCAAAGCAATTCTCCGTGGTGTTCGCCTGTCGGCCCAGAAAGGCCGCCTGATCGCCGATCAGGTGCGCGGCAAGCCGGTCGAGCAGGCGCTCAACATCCTGGCCTTCTCGCCCAAGAAGGGCGCGAAGATCGTCCGCAAGGTGGTCGAGTCCGCGATCGCGAACGCCGAGCACAACGACGGCGCCGATATCGACACCCTGAAGGTGAAGACCATTCACGTCGAAGAAGGCATGACGCTCAAGCGCTTCACCGCGCGGGCGAAGGGTCGTGGCAACCGCATCCACAAGCCCACCTGCCACATCTTCGTGTCCGTTGGCGAGTAAGGAGTAGAAATGGGTCAGAAAATTCATCCCACCGGCTTCCGTCTCGCCGTCACGCGTGATTGGTCGTCGCGTTGGTTCGCGCCCAGCCGCGAGTTCGCGACGATGCTGCACGAGGATCTGAAGGTTCGCGAGTTCCTCAAGAAGCGCCTCGCGCACGCCTCGATCTCGCGCGTGATCATCGAGCGTCCGGCCAAGAACGCCCGCATCACCCTGTTCAGCGCCCGTCCCGGCGTCGTCATCGGCAAGAAGGGCGAGGACATCGAGTCCCTCAAGCGCGAGCTGCAGAAGATCGTGCGCGTGCCGGTGCACGTGAACATCGAGGAAGTGCGCAAGCCCGAAGTCGATGCCAAGCTGATCGCCGATTCGATCGCGCAGCAGCTTGAAAAGCGGATCATGTTCCGTCGCGCGATGAAGCGTGCGATGCAGAACGCGATGCGTCTGGGTGCCCAGGGCATCAAGATCATGAGCTCGGGCCGCCTGAACGGTGCCGAGATTGCGCGTACCGAGTGGTATCGCGAAGGTCGCGTGCCGCTGCACACCCTGCGGGCGAACATCGATTACGGTGTTGCCGAGGCGCAGACGACGTACGGGATCATCGGTATCAAGGTCTGGGTGTTCAAGGGTGACATGCTGGGTCGCAACGAGCGTCCGGTTGCAGCTGAGCCCGAAGCCGACAACCGTCGCGGTCGTCGCGGCGCACCGCGTGACGGCGAGGGTCGTCCCGGCCGTCGTCCGGCTCGCCGCGGCGAAGGCCGGCAAGAAGAAAGCAGGAGTGAATGATGCTGCAGCCGACTAGAAGGAAGTATCGTAAGGAGCAGAAGGGCCGCAACACCGGGCTCGCGACGCGCGGTGCCAAGGTCAGCTTCGGCGAGTACGGTCTGAAGGCGGTCGGCCGCGGCCGTCTCACCGCTCGCCAGATCGAATCCGCTCGTCGTGCCATGACGCGTCACATCAAGCGCGGTGGCCGCATCTGGATCCGGATTTTCCCGGACAAGCCGATCTCGAAGAAGCCGGCTGAAGTGCGGATGGGTAACGGCAAGGGCAATCCCGAGTACTGGGTCGCAGAGATCCAGCCGGGCAAGGTGCTCTACGAAATGGACGGCGTCGATGAAGCGCTCGCCCGTGAAGCTTTCCGGCTCGCCGCCGCGAAGCTTCCGCTCGAGACCGTGTTCGTGACCCGCCATATTGGGGGTTGAGTATGAAAGCTAGTGAACTCCGCGCGAAGAGTGCGAGTGAGTTGGATCAGGAGTTGCTTGAGTTGCTGAAGGCGCAGTTCTCGCTGCGCATGCAGCTTGCGACGCAGCAGCTCGGCAACACGAGTCAAATCGGAAAGGTTCGTCGCGACATCGCACGCGTGCGCACCATTCTGCGCGAGAAGGCGGGTCAGCAATGAGCGAGCAGGATCAGAAAGTTCGTCGCGCCCTGGTCGGGCGTGTGGTGAGCGACAAGATGGACAAGACGGTTACCGTTCTGGTCGAGAGCCGGGTCAAGCATCCGCTCTACGGCAAGTACATCACCCGCTCGGCCAAGTACCACGCGCACAACGAGGACAACACGGCCAAGGATGGCGATCTCGTCGAGATCGAGGAATGCCGTCCGATGTCGCGCACCAAGAGCTGGCGCGTGGCGAAGGTGGTGGAACAGGCCCGCGTCATCTGATCGCAGGTTCTGGTAGTTTTTCGTGAAAACAGCTTGGCACTAACGTGCCAGGCTGTTATACTTTTGCCTCTTTGCTCCGGGGCTCGCTCGGGGCAACCTATCCCTGACGGGTTCCAAGACTGACCGCAAAGCGGGTTAAGTTGGAGATAAATTCATGATTCAAATGCAGTCCAAACTGGACGTCGCCGACAATACCGGCGCGCGCTCGGTGATGTGCATCAAGGTCCTGGGTGGGTCGAAGCGCCGTTATGCCGGCGTGGGCGACATCATCAAGGTCACCGTCAAGGATGCCGCGCCGCGTGGTCGCGTCAAGAAGGGTGATGTCTACAACGCCGTGGTGGTTCGTACCGCCAAGGGCGTTCGTCGTCCCGACGGCTCGCTGGTCAAGTTCGACAACAACGCGGCCGTGCTCCTGAACAACAAGCTCGAGCCCATCGGTACCCGCATCTTCGGGCCGGTCACGCGTGAGCTGCGCACCGAGCGGTTCATGAAGATCGTCTCGCTGGCGCCCGAAGTGCTCTGAGGAGTCGCACAGAGATGAACAAGATCCGTAAAGGTGACGAAGTGGTCGTTACGACCGGCAAGGATCGCGGTCGCCGCGGTACCGTCCTGCGCCGCGTCGACGCCGAGTACGTCGTGGTCGAGGGTGTCAATCGGGCGAAGAAGCACGTGCGTCCGAACCCGATGAAGGGTGAGGTGGGCGGCATCGTCGAGAAGGACATGCCGATCCATGTTTCGAACATCGCGCTGTTCAATCCCGCGACCCAGATGGGTGATCGCGTCGGGATCAAGGTGCTTGAGGACGGCCGCAAGGTCCGCTTCTTCAAGTCGAACGGCGAGCTGCTGGACGCCTAAGGAGTGACGATGGCTCGCTTGAAAGAAGTTTACAAGGACGTCGTGGCCCCCGAGCTGCAGAAGCAGTTCGGCTACAAGTCCGTGATGGAAGTGCCGCGCATCACCAAGATCACCCTCAACATGGGTGTCGGTGAGGCTGTCGGCGACAAGAAGATTCTCGAGAATGCGCTCGGCGACATGACCAAGATCGCCGGTCAGAAGCCCGTGACGACGAAGGCTCGCAAGTCGATCGCCGGCTTCAAGATTCGTGACGGCTATCCGATCGGCTGCATGGTCACGCTGCGCGGTCCGCGCATGTTCGAGTTCCTGGACCGCCTGATCACCATCGCCCTGCCGCGCGTGCGCGACTTCCGCGGGATCGCCTCCAAGGGCTTCGATGGTCGTGGCAATTACAACCTCGGCGTGAAAGAGCAGATCATCTTCCCGGAAATCGAGTACGACAAGATCGACGCGCTCCGCGGGATGAACATCTCCATCACGACGACGGCCAAGACCGACGCTGAAGCCCGGGCCCTGCTCGGTGCGTTCAAGTTCCCGTTCAAGAATTGAGGGTGATATGGCGAAACTCGCTCTGATCAACCGCGAAGAGAAGCGTCGCAAGCTGGCCGACAAGTATGCCGCCAAGCGCGCCGCGCTCGTTGCGCAGGTCAATGACACCACGCTGTCGGACGAAGAGCGCATGAGTGCGCGTCTGGCGCTTCAGCAACTGCCGCGCAATGCCAATCCGACTCGCCAGCGCAACCGCTGCAGTCTGACGGGCCGTCCGCGTGGCGTCTTCCGCAAATTCGGTCTGTGCCGCAACAAACTGCGCGAAATGGCGTTTCGCGGTGAAGTGCCTGGCATGACCAAGGCGAGCTGGTAAGGAGAATTCGAATATGAGTATGTCCGATCCGATCGCCGACATGCTGACTCGCATCCGCAACGGCCAACAGGCCCAGAAGGCGAGCGTCAGCATGCCTTCGTCCAAGCTCAAGGTCGCAATTGCGAAGGTGCTGCAGGACGAAGGCTATATCGATGGATTTTCGGTGCGTGAAGAGGGTGGCAAGCCCGCTCTCGACGTCGCGCTGAAGTACTACGCCGGCCGCCCCGTGATTGAGCGCATCGAGCGCGTCAGTCGCCCCGGCCTCCGTGTGTACAAGGGTAGTGATGACCTGCCGCGCGTGATGAACGGGCTGGGTGTTGCCATCGTGTCGACGCCGCGCGGCGTGATGACCGATCGCGCAGCCCGTGCCGGCCGCGTCGGTGGCGAAGTCATCTGCCTGGTCGCGTGAGGGGGATTGCAATGTCTCGTGTAGCAAAGAATCCGATCGCGATCCCGGCGGGTGTCGACATCGTCATCTCCGAGACCGAAGTTGCGGTCAAGGGACCGCTGGGCGCGATGCGTCAGCCCCTGAGCGACGCGGTCACCGTGGAGCGCGACGGCGATACCCTCGTGTGCAAGGCACGTGAAGGCGCGGTCAACGCCAACGCGATGTCGGGCACCGTGCGTGCGCTGCTGAACAACATGGTCACCGGCGTCTCCAAGGGGTTCGAGCGCAAGCTGAACCTGGTGGGCGTGGGCTACCGTGCGCAAGCGCAGGGTGACAAGCTGAATCTTTCGCTGGGCTTCTCTCACCCGGTGGTGCATCAGATGCCCGCCGGTGTGAAGGTTGAGACGCCCACCCAGACCGAAGTCGTGATCAAGGGCATCGACAAGCAACAGGTCGGCCAGGTCGCAGCCGAGGTGCGGGCCTACCGCTCTCCCGAACCCTACAAGGGCAAGGGCGTCCGCTACGCGGACGAGGTGGTGGTGCTCAAGGAAACCAAGAAGAAGTAAGGCGGTTCGTCATGGACAAGAAAGAAACTCGTCTTCGCCGTGCGCGCAAAACTCGCGCCAAGATCGCGGAGCTCAAGGCGGTGCGCCTCACTGTGTTCCGTTCCAACTGCCACATCTACGCCCAGGTGATCTCGGGTTGCGGCTCGCGCGTTCTCGCTGCGGCCTCGACGGTCGAGCCGGATGTGCGCACCCAGGTGGGCAACGGCGGCAACAAGGCTGCGGCCGAAGTGGTCGGCAAGCTGATCGCCGAGCGCGCCAAGGCTGCGGGCATCGAGCAGGTCGCTTTCGATCGCTCCGGTTTCCTGTTCCACGGTCGCGTCAAGGCGCTGGCCGAGGCTGCCCGCGAAGGCGGTCTTAAGTTCTAAGCGAGGATTCGAATGGCTAAGCAGCAAAACAAACGCGCGCAGGCCTCCGAGGAGCGCGACGACGGCCTTCGCGAGAAAATGGTCGCGATCAATCGCGTGACCAAGGTCGTGAAGGGTGGTCGTATTCTCGGTTTCGCCGCGCTGACCGT
>NZ_MBFM01000004.1:175918-186285 GCF_001696715.1 Thauera phenolivorans | reverse complement strand
GGGTGACAAGCTGAATCTTTCGCTGGGCTTCTCTCACCCGGTGGTGCATCAGATGCCCGCCGGTGTGAAGGTTGAGACGCCCACCCAGACCGAAGTCGTGATCAAGGGCATCGACAAGCAACAGGTCGGCCAGGTCGCAGCCGAGGTGCGGGCCTACCGCTCTCCCGAACCCTACAAGGGCAAGGGCGTCCGCTACGCGGACGAGGTGGTGGTGCTCAAGGAAACCAAGAAGAAGTAAGGCGGTTCGTCATGGACAAGAAAGAAACTCGTCTTCGCCGTGCGCGCAAAACTCGCGCCAAGATCGCGGAGCTCAAGGCGGTGCGCCTCACTGTGTTCCGTTCCAACTGCCACATCTACGCCCAGGTGATCTCGGGTTGCGGCTCGCGCGTTCTCGCTGCGGCCTCGACGGTCGAGCCGGATGTGCGCACCCAGGTGGGCAACGGCGGCAACAAGGCTGCGGCCGAAGTGGTCGGCAAGCTGATCGCCGAGCGCGCCAAGGCTGCGGGCATCGAGCAGGTCGCTTTCGATCGCTCCGGTTTCCTGTTCCACGGTCGCGTCAAGGCGCTGGCCGAGGCTGCCCGCGAAGGCGGTCTTAAGTTCTAAGCGAGGATTCGAATGGCTAAGCAGCAAAACAAACGCGCGCAGGCCTCCGAGGAGCGCGACGACGGCCTTCGCGAGAAAATGGTCGCGATCAATCGCGTGACCAAGGTCGTGAAGGGTGGTCGTATTCTCGGTTTCGCCGCGCTGACCGTGGTCGGCGATGGCGACGGCGGCATCGGCATGGGCAAGGGCAAATCGCGCGAAGTGCCGGTTGCGGTGCAGAAGGCGATGGACGAAGCCCGTCGCAAGCTGCGCAAGGTCGCTCTGCGCGACGGTACTCTTCATCACACCGTGATGGGCAAGCATGGCGCTGCGCAAGTGCTGATGCAGCCGGCTCCGGCCGGTACCGGCATCATCGCCGGCGGTCCGATGCGTGCCGTGTTCGAGGTGATGGGCGTGACCGACATCATCTGCAAGTGCATCGGTTCGGCCAACCCGTACAACGTCGTACGCGCCACGATCAACGGTCTGATGGCGATCAACACCCCGTCGGAAGTCGCTGCCAAGCGCGGCAAGTCCGTCGAAGAGATCATGGGGTAAGTGATGTCCGACAAGAAAATCAAGGTTACGCTCGTCAGAAGCACGATCGGCACCAAGCAACAGCACCGCGCCACCGTGCGCGGGCTGGGGCTGCGCCGACTGAACCACACGGTTGAGCTCGCCGACACCCCGGAGGTGCGCGGCATGGTCAACGCGGTCCGCTTCCTCGTTAAGTGTGAGGGTTGATATGCGTCTGAATACCATCAAGCCCGCCGAGGGTTCCAAGCGCGCTGCAAAGCGTGTCGGTCGCGGCATCGGCAGCGGCCTGGGCAAGACCTGCGGCCGCGGCCACAAGGGTCAGAAGTCCCGCGCCGGCGGTTTCCACAAGGTCGGTTTCGAAGGCGGTCAGATGCCGCTCCAGCGCCGTCTGCCGAAGCGCGGCTTCGTGTCGCTGACGGCGGCGCGCAACGTCGAGGTTCGCCTGTCGGAACTCGCCGGCCTCCCGGTCGACGAGATCGATCTGCTGGTGCTCAAGCAGGCCGGCGTGGTCGCCGCCAACGCACTGTCCGCCAAGGTCGTGCTGTCGGGCGAGATCTCGCGCAAGGTCACCCTGCGCGGCGTCGGCGCCACCGCGGGCGCCCGTGCGGCGATCGAAGCGGCCGGCGGTTCGGTCGCGGACGAGTAACAAGGGTAAGACTGTGGCCACTCCTGCTGCCACGCTGGGCAATCCCGGGAAGTTCGGCGACCTGAAAAGGCGCCTGCTGTTCCTGATGGGCGCGCTGATCGTTTATCGACTCGGCGCGCACATCCCGGTCCCCGGGATCGATCCCGAGCGCTTGTCCGAGATGTTCCAGTCGCAGGCCGGCGGGATTCTCGGTGTGTTCAACCTGTTCTCGGGTGGTGCGCTGTCGCGCTTCACGATCTTCGCGCTCGGCATCATGCCGTACATCTCGGCGTCGATCATCATGCAGTTGATGACGGTCGCCGTGCCCTCCCTGGAGGCGCTCAAGAAGGAAGGCGAGGCCGGGCGGCGCAAGATCACGCAGTACACCCGCTACGGCACCCTGGCGCTTGCGCTCGCGCAGTCGCTGGGCATGGCCATCGCACTGGAAGGGCAGTCCGGTCTGGTGCTCGATCCTGGTGTGATGTTCCGTGTGGTGACGGTGTCCACGTTGGTGACGGGCACGATGTTCCTGATGTGGCTGGGCGAGCAGATCACCGAGCGGGGTGTGGGCAACGGCATTTCGATCATCATCTTCGCCGGTATCGTGGCCGGTCTGCCGAGCTCGATCGGCGGGCTGTTCGAACTTGTGCGGACTGGTGCGATGCACCCCTTCACAGCGCTCTTGATCTGCGTGCTGGTCGTGCTGGTGACCGCGTTCGTGGTGTTCGTGGAGCGGGGGCAGCGCAAGATTCTGGTGAATTACGCCAAGCGCCAGGTCGGCAACAAGGTGTATGGGGGTCAGAGTTCCCATCTGCCGCTGAAGCTGAACATGGCGGGCGTCATCCCACCGATCTTTGCCTCGAGCATCATCCTGTTTCCGGCGACGCTGGGGCAGTGGTTCGGTTCTTCGGAAGGGATGTACTGGCTGCGTGACCTGTCGGCCACGCTGTCGCCCGGGCAGCCGATCTATGTGATGTTGTATGCGCTGGCCATCATCTTCTTCTGCTTCTTCTATACCGCGCTGGTCTTCAATGCGCGTGAGACGGCAGACAACCTGAAGAAGAGCGGTGCCTTCGTGCCGGGCATCCGGCCCGGTGACCAGACCGCGCGCTACATCGACAAGATCCTCACTCGGCTGACTCTGGCCGGCGCGGTCTACATCACGCTGGTGTGTCTGCTGCCGGAGTTCCTCATCCTCAAGTGGAACGTGCCGTTCTACTTCGGCGGGACCTCGCTGCTGATCATCGTCGTGGTGACGATGGACTTCATGTCGCAGGTGCAGGCCTACGTGATGTCGCATCAGTACGAAAGCCTTTTGAAGAAAGCGAATTTCAAGGGGGCGGGTCTGCCGATCCGGTAATCGATGTCGAAGGAAGACGTTATCGAGATGCAGGGCGAGGTCACCGAGAACCTCCCCAACGCGACGTTCAGGGTCAGGCTGGAGAACGGCCACATGATCCTCGGCTACATCTCCGGGAAGATGCGCATGCACTACATCCGGATCCTCCCGGGTGACAAGGTCACTGTGCAGCTCACCCCTTACGATTTGAGCAAGGGCCGGATCGTGTTCCGGACCAAGTGAAGAATTAGAGAAACAGGAGCAAGAACATGAGAGTCCAGGCTTCAGTCAAGCGGATCTGCCGCAACTGCAAGATCATTCGCCGCAAGGGCGTGGTGCGCGTCATCTGCACCGATCCGCGGCACAAGCAGCGCCAGGGTTGATTAGATCAACCTTAGCGATTAAAATTTAATGTTTCGCGTTTTGGGGTAGACGGATGGCCCGTATTGCTGGGGTAAACATTCCCAATCACAAGCATGCCGAGATCGCGCTGACCGCCATCTATGGGATCGGCCGTTCGCGTGCTCAGAAGATTTGCGACGCTGCCGGCATCGTGCGCTCGAGGAAGATCAAGGATCTGACCGAGTCCGACATGGAGAAGCTGCGCGACGAAGTCGGTCGCTTCGTCGTCGAAGGCGACCTGCGTCGTGAAGTTACCATGAACATCAAGCGTCTGATGGACCTCGGTTGCTACCGCGGCGTTCGTCATCGCCGCGGCCTGCCGATGCGCGGACAGCGCACCCGCACCAACGCCCGCACCCGCAAGGGACCGCGCAAGGCGATTGCCGGCAAGAAGTGATAGGAACCGATAATGGCTAAGACTGCAACGAAGGTCCGGAAGAAGGTCAAGAAGAACGTCGCCGAAGGTATTGCGCACGTTCACGCTAGCTTCAACAACACCATCATCACCATCACCGACCGCCAGGGCAACGCGCTGTCGTGGGCGACCTCCGGCGGCGCCGGCTTCAAGGGCTCCCGCAAGAGCACGCCGTTCGCCGCCCAGGTGGCTGCGGAGGCGGCTGGCAAGGTGGCGCAGGAATGCGGCGTGAAGAACCTCGAAGTGCGCATCAAGGGCCCCGGTCCTGGCCGCGAATCCGCGGTGCGCGCGCTCAATGCGCTCGGGATCAAGATCTCCACCATCACGGACATCACCCCCATCCCGCACAACGGCTGCCGTCCGCCGAAAAAGCGCCGTATCTGACAAGGAGTTGAAAAGTGGCTCGTAATCTCGATCCCAAGTGCCGTCAGTGCCGTCGCGAAGGCGAAAAGCTGTTTCTGAAGGGCGAAAAGTGTTTTACCGACAAGTGCTCGATCGAGCGCCGCGCCTACGCGCCTGGCCAGCATGGCCAGCGTTCCGGCCAGCGCATGTCGGGTTATGGCGTGCAGCTGCGTGAAAAGCAGAAGATCCGCCGCCTCTACGGCGTCCTCGAGCGCCAGTTCCGCAAGGTCTATGCTGAAGCCGACCGTCGTCGCGGCCAGACCGGCGAAACCCTGCTGCAGCTGCTGGAAGGCCGCCTGGATTCCGTCGCTTACCGCATGGGTTTCGGCGCTTCGCGTGCCGAGTCGCGCCAGGTGGTCCGCCACAACGGCGTGCTGGTCAACGGCAAGCGCGTGAACATCCCCTCGTACATCGTCCGTCCGGGCGACGTGGTCGAGCTGACCGAGCGTGCCCGTGGCCATCTGCGCACCAAGGCTGCGCTGGAAGCGGCCGCCTCGCGTGGTTTCCCCGAATGGCTCGAAGTCGACGCCAAGGCGGGCAAGGGCACGTTCAAGGCCTATCCGGTGCGCGCCGAACTGCCGGCAACGATCAACGAAGGCCTGGTGGTGGAACTCTATTCCCGCTAATCGGGAGTCGTGATTCGCAACCAGTTCTGAGGGAATGCTGATGCAAAGCAATGCACTGCTGAAACCGCGCATCATCGACGTCCAGAGTCTCTCGCCCGTCCAGGCGCGAGTGACGATGGAGCCGTTCGAGCGCGGCTTCGGCCACACGTTGGGGAATGCGCTGCGGCGCATCCTCCTGTCGTCGCTCCCGGGGCACGCTGCGACCGAGGTGACGATCGAAGGCGTGCTGCACGAATACTCGACGCTCGATGGCGTGCGCGAGGACATCGTAGACCTGGTGTTGAACCTGAAGGGCGTGGTGTTCAAGCTTCACAGCCGCAGCGATGCGACCGTGCGCCTGAGCAAGTCCGGCGAGGGCGTGGTCACCGCGGGCGACATCGAGATCGGCCATGACGTCGAGATCGTGAACCCCGAGCACGTGCTCGCTCATATCGCACCGGGCGGCAAGCTCGAGATGGAGATCCGCATCGAGCAGGGGCGTGGCTACGTTCCAGGCAATGCGCGTCCGGCGAATGCGGAGTCGAAGGCGATCGGCCGCGTGGTGCTCGACGCCTCGTTCAGTCCGGTGCGCCGGGTGAGCTATCTGGTCGAGAGCGCTCGTGTGGAACAGCGTACCGACCTCGACCGGCTTGTGTTCGACATCGAGACCAACGGTGCGGTGGATCCGGAGGAGGCGATCCGCTATGCGGCGCGCGTCCTGATGGATCAGCTGTCGGTGTTCGCGGAGCTGGAAGGCACTGCGCCCGAGGCGGGCAAGCCTGCCGAGCCGACGATCGATCCGGTGCTGTTGCGGCCGGTGGACGACCTCGAGCTGACGGTGCGCTCGGCCAACTGCCTCAAGGCCGAGAACATCTACTACATCGGTGACCTGATTCAGCGCACCGAAACCGAGCTGCTGAAGACGCCGAACCTGGGTCGCAAGTCGCTCAACGAGATCAAGGAAGTGTTGGCCTCTCGCGGGCTGACCCTGGGGATGAAACTGGAAAACTGGCCGCCGGCCGGGCTCGAGAAGCTCGGTTGATTGGTGCCGGTCAAGTGAGGAATTGAAATGCGTCACCGCAATGGTCTTCGCAAGCTGAATCGTACCAGCAGCCATCGTCAGGCGATGTTCCGCAATATGGCGAACTCGCTGCTGCGTCACGAAGTGATCAAGACGACCCTGCCGAAGGCGAAGGAACTTCGCCGCGTGGTGGAGCCGATGATCACCCTGGGCAAGAAGCCCAGCCTGGCCAACCGTCGTCTGGCCTTCGACCGCCTGCGTGATCGCGAGATGGTCGTCAAGCTGTTCGACGAGCTCGGCCCGCGCTTCGCCGAGCGCAACGGCGGTTACACCCGCATCCTGAAGTTCGGTTTCCGCGACGGCGACAATGCGCCGATGGCGATCATCGAGCTCGTCGATCGCCCGGAGGCGGTCGAGGCGGAGCAGGAAGCGGCCTGAGGTCGCACGCCGGAGCGGCGGCAAGAAAGGTCGGGGTAACCCGGCCTTTTTTTTCGTTCGCGTGCCGTGTGCAACATCTGTGAGGAAGGGAATGGCGAGGGTACTGGTCACCGGCGGCGCCGGCTATATCGGATCGCACACCTGCGTCGAGCTGCTCGCCGCCGGGTTCGAGGTGGTGGTGGTGGACGACCTGTCGAATTCGTCGGTGCGCGCACTCGAGCGCGTAGAGGCGCTCGCGGGGCGCAAGCTCGCCGGCTTCGTCGAGGCCGACGTGCGCGATCGTGCAGCGCTCGATGCGCTGTTCCAGGCGCATGCGATCGACGCGGTGATCCACTTTGCCGCCAAGAAGGCGGTGGGCGAGTCGGTTCGCGAACCGCTGGACTACTACGACAACAACCTCGGCGGGCTGTTCACCCTGTTGCAGGCGATGGATGCGGCCAGGGTGCGGAAGCTGGTCTTCAGTTCGTCGGCAACGGTCTATGGGGATCCGGCGTCGGTGCCGATCGGCGAGGGGTTCCCGACTTCGGCCACGAATCCCTACGGCCGCACCAAGCTCATGGGAGAGGAGATCCTGCGCGACCTCGGAGCGGCGGACGGGCGCTGGCGTGTCGTGCTGCTGCGCTACTTCAATCCGGTGGGCGCGCATCCGAGCGGGCTCATCGGGGAGGATCCGGGCGGGATTCCGAACAACCTGATGCCGTACGTGAGTCAGGTGGCGGTCGGCCGGCTCGCGGCCCTGCAGGTGTTCGGTGCCGATTATCCGACTCCGGACGGCACCGGGGTGCGCGACTACATCCACGTCGTCGACCTCGCGCGCGGTCATCTGCGCGCACTCGAGCGTATCGACGCGCTCGATGGCGTCACCACCCTCAATCTCGGTACCGGCCGTGGTTGCAGCGTGCTCGAGGTGGTGCGCGCCTTCGAGGCCGCGTCGGGCCGGCAGGTGCCGTACCGTATCGTGGCGCGGCGACCGGGCGACGTCGCCGAGTGCTGGGCCGACCCCTCGCTCGCCGAGCGCGTCCTCGGCTGGCAGGCGGAGTACGGGCTGGCGCGGATGTGCGAGGATGCCTGGCGCTGGCAAAGCGCGAATCCGGAGGGCTACCCGAAGGACTGAGTGCCTGAGCGTCCCGCGAGTGCGCTGACGAGATAGCGGCCGGTGTGGCTGGCGGGGCAGGTCGCCACCATCTCCGGCGGTCCGCTGCAGACGATCGTGCCGCCGCCTCCGCCACCTTCGGGGCCGAGGTCGACGATCCAGTCGGCGGTCTTGATCACGTCGAGGTTGTGCTCGATCACGACGATGGTGTTGCCATGCTCGCACAGCCGCTGCAGCACCGCGAGCAGCATCTCGATGTCCTGGAAGTGCAGGCCGGTGGTCGGCTCGTCGAGCACGTAGAGCGTGCGCCCGGTGTCACGCTTCGAGAGCTCGAGGGCGAGCTTCACCCGCTGCGCCTCGCCGCCCGACAGCGTGGTGGCACTCTGGCCGAGGCGGATGTAGCCGAGGCCGACGTCGGCGAGCGTCTGCAGCTTGCGCGCCACCGCCGGCACCGGGCGGAAGAACTCCAGTGCCTGCTCCACCGTCATGTCCAGCACCTCGTAGATGGTGCGGCCCTTGTAGCGGATCTCGAGCGTTTCGCGGTTGTAGCGCTTGCCGTGGCAGAGATCGCAAGGCACGTACATGTCGGGCAGGAAGTGCATCTCGACCTTGATCAAGCCGTCGCCCTGGCAGGCTTCGCATCGCCCGCCCTTGACGTTGAACGAGAAGCGGCCCGGGCCGTAGCCGCGTGCGCGCGCCTCGGGCACGCCGGCGAAGAGATCGCGGATGGGCGTCATCAGCCCGGTGTAGGTCGCGGGGTTGGAGCGCGGGGTGCGCCCGATCGGCGACTGGTCGACGCTGATGATCTTGTCGAGGTGCTCGAGGCCGGCGATCGCGTCGTGCGGTGCCGGTTCGGTGCTCGCGCCGTTCAGGCGCTGCGCGGCGAGCGCGGCCAGGGTGTCGTTGATCAGGGTCGACTTGCCCGACCCGGAGACCCCGGTGATGCAGGTGAACAGGCCCACCGGCAGTTCGAGGGTGACGTCCTTCAGGTTGTTGCCGCGCGCCCCGCTGAGCCGCACGATGCGCTCGGGATCGGGGGCGCGCCGCTTCGCCGGCAGCGCGATCGCGCGCCGGCCGGACAGGTAGGCGGCGGTGAGCGAGGCCTCGTTGGCGAAGACTTCGGCCGGCGTACCACAGGCGACCACCTCGCCGCCGTGTTCGCCCGCGCCGGGACCCATGTCGACCAGGTAGTCGGCGCTGCGGATCGCGTCCTCGTCATGCTCGACCACGATCACCGTGTTGCCCAGGTCGCGCAGGCGACCGAGGGTCGCGAGCAGGCGGTCGTTGTCGCGCTGGTGCAGGCCGATCGAGGGCTCGTCGAGTACGTACATGACGCCGGTGAGGCCGGAGCCGATCTGGCTGGCCAGGCGGATGCGCTGCGCCTCGCCGCCCGAGAGGGTGTCGGCGGAGCGGTCGAGCGACAGGTAGTCGAGGCCGACGTCGATCAGGAAGCTGACGCGTTGCGCGATCTCGCCGATGATCTTCTCCGCCACCTGGGCGCGCTGGCCGGCGAGGCGCAGGCCGTCGAAAAAGGCCTTGCAGGCGCCGAGCGGGAGGTGGCTCACCTCGTGCAGCGGGCGCTCGCCGATCAGCACGTGGCGCGCCTCGGCGCGCAGGCGGGTGCCGCCGCAGGCGGGGCAGGCACAGGAGGCGCGGTACTTGGCGAGTTCCTCGCGCACCGCGATCGAGTCGGTCTCGCGATAGCGTCGCTCGAGGTTCGGGATGATGCCCTCGAAGGGATGCTCCTTCTTCACCATGCGTCCGCCGTCGCTCGGGTAGCGGAAGGCGATCTTCTGCCTGCCCGAGCCGTGCAGCACCACGTGGAGGATCTCCGCCGGCAGCCCGGCGACGGGGGTCTCGAGGTCGAAGCCGTAGTGCGCCGCGAGGCTGGCGAGCATCTGGAAATAGAACTGGTTGCGCCGGTCCCAGCCGCGGATCGCACCGGCGGCGAGCGAGAGCTCGGGGTGGGCGACGACCCGCGCCGGATCGAAGAAGTCGACCTGGCCGAGGCCGTCGCACTTCGGGCAGGCGCCGGCCGGGTTGTTGAACGAGAACAGGCGCGGCTCGAGCTCGCCGAGCGCGAAGCTGCAGACCGGGCAGGCGAAGCGCGCGGAAAACAGATGGGCGCGGCCGGCGTCCATCTCGTAGGCGATCGCCCGGCCGTCGGCGTGGTTGAGCGCGGTCTCGAAGGATTCGGCGATGCGGCCGCGCAGGTCGGCGCGCACCCTGAAGCGGTCGATGACCACCTCGACGTCGTGGCGCCGTCCCTTCTCGAGCGGCGGCAGGGCGTCGAGCTCATGCACCTCGCCATCGACCCGGACGCGCACGAAGCCCTGGGCGCGGAGCTCGGCGAAGAGGTCGCCCTGTTCGCCCTTTCGCCCCGCCACGATCGGCGCGAGGATCATCACCCGGCTTTCCGGTTCGAGGGCGAGCACGTGGTCGACCATCTGCGCCACGCTCTGCGCCTCGAGCGCCTGCTCGGGATGCTCGGGGCAGTGCGGCGTGCCGGCGCGCGCGTAGAGCAGGCGCAGGTAGTCGTGGATCTCGGTGACCGTGCCCACGGTGGAGCGCGGATTGTGGCTGGTCGCCTTCTGTTCGATCGAAATCGCCGGTGACAGGCCCTCGATCAGGTCGACGTCGGGCTTCTCCATCAACTGCAGGAACTGGCGCGCGTAGGCCGACAGCGACTCGACGTAGCGGCGCTGGCCCTCGGCATAGAGGGTGTCGAAAGCGAGCGAGGACTTGCCCGAGCCCGACAGCCCGGTGATCACGGTCAGACGATTGCGCGGAAGATCGAGGCTGACGTTCTTCAGGTTGTGGGTGCGGGCACCGCGAATGCGAATTTCGTCCATGAGCGGCTCGGCCAGACTGGAACCCATCACTATAAGAGGGAAGGGCCGGGCGGGCC
>NZ_MBFM01000004.1:133651-175908 GCF_001696715.1 Thauera phenolivorans | reverse complement strand
GGCGTCGAGCTCATGCACCTCGCCATCGACCCGGACGCGCACGAAGCCCTGGGCGCGGAGCTCGGCGAAGAGGTCGCCCTGTTCGCCCTTTCGCCCCGCCACGATCGGCGCGAGGATCATCACCCGGCTTTCCGGTTCGAGGGCGAGCACGTGGTCGACCATCTGCGCCACGCTCTGCGCCTCGAGCGCCTGCTCGGGATGCTCGGGGCAGTGCGGCGTGCCGGCGCGCGCGTAGAGCAGGCGCAGGTAGTCGTGGATCTCGGTGACCGTGCCCACGGTGGAGCGCGGATTGTGGCTGGTCGCCTTCTGTTCGATCGAAATCGCCGGTGACAGGCCCTCGATCAGGTCGACGTCGGGCTTCTCCATCAACTGCAGGAACTGGCGCGCGTAGGCCGACAGCGACTCGACGTAGCGGCGCTGGCCCTCGGCATAGAGGGTGTCGAAAGCGAGCGAGGACTTGCCCGAGCCCGACAGCCCGGTGATCACGGTCAGACGATTGCGCGGAAGATCGAGGCTGACGTTCTTCAGGTTGTGGGTGCGGGCACCGCGAATGCGAATTTCGTCCATGAGCGGCTCGGCCAGACTGGAACCCATCACTATAAGAGGGAAGGGCCGGGCGGGCCAATGCTAGAATCTCGCTCTTTCATCCCCGCGCCCCGGCTGCCTTTCGCATGTCCGCTTCCAAGCCCGATTCCATGACGCCCGACGAACGCCGCGCAGGCATGAGCCTGGCGGCGATTTTCGCCCTGCGAATGCTCGGCCTGTTCCTGATCCTGCCGGTGTTCGCGGTGCACGCGAAGGGCATTCCCGGCGGCGACGATCTCACCCTCGTCGGGCTCGCGATCGGCGCCTACGGCCTCACCCAGGCCTTCCTCCAGATCGCCTACGGTGCCGCATCCGACCGCTTCGGGCGCAAGCCGGTGATCGTCTTCGGCCTGTTGCTCTTCCTCGTCGGCAGCGTCGTCGCCGCACTCGCGGACGGCATCTACATGATCATCGTCGGACGCGTGCTGCAGGGGGCGGGCGCGATCTCGGCCGCGGTCACCGCGCTCGCCGCAGACCTCACCCGCGACCAGCATCGCACGAAGGTGATGGCGATGATCGGTTCGAGCATCGGCCTCGTGTTCGCCCTGTCGATGGTCGCCGCGCCGCTGCTCTACCAGGCCGTCGGCATGGACGGCATTTTCTGGCTCACCGCCGCGCTGGCGCTCGGTGCGATCGGCGTCATCCTGTGGGCGGTGCCGGCGGCACCGCCGGTGCCGCGCGCCAACGCCGGCAGTTTTCTCGGCGTGCTGCGT
The DNA here is from genome assembly GCF_001696715.1 of Thauera phenolivorans. Classification (GTDB taxonomy): domain Bacteria; phylum Pseudomonadota; class Gammaproteobacteria; order Burkholderiales; family Rhodocyclaceae; genus Thauera; species Thauera phenolivorans. The sequence goes on along the minus strand of NZ_MBFM01000004.1, from coordinate 174,610 downwards.
GACGGCCAGCTGATGCGGCTGAACTTCGGCGTGTTCGCGCTGCACCTGATCCAGACCACGATGTGGGTCATGGTGCCGGCGGCGCTGGTCGCCGGTGGCGGGCTCGCGCTCGCCGATCACTGGAAGGTCTATCTGCCTGCGGTGCTGGTGTCCTTCGTGGTCATGGTGCCGGCGGTGATCATCGCCGAGCGCCACGACCGCCTCAAGCAGGTGTTCAACGCCGCCGTGCTGCTGCTCGCGGTGGTCCAGTTCGGGCTCTACCTGGTCGGCGACGCCCTGATACCATTGGCATTGCTGCTGACGCTTTTCTTCGTCGCCTTCAATATCCTCGAGGCCACCCAGCCGTCGTGGATCTCGCGGATCGCGCCGCCGGCGTCGAAGGGTACGGCGCTCGGCGTGTACAACACGCTGCAGTCGGTCGGCCTGTTCCTCGGCGGCGTGGTCGGCGGCTGGCTCGGCCAGCAGTACGGCGCGGGCGCGGTCAGCCTCGCCTGCGGCGTGCTCGCGCTGCTTTGGCTGGCCCTGGCGGCGACGATGAACCCGCCACCGCTGCGCGCGGCACCCGCGGCCACGCGGGGCTGAACCCGGCGCGCCCGGCATCCCAAGGGGCGCGCCTCTGCATTCAAAGGAGAACCGAATGGCATCCGTCAACAAAGTCATTCTGATCGGCAATCTCGGCGCCGATCCGGAAAGCCGCTTCGCTCCGTCGGGCGACGCGATCTGCAACCTCCGCCTCGCGACCACCGAGACCTGGCGCGACAAGACCACCGGCGAGCGGCGCGAGGCGACCGAATGGCACCGTGTGGTGTTCTTCGGCAAGCTCGCGGAGATCGCCGCGCAATACCTGCGCAAGGGCAGCCAGGTCTACATCGAGGGCACCCTGCGCACCCGCAAGTGGCAGGATCAGAGTGGCCAGGACCGGTACACGACCGAGATCCGCGGCGACGAGATGCGCATGCTCGGCCGTCGCGAAGGCGGCGACGCACCGATGCGTGGCGGCGACAGCGGCGGTGGATACGAGTCGCAGGCGCCGGTACGCGCGCCCCAGCGTCCGCAGGCCGCGCCCCAGCCGGCGGCGCAGCCGGCGTCCCCGCGCGCCGACGACTTCGGCAATTTCGACGACGACATCCCGTTCTGATACCGGATGCTTGCACGCGGCTCGCGGGAACCCCCTGCGCGCCTGAGGATCCGAAGAGATCATGAGCCGTAAGGAGTCGCCGTGGACGACCTGATCGCCCATCCGGATGGGATCTACGCGCTGGATTCCGGTTACGAACGGCCGCAGCTGGCGGCCATCCATCTGATCGTGGAGGAGGGGCGGGTCGCGGTCGTCGATACCGGCACCAACGCCTCGGTGCCGCGGGTGCTGACCGCGCTCGCGCGCCTCGGGGTGGCGCCCGAGGCGGTGGAGTGGGTGATGCTGACGCATATCCACCTCGACCACGCCGGTGGTGCGGGCAGCCTGATGTGCGCGCTGCCCGCGGCGAAGCTCCTGGTCCATCCTCGCGGCATCCGCCACATGGTCGATCCCTCGAAGCTGTGGGAAGGCACGGCCGCGGTGTATGGGCCGGAGCGCGCCTTCGCCCTCTACGGCCGGCTGGTGGGCGTCGATCCCGAGCGCATCGAGCCGGCTACCGATGGCCTGGCGCTGAGACTCGGCGAGCGCGGCTTCCGCATCCTCGATACCCCGGGGCACGCGCTTCACCACGTCTGCATCTGGGACGAGCGCGCGCGCGCCTTTTTCACCGGCGACACCTTCGGCCTGTCCTACCGCGAACTCGATGTCGAAGGCCGGCCCTCGGTGCTGCCGACCACCACGCCGACCCAGTTCGACCCGGCGGCGCTGCACGGTTCGATCGACCGCATGCTCGACTACCTGCCGAGCGCGATGTACCTCACCCACTTCAGCCGCGTGACCGAGGTCGAGCGGCTGGCGGCCGACATGCACCGGCTGATCGACACCATGGTCGCCGTGGCGCGCGCCGCGCGCGGCCACGGCGTGGCGCGCCACATCGAGATCCTCGCCGGACTCGAGGAGCTCATCCGCGAGGAGGCCGAGCGCCAGGGCTGGACACTGCCCGAGGCGGAACTCTTCGAACTCCTGCGCAACGATCTCGACCTCAACGCGCAGGGCCTGGGCGTATGGCTCGATCACGCCCGTGCCGCCGAGGCGGTGCCGACTTGAGCGCTGCCTTCGAGGTCGACGCCGCCCGCCGCTTCGGCGGCATCGACCGGCTCTACGGCGAGGGTGCACACCGCCGCCTGGGCGCCGCGCACGCCTGCGTGATCGGCATCGGCGGCGTCGGTTCGTGGGCCGCGGAGGCGCTCGCGCGCAGTGGGGTCGGGCAATTGACCCTGATCGATCTCGACCACGTCGCCGAATCCAACATCAACCGCCAGGTGCATGCGCTCGAGCACACCCTCGGTCAGGCCAAGGTGCTGGCGATGGCCGAGCGTATCGGCGCGATCAACCCGTTGTGCCGGCTCCGCGTGGTCGAGGACTTTCTCACTCCCGACAACGCGGGCGAACTGCTCGTCGGCTTCGACGTCGTGATCGACGCGATCGACAACGTCCGCGCCAAGGTCGCGATCGCCGCCACCTGCCAGGCGCGCGGACTCGGCCTCGTGATGGCCGGCGGCGCCGGCGGCAAGACCGATCCGGCGTCGATCCGGGTCGACGATCTCGCCCGCACCGTGCAGGATCCGCTGCTCTCGAAGGTCCGTGCGCGCCTCCGCAAGGAGCACCGGTTCAGCCGCGATCCGAAGAAGAAGTTCGGAATCACCGCGGTGTTCTCGGTCGAGCCGCTGCGCATGCCGGTGCGCGCCGCCTGCGATCTCGACGTCGAGATCCCGGGCGCCGGCGAAGCCACGCCCGCACGCGGTCCACACGGCCTCGCCTGTGCGGGGTATGGTTCGAGCATGGCGATGACGGCGAGCGTGGGCATGTTCGCAGCGGCACGGGCGATCGAGCGCCTGCTCGACGTCGGCCGCCAATCCTGAATCCAGCGGAGCGCAGCAATGAACGATGGCAAGCAGACCGCCGCACGGGCGGTGATCCTCTTCGGGCATGGCGCCCGCGATCCCGCCTGGGCCGGCCCCATGCGCCGCATCCGCGAGGCGATGCTCGCCGAGGACCCCGCCACCCCGGTCGAGCTCGCCTTCCTCGAGCTGATGACGCCCACCCTCGCCGAAACGGTGGATTCAGTGGTGTCGGCCGGGGCGGAGCGGATCGCCGTAGTGCCGATCTTCCTCGCTCAGGGCGGTCACCTGAAGCGCGACCTGCCGGAAATGCTCGAGGCGGTGCGTGGCGCCCACCCGGGTTGCGAGATCAGCCTCGCGCCGGCGGCGGGCGAGGCGGACGGCGTGATCGCGGCGATGGCGGCCTACGCGCGCGCCTGCCTGGACTGATCGACATCCGCAGCGGGGCCGGGCGGGCATTCTCGCTGCGGAGTCGCGAGGCCTGACGCCGAAGGCCTGCCCGCGGCGTGCGGGCGCGGGGAGCGTTTTCTTCTACCAAATATAAGAATATACTAATTCTTATGAAAGCCCTGTTGCGACACCTCCTCCTCGCGATCGCGGTCATGGCCCACCAGCCGGCTGTCGCCGAAGGCACGCCCGTCCCCACGCTCCTGCTCGAGCCGCAGTCGCTCGCCTCGACCCTGTCGGCCGAGGCCACCATCGAGGCGGTTCACCAGGCCACGCTGGCTGCCCAGGTGCCGGGCCGCATCGTGCAGCTCGCGGTCGATGCCGGCGACGGCGTGCGCCAGGGCCAGATGCTGGTGCGTATCGATGCGAGCGAGGCGGGGTCCGCGCTGGCCGCCGCCGATGCCCAGGTCGCCGCCGCTCAGGCCGACGCGATCAATGCCCGCGCCGAGCATCAGCGCGCGCGCAGCCTGGTGGCGAAGAACTTCCTCAGCCAGTCGGCACTCGACGCCGCCCGCTCGCGGCTCAATGCGGCCGATGCGCAGTTGCGTGCGGCGCGTGCGAGCCGCGATCAGGCCGCGACGGTCGAGGGCTATACCGCGATCGCCTCGCCGCTCGACGGCCTCGTGGCTGCGCGCCACATCGAGAGCGGCGAGATGGCTCAGCCCGGCCGCGCGTTGCTCACCGTCTACGATCCCGCCTCGATGCGCGCGGTGGTGGATCTGCCGCAGCAGCGTCTGTCGAGCTTCGGTGATGCGCCGCTGAGCGCCCGTGTCGAGCTTCCCGACAGCGGACGATGGTTCGACGCCGCGGGGGTGAGCGTGCTGCCGGCGGCCGATGCCCGTACCCACACCGTGCGACTGCGGGTCGAACTGCCGCCGGACGCGCGCGGCCTGCTGCCGGGCAGCTTCGCACGGGTACATTTCTTTACCGGGGAGCGTCCTCGGGTGGTGCTGCCCGCCGCCTCGGTGCTGCGGCGCGGGGAGCTGACCGCCGTTTATGTCTCGGATGGGCAGGGCGGCTTCTCGCTGCGCCAGGTGCGGCTCGGCCGGGTGATCGGCGCCGACGGCGCGATCGAGGTCCTCGCCGGCCTGAAGGGCGACGAAACGGTCGCCCTCGATCCGGTGCGCGCCGGCATGCAGGTGCGCGGCGCGGCGGCGCGCTGAGCCACGGAGGCGACGATGGCGTCCCGTCTCGGTATCTCCGGCCGCACCGCGGCCGCCTTCCAGCGCAACGCGATCACGCCGCTGCTCGCGCTGATGCTGCTGCTCGCCGGCGTCTTCGCGGCGCTGATCACGCCCAAGGAAGAAGAGCCGCAGATCGACGTCACCATGGCGAACGTGCTGGTGCCCTTCCCGGGGGCGTCCGCGCGCGACGTGGAGGCCCTGGTGGCACGGCCGGCGGAGCAGGTGCTGTCGCGCATGGCCGAGGTCGAGCACGTGTTCACCGTGTCGCGCCCGGGCATGGCGGTGATCACCGTGCAGTTCGAGGTCGGTGTGCCCAACCAGACCGCGCTGGTGCGGCTCTACGACACGGTGCATTCGAATTCCGACTGGCTCTCGCCCGAACTCGGCGTCGGCACCCCGGTGGTCAAGCCGAAGGGTATCGACGACGTCCCCATCCTCAGCTTCACCCTGTGGACCGCCGATCCCGGGCGCGCGGGTTTCGACCTTCAGCAGGTGGCACGCGCGACCGAGACCGAGCTCAAGCGCGTGCCCGGCACCCGCGACGTGAGCACGATCGGCGGTCCGGGCCACGTGATCCGGGTCGACATGGACACCGAGCGGATGAACGCCCACGGCGTCACCGCGCAGGACCTTCGCGCCGCGCTGCAGCTGGCCAACGCCGCGCAGCCAGCGGGCAGCCTGGTCGCCGGAAACCGCGAGCTGCTGGTCGAGACCGGCACCTATATCGAGTCGGCCGAGGACGTGCGCGGCCTCGTGGTCGGCGTGCAGGACGCCCGTCCGGTGTTCATGCGCGACGTCGCCGAGGTGGTCGACGGCCCGGATCAGCCCGCGCAGTACGTCTGGTTCGGCACCGGCGCCGCAGCCGGCGAGCGCGGCATCGAACAGCAGGGCCTGTTCCCCGCGGTGACGCTCGCGCTGTCGAAGAAGCCGGGCGCCAACGCCGCCGACGTCGCCGCGGCGGCAATCCAGCGCCTGGACAACCTGCGCGGCAGCCTGATCCCGGAAGGCGTGGAGGTCACCGTCACCCGCGACTACGGCAAGACCGCCGACGACAAGGCGGCGCAGCTGATCGGCAAGCTCGCCTTCGCCACCGCCGCGGTGGTGGTGCTGGTGTTCTTCGCGCTCGGCGGGCGCGAGGCCATCATCGTCGGCATCGCGGTCTCGCTCACCCTTGCCGCCACCCTGTTCGCATCCTGGGCCTGGGGCTTCACCCTCAACCGGGTGTCGCTGTTCGCGCTGATCTTCTCGATCGGCATCCTGGTCGATGACGCGATCGTGGTGGTCGAGAACATCCACCGCTGGCACACGCTCGAGCCCGACACGCCGCTGTGGCAGCTGATCCCGAAGGCGGTGGACGAGGTCGGCGGGCCCACCATTCTCGCCACCTTCACGGTGATCGCGGCGCTGCTGCCGATGGCCTTCGTCACCGGCCTGATGGGGCCCTACATGAGCCCGATCCCGATCAACGCCTCGATGGGCATGTTCATCTCGCTGGTGATCGCCTTCGTCGTCACGCCCTGGCTGGCGCAGAAGATGCTGAAGCGCGTCGACGCCCATCACCACGGCGGCGAGGACAAGATGACCCGGCGGCTCGACGGACTCTTTCGCCGCGTGATGACGCCGATGTTCGACGCCCGCCGTGGGGCGCGCAACCGGCTGCTGCTATGGCTCGGGGTGTTCGCACTGATCGCGGCCTCGCTGGCGCTGCCGGTGGTGCAGCTGGTGGTCATGAAGATGCTGCCCTTCGACAACAAGAGCGAATTCCAGGTGGTGCTCGACATGCCGGTCGGCACCCCGCTCGAAGACACCGCGCGCGTGCTCAACGAGATCGGCGCCCATCTGGCGACCGTGCCCGAGGTCACCGACTGGCAGTCCTACGCCGGCACCGCGGCGCCGATCAACTTCAACGGCCTGGTGCGCCAGTACTATCTCAGGAGCGCCCCCGAGCAGGGCGACATCCAGGTCAACCTGGTCGACAAGCGCGCGCGCGACCGCCAGAGCCACGAGATCGCGGTTTCGGTGCGCGATGCCGTCACCGCCATCGGGCGGCGCAACGGCGGTAACGCCAAAGTGGTGGAAGTGCCTCCCGGGCCGCCGGTGCTGTCGCCGATCGTGGCCGAGATCTACGGCCCGGACTACGACGGGCAGCTGGCGGTCGCGAAGCAGGTGCGTGCCGCCTTCGAGACCACGCCCGACATCGTCGGCGTGGACGACACGGTCGACGAGGACGCCCCCAAGCTGCTGCTGCGGGTCGACCAGGCGAAGGCCGCACGCATGGGCGTGGCCCAGGCCGACATCGTGGAGGTGGTGCGCCTCGGTCTGTCGGGCGAGAACGTCACACCGGTGCATGGCGGCGAGCACAAGTACGAGATCCCGGTGCGCATCCAGCTGCCGGCGGTGCGCCAGTCGGAAGTCGGCAACCTGCTGGCGATGCAGGTGCGCGCGGGCGACGGGCGGCGGGTGACGATCTCCGAACTGGTGACCGTGGCCGAGACGAAGCGCGAGCAGATCCTCTATCGCAAGGACCTGCTGCCCGTGGTGTATGTCACCGGCGACATGGGCGGCGCGCTCGATTCGCCGCTCTACGGCATGTTCGACATCCGCTCCCGGGTCAGGGAGATGGCGCTCGGCGGCGCGCCCGGAGTGGGCGGCACGCTCGGCGAGTGGTTCATCAACCCGCCCGAGGACCCGTACGCCGCCTACCAGCTGAAGTGGGACGGCGAGTGGCAGATCACCTACGAGACCTTCCGCGACATGGGTGCCGCCTACGCGGTGGGCCTGATCCTGATCTACCTGCTGGTGGTGGCGCAGTTCCGCAGCTATCTCGTGCCGCTGATCATCATGGCGCCGATTCCGCTCACCATCGTAGGCGTGATGCCCGGTCACGCCCTGCTCGGCGCCCAATTCACCGCGACCTCGATGATCGGCATGATCGCGCTCGCCGGCATCATCGTGCGCAACTCGATCCTGCTGGTGGATTTCGTCAATCAGCAGGTCGCCGAAGGGATGGCGTTCGGCGAGGCGCTGATCCGCGCCGCGGCGGTGCGTGCCAAGCCGATCGGCCTCACCGCGCTCGCGGCGATGATCGGGGCGGTGTTCATTCTCGACGATCCGATCTTCAACGGCCTCGCCATCAGCCTGATCTTCGGCATCTTCGTGTCCACCGTGCTCACCCTGGTGGTGATCCCGGTGCTCTACTACGCCGCCATGCGCGGCCGCATCGCCCGCCTGCAACAACCCTCCGAGGAGACTCCCGCATGACCACCAACGAATACGTGCGCGCCTTCGCCGGCGCCTTCGTCCTGATCTCGCTCGCGCTCGGCGTCGAGGCCTCGCCGCTCTTCGTCAGCAAGCACTTCCTGTGGGTCACCGGCTTCGTCGGCCTCAACCTGTTCCAGAGCGCCTTCACCGGGCTGTGCCCGCTGGTCAACATCCTTCACAAGTTCGGCGTGCAGGACGAGAAGCCGCGCCGCGCCTGAGACCGCCGCGACCGCGTGTCTACAGGGTAGGGCGCCGGCGTATCAGCATCCAGGCGGCGAACACCACCACCGCGCTGAAGCACACCAGCGACCAGTTCGCGATCGACAGGCCGAGAAAGGTCCAGTCGACCGCGACGCAGTCGCCTGCGCCGCGGAAGATCATCGGCAGCGCGTCGGCGAGCGGGAAGCTCTCGAGCATGAATTCCAGGCCCGGACCACACTCGGGAATCATCGGCGGATTGAGCTGCATCCAGCTCTGACGCGCGGCGATGCTGCCGCCGGCCAGCGCGGCGATGCCGATCAGGGCCGCATAGACGCGGCTGCCCGCGCCGTGCAGGCCGCCGACCAGCGCGATCAGCGCCACGGTGACGAAGGCGTAGCGCTGCATGATGCACATCGGGCAGGGCTCGAGACCGACGACGTGCTGCAGGTAGAGGCCGAAGCCGAGCAGGCCGGTGCACACGGCGAAGAGGGCGAGATACAGCGTGCGCGCGGGCAGCGCGCGGAAACGGCTGGGGAGCATCGAGGATTCCGGTGAGGCGAAAGGCCTCATTCTAGTGGATCCGCTCGCCGCCGGCCCGCCACAGCGCCGGCGGCGGGCACTCGCGAGGGCGACGACGCGGCGGTCGCCGCTGCTACACGACGCGCGGCGGGCAATGCGTGGTAGGAGCGGCGAACGCCGCGACACGGCCCGGACGCGCCGGTCGCCGCTGCTACCGCGTCTACCCGCCGAGGGCCGCGACCAGCATCTCCAGGAAGGCCCGCGTCTTCGCCGGCATCAGGCGGCGCCCGGGGAATACGGCCCAGGCCGTGTGGGTCGGCAGGCACCAGTCGGCCAGTACCCGGCGCAGTTCGCCCGCGCGCACATGCGGCGCAGCGAAATAGTCGGGCACCGCCGCGATGCCCGCGCCGGCGCGGGCAAGCCGGATCAGCAATTCGGGCGAGTTCGCACTCGTGCGCCCGGGCGGCACGCCCTGCCAGCGCCGTTCGCCGCGCATCAGCGTCCATGGCGTGGCTTCGCCGTTGCGGCCCAGCAGGCGCAGCGCCTCGTGCGCGGCGAGCGCGTCCGGCGAAGCCGGCTCGCCATGCTCGGCGAGGTAGGCGGACGCGGCGTAGAGCCCCACCGGCAGAGCCGCGATGCGGCGCGCCGCCAGCGTCGCGTCGTCGGGCAGCTCGCCCATGCGCAGGGCGATGTCGAAGTTCTCCCCGAGCAGGTCCACCCGCCGCGGCGAGAGGTCGAGCTCGAGGGCGATGGCCGGATGCAGGGCGACAAAGGCGGCCAGCATGTCCACCAGGAGCAGGTTCGCGAAGTCGCTCGGCATCGACACCCGCAGCCGGCCGCTCGGGCGCGCCTGGCGGCTCTCGGCAAGCGCCGCTACCGCCTCGACCTCGGCCGCCACCTGGTGGGCATGATCGAGCAGGGCCTCGCCGAACTCGGTCAGCGTCAGCCGCCGCGTAGTGCGCTGCATCAGGCGTTCGCCCAGCTTGTTCTCGAGCAGCGACAGCCTGCGCGACACCGTCGATTTGGGCATGCCGATCTTTTCGGCGGCGCGGCTGAAGCTGCCCGCCCTGGCGATCGCCGAGAAGATCAACAGGTCGTTGGGATCGATTTGTTCCATGAGCGAGACAATCTTATCCGGAATGCCGGGTTAATCCGAGAATAGATCTCAATTAGACTTCAGTCCGTAGATCGATTTCCGGCCATCGTGCCACACCCCTTCCAGGAGAACACCGCATGAAGATTCTGCAGATCAACGGCAGCGCCCGCTCCCAGGCCGGCAATTCCACCGTCCTCGCCAACGACCTCGTCGCCCGACTGGTGGCGGCCAATCCGCAGGCGAGCGTGGTCCAGCGCGATCTCGCCCGCGACCCGGCGCCGGTGATCGACGAGGCCGCGCTCGGCGCACTGTTCACCGCCGCCGAGCAGCGCACCCCCGAGCAGGCGGCGCGCGTGGCCGCCAGCGATGCGCTGATCGCCGAGGTCGAGGCCGCCGACGTGCTCGTGCTCGGCGTGCCGATGTACAACTTCGGCATCTCGGTCCAGCTCAAGAACTGGATCGACGCGATCGCCCGCGCCGGCGTCACCTTCCGCTACACCGAGAACGGTGCCGAAGGGCTGCTCAAGGGCAAGAAGGTCTTCGTCGCCTTCGCCCGTGGCGGCCGCTATCGCGGCACCCCGGCCGACACCCAGACGCCCTACCTGCAGAGCGTGCTGGGCTTTCTCGGCATGACCGACGTCCGCTTCATCTACGCCGAAGGCCTGAACATGGGCGAGGACGCGGCCAAGCAGGGCTTCGCCGAGGCGAGCGCCGACATCGAGGCCGCGCTCGCCTGAGTCCGGCCCGTCCGGAGGCGGCGTCCGCCGCCTCCGCACCGCGAGGAGATCCGCCATGACGAGCAGTCCGATGCCCGCGACCGCGACGGTCGCAGAATCCCGCCGAGTGGAGCGCCTGGTCGCCGGGCGCGCCACCTCCGACGGCGCCGGGGTGAAGCTCACCCGGGTGCTGACCCAGCCGCTGCAGCGCCGCCTCGACCCCTTCCTGATGCTCGACGCCTTTGGCAGCGACGATCCCGACGACTACATCGGCGGCTTTCCCGACCATCCGCACCGCGGCTTCGAGACGGTCACCTACATGATCGCGGGCCGCATGCTTCATCGCGACAGCGCCGGCCACGAGGGCCTGCTCGAGAACGGCGGCGTGCAGTGGATGACCGCCGGCCGCGGCGTGATCCACTCGGAGATCCCCCAGCAGGAAGACGGCGTCATGGAGGGCTTCCAGCTGTGGCTGAACCTGCCCGCGCGCGAAAAGATGAGTGCACCGTGGTACCGCGACTTCAGCGCCGCCGAACTGCCGCGCCTGCGCACCGCCGAGGGCGTCGAGGCGGTCGTGATCGCCGGCGAGAGCCACGGCGTGACGGGCGCGGTGCAGCGCGAGGCGAGCGCGCCGCTCTACCTCGACCTGCACCTGCCGGCCGGCGCGCGCTTCGTCCAGCCGATCCCGCCCGCGCACAACGCCTTTCTTTATGTGTATCGCGGCGAGGTCGGTGTGGCCGGAACCGCGGTGCCGGCGCAGCGGATGGCGATCCTCGCCAACGATCCGGCCTGCGACGGCGTCATCATCGAGGCCGCCGGCGAGGCGCGCTGCCTGCTGATCGCCGGCCGGCCGCTCGCCGAGCCGATCGCCCAGTACGGCCCCTTCGTGATGAACAGCGAGCAGGAGATCTACCAGGCGCTCGCCGACTTCCGCGACGGCTGCCTGGCAGAGGGCTGAAGCTGGCGCGGCGGCGGCCTCAGCCGCGTGCGAGCTCGGCGAGGATCGCGACCTGGGTGACGATCGGCGCCGGCACCGGTGCTTCGCCCGCCAGCATGGCGCGGATCAGGGCGGCGTTGTCCGCCACCGACGGTGCGTCGGGCAATTCGGCCAGCGGCGGCGCGCCGCCTTCCTCGGCTGCCGCCGCGATGCGCGCCGCGCCGTCGGCATAGGTCTTGAGCTCGGGGCAGCGGCGAGGGTTGGCGTAGATCTCGCCCTCGGTGCCCCGCAGCAGCAGCGCGCGGCCGCCGTCGGCGCGCAGGAACTCGTCCATGCGCACGAGGTATTCGGGATGGGTTACCGCCACCACCCGCACGCTGCGTCCCGGGCAGGGGTCGAGCAGCTTCGCCATCGTGTGCCCGCTCGCGCGCACGCCCAGACGCAGGCGCAGGGCGAGCAGGGCGTCCAGCCCCGGCAGCAGCTTGTCCACCGCGATGCAGGCGAGCCGCCCGGTGGCCAGCTGGGCCGCAGCCGAAGGGGCGTCCGCCGCCGGCACCAGGTCGAGCTCGGCGAGCAGATCGAAGGGGCTCACGCGGGTCTCGAAATCGTGGCGCCCCTGGATCAGCACCGGCACCCCCTCGCGCGCGAGCAGCATCGCCACCAGCGGCATCAGGTTGGCCTGGCGGCGCGCGCCGTTGTAGGTCGGCAGCACCACGCAGCGCGGCCCCGCCGGTACCTCGACGCGGGCGACGCGCGCATCCATTGCCTGCTTGAAGCCGAGCAGCTCGTCGCGCGTCTCGCTCTTGATGCGCAGCGCGATCAGGATCGCGCCGAGTTCCAGCCCGGGTACGCGGCCGTCGAGCACGTCGCCGAAGAGGGCAGCCGCGGTAGCGGTGTCGAGCGGTCGCGAGCCCTTTGCGCCGCGGCCGATTTCCTTGATGATTGGGCCATAGTTCATCGCGGCATTATGCGTGGACCGCCACGCCCGGGGTAGCCCCGCGCGCCGCTTTCCCGCCCACGGGTTTTCCCCAGTCGATAGGAGTCTTTGCAATGGAAGTCGGATTCATCGGACTCGGCCTGATGGGCCGTCCCATGGCGCTGAACCTCATCCGCGCGGGCCACAGCGTGCATGTCTGGAGCCGGCGCCGCGCCTCGATGGCGCCGCTGCTCGAGGCCGGCGCGGGCGATGCCGCGAGCGCCGCGGAGCTGGCCGAGCGCTGCCCGGTGACGATCAGCATGGTGGCCGACGCACCCGACGTCGAGCAGGTCACCCTCGGCCCGGGCGGGGTCGCCGAGCGCGCGCGCGCCGGCCACATCCATGTCGACATGAGCACGATCGCGCCCGCCGCCGCCCAGCGCATCGCCGCGGCGCTCGCGGAGAAGGGCGTGGTCGCGCTCGACGCGCCGGTGTCCGGCGGCGAGGTGGGCGCGGTCGCCGGCTCGCTGACGATCATGGCGGGTGGCGACGCCGCCGCATTCGAGACGGTGAAGCCGCTGTTCGAGGCGATGGGCAAGTCGGTCACCCTGATCGGCGCGGCGGGCGCCGGCCAGGTGGCGAAGGCCTGCAACCAGATCCTCACCGGCGTGGGCGTCGCCGCGGTCGCCGAGGCGCTCAACTTCGCCACCCGCAGCGGGGTGGATGCCGCCCGCGTGCGCGAGGCCCTGCTCGGTGGCTTCGCCTATTCGCGCATCCTCGAGAACCACGGCCAGCGCATGCTCGAGCGCAACTTCAAGCCCGGCTTCAAGGCGTGGATGCACCAGAAGGACCTGCGCATCGTGATGGAGGAGGCCCACCGGCTCGGCCTTGCGCTGCCCGCCTCGGCGGCGACCGCGCAGCTGTTCAACGCGGTGGTCGGCAGCGGCATGGGCGAGGACGACTCGATCGCGATGCTGCGCCTGCTCGAGCGCATGAGCGGAGCCGAAGAATGAGCGGGGCGGGGATGCGGGTCGGCTTCATCGGCCTGGGTGTGATGGGGGCGCCGATGGCGCGCCACCTGCTCGCGGCAGGTCACGATCTCGCGGTATGGGCGCGTCGGCCGGAGACGGCCGATGCGCTGGTCGCAGCCGGCGCGGCGCGCTGTGCGAGCCCGGCGGCGCTCGCCGCCCGCAGCGAGGTGGTGTTCACCATCGTCACCACCGGCGCCGACGTCGAGGCGCTCGCCTTCGGCTCGGGCGGCCTGATCGCCGGCTTCGCGCCGGGCGCGATCCATGTCGACATGAGCACGATCGCGCCCGCGACCGCGCGCGAGATCGCCGCCCGCTACGCGAAGAGCGGGGTGCGCTGGCTGGACGCACCGGTCTCGGGCGGGGCGGTGGGTGCCGAGCAGGCCTCGCTGGCGATCATGGCCGGCGGCGAGGGGGAGACGCTCGAGGCGGTGCGGCCGCTGCTCGAGGCGATGGGACGCACGATCGTGCACATTGGCCCGGTCGGCGCCGGCCAGGTGGCGAAGGCCTGCAACCAGATGGTGATGGTGTCCGCGATCCAGGCCTGCGCCGAGGCGATGCGGCTGGCGCAGGCGCACGGCGTGGATCTCGCCGCGGTGCGGCAGGCGCTGATGGGCGGTTCTGCGGCATCGCGGGTGCTGGAGGTGATGGGCGAGCGCATGGTCGCGCGCGACTTCGTCCCCGGCATCGAGGCCCGGTTGCACCACAAGGACTTCGGCTTGCTGATCGAGGAGGCGGTGCGCAGCGGCACGCCGCTGCCGATCGCCGGTCAGGTGGCGCAGCAGCTCAATGCGCTGATGGCCTGCGGCTGGGGGCGGGACGACACCGCCAGCCTGCTGCGCGTGCTCGAGCGCATGGCCTGAGCGTTCAGCGCCCGCCACTCGCCTGCGGCTTGCCGTACCAGCGGAAGCGCTCGACCACTTCCGCCATCTCGGCCGCGCTCAGGAGCGCCGGGGGGCCGAGCTGGCAGCTGCGCCAGTACTGCTCGCACAGGGTCTCGAACTCGATCGCCAGCGCGAGCGCGTGGGCCGGATCGCGACCATGGACCACCATGCCGTGGTTGGCGAGCAGGCAGGCGCTGCGGTCCTGCAGCGCCGCCACCGCGGCATCGGACAGCGCCTGGGTGCCGAAGGTGGCATAGGGCGCGCAGCGCACCGTGCTGCCCCCGAAGCGGGCGATCATGTAGTGGAAGGGCGGGATCTCGCGTCGCTGGCAGGCGAGCGCGGTGGCGAAGGGCGAGTGGGCGTGCAGCACCGCGCCCGCCGCCGGGAAGGCGGCGTAGATGTCGCGGTGAAGCTGCCACTCCGAAGAAGGCGCGCGCCGGCCGCCGGCACTCCCGTCGCGGTCGACCTCCACCATGTCGTTCGGCGTGCAGGCCTCGGCTGCCATTCCACTCGGCGTCACCAGGAAGCCGCGCGCCAGGCGCAGGCTGGCATTGCCCGCGGTGCCGACGTTGAGCCTTGCGTCGGTCAGGCCGCGCGCCGCGGCGAGCAGGGCGGCGCGCTGGGCGGGGCTCGCGTTCATCGCTGCCGCTCCGGATAGAGGCGGTCGAGCTCGCCCGGGGCGGCGACGCCGCGTTCGGTCACGATCGCGCTCACCAGCGCGGCCGGGGTGACGTCGAAGGCGGGGTTGGCCACCCGGGTGTCGGCCGGCGCCAGGCGCAGGGTGGCGATGCGGTCCGCCTCGTCGGTCCCGCGGATGCGGCACAGCTCGTCCGCGCCGCGGTCCTCGATCGGGATCGACGCGCCCGAAGCGCAGTCGAAGTCGAGTGTCGAGTGCGGCGCGGCGACATAGAACGGTACGCCCGCAGCGTGCGCGGCGAGCGCCTTGAGGCAGGTGCCGACCTTGTTGGCGACGTCGCCGTTGGCGGCGATGCGGTCGGCGCCGGTGATCACCAGATCGACCTCGCCACGGGCGAGCAGCAGGCCGGCTGCGTTGTCGGCGATCAGTACGTGCGGCACGCCCGCTTCGCGCAGCTCCCAGGCGGTGAGCAGGCCCTGGTTGCGCGGCCGGGTCTCGCTCACCAGCACCTCGACCGCATGGCCCGCGGCCTGCGCCGCATACACCGGCGCGAGCGCGGTGCCGGCGCCGCAGGTGGCGAGCCAGCCGGCGTTGCAGTGGGTCATGATGCGCAGCGGCCGTCCCTCGCCGCGGGCGACGAGGCGCGCTTCGAGCAGGGCGAGGCCGTGGCGGGCGATCGCGTCGCAGGTGGCGGCGTCGTCGTCGACGATCGCCGCGGCCTCGCGCCAGGCCGCCTCCGCCCGTGCAATGGGCGGCAGCGGCGACAGCACGCGCGCCATGCGGGCGAGCGCCCAGTGCAGGTTGACCGCGGTCGGGCGGGTGGCGCCCAGCAGCGCGATCGTGCGCTCGAGCACCGCGTCGTCCGCGCCTTCGGTGGCGAGGGCGAGTGCCACGCCGTAGGCAGCGGTGGCGCCGATCAGCGGCGCGCCACGCACCTGCATCGAGCGGATCGCCTCCGCCACTCCGGCGGCGGTGGTGAGGCGGCGGATCTCGCTGCGCCAGGGCAGCAGGGTCTGGTCGAGGATCGCGAGGGCATCGCCGTCGCGGCGCAGGGTCGGAATGGGCTGGGTGAACATGGCTTCATTCTAGGGGGCTTCGCGGGGCGGCCGCGAGGCCGATCGCGCGGGGCAGCATGCTAAAATTGCGCATTCCTCGCTCCAATGGTATCCGGCGATCGTGCGTAACCTGCTGCTCTTCTTCCTGGCGCTCGGCGGCATCTGGTGGGTGCGGCGCATGCTGTCGCGTCTCGGCCAGGCGCGGCGCGACGACCGCGCCGACAAGACCGGTGCGACGCGGCGCGAGGCGCTCCCCGAGCGCATCGTCGAATGCGCCCACTGCGGTCTGCTCGTGCCCGAAACCGAGGGGGTGAGCGACGACACCGGCTTCTACTGCAGCGAGGCGCACCGCCGCGCCGGTCCGCGGCGCAATGCCTGACACTGCCGTCCTGAGCCAGGCCGGCATCGAACGCTCACGCCAGGCCTCGCTGCGTTTCTTCAATCTCTATCGACTCGTCCTCGCCGGCATCCTGCTGGTGACCGGTGCCGAGTTCGGTCTCGGGCGCGAGCACCCCGGCGTGTTTACCGCCGCGGTCTTCGCTTATCTCGGCGCGATCCTTACGCTCGGCTTCCCCGATGCAGGCCGCCGCCTCGGCCGCGAGCGCGTGATTGCGCTGCAGGTCGTGATCGACATCGCCGCGCTGGCGGTGATCATGTGGACCAGCGGCGGGTACCGCAGCGGCATGCCGGTGCTGATGATGATCGTGCTCGCCGGCGGCGGCCTCGTCGCCGAGGGCCGGATGGTGATGTTCTTCGCCGCGCTGGCGACGCTGGCGGTGCTGTTCGAGAACGCCTGGCGGCACGCGGCCGGCGGCGGGCCGGGCGACTTCTTCCAGGTGGGCCTCTTCTGCGCCGGCTTCTTCGGCATCGCGCTGGTGTCCCATCTGCTGGCGCGGCGTGCGCAGGCCAACGCCTCGCTGGCGGCCGAGCGTGGCGAGGCGCTGGTCAAGCAGCAGGCGGTCAACGAGCGCATCATCCGCGACATGCAGGATGGCGTGGTCGTCGCCAGCGCCGGCGGGCGGGTGCGCCAGGCCAACCCGCAGGCACGCGCGCTGCTCGGGGTCGGTGCCCTCGAGGGTCGGCTGCTGACCGACTGCGACCCCAACTTCGAGGAAGTGCTCACCACCTGCTGCGACAGCAAGGGGCGGCTGCTGCGTCTCGGCCCGGCCGACCGCCTGTTGCGCTGCCGCACCGTATGCGGCGAGACGGGCGCCGCAGCCGACGGTGACGTCCTGATCTATCTCACGGACTTCGAGGACATCCAGCGCGATGCCCAGCAGGCCAAGCTCGCCGCCCTCGGTCGGCTCACCGCGAGCATGGCGCACGAAATCCGCAATCCGCTGGCAGCGGTGACCCAGGCCGCCGAGCTGCTGCAGGACGAGCGCCGGCAACAGACGCAGGAGCGGCTGCTGCGCATCGTCGGTGACAATGCCCGCCGCATCGAGCACATGATCCGCGACGTGCTCGCCCTCGGCCGGCGCGAGCACCCGCATCCCGAGACCATCCCGCTGCAGCCCTTCATCGCCGACGTGCTCGAGGAGCGGGGCTTTCGCCGCCCCGATGAGCGGGCGCTGGTGGTCGCCAACATCCACGCGGGCCTGAGCCTGCAATTCGATCGTGCCCACCTGCAGCAGATCGTCGACAACCTGCTCGACAACGCCTGTCGCCACTGCTCGCGCACGCCGGGCGCGGTGCAGGTGGTGGCGCGCGCGCTGATGGGCGGGCGGGTCGCGCTGCACGTGCGCGACGACGGCCCCGGGCTCGACGAACGCGTGCGTGCACACCTGTTCGAACCCTTCTTCACCACCCACGCGCGCGGCACCGGCCTCGGCCTCTACATCGCGCGCGAGCTCGCCGGGGCGAACGACGCCTGGCTCGAGTCGGGGCCGGATGCGCCGGGCGCCGACTTCGTGCTCACCGGACGGAGCTGAGCATGGCGAACGAGCGCCGCAATCCGCCCGCGCGCAACGACGTGCTGGTGGTCGACGACGAGGAGGACATCCGCGAGCTGGTCGAGCTGTCGCTGCTGCGCATGGGCCTCGGCTGCGACACTGCGGGCAGCCTGGGGGAGGCGCGCGCCCGACTCGCCGAATGCAGCTACCGGCTCTGTCTCACCGACATGCGCCTGCCCGACGGAGACGGCCTCGAGCTCGTGGAGTTCATCCAGGCGCATCGGCCGGGCCTGCCGGTGGCGGTGATCACCGCCTTCGGCAGCATCGAGACCGCGATCCGCGCGCTCAAGCTCGGCGCCTTCGACTTCGTCACCAAGCCGGTCGAGCTCAAGGCCTTGCGCGGCCTCGTCGGCAACGCGCTCAGGCTCGAGCCCAGGGTAGCGGTGCGCAGCAGCGGCCGCGGCCTGATCGGGCGCTCCGACGCGCTCCAGCGCCTGCGCGCGCAGATCGAGAAGCTCGCGCGCAACCAGGCGCCGGTGTTCATCCACGGCGAATCGGGCACCGGCAAGGAAGTCATCGCCCGCCTGATCCACAGCCTCGGGGCGCGCGCCAGCGGCCCCTTCGTCCCGGTGAACTGCGGCGCGATCTCGCCAGAACTGATGGAGAGCGAGTTCTTCGGCCACCTCAAGGGCAGCTTCACCGGCGCCGGCACCGACAAGGAAGGCCTCTTTCAGGCGGCCAACGGTGGCACGCTGCTGCTCGACGAGGTCGGCGAGCTGCCGTTGGCGATGCAGGTCAAGCTGCTGCGCGCGATCCAGGAGCGGGCCGTGCGCCCGGTCGGCGCGCACGCCGAGGAGGCGGTGGACGTGCGCATCCTGTCGGCGTCCCACCGCGACCTTGCCCAGCTGGTGGCCGAGGGCAGGTTCCGTCAGGATCTGTTCTTCCGCATCAACGTCATCACCCTGCGGGTGCCGCCGCTGCGCGAGCGCCCCGAGGACATCGCCGAGCTCGCCGAACACATCTTCGCGCGCCTGGCCGAGCGCGAGGGCGGTGCGCCGCGGCGGCTGACGCCGGCCGCGCTCGCCCTGCTGCAGGAGTACCCCTTTCCGGGCAACGTGCGCGAACTGGAGAACCTGCTCGAGCGCGCCTGCGCATTGAGCGAGGGCGAGGAGCTCGACGTCGGCGATCTCGACCTCGGCCCGATCCACGCGCTGCAATCGGCTGCCCGGAACGCGGCGCCCGCGCCGGCGGCCCCACCCGCGGGCGCCGACTCGGATCCCGAGACGCGGCGTCGCGCACTGCTCGAGGCTCTCCGCGAGCAGCGGCTCGACCTGGCGGCGGCGGCGCGCAGCCTGGGCCTGACGCCGCGCCAGCTGCGCTACCGGCTGCAGAAGTGGGGGCTGGTGCTTCCCGGGCAGGACTGACTCAGATCACCACCCGAACCTGCTCGCCGGTGGCCGCGCGCAGCTGCGCCGCGAGCGCTTCGCGCGCCCCGCGCTCGCCGTGCACCAGCCGCACCTCGCCCGGCAGGTGGCGCATGCGGGTGACGAAGCGGGTCAGATCGTCGCGGTCGGCGTGGGCGGAGTAGCCGCTCAGGCTGTGGATGCGGGCGCGGATGTCGATCCGCTCGCCGTCGAGATCCACATAGCCGCCGCGCGGACCGAAGGTCTGGATCGCATTGCCTGGGGTGCCGCGAGCCTGATAGCCGACGAAGACCACGTCGTGGCGACGATCGCCGAGCATCGCCTTGAGGTAATTCACCACCCGGCCGCCGGCGCACATTCCGCTCGCGGCGATGACGATCGCCGGCTCGCCGCTGCGTGACAGCCGGCGCACGTTGGCGAGATGCGCGTCGTGCTCGCTGATCGCGCGTAGCTGGGTGAACGCGAGCGGGGTGCGACCCGCGCGCAGACGCGCTCGCGCCTCGTCGTCCCAGAAGGGCGCCAGCTCGCGGTACAGCATGGTGAAGCGTTGGGCCAGTGGCGAATCGAGGAAGATCGGCAGCTTTTCCCAGCGCGCGGCGTACTTGCCCGGCTTGCGCCGCTGGCGATGCAGGATGTCCTCGAATTCGTACAACAGCTCCTGCGTGCGGCCGATGCTGAAGGCGGGGATGATCACCGTTCCGCCATCGTCCAGCGCCTGCTCGACGATCTTCTGCAGCCGCTCGCGTCGGCTGCGCCGGTTCTCGTGGCTGCGGTCGCCGTAGGTGCTCTCGAGCACCACGGTGTCGGCGCGCCAGGCCGGCTTCGGCGCCGGCAGCAGCGGCGAGTGGGGCGCGCCGAGGTCGCCCGAGAACAGGACGCGGCGCGGTGCCGCGTCTGCCGGGGTGGCGACGTCGCACTCGACATAGGCGGAGCCGAGGATGTGGCCGGCGCGCTGGAGGCGAATGCGGCAACTGCCCGCGGCGTCGGCATGCACGGTGTGCCAGGTCTTGAAGGGCAGCGGCCGGATGCGGGATTCGACCAGCCGCAGGTAGCGCTCGACCACGGCCTGGTTGCGCGTGACGCCGATCTCGAAGGCGTCGGCGAGCACCACCGGCAGCAGCCTGGCGGACGGTTCGCTGCACAGGATCGGGCCCTTGAAGCCGGCTGCGAGCAGCCATGGGATGCGGCCACAGTGGTCGATGTGAACATGGGTGAGAACCAGCGCCCGCACCCGGTCCACCGGAAAGTCGATCTCGAGCTGGTCGGCCGCATTGCGTCCGTCGGGGGAGGTCTCCGCGCCCTGGAACAGGCCGCAGTCGATCAGCAGGCTGTCCTGGCCGAAGAAGAGCTGATGGCAGGAGCCGGTGACGCCGTCGCGGGCGCCGTGGTGAACGATGTCGGTATCCATGTCGACATCATATAAAGGGCTGGCATCGATGCCAATGACGTAATGCCGAATCGCTTCGCGGATGCCCGCGCGCGATGCTCAGTGCCCGACGAGCTGGCGATGCAGGGAGAAGAGCTCCGCCGGCGCCGAAAAGCTGCGGTAAAGGCTGCGGGTCGCGTGGTCGCGTGCGTTCGGGTCGCTGAAGAGGGCATCGATCGTGGCGCCCGGCAGATGCATCAGCACCGCGGGGGCGCCCACCCGGGGGCAGGTGCGCTCGGGGCCGGCGACGCGACAGCCCAGCAGACGCTTGTAGAACGCGGCGTGCCGCGGGTGAACCTCGATGAAGATGTCGGTGAGGCGGTGGACCATGCGCACGAGCACGTAGAGGACCTGTACCATCGAGCCGAAAACTTCCTGCGACGCGTGCTCGGGGTCCATCGCGAGCCGGCTCACCTCGCAAACCCTGCCGCCGCGTGCGCGCACCGCGTCGATTTCCTTACGGTAGAGCACGTCGGCGAGCAGTCCGTCCTCGGTTTCGAGCCCCAGCGCCAGGGTCGCGAAGGGGTGGTCGTCCTTGCACGCCACGATGGTCGTATGGCCGTCGTGCTCGGGAAGCTCGGTGTGATAGCTCATCAGGCCGCGCGATTGGTACATGCGCTCGATCAGTCGCGAGATGTGCGTCTTGAGCTCGTGCTTCTCGTCCGCGATCAGGATGCGGTAGCCGTCGCGCTCGAGGTTGAAGTTCGAGTTCAGCCTGCCTGAGCGTGGCGCCAGCGGCAGGATGCCCGCGCGCGCACTGAAGCACCAAGGCGAGGCTTCAGGGTCGGTGAGGAAGGGGGGGTCGAAAAGGTGGGAGGTCGAGCTGCTCATCGACATTGGGTTCCGGTAGTCGTAACGGTGGGTTCCGGCGAGGTTCACATGAACTGAATGCACCAATTAGTTTCCTGCAAAGACGACGCACTTTATCTTCGTAATGTCAGCTTAGCTGTAACCCTTTGTGTAATTGTGCGCAGCTTATCGATGTGTATCTTCGTAGCATTTCAGCCAGATCTTCACGCTATGATAACGGTAGTTCGCAACCAGGGATGATTCGACCATGCAACAGAAGGCGGCAACCAAGCTGAAAAAATCCGGGCAGATCGGCGCAATGTTGCTGGCCGCAAGCCTGCTCTCGGCCTGCGCCTCCTCCTATCCGCCGGCACCCGTTGCCGCGTCCGATGCCGAATACAGCTACGTGATCGGCCCGGGCGACACGGTAAATATCGTGGTGTGGCGCAACCCGGAACTGTCGATGTCGGTGCCGGTGCGACCCGACGGCAAGATCACCACGCCGCTGGTCGAGGACCTTCCGGCGCTCGGCAAGGACTCCAGCACGCTCGCGCGCGACATCGAGAAGGAACTCGAGAAGTTCATTCGCGAACCGGTCGTCACCGTCGTCGTCACCAACTTCGTCGGTCCGTACAGCGAGCAGATCCGCGTGGTCGGCGAGGCCACCGATCCGAAGATCCTGCCCTACACGCAGAAGATGACCCTCCTGGACGTGATGATCGCGGTCGGCGGCATGACCGAGTTCGCCGACGGCAACAGCGCCACGATCCTGCGTACCGGCGAAGGCAACAAGCAGTACAGCGTCCGCATCCGCGACCTCGTCAAGCGCGGCGACGTCTCGGCCAATGTCGAGATGCGGCCGGGCGACGTGCTGATCATCCCGCAGAGCTGGTTCTGACCGACGCTCGTCGTCCCGGACTCTCCCTCAATTCCGGACGCCCGTCGCGCCAGCGGCGGACGGGTCTTCGGCTGCACGAGTAAGCAATCATGGAAGAGCTTGTATCGCAGTTGGTCGTCTACCTCCGAGGCATGTGGCGCTTTCGCTGGTGGGGGCTGGCGCTGGCCTGGATCATCGGCATCGTCGGCACTGCGGTGGTCGCGACCATGCCCGACAAGTACGAATCGACGGCGCGGATCTATGTGGACACCCAGTCCCTGCTGCGGCCGCTGATGTCCGGCCTGGCGGTCCAGCCCAACGTCGATCAGCAGGTCGCGGTCCTGAGCCGCACCCTGATCAGCCGGCCCAACATCGAGAAGCTGATCACCATGGCCGACCTCGACCACGAGACGCGAACCCCCGAGGAGCGCGAGGCGATGATCGCGACGCTCGGCAAGGAACTGCAGATCCGTTCCACCGGTCGGGACAACCTCTTCACGCTTGCCTATGCCGACACTCGGCCCGAGCGTGCCCAGCGCGTGGTGCAGTCGCTGGTGTCGCTGTTCGTGGAGTCCGGCCTGGGGCGCAAGCAGCAGGACACCGAGTCGGCGCGCCGCTTCCTCGACGAGCAGATCGCGGGCTACGAGAAGAAGCTGGCGGACGCGGAGAACCGGCTGAAGGACTTCCGCCTGCGGAACATGGGCTTGCTCGGCGATGGCGGGAAGGACTACGTCAGCCAGATCGCCGCGCTGAGCCAGGCGGCCCAGGCGGCGCGGCTCGAGCTGCGCGAGGCCGAGAATTCCCGCGACTCCCTGCGTCGGCAACTGGTGGGTGAGGAGCCGGTATTGCTGCCCGAGGCGTCGTCCACCATCGGCGTCTCGATCCCGGAGATCGACGGGCGCATCGACACGCTCAAGCGAAATCTCGACGAGATGCTGCTGCGCTACACCGAACAGCATCCCGATGTCAGCGGCACGCGGCGCGTCATCGAGGAACTCGAGGCGCAGAAGCTCGAGCAGGTGCAGGCGATGCGCGCGGCCGGTAGCGGCTCGCAGTTCGGCGCCCTCAACAGTAACCCCGTTTTCCAGCAGATGAAGCTCGCGCTCGCCGAGTCCGAGGCGCGGGTCGCCTCGCTGATCGCCCGCGTCGCCGAGTATGACGAGCGCCTCGCCAGCCTGCGCGGGCTGGCCGAACGCCTGCCCGAGATCGAGGCCGAGATGGCCCAGCTCAACCGCGACTATGCGGTGCACAAGCAGAACTACGACAGCCTCGTCCAGCGCCGCGAGCAGGCCAACATCTCGGTGGACATGGGGGCGCGTGGCGGCGTCGCCGACTTCCGGGTGATCGATCCGCCGGCGCTGCCGACCGCGCCGTCGCAGCCCAACCGCATGGTGCTGATCCCGATCATCGGCCTGCTCGGCCTCGGTGCCGGCTTCGCGCTGACCTTCCTCATCAGCCAGCTGCGGCCGGCCTTCACCGACGGCCGTGTGCTCCGCGAGGTCCTGGGGCTGCCGGTGCTCGGCACGGTGTCCATGTTGTCGACGCCGCAGCGTGTGCGGGAGCGTTCGCGTGGGCTGATGATCTTCGGCACGAGTGTCGTGCTGTTCGTGGCGGCGATGGCTGCCGCCACGATGGCGATCAAGTTGATCCAGGGTTAAGGGAGCACGACGATGAGCCTTATCGAAAAAGCGGTACAACGACTCGACCAGCTCAAGCAGGCCTCCGGCGAAAGCCCTGCCGAGCTGCCGCCCGTCCATGCCGAAGTCGAGGCCGAGAGCCGGTCCACCCAGGATGCGCAGTCGTCGGCGGTGCCGCGCGTCCAGGTCCAGGACCACAACCCGGTGCGGTCGCGCCAGGTCGACATCGACCTCGCACGGCTGGCGATGGGCGGAGTGGTCACCCCCGATCAGCCGCGCAGCACCATCGCCGAGGAATACCGCGTGATCAAGCGGCCCCTGCTGCGCAACGCCACCGCGACCGGGGCGGCGGCGATCCGCAACGGCAACCTGATCATGGTCACCAGCTCGCTGCCGGGCGAAGGCAAGACCTTCAGCGCGATCAACCTGGCGATGAGCATGGCGATGGAGCTCGACTTCACGGTGCTGCTGGTCGACGCCGACGTTTCCAAGCCCTCGGTGCTGAAGCAACTCGGCCTGCCGAAGGAGCGCGGCCTGATGGACGTGCTCTCCGGCGAGGTGTCGGATCTCAGCGAGGTGCTGCTGCGGACCAACGTCGAGAAGCTGTCGATCCTGCCGGCGGGGATGCCGCACGTACGGGCGACCGAGCTGCTCGCTTCGGAGTCGATGGCGCGCCTGCTCGAGCAGATGGCGAGTCGCTACCACGACCGGATCATCATCTTCGATTCGCCCCCGCTGCTCGTCACCACCGAGGCGCGCGTGCTCGCCACCCGCATGGGGCAGGTGGTGATGGTGGTCGAGGCCGAACGCACTACACACGCCACGGTGCGGCAGGCCCTGGGCACGATCGAGGTCTGCCCGATCAAGCTGCTAATGCTGAACAAGAGTCGGCAGCAGGCCGTTGGCAGTTACTACGGATACGGCTACGGATACGGGTATGGCCACAAGACGCATTCGGAAGCGGCCTGAGGCCATTCGGCGCCCAAGCCGGCTGCGCGTGCTGGTGTTCGCGCTGGCGGCGAGCGCGGCAGCGACGGCTTCGGCCCAGACCAACGAGTTCACCCCGACGCTCGACACGCGTGTCACCTGGACTGACAGCGGCGGTTCGTCCGGCGGTGGTGGGCCGGAGTGGGTGTTCGAGATCGCGCCCGGGGTCGAGGTCGTGCGCGAAAGCGGGCGCGCCACCGGCGCATTCAGCGCGCGCCTGCGCAATCTGGAGCGCGTCCGCAATCTGTTCGCCTCGCGAGACAGCGACCGCAGCCAGAGCTTCATCGAACTGAGCGGGGCCGGGACTTACGAGGCGATCGAGAACTTCCTGTTCATCGATGCCGATGCCTCGATCAGCCGTGACAACACCTCGAGCTTCTCGGGCCGCTCGCGAGGCGATCCGCTCGCGACCGACAAGAACGACGAGCAGCGGGTCTTCTCGATCGGGCCGCGGATCGAGTTCGGTTTCGGCGAGAACGGGCGCGGCAGTGCTCGTTACCTCGCGCGGTGGTATGACGGCGCGCGCGGCGAGCTGGCCGAAGAGCGGGTCGATCAGTGGAATGCCGGCCTGTCCGATCCGACCGCCTTCGGCCGGGTGGGCTGGGGGCTTGCCTATTCCCGCACCGACACCCAATACGACGGTCTCAACAGCGAGGAATCCCTCGAGGAGATCGGTCGCGCCACGGTGTTCTTCGGCCTGATGCCCGAGCTGCGGCTGCGCGGGATCGCAGGCTACGAACGGAACGACTACGCGGGCAACGAAGAAAGCGGCAGCATCTACGGCGGCGGCTTCGACTGGACGCCGAACAGCCGCACCTCGCTCAGCGCCACCGTCGAGGACCGCCTGTTCGGTACCGGTTACGATGTGCAGTTCAACCACCGTATGCCGCGCCTCGAATACCTGCCGAGCTCGCACTGGCAGCTCAGCTTCACCCGCGACATCCAGTCCAACCTCGAGACGCTGGCCGGTGGCTTCCTGCTCGATCCGCGCTTCCAGAACCTGCTTGCGCTGTTCAACGATCCCGTCATCGTCGCGCTCTATCCTGACGAGGCCGACCGCCGGCGCCGCCTGGTGGAACTGTACGAATCGATCGGCGGCAACTTCGATCCGCTGCGCAGCAACCTCTACTACCTGGAGCGCGCCGCGCGGGCCGCGCTGTCGCTGATCGGCGCGCGCAACGTCCTGACCCTGTCCTACGACAACTCGGACCGCGAGCGCCTCAACACGCTCAGCGGGAGCTTCATCGGCGACCGGCCGGAGGACGAGCTCGCGATCTTCGGCAGGGTCAGGACGAGCTCGCTCACCCTGTCCCTGACGCACCGTCTCTCC
Source organism: Thauera phenolivorans (assembly GCF_001696715.1). Classification (GTDB taxonomy): domain Bacteria; phylum Pseudomonadota; class Gammaproteobacteria; order Burkholderiales; family Rhodocyclaceae; genus Thauera; species Thauera phenolivorans. Next base: position 148,388 of record NZ_MBFM01000004.1, on the reverse strand, counting down.
GGCCTTTCCGCGATCAATGCCTCAATCAGCCGCGAGAAGGCTGAGGGCAGCGAGAGCGAGCAGTTCAGCGATCTCGAGGCCGACCGGACCTGGCTGAGGGTGGGCTTCGTCACCCGCCTGAGTCCGGACGCGACGGGCGAACTGAGCTATAGCCACCAGCGCACCGAAAGCGACGGTAACAGCAGCACCAGCTTCAACGACTTCACCGAAAACGCCATCACCGCGACGCTGGCGATGCGTTTCTGAGCCGAGAACCGATGTACGAATCCTTCTTCAAGCTTCGCGCCAAGCCCTTCCAGCTCAACCCCGACCCGGCTTTCTACTACGGCAGTCGCGGCCACCGGCGGGCGATGGCCTATCTCGAGTACGGGCTGCACCAGAACGAGGGCTTCATCGTCGTCACCGGCGAGGTGGGGGCGGGCAAGACCACCATCGTGCGCAGCCTGCTCGAGAGCCTCGACGCGTCGAAGGTGGTCGCCGCCCACCTGGTCAGCACCCAGGTCGAACCGGGCGACCTGCTGCGCATGGTCGCCGCCGCCTTCGGCCTGCCCACCCGCAATCTCGACAAGGCCGAGCAGCTGCTCGCGCTGGAAACCTTCCTGGTGAAGACCACCGCGGCGGGCAAGCGCGCGCTGCTGGTGGTGGACGAGGCGCAGAACCTCAGCCACGCGGCGGTCGAGGAGCTGCGCATGCTGTCGAACTTCCAGCTCGAGGACCACGCCCTGCTGCAGAGTTTCCTCGTCGGCCAGCCCGAGTTCCGCGACATCATGCAGGGCGAGGCGATGCAGCAGCTGCGCCAGCGCGTGATCGCCACCTACCACCTCGGCCCGCTCGACGCCGACGAGACCCGCGCCTACATCGAGCACCGCCTGCACCATGTCGGCTGGGAGGGCGATCCCGCCTTCGGCCCCGGTGCATTCGAGGCCATCTTCGCCTTCACCGGCGGCATTCCGCGCAAGATCAACACCTTGTGCGACCGGCTGCTGCTCGGCGCCTTCCTCGCCGACCGTCACGAGATCGACGAGGCGGCGGTGGCCGAGGTGGTCGAGGAGCTCAAGCACGAATTCGCCACGCCGCGCGCGAGCGTGCCGGCCAACGGCAGCGCGCAAGCGGCGCGCCGGATGCAGACACTCGCCGAATTCGACGATCTGCCGCCGCTCGATCTGCCGCCCGAGCTCGCCTCGCAGGTCGCCAGCCTGGCCCAGAACTTCGACGTCCAGCGCATCGAGGCGCGCATCGCGCGGCTCGAGCATTCGCTGTCGGCCGCGCTCGAGATCCTCAATCAGGTGTTGCAGGCCAGCCGCCGAGAGAACACGCCGGGTGAGAAGACCTCATGAACGCCAAGCAGCCGGAATCGCGCATCGTCAACGCCTTCACCATCGATGTGGAGGACTATTTCCAGGTGTCCGCCCTCGAGCCGCATTTTCCCCGCGAGAAGTGGGACAGCGTGCCCTGCCGCGTCGAACGTAACGTCGAGCGCATCCTCGCCCTGCTCGAACGCCATGAAGCGAAGGCCACCTTCTTCACCCTCGGCTGGCTCGCCGAGCGCTATCCGGCGCTGATCCGCCACATCGCCGACGCCGGCCACGAGATCGCGAGCCACGGCTACGGCCACCAGCGTGCGAGCGCGCTCACGCCCGAGGCCTTCAGCGCCGACATCGTGCTCGCCAAGGCGGTCCTCGAGGACATCAGCGGCCAGGCGGTTCATGGTTACCGCGCGCCGAGCTTCTCGATCGGCCTGGGCAACCTGTGGGCACACGACTGCATCGCCGAAGCCGGTTACCGCTACAGCTCGAGCGTGTACCCGGTCAAGCACGACCACTACGGCATCCCGGACGCGCCGCGCTTCCCTTGGCGGCTGGACAACGGCCTGGTCGAGGTCCCGGTCAGCACGATGCGCTGGCTCGGCCGCAACTGGCCCGCCGGCGGCGGCGGCTTCTTCCGCCTGCTGCCCTACCAGGTGTCGCGCTGGCAAATCGCCAAGGTCAATCGCGAGGACGGCCGGTCGGCGATCTTCTACTTCCACCCGTGGGAAATCGATCCCGAGCAGCCGCGGGTGCGCGAGGCGAGCGCCAAGACCCGCTTCCGCCACTACATCAACCTCGAGCGGACCGAGCGCCGGCTCGAGCGCCTGCTCGCGGATTTCGCCTGGGGCCGCGCGGACGAAGTGTTCCGCGACGCCGCCTGAGCGCGGAGCCGTGGAGGAACGCATGGACAGACTGCCGCTTCAGATCAAGACCTTCAGCCCTGCCGACGCCGTGCGCTGGGACGCCTTCGTGCGTGCCTGCCCGCAGGCGACCTTCTTTCACCTGTCGGCCTGGCAGGGTATCACCGAAGAGATCTTCCGCCACCGCACCTTCTACCTGTTCGCCGAGCGCGCCGGCGAGATCGTCGCCGTGCTGCCGCTCGCCGAGGTCAAGAGCTGGCTGTTCGGTCACGCGCTGGTGTCGCTGCCCTTCTGCGTGTATGGCGGCATTGCCGCCTATCCGGAGGCCGAGCCCGACGCGGTCGCACTGCTCGAGGCGGAGGCCGAGGCCCTCGCGCGCAGGCTGGGCGTGCAGCACCTCGAGTTCCGCAACCTGCAGCCGCGCCACGCCGACTGGCCGCAGCAGGAGCTCTACGTCACCTTCCGCAAGGAGATCCTGCCCGAGGTCGAGGACAACATGCTCGCCATCCCGCGCAAGCAGCGCGCGATGGTGCGCAAGGGCATCAAGAACGGGTTGGTCGCCCAAATTGATGACGACGTCGAGCGCTTCTTCGCGCTCTACGCCGACAACGTGCGCCGCCACGGCACGCCGGCGCTGCCCAAGCGCTTCTTCGCCCGCCTGCACGAAGTCTTCGGCGAGGACTGCGAGGTGCTCACCGTCACCGATGCCGACGGCCGGCCGTTGTCGAGCGTGCTCAGCTTCTACTTCCGCGACGAGATCCTGCCCTACTATGCGGGCGACGACCTCGCCGCGCGCGAGTTCGCGGCCAACGACTTCAAGTACTGGGAAGTCATGCGCCGCGCCTGCGAGCGTGGCTGCAAGGTGTTCGACTACGGCCGCAGCAAGGTCGGCACCGGCCCCTACAGCTTCAAGAAGAACTGGGGCTTCGAGCCGCAGCCACTGTCCTACGAATACCGCCTTTACAAGCGCGACGGCGTGCCGCAGAACAACCCGATGAACCCCAAGTACCGGCTCTTCATCGCCTTGTGGAAGCGGCTGCCGCTCGGCGTGGCGAACACGCTCGGGCCGCACATCGTCCGAAATTTGGGCTGAGGAGCGTCGGGGTATGCAGGATGAGGCAGTGATGCGGGCGGACATCGCAACGAATTTCGAGGGGATGCGGATGCAGGGCTTTCTCGCCGTGGTCGCGGTCTTGCTCGCCACTTTCGTCTGGGTGGTCGGCTGGTACTGGCCCACCGCGGCCGACATGGCCGGCATCTGGTGGCGCTCGGATACCTTCGCCCACGGTCTGGTGGTGCTGCCGATCTTCCTGTGGTTGGTCTGGCGCAAGCGCGAGCTCGTCGGCGGGCTGTCCCCGATGCCGGCGCCCGCGATGGTGATGGCGATCGCGGCCGCGGGCTTCGTCTGGCTCCTCGCCGAGCTCGTGAGCGCGGCGTCGCTGGCGCACTTCGCGCTCACCGCCTTGCTGGTCGTCAGCTTCGTCGCCGCAATCGGTTGGCGGCTGGCACGGGTTCTGGCCTTCCCCTTGCTCTTCCTGTTCTTTGCCGTGCCGGTCGGCGAATTCCTGCTGCCGACGCTGATGCACTACACCGCGGAATTCACCGTGTTCGCGCTCAGGGCGACCGGCATTCCGGTCTTTCAGGAAAACCTGTTCTTCGTCGTGCCCAATGGTCGCTGGTCGGTCGTCGAGGCGTGCAGCGGCCTGCGCTACATGGTCGCCTCGCTGATGGTGGGCTCGTTGTACGCCTACCTGAACTACACCAGCCTCAAGCGCCGCCTGCTGTTCATGCTGGTCGCGCTGCTGGTGCCCATCGTCGCCAACTGGATCCGTGCCTACATCACCGTGATGGTCGGCTATACCTTCGGCAACGAGTTCGTCGAAGGCTTCATCCACATCGTCTATGGCTGGGTGTTCTTCGGCATCGTCATCTTCGTGATGTTCTGGATCGGCAGCTTCTGGCGGGAGGGTGCACCTGCCACGCCGACGGCAACCGTATCGCCGGCGCCCGTCGCGCCGCGAAGCTGGTTCACGCTGCTGTCCGCGGCTGCGGCGATCGCGTTCTTTCCCCTGCTGGCGTCGCAACTGCAGAAGCCGGTCGAACCCTTCTCGGTGGCGCTCGCCGCACCTGCGGCCGTGGACGGCTGGCAGGCGGTCGAAGGCGAGGCGCTGGCGTATCAGCCGAGTTTCCGCGGCCACCGTGGCGAGCTGTACCAACTCTATCGACGTGCCGACGGCGCGCAGGCTGCGCTCTACATCGCCTACTACGCGGAGCAGCGCCAGGGCGAGGAAATGGTGATGTTCGGTAACACCCTCAACGGGCGCGAGGGTTCGGGCTGGCGTCGTCTGCGCACGGTCGATACCCGCGTTGCGGTCGGGCCGGTGCGCGAGGCGATCCTGAAGCGTGGCGACAACCACCAGCGCGTCCTGAGCTGGTACTGGATCAACGGGCGTGTGATCAACAACGACTACCTCGCTAAGGCCTTGCTGGCGCTCGATCGGCTCACCGCGCGGAAGGACGACTCCGCAGTGATCGCCATCACCGTTCCCGCAGCGGAGTACGGCGAGGACGGCCGGGTGGTCGCGGAAGCCTTCATCGAAGATTTCGCCCCGGCGATCGAGGCGATGCTGGCGGGCGTCGAGGCGCGCCGATGAGCGATTCGCGCCCACTGGTTGCGCATGTGCTGTACCGATTCGACGTGGGCGGTCTCGAGAACGGTGTCGTCAATCTCATCAATCGGATGCCTGGCGAGCGCTTCCGCCACATGGTCGTGGCACTCACCGACTGCGTTCCGGCATTCTGCGAGCGCATCACCCGTCCCGACGTCGAGCTGGTCTCACTGCACAAGCCCCCAGGGCATGGCGTCAAGCTCTATCCGGCCTTGTATCGCCTGTTCCGCGAGCGTCGGCCGGCGATCGTGCACACCCGCAACCTCGCCGCGCTCGAGGCGGTGGTGCCGGCGTGGGCGGCGAGGGTGCCGGTGCGCGTCCATGGCGAGCACGGCTGGGATGTCTCCGATCCACACGGCGAGCGGCGCAAGTTCCGGCTGATCCGGCGGCTCTACCGTCCCTTCGTCAGCCGCTACGTCGCGCTCTCCGGCCACATCGAGCGCTACCTCATCGACGGCGTCGGCGTCGCGCCCTCGCGCGTCGAGCGCATCTGCAACGGCGTCGACAGCGTCCGCTTCAGCCCCGCGCCCGGTCGGCCAGGCCTGCACGAGTCGCCCTTCCAGCGCGTCGGCGAGGTGATCGTCGGCACCGTGGGCCGGCTGCAGGCGGTCAAGGACCAGCTTACCCTGGTGCGCGCCTTCGCGCGCGCGATCGAGAAGGGCGGAGACGCGGCCGCTCCGCTACGGCTGGTGATCGCCGGCGACGGTCCCTTGCGCCGCGAGCTCGAGGCCGAGATCGCACGCACTGGCGTCGGCGATCGGATCTGGCTCGCCGGCGAGCGCCGCGACGTGCCGGACGTCATGCGTAGCCTCGATGTCTTCGTGCTACCTTCCCAGTCGGAAGGAATATCCAACACCATCCTCGAAGCCATGGCCTGCGGCTTGCCGGTGATCGCGACCGCGGTCGGCGGTAACGGCGAACTGGTGGTGCAGGACGAAACCGGCACCCTGGTGCCGCCGCGCGACGCCGAAGCGCTCGCCGACGCCCTGCTGCACTACGCCGCCGATCCGGTGAAGCGCATCGAGCAGGGCAGGGCGGGACGCGAGCGCATCGAGGCCGGCTTCAGTCTCGATCGCATGATCGAACGCTACGCCACGCTCTATCAGTCCCAGCTCGACGCCGCGGTGCGTCGCGGGCGCTGAGCACACGAACACGAGGATTTGCGCATGTGCGGCATTGCAGGACTTTTCGACACTCGCGGCAAGCGCGACTTTTCGCGTGAACTCGTGCAGCGGATGAACGACGTCCAGTTCCATCGCGGGCCCGATGAAGGCGGCTTCCATTTCGAACCCGGCGTCGCGCTCGCCCATCGCCGGCTGTCGATCATCGACCTCTCCACCGGCCAGCAGCCCCTGTTCAACGAGGACGGCTCGGTCGCGGTGGTGTTCAACGGCGAGATCTACAACTTCCAGCAGCTGGTGCCGGAGCTCGAGGCGCTCGGCCACGTCTTCCACACCCACAGTGACACCGAGGTCATCGTCCATGCCTGGGAGGCCTGGGGCGAAGACTGCGTGCAGCGCTTCCGTGGCATGTTCGCCTTCGCGCTGTACGACCGCAATCGCGACACCCTCTTCCTGGCGCGCGACCGTCTCGCGGTGAAGCCACTGTTCTACGCGCTGCTCGACGACGGCACGCTCGCCTTCGGTTCCGAGCTGAAGGTGCTGATGCAGCACCCCGGGCTCAATCGGGAGCTCGACCCGCTCGCGGTGGAGGAGTACTTCGCCCTCGGCTACGTCGCCGAACCGCGCACGATCTTCGTCGGCGCGAAGAAGCTCGGCGCCGGCGAGACCCTCTGCATCCGCCGCGGCGAGCCGTTGGCCGAGCCGAAGCGTTACTGGGACGTACGCTTCACCCTCGACAACCCGCTCTCGCTCGAAGACGCCACCGCCGAACTCACCGCGCGCCTGCGCGAATCGGTGCGCCTGCGCATGATCTCCGAGGTGCCGCTTGGCGCTTTCCTCTCCGGTGGGGTGGATTCGAGCGCGGTCGTCGCCGTCATGGCGGGCCTGTCGGACACGCCGGTCAACACCTGCTCGATCGGCTTCGACGATCCCAAGTTCAACGAGTCCGAGTTCGCCCAGATGGTCGCGGACCGCTACCGCACCAACCACCTGCTCGAGACGGTGAAGTCCGACGACTTCGACCTCATCGACACCCTGGCCGCGCTCTACGACGAGCCCTACGCCGACAGCTCCGCGATCCCCACCTACCGCGTGTGTCAGCTCGCGCGCAAGAAGGTCACGGTGGCCTTGTCGGGCGACGGCGGCGACGAGAGCTTCGGCGGCTACCGGCGCTACCGTTCCTTCATGATGGAAGAGCGGCTGCGCGAGAAGGTGCCGGACGGCGTACGTCAGCCCCTGTTCAGCCTGCTCGGCCGCGTCTACCCGAAGGCCGACTGGGCGCCGCGGGTGTTCCGCGCCAAGACCACCTTCCAGGCGCTCGCGCGCGATTCGGTGGAGGCCTACTTCCACAGCGTCTCGATCCTGCGCGGCGACATGCGTACGCAGCTTTTCTCGGCCGATTTCCAGCGCCGCCTCGGCGGTTACGACGCACTCGAAGTCTTCCGTCGCCATGCCGCGAATGCGGAAACCGACGACCCGCTCGCGCTCGTCCAGTACCTCGACCTCCATACTTATCTGGTCGGTGACATCAACACCAAGGTCGACCGCGCCAGCATGGCGCACTCGCTCGAGGTGCGCGAACCCCTGATGGACCACCCGCTGGTCGAATGGCTCGCCAGCCTGCCGTCCTCGCTCAAGATAAGGGGTGCCGAGGGCAAGTACCTGTTCAAGAAATCCATGGAGCCGCTGCTGCCGAACGAGGTGCTTTACCGGCCGAAGAAGGGCTTTGCCGTGCCGCTGGCGCGCTGGTTCCGCGGTCCGCTCAGGCAGCGGATGCGCGATGCGGTGCTGGGCGAGACCCTCGCCGCCACCGGCATCTTCAACCGGAACTACCTGCAGCATCTGGTCGACGCCCATGAGTCGGGCGCGCGCGACTACAGCGCGCCGCTGTGGACCCTGCTGATGTTCGAAGCCTTCCTGCGCAACAACCAGAGTCAAAACACGCCGTCGCCCGCCGCAACCGAATACGCCTGAGCCTCATGCGCATCCTTCATATCCTCGATCACTCCATCCCACTGCACAGCGGCTACACCTTCCGTACCGCGGCCATCCTGCGCGAGCAGCGGGCGCTGGGCTGGGAGACGTTCCACCTGACCTCGCCCAAGCAGGGTGAGACGGCGACCTGGGTCGAGGAGGTCGATGGCCTGCGCTTCTACCGCTGTCCGGTGCCCGAGGCCGGCCCGGCGGGGATCAACGAATTGCGGCTCATGCGCATCACCGAAGCCCGGCTGGAGCAGCTCGCCCGCGAGCTCAAGCCCGATGTGCTGCATGCCCATTCCCCGGTGCTCAATGTCATCCCGGCGATCCGCGTCGGCAAGCGCCTCGGCATTCCGGTGGTGTACGAGATCCGCGCCTTCTGGGAAGACGCCGCGGTCGACCACGGCAGCACCGCCGAAGGCAGCCTGCGCTACCGCGCCACGCGCGCAATGGAAACCTGGGCGTTGAAGCGCGTCTCGCACGCCTTCACCATCTGCGAAGGCCTGCGCGCGGACATCGTCGCCCGCGGCGTTCCCTCGGCAAAGGTCACCGTCATTCCGAATGCGGTGGATGTGGAAGGCTTCCAACTCTCCGGAGAACCCGACCCCGAACTCAGGCGTCAGCTCGGCCTGGAAGGCTGCACCACGGTCGGCTTCGTAGGGTCTTTCTACGCCTACGAGGGCCTCGACCTGCTGCTCGACGCCTTCCCCGCGCTGCTGCAAAAGCGCCCCGAGTTGCGTCTGCTGCTCGTCGGCGGCGGTCCGCAGGACGCGAACCTCAAGGCACAGGCGCGGCGGCTCGGCGTGGCCGACAAGATCGTCTTCACCGGTCGAGTGCCGCACAGCGAGGTGAGCCGCTACTACGATCAGATCGACCTGCTCGCCTACCCGCGTCACTCGATGCGCCTCACCGAGCTCGTTACCCCGCTCAAGCCGCTCGAAGCGATGGCGCAGGGGCGTCTGTTCGTGGCCTCCGACGTCGGCGGCCACAAGGAGCTGATCCGCGACGGCGAGACCGGCAAGCTGTTCAAGGCGGGCAGTGCCGACGCGCTTGCAGCGGCGATCGGCGACATGCTCTCGCATCGCGAACGTTGGCCGATGATGCGCTCGGCGGGGCGGGATTTCGTCGAGCGGGTGCGCAACTGGAAGAACAGCGTCGCCAACTATGCGCCGGTCTATCGCCGCCTCGCCGGAGTTACCGTTGACTGACGTTCGCCCGCCAATCCTCTACCTCGTGCACCGCATCCCCTATCCCCCGAACAAGGGGGACAAGGTGCGCTCGTTCAACATCCTGCGCCAGCTCGCGCGGCACCACAGGGTGTTCCTCGGCACCTTCGTCGATCACCCCGACGACCGCGTCCATGTGGAGCGGCTGAAGGCGTGGTGCGAGGACGTGTGTGCGATCGAGCTGAACCCCCGGCTCAAACGCGTCGCCAGCCTGTCGGCGCTGCTCGGCAGCGAGGCGCTAAGTCTTCCCTACTACCGCGACGCCCGGCTCGCCGAGTGGGTGCGCACCACGGTCAACCGCGAGCGCATCGCGCAGGCGGTGGCCTTCTCCGGGCCGATGGCGCAGTATCTTGCGCCGCTGCGGCTGGAGCGTGCGATCGTCGATTTCTGCGATGTCGATTCCGCCAAGTGGTCGCAGTACGCTGCCGATCGACCCTGGCCGCTGTCGTGGTTGTACCGGCGAGAAGGGGCGCGGCTGCTCGCCTTCGAGCGTGCCGCAGCGAGCAGGGCGGACAGCAGTCTGTTCGTGACCGAGGCCGAGGCCGACCTTTTCCGGCGCGCGGCGCCTGAAGCCGGTGATGGGATCCGCGTCATGCAGAACGGCGTCGATGCGGATTACTTCGCACCCGGTGCCGGGTTCGATTCGCCCTATCCGGCCGGCCGTCCGGTCGTTCTCTTTACCGGCGCGATGGATTACTGGCCCAACATCGACGCAGTGAGCTGGTTCGCCAAGGACATCCTGCCCTCGATCCGGGCGCGGCTTGGCGACGTCCGCTTCTGGATCGTCGGCATGAACCCCGCACCGGCGGTGCTCGACCTGGCCGGGGAGGCCGTCACCGTCACCGGTACGGTCCCCGATGTGCGCCCCTACCTCGCGCACGCCGATGTCGTCGTCGCGCCGCTGCGTATCGCGCGCGGCATCCAGAACAAGGTGCTCGAGGCGATGGCGATGGCGCGCCCGGTCGTCCTGTCCGCGGCGCCGGCGGTCGGGCTTGCCGCGCAGGACGGTCGCGAGTGCGTGGTCGCGGAGGGCGAGGAGGCGTTTGCCAATGGGGTCGTACGCTTGCTGGGGGATGGCCTCTGGCGGCAGCATATGGGTCAGCTGGCGCGCGACTGCGTGCTGAAGAACTACAGCTGGCAGGCGCATCTTGGCCTGCTCGACGAATTACTCGCGACCGGCGCTGCTGCAGCCGGGCACATCCATCAGGCAGCATGACGACTTCGAGCCTTACCTCCCCTCCCGCAAGCACATCCGAGCGTACCGATACGCCTGCGGTGTGCATCGTGGGTCCGCTCCCGCCGCCTTCCGGCGGCATGGCGAACCAGTGCGAGCAGCTCGTCCGCCTGCTCCGTCAGGACGGGGTCGTGGTGGAGCTCGTGCGCCACAATCCGCCCTACCGACCACGCTGGATCGGCCGGATTCCGGTGTTGCGCGCGGTGTTCCGCCTGCTGCCCTATCTGTATCGGCTCTGGGTCGCGGCGGGACGGGCGGACGTCATGCACATCCTCGCCAACTCCGGCTGGGCCTGGCATCTGTTCGCGACGCCGGCGGCCTGGATCGGCCGCGCGAGGGGCGCCGGCGTCATCATCAATTACCGGGGCGGCAACGCCGACCGTTTCTTTTCGCGGGCGCCGCGCCATGTGCTGGCGACCCTCGCGAGGGCAAATGCGCGTGTCACGCCGTCTGGCTTCCTGCAGCGCGTGTTCGCCCGGCACGGGCTGGACGCGACGATCGTTCCCAATATCGTCGACCTGTCCCGCTTCAGCGCCGTGGAGCGCCCGCCATTCGGCGATGCGCCCCACCTGATCGTCACTCGCAACCTCGAGCCGATCTATGACATCCCCACCGCGATTCGCGCCTTCGCGATCGTTCGGCAGGCATTCGCCGGCGGCCGGCTCACCGTCGCCGGCAGCGGCCCCGAACTGGGCCGGCTGCAGGCACTGGTTGCCGAGCTGGCGCTCGAGGGTAGCGTCGATTTCTGTGGTCGTGTCGATAACGCGAACATCCCGGCGCTCTACGCCTCGGCCGACTGCATGCTCAACCCGAGCACGGTGGACAACATGCCGATCTCGATTCTGGAAGCGTTCGGCAGTGGGGTGCCGGTGGTCAGCACCGACGCCGGCGGGATCCCGGACATCGTGGACAATGGCGTGTCGGGTCTGCTCGTGCCGGTCGGCGACGCGGAGGCCATGGGGGTGGCCGCGGTTCGCGTCCTTCGCGAACCCGCGCTGGCCGCCGGACTTCGCGATGCCGGCCTGAAGGCCGCGGCCGCGTATGCCTGGCCCACCGTTCGCGAACAGTGGCTTCGCGTGTACCGGTCGGTCGCCCGCCCTGGCCGTGGTCCTATTACTTCGAGGATGAGTTCGAATGCGTGACCTGATCCTGTTGCTGATCATCGTCCCGGGCGGCCTGATGGCGCTCAGGCACCCGTTCGTCGGCGCAATGATGTGGACCTGGATCAGCATCATGAATCCTCACCGAATGGCATACGGCTTCATGTTCGATGCGCCGGTGGCGATGTTCATCGCAGTGTGCACCCTGGTCGGGCTCCTCGCGTCGAAGGAAAAGCGAAATCCCTTCATCGGCGCGCCCGTGACCTGGCTGGCGATTCTGATCGGCTGGATGTGCATCACCACCGTGTTCGCCTTCGATACTGCCTCGAGCCTCGGCATGCTGGAAAAGGTGCTGAAGATCGACCTCATGGTGCTCGTCACCTTGATGCTGATCCGCACCAAGCGGGAAATGATGGTATTTGCATGGGTGCTGACCCTTTCGGTGGCGTTCTTCGGCATCAAGGGCGGCATCTTCACGCTATCCACCGGAGGCGCGTTCCACGTCCGCGGCCCATCGGGTTCGTATCTGGAAGAGAACAATTCCCTGGCGGTAGCGCTGATCATGACCGTCCCAATGCTCCGCTTCCTGCAGACTACGCTGGAGAAGGCTTGGCAGAAGCATGCAATGACGGCGGCAATGGTGCTTTGCGGTGCGTCGATCCTCGGATCGCAGTCGCGGGGCGCCTTGCTCGCCGTCACGGCGATGCTGACGCTGCTCTGGTGGCGGGGGAAGAACAAGCTCGCAACCGCGGTTATCTTGTTGTCGTGTGGGGTCGTATTTCTCTCCTTCATGCCGGACACATGGTGGGAGCGTATGGGCACGATGCAGACCTACGAGGAGGATCTTTCGGCAATGGGCCGCATCAACGCGTGGTGGATGGCGTTCAATATTGCCAAGGAGAACCTCTTCGGGGGGGGCTTCAGTATCTACAACGCCTTCGTCTACAGCATGTACGCACCCGACCCGACGATGATCGTGTCCGCCCACAGTATCTATTTCCACATGCTGGGTGAGCACGGCTTTCCCGGACTGTTCATCTACATATGCCTGTGGATCTCCACTTGGATGAGCGCCGGCTGGCTACGCAAGCATGGACGGGCCCAACCCGAAACCGAATGGTGCGTTCAACTCGGTTCGATGATCCAGGTGTCCCTGATCGGTTTCGCAGTGGGAGGCGCCTTCCTCAGCCTCACTTACTTCGATCTGCCTTACAACCTCATGGCGCTCACCGTCGCCGCCCGGGTGTGGGTGCAGAGCAGGGGTTGGCAGCGTGAACTCGCTGGCGATTCGGAGCGCCGGATCCTCGGCATTCCCGTGTTCGTGGGCGACCGACTCGCCACGCCGCCTGCGTCAAGGCTTCAACAGGCGTAGGGCGTAGTTGCGAAGATCGGCGAGCAGCGGCCCGGGATCACGCCGATCCCAGAGGTAGTAGCGCGTTCTCGGGCGAAAGAAGTCGCTGGCGAAGCGCCAGAGCTCCTGGCGAGGCTGGACCTTGAAGAAGGGATCCCGGATCCGGCCGGGCTGCAGAACGATCCGAACCAGACGCTTGAGCTCGGTCGACACCATGCGGCAGCGCAGGTCGTCATTCAGCGGCGGCAATGGCGGCATGCGGCCAAGTCCCTGTACGTGATAAGAGAGGCTCGCGAAGCCGGCCCCGGCATGGACCGCGAGCGGAAAACTTCCCCAGAAGCGGCCGTTGATTTCCATCAGCATCGCATCCCCGGTGGCGTCGTCCAGGCGATACTCCACCATCGCGCAGCCTTCCCAGCCGATCGCCTGCAGCAGCGCGATCGAGCGCTCCTGAAGCGCCTGATGCCGGGATAGCGGCACCGCGTCGCACACGCTCGAGAAGCCGCCCTCGGGCGGCCACTCTGCGATGCGCAGATGCTGGAAGCGCCGGATCGCCGTACCCTCGTGCATGAAGAAGAATTGTCCGAGGCCCCGCCCCGGGCAGTATTCCTGGATGAGCGGCCAGATCCCAGCCACCGCGAAGCGCTCGCCGATCCTGCGCAGGCTCGCGGCGTCGGCGGCGTATTCCAACTTCTGCAGGGTGAGACCGTGGCCATGCAGGAGAGGCATGGCGGCGATCGGATCAGCCCATTTCACCACCACCGGATAGTTGAGGTCCTCGCAGGCTGCCTCCCATTCCTCCAGGCTCTGTGCTGAGCGAGTGCGCGGCACGCGAATCCCCACGCTTTCGGCCAGCGCGAGGGTCCGGGCCTTGTCGAGCACACGGGCGAAAGTCTCGGCTTCGGGTGCGATCACCTTCACCGGGCCGAAAGCATCCCGGTTCTCAATCAGCCACTTCAGGTCGGTCTCCGAGATGCCGAGCAGGATCGCACCGCCGTACTCTTCGCCTAGCGCGCGGATGCGCCGCACGAGTGCGTCGTTACGTGCGTGCCCGACGACCACGGCGCGCTCGAGGTAGCGGGAAGCGATTCCGATCGATCGTTCGCGGCTGGCGAGGCCGACGACGCGAACACCGGCGCGGCCCAATTCCCGGATCACGCCGACCCCGATCTGTGTCTCTATCCCGAGGACGAAGCAGGGCAGATCGGTCTGGAGGGAGTTTTCGGTCATCGAAATCCTTGCGGGTCAGAACGGGAGCCGCCGCGCGGCCTGCCCGGCAAAGCGCCGGAGGGTCGCGAGTCGGCCCACGTCGGCGAGGCTTGCATCACGAGGCATGTCGTGAAGTGGGGGCATTGATCGGAGCCCGGCAGTCGGGAAGCTGTCGCGATTTTCGCCGAGAAAGCGGCACAGCCTTTCGAAGCGGCCCGCCACGACGCGGTCCGGCTGGCTTGCGCCGGCGCGAAGCATCTCGAAGTTGTGGGAGAGGATCGTGAAGCAGGGGTGATTGCGGTCGGCTGAATTCTCGATCGCATGGCAAAGCTCGGCAACGCCACAGGCGCCGATCTGCGCATGGCGGAGGCTCCCCCATCCATCGCGAAATACCGTCATTGGCAGCAGTTTCAGCCCGTCTCGCTCGCGCGGGAAGTAGAAATCACCTTCTGCGCGAACGTCCTCGCCGGAATACGGATAGAGCATGTTGAGGCTGGAATCGACGTCGAGGCCGCATGCCTTGACGGCAGTCAGGGTGTCGGCGTTCGCAGCGAAACTGCCGGCCCGAAACGCGGTGATCTCACGGTTACCCGCCTCGGCAAGCAGCGCGAGGCCGCGCCGCATCAGCGCCGTCTGTTCCTCGCGAGAGTAGTGGATCAGGTGCTGGCGCTTGAAGGGCTTGT
>NZ_MBFM01000004.1:119178-133641 GCF_001696715.1 Thauera phenolivorans | reverse complement strand
AGCCGCCGCGCGGCCTGCCCGGCAAAGCGCCGGAGGGTCGCGAGTCGGCCCACGTCGGCGAGGCTTGCATCACGAGGCATGTCGTGAAGTGGGGGCATTGATCGGAGCCCGGCAGTCGGGAAGCTGTCGCGATTTTCGCCGAGAAAGCGGCACAGCCTTTCGAAGCGGCCCGCCACGACGCGGTCCGGCTGGCTTGCGCCGGCGCGAAGCATCTCGAAGTTGTGGGAGAGGATCGTGAAGCAGGGGTGATTGCGGTCGGCTGAATTCTCGATCGCATGGCAAAGCTCGGCAACGCCACAGGCGCCGATCTGCGCATGGCGGAGGCTCCCCCATCCATCGCGAAATACCGTCATTGGCAGCAGTTTCAGCCCGTCTCGCTCGCGCGGGAAGTAGAAATCACCTTCTGCGCGAACGTCCTCGCCGGAATACGGATAGAGCATGTTGAGGCTGGAATCGACGTCGAGGCCGCATGCCTTGACGGCAGTCAGGGTGTCGGCGTTCGCAGCGAAACTGCCGGCCCGAAACGCGGTGATCTCACGGTTACCCGCCTCGGCAAGCAGCGCGAGGCCGCGCCGCATCAGCGCCGTCTGTTCCTCGCGAGAGTAGTGGATCAGGTGCTGGCGCTTGAAGGGCTTGTCGGGGAACACTTGCGGACGGATCTCGTCGGTCCATTCCGGGTGAAGGTGCATCTGCACTTCCTGGCCCGCTTCGCGAATGAGGGCGGTGAGCTCCGCGAGATGTTCGACGCCGAAGCGCGCGGCGAAGAGCGGCTCGACGAAGAAAACCCCATGCAGACCGTGGCGGTTGAGGATCTCCAGCGTCTTGGGCAGGGCGTAATCACCTGCGTGGGAACGGCCATACACATAGCGGGCAAAGGCGGCTGGAAAGCGCTCGTCGAGCGCATTCCAGTCGTTGCACCAGATCTCGATGTCGAAGGTCAGGAACACATTCATCGGCGGACGCTCGGACTGTTGGCCTGCTTCAGCTCGTTCACCAGGTTGGTGACGGCGGGCAGGATCACGCCGAAACAGCTCCGATAGTAGTCACGCGAGAGCTTCTCTGGATCGTGAATGTGATAACGGATCGGGCGCGCCCAGTGGCCAAGCAATGCGATCTGCTCCTGCGGGATTCCGCGGTTCGCCAACCGGTGGGCGTGACGCAGCTCCATCACCAGCAGGAGGTCGTCGCTTCTCGGCCCGTATTTGCTGATGTCGGTGGCCGCATGTCCCTCAAGCGAAACCCCGAATTCACGTCCGACCTCTTGCGCCATCTGCGTGGCGGGCGCGCCGGTCGTTGTCGACAGACCGAGCGAGATGCATTCCACCGGCTCGCGCGCCGCCACTGCGTGTGCGAATGCGCTGCGATTGATGTTGCCCAGGCACACGAACACGAGTCGCCCCACGCGTTCCGGGGCGATGCTCCGAAAACGATCGTGCGGACCGGCGACGCCCTCGAATTGGCCCAGCAGGTAGCGTACCCAGCCGCGGTGCGTGCCGTGATTGGTTTCGATCAAGCGAACCAGGCGCCGAAAATTGAGCATCACCGCTTTTCCCCCCGCGTGGAAGCGATCGCCCTCAGCCCGCGCCGAACGATCCGCCCCGGGATCGCCCCGAGGAAACGTCCCGCGGAGACCAGCGACGGTCCCCCGTCGTGAAGATCGAGATAGACGCCTTTCACCCTCGCCGCCATGATCTGTCCAGGTGCATTGCGCAGTAGCCAGAGCAGAGCGGCAGGATCGCGGTCACCGTTGATCCAGAGGTGGGTCCGGCGCTGCGTTGTCGGGGGCAAGTGCCGACCCGCCATGGCCGCGTATTCGATCAGTGTCAGATCGACCCCGTTCGCCGCGCACAGCCCGGCCCAGAAGTCGGTGCGCCCCACCGTGGGCTCGATCACCCAGTATTTGCCCGCGGGGTCGCGCTTGAGCTCCAGCGAAGCAGGGCCGGACAGCTCGAGCCCCTCGAAAAACCGGCAAGCGAGGGCGTGGACTTCGTCGTCGGGCTCGGATACCGCGATCGTGGTGTGCCCCATCGGCCGCGAGCGCAGCTTCCGGCCCTCGAAGCGGGCCAGCACTCGGCCATGGTCGAGGTAGAGCGCTCCGAAGCGGATCGCCGAGTCGTTGCCGGGAATGAACTCCTGCACCACGAGCGGCATGCTGCCTTCCATCCGCCGGCGTGCCCCCATGAATGCGTCGATCGAGGCGGATACTTGAGTTTTGAACGCGGACACCGGGCGCGTGGGTTTGGCGATCACCGGAAACGCGAGGTCGGCCAGTGCGCGGGGTGCATCGTCGAACCGGGTCAGAAGCACCGAGGTCGGGTAGTCGAGCCCGACCTCCCGGCAGCGTGCCTCGATGCGGTCCTTGGCCAGCAAGGGCAGCAGCGCAGTCGCCGCGTGGCCCCAACTCAGCCTGAAGTGGCGAGACACGAGCGCCGCATGGCGACCGACGATCTCGACCATCTTGTCATTGGTGAGCAGCAGCACACCATCCTGGGCCTCAGGCGTGTCAGAGGCCAGCTTGACGAGTGCATCGATGAGGCCTTCGCCGTTTATGTCGGGCACAATACGCACTTCGGCGCAGCGGGTGCGTACGCCAGGCAAGGCCAGATTCGCCTCGAGGGCGAGCACAGGCACGCCTGCCCGATGCAGACTGCGTACCATGCCGACCCCGTGGGCGCAAAGGCCTACGACGATGGCAACTGGAGAATGAGGCGTGTTGAGCATGCTGTCTGGTTGCAGTAGAGAATGGTGAACTTGCGCATATTCTGTCACGAGCTGCGCAGTTACACTTGCATGCATTATGCGAAACAGGGAGTAGATCTTGGATATCCATGCAGAAGTGCTGTCCGTGCTGGACGAAATCCTCGGCCTGCAAGGGCGTTCCGCCGGCATGACCGCCGACTCGCCGCTGCTCGGCGCCTTGCCCGAACTCGACTCGATGGCCGTGGTCGGTGTCATCGGCGCGCTCGAGGAGCGCTTCGAGATCTTCTTCGACGACGACGAAATCGACGGGCAGACCTTCGCCACCGTCGGAACGCTGGTCGATGCGATCAAGGCCAAGGTCTCCTGAGGCGTACGTGTCGACCACGCTCGAAGCCTTTCATCTCCACACCGCGCGCGGTTTCCGTTTCTGCGTCCTGCGCGGGCCGGCTGACGGGGCCGCGCCTCGCGGCACCATCGTGCATGTCCACGCCTTCGCCGAGGAGATGAACAAGTCGCGCCGCATGGTGGCGCTGGCCGCCGAGGCTTGGGCGCGCGAAGGTTGGCGCGTACTGCAGCTCGACCTCGGCGGCTGCGGCGACAGCGAGGGCGAGTTCGCCACCGCGACCTGGGAGGGCTGGCTGCAGGACGTCCGCGACGCGTACGACTGGGCCACCGCGCAGGCGGGCGGGCCGGTCTGGCTGTGGGGCTTGCGGCTTGGCGCCCTGCTGGCGTGCGAGGCCTCCGCCAGGTTGCGGCTCGATTGCGGGCTCCTGCTCTGGCAACCCGTCACCAGCGGCAAGCAGCACCTGCAGCAGTTCCTGCGGCTGCTGAAGGCGGCCCAGATGGTCGGCAAGGCAGGCAGTGCCAGCGAGAGGGACTCGTCGCCGCCGCAGCGTCTGGCGCGCGGGGAGACGATCGAGGTCGCTGGCTACGAGATCTCCCCCGCGCTGGCCAGGGGCATGGA
This sequence comes from Thauera phenolivorans, assembly GCF_001696715.1. Lineage (GTDB taxonomy): Bacteria > Pseudomonadota > Gammaproteobacteria > Burkholderiales > Rhodocyclaceae > Thauera > Thauera phenolivorans. Next base: position 129,977 of record NZ_MBFM01000004.1, on the reverse strand, counting down.
GGCAGCGCGCGTCGAGGCCCTGCACGCGCCGCAGGGTGTGCACTGGTTCCAGCTCACCGCCGCGGGTGCGTCCACGAATACGCCCGCACTCGACCGCATCAAGGCCGATTGCCTCGTGCATGGCGTGGATCTGCGGGCGCATGTCGTGTTCGGCCCCGCCTTCTGGCAGACGCAGGAGATCGAGGTGGCGGACGAGTTGCTGGCGAAGTCCAGGCTCGCCCTGCAGGGCGACGAAGCGGTGATCGCATGAGCGAGCGGCCTCTGGTGTTCTCCTGCGACGGCGATGCGCTGGTCGGCGTCCTGAACGTGCCGGAGCGGGCCCAGCGGCTCGGCGTGCTGGTCGTGGTCGGTGGCCCACAGTATCGCGCCGGGAGCCATCGCCAGTTCGTATCGCTGGCCCGCGCCCTCGCGGCGGCGGGGTTCGCCTGCCTGCGCTTCGATTATCGCGGAATGGGCGACAGCGCCGCCCCACAGCGCAGCTTCGATGCGGTCGATGACGACATCCGGGCCGCGATCGACACCTTGATGAAGGCCGTACCCGACCTCGACGGCGTGGTGATCTGGGGGCTGTGCGACGGCGCGTCGGCGGCCTTCATCCACGCGCCCACCGACCCCCGGGTGCAGGGCATCGTCGCCCTCAACCCCTGGGTGAGGACGGAAGCTTCGCTCGCTGCGGCGAGGATCAATCACTACTACAAGGGGCAGGTGCTGTCGCTCGGCTTCTGGAAGCGGATGCTCGCGGGCGAGGTGGCGATCCGGCGCTCGCTCGCCGGCCTGGCGGGCGCCGTGAAGAAGCGGCTTTACGCCCGGCATGGACGCCAGGACGGTGCGCCCGCAACACGCTCGTTCATCGACCGCATGGGACAAGGTTGGGAGCGGATGAGAGGGCGGACGCTGGTGATCCTCAGTGGTAACGATCTCACCGCGCGCGAGTTTGCCGATTTCTGCCGGACGCATCCGCTTTGGCGCGAGGCGATGCACGCGGGGCCCGATTTCGTCGAAGTCCCGAATGCCGACCACACCTTCTCCCGTCGTGAATGGAAGCACGCTGTCGAGCGGGTAACGGTCGACTGGCTGCGCGAGCGTACGTCATCATCAGCGCCGAGTGTCCATCGGGCGTTACCGTGAAAAATCTGGGTTCGAAGGTTGCCGCGGGAGCGGCGTGGATGGTCGGGCTGAGGTTGCTGCAGCGAAGCCTGGGCCTGATCAGCACCGCCGTCCTGGCCCGGCTGCTGGTGCCTGCCGATTTCGGCCTGATCGCGATGGCGCTTTCCGTAGCGGCGCTGGTGGAACTCATCACGATTCTCGGGTTCGATCTCGCGCTGATTCGCAAGCAGAATGCGACGCGCGAGCATTTCGATACAGCGTGGACGCTCGGGCTTGCGTTCAAGTCCGTCGCAGCCCTCGTGATTGTCGCCGGCGCCCCTCATGTGGCCGCCTTCTACGACGAGCCTCGGCTCACCGAGGTGATGTACGTCTACGCCTCGATTGCCTTCATCAGTGGGCTCGAGAACATTGGGGTGGTGGCATTCCGGAAGGAACTCGAATTCAATCTGGAATTTCGCTTCCAGCTCTTGAAGAAGCTTCTGGCGGTAGGCGGCACGGTTGCGCTGGCGGTCTACTTTCGCAGCTACTGGGCGCTCGCACTCGGAACGCTGCTTTCTCAGGTCATCGGCGTTGGATTGAGTTATGCGATGCATTCGTATCGTCCGCGCTTCTGTGTCAGCGCTTGGCGCGAGATGCTCGGATTCTCATCCTGGCTCGTCTTCAATAACTTCACCATCTACGCGCGAGACAGGGGGGCGGACTTCGTGATCGGCCGCTTCCTCGGCCCACAGCCGCTGGGGGCCTATCGCGTTTCGAACGACATCGCATCGCTGCCGACGACGGAGCTCTACGGTCCGATCATGCGGGCTGTGTTTCCAGGTTTCTCAAAGCTCTTGGATGATCGGCCTGCCCTTCGGAACGCATACGTCGCCTCTCAGGGGGCGGTGACCGCGGTGACGCTACCTGCCGCAATTGGTGTGGTCCTTCTCGCTGAGCTGATCGTTCAAATATTGCTGGGGCCAGGCTGGGAGGCCGCCGCTCCCTTGATCCAGATCCTCGGTGTGTACGGTGCGACTAAGATCTTTCACGGAAACCGGCACACGCTGTTCATGGCACTCGGACGTCCTTATTGGGTTGGCATCATGACCACGCTCGAGCTTGCAATCATGTATCCATTCTTGATCTACTGGCTGACCAACGGCCATGGCATCGAGATGGCGGCGTGGGCGAGAGTGCTTGGATCCGTCCTCACGCTTCCTGCGGGAGTCCGGCTGGTCAGCCGCGCCTTGGGCCTCGGGCGCTTCGAGCTGATGAAGGTCATGTGGCGTCCGCTGCTGTCTACCGTGGCGATGTCGCTCGTTGTCGTCTCCGTGCTGGGCGCGCTGCCGGAAAGCGACTCGGCGCTGGTTGCGTTTGGAGTTCTGCTGGTTTCCGCCGTTGCGGGTGCGCTTGCCTACCTTCTCGCGATGCTAGGTGCGTGGCTGATGGCTGGCAGGCCGCATGGGGTCGAGTTGCGCTTCTTGCGACATCCGAAGGTCAGGACGCACCTGCCATCGAGTTGGCTGAGGGACAGAGCGTGACGGGCGACAGCGCTGGGGCAGTGTTCTTGGAGGTTGAAACTCGATGATGCTTGCAAGGCTGAGAACGATTGGATCGGGGTTCACCGAAGAGGAATACGATCTCTACAAGTTTGCCGATCTCGATGATCCGCACGATGCAACGCGCTTTCTATCGAATCGGGCTAACCACCTGGTCTTTCGACCGAAGGTCAATAGCAGCGCCCAGAAACACCTGCTTGAGGACAAGTGGGTCAGCGAACTCTACTTTTCGAAACTGGGTCTTCCGGTACCGGGGAGCTACGGGCTCTTTCATCCGGCCTGCGGAATGACGTCGCATGGCGCGCCGCTCAACGCGGCCGATGACCTGCTTCGCGCGATCCCTGTCGTTCCCGAGCAGAAGCTCGTGTTCAAACCGAGGGGTGGCCGGCAGGGGCACAACATCATCGTCGCCCGAGTAGCGCGCGAGGGGGGCGATCGCGCGAGCGTGATGACGTCGAACGGGCAGATGACCCTGACCGAGTTCATCGCGTCGCTCCCCCGCGACGCCTTCAGCGATTATGACGGCGGATATTACGGTTGGCTGATCCAGCCCTATATCGAGCAGCATCAATTCATGCTCGAATTGAATCCCCATACGGTGAACACGTTCCGGGTGATCACGTTTGTGGGCGCCGAAGGTGACTGCAAGGTCCACCTTGCAGCCTTGCGTCTCGGACGCAAGGGCAGTTCCGCTGACAATTGGGACAAGGGTGGATTGTCGGTCGGTGTCGATGTTCAGAGGCTCTGTGCCGTTTCCAGTGGAAATTGACTTCTCAACAAACATGACGATCGGTGGTACAACCGCCCGAACCTGACGCCGACCTTGCGCCCGATGAACACCCAGATCGAAGCCCTCTTCACCACCGCACTTGGCCTGCAGCCGCCCTGGCACGTCGCCAAGGTCGAGCTCAACATAGCCAAGCGGCGGATCGACTTCGAGGTCGAGCACACCGGCGGCCGTGCAACGTGTCCGGCGTGTGGGGCCGAGCACCAGCTGATCCACGATCGGGTGCGGCGCAGCTGGCGTCACCTGGATTTCTTTCAGTTCGAAGCGTGGCTGCATGCCGAGATCCCGCGCGTGCAGTGCAACGGCTGCGGCAAGACCACGCAGCTGCCGGTGCCGTGGGCGCGTGAGGGGAGCGGCTTTACCCTGCTGTTCGAGGCGCTGAGCCTGTCGCTGTGCCAAGAGATGCCGGTGCGCCAGGCAGCCAACCAGTTGCGGGTTGCCCCGAAGCGCCTGTGGCGCCGCGTGCGCCATTACGTCGAGGTGGCCCGCGCCAAGGACGACATGTCGGGCGTCCGTTACGTTGGCATCGACGAGACCAGCGTCAAGCGCGGGCACGCGTACATCACCGTCGTGCATGACCTTGAAGCCAAGCGCCTGCTGTTTGCCACTCCCGGCCGCGATCACGGCACGTTGCAGGCCTTTGCCCAGGACATGCGTGCGCACGGCGGCGATCCGCTGGCCATTGAGCACGCCTGTATCGACATGAGCGCGGCCTACGCCAAGGGAATCGGCCAGTCGCTGCCCCATGCCCGGATCAGCTACGACCGCTTTCATGTCGTGGCGCTGGCCAACGCGGCGATGGACGAGGTGCGTCGCGAAGAGGTGCGTAGCTCGGCGGCAGCGGTGCGCGAAGCGGTCGGCGCACAGAGCAAGAAGACGCTGCGTCAGCTGCTGTGGGGGATGCGCAAGAACCCGGTGAGCTGGACCCGTGCCCAGTTCGAGGCGATGCACTGGCTGCAACGCTCGAATCTGAAGAGCGCGCGCGCCTGGCGCCTGAAGCAGGCACTGCGGCTGGTCTATCGCGATGCAGCCGCGAGCAACAGCGAGGAGATCGCACAAGGTGCCATGAACAAATGGCTGAGCTGGGCGCGCCGCAGCCGCCTCGAGCCTTTCAAGCGGCTGGCCCTCACCCTGAAGGCGCACCTCGGCGGCGTCGTGCGCGGCATGCTCGACGGACGCAGCAACGCCTACGTCGAAGCGATGAACGGCCTGCTCCAACAGACGAAGACCGCCGCCCGAGGCTTCCGCAACATCGAGAACTTCATCGCCATGGCCTACCTGCGCATGTCCAAGCTCAAGCATCTACCGCAGAACCCCCTGGTGCCGGCCGTCGCCCGCGACTACGGGCGCTACCGTCATGTTTGTTGAGAAGTCAATTTCCACTGGAAACGGCATAGAGCCCAAACGCTTGGCGGTGACTCTGCTTTAGGGCTTCGGGCGAGAGCTTGCGGGCGTCGATCTTGTGCGTGCCAGAATTACATAGAAGCCTATTTGATTTCCGGATTAGTCGTAATATTTTACGGAATCGTCCGAATTACTTTTTTGATTGAGGGCGTTTTGTGATAGTTATTCAGGGTGTGTGCGGGTCGATGCCGTTGGATGATGCATTTGGACTTTTGAATGGCGCCGATATTACGCTTTATCAAGCGGTTGGATGGTCTGTGCGAATAAAGTGTGACAAGAGTCACTTGATTGTCGCTTCCGACGAAGCGCTGGTCGTTGGTGATCGAAGTTCTACCTTTTCGAGTGAAAATCCCCTATTGAGGAACGGCGCCTTTCTCGTATTTGAGGATTGGGGGGGCGGGACTCTCAAGGTTACGACAGATCGATTAGCCACAATTCCTCTCTACTATGTTGCCAAGAATGGGGTGGTGTTCTTTTCCAGCCGCTTGGTTGACTTAGTTAGAGTCGCAGGTGGCGCAGTCAGTGGCCTCGGCGCTCTGCAGTGGGCATTGTTGGGGCAACCTTTGGAGGCCGTGACGCCAGTTAGGGACGTTGCCCTAGTGCCACCCGCTACCATTGGCATTTTTACACCTCAGGGCTACGTGCCCCAGCGCGAGTACTGGTGCGCTTGGGTGAACGAAAAAAATGACGGCGTACTCGGAGATTATTTGGACGACGGTATTGCTGTGCTCGAATACGCACATCGACGTGCGTTAGAGGACGTTAGTTTGGATGCTGTCTACGCGCTCCCCGTCACAGGCGGGCTGGATTCTCGGTGCAATCTCGCAATTCACCCGGAACTTATTGATAAATCAGTATTGTTTCATACAGATGATCTTGGTAACTTCGAGCTGCCAATTGCCCGAGACATTGCGAGGTACTTAGGTGGAGACCTCCACATATTCAAGGCCGCGGACTGGATGGACAATGTAACCGAGATTGACCTATCGATCGAGACCGGGGAATTCAACGCAGCGCACTGGCGGTTGGTTGGCAGTGCGCAGCGTCTTGCGGCAGACTATGGCTGTACAACCACCGTTGATGGGTTCTTTCAGGACTTCCTGTTTAAGGCGAGTTTCTTAACCCAGATTGAGCCGGGGAGGATTTTTGAAAAGAGTCTAAACTCAGCGCTGTACCGGGCCAAGCTGCTGGATGTCGACGTGAGTTCCCCTGGTTTTAGAGAGATGGTCGAGTCACTAAGTGAGTCAATCTTTACAGCTTCTAATGGATTGGCGGCAAGTCAGAAATATTACATGAGAAATAGATCTAGGAGGCTCGTTTACAACATAGTTCGCCTCAATCAGAATTTTCTGGACGTTCGCACTCCAGGAATCGACAATGATCTCATGGAATTCGGTCTGAATTTACCTTGGAATCTGCGTTCGAACGCTTTTTTTTATAAGAATATGATTAGCCGCCTAGATTCAGGGCTGGCGCGGATTAGATACGACAAGTCGGGACTTCCGTTGCTGGCAAGACGAGAAAAATCGTTTAGTCGTCGTTTTAAGACCTACTTCTTGCGAAATTTGAATCATATTATTCCGAATCGTACATTCATGTTAGATACGGAGACGAGTTTTGGTCGGGCATTTCGGAAGAGCCCGGAGTTTCGGAGTCGCGTTGGAGAATTTGTGGATCGCTCCGAATGGTGTGAGGAGGTTTTCGGGCGAGCAGTTATCGAACGATTGGAGTCACAGCGCAGAAGGGGACGGCCGGTTGAAGATGTTGTAGGCGTTTTGGTCACTCTGGCCGCTTTAGAGTTGCAGGGAAACCGTAAAGCGTAAGCGTCATCCCAGCACCGTCTTGAGCGCGGCATCTTGAGCGGCGAAGGTGTCCACCATTTTTGAGGGTGGACACCATGGGGATTAAGAAGGCGTCGGGAACGGTCAGGCGCGGGCCGTACATTCGGCGCTCGCCCGAGCTCAAACAAGCGATTGTCGCGGCCTGCCAGGCGCCGGGAGCTTCGGTGGCAGCGGTCGCCCTGGCCCACGGGGTCAATGCGAACCTCGTGCGCAAATGGATAGCGAAGTCGCAAGCGAAGCCGGCGGTGGCGCCGGCGATGAGGTGGTTACCGGTAGAACTGCAAGAAGAGCGTGCAGTGGCGGCCGAGGCTGAATGCCACGCAGCAGCCGTCGCTGCGGCCGCAGGCCGGATCGAGATCGAGTTGCCCGGCGCGCGGGTTCGGGTGCACGGCACCGTGGACCGGGCCGTGCTCAATTGCGTGCTGGCGAGCCTGGCGCGGTGATCGGCCCGGCTGCGGGCACCCGCATCTGGGTGGCCTGCGGCGTCACCGACATGCGGCGCGGTTTCGACGGTCTGGCCGCGCTGGTGCAGACTCAACTTCAGGCTAATCCGTTCTCGGGTCAGATCTTCGTATTCCGGGGGCGTCGCGGCGATCGGGTGAAGCTGCTGTGGTGGGACGGCGACGGGCTGTGCCTGCTGGCCAAACGGCTCGAAGCCGGCAAGTTCGTCTGGCCGCAGGCAAGCGACGGCGCGGTGTCGCTGACGGCGGCGCAGCTGTCGATGCTGCTCGAGGGGATCGACTGGCGAAGGCCTGTACGAACGGCGCCCAATCGCGCGGCTTAGCGGCCGATAGATGTTCTTTGGCGTCATTTGCCGACATCCAGTCGGTATAATGACGCCATGCCCTGCGCCACCGCTCCCGCCCCTGACGAAGTTGCCGCCCTGCGGGCGAAGGTCAGCGAGCAGGCCGCCGAGATCTCCCACCTGAAGCTCGTCATCGCCAAGCTGCGCCGGATGCAGTTCGGCCGCCGCTCCGAGCAGATGAACGAGATGCTCGGGCAACTCGAGCTCTCGCTCGAGGAACTCGAGACCTTGCGGGCTGAACGCGGCGAGGCGCCAGTCGATGACGAGCCCGGCACCGAGCGCAAGAAGCCCGAACCCCGCAAGCCGTTGCCCGAGCACTTGCCGCGCGAGACCCAGGAACCCGGGGTTCGACACTTCACCCCGATTTTCGCCCCTTTTCGGAAAGTGCCTCCAGCACCGGCGCGGGTTTGAAGGCCGCGACCGCAAAAGTGCTGTGGTGGCACGTTTGTAACAGACTCCCCCAAGATTGACGAGGCTTTGTAGGTGGTTCAAGTGGCGGCATCATGCACGTCAAGCTCACCACCTCTGGAGGTCGCCGCTACGTCCAACTCGTCGAGTCCTATCGCGACGAAGCCGGACGGGTAAAGAAGCGCACCGTCGCCACGCTCGGCCGCGCCGAGCAGGTCGATGGGTCTCTCGACGCGGTGATCAATGGCCTGCTGAAGATCACCGGCCGCGAACCGATGGGCGCCAAGCCGCCAGCACCCACGGTGTCGTTCGAGTCCGCGCGCGCGCTCGGTAACGTGTGGGCGCTGCCGAACTTTGGAAGTCGCTCGGCTTCTCCGGGCTGCGCCGGGTGTTCCGGCGCACGCGCCGCACCGTAAGCGCTCCACGAACCCCATCCTTACGTAGCCCTGGGTGAGCCCGCATGCTTCGGCTTCCGTTTTCCGGGGAGCACGAGCATGTCGGAGCGCAGCACGTTTTGGTTGTCGCACCTGTCGGCGATCGAGGCCGAGGGCATCACCACGAAGGCCTACGCCGAGCGCGAGGGCCTGTCGCCGCAAGCGCTTTACCAATGGCGTAAGCGCCTGGTGGCCGGCGGTCGCCGCAGCCGCGCCAAGCTTGGCGGATTCGTTCCGATCCAGATCGAGCCTTCGATGACGGCCCGCACGGGCTGCACGGTAATGATCGGCGCACAGCTGCGGCTCGAGTGCGCGACGCTGCCCGGCGTCGACTGGCTGGCCGCGCTGTCGGCGGCGCTCTCGGAGCGGAGGCGCTGATGCATCCGGGGCACACCATCGGCGCGGTGTATCTGTACCGGCCGGCGATCGACTTCCGCAAATCCATCGGCGGGCTGTCGGCGCTGGTCGAGCAGGAACTGGGGCTAAACCCGTTCGGCGACGCGCTGTACCTGTTCATCAACCGCCGCCGCGACAAGCTCAAGGCGCTGTACTGGCACCGCAACGGCTTCTGCCTCTGGTACAAGCGACTCGAAGCCGAGCGCTTCGCCTGGCCGGCGGCCGAGGCGGGCCAGCCCACCTGCACGCTGACGATGAAGGAGCTTGAGTGGCTGCTCGAAGGCTTCGATCTGTGGGCGGCTAAACCGCATAAAACGCTGCATTACCAATCAGTTACGTAGCATGATCGGGTATAATTCCGGCATGCCGCAACGTACCGCCGTCCCTCGCTCGAACCCCGCCGTCGGCGTGTGCGCATCCGTCCTCCCCGAGCAGTTGCCCGACGATCCAGCGGCGCTCAAAGCTTTGCTGCTGGCACAGCAGCAGGCGTTCGAGGCACGTGAAGCCGAACGGCAGGCAGCCTTTGATGCCCGCGAGGCGGAACTGCAAAAGGCCTTCGAGGCGCGCATCCTCGAGATCTACGAGCAACTACGCCTGGCGCGTCGGCGCATGTTCGGGCCCAGCAGCGAATCGCACGCGGGCCAGGGCTGGCTCTTCGACGAGGCCGAAGCGCTGGCCGCATCCGCACCCGAGGCGGACGACACCGCGACTCTGCCGCCCCCGGCCACCGAGCCGTCTGGCCAGACCCCGGCCGACGCCGGCAAGAAGAAGGCGCGCGGCAAGCGCAAGCCCTTGCCCATCGAGCTGCCGCGCATCGACGTCATCCATGACGTCCCCGAGGCCGAGCGCACCTGCGCCTGCGGCACGCCCATGGTCGAGATCGGCCAGGACGTCAGCGAACAGCTCGATATCGTGCCGATGCAGGTGCGCGTGCTGCGCCACATCAAGAAGCGCTACGGCTGTCCCAAGGGCGACCAGGCGCCCGTCAGCGCCCGCGCCCCGGCGCAGGTGCTACCCAAGAGCAACGCGAGCAACGACCTGCTGGCGATGCTGCTCGTCACCAAGTACGTCGATGGGCTGCCGCTGGCGCGTTTCGAGTACGTGCTCGCCCGCGCAGGCGTGCTCGTGCCGCGCCAGACCCTGGCGCGCTGGGTGATCGGCACCGCACGGGCACTGCAGCCGGTCGCCAACCTGATGCGCGATGTGCTGCTCGGGCACGACGTCATCCACATGGACGAAACCCCGGTCCAGGTGCTCAAGGAGCCTGGCCGGGCGGCGACCAGCAAGAGCCAGATGTGGGTGCAGCGCGGTGGCCCGCCGGGTAGGCCGGTGATTCTCTTCGAGTACGATCCGAGCCGCGCGCAGGCGGTGCCCTTGCGCCTGCTCGAAGGCTGGAAGGGGCATCTGATGGCCGACGGGCTCGAGAGCTACGGCGCCATTGCCTTCACCGAAGGGGTGACCCGGCTCGGTTGCTGGGTCCATGCACGCCGTCGTTTCGTCGATGCCGGCAAGGTGCTGCCCGAAGGCAAGCGTGGTCGCGCCCACGAGGCGCTGGCCCTGATCGGCAAGCTCTACGCCATCGAGAAGGAGGCGCGCGAACTGAACGACGCCGAGCGTCTGGCGCTACGCCAGAGCCGAAGCCGTGCCGTCATCGGTGAGCTTCGCGGTTGGCTCGATCAGGTGCTCCCCACCGTGCCGCCCACCTCGATACTCGGCGGTGCCCTAGGCTACCTGCATCGGCAGTGGCCGCGACTGACGCGCTACCTCGAGCGCGGCGACCTGCCGATCGACAACAACCCGGCCGAAAACGCCATCCGACCCTTCGTCGTTGGGAGGAAGGCGTGGCTCTTCTCGGACACCCAGGCCGGCGCGCGTGCCAGCGCGCTCATCTACTCGCTGATCGAGACCGCCAAGGCCAACAACGTCGAGCCGTACCTGTGGCTGCGCCACGTACTGCGCGCCTTGCCTACCGCGACCACCGTCGAACACTTCGAGGCCCTCCTGCCCTGGAGTCTCAAGGCTGAGCAGTTGATCACAGCGTAGCGAGCCCCGGAAGGATGGGGTTCGTGGAGCGCTTAC
>NZ_MBFM01000004.1:110072-117049 GCF_001696715.1 Thauera phenolivorans | reverse complement strand
CCGCCAGGCGGACCAATGGTCGGGCAAGCTCACCGAGCAGGATGAAGGCGTGAAGCACCGAGGGCGCAAGCTCTCGGACAGCGGCGCCAAGGCGCGCTTCTACCACGCGGTCAGCGAAGCGCACCTGTCGCGCATCCTCAAGGTGGATCTGGGTGAGGAACTCTTCAGCTACCACATCGACGACAAGGCGAAGCGTCTTGCCGAAATGATGGACGGCAAGCTGCTGCTGGTCACCAACGCCGAGGGCCTCGCCGCGCAGAACGTGATTCAGCGCTACAAATCGCTCGCCGACATCGAGCGCGGTTTCAAGGTGCTCAAGTCCGAGATCGAGATCGGCCCGGTGTATCACCGCCTGCCCGAGCGGATTCGCGCGCATGCGTCGATCTGCTTCATGGCGCTGATCCTGCATCGGGTGATGCGCAGCCGACTCAAGGCGGCCGATGCGGGTTACACGCCCGAGCGGGCGCTTGAGCAACTACAGCGCATCCAGCATCACCGCGTGCGCCTGAACGGCGGCGAGCCGGTGGCCGGAGTGTCGACGCTCAGCACGGAGCAGAACGAGGTGCTTCATGCCTTAGGGATAGAAAAACCAGCGGCGCCGGAGCAGTTGGCGCTGTTGTAGTGGCATTTTTGAAAGTGCGCTCTCGCAAAAACAAGCACTTGCGAGCGTAACTGTCGAACTCGGGAAGCACCGGGGTCGCAAGCTCTCGGACAGCGGCGCCAAGGCGCGCTTCTACCATGCGGTCAGCGAAGCGCACCTGTCGCGCATTCTCAAGGTGGATCTGGGTGAAGAACTCTTCAGCTACCACATCGACGACAAGGCGAAGCGTCTCGCCGAGATGATGGACGGCAGGCTCCTGCTGGTGACCAACGCCGAGGGCCTGTCCGCGCAGAACGTGATTCAGCGCTACAAGTCGCTCGCCGACATCGAGCGCGGTTTCAAGGTGCTCAAGTCCGAGATCGAGATCGGCCCGGTGTATCACCGCCTGCCCGAGCGGATTCGCGCGCATGCGTCGATCTGCTTCATGGCGCTGATCCTGCACCGCGTGATGCGTAGCCGACTCAAGGCCGCCGATGCGGGCTACACGCCCGAGCGGGCGCTCGAGCAACTACAGCGCATCCAGCATCACCGCGTGCGCCTGAACGGCGGTGAGCCGGTGGCAGGGGTGTCGACGCTCAGCACGGAACAGAACGAGGTGCTTCATGCATTGGGGATAGAAAAACCAGCGGCGCCGGAGCAGTTGGCGCTGTTGTAGTGGCATTTTTTAAAGTGCGCTCAAGCAAAAACAAGCACTTGCGAGCGTAACTGTCGAACTCGGGTGAACGGCGGCGAGCCGGTCGCGGGGGTGTCGACGCTCAGCACTGAGCAAAACGAGGTGCTTCATGCATTAGGAATCGAAAAGCCAGCGGCGCCGGAGCAGTTGGCGCTGTTGTAGTGGCATTTTTGAACGTGCGCTTTAACAAAAAAATACTTGCGCGCGTAACTGTAGAGTCGAGATGTGGCGCGGTAGCAGTAGGTTCCGCTTGTCTGTTATCCGTCCCTTTCGTCTGACGGTGCCCGAGTAGCTTTGCCATATTAACCCGGCAATCAAATAGCTTTTGATATAATCCTGGCATGGAAAAGATCGATGCCAGAAAGCTGCCGCCCGAAGCCCTCGAACATATTCGCCGCCAGGCGTTCGTGCTTCGCAAGCAAGGTTACACATGGGCGCACATCGCTGAAGTGTGCGGGGTGCATGTTGGCACTGTTTTGAAATGGGCGCGACGCGCCCAGGCCGACAGCATCGATACCGTCATCAAGGGCGGGCAACGTGGCCGCCGCCACGGCTCGGGGCGAACGCTGACGCTGGTTCAAGAAGAGCAGTTGCGCTTGAAGATCATCGGCTCGAATCCCGCTCAACTCCAGCTCGAATTCGCGCTGTGGAATCGTCGTGTGGTCATGCTCGCCATCAAACAACTGTTCGGCATCGAGATGCCCATCCGCACCGTCGGTGAGTACCTTCGGCGCTGGGGCTTCACGCCGCAGCGGCCGGTCAAGCGCGCGCTCGAGCAGGATCCGGCCCGGCTCAAGGCGTGGCTTCAGGACGAGTACCCGAAGATCGTCACGCGCGCCAAGGCTGAGGATGCCGAGATTTACTGGGGTGACGAAACCGCCATTCGCCAGGACTCGCACTGGGTGCGCGGCTACTCGATGGCGGGACTGACGCCGGAGCTTCGACTGCCGGCCGGCCGTCATGGCTCGACGTCGATGATCTCGGCGATCACCAACCAGGGCTTGGTGCGCTTCTCGTTCTTCGAGGGCGCCATTGATGCGGACCGCTTCATCGTCTTCTTGAAGGATCTTATCCAGGACGCGCAGCGCAAGGTGTTTCTGATCGTCGACAACCTGCGCGTACACCGTGGCTCTGTGCCGTTTCCAGTGGAAATTGACTTCTCAACAAACATGACGATCGGTGGTACAACCGCCCGAACCTGACGCCGACCTTGCGCCCGATGAACACCCAGATCGAAGCCCTCTTCACCACCGCACTTGGCCTGCAGCCGCCCTGGCACGTCGCCAAGGTCGAGCTCAACATAGCCAAGCGGCGGATCGACTTCGAGGTCGAGCACACCGGCGGCCGTGCAACGTGTCCGGCGTGTGGGGCCGAGCACCAGCTGATCCACGATCGGGTGCGGCGCAGCTGGCGTCACCTGGATTTCTTTCAGTTCGAAGCGTGGCTGCATGCCGAGATCCCGCGCGTGCAGTGCAACGGCTGCGGCAAGACCACGCAGCTGCCGGTGCCGTGGGCGCGTGAGGGGAGCGGCTTTACCCTGCTGTTCGAGGCGCTGAGCCTGTCGCTGTGCCAAGAGATGCCGGTGCGCCAGGCAGCCAACCAGTTGCGGGTTGCCCCGAAGCGCCTGTGGCGCCGCGTGCGCCATTACGTCGAGGTGGCCCGCGCCAAGGACGACATGTCGGGCGTCCGTTACGTTGGCATCGACGAGACCAGCGTCAAGCGCGGGCACGCGTACATCACCGTCGTGCATGACCTTGAAGCCAAGCGCCTGCTGTTTGCCACTCCCGGCCGCGATCACGGCACGTTGCAGGCCTTTGCCCAGGACATGCGTGCGCACGGCGGCGATCCGCTGGCCATTGAGCACGCCTGTATCGACATGAGCGCGGCCTACGCCAAGGGAATCGGCCAGTCGCTGCCCCATGCCCGGATCAGCTACGACCGCTTTCATGTCGTGGCGCTGGCCAACGCGGCGATGGACGAGGTGCGTCGCGAAGAGGTGCGTAGCTCGGCGGCAGCGGTGCGCGAAGCGGTCGGCGCACAGAGCAAGAAGACGCTGCGTCAGCTGCTGTGGGGGATGCGCAAGAACCCGGTGAGCTGGACCCGTGCCCAGTTCGAGGCGATGCACTGGCTGCAACGCTCGAATCTGAAGAGCGCGCGCGCCTGGCGCCTGAAGCAGGCACTGCGGCTGGTCTATCGCGATGCAGCCGCGAGCAACAGCGAGGAGATCGCACAAGGTGCCATGAACAAATGGCTGAGCTGGGCGCGCCGCAGCCGCCTCGAGCCCTTCAAGCGGCTGGCCCTCACCCTGAAGGCGCACCTCGGCGGCGTCGTGCGCGGCATGCTCGACGGACGCAGCAACGCCTACGTCGAAGCGATGAACGGCCTGCTCCAACAGACGAAGACCGCCGCCCGAGGCTTCCGCAACATCGAGAACTTCATCGCCATGGCCTACCTGCGCATGTCCAAGCTCAAGCATCTACCGCAGAACCCCCTGGTGCCGGCCGTCGCCCGCGACTACGGGCGCTACCGTCATGTTTGTTGAGAAGTCAATTTCCACTGGAAACGGCATAGAGCCTCCTCGCCTCGTTTGTCAGGTGACACCACACGGACCGCGATGCGGGCGTGGCTCAAATTTTTGTGTCCATGAGAATCAATCATGCGCACAGAGTCGGGTGAGCTTTCCGAGGGGCCGTCGTCGGTGGTAACTATGTGGTGGGGAAGGCCGTGGTTGGCGGACGTTCACCCGCCGTTGCGACTAGGAAGACAATTCGGAGGAGGCACGAAAGCCATTCCCGAAAACGATGTCACGATGAAATTCAACCTGAACCACAGTGCCGGTGCAGCATCACCGATTTTTGCATCAGCCTGTTCAGACCAACGACTGCCGGCTGGTGCGAACGACGGCGAACCCGACAAGCAGTGCGAGACCCATAAGCGACAGGGGAGTGGGTTCGGGGATCGACGCAGATCGCCCGAAATCGTCTATGGGGTAGCTTGCCGTTGGGAGAACGCCGTCTGAGTAACTTCGAGCGAACAGTGTATTGATCGAGTCGTCGTCCAGCAGGAGGTCCGTGGCAATGGGTTTGTAGACCCAGACGTCACCGGTAAAGTCGTGTGCTACTCCCATGAATGCACCAAGGCCGCCCATATAGTTCCATTTGCCGAATACACCTGTGAAAATCGCTCCCGCAAGTGTTGGCCCTACGCTTTCTGGGAAAATCCGCTCGATTGACCAGCCAATGTTGCTGATCCCCTCCGGTGGTCTTAGTTTCCAGAGCTCGTTGGTGCCGGACCAGATATAGTAAGCATCGGTGATCGGATCGTAGTCCATCCCGTGCTTGGACGTCAGCGCAAGCTTGTCGCCGAGAATCGAGTCCGGATTGATGAACATAAGGGCATTCGAAGCAGCCGGTTGATTCAGGTCCCAGAACATGAAGGAATTGAGCAACTTTTTTACATAGGTTCCGGTGACATCATCGTAGACGGTATGCCAAGCCTTGGACGTGCGGAGGAACATGCTTCGCGTGGGATCATAGGCGCCGACCCCATCCCCGGAGATGGTTTTTTTGCCCAAGATTCCAACAATCTCCCATTCGTCCTGCGCGGCGTCTTCGCTATTGACCGTGTATTTGAATAGCCGACCATAGCCTCCTTTGCCTTGCTCCGCGACGAAGACTACGTCCTTGCCATCGATTGTCGTTGCGGCGCTGACCCCGCCCTGCATGTAACGAGGCCCAACGATCCCTGCGGATGTCTGGATGGTTTGTCGGTTCTCCCACATGTTTCCACCGAGCACGTGAGGAAACATGGCGGGATTGACTTGCGAACCGGTGAGTCCGCCGACCTTGTTGGGGTCGCCTTTGGTAGGATCAAAGAAGAAAGGGCCGGCGCGTGTTACTCCATCTTCTCGCATGTACTGCTTGCCGCCACCCGGATAAGCATTGCCCCCCATCACAGCGAGGCGATTCACCCCCGGGAGGAAGACGACGTTATCGAAGGTCTCGCCTGAGATCGGGGAGTGATCTGTCCCATCAACGGTGTGCCAGTGCTTTTTCCCCGTTGCCGTGTAGCTGTAAGTAATCGCACTTGGAAGTGAAAGTCGCTCCCAGTTGAGCGTCGAGGCTGTCCACCGGTAGACTTCGTTTCCCGAATAGGTGCCGTTGTCCCCGCCCCAAACGTAGAAGTCGCCGGTGTTTGAATCGTAACCGCCACCGCTCCATGCGCTTATCACGTATCGGGGGCTGCCGGCACCAGGCGTAGATCGTTGCGGAGTTGGTGTCCACACATTGCGGAACTCATTCTGATTGACTCGCAACCAGGTCCCAGGTTCCTGCGCTTCGACTAAGGCGACGAGCGGGCTGGCGACAGGATAGGCGAGTGCGGCACCAGAAGACAGGGCTGCCGAAAGGATCAATCCGCTGAAAAGCTCCTTGCATGGTTGTGGGCGCGACATCGAAGCCTCCTGGCCGGTGGGTAGAGCGGACAAGGCTATGCTGGCAGTGAAACCGGAGAAGTCCAGCAATAAGCATGGCGGGCAACGTTTTTAACACAGGCAAGATTCGAGCCCAATCTGGATACGAAAAACCAGCATCCATGTGAAACAATGGCTTGGTAACTCTAACCCCCTTGTTGCCCCATCTTCAGTCAGTCGTGCAGAACCGATCTGTAAAGATATTCGACAGACCGAGTAGGGCAGCTAGTAAACTCTGCCCAACATTTGTTGGGGGCGTAAACGTCGTTACTGGACTGAGGATCTACCGCGATGCAATCGCTGCCGCGCTTCAGAGTTACGTTTGAGTCCTACCCGCGAAGCTCGATAGACTTGGGTATGGGTTGGCCTGTTGTCTCATGCCCACGCATCCAGAACTCCATCATCATCAGAATCCACACCATCTCGCCGTAGTAGCCCGGGTGTTCGGGCAGCAAAGTCCCGAGCAGTTCTTCGATGAACTCCGGCCGCACGATGCCGCGGCCGCGCATGCCGTCGAGCGCGTCGTGCGCGAGCGCCTTGAGCCCCTCGTGCTGACAGGCCCACACGCCGAAGGGCAGGCCGAAGCCGTGCTTCTTCTTGGCGATGATCTCGTCGGGCAGGAAGCCGCGCAGCGCCTCCTTGAAGAACCAGCGCAGGGTCATGCCCTTGACCTTCCACTCGGGCGGGATGCCGACCGAGAACTCGAGCAGCTCGTCGCTCAGCAGCGGGAAGCCTACCTCGAGCCCGGCGAGCTCGGTGGTGCCGAGCACCTTCGGCAGGTCGTTGTCCGCGAGGGTGTATTTCCACTCGTAGCCGAGCATGCGGTTGACCAGCGAGTCAGCATGCACCGCGTCCCAGGTCTCGCGCTGCAGGCGGCCGATGCGGTCGCGGTCCACCGTGTCGAGAAAGTCCGGCGAGAAGACCCTGTCGGCGCCGAGGCGCTCGAGCATGTTGTACATTTCGAAGCGTTCGGGGAGGGGCACACGCGCCTGCTCGATGTAGCTCGCACCCTTCTTCAACAGCGGGATGCGGTCCATGCCGGGCAGGCCGAAGGCGGGTTCGAGCACGCCCTTGCGCAGGGCGCCGGGCACGCGGCCGTAGAAGTCGAACACGCGCTGCTTGGCGTAGCGCGAGTTGCCGCCGAAGAGTTCGTCGCCGCCGTCGCCGGCGAGCAGTTTGTCGATGCCGTCCGCGCGCGCGCGGCTGGCGCAGACCCAGGCCGGCACCGCCGA
>NZ_MBFM01000004.1:104484-110062 GCF_001696715.1 Thauera phenolivorans | reverse complement strand
ATCCATGTGAAACAATGGCTTGGTAACTCTAACCCCCTTGTTGCCCCATCTTCAGTCAGTCGTGCAGAACCGATCTGTAAAGATATTCGACAGACCGAGTAGGGCAGCTAGTAAACTCTGCCCAACATTTGTTGGGGGCGTAAACGTCGTTACTGGACTGAGGATCTACCGCGATGCAATCGCTGCCGCGCTTCAGAGTTACGTTTGAGTCCTACCCGCGAAGCTCGATAGACTTGGGTATGGGTTGGCCTGTTGTCTCATGCCCACGCATCCAGAACTCCATCATCATCAGAATCCACACCATCTCGCCGTAGTAGCCCGGGTGTTCGGGCAGCAAAGTCCCGAGCAGTTCTTCGATGAACTCCGGCCGCACGATGCCGCGGCCGCGCATGCCGTCGAGCGCGTCGTGCGCGAGCGCCTTGAGCCCCTCGTGCTGACAGGCCCACACGCCGAAGGGCAGGCCGAAGCCGTGCTTCTTCTTGGCGATGATCTCGTCGGGCAGGAAGCCGCGCAGCGCCTCCTTGAAGAACCAGCGCAGGGTCATGCCCTTGACCTTCCACTCGGGCGGGATGCCGACCGAGAACTCGAGCAGCTCGTCGCTCAGCAGCGGGAAGCCTACCTCGAGCCCGGCGAGCTCGGTGGTGCCGAGCACCTTCGGCAGGTCGTTGTCCGCGAGGGTGTATTTCCACTCGTAGCCGAGCATGCGGTTGACCAGCGAGTCAGCATGCACCGCGTCCCAGGTCTCGCGCTGCAGGCGGCCGATGCGGTCGCGGTCCACCGTGTCGAGAAAGTCCGGCGAGAAGACCCTGTCGGCGCCGAGGCGCTCGAGCATGTTGTACATTTCGAAGCGTTCGGGGAGGGGCACACGCGCCTGCTCGATGTAGCTCGCACCCTTCTTCAACAGCGGGATGCGGTCCATGCCGGGCAGGCCGAAGGCGGGTTCGAGCACGCCCTTGCGCAGGGCGCCGGGCACGCGGCCGTAGAAGTCGAACACGCGCTGCTTGGCGTAGCGCGAGTTGCCGCCGAAGAGTTCGTCGCCGCCGTCGCCGGCGAGCAGTTTGTCGATGCCGTCCGCGCGCGCGCGGCTGGCGCAGACCCAGGCCGGCACCGCCGACGAGTTGCCGAAAGGCTGGTCGTAATGCTTTGCGACTTTGGGGATTCCGTCGAGCAGGTCTTCTGGCGTGACGTAGTACTCCTGGTTGTCGGTACCGAAGTGCCTGGCGGCGATGCGGGCGTATTCCATCTCGTCGTAGCCGGCGGCGTCGAAGCCCATCGAATAGGTCTTCGCCGGGCGCCCGAGCACCTCGCACAGCATACCGGCCACGGTCGAGCTGTCGGTGCCGCCCGAGAGGAAGGCGCCGACCTCGTGGCCCTCGGCTTCGCGCGCGACGCCGGCACGGACGATGTCGCGGAACTCCTGCTTGGCCGCCTCCAGATCCGGCTTTCGGTTCTCTTCGAAGCGGGCTTCGGCGAAGGCTCGCAGCGAGTGCGTTCCGTTCTTCCAGTGCAACGTGCAGCCGGCGCTCAGGCGCTCCACGCCCTCGAAGATCGTCGTCGGGGCCGGGATCATGTGGAAGTAGAGGTACTCGTACACCGCCTGGTGCGAGATGCGGCGATTCTCGAGCGGCACGGTGTCGGCCCGGTTGGCGAAGCGCAGCGACCCGTCCACGATCGAGTAGCACAGCGGCCAAGTGCCGAAGCGGTCGGTGGCCAGCCAGGCCTGGCGCTCGGCGGGGTTGATCAGCACGATCGAGAAGCGGCCCCTGACCCCGGCGGGCGCCCTGGCGCCGTCGCGCTCGAAGGCGGCGAGCCAGGCGGCTTCAGCGCCGGACTCGCGCGCCAGCTGGGCGAGGCGGTCGTCGGCGAAGCGAGGTTCGCCCTGGCCGATGCACAGCCAGCCGCGGTCGCTGAAGAGCCGGGCGGAGGCGTCGTGCGCGACATAGCCGCCAGGAAACGCGAGCGAGGACGCATGTGCGCCTGCGCGCCTCGGGGGCGCGGCGAGTGCGGGGCTGTTCGAAGAGGCGATTGCGCCGAAGAGCTGGGGGGACATTGCCAAGACTCCATTTCAGTGAGTTCATTCTCGGCACCGTGGCCGTCGTGCGTCTGGCATTATCTCAGAATGTTTGGATCTTTCCGTGACACAGCAGCATTGCACGTAAAACGGTCATATTTGCTCGCCCCCTGCCTGTCTGTCCGCCTCGCGCTTAGGGCGGATGCCGAACGAAGGGAACGTCGTCGATTATCTTCAGGACGTTGGTCACGGGATTGACAGTGCATGGATGTTCGGCTCTATGCCGTTTCCAGTGGAAATTGACTTCTCAACAAACATGACGGTAGCGCCCGTTGTCGCGGGGGATGGCCGGCACCAGAGGGTTCTTCGGTAGATGCTCGAGCTTGGACATGCGCAGGTAGGCAATCGCGATGAAGTTCTCGGGGTCCCGGAAGCCTCGGGCAGCGGTCTTCGCTTTCTGAAGCAGGCCGTTCATCGCCTCGACGTAGGCGTTGCTGCGCCCATCAAGCATGCCGCGCACGACGCCACCGAGATGTTCCTTCAACGTGGCCGCCAGGCGCTTGAACGGTTCGAGCCGCGAGCGTCGCGCCCAACTCATCCACTTCGTCAGTGCCCCGAGGGCGATCGCTTCGCTGTTACTGTCACGCGCCTCGCTGTAGACGAGCCGCAGGGCCTGCTTGAGCCGCCAGGCCCGCGCGCTCTTCAGGTTCGAGCGCTGCAGCCAGTGCATCGCCTCGAACTGCGCGCGGGTCCGGCTCGCCGCGTCCTTTCGCATGCCCCACAGCAACTGGCGAAGGGTCTTCTTGCTGTCTGCGCCGACCGCTTCGCGGACCGCCGCAGCCGAGGTTCGCATCTCCTCGCGGCGCACCTCATCCATCGCCGCATTGGCCAGGGCAACGACGTGGAAGCGGTCGTAGCTGATCTGCGCGCTGGGCAGCGACTGGCCAATCCCCTTGGCGTAGGCCGCGCTCATGTCGATGCAGGCGTGTTCGATCCTGGCCGGATCGCCGCCGTGCGCACGCAGGTCATCGGCAAAGGCTCCCAAGGTTTGATGGTCACGACCGGGGCAGGCAAACAGCAAGCGCTTGGCCGCCAGGTCATGCACCACGGTGATGTACTGGTGCCCACGCTTGACGCTGGTCTCGTCAATGCCCACGTGGCGCACGCCCGACATGTCGTCCTTGGCACGGGCCACCTCGACATAGTGGCGCACCCGCCGCCACAGCCGCTTTGGCGCAACCCGCATCTGATTGGCGGCCTGGCGCACTGGCAACTCGCGGCACAGCGACAAGCCCAGCGCCTCGAACAGCAAGGTAAAGCCACTGCCCTCGCGCGCCCACGGCACCGGCAACTGCGTGGTCTTGCCGCAGCCCGAGCACTGCACGCGCGGCACCTCGGCATGGAGCCAGGCTTCGAACTGGAAGAAGTCCAGATGTCGCCAACTGCGGCGCACGCGATCATGGATCAACTGATGCTCGACCCCGCATGCCGGACAGGCCGCACGTTTGCCGGTGTGCTCGACCTCGAAGTCGATGCGCCGCTTGGCCGTGTTGAGCTCGACCTTGGCGACGTGCCAAGGCGGCTGCAGGCCAAGTGCGGTGGTGAAGAGGGCTTCGATCTGGTTGTTCATCAGGTGCGAGGTCGGCGTCAGTGTCGGGCGGTTGTACCACCGATCGTCATGTTTGTTGAGAAGTCAATTTCCACTGAAAACGGCTTAGAGCCGGATGTTCTTTCAGCGTGGGGCCTTGTGCGCAGACGACGCGAAGGTCCACATTCGATTAAGCGTGTAGTTCCAAACAAGAGTTCCCAACGTGGCAATGACCTGCCCAAGCAGGTAATGCATTGACATTAGATCGTGTATCAGCCAGACAATGCTGGCATTGATTGCAAGACCGCTTGTGGCTACGAGGGCGAAGCGCGGGAAAGCCTCACGATGGCGTTTAGTTGAGCGAAAAGTAAAATGCCGGTTGGCCAGGTAGTTGAAGATGGCGCCAACAAGAAAACCAACGCTGCTCGCACCGACCGGCCTTGCAATTTGGAGTTGAACAACCAGGATCATTACAAGGTAATGTAGCGCAGTCGCTGCGCCTCCAACGCACAGGAATCGAATCGCCTGACTACCCAACTTCAGTCTCGCCATAAAAACCCAATCAAGGGTTTGAGCACCAACAGCAGGAGGTCATTGTGGGCATGCGTCACACCCTTGCATCAGTGGGGCGAACGTTCATGTCGTTGGTCGATCCTAACGAAGCCATGCGGCTTTCGTGAACACCGTTGAGCAGATACAGAGGGCGTTGTTTCACCTCGTCGAAAACTCGTCCGAGATACTCGCCAATCACGCCCGTGAAGACGAGCTGAACGCCCCCTAGGAAAAGTATTACAACCATGAGTGAAGGGTAACCTCGGATCGGATCGCCGAACATCAAGGTTTTATAAACAATGTAAATCGCGTAAACGAATGAAATGCTGGCAGTTGCAAGCCCGACGTATGTGGCAATCTTTAGCGGAGCGATTGAGAAGGAGGTAATTCCCTCAACTGCGAAATTCCAGAGTTGCCAATAGTTCCATTTGGTTTCTCCGGCGGCGCGTGCGTCGCGTCTGTAATAGATGGGTTTTGAAGGATAGCCGATCCATGAGAATAGCCCTTTCATGAATCGATGTTGTTCCCTCAGGCGGCCGAGTGCATCGACTGCTCGTCGGCTCATGAGGCGAAAGTCTCCCGTGTCCTTGGGTATCGGAACGCGACTCACAGACTGAATCAGGCGATAGAATCCAAGAGCAGTGGTCTTTTTGAGCCAAGTCTCTCCGGCCCGATCTGTTCTCACGGCATATACGATATCGAAGCCATTTTTCCATTCGGCCAGAAACTGTGGGATTAGCTCTGGTGGGTCCTGCAGATCGGCGTCGATTACAATAACGACATCTCCTCTGGACTGATCGAGGCCGGCAGTAAGCGCGATCTCTTTGCCGAAGTTGCGAGATAAGTCAACGATCGTGACATTCGGGTCGATGTCGCGAATTTCATGCATCAGGGACAGAGTCCGGTCCGTGCTTCCGTCGTTGATGTAGACAATTTCGTAAGGTCCGCCGAGGGTGCTTAGAACTTCGGTCGTTCGATTATGAAATTCCTGTAGAACCTCCTCCTCGTTATAGGCCGGAACAACAATCGAAATACTTGGAGAGGCAGCTGATCCTGCCATACGAGAGTTTCTAGGCTGTTCGGGATGCGAATATGCCATAACCTGCTCACAGCAAAGTTAAAAGTAAAATAAAGAAAGTTGACAGCAGGGGCGTGCGTTGCGCGGCCCTATGTAGATCGGTGCTTCGCGGTATGCGCGGTCACGCATTGTCTGAAATGAAAATAGAGGTTGTCTAAACGTAATAGAGTTCACTCGCTACTCTTTATTGATCTGCCGATCATCGGAAGATCAATCTCGATGCCCGTCTTAGCTGCATTGATTGGACTTGTATTCCGATAGATGAGGAGATGTTTCTCGGGCGCATTGTAGTTGGAGGGTGTGGGGATCGTTGCGACCACTTCAAACCTGTCCGATGCGAGAACCCGCT
>NZ_MBFM01000004.1:88487-104474 GCF_001696715.1 Thauera phenolivorans | reverse complement strand
GAGGCGAAAGTCTCCCGTGTCCTTGGGTATCGGAACGCGACTCACAGACTGAATCAGGCGATAGAATCCAAGAGCAGTGGTCTTTTTGAGCCAAGTCTCTCCGGCCCGATCTGTTCTCACGGCATATACGATATCGAAGCCATTTTTCCATTCGGCCAGAAACTGTGGGATTAGCTCTGGTGGGTCCTGCAGATCGGCGTCGATTACAATAACGACATCTCCTCTGGACTGATCGAGGCCGGCAGTAAGCGCGATCTCTTTGCCGAAGTTGCGAGATAAGTCAACGATCGTGACATTCGGGTCGATGTCGCGAATTTCATGCATCAGGGACAGAGTCCGGTCCGTGCTTCCGTCGTTGATGTAGACAATTTCGTAAGGTCCGCCGAGGGTGCTTAGAACTTCGGTCGTTCGATTATGAAATTCCTGTAGAACCTCCTCCTCGTTATAGGCCGGAACAACAATCGAAATACTTGGAGAGGCAGCTGATCCTGCCATACGAGAGTTTCTAGGCTGTTCGGGATGCGAATATGCCATAACCTGCTCACAGCAAAGTTAAAAGTAAAATAAAGAAAGTTGACAGCAGGGGCGTGCGTTGCGCGGCCCTATGTAGATCGGTGCTTCGCGGTATGCGCGGTCACGCATTGTCTGAAATGAAAATAGAGGTTGTCTAAACGTAATAGAGTTCACTCGCTACTCTTTATTGATCTGCCGATCATCGGAAGATCAATCTCGATGCCCGTCTTAGCTGCATTGATTGGACTTGTATTCCGATAGATGAGGAGATGTTTCTCGGGCGCATTGTAGTTGGAGGGTGTGGGGATCGTTGCGACCACTTCAAACCTGTCCGATGCGAGAACCCGCTCGAGTTTCTGCATTGCGTCGAGGTCGCTCCAGAAGCCTGGTTGTGCAACCACGTAACTGACGCCCAGGCGATTGATCTGATCCCGGAGTTCAGGCTCGCTTACGTTCTTCTCCTCGAGGCCTAGTTCGCGTCGGGCTGCCACTCTTACCAAGAGTTTGTCTGCACGGACAACGCGCAAGTCAGGTCTTTCCTCGCGGGCGCGAAGGTTGAAAATAAATGAGCCATCTCTAGTGCCTGAGAACAGGATACTGCTGTTTTCAGGCGCATGATCAGCGATAAATTCTGCAGCGGCCGCGTAGCCACCCACATACCATACCGGACGGAAATAGACTGTCTGAAAAACCACTGCCGCAGGTAGGGCGATCCAAAGGAAGTTCGCAGTTCGAGTGCAACCAAGCTTCTTGATTTGAACAAGAAGGGCGCACGCAAGCATCACAATGGGTGGTAGCACGAAGATGCTGTGTCGCGCTTCCTTCAAGTCAATAAGAGAAAAGAAAACGTAGCCAACCATCCCCCACAGAATCCAAAAAACAGGATCCAAGTCGAGGCTTGTTTCATTGGTGGGGTGGATTAATCGTAGGTGACGGGCTCCGATAACTGCAGCGCCCAACGCGGAAATAACGAGGACCGGCCAGCCAAGCTGGTCAGGCAGTCGTTTGAGATACCACAGCCAGTTGGAAAGCGACGCTCGTGAAGTGGCTGCGTCGGGCATGTTGAGTGCTGACTGAACATTGACTTGCCCAAACTTGATAGTCAGTGCGACCAAGGGGATAAGTGCAAGCGTGGCGAGAAGCGCCGTCGCCCATATGTGCTTATCCCGGAGTAGGGCTGCACGGTTCTCCGTAAGGAGAATGACGGCCCAGGCGATTGCCATAAAGGCGACGCTTATTTTTGTATAGATGGCGAGTACGAGCAGGGCAGTCGCTAGGTACAGCAGTGCCGGGCGGTTGGTTTGACGGAATGCGACGAAATAGACCGAAGCCCATATGAGAAAAGCGAATGCCGGTACTTCCAGCATCACCTGTCGACCCCAGAACGCGATTTCAGGAGCTGCGACCAGGATTGAAGCTGCAGCGACGGACTGCAATGGCGATAGGAAGAATCGGAAAAGTCGCCATGCACCCAAAGCGTATGCGACGTAGTGAGCAAGAACAACGAGAAGTGCAGTGTTATGGGAAACGCCGAATAGCCAATAGAAAGGGACCGATATCGCGTAAAACAGAGGGGGGTAAAAAAGTATGGTTAGGGCTGGATATTGGGCGTAATAGTCGTATGCGAAACCCGTGGGGTCTCGCCAAGGCATTGCTTCAAGAAAATCTTTGAGGAAGACGCCGTTCAGTGCATTGCGCGGGGCCTCACTCCAATAGAAATCACCATTGGTGGGGGCGCCTAGGAAGAGAAGCACTGCGAGCAGCGCCGGAATGAGGCTCACAAGGCTGTTCCACCTGGTGAAGCGGCTAGTGGTCCAGTTCTCCGTTCTCGCTGGTTCCATTTTTGTTCGGGGCCTTTGTTGGGACGGTGCGGCAGTTAGGCCGCTAGGAAGAGACGCAGGGATGCGGCAGAGCGCGGATTGCTGCAGTGGTGGGGCGATCGAGACGGCACAATTTCTTCACCGATTGCGCACGGCATTATTGTTGTGGGGTCACGCTTAGATGATGTTGGCAAGGTCAAACCACCACTTCGATCACTGCAGGGTGGCCGAGGAAGGCCTGCGGGCTCGCGCTCGGGCCATAGGCGCCCGACTGGTAGATCACCACCAGGTCGCCCGGTCCGGCGTCGGCCAGGTTCATGCGATCGGCGAGCAGGTCGAGCGGGGTGCACAAGGGGCCGACCACCGAGCAGGCTTCGCCCGGCGCGGCATCCATCCGGTTGCCGATCGCCGCCGGATAGTTCTTGCGGATCACCTGGCCGAAGTTACCGCTGGCCGACAGATGGTGGTGCAGGCCGCCGTCGGTGACGAGATAGGTGTGGCCGCGCGAGACCTTGCGGTCGATGACGCGGGCGACGTAGATGCCGGCCTCGCCGACCAGATAGCGGCCGAGCTCGATCACGATCCCGGCCTGCGGCAGCGCGGTCCTGGCCTCGTCGACGATGGTCGCGAGGTTGGCGCCGATCGGCGTCAGGTCGAGCCGCTGTTCGCCGGGGAAATAGGGAATGCCGAAGCCGCCGCCGAGGTTGAGGAACTTCACCGTGGCGGGGGCGTGTTCGGCCAGGCGCAGGGCGAGCTCGAAGCTCTTGCGCTGCGCCTCGACGATCGCCTCGGGCCGGAGGTTCTGCGAGCCGGCGAAGAGGTGGAAGCCCTCGAAGGCGAGCCCGGCGCGGCCGATCTCGGCGAGCAGCTCGGGCACCTGCTCGGCGTCGACGCCGAACTGCTTGGGGCCGCCGCCCATCTTCATGCCCGAGCTCTTGAGCTCGAAGTCCGGATTCACCCGCACCGCGACCCGGGCGGGCAGGCCGAGCGCCTCGGAGGCGGCGGCGAGCGGCGCGATCTCGCGGAAGGATTCGACGTTCACCAGAATGCCGGCCGCCACCGCCTGCATCAGCTCGCCGTCCTGCTTGCCCGGGCCGGCGAAGCTGATCTCGTGCGGATCGGCCCCGGTGTCGAGGGCGACCTTGAGCTCGCCCGCCGAAGCGACGTCGATGCCATCCACCAGCGTCGCCATGTGGCATACCAGCGCCGGCATCGGGTTGGCCTTCATTGCGTAGTGCAGCTTCACCTCGGGCGGCAGCGCGGCGCGCAGCTCGGCCACCCGTGTGGCGAGCAGGCCGCGGTCGTAGGCGTAGAAGGGCGTGCGGCCGACGCGGGCGGCGAGCCGGGTGAGCGGGATGCCGCCGACCAGGAGCTCGCCGTTGTCGACGCGGAACTGGTCCATAGGGGCGTGAACCGGAGGGGCTTTGCGGGGCGTGGTGCTTTCCATCGCTTGATCGTCGTCCATGTCCTTGTGGCGTCCGCTCACGGGGCTGTCCCGAGGTGACGCAGGCGCTCGTATTCGTCCGGTGCGGAGGCGATCGCCGCGGCGAGATCTTCACGGAGTCGGCGAAGATGCGCGTCGAGCGTCGCCGGCGCGAGCAGGACGCCGGGTGCGTCGGCGCCGGAAGCATTCTCGCATGTTCCGCCCGTCATTTTCTGGATCATCAGATCGCCCATCTCGCGCTTGTAGTGGGCGGGCTCCCAGTACCAGAGCAGTTCGGATCGGCGGTCGCCGGGCGGCGGAGGCGTTTCGCTGGCGTAGCCGTCAGCTGTATTGAAATCCCACAGCGGGACATCGTGTTCCGCAGCAATGCGGGCAAGCTCTCGCTTCCATTGCTCGAACAGTGGCCACTTGCCCGTGAACTCTATCTGCGCCAGATAATGAGTGTGGTAGGGGTTGATGAACAGGACCACCTCGACCCCGCGGTCGGCCGCCTCACGCAGGAACTTCCTGAGCGCCTCCAAATCGGCGGAGCTATCGGGGCCGTAGTCGTAGAGGCCTTGATGCGGACGCGACAGCGAGGCGGCGATATCACGGTTCTTCTGCGCGAATAGAACGTGCTGGCCTTCCGTACGAACGATCGCCGTGTAGTCGTCCCCCGGATTGAATCCATCCGTGCGTCGATCGGAGGAGAAATCGTCGCCCTGGCCAAGGACGGTGCTGATCGAGTCGACCAGGGTCCCGAGCGACACCAGGGACTTGAACCGGTCCGCGGTGGTCTGTGCGATCCGGGTCAGACTGGCTTCTTCGAAATCGGGAAGGCTCAGCCGACCGATGTAGTCCGCTTCCGCGAGGCTCCAATCGATGCGCTCGTGTTGGCGGCGGTCATCGACCAGGAAGTCGGAGAAATCCACGCCCATGAACACACGATTTCCGTCGCCGGCGGCGAGGGCATGCATTGCGTACCGAGCTTGCATGTGAAATCCGGCTCCTGGGATGCCGCTGTTGAACACCGGGTGGTACTCGGCCGGCCAACAGGCGCTCTGCGGATCGAGGCCAAGCTCTGGCCTCGAGTTGCCGCCGATCACCGTGCGTGGCACTACCTCGGTCGCCATGTAGGGCTTGGAGACGCGTACGCGCTCTGCGGCGGCGGGCTTGAGCGCGTTGAACCCGGCGACGCGAGGAGTGCCGAAGAGTGCGTACGGGTCGACCGCATAATTCACGGCGGCCGCCAGCGCACACGTGGCCAGAAAGGCGGCACTCAACTGGCGCACGAAGGCAATGTGGTTCTGGCCGTGTTCCATGGTCGTCAGAACTGGAAGTAGAGGAATTCGGACACCCGCGTCATCGACAGCACGCCGATCGCTCCCATGAAGCCGAGGAGGATCGCCCAGCGCAGCCGCGGTTGCCACGCCAGAGCTGCGGTGGCTGCCCGCAGGGGACGGATCTCGTTCGCTTCGGTCGGAGTGTGGAGCAGGAGTCCGGGCTGCGCGTGTCGCATGATTTCCTGGGTGTTCGGCATGACCAGGGCGACCGGCAGCAACGCCAGTATCCATAGCCAGGTGAACACGAACTGGCTCCCGCCGCCGAGGTAGGTGGTGAAGCCAATGCCGCTCAGGACCGACCACAAGCCACCCAGCCTCGCTGCAAGCGCGTTCGGAAGCGCCACGCCATTGACGCCGGCCATGCCCTCGAGCATTAGTCTCGCGGCGTCGAAGTCGGCCGCGCGAAAGAACACCCAGCCGACGACGACCGCAACGAAGGTGATCGCCCAGCCCAGTGCCGCCGCCAGCGGACGCGGCAGGATGGGGCGGGGAAACAGTCGCGTGGAGACGTGTTTCCAGGCGTGATTGAGGCTCAGGTAGAGGCCGTGCAGCCCGCCCCAGACGACGAAGGTCCAGCCCGCGCCATGCCACAGGCCGCCGAGCAGCATGGTCAGCATCAGATTGCGGTAGCGCTTGAGCCTGCCGTGGCGGTTGCCTCCGAGCGCTACGTAAAGGTAGTCACGCAGGAAGGTAGACAAGGTCATGTGCCAGCGTCGCCAGAACTCGACGATGTTGGTGGCCTTGTACGGCGAGTGGAAGTTCACCGGCAGGCGGATGCCGAACAGGCGCGCGGCGCCGAGCGCCATGTCGGAATAGCCGGAGAAGTCGAAGTAAAGCTGGAAGGTGTAGGCCAGCGCGCCGCCCCAGGCAACGAAGAAGCTCAGCGGTTCGCCCGCCGCCGCCGCACTGAAGACCGGCGTGGCGTACTGGGCGACACCGTCGGCCAGTACCGTCTTCTTGAACAGCCCGAGCGCGAGGATGCTCAGGCCGATCGCGATGTTCTGCACCCGCGGGGTGAGTGCGCCGCCGTGCATGAACTGCGGCAGCATGTCGCGGTGATGAACGATCGGACCCGCGATCAGCTGTGGGAAGAAGGTCACGAACAGCGCGTAGTGGGTGAAGCGGTACTCCTTGGTGATTCCATTGAGCGCGTCCACCAGATAGGCGATCTGCTGGAAGGTGAAGAAGGAGATCGCCAGTGGCAGAACGATCGTCTGCAGATGGAACTGCGTATCCACGATCGCGTTGATGCTATTTACGGTGAAGTTGGCGTACTTGTAATAGCCGAGCAGGCCGAGGTTGAAGGCGATGCCAATGGTCAGCCAGATCCGGCCGGCGCGCGGCTTTTTCTGGCGATGGGCCTGGCTGAGCAAGCTCCCGAAGCCGAAGTTCACCACCATCGACAACAGGAGGAGCGGCAGGTAGGCCGGGTTCCACCAGCCATAGAAGAACAGCGAGGCGATCACCAGCCATGCGAGCGCGGGCTCCTGGCCCCGTCGGGCCACTGCGAAATACACGGCGAGCGTGAGCGGCAGGAACAGGAAAAGGAACTCGTAGGAGTTGAACAGCATGGTTTGCCCGAACCTGAACGATTAGGTGGTTTTGCCGTCGGCTCGCTCGCGGGGCTGCAATCGGTAGCCCGGCGCAGACGAAGAAATCTGCATGCCTCAGACTTCGCTCGCCAGCGTCTTGCGATCGATCTTCCCGTTCGGATTGCGCGGCAGCGGCCCTTCGCGCACCTCGATCCGCGTCGGCACCATGTAGGCCGGCATGCGGGTGCGGCACTCTGCCAGCAGCGCGACGGTGTCGAGGGTGCCGCCTGCGGGCGGGGTGGCGATGACGGTGATGCTCTGGCCGAGCGTGTCGTGGGCGACCCCAAAGGCGGCGCACTCGCCGACCAGTCTTGTCGCGTAGAGGATCTCCTCCACCTCGGTCGGGCTCACCCGATAGCCGGAGGTCTTGATCATCTCGTCGCGCCGGCCGATGAAGTACAGGTAGCCGTCCTCGTCGCGGCGCACGGTGTCGCCCGAGAACACCGCCAGTTCGGTGAGCACCAGGCCCGCCTGGCGCCCGGGGGCGTGGCTCGGCAGCGGCTTGAAGCGTTCGGCGGTCTTCTCGGGGTCGTTCCAGTAGCCCATCCCCACCAGGGCGCCGCGCTGCACCAGCTCACCCGGCTCGTTGGGCGCGCATTCGCTGCCGTCCTCTCGCAGCACGATGACGTCGGCGTTGGGAATGGCCTTGCCGATCGAGTCGGGCCGGCGCTCGGCCTCCTCCGGCGGCAGGTAGGTCGCGCGGAAGGCCTCGGTGAGGCCGTACATCAGGAAGGGCTTGGTCTGCGGCAGCATCTCGCGCAGGCGCGAGAGGGTGTCGAGCGGCATCCGTCCGCCGGTGTTGGCGATGTAGCGCAGGTGCCCGGTGACCGTTTCCGGCCACTTGAGCTGCGAGAGCTGGATCCACAGCGGCGGCACCGCGGTGAGGCCGGTGACCTTCTCCCGCTCGACCGCCTTGAGCACGTCGCGCGGCAGCAGGTAGTTGAGCAGCACGGTGCGCGCGCCGGCGTGGAAGGCGGTGGAGAGCTGCGAGAAGCCGGCGTCGAAGGACAGCGGCAGCGCGGCGAGCAGGGTGTCGCCGGGTCGGTTCTCGAGATACTGGGCGACGCTCTTGGCGCCGGTGACCATGTTCCGGTGCGACAGCACCACGCCCTTGGGCCGGCCGGTGCTGCCCGAGGTGTACAGGATCGCCGCCATGTCGACGTCGATGATGCGGTGTCCGGCGGCCGCCGGCGCGGCGAGCAGCTCGCGCCAGCGATGCACCGAGGCGCCCGGCAGTTCGGGCAGCTCGGCAGGCTCGCCGGTGAGCACGACGTGGCGCAGGTCGTGGCAGCCAGCGAGCGTCTCGCGCAGCGCGGTGAAGCGTTCGGGTGAGGTCACCAGCACGCGGACGTTGCAGTCCTGCAGGATGTAGCCGACCTGTTCGGCCTTGAGGATCGGATTCACCGGCACGAACACGCCGCCCGCAGCGCTCGCGCCGAAGAAGGCGGTGACCGTCTCGAAGCGCTTGTCGAGGTAGATGCCGACGCGCTCGGAGCGCGCCAGGTCGAGCGCGCGCAGGCCGGCGGCGAAGCGACCGATCCCGGCGGCGAGTGTGGCGTAGTCGAGGGTTTCGGCGCCGAAGGTGAGCGCGGGGGCGTCGGGGGTGCGCTCGGCTGAGGCGAGGATCAGGTGGTGCAGCAGGTGGGTGGCGTTCATGGGTGTTTCATTCCGTTCGACTTGCTCCGGGTGGCATGAGTCTAGCTCACCCATGAGGCATTTCGCGCGAAATACGCCCGCTGACCGGGTTTCCACCGGTAAAGGATTGGCATCGGGTTTGCGTGTACGTGATCCGGCGATGAAGCGGTAGCCGTCCATGTGGTGCACAATGCGCCCGATGAGCTGCGCAACAGGGAGTAGAAGTTGAATATCCATGCAGAAGTTTTATCCGTACTCGACGAAATCCTCAGCCTTCAGGGGCGCTCGGCAGGCATGACGGCCGAGACGCCCTTGCTGGGGGCCGTTCCGGAACTCGACTCGATGGCCGTGGTTGGCGTCATCGGGGCGCTCGAGGAGCACTTCGGCATCTTCTTCGACGACGACGAGATCGACGGTCAGACTTTCGCGACAGTCGGGTCGCTGGTCGACGCCGTCAAGCAGAAGGTCTCCTGAGGCCAGAACGCACTTCCGAGCCTGGGGTGGGTAATCTCGCCGGCTCTCGTGACCGGACGCACGCGATCGAGCCGATCACGCTCGACGGGGCGTCTGTATCTCTCGCATCATCCGTTTTGAAGCCCGCCCGCCTGCGGCGGGCCTGGTTTGGTCAGTCCAACTTCAGAGGTCAGCATGAGCATCACCGGTCTTGTCAGCGTCGTCATCCCCGCCTACAACGTGGGTCCGCACATTGCCGAGGCGATCGACAGCGTTCTGGCGCAGGATTACCCGCAGGTCGAGATCATCGTCGTGGATGACGGCTCGAAGGACGATACCGCCGAGGTGGTCGCCGCGCGTTATCCCCAGGCAACACTGATCCGCAAGGAAAATGGCGGGGCGGCTACTGCGCGCAATGCTGGCATCCGCGCCGCCCGTGGCGAGTTCGTCGCTTTTCTCGACGCCGACGATATCTGGCTGCCGGGCAAGCTCACCGCGCAGATCGATTATTTTCGCGCCCACCCGGATGTCGCGATGAACTGCACCGGCTTCTCGCAGTGGGTGTCGGATGAGAGGGGCGTGTTTCCCGATCCGTCCACGGTGATTCCCGATCAGACGGCCATTCCGGTGGATGCGATCGACCAGGAGTTTTCAGGCTGGATCTATCACAAGCTTCTGCTGCGCAATTTTGTGTGGACCACCACGGTGGTGATGCGCCGCAGCCTGATCGACAAGATCGGCCTCTACGACGAGCATTTTCGGCTGGGACAGGATTACGAATACTTCCTGCGCGCCTCGCGGGAAACCGAGATCCATCGGCTCTCGCGCGCCTACGCGCTGTATCGTCAGCATCCGGGCAGTGCGACCGCCCGCGGGCGGGATTACAACTACGCCGCGGACGTGATCGGACGGGCGAGGGCGAAGTGGGGACTCGCCAGTCCGAACGGCGAGGCGATTTCAAAGCAGGAGATTCGCGAGCGCCTGCACAAGATCCACTTCATGTGCGGATATCTGTTCCTCAAGCGCGGCAAGGCCGCCAAGGCGCTCGACGAGTTCCGCTCCGCCGTTAGGGAAAAGCCGCTGCATCTGAAGTCCTGGGCTTATGTCGCGGTTTCCGCCTTGGCTGACCTCAGGGCCCGATTCGGCAAGACGCAGACGATCAAGATCTGAACAGCGCAGAACGGCTTTAATGACCTGAGGGGTGACGGTAAAGCAGCGGGCCCCTTTGATGAAGCCAGAGGATGGCCCCCAGATCGTCGATGGGGGCGGGCACGACGTAGCCGTATTTTCCGAAGGGCCAGCTCTCGTCGGTCCAAGTGCGTACACGTTTCCACTCGGCTGTTTCGGGATTCATCTCCCAAAGCTCGCGTGCTTCGGTGATCAGGTAGAGGTAGTCTCCGGATACCGGGTCGTAAACAAGATCGCTGTTCCTAATACCCATCTTGAACGGCGCGTCGGGGAGATGCTTCAGTTCGCCATCCTTGGTGAGCAGATCGACCTTCCGAAGCGTGTGCGTTCCGCCCGCAATCAGAAGATCCCCGCGCTTTTCGTTGTACTGCATCTGAGAATGGTAGCCGTGGACGTTCGATCGGCCCAGGTCCTTCCACGCCTTGCCGTCGAATGCCCAAAGTCGATGTCCCTTTCCCGTGCGGTCGAGGAGAATTAGTTTCTTCATCCCCCGGTGCCATTCCATTGACACTGCGGCAACCGTTTTTTCGCCGCCGCTCGGGAGATCGGGCATCCGCTCCCAGCGCTCCTCGTCGATCAGGTAGCGGTAGAGACCCTTGGTGTATCCGTCCACAATCGACAAGTGATAGTAGTGACCATTTTCCCAGTCGAGCGCGTTGCGGCCATAGGGACGGCCGAACTGCTCGAATTGCGGAGGCGGATCACCCGCCCATCCGAGTTCTTCCCAGCTGTTGGTTCGGGCATCGTAGCTGATGAACTTCTTGTGCTGCCGTTTACCGAGAAAGAACACTTTCTGGCGCTTGGGGTCCCAGTGGGCCGTGTCCGTCCAGCCATCGATTTCGAGTTTGCGGCCGTCCGCGACCTGGACGTGCATGAAGTCATGAAATCGCTCGTATTCCGGAGGGACCGCCGATTCGAGTCGGCGAAACTCGCCTTCCTTCAGCGATTGGGCGAGCCGGCCGATTTCCGTCTGTCCGAGCGAAGTCGCTGCGGACACGCTGACCGAGATGAAGCTGCATGTAATTATCGCTGCGGTGATGGCCAATCTCTTCAGAGTCACTGCGTGTCCTCCTTCCTTAGCATTTAATTCTGCAAGCTGGCGACGGAATCGATGGGGGCGTGTGGGTAATTTCGAGCCGAAACGCCCAAGTGTTGCGGCCGTTCGCAAGCGCTTGCGGCGGCATCGCCCGCGCCGAAATTCCGGGTAGAGATGAGGACGATTCACTACTGACCCAGACGGAAGGCTCCTCGGCTTCCGGGCGAAGTGCATCACCGGTGCTGGCCACTGTGTACGCGGTTAACACTTCCTCCGCGATATGCCCCAAGGGGTTCAGATATTCGATTGGGTCCTGAGTCTGCTTGTCGAGGTTCAGCTTAGTTGCGATGGCGTGCCCGGTCCGCGATAAATTGATCTCCAAATGTGCCGAGACTGTATTGAGTGCCCGACGCCGGAGTGCCGCCTTCCGGCCGAGTCGTCCGCCCAGTAGGCGCCAGTCCAGCGTGGCGAGGGCACGTTGCCAGGGCGTTCGCGGGGATGGGCGGAACAGTTCACTTGCGCGGCCCGTCAGCGAAATGCTCCACTTTTCCTGGGTTTCGACGATGGAGAGATCCTCAAAATTGTCGACCGCGTAGATCGTGCTCTCAGCCTTCAGCAGTGGTGTCCATCCGGCGAGCGCCGGTGAGTCGAGCAGCGCTTTTCGCGTCGTCCTGACGGGTGGGGCGACGAGTGGCGTGCCCTGTCCGACGCGGAGGTGGATGAGCACGCCGCCTGCGTAGCGGAAGTCCGCTTCGTTGCGGCTGTAAGCCTGTGGAGGTTGGCCGCGGGTCGACAACAAGGCGTTCAGACCCTCTTCCGTCCGAAGGTATAGCAGACCGGCTTCATCGTCGTGAAACAGGCCGGGGCGGCCTGCCGTCCACTGCGTGACGGATAGGTGTGCGGGCCGGTCTTTCGCTTTCCTCAGCCGACGCGCGGCGCCGATGATCCCCGCCGCCCAGGCGTTATAGACGGACAGGTGCATGTAGCTGTCCCAACTCGCCCGGCCCGATTCGGGGCCGGCCGGGTTGAGCCAGAGCAATCCGTCGGAGCGGCGCTGCGCTTCGAGGCGACGGCAGAGCGCGGCGATC
The DNA here is from genome assembly GCF_001696715.1 of Thauera phenolivorans. Taxonomy (GTDB): domain Bacteria; phylum Pseudomonadota; class Gammaproteobacteria; order Burkholderiales; family Rhodocyclaceae; genus Thauera; species Thauera phenolivorans. The sequence goes on along the minus strand of NZ_MBFM01000004.1, from coordinate 92,383 downwards.
GGCTGCTGCCGTGCATCGTCGTCGATGCCCATCAGGATCATGCCGGCGATCAGGCAGCCGTCGCCGAACAGGCCGTGGGTGGTGCGGCCGAAGCCGCCGGCGTAACCCGCGGGATCCCAGCAATGTACAAGCCAGTCGAGCAGGCGGCGCGCGTGGCTGGCGAGCTCCGCGTCGTCGTGGAACCAGGAGGCCAGCGCGGCGAGGTAGAGCGCCTTGTGGTGGTAGGCGAGCGGGGTGGCGAAGCGCTTGCCCGGCTTTGCGGGGAAGTCGATGAAGCCGCCCTTGGCTGTCGTCCAGCGCTCGAGCAATTTGCACAGGCGACGGCTTTCGAGCGCCTTGCGGCGGGCGGGCGCCTCGATCAGGCGGCAGGTCTGTGCCAGCAGCGACCAGTTGTTGGAGGGGTAGCGGCGGCGCAGGCGGCAGCGGGCGAGGCCGGCTTCGATCATCGCCTCGTCGGCCGCGTCGACGCCGCGCTCGGCGAGCACCATGCGAAGCAGCAGCAGCGCGAGCCGGTTGAAGGGCAGGTGGCCGAGGCGCTCGGCATCGAGCGCGAGCCAGGCCTGGAGTGCCTGCCGGGCTGCCTGCCAGTCGTGCTCGCTGCCGCATGCCAGCGCAAGGGCGGCGCAGAGGTGGCCGTAGTGGTCGGGCGGGCTGGGCTGGTCGTCGAGCGGATCGAAGAGGCCGATGCCGGGCCGGATCTGCTCGCGCAGGGCGGCGGTGAGCCCCTCGAGCAGCGAATCGAGCGCTGCGTTCGCCGCCATCCTCAGCCGCCCACGCTGCGAGGAAGCATCAGGCTGCGCAGCAGGCGCAGGCCGAAGCGGGCGGGCGTCCTGTCCCAGGGCGTGAAGCGCGGCAGCTCATGGATGCCGCAGCGACGGTCGGCCGCCGCCGGGCGGGTCGATACCGCCGCCTCGAAGCCGCAGTCGGCGACGATGCCCACGTGGGTGTCGTCGTAATCCTTCCCCGGCCGGCCGTTGGGGTAGGCGAAGACGCGGATCGGCTCGCCGAGCAGGGCCTCGAGCTTCTCCCGGCCGCGCCGGATTTCGTGCCGGGCGTCGTCCGGCGTCTGCCGCGCGAGGATCGGATGGGTGTCGGTGTGGCCGCCGATCTCCATGCCGGCGGCGTGGAGCGCGCGCAGCTGGGCGCTGCTCATCATCAGGTCGTCCGGCAGGCGGATGCCGAAGTCGGCGGCGAGCTTTTCCGCCGCCGGCAGGCGCTGCTCGGGTCGCTGGTACTTGAAGTGGCCGATCAGGCTGGCCATCAGCGCGCGGCGGTCCTGTGCCGTGTCGACCGACTGCAGGCCTAGGCCGACGGCGGTCAGCTCGCAGGGGCCGGCCGGCACCGCCTTGGCGAACTCGATCAGGGTGTCGTTGAACATGCGCCCGCCGTCGAGATAGGCCGTGGCGATGAAGAAGGTCGCGGGTAGTCCGAGCTCGCGCAGGATCGGCAGCGCGGTGGTGAAGTTGTCGGCGTAGCCGTCGTCGAAGGTGACGCAGGCCGCGCGCGGCGGCAGGCTGCCCTCGCGCAGCCGTCGCGCCGCCTCGCCCAACGGCAGGACTACGAAGTGGCGAGCGAGCAGCGCCATCTGCCAGCGGAAGGTGTCGGCGTCGGGGTCGCCCGTGCGCAAGGGGTCGGGTGCCGACAGCACGCGGTGGTAGATCAGGATGGACAGCTTGCCGCGCGCGCCGCCGGGCGAGGCGAGGGAGAGGGCCGTCTTCAGGCCGGGAAGCCTGGTGGGGGTGGCGGTCATGCGGTTTCCTCGGTCGGAGTGCTCGGGGCCGCGGCGCCAGTGCGGTCGAGCATGCAGACGATGTGGCGGAACTTGCCGTTCGCTTCGGGCGGAATCTCCGCGACCTGCAGGATCTCGACCTGCAGCGGTGCGCCGAGCAGCGCGCGCACGTGGTGGGCGAGCGTGTCCAGCGCAGCCGTGGGCAGGGGGGCGCCGGCGGCGAGCAGAATGCGCACCCGGTCGCGCGCCTCCTGCACGATGCGGTAGGCCTCGAGGCCGGGGAGTTCGCGCAGGGCGTGATTGACCGCACTGCCATGCACCCAGCTGCCGTCGAGCGCGACGAGGCCGTCGTTGGCGCGACCGCTGAGACGCTCGATCAGCGGCAGGCCGCGCCCGCAGGCGCAGCGACGGGCGGACAGCACGCCGCGGTCGCCGGTGCGATAGCGGATGAAGGGGAACTCCGGTCCGGCGAGATTGGTGACGAGGATGTCGCCTTCGACGCCGGCCGGTTGGGCTTGCCCGGCTTCGTCCACGACTTCGACGATGAGCTCCTCGGCGGTGATGTGCAGCCCGCCGTGCGGACATTCGCGCGCGATGAAGCCGGCGTCGCGCGCGCCGTACTCGTTGGCCACGCCGCAGCCGAACACCTCGCCGATGACCTGGCGCCACTCCGGCCGGAGGACCTCCGAGGTGCAGAAGGCGGCGCGGATGCCGAGGTCGTCCATGCGTCGGCCCTGCTCGCGCGCCCTGAAGGCGACGCGCGCGAGCGCCGAAGGGTAGCCGAACAGCATGGCCGGGCGGAATTCGCGCATCTCGTCGAGGATGGCGTCGATGCGGCCGGGATTGAGGTCGCGGGCGGGGACGAGGTGCGAGCGAAGCAGGCGGTCGCGCAGGGCGCGGACGCGGTCCTGGGCGGCGGCCTCGAGCGGCGAGCCCCACAGCACCATCTCGCGGTCGCCGACGTCGACGTTCCACCAGCGGGTGGCGCGCCATTTGGCCGCGATGTCGAAACTGATGCGGTGCTTGCCGAGCAGGAAGTGCAGCGGCTCTCCCGAGGAGCCGCTGGTCGAATGGCGGGCGAGCCCTTGCGTACCCTCGGCCTGCCAATTCGACAAGTGGTGGCGGATGAGCGCCTTGTCGGTCGGCGGCAGCAGGGCGAGCGCATCGAGCGTCTCGAAATCGCCGGGGCGGAGACCCTCGAGGCGGAAGCGCTCGCGGTAATAGGGCACCTGCGCGGCGACGGCGGCGAGGAGGTCGCGCAGCCTGGACAGCTGCAGGGCTTCGAGCTGCGCAGGGTCGTACCATTGGCTTCGCTCGAGCTCGCGCAGGATCGCGCGCGTGTCGTGTCGCTTGAGGCGCTCGTGAAGCGGAAACAGGAGCTCGCTGGCGAGCCTCGTGTACAAGTTCATTGACGTGTCCGCGGATTGGCGTCGTTGCTTGGGGCTGGCGTGCCGCCGGCCTATTGTATGATGGACGGCAATTCTGGCGGGTGGACATGACTGCATGGCTGCTCGGCCGTCATCACGATCTGGAAACGGAGCTGAAGATGATCAAGGCAACCCGACGATTCCGCGCATGGTTCGTATCGGCCACGCTTCTTGCTGCGTCGCCGCTCGCGTTCGGTCAAATGGGGTGCGTCGACCCGTTCACCGATGGCAGTACCCCAGCTGATTACCGTATGGCTTCCGCGGAGGCCCGGCGTCTCGTCGAGCGGGTGCACTTTACCGACGATGTGAGGATGATGCGGCGGGGCGGAACCACGAACCAGCTCGCCGCCGACATCGCCTACACACTAAAGAAGTTTCCCAATCACTATCAGGCACTGATGACGATGGGGGATTACTCGCTGAAGGTGAAGCTGAATCCGCCGCCGGGCGCTCAGTACACCGTGGAGTGCTGGTTCGACCGCGCCCTTCGCTTCGCGCCCGACGACCCGATGGTGAAGACGGTCTACGGTCTCTACCTGATCAAGCGCAACAAGCACAAGGATGCGGTCGCGCAGCTCGAGGCGGCACTGGCGCAGGCGGGTGACAACGCCAACGTGCATTACAACCTCGGCCTCGCGTACTTCGACCTCAAGCAGTACGACAAGGCCCTGAAGAGCGCACACGCAGCCTACCGGATGGGCTTTCCGTTTCCCGGCCTCAAGAACAAGCTGGAGCGCGTG
>NZ_MBFM01000004.1:0-88477 GCF_001696715.1 Thauera phenolivorans | reverse complement strand
TTCGGTCAAATGGGGTGCGTCGCCCCGTTCACCGATGGCAGTACCACAGCTGATTACCGTATGGCTTCCGCGGAGGCCCGGCGTCTCGTCGAGCGGGTGCACTTTACCGACGATGTGAGGATGATGCGGCGGGGCGGAACCACGAACCAGCTCGCCGCCGACATCGCCTACACACTAAAGAAGTTTCCCAATCACTATCAGGCACTGATGACGATGGGGGATTACTCGCTGAAGGTGAAGCTGAATCCGCCGCCGGGCGCTCAGTACACCGTGGAGTGCTGGTTCGACCGCGCCCTTCGCTTCGCGCCCGACGACCCGATGGTGAAGACGGTCTACGGTCTCTACCTGATCAAGCGCAACAAGCACAAGGATGCGGTCGCGCAGCTCGAGGCGGCACTGGCGCAGGCGGGTGACAACGCCAACGTGCATTACAACCTCGGCCTCGCGTACTTCGACCTCAAGCAGTACGACAAGGCCCTGAAGAGCGCACACGCAGCCTACCGGATGGGCTTTCCGTTTCCCGGCCTCAAGAACAAGCTGGAGCGCGTGGGTGCGTGGCGGGAGCCTTGACGAGGCCGCGTCGTGTGAGCATCGCCTGTGCGCGCCAGAAAACCCCGCGCGCGAGCCGGATGCCGGCCGCGCCCACCAGCAGCAGACCGAGATAGAGCGCCATCCAGCGCAGCTGCAGGACGGAGTCGGGCAGCACCTCCTTGCGATCCGGGCCGAGCAGGAACTGCACGCCCGAGTAGAACATGCCGTACTTTTCCACCGCGGGTGACAGGCCCTTCGTGAGCAGGAACCAGGAGACGGGCAGGCAGAGCACGGTCAGCACGGCCGTGGCCGCAAGCGCGCGCGGGCTGGCGGCCTGGCCGAGCACTGCCATGTTGACCGCAGCAATGCCCAGCAGAAGGTAGAGGTAGGCGCCGCCACCGAGGCCGAATGCTCCGCTCGGGGCGATCAGCTCGTTGAGGTTGTCGGTTGATGACCAGTCGAAGGCGATCGACTTGCACAGCCACAGCAGCGGCAGTAGCACGAGGCCGGCCTTGATGGCGTCGAGGCGGCGTCCTGGCAGCGACTCGGGCTTCGCCGCCAGCAGGGCGACCGCCAGGAAGGCCGACGGCGGCAGGTAGAGGGCCAGGTAACGCACGACGCGCTCGATCGGCGCGACGAACCCCGGGCTGATGTGTTCGCGGAAGACACCCGCCCACCACGCTCCCCAGCTGAGCTTGTTCACCACCATCCAGTGCAGATTGGTGCTGCCGGCGATGTCCATGATGCTCTCGCCGGTGACGCTCGCCAGCAGCAGAAGCAGGCTGACGATGCCGTTCGCGACCAGCAGGACCGGCAATTGGAGCCAGGGGTGGCGCGCTCCTGCAGCGATCTTCACTGCCAGCCAGCTGCCAGCGCCGATCCACAGCAGGGCGAGGGTGAACACCGCGATCGCCAGCGGATTGCCATCGCCGAGGAACAGTTCGCGCACGTTGTAGGGTACGCCCGGCTGGCGCACCAGCCATGACAGCGCGATGACGGCAAGGATCCAGCCGGCCAGTCCGGCGAGGCCGAGCGGCGAGCGCCAGGAAAGGGGCTGGGACGTTTTCGGCACCTCCGCCAGCCGGTCGTTCGGGACCTCCTCGCTGCGGACGGGTGCGGTGCCCGGCTGCGCGATCGCTTGAGCCGCGCCGAGTCGCGCGTCGCGCATCAGCAGGCTCACGATCAGGGTGGTGAGCGCGGGCGTGATGTCGGCGCTGCGCCCCACGATCCACATCTGGGCGAATTCGAGCAGCAGCACCCAGACGACCAGGAAGCCACCGATGCCGCGCACGTTGCCGCCGATGCGGGCGCCGAGCCAGAGGATCGCGACCGCCACCCATGCGGTCTGCGCGAGCTCGCGCAGGTTGCCCAGCATGTCGCCGCGCAGGTAGCCGACGAAGGGGAGCAGGTTGAAGGCGCCCGGCGAACCGGTGAAGTCGAAGGGCGCGAGCGCGGAAAGCGTCATCCCGAGGAGCATCGCGCCGAAAGCGAGGGCGTTCAGCCACTGGGGGCGAAACTGGATCAGGAAGACGGCGCTCGCCCACGCCAGACACCAGCTCAGGAGCTCCGCCCGATACAGCGCGTTGTGAACGGTGAGCAGCTTTGCCGCGGCAGCCAGGGCGATGGTGAGGCCGAGCAGCAGCAGGGTGCGTGCCGGCGGAAAGCGCGAGGCCAGCGCGCTCCCGACGACGAGGACGCCGGCGTAGGCGAGGAGGAGGTCTGGGAAGCCGACGGCCGACGGTCCGAGGAACACGCGCAGGTGGCTCTTCAAGGCTTGCCAGTCGAGCGACGGCAGCAGCGGCAGTGCCATCAGGCCCAGCCACAGCAGGGGCAGGAGGAGCGCGGGATCGAACTGCGATGACGCCCCGCGACCGGCCACCAGCTTGCGCACGAACGGATGCAGCACGAACTGGCCGACGAGGATGCCGATGCTGTTCCAGAACACGTCCGACAGCGCGGCGTCCCGGCTGGGCAGGCCGATCTGCAGCACCTGCAGGACGAGGGCGAGCGCGATGCCGCTGGCGAAGCTGGGCCAGTGCCAGCGCGAGTGTGCCGGCGCTGTGGCCTGCAGCGCGCCCCAGGGTACGAAGAGCAGCAAGTTGCCGGCGACGTCGCCGCGACTCGACCACAGGCGGCTGTCGTGCAGCAGGGCGGCTAGCGCACCCGAGGGCGAATCCGGCCAGACGAACTGGAACGGATAGAGCGAACCATAGGCGATCAGCGCCCCCACGAGGAGGCGCCACCCGTTCACACCGCTGAATCGCTCGCGCACCGCACGCCCCCCGACCGTTCGCCGGACGGGTGCGCCCGGCGCTCAACTCATGCTGCGGCCCACACTGTAGTAGCGCCAGCCATCGCCCTGCAACCGCTCCGGACTGTACAGGTTGCGCCCATCGACGATCACCTTCGACTTCAGCAGACCTTCCATCTCCTCGAAGTCGGGCGCGCGGAACTGCTGCCATTCGGTGCAGATCGCCAGCGCGTCCGCGCCCTCGAGCGCGCTGTACTTGTTGCTGCACAGCGCCAGCTGCGGACGCTCGCCGTAGATGCGGCGGGTTTCCTCCATTGCCACCGGGTCGAAGACCTGCACCGTCGCACCCGCCTCCCACAGCGCCTCGAGCAGGGTGCGGCTGGGGGCTTCGCGCATGTCGTCGGTGTTGGGCTTGAAGGCGAGGCCCCACACCGCGATGGTCTTGCCGGCGAGCTTGTCGGCGCCGCCGAAGTGCTTCGCCAGCTTGGCGAACAGCGTGGTCTTCTGGCGGTTGTTGACCGCTTCGACCGCCTTCAGCAGCGGGGCGTCGTAGCCGATCTGGTCGGCGGTGCGACCGAGCGCCTGGACGTCCTTGGGGAAGCATGAACCGCCATAGCCGCAGCCCGGGTAGATGAAGTGGTAGCCGATGCGCGGGTCGGCGCCGATCCCCTTGCGCACTTCCTCGATGTCGGCGCCCAGGATCTCGGCCATGTTGGCGAGCTCGTTCATGAAGCTGATCTTGGTCGCCAGCATCGCGTTGGCGGCGTACTTGGTGAGCTCGGCGCTACGCACGTCCATGAACATCGTGCGTTCGTGGTTGCGGTTGAAGGGCTCGTAGAGCTCGCGCATGCGCTCCTGCGCCTTGGCCGAGCGGGTGCCGATGATGATGCGGTCGGGCTTGAGGAAGTCGCCCACCGCCGCGCCTTCCTTGAGGAATTCCGGATTGGAGACGACGTCGAAGGGGATCGGTTCGCCGCGCTCGGCGAGCACCTGGTCGATCCGCGCCTTCACCTTGTCGGCGGTGCCGACCGGCGCGGTGGACTTGTTGATCACCACCCGGTAGCGCGGCATGTGGCGGGCGATCGACTCGGCCACCGCGAGCACGTACTGCAGGTCGGCCGAGCCGTCCTCGTCGGGCGGGGTGCCGACCGCGATGAACTGGATTTCCGCGTGCTTGACCGCCTCCTCGACGTCGGTGGTGAAGCGAAGCCGGCCTTCGGCCACGTTGCGCTCGACGATCGGCTGCAGGCCGGGCTCCCAGATCGGGATGATCCCGTCCTTGAGTTTCTCGATCTTGGTCTGGTCGACGTCCATGCAGACGACGGTGTGGCCGACTTCCGCCAGGCAGGCGCCGGTGACGAGGCCGACGTAGCCGGTTCCGAAAATGGTGAGTTTCATGCTGGGTTTGCCTCTGTTCGAGCTAAATCCGGGGTCCGCATCGCGAAGCGCGGGCGATTGCCCTCAGCCTACCGCCGCAACATGACGGTAACAACCGCAACGCATCACGGACGGCGGAATAATGCCATCGTGCGCCTGCGCTGAGTGTTCAGCCGAGTTCGCGTTTGCGCCGCCGGCGCCCGGCGGGCTGCGCCTTGCGGCCGCGCACCACGCTGATCACCATGGTGAGGATGAAGGCTGCCAGCGCGAGCGCGTTGGCGATGCCGCCCCACTGGCGCAGGCTGAAGGCGTCGGCGAGGCCGCCCGCGACCCGCAGCGCGAGCGAGCCGTGCAGCAGCGCGAGCGGCAGGTAGAAGGCGGGATGCCAGGGAATCTTCACCTTCGCCACCGCCGGGAAGATGATCGGCGCGTGGCCGAACACCATCGAGAAGACAAAGCCGAGCGCGATCGCGTGCATCGCGGCGTCGTGCAGGGCGTGGCCGGGGGCGAAGCCGCCTGCGAGCCCGGCGAGGCCGGCGGCGCCCAGCCACAGGTAGCCCGAGAGCAGGCAGATCGCGATGAAGCGGGTGAGGCCGTGCTGGCGTGCGTTGTGACGGGCGATGTCGTAGAGGAGCAGCCAGGCGGCGAGCGCGAGCAGGCCGGCGGCGAAGACGCCGAGACCGGCAGCCTCGCGCCAGGGCACGAGCAGGGCGCCGGCGAGGATCGGTGTCACGATCGCGACGAAGCTCGGCGCCGCCGCCGGGCGCGCGGGCAGGAAGCGGGTGAGTTCGAGGCGCTCGCCGGCGATCGTCAGCACCAGGAAGGCGAGCCAGAGCGGCACCGCGACCTGCAGGTCGCCGCTCGCCAGCCAGGCGATGTTGCCCGCCAGCCAGCACAGCGCGCCGATCGCGAGCATCACGGTAAACAGCGCGAGCTGGCGCTGCGTCACCCGCAGGCTGGCGAGTACCAGCACCGCGGCGCCGGCGAGCATCGCCCACTGCGCCGCCGCCAAGGGACCGCCGGCGAGCAGCACGACGCCGCCCGTGCCGGCGGCGGCCGGCGCGAGGTAGGACCACGGGCTGCCGAGGGCGACCGCGCGTTCGAGGCTGATGACGGTGCCGAAGAAGGCGCCGATCATCAGCGCCGCATGGCTGCCGGCTTGGGCGGCGCCGAAGTCGGGCACCGCCACGCCGAGCCGCGCGAGGCCGGCAAGCACCCCGGTGAGCAGCGAGAGCAGGCCGAGGACGAGGAGCGGGATCCGTGCGGGCGGGGGAATCTCGCGTATCACGCCGCGCTCAGGGCTTTTTCCAGCCGAAGTGGGCGCGCGCTTCGGGCGCCATGCGCTCGGGTGTCCACGGCGGATCCCACACCAGGTCGACGTGCAGCTGCACCTCGGGGGGGATCGTCGCATCGAGGGCGGCGTCGATGTCGTCGAGGATCATGTCGGCCATCGGGCACGCGGGCGAGGTCATCGTCATCTCGATGCGGATGTCGTCGTCACCGACCTCGATCCGGTAGATGAGGCCGAGGTCGACGATGTTCACGCCGACCTCGGGATCGATCACCCGGCGCAGGATGGCGCGGATGGCGTCGGCGTCGAGCCTGGGCGGGGTGGCCATGGGCTGCGCCGCTCAGCGGCTCTTGATCATCGTGCCCACGCCGTGGTGGGTGAGGATCTCGAGCAACAGGCAATGCTCGACGCGGCCGTCGATGATGTGCACCGACTTGACGCCGTTGCGCGCGGCGTCGAGCGCCGAGCCGATCTTGGGCAGCATGCCGCCCGACAGGGTGCCGTCGGCGACCAGCTCGTCGATCTGCCCCGGGGTGAGGCCGGTGAGCAGGTTGCCCTGCTTGTCGAGCACGCCCGGGGTGTTGGTGAGCAGGACGAGCTTTTCCGCCTTGAGGATCTCGGCCAGCTTGCCGGCGACGACGTCGGCGTTGATGTTGTAGGTCTCGCCGTCCTTGCCGACGCCGATCGGCGCGATCACCGGGATGAAGTCGCCCTTGTCGAGGAAGGAGATCAGGCTGGGGTCGATGCTGGTGATCTCGCCGACCTGGCCGACGTCGACCACGTCGCCCGCGGGTGCGTCGAGCTTCTGCATCAGCAGCTTCTTGGCGCGGATGAAGCTGGCGTCCTTGCCGGTGAGGCCTACCGCCTTGCCGCCGTGCTTGTTGATCAGGCTGACGATTTCCTTGTTCACCTGGCCGCCGAGCACCATCTCGACCACTTCCATGGTCTCGGCGTCGGTCACCCGCATGCCCTGGATGAACTCGCCCTTCTTGCCCACGCGGGTGAGCAGGGTCTCGATCTGCGGACCGCCGCCGTGCACCACCACCGGGTTGAGGCCGACCAGCTTGAGCAGCACGACGTCGCGCGCGAAGCAGTCCTTGAGGTGGGGGTCGGTCATCGCGTTGCCGCCGTACTTGATGACGATGGTCTTGTCGAAGAAGCGCTGGATATAGGGCAGCGCCTCGGCCAGGATCTCGGCCTTGAGTGCGGGTTCGACGGAGGCGGTCTTGGGATTGACGCTCGGGCTGACGTTCATGTGCGGGGTCCTCGTGGGAAACACCGCAATTCTAGGCGATCAGGATGGCTCTGCGTGGACCACCGCGGGCGTGCCGCGGGGCATCCGACCGATCCCGCGTAGCAGCGGCGACCGCCGCGTCACTCGCCGAGCCGAGGTGTCTGGAACGCCCCGGGGACCCAGCGCGCGGGCGGGTTCAGGGGACGCGTGCCGAGGGGGAGGGCGAATTCGGCCTGGGGCACGAGGTGCGAGGGGGCGGGCGGGAAGGCCCGCCGGCGCAGCAGGGCGTCGGCGCCGAGGCTGAAGTCGAGAATGCCGGGGTCGCCGAGCGCGCCGGGCGGCAGCGGGACGTTGCCCGCATGGTCGCCGGCGTTCGTGGTGGTGAAGACGCCGAGGCCCACGGTGAGGTTGTTGCGGGTCAGCACCGGCGTCGCCGCCGGCAGCCGCTCGGCCCACACGCGCAGGAACAGGGCTGGACGCAGCCCCTCGTTGAGCAGCGTGTTGTGCGCCAGCTCCAGCCGGCTGTCGGGCCAGGCATCGCCCTCGGCGCCGAAGGTGACCACCGTCGCGTTCTGCGATGCAGCGCTCTGGCCGATGACGTTGCCGACGAGCGTCGCGTGGCCGCCGTTGGGCAGGTCGATCTCGTAGGAGGCTTCCCCCGCCGGGCCGTCGTGGATCATGTTGTAGCGGATCTCGCTGCGCCGCGCGCGCGACTTGATCAGGTGGCCGCGCTGGCCCTGATGGAAGCGGCTGCCCTCCACCTCGAAGCGGGCGATGCGGCCGACGTAGAGCAGATGCGGCAGCGAATGCTCCTGGCGCGGCGCCTCGGCGAACACGCTGTCCTCGATGCGCAGCTCGGCGTCCTCGAAGTTGGCGGTGAGGATGCCGGTCTGGTTGTCATGGAAGGCGCTGTTGCGCACGCTGAGGCGGCCGCGCTCGAAGCGGATGCCGGCGCCGTTGCCGTCCGCCACGCGGGCGCCGCGGAATTCGATGTTGTCGACCACGAAGTCGCCGTTGCGGATCACCCAGATCGCCTTGCCCTCGGCGCTTTCGCCGTCGGCGATCAGCACCGGCCGCCCGCCGACCCCACGGATTGTCAGCCGCTTCTGCTTCCAGACCGCGACGTCGCCGCGGTACTCGCCGGCCAGGATCTCGACCACGTCGCCGTCCTTCGCCTGTTTGGCGGCGTCGGCAATGCGCGCGATCGCTTCGCCCGGCCCCACGCGCAGGGTGGCGGCATCGACGGGAGCGGCGGCGAGCAGCAGCGCGCCCAGCGCCAGCGCGGGGAGTGGCGGGCGCAGACATGAAAAAGCCGCCACCCCTGGTCGGGTGTGGCGGCTCGGCATGCCACCGGGGCGCTTGCGCGTCACTCGATGTTCAGGCGCTTGGCCTGGGCTTCGGCCTTCTTCGGCAGCGTCAGGGTCAGCACGCCGTCGGCGAACTTCGCGGCCGCCTTGCCTTCATCGACATCCTGGCCGAGCTGGAAGCTGCGCGAGACCTTGCCGAAGTAGCGCTCGCTGCGCAGCACGCGCTCGCCTTCCTTCTCTTCCTTCTCCTGCTTGCGTTCGGCGCTGATCGACACCACCGGGCCGTCGATATGGACGTGGATGTCTTCCTTCTTCATGCCGGGCAGTTCGGCATGGACCTCGTAGTTGTCCGGGTTCTCCTTGACGTCGACCCGCATCTGGGGGGCCTCGGCCCCGGGGAAGCCGCCGAATTCGACCGGACGGACGAAGAAGCCACGGAAGAGGTCGTCGAGCGGATCGCTGCGGCGAGGAGTGATGTTGCTTGCCATCGTGTTGCCTCCTTTGCTTGTGAGTCGCTGCCGGTGCATCCCGGCTTCATCATCAATATAGGTACCGATCGGGATATTTCAAGCCGGGTGCGTGTATCGTTTGAGCCCGATCGAGCCACTGCCCGGAAGGAGGCGACGCGATGACGATTGAAAAGGATGGGGCGCATGCGGCTGCCGCCGCGCCCACCAACGTGTGCCCGCGCTGCGGCGAGGCCTTCAGCTGCGGCATGGAGGCGGGGGTGGAAACCTGCTGGTGCACCGCCTATCCGGCGGGCGTGGTGGTGCCCGATGCTGCGGTGGGTGGCTGCTACTGCCCGGCCTGCCTGGCCGAGCTCATCGATCGGCAGCGGGCGCAGGCGGGGGGGATGTATTGCCGGCCCCTTCGTCCGCCTCGTTCCCGCTGACGAAGACGCGGAAAGGCACGTTCTCCTCGCCCCACCAGGCGGCGGCCTCGGCGAACACCTCGAGGGCGACGGCGAAGGTCTCGGGCTCGGCGCGGTGCAGGCCCTGCGGGTGCTCGAGTACGACCACGTAACCCGGCGCGTGCAGCCATGAGAGGTCGCCGAGGCTGTCGGCGAGCGCGTCCCAGTTGTGGCCGAACCAGTCGGGAAAGCGCATCGCGCCGGCCACCCGCCGCAGCAGCTCGGCCTTGCTGGCGCAGCCGGCGAGATCGATGCGAAAGTACAGGAAGCCACGTGCGGCGGCGGCGGCGAGCAACGCGTCGCGGGTGTCGTCGGCGAGCGGCAGGACCTCGGTGGCAGGGTCGAGCAGGGCGGGATCGAAGGCGGCGGGAGCGGTCATGGGCGGGGCTCGATCTGGCGGAAGCTGCGGTAGTGATCCGAAGTGTAGTAGTAGACCTCGGGCGGGTCGCCCCCGGTGACGACGCGCCGCGCGCCGCGGTCGCGCGCGCCCGGCGTCTTCACCGTGTATTCGCGGTAGAAGCCGCGCGGCTTCTGCGGCAGCAGGCGCTCGCGGTTCTGGAACACCGTGCCGTCCTTGCGGTAGGGGAAGGGGCCGCCCTGCCGGATCAGCGCGATCGTCTCCACCGCCTCGCGCGGCAGGTCGGGAGGGGCCGTGCGCTGCTCGGTGACGGGGCTGCAGCCGAGCAGGCCGGCGAGGCCGAGCAGGAAGACCAGAAGAAGAAGCGCCCGGCGCACGTTCGCTCCAAGTGGGCGGCGCGTGCAGGAACAGTGGTCACGCCCGTGCGGATCGGTTGATTGCATAGATGGTCACATCCGGGGTGAGCACGTGAGCGATCCAGCGAGCGAGAGGAACGCGCCTGATGAGCCTCAGGGCTGCACGGCCCTTCACGCTAAATTTTCGATCGTCGGCCGCATCGAAACGGTCGAGGCTGTCGAGTCCGAGGCGAGCGAGATAATCGCGAAGCTGGTAGAAGCTGAACCAGTGGACCGCGGGGTACTTCGTGTGTCTCACCAGCTCCGGGCGGGTCGTCACTGAAAGCCGCTCGTAGTAGCGCTTGACCGGGCCCGGGTACCAGCTGTACATCGGCAGATCGAATTCGTCCTGGATAGGACAGAGAGCGTTCGTCGTGCTTAGAAAGAGGAGACCGCCGGGTGCGAGAACGCGGGCTGCCTCTTTCAAGCAAAGTTCCCAGTCGGCAACATGCTCGAGCAACTCGGGCAGCAGGACTACGTCCATTTGCGCATCGGCATAGGGCAACTGGGTTGCAGATCCGACACGAAACTCGATGGGCAGGCCGGCTTCGGCAGCACGGGAACCTGCGAGTTCGATCAGCGGCGCATTGACATCCAGGCCATGGACAGAGTGACCCAGCTTGGCCCAGAGCTGGCTGCAGGTGCCAGCGCCGCAGCCGATGTCCGCGACTCGCAGCGGGCCGTCCGTGCCACGGACCCGGGCGAGCAAACGCAGTATGTTGTTTCGCGTTCTTGTGAAACGCCCCAAAGTGTTGTCGGAAACGCTTGAATCTGCATAGTAGGAAAGGAAGTTTGGGTCGGAGCCATGGTCGAAAATGGTCGGTTCGCTCATCCTGCATGCTCTCATGACGTATGCACGCCGCTTCGAATCCGTGCGTGACGGTTTACGAAACCAGCCTGCAAATAGAAAGGGGGCGTTCATCGGCATTTACATCTTATTGTAATTTCCGATGTCATGCGTCAACGACATGCGGCGCCGTCTGCTACGAGAGCCATGATGCATACGGGAGAAAAGAAAGGGCGGAAGGTCTGATCCTCCCGCCCTGAGACCTCCGACAGCGCGACGTGCTGAACTAGTGGCGCCGAGTGCGTGAATGGTTACCTATCCACTTCCACCTGGGTCTCGACCTTCTGCCGCAGGCGGATGTGCAGCTCGCGCAGCTGCTTCTCGTCGACGTCGCCCGGGGCGTTGGTCAGCAGGCACTGGGCGCGCTGGGTCTTGGGGAAGGCGATGACGTCGCGGATCGACTCGGCGCCGGTCATCATGGTGACGATGCGGTCGAGGCCGAAGGCCAGGCCGCCGTGCGGGGGGGCGCCGTACTTGAGGGCGTCGAGCAGGAAGCCGAACTTCTGCTGCTGCTCCTCGGCGCCGATCCGCAGCGCATCGAAGACCTTTGCCTGCACGTCGGCGCGATGGATACGCACCGAGCCGCCGCCGATCTCCCAGCCGTTGAGCGCGAGGTCGTAGGCCTTGGCGAGGCACTCGCCCGGATTGGACTCGAGCAGCTCGAGGTGCTCGTCCTTCGGGCTGGTGAAGGGGTGGTGGCAGGCCACCCAGCGCTTGTCGTCCTCGTCGTATTCGAACATCGGGAAGTCGACCACCCACACCGGGCACCAGGCCTCGCCGGTGACGTAGCCCTTCTCGTGGCCGAGCTTGGCGCGCAGCGCGCCCATGGCGTCGTTGACCACCTTGGTCTTGTCGGCGCCGAAGAAGATCAGGTCGCCCGACTGGGCGCCGGTGCGCTCGATGATGGTGCGCAGCGCGGTCTCGTGCAGGTTCTTGACGATCGGCGACTGCAGGCCCTGCTCGTTGGGCTGGCTGGCGTCGTTGACCTTGATGTAGGCGAGGCCACGGGCGCCGTAGATGCCGACGAACCTGGTGTATTCGTCGATCTCGCCGCGGGTCAGGGCGTTGCCGCCGGGCACGCGCATCGCGGCGACGCGGCCGCCGGCGTTGGCCGGGCCGCTGAAGACCTTGAAGGCGACGTCCTGCACCGCGTCGGTGACGTCGGTGAGCTCGAGGGTGACGCGCAGGTCGGGCTTGTCCGAGCCGTAGCGGCGCATCGCCTCGGCGTAGGTCATGCGCGGGAAGGGCGTGGGCAGCTCGACCGCCATCGCTTCCTTGAACACGAAGCGGATCATGTCCTCGACCAGGGCGGTGATCTGGTGCTCGTCCATGAAGGAGGTCTCGAGGTCGACCTGGGTGAATTCGGGCTGGCGGTCGGCGCGCAGGTCCTCGTCGCGGAAGCACTTGACGATCTGGTAGTAGCGGTCGTAGCCCGCCACCATCAGCAGCTGCTTGAAGAGCTGGGGCGACTGCGGCAGGGCGAAGAACTGGCCCGGATGGACGCGCGAGGGCACGAGGTAGTCGCGTGCGCCTTCGGGCGTGCTCTTGGTGAGCATCGGCGTCTCGACGTCGATGAAGCCCGCGCCGTCGAGGAAGCGACGGAAGGCCATCGTGGTCTTGTAGCGCAACATCAGGTTCTTCTGCATCTGCGGGCGGCGCAGGTCGATGACGCGGTTGGTCAGGCGCACCGTCTCCGACAGGTTCTCGTCGTCGAGCTGGAAGGGCGGCGTGACGGCGGCGTTGAGCACCTCGATCTCGTGGCACAGCACCTCGATCTCGCCCGAGGTGAGGTTCGGGTTCTCGGTGCCGGCCGGCCGGCGGCGGACCTTGCCGGTCATCTTCAGCACGAACTCGTTGCGCACCGATTCGGCGACCTTGAACATGTCGGGGCGGTCGGGGTCGCACACCACCTGCACCAGGCCCTCGCGGTCGCGCAGGTCGACGAAGATGACGCCGCCGTGGTCGCGGCGGCGGTGGACCCAGCCGCACAGGGTGACGGTCTGGTCGAGATCGGCAGCGGTGACTTTGCCGCAGTAGTGAGTTCGCATCGTTATCGTTCCGGCTGTTCGGCGTTGGCCCGGGTGGGCCGGGAAAAGGGGTTCGGGAGCCTGTCGTCAGTTCGTCAGTTGGCGGGCGGCTGCTCGTTGAGCAGGGCCGGGCGCTCGGCCGGCTTGCGCAGCGGCGGCGCGACCACGCCCATCGAGACGATGTATTTGAGCGCCTCGTCGACGCTCATCTCCAACTCGATCACGTCGGCCCTCGGCATCATCAGGAAGAAGCCGGAGGTCGGGTTGGGCGTGGTCGGCACGTAGATGCTGACGTAGTCGCCGGGCAGGTGGTTGGCCGCGTCGCCGCCGGGCTTGCCGGTGAGGAAGGCGATCGTCCACGCGCCCTCGCGCGGGTACTGCACCAGCAGCGCCTTGCGGAAGGCCTGGCCGCTGCTGGAGAAGAGGGTGTCGGAGACCTGCTTGACGCTGTAGTAGATCGACTTCACCACCGGGATGCGGGAGAGGATCGCTTCCCACAGCTGCACCAGCTTCTGGCCGAGCACGTTGGCTGCGACCAGACCGGTGAGGAACACCAGCAGCACGCTGAAGACCACGCCGGCGCCGGGGATGTCGACGCCGAACAGCTCCTTGGGGTGGTAGCCGTTCGGCAGCAGCAGCAGGATCTGGTCGAGCGTGCCGACGGTCCACGCGAGCACCATGAAGGTGATCGCCAGCGGGATCCAGATCAGCAGTCCGGTGATGAAGTATTTCTTCACTCGCTCGTCTTTGCGGCGCGCCGCTCAGTGGCAGGCACAGCCGCCACCCGCGCAGCTCGGCGCGGCCGCGCTCTCGCTCGCGGCGGGCGACGCGGCGCTCGCGCTGCCGCCGCCGCCGCCCTTGAAGTCGGTGGCATACCAGCCGGAGCCCTTGAGCTGGAAGCCGGCGGCCGACAGCAGCTTGGCGTAGCTCTCCTTGCCGCAGGACGGGCAGGTGGTGAGCAGCGCGTCGCTCATTTTCTGCAGGTGTTCCTTCTGAAACCCGCAGCTTTCGCAACGATATTCGTAGATGGGCATGACAAGCTCCCGAAAGGCAAGTGCGCAAGTCTAGCGCAACGCAGCATAAGGAAAAAGCGGAGCCCCGCAGTGCCGGGGTGCGGCGCCTAGATGGGGGCTGGAAGGGCGGGTTTCAAGGGCGGCGCGCCCTTCGCCCTCAGAGCATGCCGAGGTAGCGGCTGGTGATCCACTCGCCCCAGAACAGGGCAATGATGCCGGCGGCGGCGAGGTAGGGGCCGAAGGGGATCGGCACGTTGCGGCCGTGGCGGCCGAGCACGATCAGCGCGATCCCGGTGACCGCGCCCACCAGCGAGGAGAGCAGGATGGTCAGCGGCAGCATCTGCCAGCCGAGCCAGGCGCCGATCGCCGCGAGCAGCTTGAAGTCGCCGTAGCCCATGCCCTCCTTGCCGGTGGCGAGCTTGAACAGCCAGAACACCGACCACAGCGCGAGATAGCCGGCGACCGCGCCGATCACCGCCGAGGGCAGGTCGGTGAAGGTGGCGCCGAGGTTGAACAGCAGTCCGAGCCAGAGCAGCGGCAGGGTGAGGTCGTCGGGCAGCAGCTGGGTGTCGAGGTCGATGAAGGTCAGCGCCACCACCGCCCAGATGAACAGCAGGGCGCCGGCGGCGGCGAGGCCGAAGCCGAAGTGCCAGGCGGCATAGCCCGAGAGCGCGGCGGTGAGCAGCTCGACCACCGGGTAGCGGCGTCCGATCGGCGCGCTGCAGTGGCGGCAGCGCCCGCGCAGCACCAGGTAGCTCACCACCGGGATGTTCTCGAGCGCGGTGATCACGTGGCCGCAGTGCGGGCAGCGCGAGCGCGGCGTGGCGAGGTTGAAGCGCGGCGCCTCGGGCAGCGGCTCGCCGCGCAGTTCGGCGGCCTGCGCGTGCCATTCGCGCTCCATCATCCTGGGCAGGCGATGGATGACGACGTTGAGGAAGCTGCCGACGAACAGGCCGAGCAGCGACGCGAGGACGGTGAAGGCGAGCGGGTCGCGCAGGAGATCGGTCATGGACGGGCGCACAGGGCCCGGCCGCGGCGCGGCCGGGCAGGGAAGGGGAAGAGACTCAGACCACCGAGCCGAGCTTGAAGATGGGCAGGTACATCGCGACCACCAGGCCACCGATCACGGTGCCGAGGAAGACCATGATGATCGGCTCGAGCAGCTGCGACAGGCCGCCGACCGCGTCATCGACCTCCTGCTCGTAGAAGTCGGCCGACTTCGAGAGCATCGAGTCGAGCTGGCCGGACTCCTCGCCGATCGACACCATCTGCACCACCATGGTCGGGAACACGCTCGCGTTCTGCATCGCCACGGTGAGGCTGGTGCCGCCGCTGATCTCGTTCTGGATCTGCCGCGTGGCCTTGAGGTACACATAGTTGCCCGAGGCGCCGCCCACCGAGTCGAGCGCCTCGACCAGCGGCACGCCGGCGGCGAACATGGTCGACAGCGTGCGCGCCCAGCGCGCCACCGTCGCCTTCATGATGATGTCGCCGACCACCGGCAGCTTGAGCACCGCGCGGTCGACCAGGATCTGCATCTTCTCCGAGCGCTTGTACATGTAGGAGATGCCGACGATGGTGCCGATGACGGTGCCGAGCAGGATGTACCAGTAGTCGACGAAGAAGTCCGACATCGCGATCACCATCAGCGTGGGCGCGGGCAGGTCGGCGCCGAAGCTGGTGAACACGTTCTTGAACTCGGGAATCACGAACAGCATCATCACCGAGATCACCAGCGCGGCGACCACGATCACCGCGGCCGGGTAGAACAGCGCCGACTTGATCTTGCTCTTGATCGCGAGGATCTTTTCCTTGTAGGTCGCGATGCGGTCGAGCAGGTTGTCGAGGATGCCCGCCTGTTCGCCGGCGTGCACCAGGTTGCAGAACAGCTTGTCGAAATGGACCGGGTGCTTGCTGAAGGCCTGCGCCAGGCTGGAGCCGGTCTCGACGTCGTTGCGCACGTCGTTGAGCAGGCGCGACAGCGCCGGGTTGGGCGAACCCTTGATGCCGATGTCGAAGGCCTGCAGCAGCGGCACGCCGGACTTCATCATCGTCGCCAGCTGGCGGGTGAACAGCGCGATGTCCTTTTCGCCGATGCGTCCGCCGCGCGCCATCTTCTGCTTCTTGATGCGGGTGACGAGCACGCCCTGGCGGCGCAGCGTGGCCTGTACCACGGTGTCGCCGGTGGCCCGCATCTCGCCGCGCATGATCTTGCCGGTCTTGTCCTTGCCCTCCCAGGAGAACAACTCCTCCTTCGGGCCGATGTTGCGCATCGTGCGGGTCGCAGTCGCCATCTGTCGGGTTTCCGTTGCCTTATTCGTTCGTCGTCGCCAGCACTTCCTCGAGCGAGGTCACGCCCTGGCGCACCTTCAGCAGCCCGGACTGGCGCAGGTCGCGCACGCCTTCGCGTTCGGCCTGCGCGGCGATGTCCAGCGAGTTGCCGTTGGTCATGATGATGTGGGTCATTTCCTCGCTGATCGGCATCACCTGATAGATGCCGACGCGCCCCTTGTAGCCGCTGCCCTTGCAGCGCTCGCAGCCGACCGGGCCGAAGGGCTGCCAGCTGCCGTCGAGCTCGTCGGCGCGGAAGCCGGCGTGGAGCAGGGCCTCCACCGGGATGTCCACCGGCTGCTTGCAGGAGCATAAGCGACGTGCCAGGCGCTGCGCCGTGATCATGATCACTGATGAGGCGATATTGAAGGGCGCGACTCCCATGTTGCGCAGGCGCTCGAGGGTGCCGGGGGCGTCGTTGGTGTGCAGCGTGGAGAGCACGAGGTGACCGGTCTGCGCCGCCTTGACCGAGATCTCGGCGGTCTCGAGGTCGCGGATCTCGCCCACCATGATCACGTCCGGATCCTGGCGCAGGAAGGCGCGCAGCGCGGTGGCGAAGGTCAGCCCGGCCTTTTCGTTGACGTTGACCTGGTTGATGCCGGCGAGGTTGATTTCGGCCGGGTCCTCGGCGGTGGAGATGTTGACCCCCGCCTTGTTGAGCATGTTGAGGCAGGTGTACAGCGACACCGTCTTGCCCGAACCGGTCGGGCCGGTAACCAGGATCATGCCGTAGGGGCGGTCGATCGCCGCGAGCAGGGCCTTTTTCTGATCCGGCTCGTAGCCGAGCGCATCGACGCCGAGCATCGCCGAGCTCGGGTCGAGGATCCGCATCACGATCTTCTCGCCATGCAGGGTCGGCAGGGTCGACACGCGGAAGTCGATCGCCTTCGTCTTGGACAGCGTCAGCTTCATGCGCCCGTCCTGGGGTACGCGCTTTTCCGAGATGTCGAGGCGGGAGATGATCTTGATCCGCGCGGCCATGCGCTCCTTGAGCATCAGCGGCGGCTGGGCGATCTCGCGCAGCACGCCGTCGGTGCGCACGCGGATGCGGTAGTACTTCTCGTAGGGCTCGAAGTGGATGTCGGAGGCGCCCTCGTTGATCGCGTCGACCAGCACCTTCTGGATGAAGCGCACCACCGGGGTGTCGTCGACGTCGGCGTTGGCCTCGTCGCCGGAGGCTTCGCCGGGCGCTTCCTGGTCGAGCAGCTCCATGTCGAAGTCTTCGCCGGTGAGGCCGCGCAGGGCGTCCTCGGCGGTTTCGGACAGGGTCTCGACCAGGCGCAGCAGCTTGTCCGCCTCGACCACCACCAGATCGAGCTGGGCGCCGGTCTGGAAGCGGATCTCGTCGAGCGCGCGCATGTTGGAGGGATCGGCCACCGCCAGGGTGAGACGGTTCTGGCGGCGCGCGAGCGGCACCACCTGGTGCTTCTGGATCAGCTTGCGATCGACCGCGTCGCGCGGGATCTGCTGCTTCTCGATCGCCGCGAGGTCGAGCAGCGGATAGCCGAAGGTCTGGGCGGCGAAGCGGGCGGCCTCGCGCAGGCTCATCAGCTTGCGTTCGGCGAGCTCCTGCAGCAGCGAGCCGCTCGCGGAGCCCGCCTTGGCGGCGCTGCAGGAGATGACATCGGCTTCGGTGAGGCGGCCTTGCTGGATCAGTGCCCGGGCAAGACCGTTCAATGCAATCGGGGTATCTGCGGCCATTTCCTGGTCTCTGATGGCGTTCGGCGGATGATCGCCGGCGAGTCCCGGATTGTAAAGAAATGTTCCGCGCTCAGGCGCGAACCATGTCTCAGATGCGGTGCAGGATGACCTCGACGACGAAACGGCTGCCGACGTAGGCGAGCATCAGCGCGACGAAGCCGGCCAGCGTCCAGCGCACCGCCTTGCGGCCGCGCCAGCCCCACAGCCGGCGGCCGAGCAGCAGGGCGCCGAACAGGAACCAGGAGATGAAGGCGAAGATCGTCTTGTGGTCGCCGCGGAACGCCTCGCCGAACAGGCTCTCGGAGAACAGCACCCCGGTGATCAGGGTCAGCGTGAGCAGCACGAAGGCGATCCCGATCAGGCGGAACAGCAGCGCCTCCATGGTCAGCAGCGGCGGCAGCGAGGCGAGCGCGCGATTGAAGCGGGCGTTGTGCAGCTGGCGCCCGGCCACGGCCATCAGCATCGCGTGCAGCACCGCGAGCGTGAACAGGCTGTAGGCGAGCATGGCGATGACGAAATGCACGCGGAAGGCGGGCGAGCCGGCGTTGGCGAGGACGTGCTCGCCGGGAAACACCAGCGGGATCAGCACCGCGACCGCACCGGCGGGCATCGCCAGGCCGTGCAGGCCGTCGAGCCGGGTGTAGAGGGTCTCGATCCAGTAGAAGCAGATCGCCAGCCACACCATCAGCGACACCGACACGCCGAAGCCGAAGCGCATCTCGTGACCGCTCGGGAACAGCGCACCCTGCAGGGCCACGCCATGGACCACGATCGCGAACAGCAGCACCAGGCGATCGCGACGCGGCAGGCAGCTACGCGGCCGGCCGTCTTCGGCGACCCAGCAGTTGCGCCAGAAGACCAGCCCGAGCCAGGCATACAGCGTGGCGGGAACGAGATGAAGTAGAATCGTCTGCATAGAGCCCTAGAGTTTACTCCAAGTCTTACCCTCCGAAGGTCCCCGCGAACATGCTCGACAATCTCACCCAGCGCCTGTCAAAAGTCGTCAAGACGTTGCGCGGCCAGGCCCGCCTGACCGAGGAAAACATCCAGGAAGCGATGCGCGAGGTGCGCATGGCCCTGCTCGAGGCCGACGTCGCCCTGCCGGTGGTGAAGGACTTCATCGCCAAGGTCAAGGAGAAGGCGGTCGGCCAGGAAGTGAGCGGCTCGCTGACCCCGGGCCAGGCCCTGGTCGGGGTGGTGCACGACGAGCTCAAGGCGCTGATGGGCACCGCCCACGAGGGCCTCAACCTCGCCACCCAGCCGCCCGCGGTGGTGCTGATGGCCGGCCTGCAGGGTGCGGGCAAGACCACCACCACCGGCAAGCTCGCCAAGCTGCTGAAGGAGGGGCACAAGAAGAAGGTGCTGGTGGTGTCGACCGACATCTACCGCCCGGCGGCGATCGAGCAGCTGAAGACGGTGGCGGCGCAGGCGGGGGTCGAGTTCTTCCCCTCTACCATCGAGCAGAAGCCGGTCGACATCGCGCTCGCCGCGGTGGATTTCGCGCGCAAGCACCACCTCGACGTGCTGCTCGTCGATACCGCCGGCCGGCTCGCGATCGACGAGGCGATGATGGCGGAGATCAAGGCCCTGCACGCCGCGGTCAAGCCGATCGAGACCCTGTTCGTGGTCGACGCCATGCTCGGCCAGGACGCGGTCAACACCGCGCGCGCCTTCAACGACGCGCTGCCGCTCACCGGCGTGGTGCTGACCAAGCTCGACGGCGACTCGCGCGGCGGCGCGGCGCTGTCGGTCCGCCACGTCACCGGCAAGCCGCTGAAGTACGCCGGCGTCGGCGAAAAGCTCAGCGGCCTCGAGCCCTTCCACCCCGACCGCATGGCGAGCCGCATCCTCGGCATGGGCGACATCCTCGGCCTGGTCGAGGAGGCACGGCGCGGCGTCGACGAGGACAAGGCGCGCGCCTTCGCCGACAAGCTGAAGACCGGCAAGGGCTTCGACCTCAACGACTTCAAGGAGCAGATCGCCCAGATGCGCAAGATGGGCGGCCTGTCCTCGATGCTCGACAAGCTGCCGGCCCAGTTCGCCCAGGCCGCCGGCAAGCTGCAGGGCGGCGCGGAGGAGAAGTCGATCGGCCGCATCGAGGGCATCATCAACTCGATGACCCCGCTCGAGCGCGCGAAGCCGGAGCTCCTCAAGGCCAGCCGCAAGCGCCGCATCGCCGCCGGCGCCGGGGTGACGGTGCAGGAGGTCAACCGTCTGCTCAACCAGTTCGAGCAGACGCAGAAGATGATGAAGCAGTTCTCCAAGGGCGGGATGGCCAAGATGATGCGCAGCATGAAGGGCATGCTGCCGGGTGGCCTGCCGGGCATGCCGAGGTGAGTTCGATGCGTGAAATCTTCGTGGCCTTCGGGCGCGCCCTCAAGAGCCTGGGGCGGCGCGACATCTTCTTCCACCTGGTCTGGCCCGGCGTGCTGGCGACCGCGCTGTGGATCGGCATCGGCATCATGTCCTGGGGTCCGCTGACCACCGGTCTCATGAGCTGGATCGAGGGCTGGGCCTGGGTCGGCGGCTGGCTGCAGGCCTCCGAGATGGTCGCCGCAGTGGTGCTGGTGCTGATCAAGGTCTCGGTGGTGCTGGTGTTCGTGCCGCTGATCTACGTCACCGCGGCGCTGCTGGTGGCGACGATCGCGCTGCCGCTGATGCTCGAGCGCGTCGGCCGGCGCGACTACGCCGATCTCGAGCAGCGCCGCGGCGGCTCGAACATGGGCAGCGCCTGGAACGCGGTGCTCGCCTCGCTGCAGTTCCTCGGCGGGCTGCTGCTGTCGCTGCCCTTCTGGCTGATCCCGGGCGTCGGCCTGGTGGCGCCGGTGCTGCTGACCGGCTGGCTCAACCAGCGCGCCTTCGGCTACGACGCGCTCATGCTGCACGCCGACAAGCAGGAGATGGAGCGCATGCGCGAGGAGCAGCGGATGCCGATGATGGTGCTCGGCGGCGGCTCGGCGATGCTCGCCTACGTGCCCTTCCTCAACCTGGTGGCGCCCGCCTTCGCCGGACTCGCTTTCGTACACTACCTGCTCGAGGCGCTGCGCCGCGATCGCGGCACGCGCGGTGTGAGCATCCTCGACGCCGAGCCGGCGCCGCCCTCCCTGCCACGGAACAGCGCATGAAATTCGGGGCCCTCATCATCGGCGACGAGATCCTCTCCGGCCGTCGCCAGGACAAGCACCTGAGCAAGGTGATCGAGCTGCTCGGCGCGCGCGGCCTCAAGCTGTCGTGGGCGCGCTATGCCGGCGACGAGCTCGGCATGCTCACCGAGACGCTGAAACAGAGCTTCGCCAGCGGCGACGTGGTGCTGAGCTTCGGCGGCATCGGCGCCACCCCCGACGACCGCACCCGTGAGGCCGTCGCCGCCGCGCTCGGCCTCGAGCTGGCGCTGCATCCCGAGGCGGAGGCCGAGATTCGCGCCCGTTTCGGCGACGAGGTCACCCCCGAGCGGCTGCAGATGGGCGAGTTTCCGGTGGGCAGCGCGATCATTCCCAACCCCTTCAACCGCATTCCCGGCTTCTCGATCAACGGCCATTACTTCGCGCCGGGCTTCCCGGTGATGTCGTGGCCGATGATGGCGTGGGTGCTCGACACCCACTACGCCCACCTGCATCACGCCGAGGACTACGTCGAGCGCGCGGTGACGGTGTGGGACTGCTACGAAGGCCAGTTGATCGGGTTGATGCGCGAGATCACCGCCGACTTCCCGCAAGCCACCCTGTTCAGCCTGCCGACCATCGCCGACGAGGGCCAGCGCCGTTCGCTCGAGCTCGGCATGAAGGGGCCGGCTGCGCTGGTGGCTGCCGCGATGGCGCGCATACAGGCCGACCTCGACCGCCGCGGGCTCGAGTGGACCGCCAAGGCCTGAGCCGGGTCGCGCGCGCACGCGCCGCCGCATCCGAACAGCCTCACACCATCGTCATCGATGGCACCGCGGTGCCGCTGACGCTGCGCCGCTCCGCGCGGCGCTCCTTCGCCCTGCAGGTGGATCATCGCGGTGCCCGCGTGGCGGTGCCGCACGGCACGCCGCTTGGCGCGGTCGAGCGTTTCGTCCGCGGCCACGGCCGCTGGCTGCTCGACCGCCTCGAGGCGCGCGAGCGCGCGCCCCGACCGGCGATCTTCGAGCCTGCCGAGGGTGCCCGCCTGCCGCTGTTCGGTGGCGAGGTCCGCCTGCGGGTCGCCGCCTGCCGTGCGACGCACTGGACCGCGGCCGCCGACGGCGGCGAGGCGCTCGTGTTGCCCGCACATGTCGATCGCGGTCGCGCGCTCGAGCGCGCGCTGAAGGCGAGGGCGCTCGCCTGGTACCGCGGCCGCGTCGAGCACTACTGCGGACGGCTCCAGCTTGCCCCGCCGCCGGTGCGACTGACCAGCGCGCGCACCCGCTGGGGCAGCTGCAGCCGCGCGAGCGGCATCCGCCTGCACTGGCGCCTGGTGCACCTCGAGCCGGCGCTGATCGACTACGTGGTCGCGCACGAGGTCGCCCATCTGCTCGAGATGAACCATTCGCCGCGTTTCTGGGCGGTCGTCGAGCGTCTCTACCCGCAATGGCGGGGCGCCCGCGCCGCGCTGCGCAAGGCAGCCGCCGGACTGCCGCTGATCGGCGGCGCTGCCGCAACTTCATTCACGCCACAAGAGGACTGACAAGATGCGAATCCTGCACACGATGCTGCGCGTCGGCGATCTCGATCGTTCGCTCGCCTTCTACACCGAGGTGCTCGGCATGCGCCTGCTGCGCCGCCACGACTACCCGGACGGCAAGTTCACCCTGGCCTTCGTCGGCTACCAGGACGAGACCGAGGGCGCGGTGATCGAGCTGACCTACAACTGGGGCGTGGACAAGTACGAGCTCGGCACCGCCTATGGGCACATCGCGCTCGAGGTGGACGACGCCTACAAGGCCTGTGACGATATCCGCGCCCGCGGTGGCAAGGTGGTGCGCGAGGCCGGCCCGATGAAGCACGGAACCACGGTGATCGCCTTCGTCGAGGATCCGGACGGCTACAAGGTGGAGCTGATCCAGGCGAAGACCTGAGCCGCCTGATTCGAATCAAGGCGCGGCGCCGCGCACGGATCGAGAATCGAGGCATTTTCCCCGCGCGCGGAGGCCCGCCATGCCGACTTCTCCTGCCGATCCAGGCCCGCAGTCCGCACCCGAAGCAGGCGCGCTGCGCCCGGCGCCGATCCGGATGTGCGACCTCGCTGCGGCGTTCGCCGAGGGTGTCGCGGTGTTCCGCGCGGTGCGCGGCCTCAGCATGGCATTCGCCGCGATCTTCGCGCTGCTCGGCCTGATCCTGTTCGTGGCCCTCGAGCTGATGTCGCTTGCGCCGTTGAGCCTGTCGCTGGCAGGCGGCTTCATGCTGCTGGCGCCGGCATTGCTGGCGGGTTTCTTCGCGATCGATGATCGCCATCGTCAGGGCGGGCGGCCGGGCTTCGCCGACATTCGCGCCGGCTTCGCGCGCATGCCGCGCGGCGGCTGGGTCGTGTCCTTCGTCTGCGCGCTGCTGTTCCTGATCTGGATGACCGATGCGGGCACGCTCTACGGCTTCATGGTGGGGCAGGTGCCGAGCGGGTTCGGCCGCCTCTTCGCCTTCGACACCGACATCGCGCGCTTCACCTTCTTCAGCTCGATCATGGGGGCGGTGCTGGCCTTCATCATCTTCACCGTCTCGGCCTTCTCGATCCCGCTCATCTACGACGGACGCGCGACCCTGGTGTCGGGCGTGGCGGCCAGCGTGCGCACGGTGTTCACCCGCTTCCCGGTGGTGATGAGCTGGGCGCTCGCGATGGCGGTGGCGATCATCGTCAGCGCGCTGCTGCTGCCGCTGCTGGTGGTGAGCCTGCCGGTGGCGGCCTACACCGGTCGCGCCCTCTACCGGCGGCTGTTCCCGGGCTGAACCCCGCCGCGCTCAGCGGATGCCGGCGCGGCGTACCAGGGCCATGATCTCGCCGACGATGCCGCGGCGGAAGGCGAGCACGCAGGCGACGAAGATCGCGCCCATGATCACCGTCACCCAGGAACCCACCGTGTCGGCCAGCTCGCTCTGCAGGCTGACGATGGTGGCCGCGCCCACGAGCGGGCCGAGGACGGTGCCGAGGCCGCCGAGCAGGGTCATCAGCACCACCTCGCCCGACGTGTGCCAGTGCACGTCGGTGAGCGACGCGAGCTGGAACACGAGGGTCTTGGTGGCGCCGGCGGTGCCTGCGAGGGAGGCCGAGATGACGAAGGCGAGCAGCTTGAACTTCGCCACGTCGTAGCCGAGCGAGATCGCGCGCGGCTCGTTCTCGCGGATCGCCTTCAGGATCTGGCCGAAGGGCGAGTGGATGGTGCGGTAGATGATGAAGAAGCCGATGCAGAACACCGCGAACACCAGGTAGTACATGGCGATGTTGTCCGACAGGTCGATGAGGCCGAAGAGGTGGCCGCGCGGCACCCCCTGCAGGCCGTCCTCGCCGCCGGTGGCCTTGATCTGCAGGGCGAGGAAATAGACCATCTGCGCCAGTGCCAGGGTGATCATCGCGAAGTAGATCCCGGTGCGGCGGATCGCGAGCGTGCCGAAGATCCAGCCGAGCGCGCCCGCCGCGAGCGTACCGGCGAGGATGCCGAGCTCCGGCGTCAGCCCGAGATCGCGCACCATCCAGCCGCACACGTAACCGGCGGTGCCGAGGAAGGCGGCGTGGCCGAAGGAGAGCAGGCCGACGTAGCCGAGCAGCAGGTTGAAGGCGCAGGCGAACAGGCCGAAGCACAGGATCTTCATCAGGAAGGTCGGATAGATGAAGAAAGGCGCGGCCAGCCCGATCACGAACAGGACGATGAAGATCAGCGGGGTGGCGCGCTCGAGCGCGGACATGTTGCTCTGCATGTTGGCTTCCTTGTGCGCGCTCAGGCGGTCCTGCCGAACAATCCGGCGGGCCGGACCAGCAGCACGATCACCATGATGACGAAGACGACGACCGCGGAGGCCTCGGGGTAGAAGACCCGGGTCAGGCCCTCGATCAGGCCGAGGCCGAGGCCGGTGACGATCGAACCCATGATCGAACCCATGCCGCCGATGACGACCACCGCGAAGACGACGATGATGAGGTTCGAGCCCATCATCGGGCTGACCTGGTAGATCGGGGCGGCGAGCACTCCGGCGAAGGCGGCGAGCGCCACGCCGTAGCCGTAGGTGAAGGTGATCAGCAGCGGCACGTTGATGCCGAGCGCCTGGACGATCTGCGGGTTCTCGGTGCCCGCGCGCAGGTAGGCGCCGAGCTTGGTCTTCTCGATCATGAACCAGGTGCCGAAGCACACCGTGAGCGCGGCGACCACCACCCAGGCGCGGTAGATCGGCAGGAACATGAAGCCGAGGTTGATGCCGCCCTGCAGCAGCTCGGGCACGTCGTAGCTCTGACCGGAGATGCCGTACTGGTCGCGGAACAGGCCCTCGAAGATCAGCGCCAGGCCGAAGGTCAGCAACAGGCCGTAGAGATGGTCGAGCTTGTACAGCTTGCGCAGCATGGTCCGTTCGAGGACGACGCCGAGCAGGCCGATCAGCAGCGGCGACAGCAGCAGCGCGGCCCAGTAGTTGATGCCGAAGCGGGTGAGCGCGATCCAGGCGACGAAGGCGCCCATCATGTACTGGGCGCCGTGGGCGAAGTTGATGATGTTGAGCAGGCCGAAGATGATCGCCAGGCCGAGGCTCAGAATGGCGTAGAAGGAACCGTTGATCAGGCCGATCAGCAGCTGGCTGCCGAACAGCGCGCTCGGTACCCCGAAGATTTCCATGGCGCGGCTCCCGCGCCGGGGACGGTGTGTCGTCCCCGGCGCGTCGTGGTGGATCGGATCAGGCCGGGCGGACGCCGGCGGGCATCACTTCTTCACCAGCGGGCAGCGCGACTCGGACAGCGGCTGGAAGGCCTCGTCCGCCGGGATGGTCTGGCGGATGTGGTAGTAGTCCCACGGACCCTTCGATTCCGCCGGCGACTTCACCTGCGCGAGGTACATGTCGTGCACCATGCGGCCGTCGTCGCGGATGCGGCCGTTGGTGGCGAAGAAGTCGTTGATCGGGGTCGACTTCATCTGCGCCATGACCTTGCCCGCCTCATCGGTGCCCGCCGCCTTCACCGCCTTCAGGTAGTGCATGACCGACGAGTATTGACCGGCCTGCACCATCGTCGGCATCCGCTTCTGCTTTTCGAAGTAGCGCTGCGACCAGGCGCGGGTGTCTTCATTGAGGTCCCAGTAGAAGCCGGTGGTGAGGTACATGCCCTGGGTGTTCTTGAGGCCGAGCGAATGCACGTCGGAGATGAACATCAGCAGGCCGGCGAGCTGCTGCTTGGGCGTGATGCCGAACTCGGCCGCCTGCTTGATCGCGTTGGTGGTGTCGGCGCCGGCGTTGGCCAGGCCGATGATCTTGGCGCCCGAGGCCTGTGCCTGAAGCAGGAAGGAGGAGAAGTCGGAGGCGGGGAAGGGGTGGCGCACCGAGCCGAGCACCTTGCCGCCGGTGGCGGTCACGACCGAGGAGGAGTCCTTCTCGAGCGCCTGGCCGAAGGCGTAGTCGGCAGTGAGGAAGAACCAGCTGTCGCCACCCTGCTGGGTCACCGCCTTGGCGGTGCCGTTGGCGAGCGCGTAGGTGTCGTAGGTGTAGTGCACGTTGAGGTCGGTGCACTGTTCGTTGGTGATCGGCGTCGACCCCGGGCCGCTCATCAGCGTGATCCGGTTCATTTCCTTGGCCACCTTCATCACCGCCAGCGCGGTCGTGGTCGACACCAGCTCGGTGACGGTGTCGACGCCCTCGCGCTCGAACCACTCGCGCGCCTTGTTGGAGGCGATGTCGGCCTTGTTCTGGTGGTCGGCGGAGACCAGCTCGACCTTGAAGTCGGGCTTCTCGGCGGCGACGAAGTCGTCGATCGCCATCTGGGTGGCGAGCACCGCACCGGCGCCGGCGAGGTCGGAGTAGGTGCCCGACATGTCGGTGAGGACGCCGACCTTGACCGTGTCGCCCGAGATCTGTGCGTGCGCGCCGCCGGCGAAGGCGGCGAAGGCTGCGGTGCAGGCGAGGGTGAGCAGTTTGCGAACGTGCATCGTTGTCTCCGTTGGTATGGTTCTGCTCGCGCGGGTCAGACCCCGAGCGTCTGATGCAGCCACGCCATCCGCCCGGGGAGTTCCTCGGCCGGAATGGTGGCGATGATCTCGCCGTGCTCGAGCACGTAGTGCCGGTCGGCGAGCGGTGCGGCGAAGCGGAAGTTCTGCTCCACCATCACGATCGTGAAGCCGCGCGACTTCAGCTCGACGATGACCTCGCCGAGCTTCCTGACGATCACCGGCGCGAGGCCCTCGGTGATCTCGTCGAGCAGGAGCAGGCGCGCCCCGGTGCGCAGTACGCGCGCCATCGCCAGCATCTGCTGCTCGCCGCCCGAGAGCTTCGAGCCGGGGCTGGCGCGGCGCTCGTGCAGGTTGGGAAACATCGCGTAGATCTCGTCGACCGACAGCCCGCCGCTCGACACCTGGGGCGGCAGCAGCAGGTTCTCCTCGGCGCTGAGGGAGGCGAAGATCGCGCGCTCCTCGGGCACGTAGCCGATGCCGTGCTGCGCCATGCGGTGGGTCGGTTCGCCGATGACTTCCTTGCCATTGACCATGACCGAACCGGTGCGCCGGCCCACCAGGCCGAGGATGGCCTTCAGCGTGGTCGAGCGGCCGGCGCCGTTGCGGCCGAGCAGGGTGACGCATTCGCCCCGCATCACCCGCAGGTCGATGCCGTGCAGGATGTGGGACTCGCCGTAGAAGGCGTGCAGGTCCTGCAGGCGCAGCATCTCGGGGCGGGGCTGGAAGGCGCTGGTCATTGTGGGGCGGCTCCGGCTCAGTGGTGGGCGTCGCTCATGTCCTCGGAGCCGACGTAGGCCTCGAGCACCTTCGGGTTCTTCGACACCTCGGCGTAGTCGCCCTCGGCGAGGATGCTGCCGCGGGTGAGCACGGTGATGCGGTCGCACAGGTCGGCGACCACCGACAGATTGTGTTCGACCATCAGGATGGTGCGGTTGGCAGCGGCCTTGCGGATGACCTCGACCACGCGGCCGATGTCCTCGTGTCCCATGCCCTGGGTCGGCTCGTCGAGCAGCATCATGCTCGGCTCGAGCGCGAGCGTGGTGGCGAACTCGAGCGCGCGCTTGCGGCCGTAGGGCATCTCGGCGGTGACCGTGTGGGCGAACTGCGCCAGATCGACCGACTCGAGCAGGGCCATCGCCTGGTCGTCGAGCGCGGCGAGCGACTTCGTCGAACGCCAGAAGTGGAAATGCTTGCCGAGCCTGCGCTGGAGGCCGATGCGCACGTTCTCGAGCGCGGTGAGATTGGGGAAGGTGGCCGAGATCTGGAAGGAGCGCACCATGCCGCGGCGCGCGGTGAGCGCGGGCGCCTCGTGGGTGATGTCGCGGCCCTCGAAGTGAATCGTGCCGGCGCTCGGGGTGAGGAATTTGGTGAGCAGGTTGAAGACCGTGGTCTTGCCCGCACCGTTGGGGCCGATCAGCGCATGGATGGTGCCGCGGCGCACCTTGAGGTTGACGTCGGAGACTGCGACGAAGCCCTTGAATTCCTTGGTGAGGCCCGCCGTTTCGAGGACGAACTCGCTCATGGTCGCTTCCTGCCGGGGTGAAGGTTCGGAGACTCGCTGCGGGAGTCAGGGACGATTGTTGCCGTCCCCCGCGGTGCGCAGTATTGCGGAAAACCCTCCCCGATCGATGACGGCTGCCCGTTGTGGGCAGCACGGGCGACTATGAAGACGTGCTGACGCGCGGCGTGCGTCGGAGATGCGGAGGATCTCTCCCGGTCATCGACCTTCCCTTTACGGTCGATGTGCGGCGTCGCGCCAGGGGCGCAGGCCGAGCACGGCGATCGCCGCCGCCGGCAGCAGCCAGGCGCGCGCGGGGTCGAGCTCCCAGAGCGTGGCGCCGGCGAGCGCGCACCAGGCGAGCGGCACGGCGAGCAAGGGGAGCGGGGCGCGGCGAGCCATCAGCAACAGGCCGAGGGTGGCGAGTGCGGTGGGGTCGGGAAAGAGCCCGAGGATTTCCGCTTCGCGCCAGCCACCACCGCCGGGGAGGCCGACGAAGGGATAGGCGAGGAGCGCGAACAGAAACAGGCCGAGGCCGGCGCGCGACCGCGCGGTGGGCGTGTGCGCCGCCGCCAGAACGCCGCCCGCGGCGCCTAATGCCAGCAGCAGCGCGCCCTGCAGCAGGAAGGCGGCAGCGAAGCCGTTTGCCGCCCAGTTGATCGCGGCGTAGTGGCCGAGATGGAAGACCCAGCCGGTCCATAGCCAGGCGAGCGCGAGCAGCACGGTGGCGATGCGTCCGGCGCCGCCGGGCCTCGCCGCCAGCAGCGGGACGAGCCCGCCGAGCGCCAGGGCGAAGGGCTGCGCCGGCCAGATCGCGACGTTGTAGAGCTCGAGCATGCGGCGGTAGGTGGCGGGCGAGTACAGCGCGAAGTCCGCCAGGGTGTAGCTCCACCAATCGGCCATCAGCGCGCTTCGACCTCGGCGATCATGCGCCGGCGCATCGCCTCGTCGGGCATGGGGCCATGTGCGGCCGCCATGTTCTCGAGCACGTGATCCACGCGACGGGTCGCGGGGATCGCGGCGGTGACCGCCGGGTGGGAAACGATGAACTTGAGCAGCAGCTGCGCCCAGCTGCGACAGCCGAGCTCCGCCGTCCACGGCGGCAGCGGCTGGCGGGCGAGCGCGGTGGTCAGCGCGCCCTGGCGGAAGGGGCGGTTGGCGAGCACCGCGATGCCGCGCTCGCGCGCGAGCGGCAGCAGCCGGCGTTCCACCTCACGATCGAGGACGTTGTAGCTGAACTGCACGAAGTCGAGCGGCTGGCTGCGCATGATGCGCTCGAAGTCGGCGTGGCGCCGGCCCTCCGAGGTGGTGATGCCGACGTAGCGGAGCTCGCCGGCCGCCTTCATCCCGAACAGGGTCTCGAGGTGGGCCTCCCACGACAGCAGGTTATGCACCTGCAGCAGGTCGAAGCGCGGCACGCCCCAGGCCTCGCGCGATGCCTCGATCTGTGTGCGGCCGCGGGGGCCACCGTAGATCCACACCTTGTCGGCGGCGAACGCCTGCGGCGGCAGCCCGAGGCGGGCGAGGCCCTCGCCGATCACCGCCTGCGAGGAGCCGTACATCGGCGAGGAGTCGATCAGCCGTCCGCCGGCGGCGAAGAAGTTGCGCATCACCTCGGCGCAGCCGGCGCGCGCCACCGGATCGTTGCCGACGTTGAAGGTGATCCAGCTGCCCAGGCCGACGAGCGGCAGCTGCTCGCCGGAGGAGGGGATCGGTCGCGTCAGTGGCGCGCCCGCGAGGGCGGCGCCGGTTGCGCGGGCGGTGGCCGGCAAGGCGAGCGCGGCCGTGCCCGCGAGCAGCGCCTGCAACAGGCGTCGGCGCGATGCGGCGCTCATCGCGGCGCTCATCACTGCGCTCCGCTCAGGCACGCGCGTCGGGGCGGTCTGCGCTCGCCGGGGTCATTCGCACAGACCGAGGATGCGTTCCTGCTGGGTGCAGTCCGCGCGCTTGGGCGGTGACGGCGTCGCAGGGGCGCCCTGCATGCAGCTGCGGATCTGTGCTTCGGTCGCGCTCGAATAGGCCCAGCCCTTGCCGAGGGCGGGCAGCGACAGGCTCACCTCCTTCCATTTCGGATGGCCCTCGGCCTGCAGGCGCGGCATGCCCTCGCACAAGGCGCGCGCGAAGGCGGCGAGATGGCGAATGGTCCTGGGCGTCGTGTAATCGTAGGTGACGAGGAAGGCCCGTACCGCGATGCCGTCGAGGTCGGTCGCGAGCAGGTTGGGGTAGCTGCCTGCCCGGATCCGCGCCGGGAAATAGGTGCGGAGGGCCGCCTGGCTGCTGGCGTGCTCGGGGTCGAACTTGAGCAGCTTGATGTATTGGCGCGCCTCGGGCTTCATTTCGGCGAGCAGCCGGGCGGGCTGGCCGGCGACGACGACGACGACGTCCAGGCTGTTGTCGGTGAGCAGGCGCACGAGGGCATCCTCGTTCGTCAGGTGGCTCGTCTTATCGTCCGCGATGGGGGCGCCGAACATGAGCCGGTACAGCGTGGTGGCGGACAGCGCGGTGCCGCTGCCGAGCGGCCCGACGTTGATGCGCGTGTCGGCGATCTGGTGCACGAACTCGATCGGCGCATCGGCGCGGGCGATGAAGTAAATCTCCTCGTCATAGAGCGGGGTGATCACCCGCAGCGGCCGCAGCATGCGCGCCGCCTCGGCATTGCCCTCGTCGGCCTGGTCGAGGAAGGCCTGATAGACGTCGGACTGGACGAGGGCGAACTTCACTCCCGGCTCGTAGCGCAGGCGGCGCACGTTTTCCGCCGACCCGGCGGAGGGCAGGACCTGGAGCGCGATGTCGGCCTGGGGGGCGACGAACTTGCCGAGATCGCGCCCGATCTGGATGTAGGTGCCGCGCTCGGAGGCGGTCACGATCTTGTACTCCGCGGCAGGCTGCGCCGCCGTGGGCAGCAGGAGCGTCACGCAGGTGAGAATGCCCGTTACCAGTCGCCGCATGCCGATGTTCTCCTTTGCCTATCGTTGGGGGTGATCGCACAGTCCGAGCGCATCCAGCGCCGGCTCGCAGGCGGTGGTGGATTTCGGGGGCGGCGCCGTGGGGACGACGGCGTTGAGCGCCGGGTCCGCTGGCGGAGCAGACGCCTCTTCCTGCGCCGCTGCGGCCTCGCCCGCTACGGCCTCGTCGGCGCGGTCGAGCGCGGGCTGAGGCGGTGGCTCGACCACGGGCTCGACCACGGGCTCGACCGGCGGCTCCGGTGCCGTCTCACGCGCATCGGGCACGCTGGAAACGGCGGCCGGGGCGGCCGGGGCGACGGTGCCGGCGGCAGCGGGCGGGGGCGCAGGCTCGTCGGCGGGGCGCAGGGCGAGGTAGGCCAGCGCTGCCAGCAGCGCGAGCACGACCAGCCCGATGAGCGTGGTGCGTACGTCGACCTGCGGCGCCGAGCGCCCCGGGGGAAGGGCGGCGGGTGTCTCGCCCGCCGGGACCTGCTCGGGGTCGCCATTCGTCCCGGGCGCGGCATTCGCAACCACCTGCGGAAACGGCTTCCCGCACTTGTGACACGCCGGCGCGGTGATGTCGTTGATCGCGCCGCAGCCCTCGCAGAGCTGCAGCTTCAACGATGAGCCGCACGCGTTGCAGAATTGTGCATCGTCGGGGTTGTCGTGCTGGCAGAAGGTGCAGCGCGTCGTCGCCATGGCGGGCCCGGGATCCGAGGAGTGTCAAATCATTCAAGCACAATTCGGTCCAATCTGTAAAAGAGTGCACGGAGCCGGGGCGAAACTGGCGTGAACGAGCGCCGGTTCGGGCTCCCGGGCGGGCAGCGGAGGATTACGAGGTCGCGAGATGAGTGCTCCATCCCTTCATACCTATCCGCACCTGGTCGGCGACATTGGTGGAACGCATGCGCGTTTCGCCCTCGTCACCGCGCCGGGTGCCGCCCCCGAGGCGACACGCACGCTGCGGAGCGGCGACTTCGCCGGGCCGGCCGAGGCCATCGCGCACTATCTCGAGGCTTTGCCCGGGGCGCGGCCACGCTGGTGCGCCTTCGGCATCGCCACCCCGGTCACCGGTGACGATGTGCGGATGACCAATCTCGACTGGGTGTTCTCGATCCGCG
This sequence comes from Thauera phenolivorans, assembly GCF_001696715.1. Classification (GTDB taxonomy): domain Bacteria; phylum Pseudomonadota; class Gammaproteobacteria; order Burkholderiales; family Rhodocyclaceae; genus Thauera; species Thauera phenolivorans. The sequence continues at coordinate 56,252 of NZ_MBFM01000004.1, read as the reverse complement.
GGCTGCGTCAGACACTGCGCTTCGAGCGGCTCGAGGTCGTGAATGACTTCACCGCGCTCGCCCTCTCGCTGCCCGCGCTGGCGGGCGAGGACCTGCTCGCGGTCGGCGGCGGCAGGCCTGTTGCGGGCCGGGCGATCGGTCTGCTCGGTGCCGGCACCGGCCTCGGCGTGTCGGGCCTGATCCCCTGCGGCGATGACTACGTCGCGCTCGAGGCCGAGGGCGGCCACGTCACCCTGCCGGCGAGCGACGCCGGCGAGGCGGCCCTGCTCGCGCGGCTCGCGACGCGATACCCGCACGTTTCCGCCGAGCGCGCATTGTCCGGCCCGGGGCTGCTGGCACTGTACGAGGCGCACGCCGCGCTGCGTGGTGAAGTGGGCGAGGCGCTCACCCCGGCCGAAGTGAGCGCGCGCGCGCTGGCGGGCACTTGCCCCCTGTGCGTCGCAGCGCTCGGGAGCTTCTGCGCGATGCTCGGCACCGTGGCCGCCGATCTCGCCCTCACCCTCGGCGCGCGCGGCGGCATCTACATCGGTGGCGGCATCGTGCCCAAGCTGGGGGACTTCTTCGTGCGCTCGGGCTTCCGCGCGCGCTTCGAGAGCAAGGGCCGTTTCAGCGGCTATCTCGCCGCGATCCCGACCTGGGTGATCCGCGCGCCGCATGCGGCGTTGATCGGTGCGGCGCGGGCCCTGGAGCGGCACGGTGAGCCCTGAGCCTGCGGCTCGGCGGAGGAGAAGGGCCGTGCTCCGCATCGCCCGAAAAGAAAAACGCCAGCCCCGAAGGACTGGCGCAAGTGCTTGGTTCTGCTGGTGGGCCCTGCGGGATTCGAACCCGCAACCAAAGGATTATGAGTCCGAGGGAAAGCCCCTTTTTCGACGTTGAGCAGTATGCAGACAAAACGCTAAACGACGGAAAAGCAAGGGAAAAGGCGATTCTCTGCATTGCTTGATGTTGAGCCATATTCTAGAATCCACTTACATAGCGCTTACATGGAACCCCGATGTAAGCGACTGCAAGGGAGACCGAGAACATGGCACGCACCAAACTGACCGCCGGCCGCATCCGTGACTTCGCCTGCCCGACCGGCAAGGCCCAAGCCTTTTTGTGGGATTCCGAAGCGCCCGGCCTTGCCCTGCGTGCGACCGCTGGCGCGAAAGCCTTCGTCTATCAAGGCAAGCTGAACAACAAGGATTTTCGCGTCACCATCGGGGATTCCCGCGCATGGGGAATTGACGACGCCCGCACCGAAGCGCGCCGCCTGCAAACCCTTGTCGACCAGGGCACCGACCCGCGCCAAGAGAAGGCCGAACGCATCGCCGCCAGCGAGGCCAAGCGCGAGGAAGCCCGCCGCATCGAAGCGCCCGCCCTGGAAGCCTGGGCAACCTACCTTGAGGCCCGCCGGCCGAAGTGGGGCGAAACCAGTTACCGGAATCACGTCACCCTGAGCAAAGAGGGAGGCGAGACCATCACCCGAGGCCGCAAGACGACCGAGGACGGCAAGACACAGCCCGGCCTGCTGCGCCCGCTGCTGGTGCTGCCGCTGGCGAAAATCGACGCCGCCCGCGTGCAATCCTGGCTGAAGGACGAAGCCGCCAAGCGCCCGACGCAAGCCGCGCTGGCCTTCCGCCTGCTGCGTGGCTTCCTGAACTGGTGCGCCGACCGCCCCGAGTACCAGAAGCAGATTCACGCCGACGCCTGCGCATCGAAGGCAGTGCGCGAGGAACTGCCCAAGCGCCAAGCCAAGCGAGACGCCCTAGAACGCGAAATGCTGCGCCCTTGGTTCGAGCAAGTGCGCGCCATCACCAACCCGGTGCAGGCCGCTTATCTGCAAGTGGCCCTGCTGACTGGCGCACGCCGGGAAGAAGTGGCCGAAATGCGATGGGAGGACGTGGATTTTCGCTGGAACAAAATCATCATCCGCGACAAGGTGGAAGGCGAGCGCACCATTCCGCTAACGCCCTATGTTTCCGGCCTGCTGCGCGACCTGAAGCGCCGCAACGACACCCGGCCGGCTGAGTTCCGCATCCTTCACGGCAAGCGCATCAAAAACGACCTCGACGCCTGGGAGCCTTCGCCGTGGGTATTCGCCAGCAAGACCGCCGCTTCTGGCTACCTGCAAGAGCCGCGCATTGCGCACAACCGCGCCTTGAGGGATGCCGGCTTGCCGAACATCACGATTCACGGCCTGCGCCGCAGTTTCGGCAGCCTGTCCGAGTGGTGCGAAGTGCCCGCCGGCATCGTGGCGCAAATCCAAGGGCACAAGCCGAGCGCGACCGCTGAAAAGCATTACCGAGTCCGCCCTATCGACCTGCTGCGCCAGTGGCACACGAAGATTGAAGCCTGGATTCTGAGCGAAGCCGGCATCGAACAGCCGACCGAGCAAGAGGCCGCCCCCGCGCTGCGCGTGGCCTGACCGAGCATGCCGCGCCTATCCCGACGGGGAGAAAACCGGGAGACCTTCACCCGGCTGGCGCGGCACCCAAACGAAGGAGCGCATCGAAGGAGCGCGAGAAATGAACCCTTTCAGAAAGGCATTTGAGCTTGCGCCGCCCGACATGCGACCGAGCGAGGACGAGGAACAGCTAGCCCGCATCGAGCAGGCATGGGGAGACTGTGCGCATGGATTCCGAACCGGCATCCGCTGGTCATGGCGGCCGGATGGCGACGCCTTGCATATGCAGTCACTGCTAGATGTGCATGAACTGCTGGAGGTGTATCGGCTGAAATACGAGGCCGGCGACAGTTCCGCGATTCTGTGGGCAATCCGGGAGTGTGCGCGCCAGAATCTGCCGCTTCCGTACTGGTGCGCAACCGGGTTTCAGGAGCGCATCAGACGCTTTGAAGCCGAGCCGGTAACGCTTGATGACGCTTTCGGCGTTGCGCGCCGAATGCCCGCCGGGAAGCGAGGCCAGAACGTGCGCCGCACCCACTCGCAAGCGGTTAGCCTTGCCGTGCGCGTTTGGGATATTCACGCCAAGGAACCGCACCTGAGCAAAGACGCCTGCATCAAGCGAGCGCGCGAGGAACTGCGCTTGCCGATTTGCCAGCGCAAGGCGACCGACCTATTCAACGAGCATGAGCGCCAGCAAAAGCCCTTCCGCAAGGCCCTTCGGATGAACTGGCCGCGAATCTGACTTTGCAGACTTTCGCCCTCGTTTTTGCAAACTGGCGACCGGGGGCATTCCATTGCATGTAATGGGCACCGTCAACACTCGACGGAGCCCCCGCGATGCAAGCCCAAACCATCCCGACCGCATGGCGCAATGATGCGCCGCTCGCCGCCCGCACCCTTTCGACCGAGCAGGCCGCCGCCGCCCTTCACATCCGCCCGCAAACCCTGCGCGCCGCCCTTTGCCGCGATGGGCATTACTGCAACGTTCGCCCGCTGAAGCTGGCTAATCGCTTCCTGGCGTGGCCTGCTGACCAAATCGAACGGCTGGCCGCTGGCGAGGAGGTGGCAGCATGAACGCGCCCGCCCTCATCACGATTGCCAGCCTCGGCCCGGTGGGCGCCCTTCAAGCCGACCCGGCCGCCGGCATGCTGCTGGTCAACGACCCCCTTGGCTTCGTTGTGCGAGCCCGCACAGACGCCCGCGCCCTGCGCGAAATGGCCGACAAGCTGCGCGAGGCCGCCGACCAGACGGAGTGCCATCAGCAGGCCGGCGCAATCCAGGCAGCAAATGCGCGCGGCATTGCCGAGGACGCGCTATCCGATCTGTACCAGTCCGACAGCATTACCGACGCTTCCGCCCGGCTGGCCGCGCGCCTGACGCAGATTTTCGGGCAGGACAAGCAATCCGCCGCCGCTGCTGTAGCCGAGTACCTGACCCCGCGCCTGCTGCGCTCACTGGAGCCCGAGTGCATCGGGAGTGCGCCGGGCAGTGCGATTGCCGAGGCAGTCCGCGAATACAAGGAGGCGCAGCAATGAAAAACGCCCGCCCCCCGAAGGAAGCGAGCGCCCTGGACAAGCGCCGCAATGATACCGCGCCGGACCTTTTCCCGGACAGCCTGCCCGCTGCAACGCCCGCTATCTGGCCGACCGAGGGCACCCGCAAAGCCGACGCACTGCAAGCCCTGATTGCAGGCCCGCTGAATCAAGCCGACTACCGGCCCGGCTGGAGATTGGCCGCGCACATCAAGAGCCTGAAGGATGACGGATGGGGCATCCGCTCGCGCCTTATCGCGCATCCGCGCTGCCGCCCGCTGATTGCGGAATACAGCCTCGACCGGCAGGTCCCCGCAACCGCTGCCGCCCTCGAAAGGCGCAAGCAAGGCGGATTCATCGCCCCCGAGCTGGCCGGCTGGCTGGCGCTTCTGGCTGTGGCCGCAACCCTTGCCGGCTGGCAGTGAGGCCCGGCATGCACAACGGACACGACCCCGAACGCGCACGCCGCGCCTTGTGGATCCTCGACGCCGGAGCGGAGCGCGCTGAATGGGTGCGCGCCGCAATGGCAGCGAAGGCCGCCGGCCTGCAATTCGATGACTTCGAGCAGTGGAGCGCGACCGCCGGGAACTACGCCGGGAAGGCTGATTGCGCCGCAGTGTGGAGAAGCATCAAGGAGGACGGAGGCATTCAAGCCGGCACCCTCTTTTCAATGGCGAAGGCGGCCGGCTGGCAGGAACACAACGGCCCGCAACACCGACCGCACCAGACGCGCCAGAAGCCCGCACAAGCCCCGCAGCGCCCCGAGCAAGGCAAGCGCCCGCCCTTCGATGTGGAAAGCGCATGGAAGGCCGGAGAGCCTGCGACAGAGGCGCACCCGTACATCATCAAGAAGGAAGGCAACCCCGCCGGCCTGCGCGTGTATCGAGGCCCGGAGCGCATCGCCGGGCAAGCCCTCGACGGTGCGCTGATGGTTCCGGCTTATGACATGGCCGGCAAGCTGCAAACGGTGCAGTTCATCCCGAGCGAGGGCAAGAAGCTGAACGCGCCCGGCCGCCCGGTGGCCGGTGCTTTCGTGGTGGGGCGAATCACGCCGCCGGGCGAAGGGCCGAGCATCGCCGTGTGCGAGGGCATCGGGCAGGCATGGAGCTGCAACGCCGCCGCCGGCATGCCTGCCGTGGTGGCCTTCGGTGCCGGCCGCATGGAGCAGGTAGCCCGCGCGTTTCAGGCCCGCTATCCGGCCGCCCGGCTGGTGCTGATTGCCGACGCCGGCAAGGAGGACCACTGCGCACGCATCGCAAGGGATATTGAATGCACCTGGGTGGAAATGCCCGCCGACAGTCCGCAGAACTTCGACGCGAACGACATGCATCAGAGGGACGGCCTCGACGCCCTGGCCGAACTGCTGCGCAACCCGAAAGCGCCGCCGCAACGGTTCCGCCTGATGACCGCCGACGAACTCGCCGCCCTTCCGCCTGTGCGCTGGCGCGTGCGTGGTGTGCTGCCACAAGAGGGCATCGCCGCAATCTACGGCCCGCCCGGTTCCGGTAAGAGCTTCCTAGCCCTCGACGTGCTTGCCGCCATTGCGACCGGCCGGCCGTGGTTTGGCTATCGAGTGCAGTCCGCGCCTGTGCTGTACATCGCCCTTGAGGGCGAAGCCGGCATTGCGCAACGAGTGCAAGCGCACCAGACCCGACACGGTGGAGCAGAACGCATGCGCTTCCTTGCCGCGCCCCTCGACGTGCGCAAGCCGACAGACCGCGCCGACATCGTGCGAGCCGCAAAGGCCGCCGGGCTGGCCGGTGGCGTGCTGTGTATCGACACCCTGGCCGCTTCCGCGCCGGGAATGGACGAGAACACGAGCGCCGACATGGGCGAAGTAATCGCCGGCCTGAAAGCCCTGCAAACCGAGCTTGGCGGGCTGGTGCTTGCCGTACATCACTCGGGGAAGGACCAGACCCGAGGCATGCGAGGCCATTCAAGCCTATTGGGTGCGCTTGATGCCGTAATCGAGGTGAGCCGCAACGACGACCGCCGGGAATGGCGAACCGCCAAGAGCAAGGACGGTGCAGACGGAGACGCGCACCCCTTCCGCCTCGACGTGGTGGAACTTGGCACCGACAGCGACGGAGAGCCGCTTACATCGTGCGCAATCGAGCCGACGGAGCGCCCCGCCGAAGGCATCCGCCGCGCCGCCCTGCCCGGTGGAGGTAATCAACGGCTGGCATATGACGCCATCGCCGCCGCGCTGAAGGACGTGCGCGCCTATGGGAAGGCATCGGCCCCGCCCGGCCGCCCCTGCATCGAACTGGAGGCCGCAGTAACCGCCGCCGCCGCTGCGCTTCCGTGCGAGCAGAAGCGCCGCCGGGAACGCGCACAACAAGCCGTTACCGGACTGGTGGGCCGGGGAAACCTGAAGCACCAGGAGGGCTGGTTGTGGCTTCCGTGACTTTCCCGAAATTCCCGAAACGGGAAAAAACAGGAGCGCCGGGGTTTCCCGTTTTTCCCGCGCCCCCTTTATGGGGGCGGGAACAGCGGGAAGGAAAAAACGGGAACCCGACAGACCGCAGCAGAGAGCCAAACCGCCCCCCTTTTCTGGAGCCCTGAACGATGAGCCTGAGCCTTTTCCGAGCAGTGCAAGCCGCCCGCCTTCTGCTGGAGGAAGGGCACCCCCTGGCGCGAGCTTCAACCGTGGCCGCCGCTGAATTTGGCGTGAGCCCCGAGGCAGTGGCACGCCTTGCCGACGAAGCGCACCAAGCATGCAACGCCGCCCGCGCACGACGAACCCAAACCGCCCGGCCGCTGGTGGCCTGCGCGAACTGGTGAAAAACCTTTAAACGCGGGCGCTTTTTATCCTATGTGTTAAACTCGCGGCCAATGCCGCGATGCAAAAACATCCGGCAGGCGCCGAGTGATTTTCTCGGGCTGGACAACAGAGCGATTCTGACCCTGCCAGCGAAAAGACACCCAATTGCTGACACCTGCGTGATGCTTGCGATGCGATGGATTAGGCGATTCATCCAACATTTGAAAGGCATCATCATGTCCACCACCGTTATTCAAGAAGTCCAGGAGGGCATCAAGGCCCTGCAATCCAAGCTCTCCGCAGAAATCAAAGCTGCCAAGGCAGAGCAAGACGCAAAGATTGACGCGGCACTGACCGACCTCGCGCAAGGCGGCGTCACCATGAAGTCCATGCCCGGCGGCACTGCTGACAATCTCGGGGCGCAGGTGGCGACGCAGTTCGAAGCCAACCGCGAGCTGTTCGGCAAAACCAAATCCCTGCGCCTGGAAATCAAAGCCGCCGCCGACCCTGTGAGCACCGCATCGGGCCGCAGCATCATCGCGGGCGGCGTGGGTGCCATTGAAGGCGGCATCATTGGCCTGCAAAACGCCATGCCATCGCGCCGCGTGGCAAGCACTTCAGTTGTTGAGTATTCGCGGTTTACCGGCACGCAAGGCGCGGCAGCGGTTCAAGCTGGCGAAGGCGCTGCGAAGGCTGCAATCCGTCCTGACCACACCATCATCACGCAAAGCGCGTTGACGATTGCGGGTTACTGCAAGATGTCGAAACAAGCCCTGGCAGACAGCGAGGAACTGAAGCGCGCCGTCAATATCACCTTGATGCGCAGCGTTGGCAGCGCCCTTGATGCAGCGCTGTTTGACGGCAACATCACGCCCGCATGGGCTGGGTTCGGCGCGCTGGCGACGGGATTCAGCACGAGCACTTACCCCGCATTGGTTGACAGCATTTCCGCCGCAGCGGCTGACATGCAGGGCGATGGCTTTGTGCCCGATGTGGTTTGCATGAGTCCGGCGGCGTGGCTGGGCATTTGCACGGCAACCGGCACCTTGAATGACCACTATTTGAGCGGCAGCTACCTGGGCGCGATTGAGCCGAACCTGCGCGGCTTGCGTGTGGTGCTGAGTCCCAGCGTGACAGCCGGTTCAGCGATGGTGCTGGATTCGAGCCATTGCGAGCTTATCGTGGCCGATGGTTTCAGCATCGAGGTCGGCTACAGCGGCGACGATTTCACCAAGAACCTCGTGACGGTTTTGGGCGAACTTCGCGTGATTCCGATTTTCCGCACTGCGGGTTCTGCGCTGGTCGTGAGCTAAGCGACAAAGAATTGCGGGGGTTAGGTTTCACCCCTGAAAGTGGCCCGTCGAGCCATCGCAATAAATCGACCGTCGGCAGCATTTGTGGTGAGTGCGTGGCCGACACCTTCACACCCCAAGGGGCCATTCCAGAATGGAGGGCGACCCCACTGGGAACCGTCCGGTAAGCCTTTCAACCATAAACGCATCCAAAAACGGTCACATGCTCGGAGGAACCCGACGATGCCGGAGAATTGCAGAGTCTGCGGAAAGCCCCTAGAGCAGCCTGAGACAGGCCGCAAGCGCCTTTACTGTGGGGTGGCCTGCCGACGCAAGCAAGAAGCCGCCCTAGACCGCATACGCGCCGCCCTGGCGCATGTGGAGGGCATGATTGCACGGTACCAAGCGCACCCGAGCGCATGGGGAGCGCGAACGCTTCCGCTGCTGGAACCGAAGCGCGACCGACTGGCGCGAGAGCTTGCGAGGCTGACGGGGTAGGGGCGGGTGAAAAGTCTAGAAGGTGCCGACCGAAGAAACCGCGCCCATTCGCACGCGCAGAAAAAACCCCCGTTTTCAAAAACAATCAAACTGAACCTGTCCGATAGCCTTGCGCTATGCAGGTTTCGCCCGTTTTGATTCCCGCGAAAATCAGCAAACGACCTCGACGCGCACCCGGCCCGGACTGAACCCGCACCCCTGCGAACTGAACCGCCCCCGAGGCGGTTTTTCTTCGCCTGCCGTCCGTGGTGGCCTAGCCGCAACGCTGCGTCGCACAATGACAGTAGCAACCACAAGCAAGAAACGCCGCATCACCAGCCCTGCAATGCACGCGAAGCGACGGCATGACCATTGCTTTCGCTTCTGGCGTGTTGCATTGCGCCAAGGGCACCGCGCACCAGAGGCCGCACAAGCCGCTGAAGCGCCCGGCAAGGGCAGAGCATCACCCCGGCCTGCTGCGCCTGCTGTGGCCGTTCCTGGCGCGCCTGAAGGGCATTCCCGGCGGCCGCCTGCCGCCAAAAATCACGAGGAACCGAGCGCGCGAACCGCATGGACCCCCTTCCTTCACCGCTAACCGCGAAAAACGACGAGGCCGGCCGCGTGGTGCTGACCTCGCGCTGGCGCTTACATAGCGCTTACACGACCCAAGAAAAGCAAAACGCCAGCCCCGAAGGACTGGCGCAAGTGCTTGATTCTGCTGGTGGGCCCTGCGGGATTCGAACCCGCAACCAAAGGATTATGAGTCCTCTGCTCTAACCGTTGAGCTAAAGGCCCGGCAAATCCTTACTGGTCGCTGTCGAGGAAGCTGCGCAGCTTCTCGGAGCGGCTCGGGTGACGCAGCTTGCGCAGGGCCTTCGCTTCGATCTGGCGGATGCGCTCGCGGGTGACGTCGAACTGCTTGCCGACCTCTTCCAGCGTGTGGTCGGTGTTCATCTCGATGCCGAAGCGCATGCGCAGCACCTTCGCCTCGCGCGGGGTGAGCGAGTCGAGCACTTCGCCGGTAGCGTCGCGCAGTCCGGTGTACACCGCGGCCTCGGCCGGCGCCAGGGTGGCGGTGTCCTCGATGAAGTCGCCCAGGTGGGAGTCGTCGTCGTCGCCGATCGGCGTCTCCATGGAGATCGGCTCCTTGGAGATCTTCATGATCTTGCGGATCTTCTCCTCGGGCATCTCCATTTTCTCGGCCAGGGTCGCGGGATCGGGCTCGAGGCCGGTCTCCTGCAGGATCTGGCGGCTGATGCGGTTCATCTTGTTGATCGTCTCGATCATATGCACCGGGATGCGGATAGTGCGTGCCTGGTCGGCGATCGAGCGCGTGATCGCCTGGCGGATCCACCAGGTAGCGTAGGTCGAGAACTTGTAGCCGCGGCGGTATTCGAACTTATCGACCGCCTTCATCAGGCCGATGTTGCCTTCCTGGATGAGGTCGAGGAACTGCAGGCCCCGGTTGGTGTACTTCTTGGCGATCGAGATCACCAGGCGCAGGTTGGCCTCGGTCATTTCCCGTTTGGCGCGGCGCATCTTTGCCTCGCCGGTCGACATCTGGCGGTTGATGTCCTTCAGGTCCTTCAGCGTGATGCCGAGCCTGTCCTGCAGCTCGAGCAGCTTCTGCTGTTCTTCCAGGATCGAGGGGGCGACGCGCGACAGGCCTTCGACGTAGGCCTTGTTGCCGGCCAGTTCGGCCTCGAGCCAGGCGGAGTCGGTCTCGTGGCCGGGGTAGATCTTGATGAAGTGCTGGCGCGGCATGCCGGCGCGGTCGACGCACAACTGCAGGATGTGGCGTTCGTGGCCGCGCACCTGATCCACCATCTGGCGCACCGAGTCGCACAGGCGCTCGATGGTCTTGGCGGTGAAGCGGATGTTCAGGAGCTGGTCGGAGATCGCCTGCTGCAGCGCGAGGTAGTTCAGGTCGGACGAGCCCCTGGCTTCGAGCGCGGCCATCATCTTCTGCTGCAGTTCGCGGATCCCCTCGAAGCGGGCGAGGGCATCGGTCTTGAGCTGGAGCAGCGACTGGGCCGCGGCCCGCTCGGCCTTGGCGCCCTCATCCTCCTCGTCCTCGTCCTCCTCTTCGGAGTCGCCGTCGGCGTCGTCGGATTCCTCCTCCGCGTCCGCGTCCTCCTGCGCCTCGTCATCCTCCTGCGCCGCCGCTTCGTCCGCGGCGTTGGGATCGATCAGGCCGTCGATCAACTCGTCGATGCGCATCTCGTCGCGGGCGATCCTGTCGGCACTCTCGAGCATCTCGGCGATCGTCGTCGGGCAGGCGGAGATCGCCTGTACCATGTGCTTGAGGCCGTCCTCGATGCGCTTCGCGATCTCGATCTCGCCCTCGCGGGTCAGCAGCTCGACCGTGCCCATCTCGCGCATGTACATGCGCACCGGGTCGGTGGTGCGGCCGAAGTCGGCGTCGACCGACGACAGGGCCTGTTCCGCCTCTTCCTCGGCGACGTCCTCGTCGACCGAGCTGGCGACGTTGTCGGACATGAGCAGGTCGTCCGCCGCGGGCGCGACGTCGTAGACCTGGATGCCCATGTTGTTGAAGGTCGCGATGATGCCTTCGATCTGTTCGGCATCGGCGACGTCGTCCGGCAGGTGATCGCTGATCTCGGCGTAGGTGAGATAGCCGCGGTCCTTGCCGAGCGTGATCAGGGTTTTCAGCCGCGTGCGCCGCACCTCGGCGTCGAGCGGACTGGCTGCCGGCGCTTCGATCAGCTGGGCAACCTTGTCCTTCGACTTGGAGGCGCGTCCCTTCGGACCGTCCTTGCGCGCATCCTTGGCTTTTTCGCGTGCCATGGCACTCCTCAAGTCAGAGCTTGGATTGGGGAAAAACGGAAAATTATACTATAGATCCGAGCCTTTAGCCGCGGAGGAGAGTTTGCTCTTCTCCACCAGCAGCTCGGCCATGCGGTGCCGGCCGCGGTTGTCGAGACCGTTTTCGCGCGAGCGTTGCATCAGCTCGGCAAGCTCGGCGCTGACATGGTCGATCTGCAATTTGCGCAGGATGTCCTCGAACAGGGGCTCTATCACCGCCTCGTCGAATTCGGCATCCACCAGCTCGGCCGCGATCCGTGACAGGGGCTCGCCGTGCGGCGTGTCGCGGAAGCGCTCGATCAGCGCGCCGAGGCCGCCGGCCGGCACCGGCTCGCCCAGGCTCAGCATGTCGATGATCGCGATCAGGGCGCGCCCTTCGGCGCTGTCGTCCGGGATCAGTCCCACCGGCAGGCGGGCGGCCAGGGCGGTGTGGGTGAGCACCAGACGCAGCAACGACTCGATCGCCGATGGCGGCTTGCGGCGCCCACCACGCACAGGTGCCCGGCGAGGCGTGAAATTCCCTGCGGGCGGTCGCCAACCCTCCTGGTGCGGCGGTGCCTTGCGTACGGCGCGCGATTGGCGCAAGCCCAAGGCGTCCTCGATCTCGGTCTGGGTCAGTTCGCTCGCTTCGGCAAGCATCTTCATTACCTGCAGCCGCAACAGGGGCGCGCCGATACGGGTCACCAGCGGACGTGCTTCATGCACCAGTCCGGCCCGCCCTTCGGCGGTATCGAGTGCATGCCGTGCCGAAAGTTCCTGGATCAGGAAATTGGCCAGCGAGGTCGCGCCGGCGGCGGCCTTGCGGAACGCTTCGGCGCCTTCGGCGCGCACGAAGGAGTCGGGATCGTGCTCGGCGGGCAGGAAGAGGAAGGCGAGGGTGGCGTCGTCGCGCAGCGCCTCCAGCGCGTTCTCCAGCGCGCGCCAGGCGGCGCGGCGGCCGGCGGCGTCGCCGTCGAAGCAGAACACGATGCGGTCGGTCTGGCGCAACAGGGCGAGCACGTGCTGCGGCGTGGTCGCCGTGCCGAGCGTGGCGACCGCGTTGGCGACGCCGAACTGGGCGAGCGCGACCACGTCCATGTAGCCCTCGACCACCACCACGTGGCCGGCGTCGCGGATCGCCTTCTGGGCGAGGAACAGGCCGTAGAGTTCGCGGCCCTTCTCGAACAGCGGGGTTTCCGGCGAGTTCAGGTACTTCGGCTCGCCGCCGTCCATGACCCGGCCGCCGAACGCGATGATGCGGCCGCGGCGGTCGTGGATCGGGAACACGATGCGGTTGCGGAAGCGGTCGTAGCGGCGGCCCTGGTCGTTGTCGATGACGAGGCCGGCCTCGGCGAGCGTCTTCGCCTGATAGTCGGGGAACACGCGCTGCAGCGCCTGCCATTCATCGGGGGCGAAGCCGAGGCCGAAGCGGGCGGCGATCTCGCCGCTGACCTCGCGCCGCTTCAGGTAGGCGACCGCCGCCGGGCCGTGCCGCAGCTGTTCCTTGTAGAAGCGGGCCGCTGCGGCCATTGCCTCGTAGAGGCGCTCGCGCGCGTCGGTTTCCGCCGGGCTCGCGTGGTGGCCGTCGTCGGGAACCTGCAGGCCGACCTGGCCGGCGAGTTCCTTCACGGCGTCGACGAAGCCGAGGCCGTTGTGTTCCATCAGGAAGCCGATCGCGCTGCCGTGCGCGCCGCAGCCGAAGCAGTGGTAGAACTGCTTGCTCGGGCTGACCGAGAACGAAGCCGACTTCTCGCCGTGGAAGGGGCAGCAGGCGAAGTAATTCGCACCGCTCTTCTTCAGCGGCAGGTGGCGTTCGATGACGTCGACGATGTCGACCCTCGACAGCAGTTCCTGGACGAAAGACTGTGGGATCATTCCGTGCGGAAAGCACGACGCCGGGCGGAAACCTCAGGGGTTTCCGCCCGGCGTTCAGGCATCCGGAAGAACCGGCTGCGGCGTGATCAGTAGAGCTTCGGCGGCAGCATCTGGCTGCGCAGGCGCTTGTGATTGCGCTTCACGGCAGCGGCCAGCTTGCGCTTGCGCTCGGCGGTGGGCTTTTCGTAGAACTCGCGGGCGCGGAGCTCGGTAAGCACACCGGTCTTCTCGATAGTGCGCTTGAAGCGGCGGATCGCAACTTCAAACGGCTCGTTTTCCTTGACGCGAATACCGGGCATTGCGTACTTCCTTGGGTGTCGGTGAGCAGAAAGACGGCGAATATAACCGAGCACACCCGCGATGGCAAGCCCCCGTATGCGCCCGGCGGCCGTCGCGGTTGCTAGAATGCTGCACCGAATCAAGCGGATGGAAGCAATGAAAGTACTGGGGATCGAGTCCTCCTGCGACGAGACCGGGGTCGCGGTGTACGACACCGACGCCGGCCTGCTCGCGCACTGCCTGCACTCGCAGATCGACCTGCACGCGGCCTACGGCGGCGTCGTGCCCGAGCTCGCCTCGCGCGACCACATCCGCCGCCTGCCGCTGCTGATCAGGCAGGCTCTCGCCGAGGCGGGCCTGGCCGTCGGCGAGCTCGACGCGGTCGCCTACACCGCCGGCCCCGGCCTGGCAGGCGCCCTGCTGGTGGGGGCGAGCGTGGCCGAGGCCTTCGCCCTGAGCCTCGGGGTGCCGGCGCTGCCGCTGCACCATCTCGAGGGCCATCTGCTGTCTCCGCTGCTGTCTGCCGACCCGCCCGCCTTTCCCTTCGTCGCCCTGCTGGTCTCGGGCGGGCACACCCAGCTCATGCGGGTGCGCGGGGTGGGCGATTACGCGCTGCTCGGCGAGTCGGTGGACGACGCCGCCGGCGAAGCCTTCGACAAGACCGCCAAGCTGCTCGGGCTCGGCTATCCGGGCGGGCCGCAGCTGGCGGCGCTGGCGGAGACGGGCGCGACCGGTCGATTCCGGCTGCCGCGGCCGATGTTGCGTTCGGGCGACCTCGACTTCAGCTTCAGCGGCCTCAAGACCGCGGTGCTCAACGTGGTGTCGGCGGACGACTGGAATCCCGCGGATGCGGCCGATCTCGCGGCGGACTTCCAGCAGGCGGTGGTCGACGTGCTGTGTGCGAAGTCGCTCGCGGCGTTGAAGAAGACCGGCCTCAACACCCTGGTGGTGGCGGGCGGCGTCGGCGCGAACCGCTGCCTGCGCGCAAACCTGGATGCGGCGCTCGCCGCGCGCGGCGGTCGGGTGCATTACCCCGAGCCGGCGCTGTGCACCGACAACGGGGCGATGATCGCCTTCGCCGGCGCGCTGCGGCTCGCGGCCGGGGAACGCCGTCTGTCGCCGCCGGCGGTGCGCATCCGGCCGCGCTGGCCGCTGATGGAACTGCGCCCGCCGCTGGCTGCGGCCGACTGAGCGCTCAGGACTTCTTCGCGCCGATCCTGCCTTCGGTGCCTGCCTTCAGGCGCCGGATGTTCTCCGCGTGGCGCCAGAACAGGATCGCACTCATCGCCAGCAGCGCCAGCACCGCCGGCACCGGGCCGAGGAAGATCAGGCCGGCGACCGGCGCGAGCGCCGCTGCGGACAGCGCGGCGACCGAGGAGTAGCGGGTGGTGTAGGCGACCGCCAGCCAGACGATCGCGCAGAAGATCGCGATCCGGGGCTCCACGCCGGCGAGCACGCCGATCGCGGTGGCGACGCCCTTGCCGCCGTTGAAGCGCAGGAAGAAGCTGAAGACATGGCCAAGGAAGGCGGCGAGGCCGGCAAAGGCAGCCTCGGATGGGCCGAAGCCGAAGCGGGTCGCGGCCCACACCGCGAGCCAGCCCTTGAACGCATCGCCGAGCAGGGTCAGCGCTGCAGCCCCCTTGTTGCCGCTGCGCAGCACGTTGGTCGCGCCCGGGTTGCCGGAGCCATAGGCGCGCGGGTCCTGCAGGCCGAACAGCTTGCTGACGACGATTGCGAAGGGAATCGAGCCGACGAGATAGGCGGCGAGAAGCAGGAGCAGCAGGGACATCGTTTCTCCCCGGCCCCGGCATGCGGGGCCGATCAAGGCCAGTGCGCGGACCGGATCGGGCCGAGAAGCCTGCGGGTGTGTCCCGCATCCGCGCTAGAATCGCGTCGATTCTAATCGGGAAACAGCATGGATTTCATCTTCATCGAGGAATTGCGCGTCCACGCGAGGGTCGGCATCTATCCGCGCGAGCGGCAGGCGGCGCAGTTGCTCGAACTCAACCTGACTTTCGGCGTCCCCGATGCCGCCGCCCGGCGCGACGACATTGCCGACACCATCGATTATTCGAAGGTGATCCAGCGGATTTGCGCCGAGCTCGAGGCGCGCCATTTCAACCTCATCGAAACGCTCGGCGAATTCGTCGTGAACATGCTGTTCGAGGAATTCGGCGCGCCCTGGGTGAAGATCCGCATCGCCAAGATCGGCGTGATGAAAGGGGTGAAACGCGTCGGCGTGTTCATCCAGCGCAGCCGCGAGGGCGTATTGCTGCCCGACGCGGAAGGCTGATTGCGGCGCCCGGCAGCCAGTCGGGCGCTCCGGCGCAAATGAAAACGCCGGCCCGCGGCCGGCGATTCGTTCTTTGACGGCGCGATTCAGACTGCCAGTTCGTCGAGCGACTTGCCGCTGGCGATCCAGTCGAGCGCCCATTGCGGTTTGCGGCCACGGCCGCTCCAGCCCTGTTCCGGATTGGCCGGATTGCGGTACTTGACCACCGGCGCCGGCTTGTCCTTTTTCGCCGCGGCGCGCGGGCCGACCTTTTTGGCTGCGGGTTTCTCCGCTTCGACGGTGCTCTCGATCAGATCGTCGAGGGAGAGGCCTTCGTCGGCGGCCATTTTCTGCACTTTCTTCAGCAGAGCGCGGCGGGCCGTGTCGCTGCGGCGGCGAATCTCGGTTTCGACTTTGGATTGCAGGCGGCGCAGCTCGACGAGCGACAAGGTGGACAGGCTGGGAATATCCATGATTTCTCCGTAATTGAGGCCGCGTGGAGCGACCGGGTCCTTGTGTATCCTACGAATTACGGGCCAATTACGATGGTTCGCAATGGTGCGGGCTCGACGAATCCGATTCTGCCACCAATTGCGCGTGAAATGAATTCGATTGTCGCGGAGATCAAAAAAATCATTCCTTATTGCCCGACCTCGACGAGCGTGGGATTGAGCGCGCGCAGCAGGTCGTGCGCGTGAATGCCGACCAGGAATCCGCGGCGACCGCCATTGATATAGATCAGCGGCAGGTCGAGGATGGTCCTTTCGAGGTAGACCGGCAGGCGCTTGCGGGTGCCGAACGGCGTGGTGCCGCCCACCAGATAGCCGGTGTGGCGATTGGCGACCTCCGGTTTGCAGGGCTCCACCTTCTTGCAGCCGATCTGGCGGGCGAGTTCCTTGGTGGATACCTTGCGATCACCGTGCATCAGCACGATCAGCGGATGGGCGTTTTCATCCTCCATTACCAGGGTCTTCACCACCGCATGCTCACTGACGTTCAATTCGCGCGAGGAAACCTTGGTACCACCGTGCTCTTCGTATTCGTAGAGGTGGGTCGAGAAAGCGATATGGTTCTGGCGCAGGAAGCGGGTGGCGGGGGTTTCCGGAGCGTGGCGTTCGGTCTGGCTCATGATGGCCTCGTGTGCATTGTTTCAGGCGCGTGGGTGATGTTCGCCATGCAACTTCTTCAGGCGCTCGCGCGCGACATGGGTATAGACCTGGGTCGTCGAAATGTCCGCATGCCCGAGCAGCATCTGCACCACACGCAGGTCGGCGCCGTGATTGAGCAGGTGGGTGGCGAATGCATGGCGCAGGGTGTGGGGTGAAATGCGCTCGGGCGCAATTCCGGCAGTGAGGGCGTGCGTCTTGATGATGCGCCAGAACATCTGTCTTGTCATTCCGGCGCCGAGCCGGGTAATGAAAACCTCGTCGCAATTGCGCCCCGCGAGCAATTGCGGCCGGGCCTCGCGCATATAGGCCTGGATCCAGTCCGCGGCGATTTCTCCGAGCGGGACCAGTCGTTCCTTGCCGCCCTTGCCGATAATTCTCACCAGTCCCTGGTCGAGACTGACGGCGAAAGTCTTCAGGCCGACGAGTTCCGATACGCGCAGGCCGGCGGCGTAGAGCACCTCGAGCATGCAGCGGTCGCGCAGGCCCAGCGGGCTGCCGGTGTCGGGGGCGGTGAGCAGGGCCTCGACCTGGGTCTCGCTCAGGGTGCGCGGGAAGCGCTGGGCGGGCATTGGCGGGTCGAGGAAGAGGGTCGGATCCTCGGCGATCTGCTGGTGCGTGAGCAGGTGGCGGAAGTAGCGCCGCCAGGCCGACAGCAGGCGACGCTGGCTCGCCGGCCGGGCGCGGCGTGCGAACTCGGCGAGGTAGGCGGCGAGGTCGGCAGCGGTGGCGTCGCGCAGGCCGCCGCCGCGCGGCTCGAGCCAGCGGGCGAAGAGCGCGAGGTCGCTGCGATAGCCGGCCAGCGTGTTGCGCGACAGGCCGTGTTCGAGCCAGAGCGAGTCGGTGAAGGCGTCGAGTTCGGCGCGGGTGGCGGCCGCGAGCGCGTCCTCGGCGCGTGCAGCGACGCTCATCGGCGGGCTTCGTGGGCGAGCAGCCAGCGCTTGGCCTCGAGCAGCCAGCCGTCGCGCGCATTGGCGAAGCCGCCGATGCCGGTGGCGGCGGTGACGCGGTGGCAGGGCACGACGAGCGGGAAGGGGTTCGCGCCACAGGCCTGGCCGACCGCGCGTGCGGCGCTGCCGAGGGCGCGCGCGAGCTCGCCGTAGGTCTCGGTGCGGCCCGGCGGTATGGCCGAGATCGCCGCCCAGACCCGGCGCTGGAAGGGTGTGCCGGAATCGGCCAGTGGCAGGGTGAAGCGACGGGCGGGGTCGTCGACCCAGGCCAGCAAGGCCTCGGCGGCGCCGCGCGCGAGGGCGTCGACCGGCGCCCGCAGCGGGGTGCCGGGCGGCAGGAAGACCAGTTCGCTCAGGCGTGCGTCCGCGGTGCGGATGCCGAACGGGCCGAATGGCAGGGCGATGATGGCGGCGAAGCCCGCACCGGCGTGCGCCAGCGCGGTTTCGCCCCGCCGGGTGTCTGCCTCAGCGGCGGATCTCGCCATTGCCGAAGACGATCCACTTCTGGCTGGTCAGGCCCTCGAGGCCGACCGGACCGCGCGCGTGGATCTTGTCGGTGGAGATGCCGATCTCCGCGCCGAGCCCGTATTCGAAGCCGTCGGCGAAGCGGGTCGACGCGTTGATCATCACCGACGCGGAGTCGACCTCGCGCAGGAAGCGCATCGCGCTCGTGTAGTTCTCGGTGACGATCGCCTCGGTGTGGCCGGAGCTGTAGGTGTTGACGTGCGCGATCGCCGCGTCGAGGCCGTCGACCAGCTTCACCGCGATGATCGGTGCCAGGTACTCCTCGCGCCAGTCGGCGTCGGTAGCCGCGACCAGCTTGTCGGCGGCGACGCCCGCCTCGCGCAGCAGCGCGAGCGAGTCGGCGCAGCAGCGCATCTCCACCCCCCGGGCGGCGAGCATGCGGCCGATCTCGGGCAGGTAGATGTCGGCGACGTCACGCGCCACCAGCAAGGATTCGGCGGTGTTGCAGGTGCCGTAGCGCTGGGTCTTGGCATTCTCGACGATCGGCACCACCTTCGCGGGGTCGGCCTCGGCGTCGATATAGACGTGGCAGTTGCCGTCGAGATGCTTGATCACCGGCACCCGCGCCTCGGCCGAGATGCGCTCGATCAGGCCCTTGCCGCCGCGCGGGACGATGACGTCGACGAACTCGGGCATGGTGATCAGCGCGCCCACCGCGGCGCGGTCGGTGGTCTCGACCACCTGCACCGCGTGCTCGGGCAGGCCGGCTTCGAGCAGGCCGGCGCGCACACAGGCGGCGATCGCGCGATTGGCGTTGATCGCCTCGCGGCCGCCGCGCAGGATCGCGGCGTTGCCCGACTTCAGGCACAGCGCGGCGGCGTCGGCGGTGACGTTGGGACGGGCCTCGTAGATGATGCCGATGACGCCGAGCGGCACGCGCATCTTGCCGACCTGGATCCCCGAGGGGCGGCGCTTGACCTCATTGATCTCGCCCACCGGATCGGGCAGGGCGGCGATCTGCTCGAGGCCCTCGGCCATCGCCTCGATGCCCTTCGCGTCGAGCGTGAGGCGGTCGAGCAGCGCGGGCTCGAGGCCGGCGCGGCGGGCTTCCTCGAGGTCGGCCGCGTTGGCGGCGAGCAGGTCGTCGCGACGCGCGCGGATCTCGGTCGCCATCGCGCGCAGCGCAGTGTTCTTGGCTTCGGTGGATGCGGCGGCGAGCAGGCGCGAGGCGGCGCGAGCCTGCTGGCCGAGGGTCTGCATGTAGTTCTGGATGTCCATCGCGGTGTCGGCAGTGTCGGGCTAAACGGCAATTAAAGCACCGAACGCGGCGCAAGGGCTATGCGCGGCGGGCCAGGCGCAGCGCGAGCTGGAGGAATTCGTCCCAGACGTCACCCGGGGCGAGGCCCTTGATGATGCGGTCGATGCGCGCGGCGTGGAGCAGGGCGGCGGTGAGCGCGCCGAGCGGGAGACGGCTCAGCGCGTGGCCGAGCTGGCGCTTGCGGCGCTCGTCGAACACCCGCTCGCTCTTGTACAGCGCGGCCAGCGGCTGGCCGGCGTCCTGTCCCGCGCGCAGGCTGGCGAGGGTGCGCACCTCGTTGGCGAGCGCCCACAGCACCAGCGGCGGCGCAGCGCCTTCGCCGCGCAGGCCTTCGAGCAGGCGAGCGCAGCGGGCGGACTCGCCCTCCACCACCGCCTGGCGCAGGCCGTCGATGTCGTAGCGGGCGACGTCGAGCACCGCCTCCTGCACCTGTTCCAGGCTCAGCGCGCCTTCGCCGTGGAGCAGGCCGAGCTTGAGGATCTCCTGGTGGGCGGCGAGCAGGTTGCCCTCGACATGTTCGGCGATGAAGGCGAGCGCGTCGGGTGTGGCCGACTGTTTTTGCACTGCCAGCCGGCGCGCGATCCAGTCGGGCAGGCGCTCGCGCTCGGGGGCCTTCAGTTCGATGGTGTTGCCGGCATCGGTGAGGGTCCTGAACCAGGCGGTCTTGCGTGTCGCCCAGTCGAGCCCCGGCAGGGTCACCAGAGTCAGGGTCTGTTCGGGCAGGCGGGCGACGTAGCGCTGCAGCGCCTCGCCGCCGTCGCGCCCGGCTTTGCCGGTGGGGATGCGCAGGTCGATCAGCCTGGCGCCGCCGAACAGCGACAGGTTGCCGGCGGCGAGCGCCAGCGACTCCCACTTGAAGCCCTGACCGACGACCAGGGTTTCGCGCTCCTCGTAGCCCTGCTTGCGCGCCGCGGCGCGAATCGCATCGGCCGCCTCCAGCACCAGCAGCGGTTCGTCGCCGTGCAGCACCCAGAGCGGCGCCAGCGGCTTCGCGAGCTGGGCCGCGAGCTGGTCGGGACGCAGGTTCACCGCTGCTTCAGCCGCTGCGGCGGTAGGCGGAGAGCCGGCGCATCAGCTGCTGAACCAGGTCGTCCTGCATGTCGCGGTAGAGCATCTCCTCTTCCTGCGCCTTGCCGAGCACCGCGTCCTCGTCGAAGTTGTAGTCGCGCCGCGCCGACAGCGTGGTGGGCGGGATCAGTGTCTTGCCCGCCTTGTCGAGCAGCTGGAAGCGCAGGGACTGGTTGAGCTGGTACTCGCGCACCTTGCCGGCGCCGGTGAGGCTGAGGATCTCCCGGCCGCGTGCGTTGGCGAGGATCTGCAAGCGGGCTTCGGCCTCGGCCGGATCCTCGACCACGATCGTGCTGTCGCTGGTGGCGACCAGGCGGCGCAGCTGGGCGCCCAGCTCGGTCTGCGCGGGCACGCCGACGTGCAGGGTCGCGAACTCCATCCGCTGCGGACCGCGCAGGCGGAAGCCGCAGCCTCCGAGGGCCGTTGCGGCCGGCAGCAGCAGGCCGGTGAGCAGGAAGGCGCGGCGGGAGAGGGGCCGGGCGCGAGGCCGGAATAGGGGCATCGACTGACCTCAGGCGACGATGTTGACCAGGCGGCCGGGCACGACGACGACCTTCTTCGCCGGCTTGCCGTCCATGAACTTCTGCGCGGCTTCGTTGGCGAGCGCCGCCGCCTCGATGTCGGCCTTCGACGCGTCGGCGGCGACCCTGATGCTGCCGCGCAGCTTGCCGTTGACCTGCAGCATCAGCTCGACCTCGTCCTGCTTCAGGGCGTCCTCGCTGACCTCGGGCCAGCTTGCGGCGAGGATGTCGGTGCCGAGGCCGCAGTCCTGCCACAGGGCATGGCAGATGTGCGGGGTGATCGGCGACAGCAGGCGCAGCAGGATGGAGAAACCTTCCTCGGCCACTTCGGCGTGCGCCGCGGCGTCGCTGGCGGCGAGCTCCTTCTGCGCCTTCTCGAGCGCGTTGAGGATCTTCATCGCCGCCGACACCACGGTGTTGAACTGGTGCTTGCCGAAGTCGTAGGTGGCCTGCTTGAGGTGGGTATGGATGTCGCGACGCACGTCGGCCGCCGCGGCGGGCAGCGCGCCAGCCGCGAGCCGCCGCTCGGCCGGCAGCGCAGCGCGCGTCTCGGTGGTGAAGGCGTGGCCGTAGTTCCACACCCGGCGCAGGAAGCGCGAGGCGCCCTCGACGCCGGAGTCGGACCACTCGAGCTGCTGGTCGGGCGGCGAGGCGAAGATGATGAACAGGCGCGCGGTGTCGGCGCCGTACTGGTCGACGAGGAACTGCGGGTCGACGCCGTTGTTCTTCGATTTCGACATCTTCTCGGTGCCGCCGATGACCACCGGCAGGCCGTCGGATTCGAGCTTGGCGGCGACGATGCGGCCGCGCTCGTCACGCTCGACGACCACGTCGGCCGGGTTGATCCACTGCTTCTTGCCGCCCTCGAGGTCGCGGTAGTAGGTCTCGGCCACCACCATGCCCTGGGTCAGCAGCGCGCTGAAGGGCTCGGAGGCCTCGACCAGGCCGCAGTCGCGCATCGCGCGGGTGAAGAAGCGCGAATACAGCAGGTGCAGGATGGCGTGCTCGATGCCGCCGATGTACTGATCGACCGGCGCCCAGTAATCGACGCGCTGGTCCACCATCGCGTCCTTGTTGTCGGCGCAGGCGTAGCGCAGGAAGTACCAGGACGACTCGACGAAGGTGTCCATGGTGTCGGTTTCGCGCTTCGCCGGCTTGCCGCAGCTGGGGCAGCTGCACTCGTAGAACGCCGGCATACGGGCGAGCGGCGAGCCGCGCCCGGTGAGCTCGACGTTCTCGGGCAGCACCACCGGCAGTTGCGCGTCCGGCACCGGCACGTCGCCGCAGTCTGCGCAGTGGATCATCGGGATCGGGCAACCCCAGTAGCGCTGGCGCGAGATGCCCCAGTCGCGCAGGCGGTACTGCACGCGCTTGGCGCCCAGGCCCTTGGCGGCGAGGTCGGCGGCGATCGCATCGACCGCGCGCTGGAAATCGAGACCATCGTACTTGCCCGAATTGAGCAGGCGGCCGTAGCCGGCGTAGGCGTCCTGCCAGGGCGCGACGGTGTCGGCGTAGGCCTCGGAACCCACCACCATGCGGATCGGCAGCTCGTACTTGGTGGCGAAGGCGAAGTCGCGCTCGTCGTGCGCCGGCACCGCCATCACCGCGCCTTCGCCGTAGCCCATCAGCACGTAGTTGGCGACCCACACTTCCAGCGGTTCGCCGGTGAGCGGGTGGCGCACCTTGAGGCCGGTGGGCATGCCCTTCTTCTCCATCGTTGCGATGTCGGCCTCGGCGACGCCGCCGCGCTTGCACTCCTCGATGAACTCGGCGAGCGCCGGGTTGCTGGCCGCGGCCTGGGTGGCGAGCGGGTGCTCGGCGGCCACCGCGACGTAGGTCGCGCCCATCAGGGTGTCGGCGCGGGTGGTGAACACCTTCAGCACGCCCTCGTGGCCGATGCTGGAGAAGTCGAACGGGAAGCTGATCTCCACACCCTCGGAGCGGCCGATCCAGTTCTTCTGCATCAGCTTGACCTGCTCGGGCCAGTCCGGCAGATCGTCGAGCGCGGACAGCAGCTCGTCGGCGTAGGCGGTGATCTTCATGTAGTACATGGGGATCTCGCGCTTCTCGACGAGCGCGCCCGAGCGCCAGCCACGGCCGTCGATGACCTGCTCGTTGGCGAGCACGGTCTCATCGACCGGGTCCCAGTTGACCGTGCCGAGGCGCTTGTAGATCAGGCCCTTCCCGAACAGGCGGGTGAACAGCCACTGTTCCCAGCGGTAGTACTCCGGGGTGCAGGTGGCGAGCTCGCGCGACCAGTCGATGGCGAAGCCGAGGCGCTTGAGCTGCCCCTTCATGTACTCGATGTTGGCGTAGGTCCACTTGGCCGGCGGCACGTTGTTCTGGATCGCGGCGTTTTCGGCAGGCATGCCGAAGGCGTCCCAGCCCATCGGCTGCAGCACGTTGAAGCCCTTCATGCGGTGGAAGCGCGCGAGCACGTCGCCGATGGTGTAGTTGCGCACGTGCCCCATGTGCAGCTTGCCCGAGGGGTAGGGGAACATCGACAGGCAGTAGTACTTGGGCTTGTCCTTGTCCTCGCTGACGCGGAAGGCTTCGGTGGAGTCCCAGTGCTGCTGGGCGGCCGTTTCCACGGCGGCGGGCTGGTATTTGTCCTGCATGAGGGTGCGTGCGCGCTTCAAGACGTTGAAAGCGCGAAAGTATACCCCGAAGCGGGAGGGGCGATGCGGCCGCTGCAGCGCGAAGCTGCGCGGGCAGGTCCGGCTGGCGCCGAGTGGGCAAAAAAATGGCACCCGGCGGGAAGCCGGATGCCGAATTCTCCAGACATCGGAGAGGGAGGGAGACGGTGGTACCCGCCGCAGGCGGATACCGTAAACAGGGTCAGACGGAAATGCGCGGGAAGCCGCCGCTGCGCAGCCAGCGGGTGCGCGACGCCATCATCAGGTCCTCGAGGGCGAGCAGCGGCAGGCGCCACAGGCGGCGCTGCAGGCGGAGCAGCGGGCTCACGCGCGGTGCGCACAGGCTGGCCTTCTCGTCGTCCAGGAGCTGGCGGAAGATGTCCATGCTCGCGCCCCAGAACTCGGCGTTGCCTACCCAGCCGGTTTCGTCGGTGGCTTGCCGCACGGCCTTCGCCCACAGGACTTCGGCGCGCTCGATCGGCACGCCGGCCTTGCGGGCGTACCAGGGGAGGAGTTTGGGTGTTTTCATGGTTTGCATCCTTTTACTTGCCGCGTTTCGGCTGGTTGCCGCGAGGGCTCTCGTGAAGCCGGTACGGTCCGGATTGTGGTGCTGCAATATCTGCCGAATGGGCAGCTTACTGTCTGATTAATCACCTACATTTCTGCCTGAGTTTGCGGCTTTGAAGGCGAAATGCTGCTATGCACAATCGGGAAGATAGCGGATCTCCGGCAGTGTAGCAAGCAATAGTTGCTTATTGAAACAAGATGGCGGCGTGCGGTCCGGGCGGTGCCAGGCGGGCGCAGGCGGCGGCGAGCCCCGGGGCGGGTAGAATGCGGGCTCGAACAAGGGTCCGTTCATGTCGAAGCTGCTTGCCAATCTCAATCCCGAACAACTCCAGGCCGTTACCCTGCCGCCGCAGCACGCGCTGATCCTGGCCGGCGCCGGCTCGGGCAAGACGCGCGTGCTGACCACCCGCATCGCCTGGCTGATCCAGTCCGGCCAGGCCGACCCGGGCGGCATCCTCGCGGTGACCTTCACCAACAAGGCGGCGAAGGAGATGCTCGCCCGGTTGGGAGCGATGCTGCCGGTGAGCACGCGCGGGATGTGGGTGGGCACCTTCCACGGCCTCGCCAACCGGCTGCTGCGCGCGCATCACCGCGATGCCGGCCTGCCGCAGCTGTTCCAGATCCTGGACTCGGCGGATCAGCTGGCGGCGATCAAGCGGCTGCTGAAGACGCTCAATGTCGATGACGAGAAGTTTCCGCCCAAGGAGCTGCAGCACTTCATCAACGGCCAGAAGGAGACGGGCGTCCGGCCGCACGCGGTGGAGGCCTGGGACGACTACACCCGTCACCGGGTGCAGCTCTACCAGGCGTACGAGGCGCAGTGCCAGCGCGAGGGGGTGGTCGACTTCGCCGAGCTGCTGCTGCGCAGCTACGAACTGCTCGAGCGCAACGAGCCGGTGCGCCGCCACTACCAGCGCCGCTTCCGCCACATCCTGGTGGATGAGTTCCAGGACACCAACCGGCTGCAGTATCGCTGGCTGAAGCAGTTCGCCGACGAGGGCCGCGAGGGCGGCGCGTCGATGTTCTGCGTCGGCGACGACGACCAGTCGATCTACGGCTTTCGCGGCGCCGAGGTCGGCAACATGCGCGACTTCGAGCGCGAGTTCAGGGTCGACAGCGTGATCCGCCTCGAGCAGAACTACCGCTCGCGCGGCAACATCCTCGATGCCGCCAACGCGATCATCCGCCATAACGCCAACCGCCTGGGCAAGAACCTGTGGACCGACCAGGGTGCGGGCGAGCCGATCCGGGTGTTCGAGGCCTATGCCGACATCGACGAGGCGCGCTGGATCGTCGAGGAGATCCAGTCCCTGGTGCGCGAGGGCCTGATGCGGGCGGAGATCGCGCTGCTCTACCGCTCGAACGCGCAGTCGCGGGTGCTGGAGCACCAGCTGTTCTCCGCCGGCATTCCCTACCGGGTGTATGGCGGGCTGCGCTTCTTCGAGCGCCAGGAGATCAAGCACGCGCTCGCCTATCTGCGCCTGATCGCCAACGCCGACGACGACACCGCCTTCGCGCGGGTGGTGAACTTTCCCACCCGAGGCATCGGGGCGCGCTCGATCGAGGTGTTGCAGGATGCGGCGCGGGTCTACGCCACCAGCCTGTATGCCACGGTGCCGCACCTGACGGGCAAGCCCGGCACCGTGCTGGCGCAGTTCGTGCGACTGATCGAGGACATGCGGCGCGACACCACGCGCCTGCCGCTGCCCGAACTGGTCGATCACGTGCTCGAGCTGTCGGGCCTGCGCGCCCACTACAAGGCGGAAAAGGAGGGCCGCGAGCGGCTGGAGAACCTGGACGAACTGCTCAACGCGGCGGCCAACTTCCTCGCCGAGGCCGACGCCGGCGCCGAGGCGATGCAGCAGGACCACGCCCTGCTCGCCGATTTCCTCGCTCATGCCTCACTCGAGGCGGGCGAGCATCAGGCCGACCAGGGCTCGGACGCGGTGCAGCTGATGACGGTGCATTCGTCCAAGGGGCTGGAGTTCGACGTCGTCTTCCTTTCCGGCCTGGAGGAAGGGCTGTTCCCGCACGAGAACAGCATCCTCGAGCCCACCGGCCTGGAGGAGGAGCGCCGCCTGATGTACGTGGCGGTGACACGGGCGCGCGAGCGGCTTTACCTGTCCTTCGCGCAGAGCCGGATGCTGCATGGCCAGACCCGCTACAACCTGCGTTCGCGCTTTCTCGAGGAGTTTCCACCGGCGCTGCTCAAGTGGCTCACGCCGCCGAGCGTGCGGACCAGCACCGCCGGCGCCTTCGGCGGCAGTGCGCGCGGCAGCTACTACACGCCTTCGAGCAGCGGGCGGTCGCCGCGTCCTGCGCCGCCACCGACCGCGAGCGCGCCTCTTCCCGGCGGCCTGCGCGTCGGCCAGCTGGTGCGGCACGCGCGCTTCGGCCAGGGGGTGATCATCGCCGCCGAGGGCAGCGGCAGCGACGCGCGGGCGCAGATCAACTTCGGCGACGCCGGGGTCAAGTGGCTGCTGCTCGCGGTGGCGAAGCTCGAGGCGGCCTGAACCCGGCGGGGCCGCGCACGAGCCCCGCCGCCGAGCGGGGCCTCAGGCGCCGTACTTGCGCGCCAGGCCGTCGTGCAGGGCGACGAACTCCTGGGTCAGCTTGTGCCGCGGATCGAGGTGGATCATCGGCATCGCCTGCTCGTGCGACTCCTTGATCTTCACCGAGCTCGACAGGTAGGGCTCGAGCACCGGCAGGCCTTCCTCGACCAGGGCCAGTACCATCTTCTGCGGCAGGCTGGCGCGCGGCTGGAACTGGTTCACCACGATGCCCTCGACCCGCAGCTCGCGGTTGTGGTCGGCGCGGATCTCCTCGACGTTCTCGATCAGCGAGTAGAGCGCGCGGCGCGAGAACTCGTCGCAGTCGAAGGGGATCAGGCAGGCGTCGGCGGCGATCAGCGCCGAGCGGGTGTAGAAGTTCAGCGCCGGCGGGGTGTCGATGTAGACGCAGTCGTAGTCGGCGGCGAGTTCCGCGAGCGCGTCGCGCAGCTTGTAGATCTTGTAGCGCGACTCGAGCTTGGCCTGCAGCTCCTCGAGCTGCGGATGGGAGGGCAGCACGTGGAGGCCGGGGAAGCGGGTGGCGACGACGAACTCCGAGGTGCGCCTGGGGTTGAGCCTGAAATTGAGGGTCTGGTCGAAGAAGTCGGCCAGTGTCGCTTCGAGCCCGTCCGCCTCGCCGCCGAGCAGGTACTGGGTGGAATTGCCCTGCGGGTCGAGATCGACCACCAGGGTGCGCGCCCCGCCGTGGGCACTGATCGCCGCCAGGTTGCAGGTGATCGTCGATTTGCCGACCCCGCCCTTCTGATTGAACACCACTCGCCGCATCTGTCGATCTCCTTCCCGTAATGCCGAGCATTCTGCCAAAGGGTGTTGCGCTGCGCTAAAATTCCGCTTCGTCATTCATGCCGATCCTCGCCCGTTCCCCGAGGCCGGACGACATGCGGGCCGCAAGGCCCGGGGCTATGCCGCACGTCGCTCCGGCGTCGACAACAACAAGCATTCGCGGCAGCGAACTCCCAAAGGCGTATCCCGGACGCGCGGCCTGGACGCAGGCGCGACCGGGCCGCATACACCAAACTGTTCCGAGAGGGAGAAAATGGATCAGGACTTCATTGCTGCAGCGCTCGACTACCACCGTTCGCCGACGCGCGGCAAGATCGCGGTTGTGCCGACCAAGGGCCTCACCAACCAGCGCGACCTTGCGCTCGCCTACTCGCCGGGTGTGGCCGCCGCTTGCGACGCGATCGTCGCCGACCCCACGCAGGCGCGCGAATTCACCAGCCGTGGCAACCTGGTGGCGGTGATCACCAACGGCACCGCGGTGCTCGGCCTGGGCAACATCGGACCGCTCGCGGCCAAGCCGGTGATGGAAGGCAAGGGCTGCCTGTTCAAGAAGTTCGCCAACATCGACGTCTTCGACATCGAGCTGTCCGAGAATGACCCCGACAAGCTGATCGAGATCATCGCCTCGCTCGAGCCCACGCTGGGCGGCATCAACCTCGAGGACATCAAGGCGCCGGAGTGCTTCTACATCGAGAAGAAGCTGCGCGAGCGCATGAAGATCCCGGTCTTCCACGACGACCAGCACGGCACCGCGATCATCTCCGCGGCCGGCCTGATCAACGGCCTCAAGGTGGTGGGCAAGGACATCGAGAAGGTCAAGCTGGTGTGCTCCGGCGCTGGCGCGGCGGCGATCGCCTGTCTCGACCTGATGGCGAGCGTCGGCCTGAAGCGCGAGAACGTTTACGTCTGCGACTCGAAGGGTGTGATCTTCGAGGGCCGCGAGGCCAACATGGAGCCGACCAAGGCGCGCTACGCCCAGAACACCTCGGCGCGCACCCTGGGCGAGGTGATCGAGGGCGCGGACGTCTTCCTCGGCCTGTCGACCGCCGGCGTGCTCAAGCCCGAGATGGTGGCGAAGATGGCCGACAAGCCGCTGATCTTCGCGCTCGCCAACCCGAACCCCGAGATCCTGCCGGCCGACGCCAAGGCGGTGCGCCCCGACTGCATCGTCGCCACCGGCCGTTCGGACTTCCCGAACCAGGTCAACAACGTGTTGTGCTTCCCGTTCATCTTCAGGGGCGCGCTCGACGTCGGCGCCACCACGATCAACGAGGAGATGAAGCTGGCCTGCGTGAAGGCGATCGCCGAGCTGGCGCGGGCCGAGCAGAGCGACATCGTGGCCTCCGCCTATGGTGGCCAGGACCTCGGCTTCGGCCCCGACTACATCATTCCCAAGCCCTTCGACCCGCGCCTGATCGTGAAGATCGCGCCGGCGGTGGCGAAGGCGGCGATGGATTCGGGGGTCGCCACCGAGCCGATCACCGACTTCGACGCCTACGTCTCCAGCCTCAACAGCTTCGTGTACACGTCCGGCATCGTCATGAAGCCGGTGTTCTCGGCGGCCAAGGCGGTGCCTATCGAGCAGAAGCGGGTGATCTATTCCGAGGGCGAGGACGAGCGCGTGCTGCATGCGGTGCGCGTGGTGGTCGACGAGGGCCTGGCGCGTCCGATCCTGATCGGGCGACCGAGCGTGATCGAGATGCGGATCGCCCGTATCGGTCTGCATCTCGTGCCCGGGCGCGACTTCGACGTGGTCAACCAGGAGTCCGACCCGCGCTATCGCGAGCTGTGGACCGAGTACTACCGGCTGATGGGGCGCGACGGCATCACGCCCGACCTCGCCAAGGCCAAGGTCCTGCGCGACACCACGCTGATCGGTGCGATGCTGCTGCGCCGCGGCGACGGCGACGCCCTGGTGTGCGGCACCTTCGGCACCTACGACTACCACCTGCAGCAGGTGCGCGACGTCATCGGCCTGAAGCCGGGTGCCAGGCAGTTCGCGGCGATGAACCTGCTGCTACTGCCCAAGCGCATGCTGGCGATCACCGACACCTATGTGAACGAGGAGCCGGACGCGGAGGAAGTGGCCGAGATCGCCCGCATGGCGGCCGAAGAGCTGCGCCGCTTCGGCATCGAGCCCCAGGTCGCGCTGCTGTCGCATTCCAACTTCGGCAGTTCGAAGTCGGCTTCGGCGCGCAAGATGCGCGCGGCGCGCGAGATCCTGCGCGAGCGCGTGCCCGACCTCAACGTCGATGGCGAGATGCATGGCGACTCGGCGCTGTCGGTCGAGATCCGTGACAAGATGCATCCCGAGTCGACCCTGAGCGGCGAGGCCAACCTGCTGGTGATGCCCAACCTCGACGCCGCCAACATCTCCTTCAACCTGATGAAGATGGCCAACGGCGACGGCGTGTCGATCGGCCCGATCCTGCTCGGGGCGGCGAACTCGGTGCATATCCTCACCCCGTCGGCCACCGTGCGGCGGCTGGTGAACATCACCGCGCTGGCGGTGGTCGACGCGCAGGCCGCGCGCTGAATCCGGGCGCGGTGGTGCTCGCGCGGCGTGGTAGACGCGTGCGGGCGAGCGCCTGGGTTCGAGGCAGTCGGGGCCGCCCGGCTGCCTCTTCTCCTTTGCGGGGTATCAATGAAAAAGACCGAGCTGACGACATGCGCCGCGCGCCTGCTGGCGACCGGCCTGTTGTGCGCCGCTGCGAGCCTGCCGGCACAGGCCGCGAGCTGGCTGCTCGCCTCCGCAGACCCCGCGGTGGTGCCGGGAGAGGCCTTTCAGGTGGTGGTGATCGCGCCGCCCGACAGCGAGGCGCTGCCGCCGCGGCTGGCAGCCCGCATCGCGCCGCCCGGCGGCGGCGAGGGCATCGCCATCGAGCTGGCGGCGGCCGAGGCCGAACCCGTCGATCCGCGCCAGCGCCACTACTTCGGCCGCTGGCCGCAAGAGCTGGTGGGAACGGCGATGCTGAGCCTGAGCGAAGCGCCCTCCGCGCGTCTGCTGCTCGACGCGAGCGCCGTGGCCACTGGCGCGCCTGCCGCCGCCGGTGGCGCGCCGCTGGCGGCGGTCGATGGCAGGGTCGATAGCGGGGTCGATCGCATGGCGCCGGTGTCGCCCGCGATTTCGGGGACGGTGCCTGCCGCGCCGAACGCGCTCGGTTTTCACGAGCCGATGTACTTCGTCTATGGCGGCTCGCATCCGCGTTCGGCGCGCTTCCAGTTCAGCTTCCGCTACCGCATCTTCGACGACATCGGCGTCGTGGCCGAACGCTTTCCGCTCGCGCGCGGATTGTATTTCGGCTACACCCAGACCTCGGTGTGGGACCTCGGCAGCGACTCCAAGCCCTTCCGCGACACCAGCTTCCGCCCGTCGCTGTTCTACCAGTTCCGTCTTTCCGACCCGGGCTCGGGCGGCTGGGCGACGCTCGCCGCCGGCTACGAGCATGAGTCGAACGGGAAGGACGGCCCCGACACCCGCAGCATCGACACCTTGTTCCTGCAGACCGAGCTGCGCCACTATCTCGACGAGCGGGGCACCTACGTCGGGCTGATTCCGAAGGCATGGGCCTATCTCGGCAAGCGGGACAATCCGGACATCACCCGCTATCGCGGCTACGCCCAGCTCGGGCTGCGTGTCGGGCGCGACGACGCGCTGATGGCGACCGCGCTCCTGCGGCGCGGCACCGACGGCAACAGTGGCACGGAGATCGATCTCTCCTACCCGCTCCGGCGCAGCATCTTCTCCGGGGTGGGGGCCTTCGTTCACTTCCAGTACTTCCGCGGCTATGGCGAGACGCTGCGCGACTACAACGTGTCGGTGGATCCGCAGTACCGTATCGGCCTGTCGTTCGTCCGCTGAACCGTGGCGCAGGTGCCAGGCCGGTGCCGTGCGCCCTCTTGAAGGAGATCGCAATGAGCCATGTCATCCGTTTCCACCGCAACGGCGGCCCCGAAGTGCTGCAGTTCGAGGCGGTCGAGCCGCCCGCGCCGGCGCCGGGCGAGGTGCGCCTGCGCCAGCACGCGGTGGGCCTGAACTACATCGACACCTACCATCGCGGCGGCCTCTATCCGGTGTCGCTGCCTTCGGGGATCGGCCAGGAGGGCGCGGGGGTGGTGGAAGCGGTGGGCGAGGGCGTCACCGAGGTCGCGGTGGGCGACCGCGTCGCCTATGCCGGCGGCCCGCTCGGCGCCTATGCCGAGGTGCGCAACATCGGGGCCGGCCTGCTGGTGCGCCTGCCCGATGCGATCTCCTTCGAGGAGGGCGCGGCGATGATGATGCAGGGCCTGACCGCGCAATACCTGTTGCGCAGCACCTACCCGGTGCAGGCGGGCGAAACCGTCCTGGTGCATGCGGCCGCCGGTGGGGTGGGCTCGATCATGGTGCAGTGGGCGAAGGCGCTCGGCGCGACCGTGATCGGCACCGTCGGCAGCGATGCCAAGGCGGAAAAGGTGCGCGCGCTCGGCTGCGACCACGTGATCGTCTACACCCGCGAGAAATTTCCCGAGCGGGTGCGCGAGATCACCGGCGGCGCCGGCGTGCCGGTGGTGTACGACTCGATCGGCAAGGACACCTTCCTCGATTCGCTCGCCTGTCTGCGCCGGCGCGGCCTGATGGTGAGCTATGGCAACGCCACCGGGCCGGTGCCGCCCTTCGAGTGTGCGCTGCTGATGAAGATGGGCTCGCTCTACGTCACCCGGCCGACCCTGTTCGACTACATCGCCGACCGCGGGGAACTGCTCGAGCGCGCGGGCGAGCTGTTCGAGGTAGTCGCGGCAGGCAAGGTGAAGATCGAGATCGGCCAGCGCTTCGCCCTGCGCGAGGCCGCCGAGGCGCATCGCGCGCTCGAGGCGCGTCTCACCACCGGCTCGACCGTGCTGCTGCCTTGATCGGTCCGCGTGGGGCGGCGGGGGTCGGGTAAAATCGCGCCCATGACTGCCGAAGCCCCCCTGTCCCGCGAACCCCGGTTCGTCCACCTGCGCGTCCATACCGAGTACTCGATCACCGACGGCATCGTCCAGATCGACGAGGCCATCGCGCGCGCCGCCGCCGACGGCATGCCGGCGCTCGGCATCGCCGACCTGGCCAACCTGTTCGGCATGGTGAAGTTCTACAAGGGCGCGCGCGGGGCCGGGCTCAAGCCCGTGGTCGGGGTCGACGTCTGGATCCAGAACGATGTCGAGCGCGACAAGCCCTTGCGCACGCTGCTGCTGTGCCGCAACCGCGAAGGCTATGGCCAGCTGTGTGCGCTGCTCACGCGCGCCTACCTGGAGAACAAGCATCGTGGTCGCGCCGAGATCCGGCGCGAGTGGTTCGAGGGCGGTGCGGCGAGCGGGCTGCTGTGTCTTTCGGGGGCGATGACGGGCGATGTCGGCCAGGCGCTGGTGCACGGCAACCCCGAGCAGGCCGAGGCGCTGGCGGCGGATTGGGCGCGGCTGTTCCCCGACGCCTTCTACATCGAGCTGCAGCGCGCAGGCCATCCCGGCACCGAGGCATACATCCGCCAGGCGATGGGCATCGCCGGCAAGCTCGGCCTGCCGGTGGTGGCGACGCACCCGGTGCAGTTCCTCAAGCGCGAGGACTTCAAGGCGCACGAGGCACGAGTCTGCATCGCGCAGGGCTACGTGCTGGCGGACAAGCGCCGCCCGCGCGAATTCACCGAGGAGCAGTATCTCAAGAGCCAGGACGAGATGTGCGAGCTCTTCGCCGACATCCCCGAGGCGCTCGAGAATGCGGTCGAGATCGCGCGGCGCTGCTCGCTGACGGTGCAGCTCGGCAAGAACTTCCTGCCGCTGTTCCCGACCCCGGACGGCATGACCCTCGACGATTTCCTGGTGGCGGAGGCGAAGCGGGGGCTGGAGGAGCGCCTGGTCCAGCTCTACCCGCATCCCGAGGAGCGCGAGAAGGAACGCCCGCGCTACGAGGCGCGGCTGAAGTTCGAGACCGACACCATCATCCAGATGGGCTTTCCCGGCTACTTCCTGATCGTCGCGGACTTCATCCAGTGGGCCAAGAACAACGGCGTGCCGGTGGGGCCGGGCCGGGGTTCGGGCGCGGGCTCGCTGGTGGCCTATTCGCTGAAGATCACCGACCTCGATCCGCTCGCCTACGCGCTGCTGTTCGAGCGCTTCCTGAACCCGGAGCGGGTGTCGATGCCCGACTTCGACATCGACTTCTGCCAGGACAACCGCTACCGCGTCATCGAGTACGTGCGCGAGCGCTACGGCAAGGACGCGGTGAGCCAGATCGCCACCTTCGGCACTATGGCCTCGAAGGCGGTGGTGCGCGACGTCGGCCGCGTGCTCGACCTCCCTTACGGTCTGTGCGACCGCCTCTCCAAGCTGGTGCCGATCGAGGGCGCGAAGCCGGTCTCGCTCGCCAAGGCCTACGAGATGGAGCCGCAGATCGGCGAGATGATGAAGGACGGCAACGACGGCGAGTCGGTGCAGGAGCTGTGGAGCCTCGCCCAGCCGCTCGAGGGGCTGTCGCGCAACGTCGGCATGCACGCCGGCGGGGTGCTGATCGCGCCCGGCAGGCTCACCGACTTCTGCCCGCTCTACATCGCCGATGGCGACGACGCCACCCCGGTGTCGCAGTTCGACAAGGACGACGTGGAAGCGGTCGGCCTGGTGAAGTTCGACTTCCTCGGCCTGCGCAACCTCACCATCATCGAGCTGGCGCTGGCGTACGTCGAGCGCCTCGAGGGCAGCCGCCCCGACCTGATGAGCCTCGGCTTCGAGGATCCCGCCGCCTACCAGATCCTGAAGGACGCCAACACCACGGCGATCTTCCAGGTCGAATCGGACGGCATGAAGAAGCTGCTGAAGAAGCTCGCGCCCGACCGCTTCGAGGACATCATCGCGGTGCTCGCGCTCTACCGGCCCGGTCCGCTCGGCTCGGGCATGGTGGACGACTTCATCCTGCGCAAGAAGGGGCAGCAGGAGATCGACTACTTCCACCCGGACCTCAAGGCCTGTCTGGAGCCGACCTACGGCGTGATCGTGTACCAGGAACAGGTGATGCAGATCTCCCAGATCATCGGGGGCTACACCCTGGGCGGCGCCGACATGCTGCGCCGCGCGATGGGCAAGAAGAAGGCCGACGAGATGGCCAAGCATCGCGCCACCATCGCCGATGGCGCGAAGCAGAAGGGCTACGACCCGGCGCTCGCCGAGCAGCTCTTCGACCTCATGACCAAGTTCGCGGAGTACGGCTTCAACAAGTCGCACACCGCGGCCTATGCGGTGGTGACCTACCACACCGCGTGGCTCAAGGCGCACCACTGCGCGGCCTTCATGGCGGCGACGATGTCGTCCGACCTCGACAACACCGACACGGTCAAGATCTTCTACGAGGACACGCTCGCCAACGGCATCGCGGTGCTGCCGCCGGATGTGAACGAATCCGACTACCGCTTCGTGCCGGTCGATCGAAAGACCATCCGCTACGGCCTCGGCGCGGTGAAGGGCGTCGGCGAGCCGGCGGTGCGCGCGATCATCGCCGCGCGCGAGAAGGCCGGGCCCTTCCGCGACCTGTTCGATTTCTGCGAGCGGGTCGACCGGCGCCTCGCCAATCGCCGGGTGATCGAGGCGCTGATCCGCGCCGGGGCGATGGACGCGCTCGCCGGCCACGCCGGTCGCGACCGCGCCGAGCTGATGGCGACCGTCGCGCTGGCGATGGAGGCGGCGGAACAGGCCGCAGCCAACGCGATGCAGGGCGGCCTGTTCGACCTGCTGCCCGAGGCCGCGGGTGCGCCGGTGGAGTTCGTGCGCGCGCGTCCGTGGGGCGAGCGCGACCGGCTCAGGGAGGAGAAGCTGGCGATCGGCTTCTTCCTCTCCGGCCATCCGTTCAATGCCTACAGGGCCGAGGTGCGCCGCTTCGTGCGCCGCACCCTGGCCCAGCTCGAGCCCTCCCGCGATCTCGCGATGCTCGCCGGGGTGGTGATGGAGGCCCGCACCAAGATGGGCAACCGCGGCAAGATGGTGTTCGTGCAGCTCGACGACGGCACCCAGTCGCGCGAGGTCGCGGTGTATTCCGAGGTGCTCGAGGCCAACCGCGGCAAGATCGTCACCGACGAGGTGCTGGTGGTCGAGGGCAAGGTGAGCAACGACGATTTTTCCGGGGGGCTGCGCATCGTCGCCGACCGCCTGCTGACCCTGGGCGAGGCCCGCGCCCGCTTCGCGCGCGCACTCGCGCTGAAGATCAACGGCGAGGTCGGCGAATCCGGCGGTGCGGTGGCGGCGGCCAACCGCCTGCAGACCCTGCTCGAGCCCTTCCGCGACGGGGGCTGTCCGATCCGGGTGAACTACCGCAATGCGGTGGCCGAGGCCGAGCTGCCGCTCGGCGAGGGCTGGCGGGTGCGGCTCGAGGATCAGCTGCTCGAGAGTCTGCGGGAGTGGCTCGCGCCCGAGGGCGTAGAGGTGATCTACCCGAACTGAGCCGCTTCAGTGGTCGGGCCGCTGGGCGAAGGGCCCCGCCTCGGCCGGGTCGGCAGCCTCGATCTCGATCCGGCTGACCTGCGCCTTCGGCGGTCCGATTCGCGCCCAGTCGAGGAAATCCTCGATCCCGCTCTCGCTGCCGGCGACCAGGAT
Organism: Thauera phenolivorans; assembly: GCF_001696715.1. Classification (GTDB taxonomy): domain Bacteria; phylum Pseudomonadota; class Gammaproteobacteria; order Burkholderiales; family Rhodocyclaceae; genus Thauera; species Thauera phenolivorans. The sequence continues at coordinate 19,934 of NZ_MBFM01000004.1, read as the reverse complement.
CTCCACGCTGCCGTCGGCGCGATTGCGCACCCAGCCGCGCAGGCCGAGGCGCTGCGCCTGTTCCACCGCGCTGGCGCGATACCACACTCCCTGCACCCGCCCGCGGATGCGAAGCAGACGGGCGACGGGGGCTGGATCACGATCAGGCATAGGCGATCTCCGGATCGTCGCCGTGCAGCTGGTTGGCACGGACGAGCGCTTCGTCGAGGGTGGCGACGACGTTGTCGTCGCCGAGGCGGTCGAGGAAGCCGGAGCGGAACACCAGCGAGCCCGGCTGCGAGTTCAGGCCGCAGAGCACCAGCCGGGCGCCGCGCTTGCCGAGGTTGCGGTGCAGGGTCTGCAGGATGTCGAGCCCGGTGGTGTCGATGCTGATGACCTTGTCCATGTCGAGGATCACCACGTCGGGATGGCCGTGCTGCATCAGCAACAGGTTCTCGAGCTTGTTCGCGGCGCCGAAGAACAGGCTGCCGAACATGCGGTAGGCGAGCACCCGCGGCGTGCCGTCGGGGCGCACGAGCTCGGCGTCGGGATAACGCCGCGCCAGCGGGATGAGCTCGATGCGGGTGAGGTCGGACATGCGGTAGATGAAGAACAGGCTCGCCATCACCATGCCGAGCTCGACAGCGAGAGTGAGGTCGAACAGCACGGTGACGAAGAAGGTGCCGAGCAGGGTCGTGCGGTAGTTCAGCGAGTAGCGAGCGAGCTCCTTCGGCGCGAACGAATGCCATTCGCCCATGTTGATCGACACCATGACGACGATCGCCGACAGCGTCGCGAGCGGGATGTGGCTCGCCAGCGGTGCGAGCACCAGCACGACCGCGAGCAGCACCATGGAATGGACGATGCCTGCGACCGGCGTCTTGCCGCCGGAGCGGATGTTGGTCGCGGTGCGGGCGATCGCGCCGGTGGCGGCGAAACCGCCGAGCAGCGGGGCGGCGAGGTTGGCCACCCCCTGCGCCATCAGCTCCTGGTTGGGGTCGTGGCGGTCGTCGATCACGCTGTCGGCGACCCGCGCCGACAGCAGCGACTCGATCGCGCCGAGCAGGGCGATGGTGATCGCCGGCGCGATCAGCTTGCCGAGCGTGCCGAGGCTGAGCTCGGGCAGGCCGAAGGTGGGAATCTCGCGCGGGATGCCGCCGAAGCGACTGCCGATGGTGTCGACCGGCAGCGCGAACAGCGCGTTGACCGCGGTCATGATCAGCAGCACCGCCAGCGGTCCGGGCATCCGCCGCATCCAGCGGACTTTCACCGCGGCCCGGTTCCACGCCACCAGCACCCCGAGCGAAACCAGCGCGAGCACCACGGTGGGCGTCTGCAGGGTCGGCAGCGCAGCCCACAGCGCGGCCATCTTGGCGAAGAACTCGCCCGGCAGGTTGTCGATCTGCAGGCCGAGGAAGTCCTTGATCTGCGAGATGAAGATCACCACCGCGATGCCGTTGGTGAAGCCGATCACGACCGAGAGCGGGATGAAGCGGATCATGTTGCCGAGCCGCAGTGCGCCCATCGCGAACAGCAGCACGCCGGACATCATGGTCGCGATGAGCAGGCTCTGCACCCCGTAGTCCATCACGATGGCGTAGATGATGGGGATGAAGGCGCCGGTGGGACCGCCGATCTGTACCCGTGAGCCGCCGAGCAGCGAGACGAGGAAGCCGGCGACGATCGCCGTCCAGATGCCGGCGGCAGGCGACATGCCGGAGGCGATCGCGAAGGCCATCGCGAGCGGCAGCGCGAGCACGCCGACGGTGATGCCGGCCGAGACGTCACCCACGATGGCGGCACGGTCGTAGCCGTGCAGGGTGTCGAGGAGTTTGGGGCGGAACAGGATTTTCATGGTGTCTCCGTGCGAACTGAGGTGAACGCGATGCCGCGACTGCGGCGGTGCTACGGAGACAGGCACCCTCGTCCCGCGTGATGCAGGATGATCCAGCGTTTCGAGGGCGTCAGAGGCATCGTTTTATTTTACGCGCATCCCCGGCTGTGCGCCGGCGTCGGGCGACAGGATGAACAGCCCGGGTGTCCTGCCGTCGGTATCCGAGGCGGCCAGTACCATGCCCTCGCTCATGCCGAACTTCATCTTGCGTGGGGCGAGGTTGGCGACCATGACCGTCAGCCGGCCGACCAGGTTGGCCGGGTCGTAGGCCGACTTGATGCCGGCGAACACCTGCCGGGTTCTCGGCGCGCCGCTGTCGTCGGTTTCGCCGATGTCGAGCGACAGGCGGATCAGCTTGTCGGCGCCTTCGACGTGCCGGGCATCGACGATCCGCGCGATGCGCAGGTCAACCTTGCCGAAGTCGTCGATCGAGATCTGCGGCGAGGCGGTCTCGGCCGCCTGGGCGGCGTGCTGCTGCTTCTCGGCATGACGCTGCTGGGAGGAAGCGGCCTCGCCCTCCCTGGCGTCCCCGCCGGGTTTTGTCGGGGCGGCGGGCGCGAGCGATTCGCGGTTGGCCTCGAGCAGGGCGTCGATCTGCTTGCGCTCGATGCGGGTCATCAGGTGCTGGTAGGGCCGGATCTCGTGCCCAGCCGGCAGCGCTGCCCAGTGCGGGGGCCAGGCCATCGGCTCGATCGCGAGGAAGCGCTCGACCTCGACGGCGAGCGCGGGCAGCACCGGCTTCAGGTAGAGGGTGAGGTCGCGGAACATCGTCAGCGCGGTGCTGCACACCTGGTGCAGGCGAACCTCCTGGCCTTCCTGCTTCGCGAGTTCCCACGGCTTGTTTTCGTTGACGTACTGGTTGGCGGTGTCGGCGAGATGCATGATCTCGCGTAGCGCGCGACCGTAATCGCGCTCCTCGTAGGCCTGGGCCACGAGGCCGGCGCGGTGCGCGGCCTCGAACTCCATCGTCGCGACCGTATCGCTGGCGGCCAGCTTGCCGTCGAAACGCCTGGCGATGAAGCCGGCGCAGCGGCTGGCGATGTTGACGTACTTGCCGACGAGGTCGGAATTGACCTTGGCGATCATGTCGTCGAGGTTGAGGTCGACGTCTTCCATCGTGCCGTTCGACTTGCCGGCGAAGTAGTAGCGCAGCCACTCCGGGTTGAGCTTCTGCGTGATGTAGGAATGCGCGGTGATGAAGGTGCCGCGGCTCTTGCTCATCTTCGCGCCGTCGACCGTGAGGAAGCCGTTGACGCACAGCTGGCTCGGCGTGCGGTAGCCGGCGAACTTGAGCATCGCCGGCCAGAATAGGGCGTGGAAGTAGAGGATGTCCTTGCCGATGAAGTGCACCATCTCGGTGCCGGCGGCCTCGGCGCGGTCGGCGTCGGTGTAGTCCTCGAGCGCGATGTCGCCGAGCTTGCCGGCGAGATTGCGGAAGCTGGCGAGGTAGCCGATCGGCGCGTCGAGCCAGACGTAGAAGTACTTGCCCGGCGCCCCCGGAATCTCGAAGCCGAAGTAGGGCGCGTCGCGCGAGATGTCCCAGTCGGAGAGCTTGTTCTCGCCTTCGTCGCCGAGCCATTCCTTCATCTTGTTGGCGGCCTCCGCCTGCAGGCGGCGCTGGCCGGCGGCGTTGGTGCCGCGCGTCCATTCGCGCAGGAAGGCCACCGCGCGCTCGTCCGACAGGCGGAAGAAGTAGTGCTCCGACGTCTTCAGCACGGGCTTGGCACCCGACACCGCGGAGTAGGGGTTCTTCAGCTCGGTGGGGGCGTAGGCGGCGCCGCAGGCCTCGCAGTTGTCGCCGTACTGGTCGGGGGCGCCGCACTTCGGGCACTCGCCCTTGATGAAGCGGTCAGGCAGGAACATCTCCTTGACCGGGTCATAGTACTGCTCGATCGCGCGCGTCTCGATCATTCCGCCCGCCTTGAGCTTGCCGTAGATGTCCTCGGCGTAGAAGCGGTTCTCCGAGGTGTGCGTCGAATGGTAGTTGTCGAAGGCGACGCCGAAGGCGGTGAAGTCGCGCAGATGCTCGCCATGGACGCGGGCGATCAGCTGCTCGGGGGTGAGGCCTTCCTTTTCGGCGCGCAGCATGACTGGCGTGCCGTGGGTGTCGTCCGCACACACGTAGTGCACCTGGTTGCCCCGCATGCGCTGGTAGCGCACCCAGATGTCGGCCTGGATATAGCCGACGAGGTGGCCGAGGTGGATGTCGCCGTTGGCGTAGGGCAGGGCGTTGGTGACGAGGAGCTTGCGGGACATGAGGGTTTCGCGCGAATCAAAAACGGAAGTTTAACAAAGCGCCGGCCGGTCCCGCTCGACCGGCTGACCGTCGCGCTCGTTCTCAGGGCATCGCGCGCAGCAGAAGTTCGATGCGGCGGTTCTGCGCGCGGCCGGCCTCGCTCCCATTGTCAGCGATCGGTTCGGCCTCGCCGCGGCCGTCGGCGGCGAGGCGCTCGAGGGCGACGCCCCGGCCGCGCAACTGCTCCGCGACCGCTTCGGCGCGGGCGATCGACAGCTGCAGGTTGTACATCTCGCTGCCCTGGCTGTCGGTGTGGCCGACGACGAGCACGGCCACCTCGCGTTCGGCGGCGAGCGCCGTGGCGAGGATGTCGAGCCTGCGCTGCAGTGCCGGGCGAACTTCCGCCTTGCCCGGGGCGAAGCCGTCGGCGACGGGGACGCGCACCTGCAGGCTCCCGGCCTCGCGTTCGCCGAGCTCGATGCCGGGGTCGGTGGCGACGCCGGCGGCGAGACGCAGGCGCAGCCCGCTCCAGTCGATGCGTTCGGCGCTCGCGCCGCGCTTGCTGCCGTCGTCGATCTGTTGCGGGCCCGGCGTTGCGCAGGCGGCGAGCAGGGCGGTGAGGCAGAGGGGCATCAGTCGGGAAAGGGTCTTCTTCATGGTGGGTGCTCGTGTTTCGGGTACTTGCGTGCGTGCGGCCGTTCGCACAGACCACACTGCCAGCACGGGTGTGGGAACGGGGCGGGTCCGGTATGATCCCCGCACCGCCCCGGGGAGCCGGGGCCATGATTATCTAGGAAACCGCGATGAGTCTTAACCAGGAAACCGTCAGCGAAGCGCTCAAGTCCGTGATCGACCCGAACACCGGCAAGGATCTCGTGTCGAGTCGTGCGATCCGCAATCTGGCGGTCGATGGCGCCGACGTGCGCTTCGACGTCGAACTCGGCTACCCGGCCCGCAGTCAGCACGAGGCGATCCGCCGCATGCTGGCCGATGCACTGGCGAAGCTCCCGGGCATCGGCCGCGTGGACATCACGGTCACGAGCAAGGTCGTCGCTCATGCCGTGCAGCACGGCGTCAAGCTGTTGCCCGGCGTGCGCAACATCATCGCGGTGTCGTCCGGCAAGGGCGGAGTGGGCAAGAGCACGACGGCGGTCAACCTGGCGCTGGCGCTGGCCGCCGAGGGCGCGCAGGTCGGTATCCTCGATGCCGACATCTACGGTCCGTCGCAGCCGCAGATGCTCGGCATCGGCGACCGCCGCCCGGAATCCATCGATGGCAAGACCATGGAGCCGCTCGAGGCCTACGGCATCCAGGCGATGTCGATCGGCTTCCTGATCGATCCCGACACGCCGATGGTGTGGCGCGGGCCGATGGCCACCCAGGCGCTGAACCAGTTGTTGAAGGACACCGCGTGGAAGGATCTCGACTATCTCGTGATCGACATGCCGCCGGGTACGGGCGACATCCAGCTGACCCTGTCGCAAAGCGTACCCGTCACCGGAGCGGTGATCGTCACCACGCCGCAGGACATCGCCCTGCTCGACGCACGCAAGGGCCTGAAGATGTTCGAGAAGGTCGGTGTGCCCATCCTCGGCCTGATCGAGAACATGAGCATCCACATCTGCTCGAACTGCGGCCATGAGGAGCACATCTTCGGTCACGGCGGCGGCGAGAAGATGTGCGCGGAGTACAAGGTCCCCTTCCTCGGCGCGCTGCCGCTCGACCTCCAGATCCGCGAGCAGACCGACGGCGGCGCCCCCACCGTGGTGGCCGATCCCGACGGCCGCATCGCCGGGATCTACAAGGAAATCGCACGCAAGCTGGCGGTGCGCATCGCGGAGAAGGCGAAGGACATGACGCACAAGTTCCCCAATATCGTCATGAAGAACACCTGAGGCCGGAAATGGCGGATCGCCGGCTTTCCCGCCGGCGGTGCTTGCCCTACACTACGCGGCTTTCGCAACCGGGCCCTGCGGCCCTCGAGGAAGGCGTACCGGATGTCCATCAAGTCCGACAAGTGGATTCGCCGCATGGCGGAAGAGGCCCGCATGATCGAGCCCTTCGCGCCGGAACTGGTGCGCAGCAACGACAGCGGGCGCATCGTGTCCTACGGCACGTCGAGCTACGGCTACGACGTGCGCGTGGCGAACGAATTCAAGATCTTTACCAACATCAACTCGACGATCGTCGACCCGAAGGATTTCGATGCGCGCAACTTCGTCGATTTCACCGGCGACGTCTGCATCATCCCGCCGAACTCCTTCGCGCTCGCGCGCACGGTCGAGTACTTCCGCATCCCGCGCAGCGTGCTCACCGTGTGCCTGGGCAAGAGCACCTATGCGCGCTGCGGCATCATCGTCAACGTCACCCCGCTCGAGCCCGAGTGGGAAGGGCACGTGACCCTCGAGTTCTCGAACACCACTCCGCTGCCGGCGAAGATCTATGCCAACGAAGGCGTCGCGCAGATGCTGTTCTTCGAATCGGACGAGGTGTGCGAGACCTCCTACCGGGATCGCGGCGGCAAGTACCTCGGCCAGACCGGCGTGACGCTGCCGAAGATCTGAGCGCCGCCGATTCCTCATCGATGCGTGACGGGGGCCGATCGCGGCCCCTCGTGCATTCTTAAACACCATTGGTAACGCGCGCGCAAAGGAGCGGGGAGTAACATGATCCCCTTTCGGACGATCCTGCCGACCTGCAGGATCGTCCTGCGCCACGCCGGAGAACTGCAGGATGCGATTCCACTTTCCCATCATCATCATCGACGAGGATTTTCGCTCGGAGAACACCTCGGGTCTGGGTATTCGCGCCCTCGCGAAGGCGATCGAGGGGGAGGGCATCGAGGTCCTCGGCGTCACCAGCTATGGTGACCTGACCTCCTTCGCCCAGCAGCAGAGCCGGGGGTCGGCCTTCATCCTGTCGATCGACGACGAGGAGTTCTCCTCGCCCGAGGCGGCCGACAAGGCGATCGCCGACCTGCGCGCCTTCGTGCAGGAGATCCGCTTCCGCAACGCCGACATCCCGATCTTCCTGCACGGCGAGACCCGCACCACGCGTCACATTCCCAACGACGTGCTGCGCGAGATGCATGGCTTCATCCACATGTTCGAGGACACGCCGGAGTTCATCGCGCGCTACGTCGTGCGCGAGGCGCGCAACTACCTCGACTCGCTCGCGCCACCCTTCTTCCGCGCGCTGACCCACTACGCCGCCGACGGTTCCTACTCGTGGCACTGCCCGGGCCATTCGGGTGGCGTCGCCTTTCTGAAGAGCCCGGTCGGCCACATGTTCCACCAGTTCTTCGGCGAAAACATGCTGCGCGCCGACGTCTGCAACGCGGTCGACGAGCTCGGCCAGCTGCTCGACCACACCGGCCCGGTGGCGGCCTCCGAGCGCAACGCCGCGCGCATCTTCAACTGCGACCACCTCTACTTCGTCACCAACGGCACCTCGACCTCGAACAAGATGGTGTGGCATACGACGGTCGCGCCCGGCGACATCGTGGTCGTGGACCGCAACTGCCACAAGTCCATTCTCCACTCGATCATCATGACGGGCGCGGTGCCGGTGTTCCTGACGCCCACCCGCAATCACTACGGCATCATCGGGCCGATCCCGATCGAGGAGTTCTCGATGGAGAACATCCAGAAGAAGATCGAGGCGAACCCCTTCGCCCGCGAGGCGAAGAACAAGAAGCCGCGCATCCTCACCATCACCCAGTCGACCTACGACGGCGTGGTGTACAACGTCGAGGCGATCAAGGAGATGCTCGACGGCCACATCGACACCCTGCACTTCGACGAGGCGTGGCTGCCGCACGCGGCCTTCCATGAGTTCTACGGCGACTACCATGCGATCGGTGCCGACCGCCCGCGCTGTCGCGAGTCGATGGTGTTCTCCACCCAGTCCACGCACAAGCTGCTCGCCGGCCTGAGCCAGGCCTCGCAGATCCTGGTGCAGAACTCGCAGACCCGCACGCTCGACCGCGACATTTTCAACGAGGCCTACCTGATGCACACCTCGACCTCGCCGCAGTACGCGATCATCGCCTCGTGCGACGTCGCCGCGGCGATGATGGAGCCGCCGGGCGGGCCGGCGCTGGTCGAGGAGTCGCTCACCGAGGCGGTCGAGTTCCGTCGCGCGATGCGCAAGGTCGATCTCGACTTCGGCGAGCACGAATGGTGGTTCCAGGTGTGGGGGCCGGAGTACCTGGCCGAGGAAGGCATCGGCAAGCGCGAGCACTGGATGCTGCACGCCGGCGAGGGTTGGCACGGCTTCGGCGACCTTGCCGAAGGCTTCAACATGCTCGACCCGATCAAGGCGACCATCATCACCCCGGGCCTGAACATGAGCGGCGACTTCGCCGAGCACACCGGCATTCCGGCGGCGATCGTCACCAAGTACCTCGCCGAGCACGGGATCATCGTCGAGAAGACCGGCCTCTACTCCTTCTTCATCATGTTCACGATCGGCATCACCAAGGGCCGCTGGAACACGATGGTGACCGAGCTCCAGCAGTTCAAGGACGATTACGACCGCAACCAGCCGCTGTGGCGCGTGATGCCCGATTTCATCGCCAAGCATCCGCGCTACGAGAAGGTGGGGCTGAAGGACCTCTGCAACCAGATCCACAGCTTCTACAAGGAGCACGACGTCGCCCGCCTCACCACCGAGATGTACCTCTCGGACATGATCCCGGCGATGAAGCCGGCCGACGCCTTTGCCAAGATGGCGCACCGCGAGATCGAACGGGTGGCGATCGACGAGCTCGAGGGGCGCGTCACCGCCATGCTGGTGACGCCCTATCCTCCGGGCATCCCGCTGCTGATCCCCGGCGAGCGCTTCAACGCCACCATCGTCCGCTACCTTCGCTTCGGTCGTGACTTCAACGCCCGCTTCCCCGGGTTCGAGACCGACATCCACGGACTGGTGAAGGGCGAGGACGGCCGATACTACATCGACTGCGTGGCCGGCGGCTGAGGCCGGCGGAAACGGAAAACAGACAGGGCCGCTATGCGCGGCCCTGTTTTTTGCGCATGCGGCGCGAGTCAGTCCCGACGTCGATACTCGACGAAGTCGAAATCGTGCTCGTTGTGCTCGTCGGCGAGGTGCGGTTCGCGCCGATCCTCGCAGAAGCGCAGCGGATCGATCTCGGGGAAGTGGGCATCGCCTTCTACGTCGGCCCAGACTTCGGTGATCACCAGGCGGTCGGCCTGCCCGATCAGCTGACGGTAGAGGTCGGCGCCGCCGATGACGAAGACGCGCGCGCCGGGGGCCGCGCGCAATGCGGCCTCCGGGCTGGTGAATACTTCGGCGCCGGCCGCCGAATAGCCGGGGTCGCGGCTGACGACCAGGTTGCGCCGCCCGGGAAGCGGCCGCCCGAGCGACTCCCAGGTCTTGCGACCCATCAGCAGTGCGTGGCCGAGCGTCAGCGCCTTGAAGTGCGCTAGGTCGGCCTTGAGCCGCCAGGGCAGGGCGTTGTTCCGGCCGATCACCCCATTGCGCGCGACCGCAGCGACGATGACGATTTCGTTGTCGATGCTCATACCGCTACCGGTGCCTTGATGTGGGGGTGGGGGTCGTAGCCGTCGATGGCGAAATCCTCGAAGCGGAAGCCGAAGATGTCCTTCACCGCCGGATTCAGCCGCATCGTAGGCAAGGCGCGCGGCGCGCGCGCGAGCTGCGCCTCGGCCTGTTGCAGGTGGTTGAGGTAGAGATGGCAGTCGCCGCCGGTCCATACGAACTCGCCCGGCTCGTAGTCGCAGACCTGCGCGAGCATCAGCGTCAGCAGTGCGTAGGAAGCGATGTTGAAAGGCACGCCTAGAAAGATGTCCGCGCTGCGTTGGTAGAGCTGGCAGGAGAGCCGCCCGTTGGCGACATAGAGCTGGAACAACGCATGGCATGGCGGTAGTGCCATGCGGTCTACCTCGCCCGGGTTCCAGGCGGTGACGATGTGCCGGCGCGAGTCGGGATTCGCTTTCAGTCCGGCCACCAAGCGGGCGATCTGGTCGACCGTGCCGCCGTCGCCGCTTTCCCAACGGCGCCACTGCTTGCCGTAGACCGGGCCGAGCTCGCCGTCGGCATCCGCCCACTCGTCCCAGATCGAGACCCCGTTATCCTTGAGATAGCGGATGTTCGTGTCGCCCTGCAGGAACCACAGCAGTTCGTGGATGATCGAGCGGGTGTGCAGCTTCTTCGTGGTCAGCAGCGGAAAGCCGTCAGACAGCGGAAAACGCATCTGCCAGCCGAAGACCGAGAGCGTGCCGGTGCCGGTGCGATCGGTCTTGCGGTCGCCATGCTCGAGCACGTGACGCATCAGATCGAGATATTGCTTCATCTGCACTTCCGTCGAAAACAGAGGATGTTATTACATCCTGGTTGGCTGTGCTGCCTGCCGGGGCAGGCTTCGGAACGTCGCGGTCTGCCGTGAGGTCCCCTTCTTTCGCGGTCGACGCTCACTTGGCTTCATGGCTTTGTGCTATCGTCGATTTGTTTCAGCACATTTCTGAGTCGCCATCTTCCGTGCGCTGTGGCAGGGAGGCGCAGCCTTTTTGATCGGAGGCAGTCGTGGAAAACGCTGTCAAGTCCCCGAGTGTCAATTCGGCGCCAACGCCTTTCGACGAGGACGACGTCGTTCGCAGCCTTCGCGCGGTGAGTGCGTCGCTTCGCGCAATGCTTCATGCCGGGCTGTCCTCTGCCGACGTGGAGCTCGTGACGGGCCATGACGAAAGCGTGCGCGATGCGACCCATTCCCTCGCGATCTCTTACAAGGTGGGCGCGGGGGGGGAGTTCCGCAGGCCGGCGTGGCTGGCAACGGTGCGCGACGTCTTCGCGGCGCTAGGCGACGCCTACTGGACCTTGCTGGGCGACGAAACATCGGTGGGCACCGAGACGTTGCGGCTTCGCGCTGCGAGCGTGATGGCATCCCAGGTGCAGTGGAGTCTTTGTGATCGGCACGATCCGCCCTCGCTGGCCTGGATTCGCCTGGGCTCGCTTTTTCGAGCAGCGGACGAGGTGGCCGCTGGTGACGTGGCGGGGGATCTTCCCAATGTTTCACGCGAGTTCCTGCGTGCGGTCGCCCTGTTTGCCGCAGATATCGATCAGCTGCCCTTTTCCGAGGCGCTCGCGAGTTGTGAGGCGATCGGTGCCGCTCTGCCGTTCCTGGCGCTTGGTCGCGATGCGCCTGTCGGCATTCACTACTTCGTCGATCCACCGGATGTCTGCGTCCCGCAGCGGCGCTTGTCGCCGATTGCCGACCGTCGGGGCTGGAGTTTTCGTCCCGGCCTGGCCTCCGAGTTCTTCGACGAGCTCGCGCTGCTGCTGAGTCTTGGGCGCACGCCGCGGAGGCTCGAGGGGCTCGATCGTGAATCGGCGATCGCCGCGGTGCGTAGGCTGAAGGCGTGCCTGTGCGTCGACCCGCCCAAGCGGCGCGCGCGCCGCTATGCATTGGACGGGGATCTTGCGGTGATCTGCGGGTTCTCCGGTACGCGTGCGGCCCTGTCGTCGCGAGCGGCAACGGCGCCGGCAACCTGGCGGGTGACCGATCTCAGTCGAACCGGGCTCGGAGCGTCGATTCCCTTCGAGCCGAGCCGACCGGTTCCCGACAACGGGGAACTGGTGGGCGTGCGTGCGCTCGACGGAGGCGAATGGCAGATCGGCGTCGCGCGCCGCGTGCGCTATGGCACCGGACGTGTTTCGGTCGGCATCGAGACGCTCTGCCTGGAGCCCGTCTTGCTCAGCGTCGAGTGTGCGGACCTTGCGCTCGACGTGATTGCCTGCGATCCCATCCAGCCCGGCCACTCCGTCCGACTCGCCTTGCCACCAGGCTTGACGATCGGTGAGAAGACACTGTTCGCGAAGGGCGAACACGGTTCCGCCCGGTTACTTCCGCTGGCAGGCGTGAGTCGGGGCTATGACTTCGATTTGCGCAGCTATCGCGTTCTGTAGCGTCGAGGCTGAATTCCATTCAGGGTAGGGAATGGCGCGCGCCCGCGCTTTTTGCACTTTCATGGATCGGACGCTTGACGTGCGTTTTCCCGTGTCTATAATGCGCAGCTTCTTTCGTCGCTGCGGTGATTTATCTGCGGTGCGGGGGGGGTGGAAGGGGGTTGGTTCTGTCGGTGGGGCTTTGGCGGTTGCGCTGAAGAATTTACCGGTTGGGGCTTGACGGGGTGGTTTGATCTGCTCATAATCTCGCTTCTTCGCTGCACGGGTTGCGGCGGTTCTTTAAAAAGATGAACAACCGATAAGTGTGGGTGCTTGGTTGCTGCGGTGAAGCTGCGTTTGTGCAGTTTTGTTTCGCAAGGATCGAGTGCTCATACTGTAAGTCAGTATTTTGAGTACTTTGCTGGATTGAACTTAAGAGTTTGATCCTGGCTCAGATTGAACGCTGGCGGCATGCTTTACACATGCAAGTCGAACGGCAGCGGGGGCTTCGGCCTGCCGGCGAGTGGCGAACGGGTGAGTAATGCATCGGAACGTGCCCATGTCGTGGGGGATAACTACGCGAAAGCGTGGCTAATACCGCATACGCCCTGAGGGGGAAAGCGGGGGATCTTTCGGGACCTCGCGCGATTGGAGCGGCCGATGTCGGATTAGCTAGTTGGTGGGGTAAAGGCTCACCAAGGCGACGATCCGTAGCTGGTCTGAGAGGATGATCAGCCACACTGGGACTGAGACACGGCCCAGACTCCTACGGGAGGCAGCAGTGGGGAATTTTGGACAATGGGCGCAAGCCTGATCCAGCCATGCCGCGTGAGTGAAGAAGGCCTTCGGGTTGTAAAGCTCTTTCGGCCGGGAAGAAATCGCATTCTCTAATATAGGATGTGGATGACGGTACCGGACTAAGAAGCACCGGCTAACTACGTGCCAGCAGCCGCGGTAATACGTAGGGTGCGAGCGTTAATCGGAATTACTGGGCGTAAAGCGTGCGCAGGCGGTTTGCTAAGACAGGTGTGAAATCCCCGGGCTTAACCTGGGAACTGCGCTTGTGACTGGCAGGCTAGAGTACGGTAGAGGGGGGTGGAATTCCTGGTGTAGCAGTGAAATGCGTAGATATCAGGAGGAACACCGATGGCGAAGGCAGCCCCCTGGGCCTGTACTGACGCTCATGCACGAAAGCGTGGGGAGCAAACAGGATTAGATACCCTGGTAGTCCACGCCCTAAACGATGTCGACTAGTCGTTCGGAGCAGCAATGCACTGAGTGACGCAGCTAACGCGTGAAGTCGACCGCCTGGGGAGTACGGCCGCAAGGTTAAAACTCAAAGGAATTGACGGGGACCCGCACAAGCGGTGGATGATGTGGATTAATTCGATGCAACGCGAAAAACCTTACCTACCCTTGACATGTCTGGAACCTTGGTGAGAGCCGAGGGTGCCTTCGGGAGCCAGAACACAGGTGCTGCATGGCTGTCGTCAGCTCGTGTCGTGAGATGTTGGGTTAAGTCCCGCAACGAGCGCAACCCTTGTCACTAGTTGCCATCATTTGGTTGGGCACTCTAGTGAGACTGCCGGTGACAAACCGGAGGAAGGTGGGGATGACGTCAAGTCCTCATGGCCCTTATGGGTAGGGCTTCACACGTCATACAATGGTCGGTACAGAGGGTTGCCAAGCCGCGAGGTGGAGCCAATCCCACAAAGCCGATCGTAGTCCGGATCGTAGTCTGCAACTCGACTACGTGAAGTCGGAATCGCTAGTAATCGCAGATCAGCATGCTGCGGTGAATACGTTCCCGGGTCTTGTACACACCGCCCGTCACACCATGGGAGTGGGTTTCACCAGAAGTAGGTAGCTTAACCTTCGGGAGGGCGCTTACCACGGTGAGATTCATGACTGGGGTGAAGTCGTAACAAGGTAGCCGTATCGGAAGGTGCGGCTGGATCACCTCCTTTCAAGAGAAGAAGCCGCGGTGATCAAGTATCCACAACTTATCGGTTGTTCAGGCCCATAGGCCTCGAGGTGTAGCGGGTCTGTAGCTCAGCTGGTTAGAGCACCGTCTTGATAAGGCGGGGGTCGTTGGTTCGAACCCAACCAGACCCACCAAGGGATTGGTTGTTCGACGCAAGACACGGGGGGCTGTAGCTCAGCTGGGAGAGCGGCGGCTTTGCAAGCCGTAGGTCGTCGGTTCGATCCCGACCAGCTCCACCAGTGCGTGTCGTGTGTGTGGCGGCGCGTGTGGGGTGCTCGAGGTGCGAGAAGTAAGCCCTGCCGATCGTTGGGTCGGCATGGCTTACTTCTTGGGACGCTGCGTGAAGCGGTGTTTCGGCAGTAGGCTCTTTAACAAATTGGAAGAAGGTGTGTAGCGTGCATCGAGCCGGTGTGCGCTGCATGTTGTGTGATTGCATCGGTGGCTTTCGTGCTTGTCAGCGACGAAGGTCACCACACAAGCGAGTTAGCCTATAGGCTGGGCCTTCGATGAGAGGGTCTAAGGTTATAGGATCAAGCGACTAAGTGCATGTGGTGGATGCCTTGGCGATCACAGGCGATGAAGGACGTGTAAGCCTGCGAAAAGCGTGGGGGAGCTGGCAATAGAGCTTTGATCCCACGATGTCCGAATGGGGAAACCCGGCCCGTTAAGGGTCATCCCTGGCTGAATACATAGGCCAGTGGAGGCGAACCGAGCGAACTGAAACATCTAAGTAGCTCGAGGAAAAGAAATCAACCGAGATTCCGCAAGTAGTGGCGAGCGAACGCGGAAGAGCCTGCACGACTAAACCATCAGGTTAGCAAAACGGTCTGGAAAGTCCGGCGATATGGGTGATAGCCCCGTATGCGAAAACCAGGTGGCGGGTCTGAGCGTGCGACAAGTAGGGCGGGGCACGAGAAATCCTGTCTGAAGATGGGGGGACCATCCTCCAAGGCTAAATACTCGTGATCGACCGATAGTGAACCAGTACCGTGAGGGAAAGGCGAAAAGAACCCCGGGAGGGGAGTGAAATAGATCCTGAAACCGCATGCATACAAACAGTAGGAGCCTCCTTGAGGGGTGACTGCGTACCTTTTGTATAATGGGTCAGCGACTTACGTTCAGTAGCGAGCTTAACCGAATAGGGGAGGCGTAGCGAAAGCGAGTCTGATAAGGGCGCTTCAGTTGCTGGGCGTAGACCCGAAACCGGATGATCTATCCATGGCCAGGATGAAGGTGCGGTAACACGCACTGGAGGTCCGAACCCACTAATGTTGAAAAATTAGGGGATGAGCTGTGGATAGGGGTGAAAGGCTAAACAAATCCGGAAATAGCTGGTTCTCCCCGAAAACTATTTAGGTAGTGCGTCGTACGGACACTTGCGGGGGTAGAGCACTGTAATCGTTGGGGGGGTCATTGCGATCTACCCCGCGATAGCAAACTCCGAATACCGCAAAGTGATATACGGCAGACAGACAGCGGGTGCTAACGTCCGTTGTCAAGAGGGAAACAACCCAGACCGCCAGCTAAGGTCCCAAATACATGGCTAAGTGGTAAACGAGGTGGGAAGGCACAGACAGCTAGGAGGTTGGCTTAGAAGCAGCCATCCTTTAAAGAAAGCGTAATAGCTCACTAGTCGAGTCGTCCTGCGCGGAAGATGTAACGGGGCTCAAGCCATGAACCGAAGCTGCGGATGTGTCTTTGACACGTGGTAGGGGAGCGTTCCGTAGGCCTGCGAAGGTGTCTCGTAAGGGATGCTGGAGGTATCGGAAGTGCGAATGCTGACATGAGTAGCGATAAAGGGTGTGAAAAGCACCCTCGCCGTAAGCCCAAGGTTTCCTGCGCAACGTTCATCGGCGCAGGGTGAGTCGGCCCCTAAGGCGAGGCAGAAATGCGTAGTCGATGGGAAACAGGTCAATATTCCTGTACCAGGCCATGATGCGATGGGGGGACGGAGAAGGTTAGGCTGGCCGGGTGTTGGACGTCCCGGTTTAAGCGTGTAGGCGTGCCCGATAGGCAAATCCGTCGGGCTGAGCCAAGGCGTGATGACGAGGATCCTCGGATCCGAAGTAGCTGATACCCTGCTTCCAAGAAAAGCCTCTAAGCTTCAGTCATGGCGTGACCGTACCGCAAACCGACACAGGTGGGCTGGTAGAGTATACCAAGGCGCTTGAGAGAACTCAGGAGAAGGAACTCGGCAAATTGATACCGTAACTTCGGGAGAAGGTATGCCCCGTTAGCTTGTAGGCGAACAGCCGAAGGGCGAAGGGGCCGCAGAGAATCGGTGGCTGCGACTGTTTATTAAAAACACAGCACTCTGCAAACACGAAAGTGGACGTATAGGGTGTGACGCCTGCCCGGTGCCGGAAGGTTAAGTGATGGGGTGCAAGCTCTTGATCGAAGCCCCGGTAAACGGCGGCCGTAACTATAACGGTCCTAAGGTAGCGAAATTCCTTGTCGGGTAAGTTCCGACCTGCACGAATGGCGTAACGATGGCCACACTGTCTCCTCCTGAGACTCAGCGAAGTTGACATGGTTGTGAAGATGCAATCTCCCCGCGGCTAGACGGAAAGACCCCATGAACCTTTACTGTAGCTTTGCATTGGACTTTGACGGGACTTGTGTAGGATAGGTGGGAGGCTTTGAAACCGGGACGCCAGTTCCGGTGGAGCCAACCTTGAAATACCACCCTGGTGTCGTCGAGGTTCTAACCCAGGCCCGTGAATCCGGGTCGGGAACAGTGCATGGTGGGCAGTTTGACTGGGGCGGTCTCCTCCCAAAAGGTAACGGAGGAGTACGAAGGTCACCTAGGTACGGTCGGACATCGTACTGATAGTGCAATGGCAAAAGGTGGCTTGACTGCGAGACCCACACGTCGAGCAGGTGCGAAAGCAGGTCATAGTGATCCGGTGGTTCTGTATGGAAGGGCCATCGCTCAACGGATAAAAGGTACTCTGGGGATAACAGGCTGATTCCGCCCAAGAGTTCACATCGACGGCGGAGTTTGGCACCTCGATGTCGGCTCATCACATCCTGGGGCTGTAGCCGGTCCCAAGGGTATGGCTGTTCGCCATTTAAAGTGGTACGTGAGCTGGGTTTAAAACGTCGTGAGACAGTTTGGTCCCTATCTGCCGTGGGCGCTGGAAGTTTGAGAGGGCCTGCTCCTAGTACGAGAGGACCGGAGTGGACGCACCGCTGGTGTACCGGTTGTGACGCCAGTCGCATCGCCGGGTAGCTATGTGCGGAAGAGATAACCGCTGAAAGCATCTAAGCGGGAAACTCGCCTCAAGATGAGACTTCCCCGGGGCCTCGAGCCCCCTGAAGGGTCGTGGAAGACCACCACGTTGATAGGTGGGGTGTGGAAGCGTGGCAACACGTTAAGCTAACCCATACTAATTGCCCGTGAGGCTTGATCCTATAACCTTATACAGGCAACACTCGCCTGAACAATCACACAACAACGCAACAACACCTCCTTCCCAATTTGCGCCACGGGGAAAACCCCCCCCCTGGCGGACAAGTCAAAGTCTGACGACCATAGCCACCCGGTACCACGCCTTCCCATCCCGAACAGGACCGTGAAACAGGTGCGCGCCGATGATAGTCAGGATTGCCCTCGCGAAAGTAGGTCATCGTCAGACTAACCCCATCCCTCCCGCGCCCGATCCATCTCATCAATGGATCGGGCGTCGGCCGTCTACGAATCGCTTCAGGACGAAGACTGCGGAAGCAGCCGTACCGTAAGCACCCGGCGAACCCGTCTTGCCGTTTCGCTCAGGCGCAGGCGACCGGCTGCCAGCGATGCGGCAGCAACTCCCCAATCCTGCTGTAGGGCTGCGTCGGCAGCCGTTCGAGCACATCCTTAAGATACGCAAAGGGCTCGTGGCCATTGAGCCGCGCGGACTGAATCAGGCTCATGATCGCAGCGGCACGCTGGCCCGCCCGCAGGCTGCCCGCGAAGAGCCAGTTCTTGCGCCCGAGCGCAATCGGCCGGATCTGGTTCTCGATCCAGTTGTTGTCGATGGGTACCCGACCGTCGCCCACGTAGTACGTGAGCGCAGCCCAGCGCTTGAGGCTGTAGTCGATGGCGCGCGCGATGCCCGAGCCGTTGGGAACCTGGGTGCGGCGCGCGAGCAGCCACGCATGCAGGCGTTCGAGAATGGGGCGGGCCTTCGCTTCCCGCAAGCGCTGCCGGGCGTCGATGTCGAGTTCCGCCGCTTCGCGTTCGACACCGTAGAGCTGGGCAATGGCCTCGAGCGCCTCGCTGGCGATCTGGCTCTGGCCCTGGGCAGCGAGATCGAAGAACTTGCGCCGCGCGTGCGCCATGCAGCCGGCTTCGGTTACCCCCAGGGCGATCAGCGCCTTGTAGCCGGCGTAGTCGTCGCAGATCAGCGTGCCGCGCCAGTCGCCCAGAAACGCCTGGGCATGACGGCCCGCGCGGCTGTCGGCGAAGTCGTAGACGACCGCCTTGATCGGATCGAACGCGCCGACGCTGTAGGACCACAGGTAGGCGCGGTGGGTCTTGCCCGCACCCGGATCGAGCATCGCCACCGGGGTCTCGTCCGCGTGCAGCACGGGGTGCGCCAGCACGTCGGCCTTGAGCGCCTCGACTAGCGGCTGCAGGTGTACGCCGCTCTGGCCCACCCACTGGGCCAACGTCGACTGCGGGATCGCCAACCCGGCCCGACCGAAGATGCTTTCCTGCCGGTAGAGCGGCAGATGGTCCTGATACTTGGCCACCAGCACCTGGGCGAGCAAGCCGGCGGTGGGAATGCCCTTGTCGATGATGTACGCCGGTACCGGCGCCTGCACGAGGGTCTCGCACGCCGCGCACGCCCACTTACCCCGGATGTGGCGCTCGACGGTGAAGCGGCCCGGGGTGTAGTCGAGCTTCTCGGCGACGTCCTCGCCGATGCGGCGCATCTGGCAGCCGCAGGCGCAGGTGGTCGAGTCGGGTTCGTGACGGATCTCGGTGCGCGGCAGCTCGGGCGGCAGCGGCTTGCGTCGGGCCTGGCCCTTGGGCGTCGACGTGCCGACACTGGGCTGGAGTTGCTCGAGCTCTTCGCTCATCGCCGCAAGATCGGCCTCGGCGGTCTCCTCGAAGAGCTGCACCTGCTCGGTGGACAGGCGCTCGGTCCTCACGCCGAAGCGATGACGCTTGTGCAGCGCCAGCTCATGCGTGAGCCGCTCGATCTTGGTCTGACGCCACACGAGTTCGCGCTCCTGCTCGATGAGCAGGCGACGCAAGGCGTCGGCATCCAGTTGATCGAGGTCGGCGGGCAGCGGCATGGATCGATCATGTCCGATGCACGCCTCCGCCACCATCGGGGCATCCGCCGATAGCGCGTGTTCAGAGTGTCCGGATCACACCGCCGTCGCCCAGCCGCTGCCATGGCAGCCCGAGCACCAGCGCGTCGAACTGCGCCCGGGTGAGTGCGACACCGCCCTGGACCCCGAGGTTCGACACTTCACCCCGATTTTCGCCCCTTTTCGGAAAGTGCCTCCAGCGCCGGCGCGGGTTTGACGGCCGCGATCGCAAAAGCGCTGTGGTGGCACGTTTGTAACAGCCACCCTCAAGCTTGACGGCGCTTCTTAGGTGGTTAAAGTGGCGGCATCATGCACGTCAAGCTCACCACCTCCGGAGGTCGCCGCTACGTCCAACTCGTCGAGTCCTACCGCGACGAGGCTGGACGGGTAAAGAAGCGCACCGTCGCCACGCTCGGCCGCGCCGAACAGGTCGATGGGTCGCTCGACGCGGTCATCAACGGCCTGCTGAAGATCACCGGCCGCGCGCCGATGGGCGCCAAGCCGCCGGCGCCCACGGTGTCGTTCGAGTCCGCGCGCGCGCTCGGTAACGTGTGGGCGCTGACCGAGCTGTGGAAGTCGCTGGGCTTCTCGGAGCTGCGGCGGGTATTTCG
>NZ_MBFM01000003.1:644021-649317 GCF_001696715.1 Thauera phenolivorans | reverse complement strand
GTGCAGCGAAGAAGCGAGATTATGAGCAGATCAAACCACCCCGTCAAGCCCCAACCGGTAAATTCTTCAGCACAACCGCCAAAGCCCCACCGACAGAACCAACCCCCTTCCACCCCCCCCCCACCGCAGATAAATCACCGCAGCGACGAAAGAAGCTGCGCATTATAGACACCCAAACCAAACGCGCAAGAAAAAAGACAACTTCCCGCCACGACTGCCCCTGAACACCCTGCGACGACGCCGAACAGGATCGGGATAGGGGCGGTCAGGTTACCTGACCGATCCCCTCCCACACCACCCGGCATGCGGGTCCGCACCGGGCGGTTCGAGCAGTTGAGGTCATGAGAGCCGAGGCACGCCAAGCCGGTCGAAGTAGGCGATGGGCATCGCTCGGTTCAGCGCCATGCGGCTGTTACGCCACCAGCACCGACTGTTCGCGGCCACCCTGCGGGCATCCGCTTGCGAGGCGCCCAGCGCCAACAATTCCCGATACATCGTCGTACCCCGACGCCAGTGCTTGAGCTGCACGGCACGCAGCCGGTGTCGGATCCACTCGTCGAGTTCGCGGAACACCTTGGGTGTCTGCGCAAGCTGGAAGTACGCCTTCCAGCCCGGCATGTAGGCCCGCAGTCGTTCGGCGACCTCCGGCAGGCTGCGCCCGCCCGAGCGACGCGTCATTTCCCGGATGCGTTGTTTGAAGGTCTCCAACGCCTTGTAGGCGACCGCGCATTTGATCCGGTCGCCCGCACTGCGCCACAGTTCGTAGCCCAGAAGCTTGCGACCGGTCGCCGACGCCACCGCCGTCTTGGCCTCGTTGATCTTCAGATGGAGTCGGTCGTAGAGCTTGCGCAACCCTTCCAGCACCCGTTCACCTGCGCGGCGACTGCACACATACACGTTGCAGTCGTCGGCGTAGCGCACGAAGCGGTGGCCACGTCGCTCCAGTTCCCGATCCACCTCGTCGAGCAGCACATTGGCCAACAGCGGCGAGAGCGGCCCGCCTTGCGGCGTGCCCTCGTACCGCTCGATGAGCACCCCGCCATCCAGAATCCCGGCCACGAGGTAACGACGAACCAGCCGCAGCACGGCTTTATCGTCGATTCGCCTCGCCAACCGTTCCATCAGGATGTCGTGATTGACCCGGTCGAAGAACTTCTCCAGATCCACATCGACCACTACCCGGTAGCCGTCCTGCACGTAGCGCTGTGCATCGAGCACCGCGTCGTGCGCACGGCGTCCCGGCCGGAAGCCATAGCTGTGTTCGGAGAACGTCGGATCAATGATGGGCTGCAAGACTTGCAGCAGGGCTTGCTGGATCAGCCGATCCGTCACCGTCGGAATCCCCAGTTCGCGCACCCCGCCATCGGCCTTCGGAATCTGGACGCAGCGCACCGGCACGGGCCGGTAGCTGCCATCGAGCAAGGATTCCCGAATCCGGGGCCAGTGCATTCTCAGGTACTCCGCCGTCTCGGCAATCGACAACCCATCCGCCCCAGCACTGCCGCGATTAGCTTTGACGCGTTTCCACGCCAGAACCATATTCGCGCTCGCGAGCGCCTGCGCAAGCAGGCCATCTCGCCCCGGGCTTCCAGTTGCGCGCCGCGCCGTTCGTGCTTCATCACGCACCGCTTCGAGCTCGGCTTCACCTCGCTCTCCCGCATTGCGCCCCGGCTCGCCGGGCTTCTGATGCACTGCACGTCCGAGCGACACGGCCTTCGGCCCTCCTACTCGTTCGGCCCTTCGCCCCAAACCAGCGGCTACTACGGCCTCGGCTGACTCCTCGCTCCGGTGTGGCACCGTCGCCCTTTCAGGCACAAGGCGAGATCTCCCCAGGTAAGAACGCACTCCTTCGCTGCACAACCGCCGGATCTACGCCACTTCGCCTTGATCACGAGAGCTTCGCGGTTTCTGGCCCGCTCGCCCTGCTCGGCAGCGCCTTCTATCCGATTCTTGTTCATCGGCTCGCAGCTTACGCTCCACGCTTCCTCCCCACGCTCGGTCACCCTCGCGCAGTTGCGCTTAGCTTCGTTCGCTGTGATCAACTTACGGCGGGACTTGCACCCGCAGGAGTGCGCCCATGCTGGGCGCACCAGAAAAAAAGCCAGGACCGCGCCTGGCTTCTTTCACGCATGGTGGGTGCTGACGGGCTCGAACCGCCGACATCCAGCTTGTAAGGCTAGCGCTCTACCAACTGAGCTAAGCACCCCCGACAGATCTTTTGATTTTACGCGTCCGATCTGGCAAGCCGCTGAATATATCGCAAGACGGAAACCTTTGCCAGTCGGCGACAAGGCGCACCGAAGCGCGCCCTGCTCACCCCTAGTCTCGAACCAATGCCGAAACCGACGACTGCCTGAATCTCGATCCGATCTGCTCAGCGGCTACACCGACTAGTGCGTCCGCGGGCTCGCCGCGGCCGATCCCGCGTCTTCGGACGCGACCTTGACGGCCGCGGGAAGCGGCTCGTCCGGCAACGCTTCGGGCTTGCGCTCCAGTGCGCGCTCGAGCACCTGATCGAACCACTTCACCGGCACGATCTCGAGCGCGTTCTTGATGTTGTCCGGAATCTCGACCAGATCCTTGACGTTTTCGTCGGGAATCAGCGCCATCCCGATGCCTCCACGCACCGCGGCAAGAAGCTTCTCCTTCAGCCCGCCGATCGCCAGCACCTCGCCGCGCAAGGTGATCTCGCCGGTCATCGCAATGTCGCAACGCACGGGGATACCGGTGAGCACCGACACCAGAGCAGTGGCGATCGCGATACCGGCGGACGGCCCGTCCTTGGGAATTGCACCCTCAGGCAGGTGGATGTGGAGGTCGTTCTTCTGATAGAAGTCGTCCTCGATGCCGAGGGAGCGCGAACGCTTGCGCACCACCGACAACGCAGCCTGGATCGATTCCTGCATGACCTCGCCGAGCTTGCCGGTGGTCATGACCTTGCCCTTGCCCGGAAGGGCGACGGCCTCGATCGTCAGCAACTCGCCCCCCACCTCTGTCCACGCCAGACCCGTGACCTGCCCGACCTGATTCTGCATCTCCGCGACGCCGAAGCTGTACTTGCGCACGCCCAGATACTTGTCGATATTGCTCGAATCGACCACCACCTTACTGCCGCCCTCCTTGAGAACGAGCGCCTTCACGACCTTGCGGCAGATCTTGGAGATCTCGCGCTCCATGCTGCGAACACCGGCTTCACGCGTGTAGTAGCGGACGATGTCGCGCAATGCGTCCTCCGTGACGGTCAGCTCGCCCGCCTTGAGGCCATTGTTCTTCATCTGCTTCGGCACCAGGTAGCGCGAGGCGATGTTGACCTTTTCGTCCTCCGTGTAACCGGAGAGCCGGATGACCTCCATGCGATCGAGCAGCGCGGCGGGAATGTTCAGCGTATTGGCGGTGGCGACGAACATCACCTCGGACAGATCGAAATCCACCTCGACGTAGTGGTCCGAGAAGGTGTGGTTCTGTTCGGGATCAAGCACTTCGAGCAGGGCCGACGACGGATCTCCGCGGAAGTCCATCCCGAGCTTGTCCACCTCGTCGAGCAGGAACAGCGGGTTCTTGACCCCGACCTTGCTCATGCTCTGCAGGATCTTGCCCGGCATCGATCCGATGTAGGTGCGCCGGTGGCCGCGAATCTCGGCCTCGTCGCGCACGCCACCGAGCGCCATGCGAATGAACTTGCGGTTGGTCGCCTTGGCAATCGACTGCCCCAACGAGGTCTTGCCCACGCCCGGAGGCCCGACGAGGCAAAGTATCGGCGCCTTCACCTTGTCGACCCTCTGCTGAACCGCGAGGTACTCGAGGATGCGCTCCTTGACCCGCTCCAGACCGTAGTGGTCCTGGTCGAGCACCTTCTCGGCCGCGGTGAGATCCTTGCTGACGCGGGATTTCTTTTTCCACGGCAGCGCCAGCAGGGTGTCGATGTAGTTCCGCACCACCGTCGCTTCGGCAGACATAGGCGACATCAGGCGCAGCTTCTTGAACTCGGCCTCGGCCTTCGCCAGCGCCTCCTTCGGCATGCCCGCGGACTTGATCTTCTTGTCCATCTCCTCGAGGTCGGCTCCATCCTCGCCCTCCCCGAGTTCCTTCTGGATCGCCTTTACCTGCTCGTTCAGGTAGTACTCGCGCTGGCTCTTCTCCATCTGACGCTTCACGCGCCCGCGGATACGCTTTTCCACCTGCAGGATGTCGAGCTCGGTCTCCAGCTGTGAAAGCAACTTTTCGAGGCGATCGGCGGCGTCGAACATCTCCAGCACTTCCTGCTTCTGCTCCAGCTTGAGCGGCAGGTGCGCTGCGATCGTGTCGGCCAGCCGGCCCGCTTCCTCGATACCGGCCAGCGAGCTGAGGATTTCCGGCGGAATCTTCTTGTTGAGCTTAACGTACTGGTCGAACTGGGCGATGATCGCGCGGCGCATCGCCTCGAGCTCGGTACCCTCGGCTGCCGGCAGCGGGACAGGGGTCACCTTGCAGTCGAAATACTCCTTCTGGTCCTCGACCTCGTCGATTCGCGCGCGCTGCACGCCCTCGACCAGCACCTTGATCGTGCCGTCGGGCAGCTTGAGCATCTGCAGGATGTTCGCCACGCAACCGGTCGAATAGAGGTCTTCGACCGCGGGCTCGTCCTTGGCGGCCGATTTCTGCGCCACCAGCAGGATGTGCTTGCCCGCCTCCATGGCGAGTTCGAGCGCCTTGATCGACTTGGGTCGCCCGACGAACAGCGGGATAACCATGTGCGGAAACACCACCACGTCGCGCAGCGGAAGCAGCGGTAGTTCCATTTGCTCGTTGGGGAGGTCAGCAGGACCCGACATTTCAATTTTCCTTATCCGAAAGGTCACGACCATATGCGGGCGTGACCTGGAAATTCAAGCGGGCGCTGCTCCGGGCTCAATTGGACCCGGAAACCTTTTGCTGCTCGGCGTAGATCAGCAGGGGCTTGGCGCCCTCATCGATCGTGTTCTCGTCCACCACCACCTTCTCCACACCCTCGAGCGTCGGCAACTCGTACATGATGTCGAGCAGCGCCGCCTCGAGGATCGAGCGCAGGCCGCGGGCGCCGGTCTTGCGCGTGATCGCCCTGCGCGCGACCGCCTGCAGTGCGGCGGGCCGGATTTCGAGATCGACCCCTTCCATCGAGAACAGTTTTTCATACTGCTTGATGAGGGCGTTCTTCGGCTCCACCAGGATGCGCACAAGGGCTTCCTCGTCGAGTTCCTGCAGGGCGGCCACGACCGGCAGTCGGCCGACAAACTCCGGGATCAGTCCGAACTTGACCAGATCCTCCGGCTCGACCTGA
>NZ_MBFM01000003.1:638782-644011 GCF_001696715.1 Thauera phenolivorans | reverse complement strand
TTCTGGATCGCCTTTACCTGCTCGTTCAGGTAGTACTCGCGCTGGCTCTTCTCCATCTGACGCTTCACGCGCCCGCGGATACGCTTTTCCACCTGCAGGATGTCGAGCTCGGTCTCCAGCTGTGAAAGCAACTTTTCGAGGCGATCGGCGGCGTCGAACATCTCCAGCACTTCCTGCTTCTGCTCCAGCTTGAGCGGCAGGTGCGCTGCGATCGTGTCGGCCAGCCGGCCCGCTTCCTCGATACCGGCCAGCGAGCTGAGGATTTCCGGCGGAATCTTCTTGTTGAGCTTAACGTACTGGTCGAACTGGGCGATGATCGCGCGGCGCATCGCCTCGAGCTCGGTACCCTCGGCTGCCGGCAGCGGGACAGGGGTCACCTTGCAGTCGAAATACTCCTTCTGGTCCTCGACCTCGTCGATTCGCGCGCGCTGCACGCCCTCGACCAGCACCTTGATCGTGCCGTCGGGCAGCTTGAGCATCTGCAGGATGTTCGCCACGCAACCGGTCGAATAGAGGTCTTCGACCGCGGGCTCGTCCTTGGCGGCCGATTTCTGCGCCACCAGCAGGATGTGCTTGCCCGCCTCCATGGCGAGTTCGAGCGCCTTGATCGACTTGGGTCGCCCGACGAACAGCGGGATAACCATGTGCGGAAACACCACCACGTCGCGCAGCGGAAGCAGCGGTAGTTCCATTTGCTCGTTGGGGAGGTCAGCAGGACCCGACATTTCAATTTTCCTTATCCGAAAGGTCACGACCATATGCGGGCGTGACCTGGAAATTCAAGCGGGCGCTGCTCCGGGCTCAATTGGACCCGGAAACCTTTTGCTGCTCGGCGTAGATCAGCAGGGGCTTGGCGCCCTCATCGATCGTGTTCTCGTCCACCACCACCTTCTCCACACCCTCGAGCGTCGGCAACTCGTACATGATGTCGAGCAGCGCCGCCTCGAGGATCGAGCGCAGGCCGCGGGCGCCGGTCTTGCGCGTGATCGCCCTGCGCGCGACCGCCTGCAGTGCGGCGGGCCGGATTTCGAGATCGACCCCTTCCATCGAGAACAGTTTTTCATACTGCTTGATGAGGGCGTTCTTCGGCTCCACCAGGATGCGCACAAGGGCTTCCTCGTCGAGTTCCTGCAGGGCGGCCACGACCGGCAGTCGGCCGACAAACTCCGGGATCAGTCCGAACTTGACCAGATCCTCCGGCTCGACCTGACGGAAGGTGTCGGTAAGATTCTTGCTATCCCGACTCTTCACCTCGGCACCGAAGCCGATGCCCGCCTTCTCGGTGCGGTTGCGGATGACCTTGTCGAGGCCATCGAAGGCGCCGCCGCAAATGAAGAGCACGTTGGTGGTGTCCACCTGGATGAAATCCTGGTTCGGGTGCTTGCGCCCGCCCTGCGGCGGAATCGATGCGATCGTACCCTCGATCAGCTTCAGCAGCGCTTGCTGAACGCCTTCACCGGACACGTCGCGCGTGATCGACGGGTTGTCCGACTTGCGCGAGATCTTGTCGATCTCGTCGATGTAGATGATGCCCTGCTGCGCCTTGTCGATGTCGTACTCGCACTTCTGCAGCAACTTCTGAATGATGTTCTCGACGTCCTCTCCGACGTAGCCGGCTTCGGTCAGAGTGGTCGCGTCGGCCATCACGAAGGGTACGTTGAGAAGGCGCGCCAGGGTCTGCGCGAGCAAGGTCTTGCCGGAGCCCGTGGGGCCGATCAGCAGAATGTTGCTCTTCGTGAGCTCGACATCGTCGCTCTTGCCGGAAAGGTGACGCAGACGCTTGTAGTGGTTGTACACCGCCACCGAGAGGTTACGCTTCGCCTGGGCCTGGCCGATCACGTACTGATCGAGGAGCTCGCAGATTTCCTTCGGCGTCGGCAGCTTCTCCTTGTCGTCGCCGGCCTCGATCGCGCCAACGATCTCATCCCGGATGATGTCGTTGCACAGCTCGATGCATTCGTCGCAAATGAAAACCGAGGGGCCAGCAATCAGCTTGCGCACCTCGTGCTGGCTCTTGCCGCAGAAGGAGCAGTAGAGCAGCTTTTCGCCGGCCGACTTTTTGTCCGTCATGGTCGGGTTCTCCTGGTTCAGGTGTCTGCGCGCGAGGTCAGCACCTTGTCGATCAGTCCGTATTCCACCGCGGCGGCACCGGACATGAAGTTGTCGCGATCCGTGTCCTTCTCGATGCGCTCGATCGGCTGGCCGGTGTGCTGGGAAAGCATCTCGTTGAGTCGGCCGCGCAGATAAAGGATCTCACGTGCGTGGATCTCGATATCCGAGGCCTGACCCTGGAAGCCGCCCAGCGGCTGATGAATCATCACCCGCGAATTCGGCAGCGCATATCGCTTGCCTTTCTCGCCAGCGGTGAGAAGAAAGGCACCCATGCTCGCGGCCTGGCCGATGCAAAGGGTGCTGACGTGGGGCTTGATGAACTGCATGGTGTCGTAGATGGCCAGCCCCGCAGACACCGAACCTCCCGGTGAATTGATGTAGAAGTGAATGTCCTTGTCGGGATTCTCCGACTCGAGAAAGAGCAGCTGGGCCACGATCAGGTTGGCGGTGACGTCATTCACCGGACCGACCAGGAACACCACGCGCTCCTTGAGCAGGCGCGAATAGATGTCGTAGGCACGCTCGCCGCGACCACTCTGTTCGACCACCATCGGAACCAGTCCGAGACCGACCGGCTCCCATGCGCTTCCGTGCTGCGGTGTTCCTTGATTCATGATCAGCTGTTTCCTTTCTTAGGCGGCGTTGTTGCCCATCAGTTCGTCGAAAGCCACCGGCGTGTCGGTGGTCTGTGCCTGCGCGCTCGCCCAGGCCACGACATTGTCCTCGATCACGACCGCCTCGGCCTGTGACAGGCGGTCCGGCTGGGCGTAATACCAACGTACCAGCTCGGACGGATCCTCGTAGCTCTGAGCCATCTCCTCGACCAGCGCACGGACCTGCTCGGGCTTGGCGTGCAGCTCAGCCTTCTTCACCAGCTCGGCCATGATCAGGCCCAGCTTGACGCGACGTTCGGCCTGCTCGGCGAACCAGGCCGGCTCGACCGGAATGTCCTTGGTCTTCATCCCGCGCATCTCGAGATCGCGACGCGCGTTCTCGGCCAGCTGGCCCGATTCTGCATCGATCAGTGCCTTCGGGACCTCGATCGGCGTCACCTCGAGCAGCGCATTCATGACCTGCTCCTTCAAGCGGGCCTGGATGCGGCGCTTGACCTCACGCTCGAGGTTGGTCTTCACCTCCTCGCGCAGCTTGGCCACGTCGCCATCGGCCACGCCGAGCGCCTTCGCAAAATCGGCGTTGACTTCCGGCAACATCGGCGCCTCGACCTTCTTCACGGTGATCTCGAACTGCACCGCCTGGCCGGCCAGTTGCTGGGCGTGATAATCCTCCGGGAAGGTCATGTCGAAGGTCTTGGTCTCGCCCGCCTTAAGGCCGGCCACCGCCGTTTCGAAATCCTTCAGCATCGATCCCGCGCCGATCACGAACGGGAATTCCTGACCCTGACCGCCCTCGAAGGGCTCGCCATCCTTGCGACCGATGAAATCGATCACCACCCGGTCGCCATCCTCCGCGGCACGGTCGGCATCGACGAAGGTCGTACGCTGCTTGCGCAGAACGTCGATCGTCTTCTCGACCTCGGCCTCGCCCACCTCGAGCACCGGACGTTCGATCTTCTGAGCCGACAGATCACCCGGCTCCACTTCAGGATAGACCTCGAACACCGCGGTGAATTCCAATGCTTCGGCCGGATTCGCCGCTTCCTTCGGTTCGATGTGCGGGAAGCCGGCGACGCGCAGCTGCTGCTCGCGCACCGCCGCGCCGAAAGCCTGCTCCACCGCGGCACCGATCGCCTCCGAGCGCGCCTGGGCGCCATGCGTCTGGGCGACGATCTTCATCGGCACCTTGCCCGGGCGGAACCCGGGCATCTTGATGGTGCGGGCCATGCGCTTGAGACGGGCTTCCACTTCCTTTTCGACGTCCGCCATGGAAACGGTCATGTCGATGCGGCGCTCGAGTGCGCTCCGGGCTTCCTGGTTGGTTTGCATCAAATCAGTCCTGACAAGTCAAAGAAATTATCCGTTCCCGCCTGCGATCCCGAAGCGCATCGCGCCGCAACGGGCCCCGCGTCCGCGAACGCGTTAAACGTGGATCGGCGATTCTAGCACAGGGCGCAGGGCCTGCCTCCAGCTCTCCTGGCGCGCCGGCGAGAGGCGCGCCGCACGCAAAATAATGCCCGTCCGCGATGGAACTCCACCCCATGCCCAGCCCTCTCAACTGCAGATCCGGCATGCAAACAGGAAGCCGGACGCGGCCTTGCATGACAGGCGGCACGGGCCGACGATATCTGCGCAGACGCCGGCGCAGTCAAAGGAGGGTCACCGATGAGCATCTTCAACGCCTACCAGGCGCGCTACGAGGCCGCCCGCGAAGACGAGCTGTCGCTGCAGGAGTATCTCGAGCTGTGCCGCAGCGACCGCTCCGCCTACGCCACTGCTGCCGAGCGTATGTTGATGGCGATCGGCGAGCCCGAATTCGTCGATACCCGCCTCGACCCGCGGCTGTCACGCATCTTCTCCAACAAGGTCCTGAAGCTCTACCCGGCCTTTCGCGACTTCTACGGCATGGAAGAGGTCATCGAGCAGATCGTGTCCTATTTCCGCCACGCAGCTCAGGGCCTCGAGGAGAAGAAGCAGATCCTCTATCTGCTCGGCCCCGTGGGCGGCGGCAAGTCCTCGCTCGCCGAAAAGCTCAAGAGCCTGATCGAGAAGGTGCCGTTCTACGCGGTCAAGGGCTCGCCGGTGAACGAGTCGCCGCTCGGGCTGTTCGATGCCGACGAGGACGGGCGGATCCTCGAAGACGATTACGGCATCCCGCGCCGCTACCTCAACACGATCATGAGTCCGTGGGCGGTCAAGCGCCTGCACGAATACGGCGGCGACATCACCAAGTTCCGCGTTGTGCGGCTCATCCCCTCGGTGCTGCGCCAGACGGCGGTGGCCAAGACCGAGCCGGGCGACGAGAACAACCAGGACATCTCCTCCCTCGTCGGCAAGATCGACATTCGCAAGCTCGAGCAGTATTCGCAGGACGACCCCGATGCCTACAGTTACTCGGGTGGTCTGTGCCTGGCCAACCGCGGCCTGCTCGAGTTCGTCGAGATGTTCAAGGCGCCGATCAAGGTGCTTCACCCGCTGCTAACCGCCACGCAGGAGGGCAACT
>NZ_MBFM01000003.1:510430-638772 GCF_001696715.1 Thauera phenolivorans | reverse complement strand
TCAACGCCTACCAGGCGCGCTACGAGGCCGCCCGCGAAGACGAGCTGTCGCTGCAGGAGTATCTCGAGCTGTGCCGCAGCGACCGCTCCGCCTACGCCACTGCTGCCGAGCGTATGTTGATGGCGATCGGCGAGCCCGAATTCGTCGATACCCGCCTCGACCCGCGGCTGTCACGCATCTTCTCCAACAAGGTCCTGAAGCTCTACCCGGCCTTTCGCGACTTCTACGGCATGGAAGAGGTCATCGAGCAGATCGTGTCCTATTTCCGCCACGCAGCTCAGGGCCTCGAGGAGAAGAAGCAGATCCTCTATCTGCTCGGCCCCGTGGGCGGCGGCAAGTCCTCGCTCGACGAAAAGCTCAAGAGCCTGATCGAGAAGGTGCCGTTCTACGCGGTCAAGGGCTCGCCGGTGAACGAGTCGCCGCTCGGGCTGTTCGATGCCGACGAGGACGGGCGGATCCTCGAAGACGATTACGGCATCCCGCGCCGCTACCTCAACACGATCATGAGTCCGTGGGCGGTCAAGCGCCTGCACGAATACGGCGGCGACATCACCAAGTTCCGCGTTGTGCGGCTCATCCCCTCGGTGCTGCGCCAGACGGCGGTGGCCAAGACCGAGCCGGGCGACGAGAACAACCAGGACATCTCCTCCCTCGTCGGCAAGATCGACATTCGCAAGCTCGAGCAGTATTCGCAGGACGACCCCGATGCCTACAGTTACTCGGGTGGTCTGTGCCTGGCCAACCGCGGCCTGCTCGAGTTCGTCGAGATGTTCAAGGCGCCGATCAAGGTGCTTCACCCGCTGCTAACCGCCACGCAGGAGGGCAACTACAAGGGTACCGAGGGCTTCGGCGCGATTCCGTTCGACGGCATCGTGCTGGCGCACTCGAACGAGTCCGAATGGGTGGCCTTCAAGAACAACAAGAATAACGAGGCTTTCCTCGACCGCATCTACACGGTCAAGGTGCCCTATTGCCTGCGGGTGTCCGACGAGATCCGGATCTACGAGAAGCTGCTCGTTCACAGCTCGCTGTCGGAGGCGCCCTGCGCGCCCGACACGCTCAAGATGATGGCGCAGTTCTCGGTGCTGTCGCGCCTGAAGGAACCGGAAAACTCGAGCATCTTCTCCAAGATGCGGGTGTACGACGGCGAGAACCTGAAGGACACCGACCCCAAGGCGAAGAGCTATCAGGAGTACCGTGACTACGCCGGCGTCGACGAAGGCATGACCGGCCTGTCGACCCGCTTCGCCTTCAAGGCCTTGTCGAAGGTCTTCAACTTCGACCACCGCGAGGTCGCCGCCAACCCGGTGCACCTGATGTACGTGCTCGAACAGCAGATCGAGGCCGAGCAGTTCCCCCCCGAGACCGAGCAGCGCTACCTCGGCTACATCAAGGAGTTCCTCGCGCCGCGCTACGCCGAGTTCATCGGCAAGGAGATCCAGACCGCCTACCTCGAAAGCTACTCGGAGTACGGCCAGAACATCTTCGACCGCTACGTCACCTATGCCGACTTCTGGATCCAGGACCAGGAGTTCCGCGATCCGAACACCGGCGAGATCCTCGACCGCGCCGCACTCAACGACGAACTCGAGAAGATCGAGAAGCCGGCCGGCATCAGCAACCCGAAGGACTTCCGCAACGAGGTGGTCAACTTCGTATTGCGCGCGCGCGCCAAACACGAGGGTCACAACCCGGCGTGGACCTCCTACGAGAAGCTGCGCGCCGTGATCGAGAAGAAGATGTTCTCCAACACCGAGGACCTGCTGCCGGTGATCAGCTTCAATGCCAAGGCAAGCGCCGACGAGCAGAAGAAGCACCAGGACTTCGTCGATCGCATGATCGAGAAGGGCTATACGGAGAAGCAGGTACGGCTGCTGTGCGAATGGTATCTGCGCGTACGCAAGTCATCGTGATGCTGGCGGCCGACGCCGGGAGTTCGCCATGATGCGCATCATCGATCGTCGCTTCGACAGCAGGAACAAGAGCGCCGTGAATCGTCAGCGCTTCATGCGTCGGTTCCGCCAGCAGATCCGCAAGGCGGTGGCGGAGGCGATCCAGGGGCGCTCGATCCGCGACCTCGACGCCGGCGAGCAGGTATCGATCCCGACCAAGGATCTGTCCGAACCGAGCTTCCAGCACGGTCGGGGCGGCGTCTGGGAACAGGTGTTCAGCGGCAACGACCAGTTCGCCACCGGCGACCGCGTGGCCCGACCGCTCGGCGGGGGCGGTGGAGGCGCCGGCAAGGGCAAGGCGAGCCAGGACGGCGAGCACGAGGACGATTTCGTCTTCCAGCTCTCGCGCGACGAGTTCCTCGAGCTCTTCTTCGACGATCTCGAACTGCCCCGCCTGGTCCGCACCCAGCTGGCGACGATCACCGACTTCAAGACCCGCCGGGCGGGCTTCACCTCCTCCGGCACGCCGGCCAACATCAACATCGTGCGTTCGATGCGGGGTGCCCTCAGTCGCCGGCTCGCGCTCGGGGCGCCCAGCCAGGCCCGGCTGCGGGAGCTGCAACGCGAACTCGACGAGCTCGGGGATCAGGAAGCGGAAGAAGGCGAGGACGGCCGCAAGGCGCGCACGATCCGGCTCGAAATGGAGCGCCTGCGTGCGCGCATCGAGCAGATCCCCTTCATCGACAGCTTCGACCTGCGCTACAACAACCGCGTCCGCGAGCCACGCCCCACCACCCAGGCGGTGATGTTCTGCGTGATGGACGTGTCGGGCTCGATGGACGAGGAGCGCAAGGCCACCGCGAAGCGTTTCTTCATGCTGCTGCACCTGTTCCTGACCCGCAGCTACGAGCACATCGAGCTGGTCTTCATCCGCCACCACACGGTGGCGAAGGAGACCGACGAGGACGAGTTCTTCCACTCGCGCGAGTCCGGCGGCACGGTGGTCTCGAGCGCGCTGGTGCTGATGCGCGACATCATCCGCGAGCGCTATGGCAACGGGCAGTGGAACATCTACGGTGCGCAGGCCTCCGACGGCGACAACTGGGACAACGACTCGCCGGTGTGCCGCAAGCTGCTCGGCGACGAGATCCTGCCTTGGTGCCAGTACTTCGCCTATATCGAGATCACCTCGAGCGAACCGCAGAACCTGTGGCGCGAGTATCAGAAACTCGCAGGCGAACACGACAATTTCGCCATGCAGCGCATCCTGACCCCGGGGGACATCTACCCCGTATTCCGCGAACTCTTCCGGAAGGCGACCGCCTGATGAACGCACCGATGCCACGCACGCCCCCGCATCGTCCGCTGCCCACCGGTTCCGAATGGACGCTGGAGAGCATCGAGCGCTACCACCTCGAGATCGCCCGCGTCGCAAAGGGCTACGCGCTCGACACCTACCCGGTGCAGATCGAAATCATCACCGCCGAGCAGATGATGGACGCGTACGCCTCGGTCGGGATGCCGGTCAATTACCACCATTGGTCGTTCGGCAAGCATTTCCTTTCCACCGAAAAGGGCTACCGGCGCGGCCAGATGGGCCTGGCCTACGAGATCGTCATCAACTCCAGCCCCTGCATCGCCTACCTCATGGAGGAGAACACCCTGACGATGCAGGGGCTGGTGATCGCCCACGCCGCCTACGGCCACAACAGCTTCTTCAAGGGCAACTATCTATTCCGAACCTGGACCGACGCCGAGGCGATCATCGATTACCTGGTGTTCGCGCGGAACTATATTTCACAGTGCGAGGAGCGCTACGGCGAGGAGGAAGTCGAGCTGCTGCTCGACTCCTGCCATGCGCTGATGAACCTTGGCGTGGACCGCTACCGCCGTCCGGCGCCGCTGTCGATCGCCAAGGAGAAGCTACGCCAGCAGGAGCGCGCCGAGTACCTGCAGAGCCAGGTCAACGACTTGTGGCGCACGCTGCCGGCGCACGAGACGGCCGCCGGATCCTCGGTCGCGCAGAAGCGCTTCCCGCCCGAGCCCGAGGAGAACCTGCTCTACTTCATCGAGAAGAACGCGCCGCTGCTCGAGCCCTGGCAGCGCGAGGTCGTTCGCATCGTGCGCAAGATCGCCCAGTACTTCTTTCCCCAGCGCCAGACCCAGGTCATGAATGAGGGCTGGGCCACCTTCTGGCACTACACCCTGCTCCATACCCTGTACGACGAGGGCCTGCTCGCCGACAGCTTCATGCTCGAGTTTTTGCAATCTCACACCAACGTCATCGCACAGCCGCCCTACAACAGCCGCTGGTACAACGGCATCAACCCCTACGCGCTCGGCTTCTCGATGTGGCAGGACATCCGCCGCATCTGCGACGCGCCCACCGAAGAGGACCGCCGCTGGTTCCCTGAACTGGCGGGGACCGACTGGCTCGAGAGCTTCGACTTCGCGATGCGCAACTTCAAGGACGAGAGCTTCATCGCCCAGTACCTGTCGCCCAAGCTGATGCGCGACTTACGCCTTTTCGCCGTGCTCGATGACGACCGCAAGGACAAGCTCGCGGTGTCGGCGATCCACGACGACGAGGGTTACGCGCGGCTGCGCACCATCCTGTCCTCGCAATACGACCTCGGCGCGCGCGAGCCCAACATCCAGGTGTGGAACGTCGATCTGCGCGGCGACCGCTCGCTCACCCTGCGCCACCAGCAGTACCGGCGCCGGCCGCTCGACGCGACCGCCGACGAAGTGCTCAGGCATCTGGCCCGCCTGTGGGGCTTCACCGTGAGGCTGGAGTCGGCCGATGAAGACGGCAAGATCGGCGAGGTGCGCGAGGTCCGGGTCGATAAGCGTCAACCATCATGAAAGTCCAGGCCGTAGAATCGGCGCCTCGATCACGGAGACGCCCAATGTTCACGCCTGCGCAGCCCATCTACCCGATCGCGGCCATACGGGATATCGAGAACCGCTTCGCCAGCAGCGCACGCCCGTCGCTGATGGAACGTGCCGGGCGCGCTGCCGCCGAGGATGCGGTCCGCCTGCTCCTCGACCGGCCAGGCCCGGTTCTCATCGCCTGCGGCCCCGGCAACAACGGCGGCGACGGCCTCGTCATGGCCCGCCATCTGCGCCAGGCCGGACGTGAAGTGATCGCGCTGCTTGCCGCCGACCCGGCGAGGCTGCCCGCCGACGCGGCCAAGGCCCATGCGGACTATCTTGCCGCCGGCGGGTGCCCGCTGACCGAGCTGCCCGATCCGCCCGAGGCGGGCTGGGCGCTCGTGGTGGATGCGCTCTTCGGCATCGGCCTCGGCCGCCCGGTCGAAGGCCTCTACGCCGACTGGATCGCCCGCCTCAATGCCCTGCCCGCGCCACGCATGGCGCTCGACATCCCGAGCGGGCTGGATGCCGATACCGGTCAGCCGCTCGGCACCACCTTCATCGCCACCCACACCACCACCTTCATCGCGCTCAAGCCCGGCCTGCTCACCAACGACGGCCCGGACTATTGCGGCAACATCTCGGTCCAGCGCCTCGACCTCGACTGTCCCGCCTGCCTGCCGCCGCTGGGCCATTCGATCACCCCCGCGCTGTTCGCCTCCTCGCTGCAGCCGCGCCCGCGGAACACCCACAAGGGTCGCCACGGCGACGCCGGGGTGCTCGGGGGCGACACCGGCATGGTCGGCGCCGCCCTCCTCGCCGGCCGTGCGGCGTTGTGGGTCGGCAGCGGCCGCGTCTATGTCGGTCTGCTCGACCCGGGCGGCCCCGCGGTCGACCCCGGTCGCCCCGAGCTGATGCTGCGCCAGGCCCGCAAGCTGCCGGAAAAGCTCACCGCGCTCGCGGTCGGCCCCGGTCTCGGCACCGGCGCCGAGGCCGCCACCCTGCTCACCGCCGCGCTCGGCACCGACTATCCGCTGGTGCTCGACGCCGACGCGCTCAACCTCATCGGGCGCGACCCCGCGCTACAGGCGGCGCTGGTCGCGCGTCAGTCCGCCAGCCTGCTCACTCCGCATCCCGCCGAGGCCGCGCGCCTGCTCGGCACCGACACCGCGAGCGTACAACGCGATCGCCTCACCGCCGTCCTCGAGCTCGCCCACCGCTACGCCTCTCTGGTCGTGCTCAAGGGCTGCGGCAGCCTTGTGGCGACGCCCGACGGGCGCTGGTTCATCAACGGCACGGGCCATCCCGGCATGGCCACCGCCGGCATGGGCGATGTGCTGACCGGCCTGGTGCTTGGCCTGCTCGCCCAGGGCTGGTCCCCCGAGCCGGCACTGATCGCGGCGGTCCACCTGCACGGGGCAGCGGCCGACCGACTCGCGCGCGAAGGCGTCGGCCCGATCGGCCTGAGCGCGAGCGAGGTGGTCGATGCCTCGCGTGGCGTCTTCAATGGCTGGCTCCTCGCCGCAGCGCGCAGTCGCTGAGTCCGGCCCCGGTCGGCTCACTGATCCCGCACCGCGTCGCTGCGACGATCGGGCTTCGTCCCCGATGATAGAATCGGGGCCCGATCCATCATCGCCGAGCGCAACCATGCTTTCCGAACAGCTTCGCGTCGAAATCCAGCGCAACGTCGCCGCCTCGCTGGCGGAAGACATCGGCACGGGTGACCTTACCGCGCGCCTGATCCCCGCAGACACCGATGCCCGCGGCCAGGTGATCACGCGCGAGGACGCGGTGGTGTGCGGCGTCGCCTGGTTCGACGCCACCTTCGCCGCCCTCAGCCCGAGCGCCGCGGTGGTGTGGCACGTGAAGGACGGTGATCGCGTCAAGGCCAACGAGGTGCTGTGCGAGATCGTCGCCGGCGCGCGCGACCTGCTGACCGCAGAGCGCACCGCGCTGAACTTCCTCCAGCTGCTGTCGGGCACGGCGACGGTCACCCGGCGCTTCGTCGATGCGGTGGCCGGCACGCGGGCGAAGATCGTCGATACCCGCAAGACCCTGCCCGGCCTGCGCCTCGCACAGAAATACGCGGTGCAGGTCGGCGGCGGCACCAATCACCGCGTCGGCCTCTACGACGGCATCCTGATCAAGGAAAACCACATCATGGCCGCCGGCGGCATCCGGCAGGTGGTGGCGCAGGCACGCGCGATCGCCCCGAGCGGCGTCTTCATCGAGGTCGAGGTCGAGAACCTGGAGCAGCTGCGCGAGGCGCTCGACGCCGGCGTGAGGATGATCCTGCTCGACAACATGACGCTCGAACAGATGCGCGAGGCGGTGACGGTCACCGCCGGCCGCGCGGAGCTCGAGGCTTCCGGGGGGGTGATCTTCGACCGCGTGCGGGCGATCGCCGAGACCGGCGTGGACCGCATCTCGATCGGCAGCCTCACCAAGGACGTCACCGCACTGGACCTGTCGCTGCGCCACGTCGAGCAGTAAGCTTCGTCGAGCGCCCGTCATGCGGCGAACGGCCGCGGTCCCATCCGGGGCCGCGGCCGTGTTCATTGGGACAGGCTCAGACGCGCTCGGCGATGAAGCGCTTGATCGTGTCCACCTCCGGCGCCATGACCTCGACCCGCTGGGGCAAGCGCTCGATGCCCTCGAGATCGGCGGGACGCTCGGGATCTCGTCCGAGCGCCTCGCGGATGGTCTCGGCGAACTTCACCGGCAGCGCGGTCTCGAGCACCAGCACCGGCACCCCCGTCGGCACCTCGCCGATGCGCTCCCACGCGACCTTCACACCGTCGGCGGTGTGGGTGTCGACCATCACGCCATACTGCTCGTACACCTTGCGGATCGTCGCCAGGCGGTCGGCGTGGCTGCTGGCGCCGGATACGAAGCCGAACTCGGCGATGCGCGCGAATTCGGGCGTGCCCGAGAGGTCGAACGAACGCCCCGCATCGACCTCGGCCCACAGCGCGGCCACCCGCTCCGGATCGCGACCGACGAGGTCGAAGACGAAGCGCTCGAAGTTCGAGGCCTTCGAGATGTCCATCGAGGGGCTGGAGGTGACGTGGGTCTCGGCGGCCTTGCGCGGGCGGTACACCCCGGTGCGGAAAAACTCGTCGAGGACGTCGTTCTCGTTGGTGGCGAGGATCAGCTTCGCCACCGGCAAGCCCATCCGGCGGGCGATGTGGCCGGCGCAGATGTTGCCGAAGTTGCCCGAGGGCACGCAGAACGCGACTTGCTCGTCGTTGCTCTGCGTGGCCGCGAAGTAGCCCTTGAAGTAATAGACGATCTGCGCCGCCACCCGCGCCCAGTTGATCGAGTTGACTGCGCCGATCCGGTGTTTCGCCTTGAAGGCGTGGTCGTTGGACACCGCCTTCACGATGTCCTGGGCGTCGTCGAACATGCCGGTAACGGCGATATTGAAGATGTTGTCGTCCTGTAGCGAATACATCTGCGCGCGCTGGAAGGCGCTCATCTTGCCGTGCGGCGACAGCATGAAGACGCGCACGCCGTGCTTGCCGCGCATCGCGTACTCGGCGGCGGAGCCGGTATCGCCCGAGGTAGCGCCGAGGATGTTGATGGTCTCGCCGCGCTTTGCGAGAACGTACTCGAACAGGTTGCCGAGCAGCTGCATCGCCATGTCCTTGAAGGCGAGCGTGGGACCGTTGGAGAGTTCGAGCAGGCCGAACCGGCCGCGGCCGTCGGCACCCTTCTCGAGCCAGTGCACCGGCGTGATCTCCGCCCGCTCGTCACCCGCGCGCGCATGGCAGTAGACCTCGGCGGTATAGGTCTTGCGGCAGATCGCCTCGAGATCCGAGGGCGGGATGTCGGTGATGAATTTCGACAGGATCGCGAAAGCAAGGTCGGCGTAGGACAGGCCGCGCCAGCCGTCGAGCTCCGCGCGCGTGACCTGCGGATAGCTTTCGGGCAGGTAGAGCCCGCCATCGGGCGCCAGGCCACCGAGCAGGATGTCGCAGAACTCGGGATTTTGGGGTTGGCCGGCGTGGCCGCGCGTGGAGATGTACTTCACGTAGGGGTCCTCGTGATCTTCGGGTTTGGCGATGCGCCTGCGCGCAAAGGCGAAAGTTTAACCAATGCGCGCCCGGAATCGCGGTTTTTGCGCAGCGGGGCGAGTGCGATACGGGCCGGACACCGCTGCCGCCAGCACGACGGCATCACCGGGATGGACCTCGGGTAGCGGAATGCAGCACACTGCCACAGTCGGCCGGAAAAGCAGATTGACTGCTCAGCCCGGGCGCTCACTTCAAGGAGACGGACAGATGAACCTCGGAAACATCCTCGGTCAGTTGTTGCAGGGTGGCATGGCCAGCCAGAGCCGCTCCCGCCTCGAGCATGCAGCCGGCGCCCAAGGCGCGGGCGGACTCGGCGACCTCCTCGGCGCGGTCCTCGGCGGTGGTGCCTCGCGCAGCAGCAGCAGCGGTGGTCTCGGCGATCTGCTCGGCGGCGTGCTGGGCGGCCAATCGGGCGGCGCGCGCAGCACCGGTGGCCTTGGTGACCTCCTCGGCGGCGCGCTCGGCGGAGGCGCAGGCGGACGGTCCGCGGCAACCGGCGGAGGACTCGGCGACCTGCTCGGCGGACTGCTCGGCGGCGGCGCCAGCACGGGAAGCAGCTCGGCACGCAGCAGCGCACTCGGCAAGACGGGAATGGCGATCCTCGCCACGATCGCGATGGCCGCGCTGAAGAACCGCATGACGGGCGGCGCCCGTTCCGCGAACCTCACTCCAGAGCTCCAGCAGGAGGCGAGTCGCCTGAC
This sequence comes from Thauera phenolivorans, assembly GCF_001696715.1. Lineage (GTDB taxonomy): Bacteria > Pseudomonadota > Gammaproteobacteria > Burkholderiales > Rhodocyclaceae > Thauera > Thauera phenolivorans. The sequence continues at coordinate 629,229 of NZ_MBFM01000003.1, read as the reverse complement.
GACCCCAGGCGCGGAGGAACTCGTGCTGCGGGCGATGATCTCGGCCGCAAAGGCCGACAGCAAGGTAGACGAGGCGGAGGTGCAGCGCCTCGTCGGCAGGATCGACGACGACGGCGTCAGTGCGGAGGAAAAGGAGTTCTTGATGCAGGAGTTGCGCAAGCCGCTCGATATCCGGGCCCTCGTAGCCGATGTGAACAGCCCCGCGCTCGCCGCCGAGGTGTACGCCGCCTCGCTGCTCGCGATCGATGTCGACACCCAGGCCGAGGCGGACTATCTGCGCACCCTGGCCGCTGAGCTCGGCCTCGATGACGAGACCGTTGCCCAGATCCATGAATTGACTGGCGCGCCGCGCATCTGAGCGGCAGCCTGGACCGCGGTCGGCCCACGAGGGCGGCCGCGGCCAAGCAGGCCCGGCCTCAGGCGTCCAGCCGGAAACCGATCTTCAGAGTCACCTGGTAATGCGCCACCTTGCCACCGACCACGTGGCCGCGCGTCTCCATCACTTCAAACCAGTCGATGTGGCGGATCGTGTTGGCCGCCGTCTCGAGGGCGTTGCGGATCGCGTCGTCGGTCCCCGTCTCCGATGAACCGACGATCTCGACGAGCTTGTAGACATGGTTCGGCATGTTTCCCTCCTCCTTGCGGTTTAAGTGCCCGCCCAGTATAGGCGCAGTCGGTAACGGCGGCCTTGAGCCGATTGCCCGTTTGTGGGCGTCGATCGACGCACGATAACCTCGCCGTGCCAGCATGGCGATCGCCACCACGATCAGGCCGAAGACCACGAGCTTGAACGCCATTAGCGTGCCCCAGCAGTTTCGAACGATTCCATTCGTGGCACGGTCGACTTTTTATCGATGGCGCCGCGGAGCACGACCATGGACATCACCTCCCTGCTTTCCAGCCTGGGGCTCGCACCCGAGGCCCTGCGCGAGGGCACGCTGCCGGTGCGCACGCCGATCAGCGGCGAGATCGTCGCCCGTCTCGACCCCACCCCATCGGTCGAGGCTGCGCTTGCACGCGCCTCCGCCGCATTTCTCGCCTGGCGCGAACTGCCTGCGCCTCGCCGCGGAGAGCTCGTGCGTCGCTTCGGCCAGATCCTGCGCACCCACAAGCCAGTGCTGGGCGAGCTGATCACGATCGAAACCGGCAAGATCCGCGCGGAAGCCGAGGGCGAAGTGCAGGAGATGATCGACATCTGCGACTTTGCGTGCGGCCTCTCGCGCCAGCTGCATGGGCTCACGATCGCCAGCGAGCGCCCCGGTCACCGACTCATGGAGCAATGGTACCCGGCCGGCGTCGTCGGCGTGATCTCGGCCTTCAATTTTCCGGCCGCCGTGTGGTCCTGGAACGCCGCGCTCGCGTGGGTGTGCGGCGACAGCGTGGTGTGGAAGCCCTCGGGCCGCACCCCGCTCACCGCGCTCGCCTGCAAGGCCTTGTTCGACGCCGCCTGCGCGGGCTTCGCCGAGGCGCCCGACGGTCTGCTCGAGGTCGTCATCGGCGGGCGCGAGCTCGGCACCGCCCTCGCCGACGACGGCCGCGTCGCGGTGCTGTCGGCGACCGGCGCGAGCGCCATGGGCAAGGCGCTCGCGCCGCGGGTAGCGGCGCGCTTCGGCCGCGCCATCCTCGAGCTCGGTGGCAACAACGCAGCGATCGTATGCCCGACCGCCCAGCTCGATCTGGTCGAACGCGCGGTGCTGTTCGCCGCGGTGGGTACCGCCGGCCAGCGCTGCACCAGCCTGCGCCGCCTGATCGTGCACGACAGCATCCATGACACCCTGCTCGCCCGCCTGGGCGCGATCTGGCGCGAGATCGTGGTCGGCGACCCGCGCGCGCCCGAGACCCTGGTCGGTCCGCTGATCGACACCGCCGCGGGACGCGCGATGAGTGAGGCGCTGACGCAGGCGCGCGCCGACGGTGGCGAGATCGTGGCCGGCGGCGAGCGGCTATCCCCGGCCGGGCTCGAGGGTGGCTGCTACATGCACCCCGCCCTGCTGCGGATGCCGGCCCAGACCGCGCTCGTGAAGCGGGAAACCTTCGCCCCCATCCTGTACGTGCTGCGCTACCACGAACTCGAGGAGGCGATCGCGCTGCACAACGACGTGCCGCAAGGGCTCGCCTCGTCGATCTTCACGCGCGACCTGACCGAGGCGGAGCGTTTCCTGGCGGTGAGCGGCAGCGACTGCGGGATCATCAACGTCAACGCCGGCCCCTCCGGCGCCGAGATCGGCGGAGCCTTCGGCGGCGAAAAGGAGACCGGCGGCGGCCGCGAGTCCGGCTCCGATGCCTGGAAGGGCTACATGCGGCGCGCGACATGCACGATCAACCACTCGTCGGCGCTGCCGCTCGCGCAGGGCATCCGCTTCGGCAGCGCCTGACCCGCCCGAACGCCGCAGGCGCTTCGCACGCCCTCAGCGCACCCTCAGCGTAGCGCCGCCGGCGCCGCCCCGCAGTCGTCGGAAAGCCAGCGCGCCTCGGTATCGATGGCGAGGCTGCCGCGCGCCGAGCGCAGGTCCATGCGCGTCCTGAAGCGGGTCGGCCCGTCGAGGCGGGCGACGAATTCGCCCGTGCCTTCGGGGTCGGTGCAGCTGACCGTGCCACGCACCTCGACAGCCGATTTCTGCACCTCGCCGAGCTGACAGCTCCCCTCGGTCTTGCCCGAATAGATGTTGGCGCTGCGCGCCTGCGCCTGCGTGATGCAGCTGCGCGCACTGCCGTCCTCACCGAGGCGCACGCCGCGCGCGGCCATCTCGGCTTCGATGACACGGCGCGCATCCGGCGGCAGCAGCCCGAGCCGCTGCTGTACCCCAGCGAGCGGGATCGACAGCTCCGGCGCACCCGGCAGTCCGATTCGCGAACTGAATTCCCACAACCCGGGCCGGATGTCGGGGGTATCCGATGGCCTAGCGGCGAGCGCCAAGGGGCCAAAGCCCGCGGAGCAGAGAAGGACACCGGTGAGGAGTTTGGGGATTCGGGGCATGTTGCGTTCCTGTGGGGGGGTCGATCCGGCGCGCCAGCGCCATCCGCGAGTCAGGCGGATGCAGCCCGGTTGCCGTCGAGCCAGTCGGCACGATCGCGCAGCCTTGCCGCCTTGTCGCCGGCGAGGCCCGGCGCGCCGGCGATCTCGCGCAGCAAGGCCGGGTCGGGCCGATGCACGTTGATCGCGCGCCAGTAGCGCGCAAGCGTCAGGGCGGGGTTCGGGCGCTCGAGCAGCACGATCTCGTCGCCGGATGCCACCAGACCGACATCGAGCACGCGGTAGTACCAGCCGGTCAAACCGTTTTCGGCAACGAAACGTGAGGCCATTTCGACGCCGAGGCGGTGATTGATCCGCCAGCACGGCTGGCGCGGCTGGCTGAGCTGCACGGTCGCGCCGCCGATGCGGTAGATGTCGCCGATGCACGCGACGTGCTCGTCCATGCCGGTAGTGGAGACGTTTTCGCCGAGCACCCCGGGCACCAGCAGGTCGGCGATCTCCGGGAAGCGGGCGGCGAGCACGCGATAGTGCCCGGCGGGATACTGGTGAAGCGCCTTCTCGGCGCCGCCGTGATGGCGCGGGTCGCCATGGCGGTCGCCGTCCAGGCCCTCGAAGCCGAGACGGACCGGCGCCACGGTCGCCGTCTTGAAGATGCCGGTGGCCTGGCCCTCGGGCGGCAGCGGGCGCAGGCCGCCGACGAAGAGCTGCTCGAGCGTGCAGGACGGCGGACGGGACATCGACTCTGACATCGGCAACGCTCCATGACGAAGTTGGGTACAAGACCGCAAGTCTAGCGCCGTCGTGACCGATCAGGCTTCGTCGAAGGTGCCCTCACCGCGCTCGAGCCCGTCCAGCGTCACCCATCCGGGCACGACGTCCGGATTCCAGGTATCGATGTAGCAGGCCGCCTTGGCGCCGGCGCCCTCCACCAGGCACCGCGCCGGCACGCCGAAGCTGCGCGCGACGATCCAGCCGTGCAGGCTGGTTCCCAGGTAGCCGCGCGCCTGCGCGAGCAGGCCGCAGATGTCGAACACCGCGACAGAAGCGAGTCGCGCCAACGGCAACGCCGGCGCTGCCACGGCAATCTGCGCCGCAAGCCGGTCGAGCACCTCGCCATCGTCGTGCCAGGGCGCGAGCCCGGCCCGAAACAGCACCACGCCCGTCCCGCGATCGCGTGCGAGCCCCACCACCGCCTGCGCCAAGCGCGCAAGCGTGGCGTCGTCACCCCAGGCGGCGGCGATCTGGACGGCGATCCAGTCCGGCATGCGCGCCCGCAGGGCTGCCAGCTCGCCCGCGGCGGTGCGCGCCTCGATGAGCTGGCCAAAGCGCTCGCGCGTACGCTGCGCCGGGTCGGGCACGAGCCGCGCATCGAGTCCTGCCGCCGCGAGGGCGTCGCGCGTCACCCGGTCGCGCACGCTGAACGTCGCCGCGCCGCGCAGCGCGGCGAGCGCCTCCGCCTGCAGCTCCGCCGCCAGGCCGGCAAAGCCGCTTCCGCCCACTGCATCGAAATGCACGCGCCAGCGTGGTGGCAGCGCCCCGGCCGAAACCAGATAGGGCAGCCGCCGCGGACAATCGAGAACGCGTCTGGCCCAGGCCTCGCGCGCGATCGGCTGACGATCGTAGGCGGCAAGCGCCGCGCGCGCCGCCTCCGGCGACTGCAGCATCACCGCCGCCTCCCAGGCGGTGGTGGTGAGCAGCTCGCCGCCGACGTGCACGAAGTCCGCCGCCTCGCCCTGGAAATCGGCGACGACCTCCGCCAGGGCTCGCACCCGATGCCCATCGAAGGCGCGCAAGTCGCGCGACGCCAGGCCGGTGAACACCGTGTCACGCCCCGGCCGCGCGGCCAGGGCGCAGTGGCCGAGCAACAGGTCGCCGAAATTGTGGCGATCGAAAGCGCCGAACAGGATCAGCCTCGGCGGCATCCCCGCATCCTCCTCACCGTAGACGACCAAGGCCGCACCCTCCGGCGCGGCCTTGGTCCCGTCGGGAATGTCCGCAGAAGCGGCTCAGAGGTTCTCCAGCCGCAGCCGGACGACCTTGCCGCTGACCACGGGCAAGGCCTCGATACGGCCGATCGCCGCGATCGCGTTCTTCTCCACCGTCTCGTGCGTCAGCATGATGATGTCGGTGTAGCTCTCGCCCGCGGCCGGTTCCTTCTGGATCAGCGCGCTGATCGAAATCCGGCTGTCGGCGAGGATGCGGGCGATGTCGGCAAGTGCACCGCGCTTGTCCTCCACCCGCATGCGCAGGTAGTAGGAGGTGATCACCTCCTCGATCGGCAGCACGCCGACGTCCTTGACCTGGTCGGGCTGGAAGGCGAGGTGGGGCACGCGATGCTCGGGGTCGGCGGTGTGTAGCCGGGTGACGTCCACCAGGTCGGCGATCACCGCCGAGGCGGTCGGCTCGGCGCCCGCGCCCTTGCCGTAATAGAGGGTGGTACCGACCGCGTCGCCTTCGACCACCACCGCGTTCATCGCGCCTTCCACGTTGGCGATCAGGCGCTTGGCGGGAATCAGGGTCGGATGCACGCGCAGCTCCACCCCGCCGACGTCGGCGCGCCGCTTGGCGATACCGAGCAGCTTGATGCGATAGCCGAGCTGTTCGGCGTAGGCGATGTCGATCGACTCGAGCCGGGTGATGCCCTCGACGTAGGCCTTGTCGAACTGCATCGGGATGCCGAACGCGATCGCGCTCATGATCGTCGCCTTGTGCGCGGCGTCGACACCCTCGATGTCGAAGGTCGGGTCCGCCTCGGCATAGCCGAGCGCCTGGGCTTCCTTGAGCGCGGCGGCAAAGGACAGGCCCTTGTCGCGCATCTCGGACAGTATGAAGTTGGTCGTGCCGTTGATGATGCCGGCGAGCCAGTCGATGCGGTTGGCCGACAGGCCCTCGCGCAGCGCCTTGATGATCGGGATGCCGCCGGCCACCGCCGCCTCGAAGGCGACCATGACGCCCTTCTTCTGCGCGGCGGCGAAGATCTCGTTGCCATGCACCGCGAGCAGCGCCTTGTTGGCGGTGACCACGTGCTTGCCGTTCTCGATCGCCTTCAGCACGAGCTCGCGGGCGACGCCGTAGCCGCCGATCAGCTCGATGACGATGTCGATCTCGGGGTCGGCCACGACGGCGAAGGCATCGTCGCTGAGCCTGACACCCTCGCCCGCCACGCGGCGGGCGAGCTCGAGGTTCTTGTCGGCCACGGTGGTGATGCGGATCGGACGTCCGGCACGGCGGGTGATCTCTTCCTCGTTGCGCTTGAGCACGGTGAAGGTGCCGCCACCGACGGTGCCGATGCCGAGCAGGCCAACATTGATCGCTTTCATTCAGCTTGTTCCATTGGATTAATCGTTGAAGTTCGGTCCGACCAGCCCCGGCTCAGGTGCCGTGGCGCTTACGGTAGCCCCCGAGGAAGCGGGCGATGCGGCCGATCGCCTCGCGCAGCCTGTCCTCGTGCGGCAGGAAGACGAGGCGGAAGTGGTCGGGATGGATCCAGTTGAAGCCGGAGCCCTGCACCAGCAGCACGCGCTCGGCCTCGAGCAGCTCGGCGACGAAGGCCTGGTCGTCCTCGATCGGATAGACCTTGGGGTCGAGGCGCGGAAACATGTACAGCGTCGCCTGCGGCTTGACGCAGCTGACGCCGGGAATCGCGGTGATCAGCTCCCACGCGAGGTCGCGCTGGCGCCGCATGCGCCCGCCCTCGGCCACGAGGTCGTCGATGCTCTGGTAGCCGCCGAGCGCGGTCTGGATCGCGTACTGGCCGGGGACGTTGGCGCACAGCCGCATGGAGGCGAGCATGTTGAGCCCCTCGATGTAGTCCTGCGCACCCCGCTTGTCGCCGCAGACCACCATCCAGCCGGCGCGATAGCCGCAGGAGCGGTAGTTCTTGGACAGGCCGTTGAAGATGATGGTGAGCACGTCCTCCGACAGCGAGGCGACCGAGGTGTGCTCGATGCCGTCGTACAGGACCTTGTCGTACACCTCGTCGGCATACAGGATCAGGTCGTGCTCGCGCGCGAGCTCGACGATCTGCCGGAGCACCTCGTCCGGATACACCGCGCCGGTCGGGTTGTTCGGGTTGATGATGACGATCGCCCGGGTGCTCGGCGTGATCCGGGCGCGCATGTCCTCGACGTCGGGCATCCAGCCCTTGGCCTCGTCGCACAGGTAATGCACCGGCTTGCCGCCAGACAGGCTCACCGCCGCGGTCCACAGCGGGTAGTCGGGGGCCGGCACCAGCACCTCGTCGCCGGCGTCGAGCAGCGCGTTCATCGCCATCACGATCAGCTCGGAGACCCCGTTGCCGATGTAGATGTCCTCGATGCCGACGCCCTTGATGCCCTTCTCCTGGGTGTAGTGCATCACCGCCTTGCGCGCCGAGAAGATCCCCTTGGACTCCGAGTAGCCTGCCGCGTTGGGCAGGTTGCGGATCATGTCCATCTGGATCTCTTCGGGCGAATCGAAGCCGAAGGCTGCGAGGTTGCCGATGTTGAGCTTGATGATCTGGTGGCCCTCGTCCTCCATCTGTTTGGCACGCGTGAGCACCGGGCCGCGAATGTCGTAGCAGACCTCGGCGAGCTTGGCGGACTTGCGCACCTGCCGCCTGCCGGACCCCGCCCCCCCGCCGGCGGCTGCGGCCTCGGCCTCGCGCGCCGGTTCCGGTGCTGCCGCTGCAAGTTCCAGAGTCTTCACCACTTTCATCTTGGGTCGTCCTGATCGCCGAGGGGGAATGGACGGGCAAGGGCCACGTCCGCCACAAAAGATTGTAATCTTAGCCCCCTCGCCGCACTGCCGCAATTTGCAGCCGGACGGCTCCGCCCTCCACTTCCAGGCGGTCCTCCCGCCCTCTGCGCCATGAAGCTCCACCTCGACAACAACGCCAACACCAACATCATCACCGGCTACGGTGAGGACCACGTGCTGATCAACAAGGTGCGCCATGAGGGCAATCTGCTGGTCACCGCCGGCGAGGTCGTCGGCGGCTGGGCGAGCGGCGGCTTCGACGCGCTGTCGGCGGATGATTTCGAGGCGGTGCGTGCGCTCGGCGTCGAGATCGTGCTGATCGGCACCGGCCGCCGCCAGCGCTTCCCCGCGCCGGTCCTGCTGCGACCGCTGATCGACGCCCGCATCGGCTTCGAGGCGATGGACCTCGCCGCCGCCTGCCGCACTTACAACATCCTCGTCGGCGAAGGCCGCTCGGTGGCCGCGGCGCTGCTGTTCGATCCGCCGCGCTGAAGGCGCGTGTCCCCGGGCGGGCGCATCTGTTGTCCGCCATCGGCGCATCCGGTAGGCTGGCCGCAAGACGACAGGAGACACCATGACCACCGCGCTCGCGCCCGATTTCACCCTGCCCGCCACCGGTAACCGCAGTATCACCCTGTCCGCGCTGCGCGGCAGCAAGGTGGTGCTGTATTTCTATCCGAAGGACAACACGCCGGGCTGCACCAACGAGAGCCGCGACTTCGGCACGCAGCACGCCGCCTTCGTCGAGGCCGGTTGCGAGGTCTTCGGCATCAGCCGCGACAGCCTGAAGAGCCACGAGAACTTCAAGGCGAAGCTGGAGCTGCCGTTCGAGCTCATCTCCGATCCCGAGGAAGTCGCCTGCGAGGCCTTCGGCGTGATGAAGCTCAAGAACATGTACGGCAAGCAGGTGCGCGGCATCGAGCGCAGCACCTTCCTGATCGACGCCAGCGGCGGCATCGCGCGCGAATGGCGTGGCGTGAAGGTCGCCGGTCATGTCGACGAGGTCCTCGCCGCGGTGCGCTCGCTGTAGTTCGCAAGCCCCACGATCCGCTCCCCCAGGCCGCCCGCCGAGGGCGGTTTCCCCAGCTGCCGGACACGCTCATGCCAGCCACCACGACCGCCGCCATCACCGAAGCCGACGCTGCCCCCAGGAGCCCCGCCCGCCGCCGCCGCAAGTCCGCCACGCCGCCGGGGAGCGAGGCGAAGAAGCTGTTCATCCTCGACACCAACGTGCTGATGCACGACCCGACCAGCCTGTACCGCTTCGAGGAGCACGACCTCTACGTGCCGATCATGACCCTCGAGGAGCTGGACAACAACAAGAAGGGCACCACCGAGGTCGCGCGCAACACCCGCCAGGCGAGCCGCATGCTCGACGAGATCGTGTGCTCGTCGCCGACCGGCATCGAGGCCGGCATCGCGCTCGACGGCCCCTCGCGCGGCCAGGCCACCGGTCACCTCTACCTGCAGACCGAGGCGATCGACGTCGCCCTGCCGCCCGCGCTGCCCACCGCGCGCGGCGACAACCAGATCCTCGCGGTGCTGATGCACCTCGCCCGCCGCCACCCCGAACGACCGGTGATCCTGGTGTCCAAGGACATCAACATGCGGATCAAGGCCCGCGCGCTGGGTCTGGCCGCGCAGGATTACTTCAACGACAAGGTGCTCGAGGACACCGACCTGCTGTACTCGGGCAGCGTCGAGCTGCCGCCCGACTTCTGGGAGACCCACGGACGCGGCATGAAGTCGTGGAAGGAAGAGAGCCGCACCTACTACGGGCTCACCGGCCCGCTCGCGAGCACTCTGCTGGTCAACGAGTTCGTCTGGCAGGACGGTCCGACACCGTTCCAGGCCTGGGTCAAGGAGCGTGACGGCGCCGGCGTGGTGCTCGAGACGCTGATCGACTACAGCCACCAAAAGAACAACGTGTGGGGCATCACCGCGCGCAACCGCGAGCAGAACTTCGCGCTCAACCTGTTGATGAACCCGGAGATCGATTTCGTCACCCTGCTCGGCCAGGCCGGCACCGGCAAGACCCTGCTGACCCTCGCCTCGGCGATCACCCAGGTGCTCGACATCAAGCGCTACGGCGAGATCATCATGACCCGCGTCACCGTGCCGGTGGGCGAGGACATCGGTTTCCTGCCCGGCACCGAGGAAGAGAAGATGGCGCCGTGGATGGGCGCGCTCGAGGACAACCTCGACGTCCTCACCGGCGCCGCCGGCGAGGGTGGCGAGGGCGGCGACTGGGGGCGCGCCGCCACCCGCGACCTGATCCGCAGCCGGATCAAGATCAAGAGCCTGAACTTCATGCGCGGGCGCACCTTCCTCAACAAGTTCCTGATCATCGACGAGGCGCAGAACCTCACGCCCAAGCAGATGAAGACGCTGATCACCCGCGCCGGCCCGGGGACCAAGGTGATCTGCCTCGGCAACATCGCGCAGATCGACACCCCCTACCTCACCGAGGGCAGCTCGGGCCTGACCTTCGTCGTCGACCGGTTCAAGGGCTGGGCCCACTCCGGCCACATCACCCTGCAGCGCGGTGAGCGATCGCGCCTGGCCGATTACGCCGCCGAGGTGCTGTAGGCGGCGCGGACACACCTATAATCTTCCGCACCCCGATCGAGCCCGAGACCATGGCCCAGAATGCTACCGATCTGCTGGTCGGCGCCAGCACCGACTTCCTGCAGCATTTCTCGCCGTTCAACGGGATGGAGCCCGAGGCGCTCGCCTATCTCGCCCGCCACGCGGTGCTCGCCTTCCATCCACGTGGCAGCGAGCTGCTGACGCCAGCGATGGGCGAACCGCGCCACTTATTCATCGTCCAGCGCGGCAAGATCCTGGCGCGCCAGACCGGTCCGACCGCGGTCACCGAATACACCGCGATCACCCTCGGCCCGGGCGAATGCTTTCCGATCGGCGCGATCTCCGCGCACCGGCCGTCGACCAACGCCTACGTCGCGGTCGACGACAGCTTCTGTTTCCAGATCGGCGCCGACGAGTTCCACGAGCTGGTGCGGATGAGCCCGGTCTTCCACCGCTTCTGCACCCAGTACATCGCCACCCTCCTCAACCAGTCGCGCCAGCAGCTGCAGGCGAGCTTCTCGCAGCGCGCGGCCGAGCAGCAGACGATGACCACGCCGCTCGGCCAGCTCATCGGCAAGGAGGCGGCCTGGGTCACCCCCGACACCAGCACGCGTGCCGCGCTGGAGATGATGAACGAGCGTCACGTGGGCAGCATGGTGGTCGCCGACGACGACCGCCGGCCGATCGGCATCCTTACCCGCAGCGACCTGCTGCCGCGCATCGTGCTGCCTGGCTTCGACCTCACGCGGCCGATCGCCGAGGTAATGACCGCCAACCCGCATCAGCTGCCGGCGAGCGCCTCGGCCTACGATGCCGCGCTCGCGATGGCGACCCACGGCATCAGCCACCTGCTCGTGGTGGACAACGACGACCGCCTGCGCGGCATCGTCTCCGAGCGCGACCTCTTCTCGCTGCAGCGCACCAGCCTGCGCCAGATTCGCGCCGGCATCGACAGCGCCCAGGACATCGCGACCCTGCAACGTGCGAGCGGCGACATCCGTCAGCTCGCACTCAATCTGATCGCGCAAGGTGTCGGTGCGGAACAGTTGACGCAGTTCATCTCGGCGCTCAACGACGCGCTCACTCGCCGCGTCATCGCTCTCGCGCTCGAGCACCACGAGCTCTACGGCATCGACTTCGCCTGGTTCGCCTTCGGCTCGGAGGGCAGGCACGAGCAGACGCTCTCCACCGACCAGGACAACGGGATCGTCTGGCAGTGCCCCGAGCTGCGCGACGCGGAGCCGATCCGGATCCGCCTGATCGACTTCGCGCGCGAGGTCAACGAGGGCCTTGCCGCCTGCGGCTTCCCGCTGTGCAAGGGCAACATCATGGCCAGCAATCCCGAGCTCTGCCTCACTCTCGAGCAATGGAAGAACCGCTTCGCCGCGTGGATCAACGAACCCGACCCGCAAGCCCTGCTCAACGCCTCGATCTTCTTCGATTTCCGCGTGCTCCATGGCAACGAGCGCCTCGGCCATCAGCTGCGGCGCAGCCTCAACAAGATGACGCGGGCCAACCCCAACTTCCTGCGGCTGATGGCGAGCAACGCGCTGAAGGCGCCGCCGCCGCTCGGCCGCATCCGCGATTTCGTGCTCGAGGAAGACGGCACGATCGACCTCAAGAAGTCGGGCGCGCGCCTGTTCGTGGACGCCGCACGCATCTTCGCCCTGCGCATCGGCATCGAGTCGAGCAGCACCGTCGAGCGGCTGCGCCAGTCGGTGAGCAAGAGCGGGGTGTCCGCCGACGAGGTGGCGGCGATGGTCGACGGCTTCCACTTCATCCAGATGCTGCGCCTGCGGTCCCAGCACCTCGAGAGCGAGGACGGCACGACGCGCGACAACAGGATCGACCCCGACACGCTCAACGAACTGGACCGCCGCATCCTGAAGGAGGCCTTCCGTCAGGCGCGCAAGCTCCAGCTGCGCCTCAAGCTGGACTACCAGCTATGACGGCCGGCTGGCTTTCGCGGCTCGTGTCGCGCCGCGGCGGCGAACGCGGCGAGCTCGACCGCCGGGTGATCGACAAGCTCGCGGCATGGAAGAGCCTGCCCGCTGGACGACTCGACCTGCCCGCATTCGACGCGCGCTACGTGGTGGTCAATACCGAGGCGAGCGGCCTCGACCTCGAGCGCGACCGCCTGCTGGCGGTCGGCGCGCTCGCGATCGAAAGCGGCGTGATCTCGCCCCAGCAGGCCTGGTACGCGACCCTGCAGCACGCCCCGGAGGCGGCGCTCGCCGACCTGCTCACCTTCATCGGCAACAGCCCGGTGGTCGTGTTCAACGCCCCGTTCAACCGCAGGATGCTGCTGCGCGCATTCGACGAGACGGTCGGCTTCGAGCCCGATCTGTTCTGGCTCGACCTCTACTACCTGCTGCCGGCCCTGTTCCCGGAGCGTCGGCGTGACCCGGTGCGGCTGGCCGACTGGATGGAGAGCTTCGACATCGAGACCTTCCAGCGCCACCACGGCCTCGGCGACGGCTGGGCGATCGCCCAGCTCTTCCTCACCGTGCAGGCGCGCGCGACCGGCCGTGGGGCCGCCACCGCCCGGGGACTCGGCGACGTCGAACACGCTTACCGAGAATTTCGCCGCAAATCCTGACAGAAAGCCCGAAATGGGGATTTACCGCCGGGGCGGCGCCGGGTATATTCGCGCGCATGCATTTCCGAGCCACCCTCTTCGCCCTGCTGTTCGCTGCCGCCCCCCTTCCGGCGATCGCCGAAACCCCTGCGCAACCTTCTGCGACAGCCGTCGCAGGCTATACGCATGCGGTGCAGGAACTCGCGATCGAGGCCCTGAGTCATCTCGGCATCAGCTACCGATGGGGCGGTGAATCGCGCGAAACCGGCCTCGACTGCTCCGGCCTCGTGCGCAATGTGTTCCGCAACGCGATCGGCCTCGACCTTCCGCGCACCGCGGCGGAGATGGCCACGGTCGGCGACCGGATCAAGCGCAACGAGCTCCAGCCGGGCGATCTGGTGTTCTTCAACACGATGCGTCGCGCCTTCTCGCACGTCGGCATCTATCTCGGCGAAGGCAAGTTCGTGCATGCGCCCTCGAGCGGCGGCAAGGTCCGGGTCGAAAGCCTGAACGTCAGCTACTGGAGCAAGCGCTTCAACGGCGGTCGTCGCCTGCTCGACGAGAGCCTCACCGATGGTGGCACGATCGCCGCTGCGCTGCTGCGATAGGCCACCTCGCAGCGCCTTCCTGCTTCCACTTTCCGCCGCCCGCGCGCCGCCCGCCCTTCCCTGCCCTTGGGCCTTGAGCGCCCCGAGCGGACGCTTCCAGCCGCACCCGTGCGCATCAAGATCGTGCGACAAAAGTGTTTGCACATGAGAATCCTTCTCGTTACTATTGCGCTGTCCAACACTCTCCAATCTCGACTCAAGGGCAAGCGAACATGAGCAAACGGATCCTCGTCACCGCCATCCTCTCCAGCCTCGCCGCGGCCTCGCCGGCCTTCGCCGCCGACACCGAACTCAACATCTACTCCGCGCGTCACTATCAGACCGACGAAGCCCTCTACGGCGAGTTCACCAAGCAGACGGGCATCAAGATCAACCGCATCGAGGCGAAGGAGGACGAGTTGCTCGAGCGCATCCGTAACGAGGGAGCGAACAGTCCGGGTGACGTGTTCATCACGGTCGACGCCTCGCGCCTCGCGCATGCCGATCGGCAGGGCGTGTTCGCGCCGGTGAAATCGGCGGTGCTCGAGGAGCGGATTCCCGCCCACCTGCGCACCAGCAACTGGTTCTCCTATTCCACGCGCGCACGCATCATCGTCTACAACCCCGAGCTGGTGAAGGCGGAGCAGGTCCAGACCTATGAACAGCTCGCCGATCCGGCGCTGAAGGGCAAGTTCTGCAGCCGTTCGGGCAGCCACCCTTACAACCTGTCGCTCGGCGCCGCGATGATCGAGCACAACGGAATCGACAAGACCGAAGCCTGGGCAAAGGGCCTCGTCGATAACTTCGCGCGCGCGCCCAAGGGCGGCGACACCGACCAGATCAAGGCGGTGGCGGCGGGCGAATGCGGCGTCGCGATCGCCAACAGCTACTATTTGGCACGCCTGATGAATTCGGACAAGACCGCGGACAAGAAGGTGGTCGACAGCATCGAGGCGGTCTGGCCCAACCAGCAGAGCTGGGGCACGCACGTCAACGTCTCCGGCGCCGGCATGCTCAAGCACGCACCGAACAAGGGCGCGGCGGTGAAGTTTCTCGAATACCTCGCCTCCGACCAGGCCCAGGCCTACTTCGCCAACGGCAACAACGAATGGCCGGTGGTGAGCAGCGTGAAGGTCGCCAACCCGGCGCTCGAGAAGCTCGGCGAGTTCAAGGCCGACACCCTGCCGATCGGCAAGCTCGCCGACTCGGTCGCCGAAGCCCAGCGCATCTTCGACCGCGCCGGCTATCGCTGAGCCCCGCCCGCGGGGCCACGCCCTGCCCGTCGCAAGCCGAGCACCCGGTGCCTGCCCCAGGCCCGGGTGTTTTGCCGTCCGGCGGCCGCGCCGGCGAGGCGGCCGTCGACGGCACGGTAGGAGCGCAGCCCTCTGCGCGATAAGCGGCGGTCGTGCCCGCGGCCCGGCTGCCATCGCCCTGGAGGCAGGGCTCCGACAAGGGCTGCGTCTGCCGAAGGCAGGGTAGGAGCGCAGCCCTCTGCGCGATAAGCGGCGGTTGTGCCCCGACACGGCTGCCGTCGCCCTGGGGGCGGGGCTCCGGTGCGTTCGGCGGGGGCACGGTCGTGGTAAGGCGAGCGCTTCGCTCAGCGCCGCTCGAGCCGCCCCTTCACGATCTGGCGCGAGATCACGAACATCGGCAGCAGGCCGACGACGACGATGGTGAGCGCTGCGGTCGAGGCTTCGGCCAGGCGCTCGTCGGAGGCCAGGATGTGGGCCTGGGTGGCGAGGGTGTCGAAGTTGAAGGGGCGGATCACCAGCGTCGCCGGCAGCTCCTTCATCACATCCACGAACACCATGAGCGCGGCGGTGAGCAGGCTGCCCCTGAGCATCGGCACATGCACCCGGCGCAGCGTCGCCCAGCGACCGAAGCCGAGACTGCGCGACGCATCGTCCATGCTCGGGGTGATCTTGCCGAGGCTGGACTCTACGGTCTGCAGCGCCACCGAGAGGAAACGGCTGAGGTAGGCATACACCAGCGCGGCAATGCCGCCGGTCAGGATCAGCCCGGGATTGACGCCGAAGGCCGAGGTCCACCACTGCGCGATCAGATTGTCGAGCCGGGTCAGCGGAATCAGCACCCCGACCGCGATCACCGAGCCCGGCACCGCATAGCCGAGGCCGACGACGCGGTTGAGCGCGTGCGGCAGGCGCGAGCGCGCGAGCCGCGCGGCATAGGCGAGCACCACCGCGAGGATCACCGCCAGCATCGCGCTCAGTGCGGCGAGCAGGAAGCTGTTGCGGGCAAGCTGGACGAAGCGCGCGCCGAACTGTGCGTCGCCCTCGAGCAGCGCCATCTCCAGCAGCAGGCCTGCCGGTAGCAGGAAGCCGAGCAGCAGGGGCATGAAGCAGGAGAAGGCCGCGAGCAGCCCGGCGAGCGGCGCCAGCCTGAGCCGCGCCGGCGCGCCCTGCTGGCGCGAGGTGTTGTTGAAGCGGGCGCGACCGCGACTGGCACGTTCCAGAGCGAGCACGATCACCACGAAGGCGAGCAGCGCGGCCGACAGCTGGGCGGCGGCGATACGGTCGCCGAGCGAGAACCAGGCGCGATAGATGCCCGTGGTGAAGGTCTGCACGCCGAAATAGGACACGGTGCCGAAGTCGGCGAGGGTTTCCATCAGCGCGAGCGCCACTCCGGCCACCACCGCGGGCCGCGCGAGCGGCAGCGACACCCGGAAGAAGCAGCCCCAGGGCCCGAGGCCGAGCGAGCGGCCCGCCTCCAGCATGCCGCCGGCGCGCTCCAGGAAGGCCGCGCGCGCCAGCATGTAGACGTAGGGATAGAGCACGAACATGAACATCGCCACCGCGCCGCCGACGGTACGCACGTCGGGGAACCAGTAGTCGCCTGCGCGCCAGCCGAAGGCCTCGCGCAGCCCGCTCTGCACCGGCCCGACGAACTGCAGGAAGTCGGTGTAGACGTAGGCCATCACGTAGGCCGGCATCGCCATCGGCAGCACCAGTGCCCATTCGAAGAAGCGCCGGCCGGGGAAGTCGAGCATCGTCGTCAGCCAGGCGGTGGTGACGCCGATCGAGCCCACGCCCAGGCCCACGCCGATGCAGAGCACCACCGTGTTGAGCACGAACTCGTCGAGCACGGTGTCGGCCAGGTGGGCCCAGGTCCCGGTGGTGCCGCCGGCGAACACGTTGGAAAATACCGACAGCACCGGCGCCGCGATCAGCGCCGCGATCAGCACCGCCGCCACGCTCAGCGTCGACCAGTATCGGCGGAGCCCTCCGATGTTTTTCATCCTGATCCCGAATCGATGGAGCGCGGCCGCGCCGCGCCAAGCAGCGAATTATAATTGATCGCATTTGAACCGCCCCGATGCAATAATCGATTCATCCGCAACAGACGCCCGACCATGCCTCATCTCGAACTCGTCGACATCGATCTCGCCTTCGGCGGCCACCGGGTCGTGCGGCAGCTTTCCCTCAAGCTCGAAAAGGGCCGCATCGGCTGCCTGCTCGGCCCGTCGGGTTGCGGCAAGACCACCGTACTGCGCTGCATCGCCGGCTTCGAACCGGTCGCCGCGGGTGAAATCCGGCTCGACGGCGTGGTCGTCAGCAGTCCGCGTCAGCACCTCGCGCCGGAGCGGCGCCGGATCGGGATGGTGTTCCAGGACTACGCGCTGTTCCCCCATCTCACCGTCGCGGACAACATCGGCTTCGGGCTGCGCAAGGAAGCGGCGGCCACCCGCCGTGCGCGGGTGGCCGAGCTGCTCGAGCTCGTCGGCCTCGCTGACCAGGGCCGCAAATTCCCCCACGAGATGTCGGGCGGCCAGCAGCAGCGCGTGGCGCTCGCGCGCGCGCTCGCGCCGCGACCCAGCCTGCTGCTTCTCGACGAGCCCTTCTCCAACCTCGACGTCGAGCTGCGCGAGCGCCTGTCGCACGAGGTGCGCGACATCATCAAGTCGGCCGAGACGACCGCGATCCTGGTCACCCACGATCAGCACGAGGCCTTCGCCGTCGCCGACGAGATCGGCATCATGTACGAGGGCTGCATCCAGCAGTGGGACACGCCCTACAACCTCTACCACCGGCCGGCGAACCGCTTCGTCGCCGACTTCATCGGCCAGGGTGCGTTCCTGCGCGGACGGGTGCTCAACGACCGCGAGGTGCGGGTCGAGCTCGGCATCCTCAACAGCTCGATCCCGCTGGTGTGCGGCGAGGACTGCGGCGGCTGCACCCACGGCAGCGATGTGGACGTGCTGCTGCGCCCCGACGACATCGTGCACGACGACACCAGCCCGTTGCGCGCGGTGGTGACGCACAAGGCCTTCCGCGGCGCCGACATCCTGTACACCCTGCGGCTGCCGAGCGGAACCACGGTGCTCTCGCTGGTGCCCAGCCACCACAATCACTGCATCGGCGAGAGCATCGGCATCCGGCTCGACGTCGATCACGTGGTGACCTTCCAGGACGAGCTCACCGGGCTCGATACCGTCGCCCATCCGCCGGCGACGGCCTCCGCCATCGCGAGATGATTCCCTGGCTCCGCGGCGAGCCCGCCTTCCCGCCGCTCGCAAGCGCGCTCGCCGAACCGAACGGCCTGCTCGCGGCGGGCGGTGAGCTCGGGCCGCCATGGCTGCTCGCCGCCTATCGACGCGGCATCTTCCCCTGGTTCGGCGAGGGCGAACCGATCCTGTGGTGGAGCCCGGACCCGCGCCTCGTTCTGGTGCCGGATGAGCTCCGCATCCACCGCTCGCTGCGCCGGACCTTGCGCCGCCGCCCGTTCGAGCTGCGGCTCGACACCGAGTTCGAGGGGGTGATGGCGGCCTGCGCCGCGCCACGCGAACCCGGTGGCGCGACCTGGATCCTGCCCGAGATGCAGCGCGCCTATGGACGCATGCACGAACTGGGCTACGCGCACAGTGTCGAATGCTGGCGTGAGGGCAGGCTCGTGGGAGGCCTTTATGGAATGGCGCTTGGCCGCGTCTTCTTCGGCGAATCGATGTTCTCGCGCGAGACCGACGCCTCCAAGGTCGCGCTCGCGCACCTCGGACGCCTGCTGCACGACTGGGGCTTCCGGCTGATCGACTGCCAGATGACCACCCCTCACCTGCTGTCGATGGGCGCACGCGAGATTCCCCGCGCCCTGTTCTCGGGTGCGCTGGCGCGCTGGACCGGTGAGGGCCGCGCCCCGGGGCGCTGGCCGGCAGACGCCGCCGCGGCCCTCGACTGGTCGCCGGCGGCACGAGCAGACTGACTTTTCGGGCAGGTAGCAAGCATGAAACCGGACTATCCCTACGCACTGATCCAGTTCTACGCGACCGCACCCTACCCGTGCTCCTACCTGCCCGAACGCATGGCGCGCTCGCAGGTCGCCACCCCCGGCCACCTGATCGATCCGCAGATCTACAGCGAACTGGTGCGCCGCGGTTTTCGCCGCAGCGGGGTGTTCACCTACCGACCCTATTGCGACCTTTGCCAGGCCTGCGTGCCGGTGCGGATCCCGGTCGAGCGCTTCCACCCCGACCGCAGCCAGCGCCGCGCCTGGGCCCGGCATGCCGCAACCGAGGCGATTGAGCTCCCGCTCGCCTTCGCCGAGGACCACTACCAGCTCTACCAGCGCTACCAGGCGTCGCGCCACGCGGGCGGCGGCATGGACCAGGACAATCGGGAGCAGTACGCCCACTTCCTGCTGCAGAGCCATGTCGACAGCGGGCTGATCGAGTTCCGCGAGAACGGTGTACTGCGCATGGTCAGCGTGATCGACCGTCTCACCGACGGCCTGTCGAGCGTCTACACCTTCTACGAGCCCGATCTGCCCACCGCTTCGCTCGGCACCTACGGCATCCTGTGGCAGATCGAGGCCTGCCGCCGGCTCGGTCTGCCGCATCTCTACCTCGGCTACTGGATCGCGGAGAGCGCGAAGATGGCTTACAAGTCGCGCTTCCGTCCGATCGAGGCGTTGTCGAACGGCGAGTGGGGCCCGCTCGAGGCACGTTGCACGGGCTGAAGCTTCGGCACGGTCGCCGGCACGCGGCGCTGCCGCTACAATCGCGGCCATGCTCTACGACATCGCCCGCTCGCTCCTGTTTTCGCTCGATCCGGAAACCGCCCACGATCTCACCCTGGTGGGCCTGCACCACTATGGGCGCCTGATGCCCGGCGGCAAGCCCGCCGCCGCCACCCCGGCGGAAGTGATGGGCCTGCGCTTTCCCAACCGCATCGGGCTTGCCGCCGGTCTGGACAAGAACGGCTACGCGATCGACGGCCTCGCCCGACTCGGCTTCGGCTTCATCGAGATCGGCACCATCACCCCGCGCCCGCAGCCCGGCAACCCGCGCCCGCGCATGTTCCGCCTGCCGGAGGTCGAGGGCATCATCAACCGCATGGGCTTCAACAACGCCGGCGTCGATGTCCTCGTCGCCAACGTGCGCGCGGCCAGGTACAGCGGCGTCCTCGGCATCAACATCGGCAAGAACTTCGACACCCCGATCGAGCGCGCCGCCGACGATTATCTCGCCTGCCTCGACAAGGTCTATGCGCTGGCGAGCTACGTCACGGTGAACATCTCCTCGCCCAACACCAAGAACCTGCGCCAGTTGCAGGGCGAATCGGAACTCGACGACCTGCTCGGCCGCCTGAAGGCGGCCCAGACGCGGCTCGCCGACACCCACGGCCGCTACGTGCCGCTGACGCTGAAGATCGCGCCCGATCTCGAGCCGGCGCAGATCACCGCGATCGCCGACGCACTGCGCCGCCACCGCATCGACGGCGTCATCGCCACCAACACCACGATCGCGCGCGAGCGCGTGCAGAGCCTGCCCAACGGCAACGAGACCGGCGGCCTGTCCGGCGCGCCGCTGTTCGAAGCCTCGACCGCGGTGGTGCGCCAACTCGCCCAGGCGCTCAGCGGCGAACTGCCGATCATCGCCGCCGGCGGCGTCGGCAGCGGGCGCGATGCGCGCGCCAAGCTGGAGGCCGGGGCGAGCCTGGTGCAGATCTACAGCGGAATGATCTATCGCGGCCCGGGCCTGGTCCGCGAGTGCGTGCGCGCGACCGCCGGCTGAGCCCCGCCGCGGGCGGAGCGCTCGGGGCGTTCTGAGCGCACGCTCAGAACGCCGGCTCCTCCGCCATCTCGCGGCGGAACTGGAACAGCAGCTCCTTGCAGTCGGCGCAGCTGACGATGCGTCGCTCGTCGCGTCCGTGGCTGAGGCCGATCTCCGTGAACGCCTTCGAGCCGCAGGCGTGGCAGGCGGCTTCGCGCTGGCGGTGCGCGCGCAGATACTCCTCCCGCTGCGGCAGCGCAGCCTGCTTGTCCTGGAACTTGCGGTGCAGCCTCAGGAGGAACCAGCTGAACGCGAAGAACACGAAAAGCACGAGGATCGGCAGGGGGAAATCGGCCATGAGAGGCGCTCCGGCGAATTGAGAGCGCTCGATGCTAACCCGTTTCGCCCGCGCCCGAATCCGCACGCGTCAATTTCGCACGTCGAGGTCCTCGGCGAGCGCTCGCCGCCCGCCCGTTTCCCGCTCCGCCGGGACGGCTCGCGGGGGATCCGGTCGGTCCGCCGCGGCTTCGTCGTCCGCCGGCCGGCCGTTGAGCAGGCAGGCGATCACCGCGGTGGCGATGCCGTCGGCCATGCGGACCTGCCGTTGCGGCGAACGCAGCGACAACTCCTCGTCACGGTTCTTGATCACCCCCGCCTCGAACAGCAGCGCGGGCATGCGGGCATGACGCAGCACCGCGAGACCGTCGTAGTAATGCACCGCATGCTCAGCATCGGCGTAGCTGCGGCGGCGTCCGTTCTTGTGCGTCGGAACGAAGCCGAGGCGCTGCAGACGCGCACCGATCGCACGCGCGCAAAGGATGCTGCGTGCGGTGTCCGGGTTGTCGCGCGAGACGAAGAGCGAGTGTCCGGCGAACTCGTCGTTATGGTCGAGCACGCGGCCCGCCCAGGTCCACGGCCGGAGCTCGACGGCGCTTACCGAGTCGTGATGCACCGAAAGCAGGAGGTCCGTGCCCGCCGCCACCGCGGGCCTCGCCTGCAGCGAAGGAATGCGACCGTCGGCATTGACGACCACGACCCCGGCGCCCCGGGCGCGCAGCGCTTCCACGATGCGCAGGGCGAGCTCGCGATTGAACTCGAACTCGCTGCGACCGCGCGCGCTGGTCGCCCCCGGCGCGAGCAGGGTGTGGCCGATGTCGACCGCCACCCGCAGTTCGCCGCCATCGCCCGCGTGCCCCGCGAGCGGCAGGACCGTCGCGATCCAGCCGAGGGCACGCAGCATGCGGGTGCTCAGCCCGAGCGCCCTCACCGCATCGCTCTCATCGCTCACCCTCTGCGGGCGGCAGAAAGCGTCGCGCGAATTCCTCGCCAGGCAGCGGCGGACTGCACAGATGCCCCTGATAGTAGTCGCAGCCCTGAGCAGCGAGAAAATGCCGCTGCACCGGCTTTTCCACCCCTTCCGCCAGTACCTTGAGCCCCAGGCTGCGGCCGAGCTCGATGATGGTGGCAGTCAGCTGCACGTCGTTGGGATCGTGCGGCAGGTCGTGCACGAAGCTGGCGTCGATCTTGAGCTTGTTCACCGGGAAGCGCTTCAGGTAGGACAGCGAGGAGTAGCCGGTACCGAAGTCGTCGATCGACAGCCCGACGTCGAGGGCGCTGATGGCACGAAACATCGCGAGGGTCTCTTCGGCGTGCGCGATCAGGCTGGACTCGGTGATCTCGAGTTCCAGACGACCCGGGGGAAAGCCGGTCTCCGCCAGCACCCCGGTCAGCCGCTCGACCAGCCCACCGCGGCGGATCTCCTCCGGCGACATGTTCACCGCGAGCAGGTCGAAGCTGCGCCCTTCGTCCAGCCAGCGCCGACCCTGGCGACACACCTCGCGCCGCACCCAGTCGCCGAGCTCGACGATGAGGTCGGAGTCCTCCAGGATCGGGATGAATTCGCTCGGTGCCGCCGGCCCGTCCGCGTCCTTCAGCCGCACCAGGGCCTCGGCGCCGACCACCCGCCCGCTGCGCATGTCAACGATCGGCTGGTAGTGCATGCTGAAACCATCGGCGGCGAGCGCGCGCCGCAGGCGCGACTCGAGCGCCAGGCGGGCTCCAGCGCGTTCGGTCAGGCTCTGGCGGTAAAAGCGCACCAGGTTGCGACCAGCGCGCTTGGCGTCGTACATCGCCGCCTCGGCGCGCTGGATCAGTTCGGCGGCGATCACGCCGTCGCCCGGATGGACGCTGACGCCGATGCTCGCGGTCAGGTGCAGACGCTGGCCCGGGCGCAACTCGAAAGCCTCGTGCAGGGCATCGAGCACCCGCGCCGCAAGCGCCTCGGCCTCGCGCTCCGCGTCGCGGCCGGTGGCGACCGCGACGAACTCGTCGCTGCCGTGGCGGGCGAGCATCACGCCCTCGCCGACGCAGGCGCGCAAGCGCCGGGCCGCCGCCGCGATCAATTCGTCTCCGCGTTCGTGGCCGAGGGCGTCGTTGATGTGGCCGAAGCGGTCGAGGTCGATGAAGAGCACGGTGACCTGCCCGCCATCGGCGTCGGCGGCGGCGATCGCCTCGCCCAGCCATTCCCCGACGCGCTGGCGGTTGGGCAGTTCGGTGAGCGGGTCGTAGAGCGCGAGCCGGCTTGCGCGCTCCTCCGACCGGCGCAGCGGGCTCAGGTCGGTGAACACGCCGACGTAAAAGCGCAGCTCGCCTCGCGTGCCCGCCTCACCGCCGGCGTCGCGATCCTCGGTGACCGCGCTGATCGACATCGACAGGGGCAGGACCTCGCCATCCTTGCGCAGCGTCCACAGCTCGCCCTGCCAGTAGCCCTGCCGGGCGACCGTCTCCCACATCGCATGGAGCGAGGCGGCGTCCTGCCGGCCGGGGCGGAACATGCGTGGGATACGGCCGAGGACTTCGTCCTCCGCGTACCCGGTGATCACGGAGAAGGCGCGGTTCACTGCGACGACGCGCACGTCGGGTGCGGTCACCAGCACGCCGTCGCGGGTGCCGTCGAGTGCGATCCCGTGCAGACGCAGCCGTTGCTGGCTGGCAAGCAGCCCCTCCACCGCGGCACGGCGACGAAGCTCGACCCGCCGGCTCAGGACGAAGGCCGCCGCCATCAGCGCCAGCAGGGTGAGCAGGTTGAAGAGGTCGAGCAGGCGTTGTTCGCGCCGGGCCGCGTCGATCTCGGCGACCATCTGCCGCTCGACCCGCCCCGCGCTGTCGTGGGCGAGGCCGAGCAGCAGGTTGAGCTCGACCACACGGACTTCTCCCCCGGCCCAAGCGCGCACCCGCCGTAGCAGTTGGTCGAGCACGCGTCGGTATTGCAGCGTGCCCTCGGCGAGCGCCGCGGAACGCCAGCGCGCCACCGGCACCACCTCCACCCCGTCCGCGCCCTCGATCGCTCGCGCGCTCTCGAGCACCGCCTCGAAGCTGGACGAGAGCTGGCCCGGTGGCATCGGCGGATCGACCTGTGCAAGCCGGTCGCTGAAGGCCTGCGTCCGGACGATGAACAGGCGCAGCCGGGCAAGGTGTTCCTCGACCCGCGCGGTGTCTCGCAGGGCCGCACTCCAGCGCTGCGAGGACCACGCCATCGACATCAGCACCACCAAGCCGAACAGAAGGATGGCGACCCCCACCAGGCGATTGCCATGCAGCTCGGGCGAAGCAGCGTCGTGCCTCGCCCCTTCATCCTTGCCGGCACGCGTCGCGCGCTTCTCGTTCAACTTCATGGCCTGGTGCCGCCCTCGTCCCCTGTCGCGCCCGCGGCTGCGCGTTTCCGGCTTCCCCGCAAGCAGCCGGGAGTCTAGCATCGACCTTCGCGGCCGACGCTGCCCGGCCTACCCGCGTACGCGCCGCCGATCCGGCCATAGCGGCCATTCCCGCGCACAGGGTGTCGTCGTTGCAACTTGATTCAGATCATGGTGGGGCGGCGTGCTGCAAACCTAAGATGCATCGCGCGTGTAGCTTCCATCGATCCGGGCTCACCTCAACCAACCTTTTCGGAAAACGAGACAAACAATGAGGACCTCACCATGAGCGGCGTATTCACGAAGGCAATGGCGCGGAACATCTTCTATGGTGGATCCGTCTTTTTCTTCCTTCTGTTCCTGGCCCTGACCTTCGACACCGAGCGCGAACTGCCCAATCGCGACAACCGTGCCGAACTGACCGAGAGCGCGAAAGCAGGCAAGCACATCTGGGAGACGCGCAACTGCATCGGCTGCCACACGCTGCTCGGCGAAGGTGCCTACTTCGCGCCTGAACTGGGCAACGTCTATGAACGGCGCGGTCCCGAGTTCATCAAGGCGTGGATCCAGGCCCAGCCCACCGGCGCCCCCGGCCGCCGCCAGATGCCGCAGTTTCACCTGACCGACGAGGAGCTCGACGAGCTCGTGGCGTTCTTCAAGTACACCAACGGCATCAACACCGCCAACTGGCCCCCCAACATCGAAGGCTGACCGGCATCCGGAGAGACCACAAGAGGATCAAGACATGCAATACAAATCACAAGCGGTCGCCATGCCCTACTTCATCGCGGCGATCGGGCTATTCGTGGGGCAAATCATCTTCGGCCTGATCATGGGCCTGCAGTACATCATCGGTGACTTCCTGTTCCCGGCGATCCCGTTCAACATCGCGCGGATGGTGCACACCAACCTGCTGATCGTGTGGCTGCTGTTCGGCTTCATGGGCGCGGCGTACTACATGGTGCCCGAAGAGGCGGAGACCGAACTCGCCAGTCCGAAGCTCGCCCTGGGGCTGTTCTGGATCTTCCTCGTCGCCGGGGCGCTGACCATCGTCGGCTACCTGCTCGTGCCTTACGAAACGCTGGCCGAGATGACGGGGAACAACATCCTCGCCACGATGGGGCGGGAGTTCCTCGAGCAGCCGCTGATCACCAAGGTCGGCATCGTCGTGGTCGTGCTCGGCTTCCTGTTCAACATCTCGCTGACCGTGCTCAAGGGCCGCAAGACCGCCGTCAGCATGGTGCTGCTGCTCGGCCTGTGGGGTCTCGCGATCTTCTTCCTGTTCTCCTTCTACAACCCCGACAACCTCGTCCGCGACAAGTTCTACTGGTGGTGGGTGGTGCACCTTTGGGTTGAGGGCGTGTGGGAACTGATCATGGCCGCGCTGCTCGCGTTCGTGCTGATCAAGGTCACCGGTGTCGACCGCGAAGTCATCGAGAAGTGGCTGTACGTCATCATCACCCTGGCCCTGGTCACCGGCATCATCGGCACCGGCCACCACTACTTCTGGATCGGTGCGCCCGAGTACTGGCAGTGGTGGGGTTCGATCTTCTCCGCTCTCGAGCCGCTGCCCTTCTTCGCCATGACCGTTTTCGCCTTCAACATGGTGAACCGGCGCCGTCGCGAGCATCCGAACAAGGCGGCCGTGCTGTGGGCGCTGGGTACCGGTGTGATGGCCTTCCTCGGCGCCGGCGTGTGGGGCTTCCTGCACACCCTCGCACCGGTGAACTACTTTACCCATGGTTCGCAGATCACCGCGGCGCACGGCCACATGGCCTTCTACGGCGCCTATGTGATGGTGGTGCTGACCATCATCAGCTACGCGATGCCGATCCTGCGTGGCCGCGCCGCCAACCCGGAGCGCGCCCAGGTGCTGGAGATGTGGGCGTTCTGGCTGATGACCGTGGGGATGGTGTTCATCACCCTGTTCCTCACCGCCGCCGGCATCCTGCAGGTCTGGCTGCAGCGCGTGTCCGATACGCCGATGTCCTACATGGCGACCCAGGACCAGCTGATGCTCTTCTACTGGATGCGCGAATGGGCGGGCGTGATGTTCTTCGTCGGCCTGCTGTGCTACCTGGTCAGCTTCTTCGTCAAGGGCGGCACCGCAACCCCGGCCCGCGCCTGAGCAAGGTAGTCTCTCCGCAAACTCCCGGCACCGCCGGGAAGAGCATTCGGGCGGCCTCGGCCGCCCGTTTTTTTTCGTGCCGGCGGGCGACGCCAGCGACTTGCCCCACTTGCCCACCATCAAGGAATCGCCCGCCCCCACCGCTACACTTGCCCCCCATGAACACCACGCACTCCCCCGCCGCGCCGCAGCCGGCGCATGCGCCCCGCCTCGCGGGCGACCTCGCGATCTGGATCTTCATCCTCGCGGAACTGCTCGCGTTCGGCGTCTTCTTCGCCGCCTACGCGTTCACGCGGGCAAGCAACGTCGCGTTGTTCGACGCCGAACAGTTGGCGCTCAGCCGCAACGCCGGCGCACTCAACACGGTGTTGCTGCTCACCGCGGGCTACTTCGTCGTGCGCGCGGTACAGGCCGCCGAACACGCTGCCGACCGTATCGCCGGGCACTGGCTTGCAGCCGCGATCGCCTGCGGCACCGGCTTCCTGGCGGTCAAGATGTTCGAATACGCGCACGCCTTCCAGGCCGACATCAGCCTGTCGAGCAGCCCCTTTCACATGTTCTACCTGTCGCTGACCTTCTTCCATTTCATGCACGTCATCCTCGGTCTGGTGATCCTGATCGCGCTGTGGAAGAACGTGCGCGCCGGGCGCTATCGCCTCGGCGACATGAACGGCTTGGAAACCGGCGCCGCCTACTGGCACATGGTCGACCTGGTGTGGCTGGTGCTCTTCCCCCTCGTCTACGTGATCCACTGAGCGCGAACCATGCAAAAGCAGACCACCCCAGACCACGGCCCCCAGACCCACGGCACGCCGCGACGCGCCACGTTCCAGTGGATCGCGCTGATCCTCGCCACCCTCGCGACCTGGCTGGTCGGCCAGACCGGCGCCACCGGCACCGCCATCGTCGGCCTGCTCGCCGTCATCTCGATCTGGAAAGGCAGCGTCATCATTCTCGATTTCATGGCGTTGCGTCATGGTCCGCTGCTGTGGCGTGCGCTGATCCTCGGCTGGATGGCGCTCGTGTGGGCGGTCATCGGCATCGCATACTGGAAGGCACTGGCTTGATGAAACCCGACACGCCGAATCTAGACATTCCCTTCTATCAGGCCCACGGCGACGAGGTCGACGTCTTCGAGCATGCCTGGAAGAACCGCCTGCCGCTGCTGATCAAGGGGCCCACCGGCTGCGGCAAGACCCGCTTCGTCGCCCACATGGCGGCGCGCCTCGGACTGCCCCTGCACACCGTCGCCTGCCACGACGACCTCACCGCCTCCGACCTCGTCGGCCGCCACCTGATCGGCGACGGCCAGACCGTGTGGTGTGACGGCCCGCTGACGCGCGCGGTGCGCGAAGGCGGAATCTGCTACCTCGACGAAGTGGTCGAGGCGCGCAAGGACACCACGGTCGTGCTGCACCCGCTCGCAGACGACCGTCGCATCCTGCCGATCGATCGCACCGGCGAACTGCTCGAGGCGCCCCCCTCCTTCATGCTGGTGGTGTCCTACAACCCCGGCTACCAGAACCTGCTCAAGGGCATGAAGCCCTCGACCCGTCAGCGTTTCGTCAGCCTGCGCTTCGACTTCCCCGCCCCCGAGCGCGAGGAGGCGATCCTGATCGGCGAGACCGGCTGCAATCCCGACCTCGCCCGCCGCCTGGTCGCGATCGCAGGCGCGTTGCGCAGCCTCAAGGACCGCGACCTCGAGGAAGCCGCCAGCACCCGACTGCTGATCTACGCCGCCCTGCTGGTGAAGGATGGCATGGCGCCGGTCCCCGCCTGCCGCGTGACCATCGTCGAGAGTCTGACCGACGACCCGGAAGTCGCCGAGGCCCTGATGGAAGTCATCAGCGCCACTTTCGGCCATTGAGCGCCGCGATCGCCCACCGGACACAGCCATGAGCCTCGAGCGCCCCGACCCCCTGAAGCACGTCATGCCCGGTCCGCCGATCGCGATCGCGGCCGAGGCCCTGTTCCTGATCAACCTGATGCTGCTGCCCGGCCTGGCCTTCCTCGCGCTCGTCGTGCTCTACCTCAAGCATCGGAACGATGCCGACCCGCTGGTGCGCAACCACCTCCGGCAGACCACCATCACCTGCGTGTGGGGCGGCCTGCTGCTGGTGACGATCAGCGTCGGCATCTTCCTGCTCGGCGGCTTCGACAATCCCTGGTCCTGGGTGATCGGCGTGCTGTACTTCACCTTCGTGCACTCGGCGCTGATTCTGCTCGGAGTCGCCGGCCTGTCGCGGGCGATCAATGGCCGCACCTGGCGCTATCCGATTCTCGGCCCGCGCGAAGACCATGGCTGAGGCCGGCGTCGTCTGCGACACGGGCGCCACGCGGCGGATCATTCCCATCGCCCGCGCCGAGAACGTGGCGCCGCGCGGCCTGCAGCGTCGCCGACGGCTGTTCCAGGCCGGGTTCTTCCTGCTCTTCGTGCTGGCGCCCGTGTTCGACCTGTTCCGCTATGACCTACACGCCGACCATGCGTGGCTGCTCGGCATGGAATGGCGGCTCGGCCTCGACGACTTCCTGGCCGGTCGCATCGGCGCGGGCGAGGCGGCCGCGAACATCGGCCTGCGCCTGTTCCTGCCGCTGCTCGGCGGCGCGGCCCTCTTCCTTTGGGCGGCGTGGAAATGGGGTCGGCTCTACTGCGGCTGGCTATGCCCGCACTTCTCGGTGGTGGAAACGATCAACCGCCTGCTCGTGCGCGCGATCGGCAAACCCAGCGTATGGGAGAAGAAATCCCTGCCACCCTGGAAGCCCGACGGCACGCCCGCCCGCGTCGATGCCCGCTGGTGGTTCGGCGTCGTGCCGGCGGCGGTCGGTTTCGCCTTCCTGTGGGCGGTGGTGCTGCTGACCTATCTGCTGCCACCGGCCGAGGTGTACGGCAACCTCTTCGCCGGCGAGCTCACCCGCAACCAAGCGGTCTTCATCGGTGCCGCCACCGTGGTGCTGAGCCTCGAGTTCCTCTTCGCCCGCCACCTGTTCTGCCGCTACGTGTGCGCGGTGGGCCTGTTCCAGAGCCTGTCCTGGATGAGCAACCGCGACGCGATGGTGGTCGGTTTCGCCCGCCAGCGCGGTCGCGACTGCACCGACTGTCTGCCCGACCGCCAGGCCGCCTGCGATGCGGTCTGCCCGATGCGGCTCACCCCGCGCAACATCAAGCGCCACATGTTCACCTGCACCCAGTGCGCGCAGTGCATCGACGCCTGCGCCGAGACGCAGCGCGACAACCCGCAGGGCCCGCTGCTGCGCTGGGCGAGCGACGAGGCTGCCCGCCAGAACGAGGCCGGCTTCAGTGCCATCCGCAGGCAATAGGTACCGGAAACAAGCGTCATGGAAGAAGTCGTCGGCAAGCTCTGGCACCGTCTGATCACCCGCGCCGCGGGGGGTCACTACCCTCAGGCCGCGGTAAAACTGAAGGAGGTCGAGCGGACCGCCGGCGTGTTCTTCCGGGCCCTCGGCGGCGACCCCGGCCTGCGCGTCGCGGCCGCCACCGCCGACGCCCACGGCGCGCGCCGCAGCCTGCTGTCGCGCATCGCCGGCTCGGATGAACGCATTGCCCGCGCGCGCATGGATGTCGCCACCCTGCGCCTGCCACCCTCACTCGATGT
The DNA here is from genome assembly GCF_001696715.1 of Thauera phenolivorans. Lineage (GTDB taxonomy): Bacteria > Pseudomonadota > Gammaproteobacteria > Burkholderiales > Rhodocyclaceae > Thauera > Thauera phenolivorans. The sequence continues at coordinate 599,327 of NZ_MBFM01000003.1, read as the reverse complement.
CTTCCCCGAGCGCGGCCTCAACCGCGATCTCTACCTGTGGCTGGCCGCGCTCGCCGCCGCCCACGCCCAGCCGCTCGAGGGCGACACGCCGGCGACGGACGGCACGACCGACCCCGCCAGCCTCGAACTGGCGCGCAACCAGCGCGCCACCGTGAAGGCGCTGCAGCTGTGGCCCGGCCTGCGCGAGCGCTACCAGCGCCTGCTCGCCGCCACCCTCGCCGCGCGCCCCGACCCGGCACGGCTCCCCCCCGCCGAGGCCGAACGCGAGCGTGCGGTCCGCCGCGCGCTCGAGGCCCCCGGCAGCGTTGCCGGCCTGCCCCCGCTCCCGCCCAAGGCCGCCCCAGCGACGCCGGTGCTGTTGTGGCTGGGCGGACTCGATGATCCCACCGCACCCGCCGCGCCCGCTTCGTCCGGCGCCGCGGGCGCGGAATCCACCCGGCCCACGCGGCCACAGGATCGCGACAGCGAACGCGACGCCCACCGCGTCGAGCGGGTCGACAAACCAAAAGAAAAGCTCGGCCTCATCCTGCCCTTCCGCGCCGAGAGCCTGCTCTCGGTGGCCGAGTTCCTGAAAGTCAAGCGCAACCTCGACGACGAGCCCGACGACAACGCCGCCGACGCCGCACTCAATCTCGAACAGCTCGCGATCACCCGCGACGAGGAGCGGGTCGCCTCCAAGGTCCGTTTCGACCTCGATCTGCCGTCCGCCGCCGAGGACGACACCGTGCTCGGTCCCGGCATCCCGCTGCCCGAATGGGACTACCGCAAGAACCTGCTGCGCGAGGACTACGTGCGCCTGAACGAGCTGGTCGCCGCCGCGGACGACCCGCGCGCCGCGCCGGTGCCGCTGCCGCCCCACCTGCGCCGCACTGCGAAGCGGTTGCACCGCCAGTTCGCCGCGCTGCAGCCGGCGCGGCGCTGGCTCAAGGCGCAGACCGACGGCAGCGAACTCGACGTCGACGCGATGGTGCGCGCCGCCACCGACCGCGCCTGCGGCCGACATCCGTCGGACCAGCTCTACCTGTCGCTGGAAAAACGCGAGCGCGATCTCGCCTGCCTCGCGCTCGCCGACCTCTCGCTGTCGACCGACGCCTGGATCTCGTCCGAGGCCCGCGTCATCGATGTCATCCGCGACAGCTTGCTGCTGTTCGGCGAGGCCCTCAGCGCCACCGGCGACCGCTTCGCGCTGTGCGGCTTCTCCTCGGTCAAGCGCGCCAACGTGCGCTTCCACCGCCTGAAGGACTTCGACCAGCGCTTCGACGACCGCGTGCGCGGCCGCGTGATGGCGATCAAGCCCGGCTACTACACGCGCCTCGGCGCCGCGATCCGCCACGCCACCTCGATGCTCGACAAGCAGGACGCCGCGCGCCGCATCCTGCTGATCCTGTCCGACGGCAAGCCCAACGACCTCGACCTCTACGATGGCCGCTACGGCATCGAGGACACCCGGGTGGCAGTGATCGAGGCGCGCAACCGCGGCATCGTGCCCTTCTGCGTGACGATCGATCGCGAGGGCGCGAGCTACCTGCCACACCTGTTCGGACCCGCCGGCTTCGCCGTGATCCGCAAGCCCGACGAGTTGCCCGCCCGCCTGCCGCTGTTCTATGCGCAACTCACGAGATGAGGCCATGAATCCCTGCGACATCCCCTGCGCCACCACCCAGAGCGCCACCGAACCCGACGCCCCGTTGCCGCCGGACGTCGCCCGCATCTGCCAGCTCCTGCAGAAGACGCCGCTGTTCCACGTCCTCGCGCCGCGCGAGCTGGCGCGGCTCGCGCACGGCGTGCGCGAACTGAAGGTGCCCAAGGGCGAGATCCTGTTCCACCGCGGCGACCCCTGCGTCGGCTTCCATCTGATCCTCGGCGGCCAGATCAAGCTCGCCTTCATCTCGCCCGAAGGCAACGAGAAGGTCGTGGAGATCCTGCGCCCCGGCCAGTCCTTCGGCGAGGCGGTGATGTTCATGGACAAGCCCTACGTGGTGATGGCCCAGGCACTCACCGAGGCCTCCCTGCTTCACATCGCGAAGGCGGTGGTGTTCGACGAGATGGCGCGCGATCCGCTGTTCTCGCGCCAGATCGTTGCCGGGCTCGCCCAGCGCCTGCACCACCTGATGGCCGACGTCGAGAGCTATTCGCTGCGCTCCGGCCGCGACCGCGTGGTGGGCTACCTGTTGGGCGAGAAGGACATCGCGGGCGCCATGCCGGCGGAAAACGGCCGCGTCACGGTGCGCCTGCCCACCGCCAAGGGCACGATCGCCTCGCGGCTCAACCTCACCCAGGAGCATTTCTCGCGCATCCTCAACGAGCTCAGCACGGCACGCCTGATCGAGGTCGAGGGCCGCAGCATCCACATTCCCGACCTCGAGCGTCTGCGCCAGAGCCTTGCCTGAGACCGCCGAGCGCCCCCGCTTGCGCAGCGGCGCACGCGCAAGACCACGGCATCGACCGTAGTTTCTGCTAACCTCGCGCTTCCCAGACAAAAGCGCCGGCTGCCGCGCGCGCACTTCATGACCGACCCTGAACCCCGACCTTACCGCTTCACCTCTTCCTTTCTCGGCCTCACGCTCCTCCTCGCGCCTGCGCTGGCCTCGGCCGACGACCCCGTTCTCGCTGTGGACACCACGAGCAGCGATTTCATCCTGCTCGTCGCGTACGTGTTGCTCGCCCTCGTGCTGTCCTTCATGTGCTCGGTGGCGGAAGCCGTCCTGCTCAGCATCACCCCCTCCTTCGTCGGCAACCTCGAGACCACCGACCCGCGGCGCGCCGCCCTGCTCAAGAAGCTGAAGGGCGAGAACATCGACCGCTCGCTCGCTGCCATCCTCACGCTCAACACCATCGCCCACACGGCGGGCGCGATCGGCGCAGGCGCCAAGGCCACCGCGGTCTTCGGCAGCGCCTGGTTCGGCGTTTTCTCGACGGTGATGACCCTGCTGATCCTGTTCCTGTCGGAGATCGTGCCCAAGACCCTGGGCGCGGTGTACTGGCGCGGCCTCACCGGAATCACCGCGTGGTATGTGAACCTGCTGATCAAGCTGATGTATCCGCTGATCGTGGTCGCCGAGCTTCTCACCAAGCTGATCGCACGCGGCCGTGCGGTGCACGTCTTCAGCCGCGACGAGTTCATCGCGATGGCCAACATCGGCCAGGAGGCGGGCCACATCAACGATCGCGAGTCGCGCATCATCCGCAACCTGTTCCGCTTCGGTTCGCTGCGCGCGCAGGACATCATGACGCCGCGGACGGTCGTCGTCGCACTGCCCGAAACCATGACGATCGCGGCGGCGCTGCAAACGCGGATGAGCCCGCCCTTTTCGCGCATCCCGATCTACGCCGACAGCCTCGACGCGGTCACCGGCTTCGTGCTCCGCGAAGATCTCCTGATCGCCCAGACCCAAGGCACCGGCAGCCGCCCGCTCTCCGCGCTGCGGCGCGAGATCCTCGCGGTCGCCGGCGCGACGCCCTTGTCGACCCTGCTCGAATTGCTGCTCGACAAGCGCCACCACATCGCGGTGGTCATCGGCGAGTACGGCGAGACCAAGGGCGTGGTCACCCTCGAGGACGTGGTCGAGACCCTGCTCGGCATCGAGATCGTCGACGAGGGCGACCGGGTGGAAGACATGCAAAGCCTCGCCCGCCAGCTCTGGCGCCGCCGCGCGAAGGTTCTCGGCCTCGAGGTCGATCCGCCCGAGAACGAGGCCGCGCCCGCCGCCGCGACCGCCAACGACGTAGCTCCCCGCAAGTAAGCAAGCACGACGCCGCCATGGAAATCACGATTCTGGTCGCCCTCATCGCGCTCAACGCCCTCCTCGCCCTCTCCGAAACCGCCCTCGTCGCCGCGCGGCGCTCCCGCCTGGCGCGGCTGGCCGAGAACGGCGACGGCGCCGCGCGGACGGCGCTCGAGCTCAACGAAGAGCCCCGGCGCTTCCTGTCCACGATTCAGGTCGGCATCACCTCGATCGGCATCCTCAGCGGGATCGTCGGCCAGGCGATCCTCGCCGACCCCTTCGCCGCCTGGTTGCAGGAGCTCGGGGCGGCACCGCGCACCAGCGAACTCGGCGCCACCGCGATCGTGGTGATCGCGCTGACCTATGTCACCATCGTGGTCGGCGAGCTGGTGCCCAAACACATCGGGAACGCCAGCCCGGAAGACATCGCCCGCCTCGTCGCCGCGCCGGTGAAGGCGCTCGAGACCCTGTCGCGCCCCGCGGTTTACCTGCTCAGCGTCTCCACCGCCGCGGTGCTCAAACTGTTCGGGCAGAGCGCGAGCCGCGACACCAGCCTCACCGAAGAGGAAATTCACGCGATGCTCGAGCAAGGCTCCGAGGCGGGCGTGATCGACAAGAGTGAACACGACATGGTGCGCAACGTGTTCCGCCTCGACGAGCGCCACATCGCCTCGCTGATGGTGCCGCGCGCCGACATCGTGTGGCTCGACGTCAACCGTCCGCTCGAAGACAACCTCGCGGTGGTCGCCGAGTCCGCACATTCGCGCTTCCCGGTCTGCCGCGGCGGCGCCAGCGACATTCTCGGCGTGATCGGCACCAAGCAGATCCTCAACCAGAGCATGCGCAAGCAGCAGGTGGATCTCGAGCAGAACCTGCAGCCGGCGGTCTACGTACCCGAGTCGCTCACGGGCATGGAACTGCTCGAGCGCTTCCGCGCCTCCGACACCCACATGGTCTTCGTGGTGGACGAGTACGGCGAGGTCGAGGGCATCGTCACCCTGTACGACCTGATCGAATCGGTGACCGGTGAATTCGCGCCCGGCGACACCGAAGAGCCGTGGGCGGTGCAACGCGAGGACGGATCCTGGCTGCTCGACGGTCTGATCCCGGTTCCCGAGCTCAAGGACCGACTCGAACTGAAGGCGGTGCCCGACGAGGAACGCGGCCAGTACAACACCCTGTCGGGCATGATGATGTGGCTCCTCGGCCGTCTGCCAGGCACCGGTGACATCGCCACCTGGCAGGGCTGGCGACTCGAGGTGGTCGATCTCGACGGCAAGCGCATCGACAAGGTCCTCGCTTCGCGCCTGCCGGAGCCGACGCCCGAGGACGCGGATGCGGAAGCGCCCGAGCCCCCGGCGACGAAGGACTGAATCAGCCCGGTTTGCCGTCCACCCGGGCTCGGCTGAGGAACGGGAAGTAGCGCCACACGTAGAGCAGGAAAGCGAGCGACCATGCCGTGGCGGCGAAGTGGATGCCGGCGACCGTTGCCGACGGGATCGCGCTCACGGTGAGTACTCGCACCAGCGCCGCGCTCATCACCAGCACGTAGGCGATCGTCTCCACCGGCCCGGCGGTCAGCATGCGGCCGGTGTGGCCGAGCGCGGTGCGGGTGATCATGCCGATGATCAGCCCGCCCATCGAACCGATCGCCAGCGCGTGCACCCCGGCCGAGCGCGGCAGCAGGCCGAACTGGCCGAGTCCGATCAGGATCAGCCCGATCGGGATCCACAGGTAGGCCAGGTGCAGGATCCACAGCAGCGGGTTCTTGCGTGTCGCCCAGGGGTTCCAGCCGCCGACCCGCACCAGGTGCAGCGCCGCCGCCAGCAGCGAGAGTGCGCCCGCCGCGCCGCCCACGCCCATCGCCCACAGCAGCAGCGCGAGGCCGCCGGCGATCACCGCCGCATAGTCGAGGGTCTTGTTGCGCCACTGGCGCACGCCGCGCACCGCATTGGCGGTGAACATCGGCACCACCCGGCCGGCAACGATGGATTCGAGCACCACCACCAGGCCGAGCGCGAACAGCAGGGTGGCGAGCGGATCGAGCGCGAGCGCGCCGTGCAGCGCCAGGTGGAAGACGAGGTTCACCAGCCCGAGCATGCTCAGCAACAGTCCGATGAAGTAGTTGCGCGTGCTGCCCGCTTTCAGCAGCACGCGGAAGAAGATCGCCGCGCACAGCGGCAGGAAGGCGACGTCGATCGCGGAGGCCAGCACCCCGCCGCCACCGAAGGCCATCGCCAGCCGGCCGGCCAGCCACAGGGCGGCGACCGCGGCGAGCGGGCCCTCGGTCGGTGTCTGAAGACCGGTCCAGGCCTTCCCGGCGGTGAACAGGAAGCCGACGATGATCGCCACGCCGAAGCCGAACAGCATCTCGTGGGCGTGCCACCAGATACCCGGAATCGGCGACTGCAGGACACCGACGAAGACCATCACCCAGGCGGGAATCGCAATCGCGGCGAAGGCCGCGCCGAGCAGGTAGAGCGGCCGGAAGCCGAGGGCGAACAGGGAAAAGGTGTCCGGCGGAATGCGTTTGGTGGTGGGCTCGTCGAGCGGAATCAGGGGCATTGCTTCGTTTCTCGCTTGCTGGTGTTGCGGGCGGGCAGCGGCAGGGAGTCGCCGCCCGGGGAGGGATCAGTGGCTGGTGCCTTCGTCGCGGGTGATCTTGTTCCAGACGTTGTACTTGCCCACCGGCTTGCTCATCGGCAGGCGCTTCACTTCCTCCAGCGTTTCGGCGTCGAAGACGATCACCGCGCCGTCCTCCTCCCACAGGCTGGCGAGTGCGTAGCGGCCGTCGCGGGTGAATTCGATGTGGGCGAGCGTCCTGCCCGGTTCGCCGACGATCTCCTTCACCACCTCGAGGGTCTGCTTGTCGATCACCTGCAGGATGTGCTTGGCGGTGGGACTCATCATCGAATCGACGAAGGCGTGCCGGCTGTCGCCATGGCTGCGCAGGAAGAAGCCCGGCCCCCGGGTCGGGATGCGCTTGACCACCTCCCAGCTCTCGAGGTCGATCACCGTCACCTCGGCCGCCTTCAGGTTGGTGCTCGCCATCACCGTGCGGCCGTTCCACTGCCAGGTGATGCCCGAACCGAGGTGGGGCATGCCGTCGAGCGGCAGGTCGGCGATCTTGCGCCGCACGTCGAGGTTCACCACCTGGCCGACACCGTCGCGCGAGGCGCCCATCAGCTCGGCATAGCTCTGGGTGAAGAAAAAGTCGTCGAGCGGGTCCTGCAGCAAAGTACGCCGCGGGTTGAGATAGCCCGGCACGAAGGTGCCCTCGCGCATGCGGAAGTCGTGGATGAGGCCGACCGGGATCTCCTCCGCCTGCGCGTCGTAGCTGATCTCCCACACCTCGGGCACGTCCTTGAGCGCAACGACGAAGGAATTGCGCGGGGTCGCGTCGTACACCGCCGAAACCCGCGAGCTGTGCCTGCCGCTCTGGTCGATCGCCGGGATGGTCTTGATCAGCTGCAGATCGCCGTCGAGCAGGACCAGGCTGTGCGGCAGGTAGTTCGCCACCGCCACATGGCGACCGTCGGGCGACACCGCGACGTTGCGGGTGTTGATGCCGGCGCGCACCTCGGCGACGACCGCGAGGTTCCACAGGTCGTACTTGGTGATCCAGCCGTCGCGCGAGCCGAAGAAGACGTAGCGGCCGTCGGCGGTGAACTTCGGCCCGCCGTGCAGCGCGAAGCGCGACTGGAAGCGGTGGATCGGCTCCAGGCGATCGCCGTCGAGCACGCTGACGTGGTGATCGCCGCCCTCGACGACGAGGAAGAGGTTCATCGGATCGGCGTCGAACACCGGCTTGTCCGACAGGCGCGCGGGATCGGCGTGGACGACGCGCGACGCGCGGATCGCCGCGTCGGACCAGTCGGGCGCCGGGCTCACCGGGGTGTAGATGAAGTCCGCCAGCGCGGCGATCTCGGCCTCGCCGAGCTGCTCGCCGAAGCCGGGCATCTGGGTGGCAGGCCGGCCGTCGCGGATCACCCGCAGCGCCTCCTCACGGCGCAGGCGGGCGAGGTTGTCCGGCAGCAGCGCCGGGCCCATCTGGCCGAGACGGTCGGCCGCATGGCAGGCGGCGCAGTGCTGCTGGTAGAGCGCGCGGGTCGCCTCGGAGACGGGCGCGGCCAGCGCGGCACCGGCAACCGACATCGTCAGGGTCGCCAGGGACAGGATCGCAGCCGGCTTCATGATCAGACCTTTTCCATCCGCACCCAGGGCGTCACCGTCACCCGCTTGTCACCGTAGTCGGCGGCGCTGACGCCGATCTCCTCGTCGCTCAGGTAGCAGGCCGGATCCTCGGCCCAGGGGTTGCCGGTGACCTGCCCGGCGCGCACGCGGGAGCTGCCGTTGCAGATCTCGAGGTAGCGGCACGCGCCGCAGCGTCCCTCGAGCGTTCGCGGATGCTGCTTGAGGCCCGCCATCAGCGGGTTCGAGACATCGTTCCAGATCTCGCCGAAGGCCCGTTCGCGCACGTTGCCGACCGGCACGTGCCACCACATCGTGTCCGGATGCACGATGCCGAGGTTGTCGATGTTGGCCACGTTCACCCCGCTGGCGTTGCCGCCCCACTGGCGCAGCCTGGCCTCGATGTGGGCGGCACGCTCGGGGAAGCGGGCGCGCACCCAGTGCAGCAGGAAGACCCCGTCGGCGTCGTTGTTGCCGGTGACGAAGTCCTTCTCGATGCCGCGCCGGTGCAGGTCGAGGCAGGTCTCGAACAGCAGCTCCATCGCCTCGCGGGTGGTGCGGTGACGGGCGTCGCCCGCGCGGTGCTTGTTGCCGCGGCCGGCGTAGTTCAGGTGCGAGAAGTAGAACTTGTCGATCCCCTCGTCCTCGACCAGCTGCAACAGCGGCTTGAGGTCGTGGGCGTTGCCCTCAGTCATCGTGTAGCGCACGCCGACCTTGATGCCGCGCGCGAGACACAGCCGGATGCCGCGCATCGAGGCCTCGAAGGCGCCCGCCAGGCGGCGGAAGCGGTCGTGGGTGGCGCCGATCCCGTCCAGGCTCACGCCGACGTAGTCGAAGCCGATCTCGTCGATCGCGTCGATGTTCTGCTCGGTGATCAGCGTGCCGTTGGACGACAGCGCCACATAGAAGCCCATGTCCTTGGCGCGACGGGCGATGTCGAAGATGTCGGGACGCAGCAGCGGCTCGCCGCCCGAGAGGATCAGCACCGGCACCCGTGCCGCCTTCAGGTCGTCCATCACCTTGAACACATCGGCGGTGTCGAGCTCGCCCGGGAAGTCCTTGTCGGCCGAAATCGAATAGCAGTGCTCGCAGGTCAGGTTGCAGCGCCGGACCAGGTTCCAGATCACCACCGGCCCGGGCGGATTGCGCCGCGGTCCCGCCGGCGTGGGATGGTCGAGTTCGCGGATGAAGTTGGAAATGCGGAACATGGGCGCCTCCTGGTTGGGCCGATTACAGCCGAAGCGGGCGGGGGAGAAAATGATGACGGTCAAGGGGGGGCCGGCCGCTCAGCCGAAGGGCGCGACGCCGAACAGCCAGGCGTGGAGCTTGCGCACGAACAGGACCCAGAGCCCGGCACCGATGACGACCGCCAACCCGTCGCGCGCCAGCGAGCCGGCGGCACGCCCCACCCCGACCGCCCGATCGCGCCTGCGCGCGCTGACGAAGGCGGCGCTCGACCAGGCGAGAAAGCTGCCGAACAGCAGCACGTCGGCGAGCGTGCCGTTGGCGAGCAGGTGCGCGAGCGCCCACAGCGCCACCCCCGCGCTCATCGGATGCCCGAGCGCGCGCTTGATCCGCGTCCCCGGCAGGTAGGCCGCCACCACCAGCACGAAGGCCGGCAGCAGGAGCAGCGCAGCGAGATGACGGGTGCCAGGTGGCGGCAACCACAGCTGCACCGGCGCCGCGCGCGTCTGCCCATACCCCCAAACGATCAGCGCCAGGCCGATCGCCGACGCGATGGAATAGGCCAGCTTCCACTTCGCCATCCCGTAATGGGCGATGTACTGCGCCCGGTTGTCCTCGGCGAAGATGCGCGCCGAATGCGTGCTGAGAAACAGCAGCAGCCCGATGATGAGTGCGGTCATGTGAGGTGCTCCAGACAAGTCAGTGGGTTCGGACCGCATTGATCGGCGTTTGCTCCCGCCCAGCCAGCGTCATGCCATCGCCACCAGGCAGAAACGCACGATTTCCTCCGCCTTCGTGACGAAGTCGTCGGTGCGATCGAGGCACCGTCGTTAACATTCCGTCATTGACGCCACCAGCCCCCCCACCCCCTGAGATGAAACGCATCAGCGCCACCCTCGCATTTCTCCTGACTGCCGGACTCGGCCCGCTCGGCATCGCCTCCGACGCCGCCGCGGTCCAGGCGGTGCATCGCTGCGAAGTGGACGGGCGTGTCATCTATTCGGACTTGCCGTGCGCGGTGCAGCCCGCCGAAGACCGGCGCGCAACGGCACGGGGTGAAGCAGCTGCGGATTCGGTGCAAACGCAGACCCCGGCCGAGACCGATGGGAAGGGCGTAACGACGGGTCCGAATGCAAGGGCTGATGGGTTGGATTGATTCACGTCGCCCGCTCATGGACGCGCTTGGTCGAGACCTGCGCACCTGCTTCCCTCAGGCCTCCAGCGACGGCCGACGCCATCGCTTCGATGTGCCCAGGCGACGAGTGATACAACCCCGCTCGTCGGTCGTCGCGCCGTCTCCTCAGGATGGACGGTGCATGAAGGCTCCGCCGCTCACACACCTGGCGCCCAACAAGGGCGCGCCAGGCGCCAAGCAGTGAAGGCGGTCCGCGCAAGCACGCGATGCGACAGATCGACGCCCCCTGGCGCCCCGTGCGTCAGGCGATGCTCTCGACGATGCCGCCCTCGACCCGCAAGGCCGCGCCGGTGGTCGCGCTGGCCTGCGGCGAGGCGGCGTAGACGCACAGGGTGGCGACCTCCTCGGGGCTGGCCAAGCGCCGGATCAGGCTCGACGGACGGTTCTCGGCGAGGAACAGGGCTTCCATTTCGGTGGCGGATACGCCGCGTTCCTGCGCCATGCCGGCGATGAACGCAACCGCGCCCTCGGTCCGGGTCGGCCGCGCCAGCCGCCACCATCAGCGGCAGCAGGTGTTCCTCGGCGCGCGGCGGATGGCACAGCCGCGCCGACGGCGCCTGTTCCCAGGCGGCCAGGGCGGGCTCGCGCTGCGGCGCGGCGGACTCGACCGTGCGCACCAGCCAGCGGTCGAACTCGTCCGAGATCGGCCCGAAGCGCGGGTCGCCATAGCCGCGCATGTTGTGAAAGCTCATGCCGCTGCCGACGATCAGCACGCCTTCGTCGCGAAGCGCGGCGAGCGCGCGGCCGGCATCGAGGTGCGCCTGCGGGTCCAGGTCTTGGCGCAGCGAGAGCTGCACCACCGGGATGTCGGCGTCGGGGACATCAGCTTCGCCGGAATGAACATGCCGTGATCGAAGCCGCGCGCGGCGTCCTGCTGGGCTGGCAGTTGCGCCTGGCCCAGCATCCCGGCGATGCGCGCCGCCAGTTGCGGCGCACCGGCGGCCGGATAGCGCAGCTCGTAGGTATGCGGCGGAAAGCCGTAGTAGTCGTAGAACAGCTCGGGCTGCGCGCCGCTGGTGACGCTGAAGGCCGGCTGCAGCCAGTGCGCCGACACCACCACGATGGCCGAAGGGCGCGCGGGCAAGGTGTTCGCCACGTTCTTCAGGAAATCCGCCATCGTGTTCCACGCGTCGGGCGGGTTCCAGTCCATGAAGAAGCAGGGGCCGGCGCCGTGCGGGATGAACAGGGTGGGCATGCGGGTGTTGCTGTGGGCGGTCTGGGCTACACCCTGTCGTCCTGGGCCGGCGGCAAGGTCTGGGCCTTCGGCCAGGATGGCAACGTGCGCGTCGCGGTGCATGGCGATCTCGCGGCCAACAATGGCGACGCCCTGCTGGCTGCGGCCGTGGGCGGTCAGGGGGTGATCACCCAACCTGACTTCATCGTCTCCGACGCCGTCAAGCGCGGCGAGCTCGTGGTGCTCGAACTGGATCAGCCCACTTATGCGCTGGGCGGCATTTTTGCCGTCTACCCGCCGGACCGCCGACCGCCGACCGCCGACCGCCGACCGCCGGCCAAGGTGCGGGTGATGATCGATTACCTCGCCGAGCGCTTCGCCTCATCGTCCTTCGCCTGGCAGCCTCGCTGAACCGCGCCGAACGGCGGAGCCAAAACGTCGGCGCCGCCCACGCCGTGCCGATGACGGCGAGCACGTGATGAGCGATGCACACACGGGCCACTGTGGCCCGGCTGCAAGACGGTCGGCTGCGTCTTCTCGCAACGGTTGGTCGGCGACAAGGTGGCTGAGCTCGAGGAGCGCTACTACATCAGCTCGCGCAAACTCACCGCCGAGGAGTTGGCCCAGAGCGTGCGTGCGCATTGGGCCATCGAGAATCGCGTTCACTGGATGCTCGATGTTTGCTTCGGCGAGGACCCTGGATGATCCGCAAGGACAACGCACCGCAGAACCTCTCGCAGCTCAAGAGGATCGTAATGAACCTGATTGGTGCGGACAAAACCGACACCGCCAAGACCAGCCTGCGGCTCAAGCGCAAGCGGGCGGCCTGGAATGACGATATCCGCATGAAAATGCTCGGGATTCATCCGTTATGACTTTCGAGTGCGATAGCCCTGGCCCCCGGATCTCGAGGCCCGAGGCTGGCGCGAGCTGTCGGATTTCTACGACAAGGCGGTGGAACTCTACGACCGCCAGTTTGGCGTGTTGCAGCTCATCATCCTGTTGATGGTCCTGCTGTCAGTCGCAAATGCAGTCAATATGGGCGTGTTCGAACGCTACGGCGAATTCGGCACCTTGCAGGCGCTGGGCAACACGCGCGCCCACGTGTGCCGCCTGGTCGTGGTCGAGAACATGCTGCTCGGCATGATCGGCGCCGGGCTTGGCGTTATCCTCGGGCTTACGCTCGCTGGCGCAAGCCCGGCGGTTAGAATCCCGATGCCCCCCAACTCGAATCAAGGGTACACCGCACACATCCGGCCGGTTCTGCTGACGGTCGTGCTGGCCTGGATCGTCGGCTTCGCTGCAACCGTGCCGGCCGCCTTGCTGCCGGCACGGCGGGTGTCTCGCACGCCGGTGGTCGATGCCCTGCGCCAGTCGATTTAACTTTCTCGGAAGCGCCAACCATGTCATTCCTCGACAACTTCAACCTCGGCCTTGGGTTCAGGAAGTACTTTCGGATTGGCGCTGCGCTCGATGATGATCTGCGCAATGCGGTCTATCACATCCGCCACGAGGTCTACTGCGAGGATCTGCAGTTCGAGCCCGCGCGTCCCGACCGGCGCGAAACGGACGAGTACGATGCCCGCAGCCTGCACTGTCTGCTACGAAAGGTCGGTACGCCCGCTCATCCGGTTGGGTGCGCCCGGCTCGTATTGACCGATCCCGACTCGCCTCTCACTCCCTTGCCCTTCGAGAACACCTGTGCCGCGACGATCGATCGTTCGATCGTCGATCCGGCCAAGCTGCCGCGTGAGCGAATCGCCGAGGTGTCACGTCTGGCCGTCCGGCGCGCATTCCGCCGCAGAAAAGGCGAGGAGCGCGTCAGCACGTCGATCCAGGACGAGGATTTCGGTGTCGGCGACCAGCCCCGATTCCCCTACATCCCGATCGGCCTCTACATGGGGGCGATCGCGCTGGCGGCGCGCAATGGAATCGATGTGCTCTTCATGTTGACCGAGCCCAGGTTGGCGACCCACTTTGCCCGCCTGGGGGTCGACATTCGCCAGATCGGGGGCCCCGTGTCGCATCGCGGCACGCGTGTGCCCTCGATGCTCGACGTGCAGGAGACCATTGGCAGCATGCGCCTGATCATGAAGCCGCTGTGGCGTGAGATCCATGCCCAGATGGAGCTCAGCCACAACGAGCCTGCCTTCCTGCAAGGCCCCCAGGAGGCGGACTGATGTCGGATTTTTTTACAAGTCAGCGAGGCATGCAAGCGGGTTGATCCGTTCTTTCTATTAAGCAACTGTTGTATAAGCACTTTTATGTTCATTGTTTTCTGGCCTGACTCTTGCTTAGTGGTTAATGCCGGCAAGAACTTATCACCTGAGACGAAAAACTCACGTCTCGCCATCCACGAGGAGAGTCACCATGAAATCACGTCCAGCTCTGAAGAAGCTTTCCGTCCTGCTGGTAGGCTTGGCAAGCGCCGCGACCGTCCAGGCGGCCCCGGTGGTTACCGATTGGACCTACACCCTGACTGGCGTCTGGCAAGACTTCGCACCCAATGCGGGTATCACCCTGTCAGGCGATCAAAAGACCCTTTCCTGGGGAACCCCTGCCTTTGGTGGTGACCCGTCCTCGCTGGTGATCACCGATCCGGCGGCGGGTGCTGTCAGCACGCAGATCACTGGCGACAGCCCGCAGCCTGGTAGCACTGCGCCTGGGGTTACGCTGACCCACAACAACAACCCGATCTTTGCCCCGAGCCTGGACAGTGCGGTGCTGCGTGCAACGCTCAACCTCACCGCGGCCAACCCCGCAGAGGCTGTGATCGGTGGCCCGGGGGTATTGCCTCCCCTGGTGTACGACATCCTGTTTACTGAAACTCCGAACGTGGGTGGCACCTGCGTCATTGGCACCAGCCCCACGCCCTGCAACGACATCTTCGTTCAGGCGACCGGCTTCCTCAATCAGTTGCTTTCGTACAACGGCAACGACTATTTCATCAACATCTTCCCGACGTCGGGAGGGGTGCTGAGCACGCTCTCGAACGCAGCGTGTGCCGCCGCCGGGGCGGCAAATGGTTGCATCGGATTCAGTACGCCGGAGGGTCAAAGTACGGCTCTGGCATTCGGCTTCACGATTTCGACCGAGCAATTCAGCCAACAAGTTCCGGAGCCTGGCATTCTTGCGCTGCTCGGCATTGGCCTTGCTGCCGGTGCGTTCAGCGCTCGCCGTCGTCGGGCCTGAGCCTGCAGGCCGCATTGCGGCTGGCAGCCTGGTTGTTGTGAAGGTGTGAAGGGTGGGCCAGGCAACTGGCCCACCCTTTTTGCGTTCTGCTTCGACAGCGCTTCGCTTCGCATCCATGTGGCGCTCCTTCGATGGCTGCAGGAGAATGCGACCACTTCTTTGAGGGCTGGAGCAGAAGGATGGACATTGCGGCGGCAACGCGGGCTTGGAGTGAATTGGGGGCAGGGCTTGAGGTGCTCGATGGCGTGGCCGCTGCTGCTGCGTATGGGGTTGACACCACTGAGGTGCGACGTCGCTTCCTTGGCGCGCTGAAGCTCGAGCGGGCTGAATTGGTACCGGACGTAATGCGCATTGCCTCGCGGTTTGGCGTACCGGTACATCCCATCAGCACGGGACATAACTGGGGCTATGGCACTTCGCTCCCGGTACGTGACGACTGTATGGTTCTCGATCTGGCTGGGCTTAATCGCATCGTCGACTTCGATGCAGAGTTGGGTATTGTCACGCTCGAGCCCGGCGTCACGCAGCAGATGCTGGCTGACTTTCTCGATCGCGGACAGCACCCTTTCCTGGTGCCAGTAACCGGCGCCGGGCCTACGTGCAGTTTAGTGGGCAATGCGCTTGAACGCGGTTACGGCATCACGCCCGAGGGGGATCACTTTGCCGCGGTGACGAACGTCGAGTCCGTGCTCGCGGATGGATCCGTGTATCGGGGCATGCTGAGCGAGGTGGCCGGAGAGGGTCTCGGCAGGTTGTTCAAGTGGGGGCTCGGCCCCTATTGCGATGGACTTTTCACGCAGAGCGGATTCGGCGTCGTCACCCGTGTATCGATTGCGCTGGCACGCCGCCCGCAATGCATCAAGGCCTTGTTCTTCAGTGTGCGCGACGACAGTCTGCTCGAGGACGCTGTCGAACGTGTCCGCGATATCCTCGCGTCACTGCCTGGGGTTGTGGGGGGCATCAATCTGATGAACCGGAGGCGCGTGCTGGCCATGGCGGCGCCTTACCCGGTCGACCAGCTGGGCCCGGACGGGCTGATCACGCCCGCGGCGTTGGAGGCGATGGGGCGGGCCTATCAGGTCATGCCATGGACCGGTTTCGGCACGCTCTACGGCACAGCGCGGGTGGTTCGCGCGGCCCAGCACGAGATTCGACGAGCCTTGTCCGGAGTCGCCACCCGGGTCGTTTTTCTGTCAATGGGTCAGGCTCGGTGGCTTGCGCGCATCGCGCAGAAGTTGCCGGGTAAGCTCGGGGCGCGCCTGGGCAAGACCGCGGCGACCATCGCACAATCGCTCGAACTCGTTGAAGGACGTCCCAACGAGACCGCCCTTCCGCTGTGCTATTGGCGCGGGGGAACCATGCCGCCGCCGGGGACGCCGCTCGACCCGGCGCGGGATGGCTGCGGCCTGATCTGGCATGCGCCACTTGTGCCCATGCGCCCCGGCACGGTGCGCAAGTATGTGGAGATGGTCGAGGAGCAGTGCCAACGACACGGAATCGAGCCCCTCATCACGCTCACCTCGCTCAATGCAAGGCTGTTCGACAGCACCGTGCCCATTCTCTTCAGGAGTGACAACGCTACCGAGGTCGCCGCCGCGCGGGACTGTCTTGCAACGCTTAGTGAGTCGGGGCGGGCGCTCGGCACACATCCCTATCGACTCGGGGTGCAGGAGATGACGAAACTGGGCGAGCGCGATCGCGCCAGCGCTGACCTCTCGCGCCGGCTGAAGGAGGCGCTCGATCCTCAGGGGCTGATCGCGCCGGGGCGGTATGAGTAAGTGGCCTCACCTGCGGGCGGTCAGTTAGCGCTCCACAAACCCCATTCTTCCCCGTCTCGCTACGCTGTGATCAACTCCTCTGCCTTGAGATTCCAGGGCAGGAGGGCCTCGAAGTGTTCGACGGTGGTGGCGGTAGGCAAGGCGCGCAGTACGTGGCGCAGCCACAGGTCCGGCTCGACGTTGTTGGCTTTGGCGGTCTCGATCAGCGAGTAGATGAGCGCGCTGGCGCGCGCGCCGGCCTGGGTATCCGAGAAGAGCCATGCTTTCCCAACGACAAAGGGGCGGATGGCGTTCTCGGCGGGATTGTTGTCGATCGGCAGGTCGCCCCGTTCGAGGTAGCGGGTCAGTCCCGGCCACTGCTGTCGATGCAGGTAGCCCAGGGCACCATCGAGTATCGAGGTGGGCGGCACGGTGGGGAGCACCTGGTCGAGCCAACCGCGCAGCTCACCGATGACGGCACGGCTTCGGCTCTGGCGTAGCGCCAGACGCTCAGCGTCGCTCAGTTCGCGCGCCTCCTTCTCGATGGCGTAGAGCTTGCCGATCAGGGCGAGCGCTTCGTGGGCGCGACCGCGCTTGCCGGCGGGCAGCACCTTGCCGGCGTCGACGAAACGGCGGCGTGCATGCACCCAGCAGCCGAGCCGGGTCACCCCTTCGGTGAAGGCAATCGCGTATTCCGACCGATCGTGACCGATTCAGGCCGTCGTCGGAAACACCGGTCACGTTGTCGGAATCAAAAGGCCCTCCAGGAGGGCCTCGTAGCGTTCGAAGCTGCTGGAATCAGTCGCGGAAATTGCCGAACTGCAGCGGGAAGTCGGTGATCTCCTTCTTCACCAGCGCGATCGCCTCCTGCAGGATGTCGCGCTTGGCGCCGGAGACGCGCACCGCGTCGCCCTGGATCGCGGCCTGCACCTTCATCTTGCTGTCCTTGAGCAGCTTGACGAGCTTCTTCGCCAGATCCTGCTCGACGCCGACGCGCACCTTCACTTCCTGCTTGACCTTGTTACCCGAGATCTTCTGCACGTCGCCGTAGTCGAGGCAGCGCACATCGACGTTCTTCTTGGTCATCTCGGGGAGCAGGATGGTCTTGATCTGGTCGAGCTGGAAGTCACTGTCACCGTAGAGCGTGAGGAGCTTTTCGGCGTGCTCGATGTTGGCGCTGGTGCCCTTGAAATCGTGGCGGCCGGCGACCTTGCGGTTGGCCTGCTCGACGGCGTTGCGCAGCGCGGGCTGGTCGACCTCGGACATGATGTCGAAAGACGGCATCGCGTTATCCTCCCCCGTTCGCTCAACCGAAGTGGCAGATGTAGTGGTAGGGCTCGCCTTCGACCTCGATGTCGAAGCTCGAGTTGGCCGGCACGTCGAAGGACTCGCCCGCGCCGTAGGTCTTCCACTCGGTCTCCCCTTTCAGCCGTACGCGGCAGCTGCCGGCCACGCCTTCCATGATCTCGGGGGCGCCGGTGTTGAAGGTGAGCGAAGCGGGCAGGATCACGCCCACCGATTTCTGCGTGCCGTCGGCCAGGCGGATACCGTGGCTGATGCACTTGCCGTCGAAATAGACGCTGGCCCTGGTATTGACGGCGACGCCGTCGATCTTTTCGGTAACGCTCATCTCTGGTGCGATTCCTTGCCTTATTCGATGCCGAGCATTCTCTGGATGAAGGCCTTGGCGACGAAGCCGACGAAGCCGAGGCCGAGGGCGAGGAACATCCAGATCGTGCCGTACTTGCCGGCCTTGGATTGCCTGGCGAGGTTGCCGATGATGAACAGCATGTAGACGATCAGCGCGGTGAACAGCACCTTGAGGGAGATGTCCTCGAACTCCGCGATCGTCAGCCCGAATATGAAGACCTCGTTGTCCATCACCGGTGTTCCGTTGCGCCCCGCCGGTCAGCCGCGCTTGCTCTTGGCGTTGGCCGCGATGCGCATGCGCAGCGCGTTGAGGCGGATGAAGCCGTGCGCGTCCTTCTGGTTATAGGCGCCGGCATCGTCCTCGAAGGTAGCGATCGTCGGGTCGAACAGCGAGTCGGTTTGCGAGTCGCGCCCGGTGACGATGACATTGCCCTTGTAGAGCTTGACTCGCACCCAGCCGTTGACCGTCTGCTGGGTGTTGTCGATCAGCGCCTGCATGGCCTGGCGCTCGGGGCTCCACCAGTAGCCGTTATAGATCACGCTCGCGTAGCGCGGCATGAGGTCGTCCTTGAGGTGGGCGACTTCGCGGTCGAGGGTGATCGACTCGATCGCACGGTGGGCCTTGAGCAGGATGGTGCCGCCCGGGGTCTCGTAGCAGCCGCGGCTCTTCATGCCCACGTAGCGGTTCTCGACCAGATCGAGGCGGCCGATGCCGTGCTTGCCGCCGAGCTCGTTGAGCTTGGCGAGCAGCTCGTGGGCCTTCATGCGGGTGCCGTTGATCGCGACCAGGTCGCCCTTCTCGAACTCGAGGTCGACGTACTCGGCCGCGTCGGGCGCCGCCTCGGGCGACACCGTCCAGCGCCACATGTCTTCCTCGGCCTCGGCGGCGGGATCCTCGAGGTGGCGGCCCTCGTAGGAGATGTGGAGCAGGTTGGCGTCCATCGAGTAGGGCGAACCGCCCTGCTTGTGCTTCATCTCGATCGGGATGCCGGCCTTCTCTGCATAGGCGAGCAGCTTCTCGCGCGACAGCAGGTCCCACTCGCGCCACGGCGCGATCACCTTCACGCCCGGCATCAGCGCGTAGTAGCCGAGCTCGAAGCGGACCTGGTCGTTGCCCTTGCCGGTGGCGCCGTGCGACACCGCGTCGGCGCCGGTCTCGCGGGCGATCTCGATCTGGCGCTTGGCGATCAGCGGGCGGGCGATCGAGGTGCCGAGCAGGTACTCGCCTTCATACACCGTGTTGGCGCGGAACATCGGGAAGACGAAGTCGCGCACGAACTCCTCGCGCAGGTCGTCGATGAAGATGTTCTCGGGCTTGATGCCGAACTTGAGCGCCTTCTGGCGCGCCGGCTCGAGCTCCTCGCCCTGGCCGAGGTCGGCGGTGAAGGTGACCACCTCGCACTGGTAGGTGTCCTGCAGCCACTTGAGGATGACCGAGGTGTCCAGCCCGCCCGAATAGGCGAGCACTGCTTTCTTGACGTCGCTCATGCGTGTTTTCCTGTTTTGTCGTGCCGTACGGGGGCACGGTCCGGTAAGCGGATTACTGGTCCCCGACGCGGCCGAGCATCAGGAACTCCATCAGCGCCTTCTGCGCGTGCAGGCGGTTCTCGGCCTCGTCCCACACCACCGACTGCGGACCATCGATGACGTCGGTGGTGACCTCCTCGCCGCGGTGCGCCGGCAGGCAGTGCATGAACAGCGCGTCGGGCGCGGCCACCGCCATCATCTCGGCATCCACGCACCAGTCGGCGAAGTCCTTCATGCGCTCCTCGTTCTCGGCCTCGAAGCCCATCGAGGTCCACACGTCGGTGGTCACCAGGTCGGCGCCCTTGCAGGCTTCCATCGGGTCGGCGAACTCTTCGAAGTGGTCGGTGCCGTAGAGCCCGGCGCGCTCGGGCTCGACCTCGTAGCCCGGCGGCGTCGACACGTGCACGTTGAAGTCCAGCACCTCGGCGGCCTGCAGCCAGGTGTTGCACATGTTGTTGCTGTCGCCCACCCAGGCCACGGTCCTGCCCTGGATGGAGCCGCGATGCTCGATGAACGTGTAGATGTCGGCGAGGATCTGGCAGGGATGGTATTCGTTGGTCAGGCCGTTGATGATCGGCACGCGCGAGTTGGCGGCGAAGCGCTCGACCATCTCCTGCTCGAAGGTGCGGATCATCACCAGGTCGCTCATGCGCGAGATCACCTGCGCCGCGTCCTCCACCGGTTCGCCTCGGCCGAGTTGGGAGTCGCGCGTGTTGAGGTAGATCGCCGAGCCGCCGAGCTGCTGCATGCCCGCCTCGAAGGACAGCCGGGTGCGGGTGCTGGCCTTCTCGAAGATCATCACCAGGGTGCGATCGAACAGCGGGTGGTAGGGCTCGTAGCGCTTGAACTTGTCCTTGATCCACTTCGCGCGGCGGAAGACGTATTCGTAGTCCTCGCGGCTGAAGTCCTTGAACTGGAGATAGTGTCTGAGTGCCGTCATGTAATGGGCCCCGTGTCAGGCTTTCTGCAGGAAGTCGCGGATCAGCGGCGCAAGGCCGGCGACCAGCGCCTGGGCGTCCGCCGTGGTGAAGATCAGCGCCGGCAGCAGGCGCACCACCCGCTCGGCGGTGACGTTGATCAGCAAGCCCGCCTCGAGCGCCTTGCCGACCAGTTCGCCGCAGGGGCGGTCGAGCTCGATGCCGATCATCAGGCCGCGGCCGCGGATGTCGACCACGCCTTCGAGGCCGGCCAGGGCCTCGCCGATGCCGCGGCGGATTTCGTCGCCGACCGCGACCGCGCTGGCCATCAGCCCGTCCTGCTCGATCGCGTCGAGGGTGGCGAGCGACGCCGCACAGGCGAGCGGGTTGCCACCGAAGGTGGAGCCATGGTTGCCCGGCCCGAACAGGCCGGCGGCGGCGCCGCTGGTGAGGCAGGCGCCGATCGGCACGCCGGAGGCCAGCCCCTTCGCCAGCGTCATCACGTCAGGCTTCACACCGGCATGCTGCCAGCCGAACCACTCGCCGGTGCGACCCATGCCGCATTGCACCTCGTCGAGCATCAGCAGCCAGCCGCGCTCGTCGCAGATCGCTCGCAGTTCGCGCAGGTAGTCGTCCTCGGCCATATTGACGCCGCCCTCGCCCTGCACGATCTCGAGCATCACCGCCACCACGTGGTTATTGTGCTCGGCAACGCGGCGCACGGCCTCGATGTCGCGGTAGGGGACCCGCACGAAACCCGGCACCAGCGGGTCGAAGCCGGCCTGGGTCTTGCGGTTGCCGGTGGCCGACAGCGTCGCCAGGGTGCGCCCGTGGAAGGCGTTCTCCATGACGATGATGTTGGGCAGATCGACGCCCCTGTTGTGGCCGAACATGCGGGCGAGCTTGATCGCGGCCTCGTTGGCCTCGCAGCCCGAATTGCACATGAAGACCTCGTCCATCCCCGACACCGCGGCGAGGCGATCGCTCAGGGCCTCCTGCAGCGGGATGCGATAGACGTTGGAGGTGTGAAGCACCCTGCCGGCCTGCTCGGTGATCGCGCGCACCAGGCGCGGATGGTTGTGACCGAGCGTGGAGACGGCGATGCCCGACAGGGCATCCAAGTAGCGCTTGCCGTTCTCGTCATAGAGCCAGACGCCCTCGCCGTGGGTGAAGGCCACCGGCAGGCGGGCGTAAGTATTCATCAGATGAGACATGGAAACCCCGGTCAGGACGAAGCACAAAACGTACACGGCGGCACCAGCCGCCGTGAAGGGATAAGCGGCGATGTTAAGCCAAAAACCGCGCACCTGTATATATCGCCGCCCTTCGGCGCACGCGCGTCACGCCCGTCCGGGGGGCGGAAATCTGGTAGACTCCCGCCCGTTTTGCGCGCCGCCCGCCCGGGCGGCTCCGACGAAACCCCATGACCGCCAGGCGTCATAAATGAACCAGAAGATCCGTAGCTTCGTCATTGTCGGGGTCACTCGGGACGGGAAGCGATTCCGCCCCAGCGATTGGGCAGACCGCCTGTGTGGCGTGATGTCGGCCTTCGGGGCCGACCACCGCATGAAGTATTCGCCCTACGTGCGTCCCGGCTGCACGCTGAAGGGCGACAAGACGGTGATGATCGATGCCCGCCTGCACGACGTCGAGCCGCTCGCGTACAAGTTCATGGTCAATTTCGGCAACGACAACGACCTCGTCATCGAGCAGATCGAGGACGACCACCTCTGAGCCTCGCGCCGGTGGCGGACACAAAAAAAGCGACCCACGGGTCGCTTTTCTTATGCCTCGCAACGCCATCGGCGCCGCGGGCGAACTTCCGGCAAGATCAGGCAGCCATCGACTTGACGGCGGCCGACAGGCGGCTCTTGTGACGGGAAGCCTTGTTCTTGTGAATGATCTTCTTGTCCGCGATGCTGTCGATGGTGCTCATCGAGGTGCGAAAGACCGACTGAGCCGCCGCCTTGTCGCCACCCGCGACGGCCTTGCGAACGGCCTTGATCGCGGTACGCAGGCGGGAGCGGAGGCTGGCGTTGTGAGCGCGAACCTTGACTGCCTGACGGGCGCGCTTGCGAGCTTGTGCCGAGTTGGCCATAGATTGGATTCCGTTTGGTGGTTCTTGAAAACGCGTGATTTTATCCGTGCGCCGGGCAGGATGCAAGCGTCACGTGTATCGCCGCGCGATCCGACACAGGCCGGATTCTACCTGACGACCCCGCCGGGCACGGCTATCATGCGCGCTCCCGCAAATTCGGCCCCCCGCCCCGCCCCCGATGAACCTGCTGCGCGCCCTCGCCACCGTGAGCGGGATGACCCTGCTGTCCCGCATCCTGGGATTCGTCCGCGACTTCGTCATCGCCCGCGCCTTCGGCGCCGGCATCGCCACCGACGCCTTCTTCGTCGCCTTCCGCCTGCCCAACCTGCTGCGGCGCATGTTCGCGGAGGGCGCGTTCTCGCAAGCCTTCGTGCCGATCCTCGCCGAATACAAGAACCGCCGCGGCGAGGCGGAGACCCACCTGCTGGTCAACCGCGTCGCCACCCTGCTCGGCCTGGTGGTGGCGGTGGTCGCCGCGCTCGGCGCGCTGGCCGCGCCGGCGATCATCTATGTATCGGCCCCCGGCTTCAGCGCCGACGCCGACAAGTTCGCGCTCACCGTCGAACTCACCCGCATTACCTTCCCCTACATCTTCTTCATGTCGCTGGTGGCGCTCGCGGGCGGCGTGCTCAACACCTGGAGCCGCTTCGCCATCCCCGCCTTCACGCCGGTGCTGCTGAACCTTTCCTTCATCGGCATGGCGCTGTTCGCCGCGCCGTACTTCGACCCGCCGGTACTGGCGCTGGCGTGGGCGGTATTCATCGGCGGCGCGCTGCAACTGCTGCTGCAGCTTCGCCCGCTGGCACGCATCGGCATGCTGCCGCGCTTCTCGCTCGACGTCTCCGACCCCGGGGTACGCCGCATCATGAAGCTGATGGCGCCCGCCATCCTCGGCGTCTCGGTGAGCCAGATCTCGCTGCTGATCAACACCATCTTCGCGTCCTTCCTCGAGAGCGGCAGCGTGTCCTGGCTCTATTACGCCGACCGCCTGATGGAGTTCCCGGCCGGTCTGCTCGGCGTCGCGCTCGGGACGATCCTGCTGCCCAGCCTCTCCAAGCTGCACGCCGACGAGAACCCCGAAGCCTTCTCCTCCCTGCTTGACTGGGGCCTGCGCCTGACGCTGATGCTGACCCTGCCGGCGGCGCTCGGGCTCGCGCTGCTCGCGGTGCCGCTGATCTCGACCCTGTTCAACTACGGCGCCTTCACCCCGACCGACGTGCTCCACACCCGCAGCGCGCTGATCGCCTACAGCGTCGGCCTCACCGGCCTGATTCTGGTGAAGGTGCTCGCGCCAGGCTTCTACGCCCGCCAGGACATTCGCACGCCGGTGAAGATCGCGCTGGTGACGCTGGCCGCGACCCAGCTCATGAACCTCGCCTTCATCCTGCCGCTGCGCCACGCCGGCCTCGCGCTGTCGATCGGCATCGCCTCCTGCCTCAACGCCGGCCTGCTCTATCGCGGCCTGCGCAAGCGGGGCGTCTACCAGCCGCAGGCGGGCTGGGGCGCGTTCGCGGCGAAGCTGTTCGGCGCGCTCGCGGTGATGGGCGTGGTGCTCTGGTTCGCCGCCGGCACCGAGGCGCTATGGCTGCAGATCGGCGGCCTCGAGCGCGCGGGGCGGCTGGCGGCGGTGGTCGCGGCAGGCGCGGCGAGCTACTTCGCCACCCTGTTCGCGCTCGGTTTCCGGCTGCGCGACTTCCGCCGCCGCGCGGCGGGCTGATCCGGTTCAGGCCACCGGCGGCAGCGCGATCTCCTCGCTGCGGCGGGCGCCGCCGGTGAACGTGCGGCAGTCATCGATGAAGCGGCGCATCGCCGCGCTGTGGTACTTGCCGCGATGCCAGACGAAGCTGAAGCTGCGTCGCAGGTCGAGCTCGGGCGTCTCGATCGGCACCAGGCTGCCGCGCCGGAAGGCGTCGCGCAAGGCCAGCCGCGAGATGCAGCCGATCCCCAGTCCGCTCTCCACCGCGCGCTTGACCGCCTCGGTGTGCTGGAGCTCCAGCCGCACCGACAGCCCGCCGGCGACGTGGCCGCTCAGCGCCCGCGCCAGCGTCTCGCGCGTGCCGGAGCCGCGCTCGCGCAGGATCCAGGGCTCGCGCGCCAGCTCGGTCAGGGTCGCCATGCCGCGCGCGGCGATCGGATGATCCGGCGCGCAGAACACCACCAGCTCGTCGTCCACCCAGTGCGCGGTCTCGAGTTCGGCCGGCTCGACCTCGCCCTCGAGCAGGCCGAGATCGATCTCGTAATGCAGCAGGAGGCCGGCGATGGTCGCGGTGTTGTCCACCTTGAGCTCGACCCGGCTCTCAGGATGGCGCTGCAGGAAACCGGCGACGATCAGCGGCAGCAGGTAGTTGCCGATCGTCATCGTCGCGCCCACCCGCAGATTGCCGAGACCGCGCTCGCCGCGCAGCAGGGTTTCGATCTCCTCGGCGCGGTCGAGGAGCTCCACCGCATGCGGCAGCAGCAGCCGACCCTGTTCGTTGAGTTTCAGGCGCCTGCCGATGCGATCGAACAGCGGCTGACCGAACAGATTCTCCAGCTCCGCGAGGGCGGCGCTGGTGGCCGACTGCGACAGCGAAAGTGCCTCGGCCGCGCGCGTGACGTTCTCCCCACGGGCGACCGCGACGAAGGCCTGGAGCTGGCGCAAGGTGTATCGCATATCGATTCCTTCGATGGTCGTTATTTGTATTATCCGTAATTCCGCTAAGGCGATCGCCCTACCATGGCCCCCATCCCCGATTCCCCTTGACCACTCCGGAGGGAAACCAGCCATGAGCAATCTCGCCACCGAACGCGTGCTGAGCGTCCGTCACTGGAACGACTCGCTGTTCAGCTTCCGCACCAGCCGCAATCCTGCGCTCCGCTTCGAGAACGGTCAGTTCGTCATGATCGGCCTCGAGGTCGACGGTCGCCCCTTGACCCGCGCCTACAGCATCGCCAGCCCGAACTACGAGGAGCACCTCGAGTTCTTCAGCATCAAGGTGCCCGACGGCCCGCTCACCTCCCGCCTGCAGCACCTGCGCGAGGGCGACCCGGTCGTGGTCAGCAAGAAGCCCACCGGCACCCTGGTGCTGCACGACCTGCGCCCGGGCCGCCACCTCTACCTGTTGTCGACCGGGACCGGGCTCGCCCCCTTCCTGAGCGTCATCCAGGACCCGGAGACCTACGCCCGCTTCGAGAAGGTGATTCTGATCCACGGCGTGCGCACCGTGTCCGAGCTCGCCTACGCCGACTTCATCGAGCACGAACTGCCGGACAACCCGTTCTTCGGCGAGCAGGTGCGCGCCCAGCTCATCTATTACCCCACGGTGACGCGCGAGCCCTTCCGCAACAACGGCCGTATCACCGCGCTCGTCGACAGCGGCCGGCTGTTCACCGACACCGGCCTGCCGCCGCTCGATCCGGCGCTCGACCGCGCGATGCTGTGCGGCAGCCAAGCGATGCTGAAGGATTGCGCGGCGATGCTCGACGCGCGCGGCTTCGAGGTCTCGTCGCGCATCGGCGAGCCGGGCGACTACGTGATCGAGCGCGCCTTCGTGGAAAAATGAGCGCGCCGGGGGGTGCACACCGGTTTTTTATTGATCGAGATCAAACTTCGGCGATCGAGTCGGGCTAGCATCCGCCCCCGTGAAACATGGCGCCCCCCACCTCCTGATTTTCGCTTTCATCTCGGCGCTGGCAGGCGGATTGGTTTTCGCTGCCCGCGACACGCAAGCCGGCATCGACGACCGCGATCTCCACCCGATGCTGCAGGCCTGGCAGCGCGGCGGCCCGGTCTCACCCGTCCCTCACCCTCCACCCTCGCTGGGCGAGAAGGCGGCACTCGGCGAGGCGCTGTTCCACTCCCGCCTGCTGTCGCACGACGGCAGCATCGCGTGCGCGAGCTGCCACAGCCCTGAGGCCGGCGGCGGCGACGGCCGGCCCCATTCGGTCGGCGTCGGCGGCGCTGTGGGCGAGATCAACGCGCCGAGCGTGCTGAACGCCGCGCTCGGCCTTGCCCAGTTCTGGGACGGACGCGCTGCCACCCTCGAGGAGCAGGTCGCCGGCCCGATCCATGAACCGCACGAGATGGGTTCGAGCTGGGAAGAGGTGCTCGCCCGCCTCGCCGCCGACCCGCCCTTGCGCGCCCGCTTCGATCGCATCTACCCGCATGAGGGCATCTCCCCGGCCACGGTCGCCGACGCCATCTCCCATTACGAGCGCAGCCTGGTGCCGGTGGACGCCGACTTCGACCGCTACCTGCGCGGCGACGAGCGGGCGATCAGCGCCACGGCGCGCGAGGGCTTCGCGCGCTTCAAGGCCTTCGGCTGCGCCAGCTGCCATCAGGGCGTGGGGGTCGGCGGCAACATGTACCAGCGCTTCGGCGTGATGGGCGACTACTTCGCCGACCGCGGCGGCGTCACCGAGGCCGACCTCGGCCGCTATCGGGTGACGGGTCGCGACGAGGACCGCCACGTGTTCAAGGTGCCCAGCCTGCGCAACGTCGCGCTCACCGCGCCCTACTTCCACGACGGCTCGGCCGCGACCCTCGACGAGGCGATCCGCGTCATGGCGCGCTACCAGCTCGGCCGCGAGATCGGGGAAGACGATCGCCGCCTGATCGCCGCCTTCCTCGAGAGCCTCACCGGACGCGTCGCGCCGAGGGCCACGCGTTGATCGCGCGCCCTGCCCCGTCGAGCCTGCGCCGGGCGCTCCTGGTGCTGTGCTGCGCGCTGGCGCTCGGCTGGCTGTTCGAACGCGCCGACTCGGTGTCGAACACCGAGCACCAGCCCTACGCCCGCGAACTGCGCGAGCTGCGTGGCGCCTCTGCCGAACTCGACCTCGCGGTGCTCGGCAGCCGGCTCGGACTCGCAGCCGACTTCGACGCCCTGGTCGCCGGCAGTCGCCGGGTGCACGGGCAGCTCGGCCGCCTCGCCGAAGTGCCGTCCTTCCTCGCCCCCGAGGACGGTCGTCAGCTCCGCGAACAGATCGAGGCCTACCGCAGCCTGCAGCAGCACAAGGACGAGCTGATCGACCGCTTCAAGCGGGAGCACTCGGTGCTTCGCAACTCGCTGAGCTATTTCCCGCATGCGGCCGATCAGCTGCTCGCCCGCCCCGATCTGCCCGCGGCCCTCGCCGCGCCGATCGCCCGGCTCGCCCGCGAGGTGATGACGATCGCGCTCGGCGTCGAACTTCCCCGCCACGCCGACACCCTCGCCGGCATGAGGGCGCTCGAGCGCCAGGCCGAGCGCCATCCGGCGCAGCGCGACGCGCTGCGCAACCTGCTCGCCCACGCCGGGGTGATCCTCGAGCGCGCGCCACGGGTCGACGCCCTGAATCGCCGGATCGTCAGCCTGCCGAGCGCGCCGCTCGGCGAGCGCCTGATCCACGCCTATGGCGCCGGGCACGAGCGCGCCGCCCGTGTCGCGCAAGGCTACCGAGCGGTGCTGCTGCTCGCCGCCCTCGCGTTGGGCTGCTATCTCGTGCTCGAGAAGGCCAGGCTGCGCCGTGCCTCGGGCGCGCTCGCCGCCGCCAACCGCGAGCTAAGCGACAACCTGGATGCGCTGCGGCGGACCGAGGACGCGCTGAGACTTTACGCCGCGGTGTTCACCGAGGCGAGCGAAGGCATGCTGATCACCGACGCCGAGGCCCGCATCGTCGCGATCAACCCGGCGTTTACCCGCATCACCGGCTACGGCCCCGACGACGTTCAGGGACGCAAGCCCTCGATCCTCGGCTCGGGCCGCCACCGCGGCGACTATTACCGCGACATGTGGGCCACCCTCGCCAGTCACGGCCAGTGGCAGGGCGAGATCTGGAACCGCCGGCGCGACGGCTCGGTATTCCCCGAGTGGCTGTCGATCACCGCGATCCGCGACGGCGACGCACCGCCGAACCGCTACATCGGCATTTTCTCCGACGTCACCGAGCGCAAGGAGGCCGAGGCACGCATCAGCCACCTCGCCCATCACGACCCGCTCACCAGCCTGCCCAACCGCGCGCTTTTCCTCGACCGGCTCAACCAGGCGGTGCTCAAGGCACGCCGCGACGGCCGCCGCGCGGCGGTGCTCTTCCTCGACCTCGACCGCTTCAAGGCGATCAACGACGGCCTCGGCCACGACGCCGGCGACACCCTGCTGCTGCAGTTCCGCGACCGCTGCCTGGCCGAGATCCGCGACACCGACACCCTCGCCCGCCTCGGCAGCGACGAGTTCGCCTTCGTGCTGCCCGACGTCGGCAGCAGCCAGGATGCGGGGACGATCGCGCGCAAGATCCTCGCCATGCTGGCCGCGCCCTACCGCATCGGCGAGCACGAGCTCACGGTCACCGCCAGCCTCGGCCTCGCCCTCTACCCCGACGACGCCCAGCGCGCGCCCGACCTGCTGCGCAACGCTGAATCCGCCATGCAGCGCAGCAAGTCCATCGGCCGCGGCAACTTCCAGTTCTATTCGGCGGACATGAACTCCGCCTCGCTCGGCGAACTGCTGCTCGAGAACCAGCTGCGCGGCGCGCTGGTGCGCGACGAGCTGCGCCTGCACTACCAGCCCAAGGTCGAGGCGCGCAGCGGCCGCCTGATCGGCGCCGAGGCGCTGCTGCGCTGGCAGCATCCAGAACTCGGCCTGCTGGGGCCGGGCCGCTTCGTGCCGGCGGCCGAGGAGTCCGGCCTGATCGTGCCGATCGGCGAATGGGTGCTGCGCGAAGCCTGCCGACAGCTGCGCGCCTGGCTCGATGCCGGACTCGAGCCCGTGCCGGTGGCGGTGAATCTGGCGGCCGCGCAGTTCGTGCAGCAGGACCTGGTGACGCTGGTGCGCGACACCCTCGCCGCCAACCGCCTGCCCGCCGCCCTGCTCGAGCTCGAACTCACCGAGACGATGCTGATGCGTGACATCGAGCGCACCATCGACACCCTTTCGCGCCTGCGCAAAATGGGGGTGGCGCTGTCGATCGACGACTTCGGCTCGGGCTACTCCTCGCTCGCCTACCTGCGCCAGTTCGATGTCAACGTGCTGAAGATCGACCGCAGCTTCGTCGCGGACATCGGCGACGACGCCACCGACGGCAAGATCGCCACCGCCGTCATCGCCCTCGGCCACAGCCTCGGCCTGCAGGTGATCGCCGAAGGCGTCGAGACCGAGGCCCAGCGCGACTTTCTCGCCGCGCGTGGCTGCAACCATCTGCAGGGCTATCTGTTCGATCGCCCCCTGCCCGCTGGCGAGTTCGCCCGCCGTCTGGGGCGCGGCTGAAGAGCGCGCCCGCCGCGGGCGATTCCCCGCCCGCTGCCGGCTGCGGTAGACTCGCGGCCTTACGCCATCCACACAGAAGACGGACTCCATGGCCCAGTATGTAATGAGCATGCTCCGCGTGAGCAAGATCGTGCCGCCCAAGCGTCAGATCATCAAGGACATTTCCCTCTCCTTCTTCCCCGGCGCGAAGATCGGCCTGCTCGGCCTGAACGGTTCGGGCAAGTCCACCGTGCTGCGCATCATGGCGGGCGTGGACAAGGAGTACGACGGCGAGGTGCAGTGGCTCGCCGGCCAGCGCATCGGCTACCTGCCGCAGGAGCCCGAGCTCGACCCCACCCGCACCGTGAAGGAAGAAGTCGAATCCGGTCTCGGCGAGATCATCGAGGCGCGCCAGAAGCTCGAGGAGATCTACGCCGCCTACGCCGAGCCCGACGCCGACTTCGACAAGCTCGCCGAGGCGCAGGCGAAGTACGAGAACATCCTCGCCGCCGCCGGCGGCGACATCGAGAACCAGATGGAGATCGCCGCCGACGCGCTGCGCCTGCCGCCCTGGGACGCGGTCGTCGGCAACCTGTCGGGCGGTGAAAAGCGCCGCGTGGCGCTGTGCAAGCTGTTGCTGTCCAAGCCCGACATGCTGCTGCTCGACGAACCGACCAACCACCTCGACGCCGAATCGGTCGAGTGGCTCGAACAGTTCCTCACCCGCTTCCCCGGCACCGTGGTGGCCGTCACCCACGACCGCTACTTCCTCGACAACGCCGCCGAGTGGATCCTCGAGCTCGACCGCGGCCACGGCATCCCGTGGAAGGGCAACTACTCGTCCTGGCTGGAGCAGAAGGGCGACCGTCTCGCCCAGGAATCCAAGCAGGAAGCCGCGCACCAGAAGGCGATGAAGACCGAGCTGGAATGGGCGCGCTCCAACCCCAAGGCGCGCCAGGCCAAGTCCAAGGCGCGTCTGGCACGCTACGAGGAGATGGCGAGCGTCGAATACCAGCGCCGCAACGAGACCCAGGAGATCTTCATTCCGCCGGGCGAGCGCCTCGGCGACAAGGTCATCGAGTTCAACGGCGTCAGCAAGGCCTTCGGCGACAAGCTGCTGATGGACAACGTCAGTTTCAGCATTCCGCCGGGCGCGATCGTCGGCATCATCGGCCCTAACGGCGCCGGCAAGTCGACCCTGTTCAAGCTGATCGAAGGCCGCGACACGCCGGATGCGGGCACGGTGGAAATCGGACAGACGGTGAAGATCGCCGCGGTCGACCAGACCCGCGAGGGCCTGGCCAACGACAAGACGGTGTTCGACGCGATCGCCGACGGCGCCGACGTGCTCACCGTGGGCCGCTTCGAGATGCCGAGCCGCGCCTACCTGGGCCGCTTCAACTTCAAGGGTGGCGACCAGCAGAAGATCGTCGGCAACCTGTCGGGCGGCGAACGCGGCCGGCTGCATCTGGCGAAGACGCTGATCGAGGGTGGCAACGTGCTGCTGCTAGACGAGCCGTCGAACGACCTCGACGTCGAGACCCTGCGCGCCCTCGAGGACGCCCTGCTGGAATTCGCCGGCTGCGCGCTGGTGATCTCGCACGACCGCTGGTTCCTCGACCGCATCTGCACGCACATCCTCGCTGCCGAGGGCGACTCGCAATGGACCTTCTTCGCCGGCAACTTCCACGAGTACGAGGAAGACAAGAAGAAGCGCCTGGGCGAAGAAGGCGCCAAGCCGAAGCGGATCCGCTACAAGCCGATCAGCCGCTGAGCCGTGCCAGCGACACGGATGCTATCGCCCTGAGGGCAGGGCTCCTACGGCCGCGCTCGCCCCCGCTGGAGCGCAGCCCTGTGCGCGATAACGGCGGTTGTAACATCGACACGGCTTACGGTCATGAAGAAGAAATCCTCTCCGACCTGCCCCGAGTGCGGCAGCACCAATTGCAGCGAATCGCCCTGGCGCTCCGATGAGGAGCGGACGGCCCACGCAGGCGAGCAAGCCTACCGCTGCCTCGCCTGCGTGCACCGCTTCTACGTGCCTCGCAGGCGCTGGCGGCCGCAGGATCATCCGGTGGTCGCGGCGGTCGGCGGCGGCACTTTCGTGCTGCTCGTCGTGGTCGTGCTGCTGACTGGCTGGTGGCGCTCGGGAGACCGGCCGGGCGCGCCCGAGATGAATCGCAAGGCCCAGCCCGACACCGCCATCGACGCCCCGCCCGCATCGCAACCGCCCGCGCCCGACAATTGAAGGGCGGTCCAGCGCGCATCGACGTATCGATCGCTGCATAATTGGGGCGCGATGCACCTTCTTCAGCCCACCCCCGGCCAGGATCTCTGACCCGATGGATGCCTACACCCTGCTCGGCGTCGCGCCGGGCGTCGACGCTCCCGCACTCAAGCGAGCCTTCCGCAAGCTCGCGATGCGCTGGCATCCCGACCGCAATGGCGACCCCGCCGCGGTGGAGCACTTCACCCGCCTGCGGCTCGCCTACCAGAGCCTGCTCGATGCCCTCGAGGCGCAGCCGGAAGAAACCCACGAGCCCGATCCGCAGCCGGAGGCCCCCCCGGAACCCGAGCGCCCCGCGCGCAAGCGCGGTGCCGACCGCAGGCAGGAGCTCAACCTCAGTGTGGAAGAGGCCTGCCTCGGTTGCGATCGCATCGTGGATCTCATCGACGAAGCCGTGTGCGAGACTTGCGACGGCGGCGGCGTCGAGACCTTGCTGAACAGCCGGCTGTGCGGTCACTGCCACGGCACCGGCCGGCTGCGCGCGAAGGGGCGCACCACCGCCTGCACGGACTGTGACGGACGCGGCTACCTCAAGCGCCAGGCCTGCAGCGAATGCGGCGGCAGCGGGCGCGGACGGGTACTGCGTCGCCTGCTCGCCCACGTCCCGCCGGGAATGGGGAACGGTGACGAACTCCGCCTTGAAGGCGAAGGGATGGCACACGAGGAGGTCGACGGCGTGCGCGGTGACCTCCGACTGCGGATCGCGATCGCCCCTCACCCGCTGTACACGCTGGAGGGTCGCGACCTGATCATCACCCGCCCGGTCAGCGCCCTGCGGATGCTGATCGGCGGGACGATCGAGGTGCCGGTGCCGGGCGGGGCGCGCAGGCTGGAACTTCAGCCCGGCAGCGCCAAGCGCCGCGAACTTCGTATCGAAGGCGCCGGTCTCCCCGGACGGCGTGGCCGACCCGCGGGCGCGCTGATCGTCCGCCTCGAGCCAGTACTGCCGGAAAGCGACGACGAACGCGTGCGCGAACTCGCGCTGCTGCTCGAACGCGAGCTTGCCAGCGACCTCGCCCGCCATCTGCCTGAAGTGGCAGGCTGGGAGGGACGCTGGCTTGCGGCCTGATCCCGCGCCCGCACTCCGCGCGATTCAGGTCTCAGGCGCAGCCGCAGCCGTGCCCGCCGCCGCCGCAGCCACCACCGGCGGCCGCACCCGCCGCCGCACCGGCGCCGCGCTGCGCCTCGAGCTGAATGGAGAAATCGATGACGATGTTGCCCGGCTCGCGCGCGACGTACTTGATCGCGACCTGGTGGCCGTAGCGCTGCTGGATCTGGCCGAGCAGCGGCAGCGGGTCGTGGTCATTGACGAAGCGCATCGTCTCGCCGTCGCTCAGGCTCTCGAGCGCGCCGAAAATCGCCGCGTGCCGAAAGCGCTTGGCCACGCCGCGCGCGTCGAAGGGATGGATGTCGTTGTCGAAGCCGGACATAGAAGTCTCCACTGGGATTTTGCATGCGGCACCGCGCCGCAGGTTCCGCACTCTGCCCGTCCGACCTTCGCAAAACCTTGAGCCAAGGCAAGAAATCATCGTCGCCCGCGCACGCGCCGAGGGTGCGCAGCCCTCTGTGCGATCAGGCCCGCTCCGCCGGTGGATCGAAGTCCGCGGCGGCGAGAAAGGTCTCTGCCTGCTCGCGATCGAAGAACACCAGCCTGACCTCCTCCAACTGGCGTTCGCCGGCGAGTTCGTCCTGCAGCGTGCGCGACACCACCCGCGCCGCGGCGTCGGCGGGATAGCCGAAGATGCCGGTTGAGATGGCGGGGAAGGCGAGCGTCTTCAGGCCGTGCTCACGGGCACGCCCGAGCGCCTTGCGATAGCAGCTCGCCAGCAGGCCCTCCTCCGCCCCGTCTTCCTGCCCATACACCGGACCCACGGTATGGACGACGTGACGCGCCGGCAGCGCCCCGCCGGTCGTGATCACCGCCTCGCCGGCAGACAGGCCGTCCGGATGCGTGGTGCGCCGGATCTCGCTGCACTCGGCCAGGATCGCCGGCCCACCCCGACGGTGGATCGCGCCGTCGACCCCACCGCCGCCGAGCAGGCCGCTGTTGGCCGCATTGACGATCGCATCGACCTTCTGCTCGGTCAGGTCACCCACCATCACCAGCACGCGCCCGCCGAGCGCGCGGGCGAGGATCTCTCCTTCGCTCATGCCAGCCTCCCGACTCCGGTTCGCTCCCTGGTGATCTTAGTTCACCGCCGGACCGGCTGCCCGCGGGCGGGAGCGGGTGGCGGCCCCATGCTAGACTTCGCGGCTCACCGGCTTCCCCAATAGATGCAGATCCAGCTTCTGATTCCCGGCCTGATGTGGCCCGGCGCCAGCCTCGTCAGCCCGGCCAGCGGCCTTGCCCTGCCCGGCCTGGAACGTCTGCTCGGCCTCGGCCGACGCACGCTCGGCGCCTTCGAGCCGCTTGACCGCCAGCTCGCCCGCCTGTTCGGCCTCGACAGCGGCGACGCACCCGTCGCCGCGCTGCGCCGGCTCGGCGAGCCCGACGCGCCGGCGCCGGCGACCGGCGAACACTGGTTGTGCGCCGACCCGGTCAACATCGCCTTCGCGCGCGAGCACATGCTGCTGCACGAGCTCCCCGAGGGCGAGCTCGACGGCGACGAGGCCGCCGCCCTGATCGCCGCGCTCAACGAGAGCTTCGCCGACCTCGGCCGCTTCGAGGCCTGCAGCCCGACGCGCTGGTACCTGCGCCTCGCGGCGCCGACCCGCGCCCTCCTCTATCCGCTGCACGACGTCGCCGGCCGGCCGATGAAGCACTTCCTGCCCGAGGGCGAGGACGCCCGGCTGTGGCAGCGCACGATGAACGAGGTCCAGATCGTGCTGTACAACCACCCGCTCAACCAGGCGCGCGAACAGCGCGGCCTGCGTCCGGCGAACGGCGTGTGGTTCTGGGGCGCCGGCACCCTGCCGGCGGCGCCGCGCGCGCCGTACGCGGCGGTTCAGGCGAGCGAGCCGCTGGTGGTCGGCCTCGCGCGCGCCGCCGGCGTGGAGCCGACTCCTCCGGGGCTCGAGGCCGCGCTGCGCGCCGACACCCTGGTGGTGCTCGACACCCTGCTCAAGCCCGCCCAACAGCTCGATCTGGCGCGCTGGCGCGCCGGGCTGGAGACGCTCGAACACGACTGGTTCGCGCCGCTCGCCGCCGCGCTCGGCAGCGGCCACCTGCGCGCGCTGCAGCTGCGCGCGCCCGGCGACCGCGGCACGCTCGAGCTGCAGGTGCGCGCCGCCGCGCGCTGGAAATTCTGGCGCAAGCCCTACGCCTTCGACGCGCTGCTGAAGTCAGCGCTGCCGCCCCCGCGCGCCCTCCCCGACGCAGCACCGGCGCCTCCGCCCGGCGCTGCCGATTCCGACCCGACCCGACGATGACCCGCATCCAGCCCCGCACCGTGCCCCAACGCGCCTTCGCCGCGCTCGCCGACGCCGGCCTGCACCCGCTGCTCGCCCGCCTCTACGCCGCGCGCGGCATTGCCCGCGCCGACGAGCTCGACACCTCGCTGCGCGCCCTGCTACCGCCCGAAGCGCTGCGCGGCACGCGCGAGGCCGCCCAACTGCTGGCCGACGCGATCGAGGCCGGTGCGCGCCTGGTGATCGTCGCCGACTACGACTGCGACGGTGCCACCGCCTGTGCGGTGGGCGTGCGCGCGCTGCGCGCGTTCGGCGCCGATGTGCATTACCTCGTGCCGGACCGCGTGACCCTCGGCTACGGACTCACGCCGGCAATGGTCGAGATCGCCACGCGGCTCGAGCCCGACGTGCTGATCACGGTCGACAACGGCATCGCCAGCGTGGAGGGCATCGCCGCCGCGCGCGCCCACGGCATGGCCACGGTGATCACCGACCACCACCTGCCGGGTGAGGTGCTGCCCGAGGCCGACGTCATCGTCAATCCGAACCAGCCCGGCTGCGACTTCCCGAGCAAGGCGCTCGCCGGCGTGGGGGTGATGTTCTACACCATGCTCGCGCTGCGCGCCGAGCTGCGCGAACGCGGCGCCTTCGCCGGCGGCAAGGAACCCAACCTCGCCGAACTGCTCGACCTGGTCGCGCTCGGCACCGTCGCCGACGTGGTCAGACTCGACCGCAACAACCGCATCCTGGTCGCCCAGGGCCTCGCGCGGATGCGCGCCGGGCGTATGCAGCCGGGCCTCCGCGCGTTGTTCAACGTGGCCGGCCGCGAGCCGGCGCGCGCCGCCGCCACCGACCTCGGCTTTCTGCTCGGTCCGCGGCTGAACGCCGCCGGTCGGCTGGCCGACATGAGCCTCGGCATCGAGTGTCTGATCACCGACGATGCGGGCCGTGCACTTAACATCGCCCAGGAGCTCGACAAGCTCAACCGCGAGCGCCGTACGATCGAGGCCGGCATGCAGGAAGAGGCGCTCATCCGGCTCGAGGGGTACGACGCCGGTCGCCGCGCCACCGTGGCGCTGTTCGAGCCCGACTGGCATCAGGGCGTGATCGGCATCGTCGCCGGCCGCATCAAGGAGCGCCTGCACCGGCCGACGGTCGCCTTCGCGCGCGCCGGCGACGGCGAGCTGAAAGGCTCGGGCCGCTCGATTCCCGGCCTGCACCTGCGCGACGCGCTCGACCTCGTCACCAAGCGCCATCCGGAGCTGATCGTGCGCTTCGGCGGCCATGCGATGGCGGCCGGCCTCACCATCCGCGAGGCCGACCTCGCCGAGTTCGACGAAGCCTTCGAGGCGGTAGTTGCCGAGCTGCTCGAGCCGGCCGACCTCGAGCGCCGGATCGAGACCGACGGCGGGCTCGAGTCGGGCTACTTCGCGCTCGACGCGGTGCGCATGCTCGACAACGAGATCTGGGGCCAGGGTTTCCCGGCGCCCCTGTTCGACGACGTCTTCCGCGTCGAACGCCAGCGCCTGCTGAAGGATCGCCATCTCAAGCTCGAGCTCTCGCGCAACGCCGCACGCTATGACGCGATCCGCTTCAACCATGCCGAGGGCGCCGCCGACCAGATCCGCGCCGCCTACCGGCTGTCGGTCAACGAATACAAGGGCGTGGCGAACGTGCAGCTGATGCTCGAGCATTTCGAGCCGGCCTGAGCCTGACGAAGAAAGGAGGCAGGAGACTCGATCCGGGTATATGGTGATGGAAATTTTTGGCCGCCCCGCGCACGGATCCCCCTTTCGTGTGATGCCGCGACCAGGAGGAGACACACCATGAAAGCGAACGACAAGGCTCCCGACCCCCTGCCGACCGAAGAAGAGATCCGCAACGCGCCGCCTGCGGACTACATGTCTGCCCGGCAGCTGGCCTTTTTCCGCGATCGCCTGATTCGCGAGCGCGACGAACTGCTCGAGTCGGCCCACCGCACCACGCTGCACCTGCAGGAGTTCGAGAGCACCCCCGACCCCTCGGACCGTGCCTCGCTCGAAGAAGACCACACCCTCGAACTGCGTGTGCGTGACCGTGAGCGCAAGCTGCTGCACAAGATCGACCAGGCCATTGCGCGCATCGACAACGGCACCTACGGCTGGTGCGAGGACACGGGCGAACCGATCGGCGTCGCCCGCCTGCTGGCGCGCCCGACGGCCACCCTGAGCGTCGAGGCACAGGAAATCCTCGAGGCGCGGCGCAAGATGCGAGGCGGTTGACCCCCTCGCCGGCACGGCGCGCGGGCGCAAGCAGCTTCCCACACCGCATACGGAATTGTCCTACACGCTGTTCCGTATCGTCGGACAGCCGTTCGCGCCGTGGACGCATAAAGTTCAGTCATCGCCTCGCGCTCGAGCAGGCTCAGGCCCGGCGCAGGCGGTCCCAACACGGCTAAGCCCCAGGACAAAGTTCGTAAGGAGACACGACCATGAACAAGAAGCTGAACGCCGCGATCGCCGCCGGCATCCTCGCCCTCTCGGCCACCTCCGCCCTGCAGGCGGCCGACCGCCATGCCCAGGCCTCGACCGACCAGGCCCCGAGCGAATCCGCAGCCGAACGCTTCATCGACGACGCCGCGATCACCGCATCGATCAAGGCCCGCCATGCCCAGGACGACCTCGTGCGCGCCTTCGTCATCGAGGTCGAGACGGTTGGCGGCGAGGTCCAGCTCTCCGGCTTCACCGCCTCGCCCGAAGAGAAGGAGCGCGCCGAGAAGCTCGCCCTCGGCGTCGACGGCGTGCGCGCGGTGCGAAACGACATCGTCGTGCGCGCCGCGGCCGACTGATCGCGTCAGACGACCGCCCCGAAAAGCGCACCGGCCCCCGCGGTGAGCGCCATCGCGAGCGCGCCCCAGAAGCACACCCGCCACGCTCCTGCCAGCTTGCCCGCGCCGCCCACGTGGGCTGCCGCCGCGCCCAGGACGGCGAGGAAGGCGAGCGATGTTCCGGCGACCCAGGGGATCAGGCTCTCCATCCGCGTCACGATGCTCACGCCCAGCGGCAGCGCCGCACCCACTGCAAAGCTGCCGGCAGACGCCAGGGCGGCCTGCACCGGCCGTGCGCCGAGCGTATCGGTGATGCCGAGTTCGTCGCGCGCATGGGCGCCGAGCGCGTCGTGTGCCATCAGTTGTGCGGCAACCTGCCGCGCCAACTCGGGCTGCAGTCCGCGGCCGACATAAATCGAAGCCAGCTCCCGCCGTTCGGCCGCGGGATCGGTTTCCAGCTCGTCCCGCTCGCGCGCCAGGTCTGCCTTCTCGGTATCGGCCTGCGAATGCACCGACACATACTCGCCCGCGGCCATCGACATCGCGCCTGCCACCAGCCCGGCGACCCCCGCCACCAGCACACTCTCCTTGCTCGGCCCGGCCGCTGCGACCCCGACCAGCAGGCTGGCGGTGGAAACGATACCGTCATTGGCACCGAGCACGCTGGCCCGCAGCCAGCCGATGCGATCGGTGCGGTGTCGTTCACGATGGCGGGCTGGTGTTCTCATGTGGACGGTCTCGCAGATGTCGCGCCTGGATAGCGGCGGGCGCCCTTCCGAAGGATGACTCCTCTCGTATGGACTAGTATCGCCTACTGGCTGCCTGCATGCGTTCGGCAGCGCCCACAAGCGCCGCCGACGCCCTCGCGCCCGCCAGCGCGCGACGACCGGTGAGGCCTCGATCACCGAGTCTTTGATGCCCGACATCGCCGAGAACCGTATCCTCGCCGGCCTCCCCGTGAACGAGCGGGCGCGCCTGACCGAAGACCTGGAACAGGTCACCGTGCCACCGTTTACGATCCGTGCAAGAGGTGATCAGGACCCGCCATAATCCCGGCAGTTCAGGGTGTGCCTGAAAAACATTGGGAAGTCGCGCGTGTCACGTCTACGCTGGTTGTTTACCGAACTCGGCCGGCGCCTGTGGGTGCGGGCGAGCATTTTTGCCGTAGCCGGCATCTTCACTGCCATCGCCGCCATTGCGCTTGCGCCCCTGATCCCTGCCGGCTGGTCGGGCAAGATCGGTGCCGACTCGGTCGGCAACGTGCTTCAGATCCTGGCGTCGAGCATGCTCGCGGTGACGACCTTCTCGCTGGCGACCATGGTGTCGGCCTACGCCACCGCATCGAGCGCGACCACGCCGCGGGTCGCCGAGCTGCTGATCCAGGACAGCAGCGCGCAGAATGCGCTCGCCACGTTCGTCGGCAGCTTTCTCTTCAGCCTGGTGGGGATCATTGCGCTCAACGCCGGCGTGTATGGCGACAGTGGTCGCGTTGTGCTGTTCGTCGGCACGATTGCAGTGATCGTCGTGATCGTCATCACCCTGCTGCGCTGGATCGACCTCCTCGCACGCTTCGGGCGGGTTGGCGATGCGATCGACCGCGTCGAAGCCGCAGCCATCGATGCCATGCGCGCGCGCTGGAAGCAGCCCTGCATCGGCGCACGCATGCGCGCAGGACCGGTGCCCTCCGTCGCGGCGGTCACCAGCATGAAGATCGGCTACGTTCGGCACATCGACGTCGAGGCGCTCGAGCGGGTGGCGTCCGCGGCAGGGAGCGAGATTCACGTGGATGCCGTGCCGGGCACGTTCGTCGATACCGCGATCCCGATTGCCTGGCTCGACTTCGCTCCGGATGAGGATGGCCGTCAGGCCATACGCGAGGCCTTCGACGTCGGTGCCCGGCGCACGTTCGACCAGGACCCCCGCTTCGGGATCGTGGTCCTGTCCGAGATCGCGTCGAAGGCGCTCTCCCCCGCGATCAACGACCCCGGCACCGCGATCGCCACGCTCGCCGCGCTCGTGCGCGTGCTCGCCGTCCTGACCGATCGAGGTGACGAGCAAGGCGAGATCTTCTACCCGCACGTCTTCATTCCTGCACTGGCGGTCGACGACCTGTTCAATGATGCGTTCTCGCCGATCTCCGAATCCGGCGCCGCCACGCTCGCGGTCGGCATCCGCCTGCAGAAAACCCTCTGCTCCCTGTCCGCGCTCGACCATCCCGAATTTCGCGCTGCAGCCCGACACCAGTCCGCGCTTGCCCTCGAGCGCGCACGGCACGCCCTGCCGCTGGCCGAGGACGTGGCGAGGCTCGAGCGTTTGTCGGGCGCGATCTGAGCGCCTTCGCCGGGCGCTGGATCGGCACCGAAGGACGCGCCGCCGAAGCTATCATTTGCCCCCCTCCGGTTCCCCGCTCCCAATCGGCCTATAGTGAGGAATGGCCTGCATTAGCCAGGCCCATTCAGGAGCACGACCATGACCAAGCCGCAAAAAAGCAACAAGGAAGCCAAGAAGGAAGCCCTCTTGACCCCCAAGGAAAAGAAGGCCGCCAAGCAGGCGAAGAAGCATGCCAACGACGTCGTTCCGCTGATCACCCGCTGAACCCGGCTCGTGTCCACACGCGCACCCCCCTGGGCAAGGCTGGCAGGCTCGACGCGCTTACACCGCCCTGCTCGCCGGCTCTGGCCTCGCGCCGTAACTTCAGTTCGACCCGATGCTCGCGCCGGCACGATCCATCATCGCCAGGCGCTCGCGATCGCGCGCGCCGGCGGTCGCGAGCTAACGCTTCAGTTCGCCCAGCCAGGCTTGCTGTGACGCCGTCAATGGCGGGGATGCTGGCGATCCCGTGGCCAGCCGCTGGGAGATCGCCGCGCCGCATTCGAGTTCGGGCCGCGCGAGCGCCCGCAGGGTCGGGATCGGCGCGTCCGCGCCGAGGGGGGCGAGTTGGCCGGCAAGCTCGGCTTCCAGCCCCACGGGGGGGCGCCGGCATGGCGAGCCAGGGGGCAAGAAAATCCAGCTCTTCAGCGGCTACCCGACACTGGCGGGCAAGCGCGTGTGCCCATTCGCCAGCCGCAGCTTCCGGCGTGCGCTCCTCCCGGACCAGCGCGCCGGCGCCACCGGCAGCAGCCACGCGAACGCGCCGGCCGACTCGACGCCGGCGCTGAACTGCCCGAGCAGGCCGGTGGAGACGGCGACACTCAGCAGCGCGCTGGCACCAAGGTGGAGAACCAGCGGGCGCCGTGCCGTCAAAGCCCGGATCGAGTCGCGCCCGAGGGGCGAAAGGCGACCGCTCGCTCGAGCGCCTGCCGGCCCTTGTCGATAAGGCAGAAGCCGACATGATCGGCGCGACCTGCCCGTTCGCCAGCCGGGTCAGCAGCTGATTCGGACACGGACCGGCCGCCAGCACATGGGTGGCGGCAAGCGCCTTGCCGTGCTGCGCCATCAGCTCGCTGCTGAACAGCTCCGCGCGCAGCGGCGGCTCAGCGTCGGCCGGTACGGCCCTCAGGGTACGAAACAAAGAAAAAATCGCAGGGAGAGCCCCGCGTCCACCGTCGATGATGCGCTTCAGCCGTGGCCACGGGGCAGACATCGCTTACTTGAGACGCATATCGTTGCTGACCGACTGTTTCGAACTCGACGCTCTATCCAC
The DNA here is from genome assembly GCF_001696715.1 of Thauera phenolivorans. Classification (GTDB taxonomy): domain Bacteria; phylum Pseudomonadota; class Gammaproteobacteria; order Burkholderiales; family Rhodocyclaceae; genus Thauera; species Thauera phenolivorans. The sequence goes on along the minus strand of NZ_MBFM01000003.1, from coordinate 557,436 downwards.
TGCATTGATCGGGGAAATCGAGCGGAGAAGCGCGGAAAGATGCGTGCCAAACCGTCTCATGGTCGATGTCTCCAAGGCTTGATGATGCAGAACTTCACGACTGCTGCTTCATTCCGGCAGTCCGCAGGTAGTCGGTGGAGAATACGCCTGGACTGAATGCTCTACCTTGAATGTGATTGGGAAACATGCCGTGATCGTGCTGATCCCGATAGGGGTTTTTCGCAGCTGGCCGCACGGCCGGGCCTGGGGTTACGGTCCAAACCGACTGCTCGACGCGACTCCCCAACGCAGTCCAACACCCACGCGTGACGCCGCGCGCGCGGCCATTCTGGAGGGCACACATGTTCTTTCAGCGATTGAAGACACCAGGACTGGGACACAACTCCTACCTCCTCGCGTGCGGAGACGGACTTGCCGTCGTGGTCGATCCGCGCCGCGATGTCGACGCGTATCTGCGTCTGGCGCGGGAAAACGATCTAACCATCGTCTACGTGCTGGAGACGCACCGGCAGGAAGATTTCGAGTTCGGTTCGAGGACGCTTGCGCAGACGTCCGGTGCCAGGATCGTCAGCGGCAGCCACGCATTGTTCGGGGAAACGGATGTAAAGCTCGAGGACGGCGAAGAACTCGAGGTGGGCACGACCCGTTCGTCGCGCTCGAGACGCCGGGCCACACGCCGGAGAGCATGTCCTACGCGGTATATGTCGAGGACGCCGGCGACAAGTGCTGGGGCGTGTTCACCGGCGATACGCTGTTCGTCGGCGACACCGGGCGCACCGACCTGCCCGATCCCGAGAAAACCGGTGAGAACGCCGGCATCCTGTACGACTCGGTCCACCGCAAGATCGCCCCCCTCGGCGACCACACGCTGCTCTTTCCGGCGCACGGCGCCGGCTCCGCGTGCGGTGGCAACATATCGGAGCGCGACGATTCCACCCTGGGGATCGAAAAAGGCACGAACCCGGTGTTCAGCAAGAGCCGCAGCGATTTCGTCGCGCACAAGCTGGCCGAGAAAATGGCGCGACCGCCTCATTTCCGGCATATGGAGAAGGTCAACCTGCTCCCCGGAAGACCGCTCGAGCGCCCGCTCGCCGTTCAGGTGCTACAGCCCGAGGCATTCCAGCTTCGGATGAAAGAGGGCGTGGTGATCGATACCCGCTCGCCTGAAGCCTTCGCCGGGGCACACATTCCCGGCGCCTACAACGTCTGGCTCGACGGCCTGCCGGCGGTGGGCAGCTGGGTCGCCAACGAGAACACCCGGATCTTCCTGGTCGCGGACGGACCCGAAGCGATGGAACTCGCGGTCATGTCACTCGCGCGCATCGGCATCGACACGGTGGAGGGCACCCTCGCGAAGGGCATCGAGAGCTGGCGCGACCAGGGCCTGCCGATCGAATCCATCTCGACGACGAGCGCCTCCGAAACGGCAGACTGGATGCAACAGGGTCGCGTCCACGTCCTCGACGTGCGGGACGAATATGAATGGGACGAGAAGCACATCCCGGGCGCGGTGCATCGCTTTGTCGGCCATCTGGAAGACGAGCTCCCGCAGCTGGCCAAGGACAGTGAAATCGTCGTGCATTGCAATGTGGGCCACCGCTCGGGCGTGGCTGCGAGCATCCTGAAGCGCAATGGCTTCACGCGCATCCACAACATGCTCGGCGGACTCACCGCTTGGGAAAAGCTGGGTCTCCCGCTCGAAAAGCCCGGCGAAGCGAAGAAGGCTGGCTGATCATGGAGTCCGGATCGGGCGCATGGTCGCCCTACCTGGTCGGCACCCTGATCGGCCTGCTCTCGATGGCAACATTCTATTTTTCCAACAAGCCGCTGAGCGTGTCGACCGCCTACGCCCGGCTGGCAGGTCTGGTCGGCAACCTGTTCTCCAGGAGCCATAGGGAGAGCCTGAAGTATTACCAGGAGACGAAGCCGAAGATCGAGTGGGGGGTGATGCTCGTGTTCGGCATGCTCCTCGGCGCCTGCATCGCTGCAGTCACCGGCGGCGAGTTCACCGCCGCCTGGGTGCCCCACCTGTGGGAACACCGCTTCGGCCCTGACCTTGCACTGCGCCTCGGAACGGCTTTCGTCGGCGGCGCGATAACGGCGTACGGTGCCCGGCTCGCGGGCGGCTGCACCAGCGGCCACGGCATCAGCGGTGCGCTCCAGCTGTCGGTGAGTTCGTGGATCGCGCTCGCGTGCTTCTTCGCCGGCGCCGTCGCGACCGCCCACCTGCTGTATCGCCCGTGAGAAGCGCGATGAGTACGCCCCTCACCCCCCCGCCCGAGAATGCCCCGCCGGTGCTGGTCATCCCGGCGCCGGCGCACGAGCAAAGCGAAACGGCCGACGCCGGCAAACCGGATTCGACGCGCCAGCTCGTGCTCGGCCTTCTGTTCGGCGTCGTGTTCGGCTTCCTGCTTCAGAAAGGCGGCGTCGCCAGATACGAAGTGCTGATGGGGCAGTTCCTGCTCACCGATTTCACCGTCATCAAGGTCATGCTCACGGCGATCATCGTTGGCATGATCGGCATCTTTTCGCTACGCGCGCTGGGCCTGGTCGAATTGCATGTGAAGCCTACGCGCTACGCCGCCAACATTGCAGGCGGGCTGCTGTTCGGTGTCGGGCTCGGCCTGCTCGGCTATTGCCCCGGGACCGGTGTCGCCGCGCTCGGTCAGGGCAGCTACGACGCGATCGCCGGCATCCTCGGCCTGCTGGCGGGCAGCTATCTGTATGCCGAAACATCCGGCTTCCTCGGCGCCACGATCCAGAAAATCGGCAACCGCGGCCGCATCATGCTGCCGGATTTGCTGGGGATGCGTTTCGCCGTCTTCCTGGCGGTGTTCGTCCCGGCGCTCGTCCTGGGGCTGTTCCTCATCGCGCAGCTGGCACCCTGAGCCCACCTCGCGAATTCACGTGGCGTTCCACCCAAGGCCGAAGGGCCGCCGTGGAGCGACGCTCCGCGTCTCGAGTCCGACGCAGGCCTGAAGTCCCGCGCCGTCTGGGGGAACACGCACTTACTTGCCGGCCTCATGTCCAATCACGCGGCCGACCGCAGCGCCACCGACGGTGTCGACCGCGCTGCTACCGGAGATCACCCGGGCCACCGCCAGTCGCGGAACTCGGGCATATCCTCGCCATGGCGCTCGATGATGTTGCCGGCGACGATGGCGTGGATGTCGCGGCCGCTCTCGAGGCAATGGTCGGCGGCGGCGAGCAGCGTGTTGGCGTCGGGCGGCAGATAGCCGCGGACAGCGCGGCCGGATCGGGTCCCGGCCCCTCGACGCGGTGGCGACGGCTTGAAGGAATCGAATCAAGGCTTGACTCTCAACGGGATGGGCCCACACTGGGGCGCCGTACTGCGGCGCAACATACAAGCCGGACGACGGGGAGGAAGCCCCCATTCGCTCGCCCGCACCAGGTCGACCCACCCAGTCATTCCCACAAGGAAGACCCCATGCAAGCTGTCAACACTGAACAAAAGCGCACTGCCGAGACCTACACCAATGCGGTGCGGGCACCGAGATCCTCAAGGCCCATTTCGCAACGCTCGGATCGGGTTCGACCGCCAGTGAAAACATCCAGGCCGGAATCGACATGCTCTCCCGAATGGCCCGCCAGACGACTGACATGATGAATGCCAACATCGAAGCGGCAGGCGAAGCTGGTGACAGGCTTGCCCGTCAGACCAAGGACATGATGCACACCAGCGTCAAGGCCGCAGCCGCCAAAATCAAGGAATATCGATGACCTCACCGACCCTGCAAAGTACGACACCCCAGGACTTGGCGCGCACGGACGCCACCGCCAGCAGGCAGCCCGATCCACCCACCGCTGTCATTCAGGACGATCCCGTGCAGCTGTGGACTGCGCTTTCGAACCAAGCCACCGAGATGATGTTCGCGTCCGCTCAGGTCATCGGCCACCGCACCGGGCGCATGGTCACGGCCGGCCCCGCACCGAGCGCCGACGATCTGGATGAATTCAGCCTGATGACGCAGGAAAAGTTCGAGGCCGCGGCCGAATCGTCCTCGTCGGTGGCCGCACACTGGCTGCACTTGAACCAGCAGGCGTGGACGCAGATGTGCGTTCAGTTGCAGACAGGCATGACCGCGATGCTGTCGGCGGCGACGAGCTGGAACCCCGTCGAATCGATGGCCCACCATGTGACGCTGTTCGCTGCCATGTCCCCCAGCGCCGATGCGCACACGCAGTTCTCCAACGCCGCTGCGGGCCTCACTCGCCGCGCGCTCGAGCCGCTGCACGCTCGCGCAACGGCCAATGCGGAACGACTCGGCCGGCCCGATGCCGCGGAAGACGCCGCATCCTGAAGCCGATTTCCAGGGCTGACATCGTCGCGCGCGACTGCAGGCGGTCGTCGAGAACCTTCCCCGCGCAGCATGGCCCTATAATGCGGGGTTTCCCAGATTCAGCCGGAGCCTTGCACATGGAAGCCGAACGCCAGAACGCCATCGCCGAAAAACTCGCCGACCTCGCCGCCCGGGGTCGCGAACTACGGAGGTATCTTTGACTACGATGTGAAAGCATCGAAGCTCGAAGAGGTCAATCGCGCGCTCGAGGACCCGACGGTCTGGGACAACGCCGAGCGCGCCCAGGAGCTCGGCAAGGAAAAGCGTCAGCTCGAGGACGTGGTGGTGACGCTGCGTCGGATCGACCAGCAGGGCAAGGACCTGAAGGATCTCTACGAACTCGCCGACGCGGAGGATGACGACGACACCTTCGAGGCGGTCGAGGTCGACCTCGCCGACATGCAGGCGACGATCGAGAAGCTCGAGTTCCGCCGCATGTTCAGCAACCCGATGGATCCGAACGCCTGCTTCATCGAGATCCAGGCCGGTGCCGGCGGCACCGAGGCACAGGACTGGGCGGGCATGCTCGAGCGCATGTACATGCGCTACTGCGAGGACAAGGGCTTCACCGTCGAGCTGATGGAGGAGACCGAGGGCGAAGTCGCGGGCATCAAGAACTGTACGATCAAGGTCAGCGGCGACTACGCCTACGGCTACCTGCGCACCGAAACCGGTATCCATCGCCTGGTTCGCAAGTCGCCCTTCGACTCCAACGCCCGTCGTCATACCAGCTTCACCTCGGTGTTCGTGTACCCGGAGGTCGACGACTCAATCGAGATCGACATCAACCCGTCCGACCTGCGCGTCGACACCTACCGCGCCTCGGGCGCCGGTGGCCAGCACATCAACAAGACCGACTCCGCGGTGCGCATCACGCACGAGCCGACCGGCATCGTCGTGCAGTGCCAGAACGACCGTTCGCAGCACAAGAACCGAGCGGAGGCGATGTCGATGCTGAAAGCGCGTCTTTACGAGCACGAGATGCGCAAGCGCCAGTCCGAGCAGCAGAAGCTGGAAGACTCGAAGAGCGAGATCGGCTGGGGCCACCAGATCCGCAGCTACGTGCTCGACCAGTCGCGCATCAAGGATCTGCGCACCGGCCACGAGGTGGGCAACACCCAGGCGGTGCTCGACGGCGATCTCGACGACTTCATCGCCGCCAGCCTGAAGCAGGGCGTGTAAGGCGCGCGCCGCGCGCGCTGCGCGGCACGCGCGTCGGGCGGGCGGGTGGCTATGTTCGGCTGGGGCGCGCGACCGGGCGAACGTGGAAGACCCGCGCATCGTCCCAGTGCTCGAGCAGGATGCTTTCGACCCGCTGCTGCCACAGACGGCCGAACCGGCGGCGCGTGTCGGTGTCCGCTTCGCCGCGAATGCAGCGCCCGATCAGCTCCGGCATCTCCGCGTCCGGCGGCACCAGCGAAAGGTCGGCGCCCGCCTCCACCGCCGCGCCGGTGTCGAGCCGGGTGAGCCGGAAGGTGAGCGGCACCGCGGCGTCGAAGTGCTGCAGGCCGCGGCGCACGAACTGCCCGCCGATCCCCTTGAAACCGCCTTCCTGTGCCGCGCCGGTGAGCAGGCTCAGCACGCTGGCGACGACGCCGGTGACGCCATGCTCCAAGGGCTCGCCAAAATCCACTCGCAGCGCCCCGCGCTCGGGCAGGCCGTCGGGGTAGAGCATCGCCATCGCGTGGCACCCGAGGGCGTAGGCCGAGGCGACCGTGGGACAGGAATGTCCGGCGAGCTTCACCGCGTCCTCGTAGCCGTAGTCGAGGATACCGTCCTCGGCAGCGCCGAGGAAATCGGCGAGCGGATCGCGCACCCGCAGGTGGGGCACGCGCTGGAAGAATTCGGGAAACGACATCGGCGCCTCACTCGCATCGTGGGTCGGGACAGGACGGCATTGTCCGCACCCGCCGCCGGCCTCACCTTGATCCAGCTCATCCGGGCGCAGATGCGGGTCGTGACGCATTCCACGTCGCCCGCACGAACGAGCTTGCCGCCGCCGGCGCCCGCCCCAATCCTTCAGCATCCCCGCAAACTCGACGGAAAAGAAGGAGTCCCGATGCCCCGCCTGCGCCCCCGCCCCCTGCTCACCCTGCTCACCCTGCTTGCCGCCCTGCTCGCGGTCGGCGCGCTGCCGGCCTCGGCGCAAGCGGCCGCCAGCCTCAGCCTGGCGGTCAGCGAAGGCACCTCCGGCGGCATCGACGCCGCGACCGCGCGGAAGAAATATGCGCCCATGGCCGAACGCCTGTCGGCCGCCCTCGGCACGCCGGTGGAGATCGTCTTCGTGCGCGAGTTCGCCGCGCTCGAGCAGGGCATGAAGGACAATCGCTTCGACTTCGTCGTCGCCCGGCCCTCCGACTACCCGGCACGCGGGCTGCGCGACTACCGCTACCAGTACGTCGCGAACGCGGAACCGCAAGGCCACTGCATGCTCGCGGTGACCGCCGACTCGCCGATCCGTGCCGTCGCCGAGCTGCGCGGCAAGACCTTCGTGATGCCCGAGGAGGCGGCGTACATGACCCGCTTCTGCCGTGCCGAACTGCGCGAGCAGGGCATCGACCTCGCGAAGGAGAACGTCTTTTACGTGCGCGAGCAGGGCGCGATCCCGTTCGGCCTCGAGAACGGCATCGCCGATGTCGGCGGCATGGCCTCGTACTCGGGCGCGATCGTCCAGTGGGAGAAGAAGGCGCAGCGCGTGCTGCACAAGTCGGCCGGCCAGCCCTACATGCCGGTGGTCGCGTCCCCCGACCTGTCGGCCGAGCAGATCACGAAGGCGCGAGCGGTGCTGCTCGGCCTCGCCGACGACGCCGCCGGCCAGGCCTTCCTGAAGCAGCTCAAGATTACCGGCTTCAGCGCCGGCGGCGAGGAGCGGCTGCGCAAGCTGCTCGCCTGGCTCGGGGTGTAAACCGCCCGGGCTGCGCCTTCAGTCGCCCGTACGCCGGCGGCGCGTGGCGAACATCGCGCCGAGGCCGGCCACACCGAGCAGCATCAGGCTGGCGGGCTCGGGCACCGGCGTCGACTCGGCCACGCCGCGCACCGCGAAGGCGAAGTCGGGCGGTGACTCGATCCAGTCCTGGTCGTCCCCGGCACGCAGGTAGGACGAGCCGTCGCCGCCCGCGCCGCCCGACAGCCAGTACCAGTTGGCGTAGTCAGGCGCCTCCACCGTGATATCGGCCGGCTGTACCGTAGCCGACAACTCGTCTTCGTTCGAGATCGAAAGGAGGTAGCGTGTATTCGCGGCTGCCTCGAAGGCGTCGGCGAGATCGACCGAGTAGCGGAAGATCGGGTAGGTCCAGGAATCCAGCAGGGTGGTGGGCGTGACATCGACCGTCAGGCCGCAACCAACGACGCCGTAACCGCAGGCGAACACCGGGGAGGCACCACCCTCGGTGGTATCGAAGATCCGGATCAGGAACGCCTCAGTGGCCGCCTCGACCCCCCACCAGTCGAAGCCGCCGACCCACTGCGTGTTGGACAGCGTGAAGTCGTCGGCGCTCTGCAGGCTACTGCTCACGACCGACTCGTAGGATTCGCCACCGTCGATCGGGGCCTGCTCGTACAGCACCGTCGCCGATGCGACCGCGGGCAGCAGCGACGCAGCGAGCGCACAAGCCACCGCTCGCACGATGCGCCGCGAGTTCTCCGTCAATGAAATCACAGGTACTCCTGTCGGTCGGCATGAATTTGGCGACAGTCTAGTCCCCGTTCCGGGCACCCGGCCAGCCCGAATGTCCTCCCGCCCTGCCCCCGCCTGATGTTGTTGCCGTGCAGCAACGCGGATTTGCCCCGAACGTGCGCGCCTGCGACAATTACGCACTTGACCCGGCGAACCTCACATCATGTCCGAACAGACCTCCCCGAACGCGCCCCTGGATGAAAATCGCCTCATGGCCGAGCGCCGCGAGAAGCTCGCCGAATGGCGGGCGAGCGGCCGCGCCTTTCCCAACGATTTCTCGCGCGAGAACACCGCCGGCAAGCTCGACGAGCTCTACGGCGACAAGGAGGCGGACGAGCTGGAGGCGACGCCGGTCGAGGTCAAGATCGCCGGCCGGCTCATGCTCAAGCGGGTGATGGGAAAGGCGAGCTTCGTCACCATCCAGGACCTCTCGGGCCGCATCCAGCTCTACGTGCAGCGTGACGCGGTGGGCGAGGACGTCTATGCCGACTTCAAGACCTGGGACATCGGCGACTTCGTCGGCTGCGTCGGCACCGTGTTCAAGACCCGCACCGGCGAGCTGTCGGTCAAGGCGAGCGAGGTCCGCCTGCTCACCAAGAGTCTGCGCCCGCTGCCGGACAAGTTCCACGGCCTCACCGACGTCGAGCAGAAGTACCGCCAGCGCTATGTCGACCTGATCATGAACGAGCAGTCGCGCTTCACCTTCGTCGCGCGCAGCCGCATGGTGCAGTCGATCCGCAACTACATGACCGGCCACGGCTTCCTTGAGGTCGAGACGCCGATGATGCACCCGATCCCGGGCGGCGCCGCGGCCAAGCCCTTCACCACCCACCACAACGCGCTCGACATGGAACTGTTCCTGCGCATCGCGCCCGAGCTCTACCTCAAGCGCCTGGTGGTGGGCGGCTTCGAGAAGGTGTTCGAGGTCAATCGCAACTTCCGCAACGAAGGTCTCTCGCCGCGCCACAACCCCGAATTCACGATGATGGAGTTCTATGAGGCGTACGCGAACTACAGGACGCTGATGGACTTCACCGAAGGCCTGATCCGACACGCCGCGCGCGAGGCGCTCGGCACCGAAACCTTCGTCTACCAGGGCCGCGAGCTCGACCTGTCGACGCCCTTCCACCGGCTGACCATCGTCCAGGCGATCCGCAAGTACCATCCCGGCTTCACCGAGGAACAGCTCGCCGACCCCGACTGGCTCAAGGCGCGGATCAGCGCCTTCGGCGAGAAGGTGAAGCCGGGCGGCCTCGGCAGCCTGCAGCTGCAGCTGTTCGAAGCCTGCGCCGAGGCCGAGCTGTGGGAGCCGACCTTCATCATCGACTACCCGGTCGAGGTCTCGCCGCTGGCGCGCGCCTCCGACACCGACCCCGAGATCACCGAGCGCTTCGAGCTCTTCATCGTCGGCCGCGAGATCGCCAACGGCTTCTCCGAGCTCAACGACCCCGAGGACCAGGCCGCGCGCTTCCGCGCCCAGGTCGAGGCCAAGGAGGCCGGCGACGAGGAGGCGATGTACTACGACGCCGACTACATCCGCGCGCTCGAGTACGGCCTGCCCCCCACCGGCGGCTGCGGCATCGGCATCGACCGCCTCGTCATGCTGCTCACCGATGCCCCGGCGATCCGCGACGTGATCCTCTTCCCGCAGATGCGCCCGGAATAAGCGTCGCTCCCGCCCGCACCGACCCGCACGGCCGCAAGGCCCTGCGGGTCGCGTCATTCAGGAGGCTGCGTTCAGGAACTCGCGCGCGCGGCGAGGCTCTACCCGGCTCTGCCCGCCGGAAATCGACCGACCATGCCTCTTCGCGCCCGCCGCCTGCTTGTCGCCACCCTCGCCTGCGCCGGCCTCGGCCTGAGCGCCTTCGCCGGCTCCGAATCGCAGCCGGCCGGCGGGTCGTCGCTCGCAGCCTGCATCGCACCAGCGACCTGGGCCGCCCCCGCCCGCGTCGACAATCGACCCGCACCACGACCGCTCGCCACCGATGCGCTGCTCGCCGACATAGCGCAGCGCCAGGTGGTGCTGCTCGGCGAACAGCACGACAGCGCCGACGACCACCGCTGGCAGCTCCAGGTGCTGGCCGCGCTGCACGCCCGCCGGCCCGACATGGTGATCGGCTTCGAGATGTTCCCGCGCCGCGTGCAGCCGGTGCTCGACCGCTGGGTGGCAGGCGAGCTCGGCAGCGCGGAGTTCCTGCGTGAAGTCGGCTGGGACGGCCTGTGGAGCTTCCCCGCCGAGCTCTACATGCCCCTGTTCGAGTTCGCTCGCCTCAACCGCGTCCCGATGATCGCGCTCAACGTGGACATGAGCCTGATCCGCAGCGTCGCCAGCGGCGGCTGGGACGCGACCCCGAGCGCCGCGCGCGAAGGCGTCGGCCGCGCGAGTGCGCCGCCAGCCGACTACGTCGATCTGCTCTTCGCCAGCCATCGCGAGCATGCGCGGATGCGCGGCAAGGGCGAGCCGGCGCGCGAGGACGCCGCCTTCCGCCACTTCGTCGAATCGCAGTCGACCTGGGACCGCGCGATGGCCGAGGCGCTCGCGGCCCACGTGCGCGCGGCGGCCGGCGAACGGACGCCGCTCGCGGTCGGGATCATGGGCAGCGGCCATGTGCGCTTCGGCCACGGCGTGGCCCACCAGCTGCACACGCTCGGCGTCAGCGAGATCGGCACTCTGCTGCCACTGCCCGCCTCCACCGACTGCGCCATGCTCGAGGACGGGCTGGCGGACGCGGTGTTCGCGCTGCCGGCGCGCGCCGACGCCGCGCCGCCGCCCCCGCGCCTCGGCGTAATGCTCGAGACGCAGGAGCGCGGGGTCAGGATCGCCGACGTCACCGCCGACAGCCTCGCCGCGCGCAGCGGGCTGGAGACGGGCGACCTGATCGTCGATATCGGCGGCCGACCGGCGAAGAGCGCGAGTCAGCTCGTTGCCGCGATCCGCCGTCAGCCGCCCGGCACCTGGCTGCCGCTCACCCTCGAGCGCGCGGGCGTGACGCGCGAGATCGTGATCCGCTTTCCGCCGGACCAGCCATGAGCGCCGCAGTCCTGCTGCGAACCACCGTCCTCCTTGTCGCCGTCCTCGGCTGCAGCAGACCGGCCCTGGCTCAGACCTTGCCGCTCGAAATCGAGCTCAGCCTCGACCCCCACACCCGGCAGATGGAGGCGCGCGCGGCGGTGCGCCCGCCCGCGGGCGAATTCGTCTTCGTCCTGCACGAATCGCTCACGGTCGCCGCCGCGACGATCGACGGCAAGCCGGCGTCGCTGGGCGCGAGCGCCCCGCAGCAGGGTCTGCGCGCGTGGCGCACGATGGTGCCGGCGGGTGCCACCCTGCAGCTCGAGTACGGCGGTCAGCTGCCCGCGCTCGCCGCCCGCCTCGATCATCGCCAGGTGCTGCGTCGCCTGCCGCCGATGGCCTCGCGCGCAGGCAGTTATCTGCCCGCGGGCAGTGGCTGGTATCCCGCCCCGGCCGCCCGCTTCGCCTACCGCGTTGCGCTCTCGCTGCCCGCCGACCAGCGTGCGCTGGTGCCCGGCAGCCTGCTCGACGAGCGCCTGCCCGTGGATGAGGGCGGGCGCTACCGCGCACGTTTCGAGTTCGCCGACCCGGCCGACGGGATCGACCTGATGGCCGGCCCCTGGGCCGTGCGCGAGCGCATGGTGCACCGCAACGGGCAAGCCCCGCTGCGCCTGCGGACGTATTTCCCGGCCGAGCTGGACGCCGAGCCGGGCCTCGCCGACGCCTACCTCGACGACAGCCGGCGCTACATCGAACGCTATGCGGCCCGCATCGGTGCATACCCCTTCGACGCGTTCTCGGTGGTCGCCAGCCCGCTGCCGACCGGCTTCGGCATGCCGACGCTGACCTACATCGGCGCCGACGTGCTGCGCCTGCCCTTCATCCGTGCGACCTCGCTCGGCCACGAGATCCTGCACAACTGGTGGGGCAATGGCGTCCAGGTCGATTACGCGAGCGGCAACTGGTCCGAGGGCCTGACCACCTTCATGGCCGACTACGCCTTCAAGGAGGACGCTTCGGCGGAGGCCGCGCGCGAAATGCGGCTCGGCTGGCTGCGCGACTTCGCCGCCGTACCCGAGGGTCGCGAACACACCCTGACGCAGTTCCGCGCCCGCACCCACGGCGCCGCGGCGGCGATCGGCTACGGCAAGGCGGCAATGCTGTTCGTCATGCTGCGCGACCTGATCGGCGAACAGGCCTTCGAGCGCGGGATCCGCATCTTCTGGATGGAGCAGCGCTTCCGCGTCGCCGGCTGGACCGAGCTGCGGCGCGCCTTCGAGCTCGCCTCGGGGCGCTCGCTGGCGGTGTTCTTCGCCCAGTGGCTCGAGCGCGCCGGCGCGCCCGACCCGGCGATCGTCGACGCCCGCGCCAGCACCGAGAGCGGACGCACCCGACTCACGCTCGCGCTCGCCCAGCCCGCCCCGCCTTATGCGCTGCGTCTCCCGATCGAGCTGCTGACGGACAGCGGCAGCGAGATGCACTGGGTTGCGCTCGAGGGCAAGGCCGCCTCGCTCACGCTCGCGCTGGACGAAGTCCCGCGCGGCGTGCGCCTCGACCCCGAACTGCGCGTGTGGCGCATGCTCGAGCCGGGCCAGCTGCCGCCGATCCTGCGCCAGTGGATCCTGGCGCGTACGCCGCGACTGACGATCGCGAGTGGCGACGCGGCGGTGGTCCAGGCCGTCGAGGCCCTGGCCGCCCGCCTGTTCGAGAATCCCGTTCGCCGCGCCGCCGCCGACGCCCTGACCGAGCCCCACGGCCCGGTGCTGCTCGCCGGCCTGCACGACGATATCGATGCCACCCTCGCCGCCAGCGGCCTTCCCCCGCGCCCGGCGGCGATTGGCCGCCGCGGCAGCGCCCAGGCATGGACCATCGCGCTCGAGGGCAAGCCGCCGGTCGCTGTCGTCTCGGCGCGCGATGCGGAGGCGCTGCGGTCGCTGCAACGCCCGCTGCCGCACTACGGCGCACAGAGCTGGCTGGTGTTCGAGGACGGACGCGCGCTCGAGCGCGGCACCTGGCCGGCACCCGGTCGCGTGATCCCGGTACTCGCGGCCGAGTAATCCGTCACGCCGTCCCGTCCGACTCTCCTTTCGGATTCCAGGTCCGTCTTCTAGATTGAAAAGGCAGTCGCAGCGCCCGGACAGACGGGCGCGCGGATCATCCGACCAGGGGGAGGCACGATGACAGTCAGCGTGGGCGGTATCGACAAGCGCATCGGCCTCGCGCTGTCCGGCGGCGGCTTCCGTGCCGCGGCCTTCCATCTCGGCGCCTTTCGCAAGCTGCACGAGCTCGGCCTGTTGTGGAGACTCGACCTCCTGACTTGCGTCAGCGGCGGCAGCATCGCCGGCGCCTTTCTCGCTGCGCACTGGGGTGAGGACGATGCGCTCGACCGCCTCGAACACTACCTGCGGACCACCTCGATCGCCGCCGCCTCGGTGATCGGCGGCGTGCTCGACCCCTTCGCCAGCCGCCTGGACAAGCTCGCCGCCAGCTACGAGCGCGACCTCTATGGCAAGCGCACCCTCGGCTCGCTGTCGGGCGCGCCGAGGCTCTACCTCAACGCGACCAATCTCGCCAGCGGCAACCTGTTCTTCTTCGTCACCGGCGGTGGCGGCCCGGCCGAGATGGGCGAATGGGAACTGGGCGTCGCGCCCGCCCACGGCTTCCGGCTCAGCCGCGCGGTGGCCGCCTCCTCCGCCTTCCCGCCGGTGTTCCCGCCGCTGCGCATCGACCATGATGAATATCCCACCGGCGGGGTCGATTACGTCTGCCTCACCGACGGCGGCGTCTATGACAACCTCGGGGTCAATCCGCTGCTGCGCAAGCGTAACGCGCTCGACTACGTGATCGTCAGCGACGCGGGCAAGCCCTTCGCGATCGAGGAAAGCCCGACCGAGTCCGGCGCCGTGGTGCTAACCGAATCGATCGGCATCATGATGGAGCAGGTGCGCGGCCTGCAGTTCAAGCGACTCGAGCTCGGCGCGGGCAAGGAAGGCGGCGCCAAGCCGGTGTGGTTCTCGATCGACAGCGAGCTCGGCGAGGCACGGCCGGGCGACGCCGCCTTCGCCTCCGCGATCCGCACCCACCTGAAGAAACTCTCGCAGCCCGAGCTCGACGTGCTGGTGCGCCACGCCGGCGCACTGCTGGGCGACCGGCTCCAGCGCTACGTTCCCGAATTGCTGCCCGACTGATTTCCTGCGCGGCGCTGGCATCCCCGCAGCCCGCCCGCCAGCGAGGAGCCGAAGCTCAGCCATGATGACCAAGATAGACGCCGCCGCCCTCGCCGACCTGCTCGCCGTAGTACGCGCCGAGATGCCCGACACTCAGCGGATCGCCGCCCTCGAGGCGGCGCTCTGTCTTCCGCTGGACGAAGCCGGGTGGCGGGCATGCGCGGACCTCGCCTGGCAGCTGCTCGCCGGACTGGCACCCCATTCGCCGTCGCGGCACCGGCTCCTCGCGCTTGCGGCGCGGATTCCGCTTCGCTCGCTGCGCGAACGCCTGCGCACGTTTGCCGCCGTCGCTCCAGCCACGGAGCGCGCGGTGATCGAGGCCGCGCTCGCCGAGGCGGCTCGCACCGGCCCGGCGGCGATCGACGACCTGCCCCAGGCGGCCGCCCGCAGCGCGCCGCGGGGTCAGGTCGAACGTGCTGCCGCGGCACCGGCGGAAGCCCGCCGGGTCAACGCCTGCCTCCTCCACCAGGGCGAGCGCCGCAACACCTTCGTCGCCGGCGCACACTGCGTGCTGCGCTGCTGGATCGGCCTCCCAGTGCCCGACCTGGCGGCCCACGCCGACCTCGCGGTGCCGACGGTCGATATCCCCGACGAAGGACTCGAGCTGACCGCGGTGATGACGTCCGGCGGCAGCGCGATGCGGCGCAAGCTGGTCTTGCCGGCCGACCGCAGCCTGCCGAGCAACGCCTGCGACTTTCCGCTCGAGGTGCCCGCGCACGAGCGCCACCTCGCGGTGGAGCTGGTTTTCCTCTTCCGTGGCCGGGTGTTCGAGGCGGTCTCGATCGACGCCGCGGTGCTCGCCGCGGGCGAGCCCGAGCTGCCGGGCCAGGCCCTGCTGCGCGTGCGCGTGCTCGCCAGCCGGCGTCAGGCGCTCGAGATCGCCGACAGCGCGCCGGTCGACAGCCTGCTGGTGTGCGGGGCGGCGGGACTGCAACGGATCGGCGAACTGGAAGTGCGGCGCTACGACCTCAGCCAGGCCAATCGGGCGATCGACTGGCTCAACGAGAAGGCCTTCCTGACCCAGGCCACGCTGGTGCGCCGCGAGGAGGCGAACGGCGAGTCCGGCGCCGGACTCGACCCCGAAGACCCGGCGGTGCTGGCCCTGCTGCGCACGATGGCACGGCACGGCGCGACCCTTCATGGCGTGCTCGCGGTGCAGGGTTTCACCGACCCGGGCGAACGCATCCAGGTGCTGAACCTCGACCCGCAGACCTACGCCCCCTTCGAGTTCGTCTACGACCGCGGCTACCCGGCCGACGACGCCCGCCTGTGCCCCGAGGGCCTGGCGGCACTCGCCACCGAAGCCGCCCACTGCCCGCGCTGCCGCGGCCCGGTACCTGACGACCAACGCGCCGCGATGCCGCTGGTGTGCCCCTTCGGCTTCTGGTCGATCGCGAAGATCATCGAACGCCTGGACCCGGACGAACTCGCCGACCCGTCGCTGCCGAACGCACGGCGGCGCAGCCTGCCCGCGCTCGACGCGGTGGTGTTCGCCAGCAGCGAGCTCGTCCCGGAGGACGAGCGCGAACTCACCTGGCGCGCGCTGCAGCGCAGTTTCGCGCGCGCCACCCTCGCCCGCGACTGGAGCGAATGGCGCCAGGCGGTGCGCGCCCATCCGCCGCTGCTGCTCGCGCTGCCGCACCACGGCGAGGCGGACGCGCTCGACTATCTGCAGATCGGCGAGGACACCCTGCCGCCTCGGCTGGGCAGGCTCAGCCGCGGCCAGATCGGTGCCGAGTACCTCAATCCGGGCGGGCTGGAGCCGGGGCCGATCGTCCTCCTGCTCGGTTGCCGCACCGCGACCGAGAGCGGTGCCGGCTATGTCCAGCTCACCCGCTACCTGCAGCAGCACAAGACCGCGATCGTGCTCGGCACCCTGGCCGAGGTGCTCGGCCGCCATGCCGCGCCCCTCGCGCGCGAACTGGTCGCCGAGCTGGTCGCGGTGAACGATCCTCGGGCCGACTTCGGCACCATCCTGCGCCGCGTGCGACGCCGTATGCTGGCGCGCGGCCACCTCATCGCGCTCTGCCTGGTCGCCCTCGGCGACGCCCAATGGCGGCTGACGCCGCGCCCGGCGGAAGCCTCCGCCCGGCCTGCCGCGTGATCCCGGAGGAGGCCCCATGTTCCGTATCGAGATGCTGCCTGCCGCCCACGGCGACTGCCTCTGGATCGAGTACGGCAGCGGCCGGGATGTTTGGCGCATCCTGATCGATGGCGGCCCCGCCCACACCTACCCGACGCTGCGCGAGCGCATCCTGCACCTGCCGGCGGGCGAGCGCCGCTTCGAGCTGTTGGTGATCACCCACATCGACGGCGACCACATCGAAGGGGTGATCCGCCTGCTGCAGGACGCCGAGGCGCTCGGCTGCCGCTTCGAGCGCATCTGGTTCAACGGCCGCGACCAGCTCGACCGAGTACCCGATCCGGCAGGTCGGCCGCTCGGTGCGGTGCAGGGCGAGATCCTCGGTGTGCTGATCGCCGACTACGAGGCGCGCACCGGTTGCGAGGCATGGAATGCCGGCCTGCCCGACCGGCTCGCCGCGATCGACCGCGGCCAGCCCGGCCTGCCGGTAGCGGAGCTGCCGGGTGGCTGCCGGCTGACCCTGTTCTCGCCCGACTTCGAGCGTCTGCTCGCGCTGAAGGACCGTTGGCGCGCCGAACTCGCCAAGGCCGGCGTCGCGTCGGGCGACGCCGACAGCCTGCGACTGAAGCTCGAGGCGGCGCGCAACCTGCGCCCGCTCGGCGACGTGCTCGGCGAGTTCGATGCGGAAGAAGAAGGCTGTGAGTTTCCCGATCCGCAAGACCGCGACCTCGCCCTGCCCCCGCGCGACACCCTCGGCGGCGAGGAGGAGGCCGAGGCCGGGCCTGAAGCGCCCTTCGGCAGCGACGCCAGCGTCGCCAACGGCAGCAGCATCGCGCTGCTGCTGGAGTATCCGCTCGACAAGCCGAAGATCCGTTTCCTGCTCGCCGGCGACGCCTGGCCGGCGGTGCTCGAGGCCTCGCTCGCGCGCCTGCTCGACGGCGACGCCAGGCTCGCGCTCACCGGCTTCAAGCTGCCGCATCACGGCAGCGTCGCCAATCTCAGCGAATCCCTGCTTGCCCGCCTGCGCTGCAAGCACTATCTGCTGTCGACCAGCGGCGCGGTGTTCCGCCACCCGCATGCGGCGGCGGTCGAGTTGCTGCTGCAGGCACACCAGGGTCAGGGCGCGCCGCGCCTGCACTTCAACTACCTCACCACCACCACCGCGCCCTGGAGCGAGGCGGCCGACCAGAAGCGGCGCGGCTACCAGGCCTACCATCCGAAGGGTCTGTCGCTCGAGCTGTGAGCGCGCGGACGGTCGCGCGCGTGCGCTAAACTGCGTGCCGATCCCCCACTCGGAGCATCCCGATGAGTCTTCTCGCGCAACTGAAAAAAGACAACCTGCTCGCGCGCAAGGCCGGCGACGGCGTGCGCGCCACCCTGCTCGGCACCCTGGTGGCCGAGGCGGCGATGGTGGGCAAGAACGCGGGCAACCGCGACAGCACCGACGAGGAGGTGCAGCAGACCATTCGCAAGTTCCTGAAGAACAACCAGGAAGCGCTCGCGGTGATCAAGGACCCGGCCCGCCAGGCCGCCCTC
Organism: Thauera phenolivorans; assembly: GCF_001696715.1. Classification (GTDB taxonomy): domain Bacteria; phylum Pseudomonadota; class Gammaproteobacteria; order Burkholderiales; family Rhodocyclaceae; genus Thauera; species Thauera phenolivorans. Next base: position 539,543 of record NZ_MBFM01000003.1, on the reverse strand, counting down.
GCCGAGGAATCGACGATCCTCGAGTCCTATCTGCCGGCGATGGCGAGCGAGTCGGAAGTCCGCGCGCTGATCGCGGAGACCGTCGCCGGCCTCGACGATCGAGGCCCGAAGTCGATGGGTGTGGTGATGGCGGCGCTGAAGGCGCGCTGGGGCAACAATTTCGATGCCCGCCAGGCCAACGCCTGGGTGCGCGAAGCGCTCGCCGGCTGAGGCTCAGTAGAAGGCGTCGCGTACGTTCAGCGAGGAACGCTTGCCCAGCTTAGTGTAGTGGCGCGACAGCCAGGCGGCGGCATGGTCGCGGCCCTGGTCGCGCAACATGTGCAGGAAGGCCAGGCTGGTGGTGAGGCGGGTCTCGGCGGCGAGCTGGCTGAGCAACTCGTCGGCCTCGACGAGGTGGAAGTGCACCCGCTTCAACCGCCGCTCGAGGCGACCGAGCGGCAGCACCGAGCGGGAGGCGTACTCGCGCGCATGCGCGATCGAACGCATCTCGCGCAGGAAGTTGGTCGAAAAGGCGAGATCGAGCGAGCGCGCGCGGATCTCCTCGGCGGTGCGCGGGGTCGCGCCGTGAAGCATCGGGCTGAGCAGGACGAGCATGATGTTGCTCGCCGCGCAGTCGTACAAGAGAGGGAATACCGCGGGATTGGCGGAATAGGCACCGTCCCAGTAGGGCTCGCCATCGATCTCGATCGTGTGGTGGATCGAGGGCAGGCAGCCGGAGGCGAGCAGCGCCTGCACGCTCATCTCGCGCGTGGTGAACAGGCGCAGCCGGCCGGTGTTGGCGTTGGTGGCAGCAATGAACAGCTTCAGCGCGCTCTTCTCGCGCAGGCGCTCGAAATCGATCTGGGCGCTGATGATGTCGCGCAACGGGTTGATGTCGAAGGGATTGAGCTGCTGCGGCGAGAACTGTCGCGCCCAGTAGAGCATCATGCGGATGCCGGGCGCCAGTCCGCCGTTCTCGGCATCACCGCCCATGCTCAGATCGAAGGGCACGGCGTTGCCGACCGCGTCCCAGAATTTCGCCAGCGCCTCGCGTGCGCCCTCGCGGCCGCCCCGCACCATGCCGTCGGCGAATACCACCGCGTTCATCGCACCCGCGCTGGTGCCGCTGATGCCATCGAATTCGACGCGGCCGTCTTCGAGCAGCGCGTCGAGGACGCCCCAGGTGAAGGCGCCATGTGCGCCACCGCCTTGCAGCGCCAGGCTCACGCGGCGGTCGGCTGGGGGACGGAAGATCATGGTCGTGCTCCGGACAAGAAAGTATGGCCCATATGGTGCACTGCCGCATTCGACAACGGAAGCACCGATGTGCCGTGCTTACAACGCTTACATCATGCAACGCAGGCTGACCGACACGATTCTTCCGCAGCGCATCACACTGGAGTAGCTCGCGCCGGGCCCCGGAAAACTTTGTTAGAATCCGATTTTCGCAAATGCAAGGAAGGCACGATGGCCAGGGAAATCGAACGCAAGTTCCTCGTCCCGGACACGGGTTTCCTGGTCGGCAGGGTCGGCGAGCCGATCGTGCAGGGCTACGTCGCAAAGGAATCGGGCGCGATGTCCACCCGGGTGCGTGTCCGTGGCGACAAGGCCTTCCTTACCCTCAAGGGCTCACGCAGCGGGATCGCGCGCGACGAATTCGAATACCCGATGCCGATTGCCGACGCGCTCCAGATCCTCGCCAGCCACTGCGGCAACCGTCTGATCCAGAAGACCCGCTTCCTCGTGCCGTATCACGGCCAGACCTTCGAGGTCGACGTGTTCGAGGGCAAGCACGCCGGGCTGGTGATCGCCGAGATCGAGCTCGCGCACGAGCGTCAGCCGATCCTGCTGCCGCCCTGGGTGGGCACCGAGGTCTCGCTCGACCCGCGCTACGGCAACTTCTCGCTCGCCCAGTTCGAGGGTCCGGTGCGCCCCTTCGACGGCGGCTTGCACACCGCGGCACTGGCGACGATCACGCCCTCCGTTCGCCTGTTCGCCGCGCACTGAGCGCCATCGCCCCCCGGCGCCCGAGTCCCTCCCCCACTTCCGCTCCCCGAAAATGACCCACGCGATCCTCACCGGTCACAGCCGCGGCCTCGGTGCCGCCGTAACCGCCGAACTGCTCGCCCGCGGCGTCGCGGTGCTCGGCCTCTCCCGCAGCGAAAATCCCGCGTTGGCCCGGGCCCACCCCGGCCAGCTCGAGGAAGTCTCGATCGACCTCGCCGACGGCGCGGCGCTCGCGCACTGGCTCGACGGCGGCACGCTCGCCCGCTTCGTCGCCGACGCCGACCGCGTGCTGCTGATCAACAACGCGGGTCTGCTGCAACCGGTCGGTCCGCTCGGCAGCCAGGACGGGGCGGCGATCGCGCGCGCGCTGGCGGTCAATGTGCTGGCCCCGCTGAGCCTCGCCAATGCGCTCGTCGCCGCGCGGCCCGCCGGGCGCGATTGCCGCATCCTCCACGTCTCGAGCGGCGCGGCGCGCAAGGCCTACGCGGGCTGGAGCGTCTATGGCGCGACCAAGGCCGCGCTCGACCAGCACGCGCGCGCGGTCGCCGCCGACGCCCTCCCCGGCCTGCGCATCTGCAGCCTGGCGCCCGGCGTGCTCGACACCGGGATGCAGGCCGAGGTGCGTGCCAGCAGCCCGGACCGCTTCCCCGCGCGCGAACGATTCGCCGCCCTCGCGCGTGACGGGCAGCTGGTGCCGCCACAGGACGCCGCGCGCCGCCTCGTCGCCCATCTGCTGAGCGAGGACTTCGGTCGCGAAGTGGTGGCCGACCTGCGCGAACTGCCACCCGAGGCAGTGGACGATGCCCGCGCGCCTCGCTAGAATCCGCGCCTTCATCGGGGAGTAGCCGCCCGGCCATCACCACGGCAGGGGCCTGCGTCAACACACTTGGCCCCCCGGGCCATGGCGCAGGCAGTCCGTCGACCTGGCAAGACCTTTGATCATGGACCTCCGTAACGGCCGGGGAGGCGCATGGTCATTGGTTTCTTCCGGCCGCGGAGCGAATTCGATGGAAGCCTTCCTCCTCTCCACCAGCATCGTCGCTCTCGCCGAGGTCGGCGACAAGACCCAGCTGCTCGCCTTCCTGCTCGCTGCCAAGTTCCGCAAGCCGCTGCCGATCGTGCTCGGCATCCTGGTCGCGACCCTGGCCAATCATGCGGGCGCCGGCGCGCTCGGCGCCTGGCTCACCTCGCTCCTCGCGCCCGGCACGCTGCGCTGGATCCTCGGCCTGTCCTTCCTCGCCATGGCGGTGTGGATCCTGGTGCCCGACGAGCTCGAGGAGGACGAGGCGAAGCTCGCCCGCTTCGGCGTCTTCGGCACCACCGTGGTCGCCTTCTTCCTCGCCGAGATGGGCGACAAGACCCAGGTCGCCACCGTGGCGCTCGCCGCGCAATACCAGGCCCTTGCCGCGGTCGTCGCCGGCACCACGCTGGGCATGATGATCGCCAACGTGCCCGCGGTGCTGCTCGGCGACCGTATCGCCGAGAAGATCCCGGTCCGTCTGGTGCACGGCATCGCCGCGGCGATCTTCGCCGCGCTCGGCATCGCCACCCTGCTCGGCGCCGGCGAGAGCCTCGGCCTGTAGGCGACTTCACGCATAAGCCATTTTTAAGATTTCGCGAGCGGCGTTTTAGGCTCGCGGCCGTCGGAGCTCGACCACACTGCAGCTGCAGGGCCGGGAATCGACGCGGCCCGACGTCCCCAACCCGACGGAGCACGACGATGACCGACACCGCGCGATTCCTTCTCTCCCGGCTGGCCGCCCTGTTGCTGGCGGCGGCGACCTCCCCGGCCCTGGCCGACGGCCCCGACCCCGCGTCGGCGAAGCTGATCGAGCGCGGCCGCTATCTGGTCAAGGTCGCCGGCTGCAACGACTGCCACACCCCCGGCTACGCGCAGAACGCTGGCGCCGTGCCGGAAGCGCAATGGCTGACCGGCGATCGCATCGGCTGGCGCGGCCCCTGGGGGACGACCTACCCCAGCAACCTGCGGCTCGCGGTGCCGCGACTGAGCGAGGCGGAGTGGCTGCAGAACGCCCGCACGCGGCGCTACCGCCCGCCGATGCCATGGTTCGCCCTGCGCGACATGTCCGACGACGACCTGCGCGCGATCCATCGCTACCTGAGCGCGCTCGGTCCCGCCGGCGAACCGGCGCCGGCCTGGGTGCCGCCGGGCGGGAACCCGCCCGGGCTGGCGATCGTGTTTCCATCCCCGCCGCAATGAGCGCAGGCGGAGCGCGCCCCGCCTTTCGCCCGCGACCGGCGCTGTCTATGATTTCAGGATCATGGACGCGCCCTTTCCTCTCGTTCTCGATGCGGCGCAGGCCGCCTTCGTCTGCGGTGGCGTGTCGATCAGCGCCGCGTCCTGCCGGCGGGGCGGGCTGCCCAATCTGGCCCGCGCCACCGGCTGCCGGGTCGGCGCCGATCGGCGCACACTGAACGTGCTCTTCGCCAGCGCCGCCGCCGCCGCCCTGCTCGAGGACGTGCGCTGCAGCGGCCGCATCGCGGTGACCTTCAGCGAACCGCCGACCCACCGCACCGTGCAGTTCAAGGGCAGCGACGCCCGCATCCTGCCGCCCGAGCCGGACGACGGCGCGCTCGCCGCCGCCTACGTCGATGCCTTCGCCAGCGCGCTCACGCAGCTGGGCTATTCCGGCGAGGTCATCCGCGCGGTGCTCGCGAGCGAGGCCGACGAACTCGTCGCGGTCAGCTTCACGCCCAGCGCCGGCTTTTCCCAGACCCCGGGCCCGAATGCCGGCACCGCCCTCGGAGCGGGCCGATGAGGATCCGCCTCGACGCCATCCGCGACTGCCTCGAAGGGGCGATTCCCGGCCAGATCGCCACCGCCGACGCCGAGGGCGTGCCCAATCTCGCCTACCTGTCGCAGGTGCAGTATGTCGACGCCGGCCATGTCGCGCTCTCCTACCAGTTCTTCAACACCACCCGCCGCAACATCCTCGCCAACCCGGTCGCGCGCGTCGCGCTGATCGATCCGGTGTGCGCGGCGCATTACCGCCTCTCGCTGCAGTACCTGCGTACCGAGGAGGCCGGCCCGCTGTTCGAGAAGATGAAGGCCAAGCTCGCCGGCATCGCCTCCCACACCGGCATGGCCGGCGTATTCCGTCTGCTCGGCGCCGACATTTACCGCGTGCTAGACATCGAGCGCGTGCCCGGCCGCACCCTGCCGGTGCCGGCCGCGCGGCGCAACCTGATCGCGGCGCTGCGTGCGAGCGCCGAGACCCTGTGCGAGTGCGCCGACCTCGACAGCCTGCTCGCGCAGACGCTGAACTGCCTGGAGATGCAGTTCGACATCCACCACGCGATGGTGCTGCTGCTCGACGCGCGCGCCGGCCGCCTGTACACCGTCGCCAGCCGCGGCTACCCGGTGTCGGGCGTGGGCGCGGAGATCGGCCTCGGCGACGGCATCATCGGCGTCGCGGCGCGCGAGCGCACCCCGATCCGCATCGGCCACTTCGCCGCCGAATACAGCTACGGCCGGGCGGTGCGCGACAGCCTCGCGCGCAACGGCCTCGACGCCGGCCTGGAGACCGAGATTCCGCTGCCCGGCCTGCCCGATTCGCGCAGTCAGCTCGCGGTACCGATCCGCGCCGGCCACCAGCTGCTCGGCGTGCTCTACGTCGAGAGCCCGCTCGACCTTCGCTTCGGCTACGACGACGAGGACGCGCTGGTGGCGCTCGCCGGCGGACTCGGTGCCGCCATCCAGCTGCTGCAGCATGCGCCGCCCGAGGCGCCGGGCAGCCCGGCGCCGGCCGCGCCGCCTGGCGCCACCCCGGCCGGGCCGCCGCTGCGGGTGCGCCACTATGCCGAGAACCACAGCGTTTTCCTCGGCCCCGACTACCTCATCAAGGGCGTCGCCGGCGCCATCCTGTGGGTGCTGCTCAGCGACTTCGTCGCCCACGGCCGCACCGCCTTCAGCAACCGCGAGCTGCGCCTCGACCACCGCATCCGCCTGCCCGAGCTGAGCGACAACCTCGAGGCACGGCTGATCCTGCTTGCCCGCCGCCTGATCGAGCGCCAGGCGCCGATCCACATCGAGAAGACCGGCCGCGGCTGCTTCGAGTTGCGGGTCGAGCGTCCGCTCGAGCTGCTCGAGCTGCCGCCGGCCGACTGAGCGCGGGCGCGCGCTTCCTAAATCTTCGCTGCGCGCCTGCTAAGAATTTCCTAAGCGGCGCACGCTTTCCGGTCCAGGTCCTAGAGTGGAGACATCGCGCTGACGCGCGGACCTACCCCAAGAACTGCGCCAGGAGGCCTCCATGTCCCCGCTTCCCTCTCTCGCCCGCCCCGCAGACCGCCTCGAGGCGATGCTGCTGATCCGCGCCTATGAACTCCGCCTCGCCGCGCTCGCCGCCGAAACCGGCATTCCCGGCACCTGCAGCGCGGTCGGCCAGGAGGCGGCGGCGGTCGGCGTGGTGTCGGCGCTCACCGGCGACGACCTTATCCTGACCAACCATCGCAGCGCGGGTCACCTGCTGGCGCGCGGCGCCGACCCGGGCCGGATGATGGCCGAGGTCATGGGCCGGCGCGACGGCTACTGCAAGGGGCGCAGCGGCTCGCTGCACATCTCGGCGCGCGAGCTCGGCGTGGTGCTGACCTCGACCATCGTCGGCGGCGAACTGTCGCTCGCCACCGGCGTCGCGCTGTCGCAGACGATGCTCGGCCGGCCCGGCATCGTCGCCTGCTTCTTCGGCGACGGCGCCGCCTGCGAGGGCATCTTCCACGAGGCGCTCAACCTCGCCGCGGTGTGGAAACTGCCTATCCTCTTCGTCTGCGAGAACAACCAGTGGCAGGCCTTCGTGCATCGGCGCGAGACCATGCTCGCCGAGCACATCTCGGGCTTCGCCGCCGCCTACGGCGTCGGAGGCGCGACGGTCGACGGCAACGACGTCGAGGCGGTGCGCGCCGCCGCGCTCGAGGCGGTCGAAAGCATCCGCGCCAGCGGCCGGCCCTTCCTGCTCGAGACCGCCACCTACCGGATGCGCGGCCACCTCGAGCCCGACGACCAGCACTATGTGGACGCCGGCGAACTCGCGGCCTGGCGGGCACGCGACCCGATCGCGCAGCTGCGCAGCCGCTTGCTCGCAGCGGGCGGTCTCACCGACGGCGAGGCGGACGCGATCGACGCGCGCATCGCCGCGCGCGTCGCCGCCGCCGAGGACTTCGCCCTCGCCTCGCCCTGGCCCGATCCCGCCGGCCTCGCCGACGACGTTTACGCCTGACCCCGGACGGAGAACGATCATGGAACAGATCTCGATCGAACGCGCGATCGGCCAGGCGCTGGCCGAGGAGATGCGGCGCGACGCCCGCGTGCTGCTGTTGGGCGAAGGCGTCGCCACCAAACGACCCGAGCTGGTGGCGGAGTTCGGCCCGGCGCGGGTGCGCAACACCCCGCTCGCCGAGGCGATCATCGCCGGCACCGCGGTGGGCGCAGCCGCCACCGGCCTGCGCCCGGTGATCGACCTGCTCTTCGCGCCCTTCCTGAGCTACGCCATGGACGCCCTGGTCAACAGCGCGGGCAAGCTGCGCCACCTGTCGGGTGGCCAGTTCGAGTTCCCGCTGGTGGCGATCGCGATGACCGGCGCGGGCTGGGGCGTGGGCAGCCAGCACAACCACAACCTCGAGGCCTGGTTCGCCCATGCCCCCGGCCTGAAGGTGGTGATGCCCTCCACCCCTGCCGACTTCAAGGGCCTGCTGAAGTCCGCCATCCGCGACGACAACCCGGTGCTGTACTTCGTCGACATCGGCCTGCTGCAGCAGGCCGGCGAGGTGCCGGCAGGTGAGTCGCTGGTGCCGCTCGGCCGTGCGGCGATCGCCCGCAGCGGACGCGATCTGAGCCTGGTCTCCTATGCGAAGACGGTCCCGGTCTGCCTCGAGGCGGCGGCGCGCCTGGCGGCCGACGGCATCGAGGCGGAGGTGATCGACCTGCGCTCGATCAAGCCGCTCGACCTCGGCACGGTGCTCGACTCGGTGCGGCGCACCGGACGCGTCGTCGTGGTGCACGAGGCGAACCGCAGCTTCGGCGTCGGCGCCGAGCTCGCCGCGCTGGTGGCCGAGCACGCCTTCGACGTACTGAAGGCGCGACCGCTCCGGCTCGGCGGGCCCGACGCCCCCGCGGCGGCCAGCATCCCGCTCGAACAGGCCTACGTCCCCTCGGTGGGCGCGGTGTGCGAGGCTGCGCGCAGCTTGCTGCGGTGCGACTAAGGAGTGGTTGTTGCAATTTCTAACGGTTGCCTATTGCAACTAGTTTTCCGGACGATTAGAATTCATCCCGTCTCCTCCTCTTGAAGAACCCTTCGAGTGGTTAAAGCCTCGCCCCCTCCCGGCGAGGCTTTTTTTTGTCCCTCGTTTCGGTATCTCCATGCTCGAGCGCACCGCGCGGGACGGGTGCCCGAGGGCCGATCCGGGTCGGGGAGTTTCCCCGCGGGCAAATAAGTGGTTCACTTGCAGGGAACCCTGACGGCCCGACTGCACGATGCTGCGGCGCGCGCGACCGGACTGTCCTCCGATTTCCAACCGCCCACTCAATGGAGCAGCCCATGAATGCGAACATTCCCCACCCGGGCGAAGCCGCCGGCGCCAACGAAACGACCCCGATCCTCGAGGACATCACCTGCCATTCGGGCGGTCCCGGCCCCGACGTCATGAACGCCGGCTCGCTGACCGGCGACGCCGTGGTCAACGCCGCCGGCGAATCGCTCGGCAAGATCGACGCCATCATGATCGACGTGCGCTCGGGCCGCGTTGCCTACGCGGTGCTGTCCTTCGGCGGCTTCCTCGGGGTGGGCAACAAGCTGTTCGCGATCCCCTGGTCGGCGCTGGCACTCGACGCGATCCACAAGCGCTTCGTCTTCGACGTCAGCCGCGAGCGCCTCGAGGCGGCCCCGGGCTTCGACAAGTCGCACTGGCCGTCGATGGCCGACCCGGCCTGGGCGAAGGAGATCCACGACTACTACGAAGCCGAGCCCTACTGGGACGATCCGCTGTCGACCTCGGGCGGCTGAGCGCGCCTGACACGCGCCCGACGGCGAGCGCTGCAGCGCACTGAACCCCGAAAATCAGCCTGGCGGGCCGTGCGGTCCGAGGAGAACACATGAAACTGGGCACCCCCCTGTCGCCGAGCGCACTGCGCGTGATGCTGCTGGGCTCCGGCGAGCTCGGCAAGGAAGTGATCATCGCGCTGCAGCGGCTCGGCGTCGAAGTGATCGCGGTCGACCGCTACGCCGACGCCCCCGGCCATCAGGTCGCGCACCGCGCCCACGTGATCCCGATGACCGACGGCGTCGCGCTGCGCGCGCTGATCGAGCAGGAGCGGCCCCACCTGGTGGTGCCCGAGATCGAGGCGATCGCCACCGACGTGCTCGCCGGGCTGGAGGCCGAGGGCCTGGCCGAGGTGATCCCCACCGCGCGCGCCGCGCAGCTGACGATGAACCGCGAGGGCATCCGCCGCCTCGCCGCCGAAGAGCTCGGCCTGCCGACCTCGCCCTACCGCTTCGCCGACTCGCTCGAGGCGCTGCAGGCAGCCGCCGGGGAGATCGGCTATCCCTGCATCGTCAAGCCGGTGATGTCCTCCTCCGGCAAGGGCCAGTCCACCCTGCGCGGACCGGCCGACGTCGAACCCGCCTGGGACTACGCTGCCGCCGGCGGACGGGTGAATCAGGGCCGCGTCATCGTCGAGGGCTTCGTCGACTTCGATTACGAGATCACCCTGCTCACGGTGCGCGCGCGCGACACCGACGGCGCGCTGAAGACCTTCTTCTGCGAACCGATCGGCCACCTCCAGCAGGCCGGCGACTACGTCGAATCCTGGCAGCCCCAGCGCATGAGCACAGCGGCGCTGGCGCGCGCGCAGGAGATCGCCGGCGCGGTCACCGGTGCGCTCGGCGGCCGCGGCCTGTTCGGCGTGGAGCTGTTCGTCAGAGGAGACGAAGTGTGGTTTTCCGAGGTCAGCCCGCGGCCGCACGACACCGGCCTGGTGACCCTGTGCTCGCAGCGCTTTTCCGAGTTCGAGCTGCACGCGCGCGCCATCCTCGGCCTGCCGGTCGACACCGCGCTGCGCGAGCCGGGCGCCTCGGCGGTGATCTACGGCGGCATCGAGGCCGCCGGCATCGCCTTCGAGGGGGTGGCGGAGGCGCTCGCTGTGCCGCGCAGCGACCTGCGCCTGTTCGGCAAGCCGGAAGCCTTCGTCAAGCGCCGGATGGGCGTGGCGGTCGCCAACGCCGACACGGTGGAGGAAGCGCGCGAACGCGCCCGTCTCGCCGCGAGCCGGGTGCGGCCGGTGGCGGGCTGAACGGCGGCGCAAGGAGCGCGGGAAAGGGCGAAGGGGCTCAGGCTTCGCCGACCACCTGCCAGGCGTACAGCAGGCTCGCCTCCGAGAACTCCAGCCCGGTCTCCTCGTCCCGCCACCAGGCGAACTCGCCGCCCGCGCTGCCGAGGTAGCGCCAGCACCGAAGTTCGCCGCTGCACAGCTCGATCCGATAGACCCGCCCCAGTTTCAGTTCCATTTCCGACGCCGCCCGCGCTGTTCCCACACTCGAGACCTGCAGGATAAGCCCGACCGCACCCGCCGGCCCCCTCAGAGACGACAAGCACCGACCATGCCGATCACTCCTGCCCGACTCGCGTGGACCGCGGACGGCACCCCCTACTCGGAACGCTTCGACGACGTGTATCACTCGCGCGACGGCGGCCCCGGCCAGGCGGAGAGCGTCTTCCTCGCCGGCAATGGCCTGCCCGGACGCTGGCGCGGGCGCGAGCGCTTCGTCGTGCTCGAGACCGGCTTCGGCCCCGGCCTGAACTTCCTCGCCACCTGGGCGGCATGGCGCGCCGATCCGCAGCGTTGCCGGCGCCTGCACTTCGTCTCCTGCGAGCTGCACCCCTTCCTGCGCGATGACCTCGCGCAGCTGCACGCGCGCTGGCCGGAGCTCGCCCCGCTCGCCGGCGAACTTCAGTCGCGCTGGCCGCTGGCCGCCCCCGGCGTTCACCGGCTCGAACTCGACGGCGACCGGGTCTGCCTGACCCTGTTCTTCGGCGACGCGCGCGACGGCCTCGACCGCCTCGCGCTGCGCGCCGACGCCTTCTTCCTCGACGGCTTCTCGCCGACGAAGAATCCCGAGCTGTGGTCGCCGCGCGTGTTCCACCAGCTCGGTCGGCTCGCCGCGCCGGGCGCCAGCCTCGCCACCTGGTCGGTGGCCGGCACGGTACGCGAGGGCCTGCGCCGCGCGGGCTTCGAAATCGCGAAGGCGCCGGGCTTCGGCGGCAAACGACAGATGCTGCGCGGCGTGCTTGCCGCACGCCGGGCTGCCCCGGGGCGCGACGCCGAGGCACTCGCCACGCACGACACGATCGCGCAGGCGGCGGCAGCCTCCGGGCCGGGTGCGCCCGCATCGCCCTCCGGCGCCGCCCACGCCGCCCGCCATGCCCTGGTGATCGGCGCCGGCGTCGCCGGCACGTCGGTCGCCGAACGGCTCGCCGCCCGCGGCTGGACGGTGGAGGTAATCGACGCCGCCGCCCACGCCGGGGCCGGCGCCTCCGGCAACCATGCCGGCGTGCTGCGCCCGCTGCCCAACCTCGACGACAATCGCATGAGCCGGCTGACCCGCGCCGGCACCCTCTACGGCCTGCGCCACCTCGAGCGGCTGGCGGCGCGCGACCTGCCGGTGCGCTTCGAGGCGTGCGGCGTGCTGCAGCTCGCGCGCGACGCGGCCCAACGCGAGACGATGGCGGCCGTGATCGAGCGGCTCGCGCTGCCCACCGAGCTGCAGCGTTTCGTGGACGCTGCGGAGGCGGAAGCGATCGCCGGCTGGCCGCTGCGCGAAGGCGGATGGTGGTTTCCGGGCAGCGCCTGGGTGCAGCCGCCCAGCCTGTGCGCGGCCAACCTCGCCGCCCATCCGCAGCGCATCCGTACCCACTTCGGCAAGCCGGTGGCCGGCCTGCGGCGCGAACGCGGCCGATGGCTGGCACTCGATGCGGCGGGCGAGACGATCGCCGCCGCCCCGGTCGCGATCCTCGCCGCCGGTGCGCGCATCGGCGGCTTCCCCGAGGCCGCCTCCCTGCCGGTCGGCAGCGCGCGCGGCCAGGTCGCGCTGCTGCCGGCTGCGGCGGGCAGTCCGCCGCGGGTGGTGGTGTGTCGCGGCGGTTACGTCAGCCCGGCGATCGACGGCCTGCGCTGTGCTGGCGCCACCTTCGCGATGGACGACGCCGACGAGACGGAGCGCACCGCCGACCAGCGCGAGAACCTGGAGACGCTCGAGGCGATGCTGCCCGGCTACACCGCCGGTATCGACCCGGCGACGCTCGCCGGCCGTGTCGGCTTCCGCCCCACCTCGCCCGACCGCCTGCCGATGGTGGGCGCCCTGCCCGCCACCGATCAGCCGCCCGGTATGGCGAAACTGGCCGACGTCGTGCGCGAGCCGGGGCTGTACGCGGTGTCCGGCTTCGGCGCACGCGGCCTCGTGTGGGCGGCGCTGATCGCCGAGCTGCTCGCGAGCCAGCTCGAGAACGAGCCCCTGCCGCTCGAGCGCGACCTGGTCGACGCGCTCGACCCGGCGCGCTGGCTGCTGCGCGACGCGGCACGCCCACCCCGCCGCGCACCGCCTCCCTCGTAGGCGCCCTGCCCCCAGGGCGATAGCCGTCGTCGCCGGCACGACCGCCGTTATCGCGCACAGGGGTGCGCTCCTACAGCCCCTTCGACAAACGCCCCCCTGTAGGAGCCCCGCGCCCAGGGCGATCAGCGGCCGTAAGCGTCTGCACGACCGCCCCTATCGCGTACGGAGGTGCGCGCCCACCGTGCCACGGTGCAGCGCCTACGCTGCGGGAGCCCTGCTCAGAGCTGGCGATCGAGCCGTGCCAGCACGTGCTCGCGGCCGAGCACCTCGAGCACCGCGTCGATCGAGGGCGTCTGCGGCACGCCGAGCACGACCACGCGCAGCGGGATCGCGACCTGCGGCATCTTCAATCCGTGCGCGGCCATGGTCTCCTTGATCGCCTGCGACAACGCCGCCTTGTTCCATTCGACGGCGGCGAGCCGCGTGCGCAGGCTGGCGAGCGCGGCTTTCGCCGTGTCGGTCAGGTGCTGGCCGAGCACTTCGGGTGCCGGATGCAGGTCGGCGACGAAGAGTTCGGCCGAGTCGGCCAGTTCGTTGAGGTTGGAGACGCGATCCTTGTACAGCGCCACCACCGCCTCGAGGGAGGGCCCGGTCTCGGGGTTCACCCCGCGCCGCGCGAGCCGGTTGGCGACCTCGGCGGCGAGCCGGCCGTTTTCGGCCTGCCTGATGTAGTGGGCGTTGAGCCAGTTGAGCTTCTCGGTATTGAACTGCGCCGCCGAGGGTGTGATGTGGTCGAGGTCGAACCACTCGACGAACTGCTGACGACTGAAGACTTCATCGTCGCCGTGGCTCCAGCCAAGGCGCGCAAGGTAGTTGATCACCGCCTCGGGCAGATAGCCTTCGTCGTCATATTGCATCACGCTGACCGCGCCGTGGCGCTTGGACAGCTTGGTGCCGTCGTCGCCGAGGATCATCGACAGATGGGCGTAGAGCGGCACGTCGGCACCCAGGGCCTCGAGCACGTTGATCTGGCGCGGGGTGTTGTTGACGTGGTCGTCGCCGCGGATGACGTGGGTGATGCCCATGTCCCAGTCGTCGACCACCACGCAGAAGTTGTAGGTCGGCGTGCCGTCGGCGCGCGCGATGATGAAGTCGTCGAGTTCGGCGTTGGCGATCTCGATCCGGCCCTTCACCAGGTCGTCCCAGGCCACCACGCCCTCGGTCGGGCCGCGGAAGCGCACCACCGGCTGCACGCCCGCCGGCGGCGCCGGCAGTTCCTTGCCCGCCTCGGGCCGCCAGCGGCCGTCGTAGCGCGGCTTCTCGCCGCGGGCGCGCTGCGCCTCGCGGATCGCGTCGAGCTCTTCCGGCGAGGTATAGCAATGGTAGGCGGTGCCGGCCTCGAGCATCTGCGCGATCACCTCCTTGTACCGATCCATGCGCTGCATCTGATAGAACGGTCCCTCATCCGCGTCCAGCCCGAGCCAGCTCATGCCGTCGAGAATCGCCTGCACCGCCTCCGGGGTGGAACGGGCGACGTCGGTGTCCTCGATGCGCAGAACGAAGCTGCCGCCGTGGCGGCGGGCGAAGGCCCAGGCGAACAGCGCGGTGCGCGCGCCGCCGATGTGAAGGTAGCCGGTCGGACTGGGGGCGAAGCGGGTGCGGACGGGAGTGGCAGACATCGTGGGAGCGTTCGGACGGAGATAAAGGCGTGATTCTAAGCGATTGCGCCGATGCGCGCGGCGCGCCGGGCGGGCGCGCCGTGTGCGCTGCAACATCCAAAGTGCTAACCTGCGGGCTACCCCCTGCGTCAGCACTGGAAACCGCCATGAGCGAAATCGATCTCCACAAATTCTTCCTCGAACAGGTCCGCCTGTTCGAGAGCCTCCCCGCCGACAAGGTCGAGGAGATCATCCACCTGTCGCGCCAGGTCACCTTCGAAGGCAACGAGGCGATCCTCGAGACCGGCGAGCCCGGCCGTTTCATCGGCGTGATGATCAGCGGCCAGGCCGAGATCTCGGTCAGCGACAACACCGGCACGCGCACCGTGCTGCAGGAGCTGGTGCCGGGCGAGATCTTCGGTGCGATGTCGCTGCTGAGCGGCGAGCCCAACGTCGCCGACGTGATCGCGGGCACGCGCTGCTTCGTACTGCTGATCCCGCAGGAGGTGGTACACACCCACATCCTCACCAGCCCCAAGGCGGTGGCCTACCTGACCCGCCGCCTCACCGAGCTCACCCGCGCGCTGGCGGCATTGCCGGTAACGGCAACCGCGCGTCCGGCGAGCGCGGCGGACGATCCCTACGCGCTGTCGCTGACCACCGACATGCCGGGCAAGGTGATCGTGCTCAACGTCGGCATCAGCCGCATCCACTTCGGCGTGTACGACACTCGCGACCTCGGCTCCGACGTCACCGGCGTGATCGACAACGCGGATCCGGCGGCCGCCCGCATCCGCGTCGCCGTCGGCTCGCAGACCCGCAGCCTGGAGCGCGAGCCCTTCCCGATCGAGCAGCTGTTCCCGGTGATGCAGGAGGCCTGCGCGCTGCTCGGCAGCCACTTCGCGCTGCACCTGCCCGAGATCGTCGCAGTCGGCCACCGGGTGGTGCACGGCGGCAACCGCTTCTCGAGCGCGGTCGTCGTGACGCCCGGCGTGATCGCCGACATCGAGGCGCTGTCGCGCTTCGCGCCGCTGCACAATCCGCAGAACCTCGCCGGCATCCGCGAGGCGATGAAGCGCCTGCCCCACGTGCCGCACGTGGCGGTATTCGACACCGCCTTCCATCACACCCTGCCGCCCTACGCCTACCTCTACGGCCTGCCCTACGAGCTGTACAAGCAGGAAGGGATCCGCCGCTACGGCTTCCACGGCACATCTCACCGCTACGTGTCGCTGAAGGCCGCCGAGGTGCTCAAGCGTCCGCTCGGCGAACTCGAGATCGTTTCCGCCCATCTCGGCGTCGGTGCCTCGCTGTGCGCGATCGACCACGGCCGCTCGGTCGACACCACGATGGGCATGACGCCGACCGACGGCCTGATCATGCCGAGCCGCTCGGGAAGCCTCGACCCGGCGGTCGTGCTGCACCTGATCCAGGATCACCAGATGTCGGTCGACGAGGTCGCCACCCTGCTCAACACGCGCAGCGGCCTGAAGGGGATCTCGGGCATCTCGGGCGACATCCACGAGATCGAGGCCGCCGCCAGCGAGGGGCACCACCGCGCGCTGCTCGCGCACAAGGCCTTCTGCTATCAGGTGCGCAAGAACATCGGCGCCTACGTCGCCGCGATGGGCGGCATCGACGTGCTCGCCTTCACCGGCGAGATCGGCGAGACCAGCGCCACCGTGCGCAGCCTGGCCTGCCAGGGGCTCGGCTACATGGGCATCAAGCTCGACGAGGAGCGCAACCGCAACCTCGGCCGGCTCGACTCGCACGCGGTGATCTCCGCCGCCGACTCGCCGGTCGCGGTGATGGTGATCGCGAGCGACCACGAGCGCCTGGTGGCCTGGGAGACGCTGCGCGCGATCGAGCGCAACGAGCTGCTGCTGGCGAGCGAGAAGCAGCAGCTGCCGATCCCGATCGAGGTCTCGGCCCACCATGTGCACCTGTCGCAGGCCGATGTGGACGCGCTGTTCGGCCCCGGCCACCAGCTCACCCCCCAGCACGAGCTGTCGCAGCCGGGCCAGTACGCCTGCGAGGAGAAGGTGCACCTGGTCGGTCCCAAGGGCCGCATCGCCAACGTGCGCGTGCTCGGCCCGACGCGCAAGGGGACCCAGGTGGAGATCGCGATGACCGAGCAGTTCAAGCTCGGCGTGCAACCGCCGATCCGCGAATCGGGCGATCTCGCCGGCACCCCCGGCCTCACCCTGGAAGGCCCGGCCGGCAGCACCGTCATCGAGCGCGGCGTGATCTGCGCCCAGCGCCACATCCACATGACGCCGGAAGATGCGATGCGCCTGCACGTGCGCGACAAGTACGTGGTGCGGGTCCGGGTCGAGGGCGCGCGCGAGCTGACCTTCGGCGACGTCGTCGTGCGGGTGAGCCCGTCCTACCGGCTGGCGATGCACATCGACACCGACGAGGGCAACGCCGCCAGCGTGCAGACCGGCATGATCGGCTACATCGACGCGATCCAGAGCCGGCACTGAGCGCGGCGCCGCGGCAGGGGCGCGCTCAGTGCCAGCGCGACTCCTCCTCGCGCCGGCTGAAGAAGACCTCGCGCCCGTCGGCGAGCAGCTCGCGCACCCGCCACGGCACGCCCTCGGCGTCGAGCTCCACCAGACCGATGCCGCTGCCGTTGAGCAGGCGGCGGCCGTGCGGAATGCCTTCGGGCTTGCGCGGGATCACCCGCATGCGGCGCCGCCGGGTGAACCAGTTCAGCGGCGAGCGCGGCGAGTAGAGCCACCGGTTGGCATGATCGAGCACGGCGAGCAGGCGCGGCGGAAAGCCGTTGCGGACCCCGCTGCTGCAGATCTGCCAGATGTCGGGGCCGCGCACCCTGCCCCGCAGCTCGACGTCGTACACGAACGAGTAATGCACGTCGCCCGACAGCACGACGAAGTGCTGCGGCGTCCGGCGGTGACGGAAGATGTTGAGGATCGCCTCGGCCGCGCCCGGGTGCGCCATCCAGTTCTCGGCGTCGACCATCAGCGGATGGCCGAACCAGGTGAACACGCGCTGGATCGCCTCGATCAGCTTGACGCCGAAGATCGGCGCCGGCGACACCAGCAGCACCGCCGGCAGGCCGCGCAGGGTGTGCTGCAGGTCGGTGAGCGCCTCCCAGTCCATCAGGCCGGAGGGGCGCCGTGCGGCGTACTCCGAATGCCAGCGCTGGGTGCGGGTGTCGATCACCACCAGCGGCGGCGTCGTCGGCCAGGTGTAGTGCCACTCCTCGAACTTCAGCAGGCGATCGATGGCCTCCTCGTGCGCAGCCCCCCCGGGCGCGACGAAGCCCTCGCCGAGCCGGGCGAGCAGGTCCGCATCGAACACCTCGGGGCGGTTGCCCCAGCCCTGGTTCACCAGGTAGGCGAGCAGCGCATTGCCGATCACCCGCCGCGAGAACGGATGGCCGTAGGCGATCTCTTCCCATTCGCGGCTCAGGTTCCAGTCGTCGGTGACGTCGTGGTCGTCGAAGATCATCGCCACCGGCAGGTGGGCGAGCACGCGGCGCACCGCCGGCAGGTCGGCGACGAAAGCCTCGATCCTGCCCCGCTCCTGCTCGAACAGGGCGCGCGATTCGGCATCCAGGCCCGGTGGCGGCGCGGGCTCGATGCCGGCCCAGGCCGCGGGCGACCACACGAGCAGATACATCGCGAGCACTTCCGCCAGCGTGATCAGGTGATTGTGCGCGCTCGCCGAGGTGAACACCGGCTTTTCCACGCCGCCGAACAGGATCTCGATCAGCGCGTAGTTCCGCTTGTGGCGCGGCAGCAGGGTGTCACGCGCGTAGTAACACGCCGGATGCCGGTAGAGCTCGCGCGCGTCGGTGACGCCGGCCTCCTCCGTCCCGGCGAGCCGTTCCGGCGGAAAGCCGAGGCGCTCGAGCAGACGGTGGATCGCCACCAGCATCGGGCCGGCGACATCGTCGGCATAGATCTGGTCGCCGGTCATCACCAGCACCGAGGGCCAGGCGGGCGAGGCTTGATCGGCGCGCGCCTCGCCCTCGTCGTCGGCACCCCGTCGATCCGGCGCCCCGGCCGCGATCAGGGCGCCGAGCAGCCCGTCGACGCGCACGAGGCCATCGCCGCCATCGTGATGCGGCTTGCGGCACGAGCCGTGCAGCAGCGAGCCCACCTGCGGAGCGAAGACGAAGCCGGGCGAGGACTTGCCGGGATAGCAGAGGTCGGCCGCCCACGCGCGCCAGTCCTGCCAGTCGTCCGACTCCGAAGCCGCATCGGACAGCGCCAGCGTGTAGCCGACCCAGCGGCCCACCGGCAGTTCGTCCTCGAGTCTCAGGTCGATCAGCAGGTAGTGCAGCCGCTCGGCAGCGGCGAGGTGGGCGCAGCCGGATGCGCCGGGCGCCAAGTCATGCACCCGGGGCCTGCCGTCGCCGTAGTCGAGCGCGATGCGGACCCGGGCCGGCGCGCGTGCCGCGAGCCAGAACACCAGGCGCTTCGCCTCGACACGCCTGAGGATGGGCCCCGCCAGCACGAGCGGGAGGCTCTCGCCCGCCTCGCCCGGGCATTGTGAATTCGATGTCATCGTAGTGGCGGAAACGAACCGGGGGCCGCCCGCGGCAGCGGAAACAGCCCCCGAGTTTACCGGAGCAACGCGCAAGCGGATCAGCGCATGTCGAACAGTTCCTGGTGGAAACGTTCCTCGCCGAAACCCTTGGCGGCGAAACCCTCGCGCAAGGCCTGGCCGAAGCCGGCCGGCCCGCAGAACCACACACGGCCGGCCTTCCAGTCGGGCACCCGGTGGCAGATCGCCTCGGTGTCGAGGCGGCCGTCGCGACCGCTGACGAGCACGTGCAGCTTCACCTTCGCCTTGCCGGCGAGCTCGCGCAGCCTGGCGATGAAGCCTTCGTCCGGCGCACTCGTGCTGTAGAAGAGGTCCACCGCCTTCGGTGCCGGGTCGCTTGCCAGCGCCTGCAGCCGGGCGATGAAGGGGGTGATCCCAACCCCGCCCGCGACCCAGATCTGGCGCGACTCCTCGCCGGCGAAATCGAAGCGCCCGTAGGGCCCTTCCACCTCGACCCGATCGCCGGCCTTCAGGGTTTGCGGCAGGGTGCGCGTGTAGTCACCAATGCCCTTGATCATGAAGTTCAGCCGGCCGTCACCGCGCCAGGCGGACGCGATCGTGAACGGATGCGCGCCTTCCTGCGGATCGAAGCTGACGAAGGCGAACTGGCCTGCGTGGTGGCCCGGCCACGGGCCCTTCAGGCGCACGCCGACCTCGAGCACCCCGTTGTCGGCGTGCCGCACCAGATGCTCGATCTCGCCGACCTTGCGCCGGCTGCGACCGATGCCGCGAAACAGCGACTTCAGCGCGGCATACGTGCCCACCGCCATCAGCACACCCATCAGCGCGCCGAGCGGGGTCGTCCAGTAGCCGAAGGGCAGCAGCATGACGCTGTGCGCAACCAGGGCGAGATAGACGAGCGCCATCAGGCGGTGGCTCTGCAAGAAGCGGCGATAAGGAAAGCGCTTGATCAGCGCAATCGCCGCCAGCACGACGAAGGCGTAGAAGGCCCATTCGCCGATGCTCTCGGCGAGCCCGCGCTGTTCCTGGAAGAAGCGGAAGATCTCGACCGTCTGCTCGGCGCGCGGCCCGCGCGGGGGACGTTCCAGCCAGCCCCAGCCGACCGCGTACTTGGTGCCCTTCGCCCACAGCCAGTGCACCACTGCCAGCGCGAGGCCGGCGATCCCGAGCCACTTGTGCACCCGATACACCTTGTCGAGCCCGCCGAGCAGCGGCTCGAGCATGACCGGACGCAGCGCGAGCAGCATCGCGACGCTCATGACCCCCATGCCGAGCACGCCGGTGTAATTGACCAGCACACCGCGGAGGGCGAAGAAGCGGTCCCCCTCGAGGACCAGCGGATCGGCCTGCCACCACAGCAGGCTCAACAGGGCGAGAACGCCGAGCAGACTCAACTTGATGCGTTTCATGATAAGGCTCCTGCACTTGCGTCGATGCCGTCGCAGTCGCGACAGTTTCTTTGAGCAACATTATCCCCCTAGCGTGCGCGTCCGATGTACCGCCGTGTACTTCAGGGCGAGGCGGGCAACATGCGGATACAGACTCGCTCCCGGCCCGGGTCTAGATTGAGAGCGACCGCGGCGGACGAATGCGCCGCAGGCGGCGCCTTCTGAAAGGGGAACAGGATGAAAGCGAAAACCGTTGTCGCCGCGCTCGCCGCGGCACTGCTATCGACCGTTGCCGCCGCGCAAGTGGAGGGCGGGCAGCCGCCGGTGGCCGATGACGCACCGATCTTCGGCGCGCAGATCATGACCGAGCAGGAGCGCATGGAGCACCGCGACCGCATGCGCGCTGCAAGGACTCTCGAAGAACGCGAGCGTGTTCGCGCCGAGCACCACGAGCAGATGCTCGAACGCGCACGCGAACGCGGGGTGACCCTGCCCGACGAACCACCGGCGCGCGGCGGCGGCATGGGCCCGGGTGGCAGCGGCGTGGGCGCGGGCGGTGGTGGCATGGGCCCGGGCGGTGGCGGCATGGGGCCGGGCGGTGGCGGAATGAGACCCGGCGGTGGCGGCATGGGCCCGGGCGGCGGCGGTCGCTGATTCTTTCGCAACGCGCGCGCGGCATTGCCGCGGGGGCGGGGTTTCCGGCGACGCAAGTTCCCGGGTGCCCCGCTTATTTCGATTCGCGCCGCCCGCCCCACTGACCCGCCCCACTGACCCGCCGCACTCACCCGCACGACTTGACGCCGCCGCCTCGCCGCCGGCCGACTTAAGCCAGGCTTAAGCTCGCGCCCGCAAGATCCGCCCCATTCCCACCGACGAGAGACACCATGAACGCGGAATGGCTGGCCCCCGGCGCGGCGATCGCCCCCCGAGCCGTCGCACCCCCCTGTGCGCTCGCGCTGCGTGCGCCCGCGCGGCCCGAACGCCGCAGCGCGCTCGAGGACTTCATCCGCACGCGTTTTGCCGAACACTATGGCGCGCGAGTGCGGAACTTCATGCCGGAGCTGCTCGGCCTCGAGGCGGACGACGGCGAACTGCACGGCGCGCTCGGCTGCCGCCGCGCCGGCGACCAGCCGCTATTCCTCGAGCACTACCTCGACCTCCCGATCGAGGACGCGCTCGCGCAGCGCTACCGTTGTGCGGTCGACCGTGCCGACATCGTCGAGGTGGGCAATTTCGCCGCCCGCGGCCCGGGCGCCGGCCGGCGCCTGATCGTCGGGCTCACCGAGCACCTCGCCGCCCTCGGGCTGCGCTGGGTGGTGTTCACCGGCACCCGCGCGCTGCTCAACAGCTTCCGCCGCCTCGGGCTCGAGCTGCAGCCGCTCGCCGCCGCCGATCCGGCGCGCCTCGGCGACCAGGCGGGCGGCTGGGGCAGCTACTACGACAGCGGGCCGATGGTGATGGCTTGCGAGGTCGAGGACAGCCACCGTCGCCTGGTGCAGTCGGGCCGCTGCCTGCCCCCCGCCCCCGCGCCCGCCCCGGAACTGCGCCATGTCGCCTGAGCTGAAGACCTTGCGCGAGGCGATCGCGGGATACGGCGCGCGACCGGCGCTGATCGCCGCCGATCGCACGCTGGACGGCCGCGAAGTGCTGGCGGGCGTCGCCGAGCGGATGCACACGCTCGACGCGATCGGCGCCCACCGCGTCGCCCTCGCCCTCGACAACGGTGCGGACTGGGTGATGTGGGATCTGGCCCTGCTGTTCGGCGGCCGGGTCTGCGTGCCGCTGCCGGACTTCTTTTCCGCCGCGCAGCAGCGCCACGTGCTCGACAGTGCGGGCATCGACACCCTGATCGGCGATCGGCACGAGGCCGGCCCCGGCTCGGGTTTCACCGCCAGCCGACCCGGCATCGGGCAGCGCCGGCCGGCGTGCACCCCGGCGCTGCCGGCCGGCACGCTGAAGATCACCTACACCTCGGGCACCACCGGCCAGCCCAAGGGCGTCTGCCTCGACGCCGCCGCCCAGCTCACGGTCGCGCACAGCATCGCCGCGGTGATCCGCGACTGCGGCGTCCGCCACCACCTCTGCGTGCTGCCGCTGGCGACCCTGCTCGAGAACGTCGCCGGCGTGTACGCACCGCTGCTCGCCGGTGCCGGCATCGAGCTCCGCCCGCAGGCCGAGATCGGCCTCCAGGGCGCGAGCGGCTTCGACGTGGGCCGCTTCCTCGCCCGCCTCGGCCTCAGCCGGCCGCACAGCCTGATCCTCCTGCCCCAGCTGCTGCTGGCGCTGGTGAGTGCCGCCGAGCGCGGCCTGCCGCTGCCCGCCGTGCTGCGCTTCGCCGCGGTCGGCGGCGGTCGCGTCGCGCCGGGGCTACTGCAACGCGCAGCCCGGCTCGGCCTGCCGGTCTACGAGGGCTACGGCCTGTCGGAATGCGCCTCGGTGGTGTGCCTGAACACGCCGTCCGCCAATCGCCCCGGCACCGTCGGCAAGCCACTCGCGCATGCCGAAGTGCGGCTCGCCGAGGACGGCGAGGTGCTGATGCACGGCGCGCGCATGCTCGGTTACCTGGGCGAGTCGCCGCCCGCCGGTGGATGGCTCGGCACCGGCGACCTCGGCCATCTGGAGCACGGTTTCCTGGTACTGCACGGCCGCAAGAAGCACCAGTTCATCACTGCCTTCGGCCGCAACGTCAATCCCGAATGGGTGGAGGCGGAGCTGGCGCAACAGGCGCCGATCGCCCAGGCCTGGCTTCATGGCGAGGCCCGCGCCGAAAACCTCGCGGTGCTGGTGCCGCGCGCGCCCGGGTGCACCGACGCCGAGCTGGCGAGCGCGGTCGCGGCGGTCAACCGGAACCTGCCCGACTACGCGCGCGCCCACCGCTGGCTGCGCGCCGACGAAGCCTTCACCGCCGCCAACGGCCTGGCCACGACCAACGGCCGGCTACGCCGCGACGCGCTCGTCGCGCGCTACCGCCCCGCCCTGGACGAATCCCCCTCCCCGACCGCCTGCAAGGACGAAACGCCCGCATGAACTTCTACGACCAGCTCCAGCTAGACACCGCCGCCGAACGCCAGCACCTGCTCGACGCCCCCGTACTGCGCCGCGCCCCCGAGGGTCGCATCGACCTCGACACCTACCTCGCCTTCCTCGGCCAGGCCTATCATCACGTCAGGCATACCGTGCCGCTGCTGATGGCCTGCGGCGCGCGCCTGCCCGACCGCCTCGAATGGTTGCGCGAGGCGATCGCCGAATACATCGACGAGGAGTACGGCCACCAGGAATGGATCCTCAACGACATCGCCGCCTGCGGGGCCGACGCCGAGGCGGTGCGCCGCAGCCGGCCAGCGCTGGCGACCGAGCTGATGGTGAGCTACGTCTACGATCGCATCGCGCGCCACAATCCGGTGAGCTTCTTCGGCATGGTCAACGTGCTCGAGGGCACCAGCATCACGGTCGCCAGCCAGGCGGCGCACGCGCTGCGGGAATCCCTCGGCCTCCCGGCGCAGGCTTTCACCTACCTCGAGTCGCACGGCAGCCTCGACCTCGAGCACATCCAGCTCTTCGCCGGCCTGATGAACCGGCTCGAGGATGCCGACGACAAGGCGGCGGTGACGCACACCGCGAAGGTGGCCTATCGCCTGTACGGCGACATCTTCCGCAGCCTGCCGCTGTCGGCGTGAGGACCACCGCGATGCATCGACGCGAGCTCCGCGCCATCGTCACCGGGGCCAGCGGCGGCATCGGCCAGCCCCTGGTCGACAAACTTTGCGCGGGCGGCGCCCGGCTGCTGCTGGCCGCGCGCCAGCCGCTCGCCCTCGAGTCGCTCGCCCGCAGCCATCCCCCGGGCCAGGTCAGCGTGGTCGAGGCCGACCTGCTCAGCGCCACCGGACGCGATGCGGTGCTCGCCGCCGCGCAGGCGCTCGGCGGGCTGAACTGCCTGATCAACGCCGCCGGGGTAAACCGTTTCGGCCTGCTCGAGGACCAGGACGACGGCGCCATCGCCGACCTCATCGGGCTCAACCTCACCGCCACCGTCCAGCTCACCGCGCGCCCGCTGCCGCTGCTGCAGCAGGCGGACAAGGCCTTGATCGTCAATGTCGGCTCGACCTTCGGCTCGATCGGCCATCCCGGCTTCGCCGCCTACTGCGCGAGCAAGTTCGCCCTGCGCGGCTTCTCCGAGGCGCTGCGCCGCGAGCTCGCCGACACCCGGGTGAAGGTCCTCTACGTCGCCCCGCGCGCGACGCGCACCGCGATGAACAGCACCCCGGTGATGGAGATGAACGCCGCGCTGTCGGTCGCGATGGACGAGCCCGACGCGGTCGCCGCGGCGATCGTGCGCGCGATCCGCACGGAGCGCAGGGAGAGCTACCTCGGCTGGCCCGAGAAGCTCTTCGTGCGCCTCAACGGCCTGCTGCCGCGCGCGGTCGACCACGCCCTGCGCAAGCAGTTGCCGGTGGTCAAGCGCTTCGTCCGCGGGCAGTCGTGAGGCTGGGCGGCCGCCGAATGATCCGGCGGTTGCCGCCGCGATCGTCGGCGTTGGATCGGAGAAGGGGAAACGGCATTGCGAATCCTGCTGGTGGAAGACGAGGTCGGGCTCGGCGAGGGCATCCGGGTCGCCCTCAAGCCCGAGGGCTATACGGTCGACTGGGTGCAGGACGGCGCCAGCGCCCTCCATGCGCTCAGCCACGAGGCCTTCGATCTCGCCATCCTCGACCTCGGCCTGCCGCGGATCGACGGCCTGGAGGTGCTGACACGGCTGCGCGCCGCCGCCAACCCGGTACCGGTACTGGTGCTGACCGCGCGCGACGCCACCGAGGACCGCATCGCCGGGCTCGACGCCGGCGCCGACGACTACCTGGTGAAGCCCTTGGACGTCGACGAGCTCAAGGCCCGCCTGCGCGCCCTGCTGCGGCGAAGCTTCCAGCGGCCGTAGCCGATCCTGAGCCACGGCGAGGTCCGCCTCGATCCGGTGAGCCAGCAGGTCAGCTATCGCGGCCAGGCGGTCGCGCTGCAGCGCAAGGAATTCCTGCTGCTGCACGAACTGCTCGCCCAGCCCGGCCGCGTGCTCACCCGCGACAAGCTGCAGCAGGCGCTCTACGGCTGGGGCGACGAGGCCGAGAGCAACACGCTGGAGGTACACATCCACCACCTGCGCAGGAAGCTCTACCCCGAGCTGATCCGCACCGTGCGCGGAGTCGGCTACCTGGTGGACAAGGCCTGATGCGTTCGATCCGCCGCCGTATCCTGCTGCTCGTGCTCGGCCTGCTGAGCCTGTCGCTGCCGCTGATCTCGTACAAGAGCTACAGCGACGCCCGGCACGAAATCGAGGAGCTGTTCGACGCCGAGCTCGCCCAGCATGCCCGCCTGCTCGCCGGCATGGTCGATCGCGAGATCCGCGACGACCTGCGCGCGGCGCTGCAGGCCTCGCTCGACGAGGCGGTGGCCAGCGGCAGCCAGGGCAGCACGCCCGGCCACGCCTACGAGAAGAAGCTCGCCTTCGTCGTCATCGACGACCAGGGGCGCGCGCTGCTGCGCTCGGCCAGCGCCCCGCTCGCCGCGGTCGACCGCCTGCTGCGGGGCGACACGGGCACCGCCGCCGCGGCGCCCGCCGCCGGCATCGCGCTGAAGACCCCGACCCAGGGGCTGGCCGGCTACCACGACCTGCTGATCGACGGCGAGCAGTGGCGCGTGTTCCTGCTCCACGAGGCGGTCGACCGCCACTGGGTGCTGGTCGGCGAGCGCAGCGACGTACGCGGCGAACTGGTGGCGAAGGTCGCGCTGCAGAACCTGGTGCCCGACCTCGTCGGCCTGCCGCTGGTGGCCCTGCTGGTCTGGCTCGCGGTCGGCTGGGGCCTGCGCCCGCTGGACCGGCTGGTCGAGCTGATCCGATCGCGAGACCCGGACAGGCTCTCGCCGCTCGTGCTCGAGCCGATCCCGGCCGAGCTCGAGCCGGTGGTCGCGGCGCTCAACCGGCTGCTGCTGCAGATCACCGACCTGCTCGGGCGCGAGAAGCGCTTCATCGCCCATGCGGCACACGAGCTGCGCACCCCGCTCGCGGTGCTCCGCATCCACGCCCAGAACGCGCTCCAGGCCCCCGACGACGGCGATCGCGAGAACGCCCTGCACCAGCTGCGCGCCGGCGTCGATCGCGCCACCCGGCTGGTGGCGCAGCTGCTGACCCTGGCCCGGCTCGACCCGGGCGGCCTGAGCCCCGAGCATCAGCGCATGGATCTGGCCGCCTTCGCCCGCGGCGAGCTCGCCGAGCTGACCCCGCTCGCGCTCGAACGCCACCAGGAGCTGACCCTGGAGGCGCCCGACGAGGCCGACTGCCGCCTGGAGGCCGACCCGCCGGCGATCGGCGTGCTGCTGCAGAACCTCGTCGGCAACGCGATCCAGCACACCCCCGAGGGCGGCCGCGTCCGGGTGGTGCTCACGCCCTCGCCTGAAGCGATCGAGCTGCGCGTGCAGGACAGCGGCCCGGGCGTTGCACCTGAACGCCGCACCAAGGTGTTCGAACGCTTCTTCCGCGAAGGATCGAGCCAGGGCGCGGGCCTTGGCCTGTCGATCGTCGCCCGCATCGTCGAGCTCCACGGCGGCGGCATCGCGCTGCACGACAGTCCGCTCGGCGGGCTCGAGGTGCGGGTGAGCCTACCGCAGGCGCGGCCCACGACGAACGCGACGCATACGGCTGCGCGCTGACCACGGCTCAGGCCGGGCCGGGCGCCGGTGGTCAGCGGCTAGGGCTCACCGCGCCCCAGACCATCCGCTCAGTTTTCGCACCGGCCGCCCACGCCGACGTCGGCGCGCACCGCCGCTGCGAGGCTCACGCTCACGCCCCAGGCCAGCCACAGGGTCCATAGCGTGTGGGACAGGAAATGAGCGCCCTGCAGCATGCGCGCCGCGCCGAGGATGGCGCCGGCGAGCAGGCCGGCGAGGAGCGCACGGCGCGCCGCGCGCAGCCCGGCCGGCCGCAGCGCCACCGCCCACACGATCCACAGGAAGCCGGTCGATGCATGCCCGGCGGGGAAGCACTGTCCGGCCTTGATGCCCGGCGGCGCCGGGTCGAACAGGCCGAGATAAGGCGCATAGCCGCCGAACTCGATCAGGTCCCAGGGACAGTAGCGCGACGTGAGCAGCTTGGCGGTCGAGGTCGCGAGCGGGATCGCCACCATGCCGAGCGCCGCGAGCAGGGCATTGCGCGGCGGCAGCCAGCGCAGCCGGCCTTTCCAGCCCTGCTGGCAAACGTAAAGGCTGGCAGCCACCAGCACGTAGGTAACCTGCTTGGCCGTCTTGTGCATCACCGCCTCGAGGAGCCAGTTGCGCCGCAAGGGAAAGATGCCGAGTCCGGGATCGAAGAGCGTGTGCGCCAGCTGGCGGTCGAGATCGGTGGCTTCGAAGGTCCAGTACAGCAGCACGGCGCTCAATGCGAGGAGCGCGGACTGCGCCAGCAGCCATCTGCGCGTGGGCTCTAGCGCGGGCACGGGCACGAAAGGGGCGAGTTCGCTTGGCTGCACGTGTTCAGCTCCGGCATGGGGCGGTGAGGTCCAGCGCGTCGTCGCGGACCGAGGTACGCACGTCGAGCAGGCCGAGGACGGTGTGGTAGAGGTTGTCGTGCGTAGCGGGTTTGTCCGCCTGCGTACGCAGGCAGGCCGGATCGACCCGGTTGCGAGCGGCGAAGCCGGACGACAGCCACATCATCATCGGCACGCGGGTCTGCTCCGCGGGGGCGATCGCGTACGGCAGGCCGTGCAGGTAGAGGCCGTTCTCGCCGAGCGATTCGCCGTGGTCGGAGACGTAGAGCAGCGCGGTGTCGTAGCGCGACGCCAACTCCTTCAGCAGATCGATGCTGCGCGCGAGCACATGGTCGGTGTACAGCAGGGCGTTGTCGTAGCTGTTGGCGATCTGCTCGCGACTGCACTTTGACAGGTCCTCGTCGTCGCAGGTGGGCGTGAAGTGGCGGAAACCCGCCGGATAGCGGCGGAAATAGGCCGGGCCATGGTTGCCGAGCTGGTGCAGCACGAGCACGAGGTTGCCGTTGGCATCACGCAACAGGCTGCGGCTGCTCTCGACGAGGGCCTCGTCGAGGCAGCGCTCGCCATCGCACAGTTCGGGCAGGTTGGCCGGGTCGGGGCGCATGCGCTCGATCCCGGTGCACACGCCCTTGCAGCCCGACTGGTTGTCGTTCCACACTACGCGCAGGCCCGCGTGCTGCAGCGTGTCGAGCAGGGACTCGCTGCCGCGAATGGCATCCTCGTCGTAGTCGCGCCGTCCCTGCAGCGAGAACATGCAGGGCACCGACACCTCGGTGTTGGTGCCGCAACTGCTCACCTCCGGGAAGTTGATGACCGCGCGGCGTGCGAGTTCGGGCGTGGTGTCGTGGGTGGGCGACTGCCCGCCCACGCGGTTCAGCCCCCAGTTGGCCGCGCGCGCGGTTTCGCCGACCACGATCACGAACAGCGCCGGCTTCTTCGCCGTGGCCCAGCTCGCCCCCAGGCGGGCATCGGTGCCGATGGGCTGGCGCGGCAGCGTGGCCGCCTGCGCTTCGCGGCTCAGCACGCGCGCCATCGACCACAGCGGCGCGGCCGGCGTAATCAGGTAACGCAGTTCCTTGTGGTTGCGCATCTGCCCGGAGAAGTCCTTGAACACGCTGCCGAGCGCCGCAGCGGCCACGAGCAATGCGAACATGACGGATACGCTGCGGATCGCCAGCGCGCGCCGCAGCGGACGCCGGCGCAGCCGGGAGCGCTGCAGAACGAAGAGCGGCGGCAGGGCCAGCGCCGCGACGTGCAGGACGAAGCCGGGCGTGAGCAGTTCGCGCGCCTCGGCGACATCGGTGCGCAGCACATTGCGCAACATGCTCGGGTCGAAATACACGCCGAAGTGGCCGGCGTAGTAGCTCGCGACCGCGGCGACGAGGATCAGTCCGCCCAGCAGCGGCTTGGTCATCCACCGGCCGAGCAGCGGTGCGAACAACAGAAAGTTGAGC
>NZ_MBFM01000003.1:504196-510420 GCF_001696715.1 Thauera phenolivorans | reverse complement strand
CACCGACACCTCGGTGTTGGTGCCGCAACTGCTCACCTCCGGGAAGTTGATGACCGCGCGGCGTGCGAGTTCGGGCGTGGTGTCGTGGGTGGGCGACTGCCCGCCCACGCGGTTCAGCCCCCAGTTGGCCGCGCGCGCGGTTTCGCCGACCACGATCACGAACAGCGCCGGCTTCTTCGCCGTGGCCCAGCTCGCCCCCAGGCGGGCATCGGTGCCGATGGGCTGGCGCGGCAGCGTGGCCGCCTGCGCTTCGCGGCTCAGCACGCGCGCCATCGACCACAGCGGCGCGGCCGGCGTAATCAGGTAACGCAGTTCCTTGTGGTTGCGCATCTGCCCGGAGAAGTCCTTGAACACGCTGCCGAGCGCCGCAGCGGCCACGAGCAATGCGAACATGACGGATACGCTGCGGATCGCCAGCGCGCGCCGCAGCGGACGCCGGCGCAGCCGGGAGCGCTGCAGAACGAAGAGCGGCGGCAGGGCCAGCGCCGCGACGTGCAGGACGAAGCCGGGCGTGAGCAGTTCGCGCGCCTCGGCGACATCGGTGCGCAGCACATTGCGCAACATGCTCGGGTCGAAATACACGCCGAAGTGGCCGGCGTAGTAGCTCGCGACCGCGGCGACGAGGATCAGTCCGCCCAGCAGCGGCTTGGTCATCCACCGGCCGAGCAGCGGTGCGAACAACAGAAAGTTGAGCGCAGTGAGCGCAACACCGAGCGCGAGCAGGTACGCAAGCGCGCCACCTTCGCTGCCGCGGCTCGCGAGCAGGGCGCGCCAGAATGGCGTGTTGCAGGCCAACGTGAAGTAGAGGCCGAGCCCGAGCAGCAGGCCCTCGTGCGACATCTCGGGGCGCCAGCGTCGCGCGACGGCCCAGATGGACGAGAGCGAGAAAGGGCCAAGGCGCGCATCGGCGGCACGTGGCGTCAGGAGGGATGAAACGAGGGAGAGACGCTGTTCGGGCATGATTGCGCGGAGTCGGTAAGGATCCACGCAATCTACGAAGCGGGGTGTGAGGAAAGTGTGATGCGTGCGTGAGGAAAATGTGAGGACGGGGTGTCCGCGCCCAGCAAGACGGGACCGGGCCGCCCTATGCGGATGTCGCTCCGGACCCGAAATCGATCGTCAGGCAGGCGCCGCCGCCCGGGCGGTTAGCGGCACGGACGGACCACCCGCAGGTCGTGCAGATGTGCTGGACCAGGGCCAGGCCGAGGCCGTGCCCCGGCTTGCTCCCACCGCGCCGGAAGCGCTCGAAGCCGCGCATCGGATCCTCCGCGCCGAAGCCGGGGCCGCGGTCGCATATGGCGAGGCATCGCCCCTCCAGCACCACCTCGATCGCACGCCCCTCGCCATGGCACAGCGCGTTCTCCAGCAGGTTCTGCAGCACGAGTTCGAGCAGGCCGGGATCGGCCGCGACTTCGGCCCGGGGGGCGCTGCGGATCGTCAGCGCCTCGGCGCCGGTCCCGGCAGGATGCAGGCGATCCCATGCGCGACGCACCGCCTCGTTCAGGTCGACCGGCTCGACCGCCTGCGGCCGGGCCTCGCGGGCCAGCAGCAGCAGGCTGTTGGCGAGCATCGTCGTGCGGTCGGTGGTGGCGACGATGCGCTCGCCACGCCGGCGGGCCTTGTCGGACAGCGTGGGGTCGGTGAGCAGCATCTCGGCGTCGCTGCGGATGCCGGCCAGGGGGGTGCGCAATTCGTGCGACAGGTTGGCGTTGAAATCCCGTTCGCGCGCGAGCACGGCCGCCTGGCGCGCCTCGGCCCGGTCCAGGGCACGCGCCACGGCCAGGAGCTCGACGTCGAGTCCGTCCTGCGCGAACGGTGCGCCATCGCGCTCGCCCTCTACGCGTTCGGCCAGCCTCTCCAGCCCGCGCGTGAGGCGGGCGGCGATCGCGTAGACGAGGACGAAGGACAAGGCGGTCAGCATCAGCGCGCCAATCACGACCGCGGTGATCACGGCGGACTCGCGCTCGCGGTGCTCCGATTCGTCATAGACGAGCACGTAGCGCTGGCCGTCGGCCTCACGCACCGCGACATGCAGCTCGCGCCCGGCGGACCCGTCCTCGTGATTGCCGATGGGCAGCTCGGCCAGAGCCGGGCTCAGTCCCTGCGGCGGCGCCTCTCCGTGCGCGTAGCGGAAGAGCGCCATGTTCGGTGTCTGCGGACCGACCAGGGTACCGAGCCGGCGGCTGTGCTCGATGCTGTAATGCAGTTGCTCGTCGAGCGTGCCGTCGATGAACTCTTCCTCCATCTCCTCGTTGAGCCTGACCAGTGCGAGTGACTGCGCGACGATGAGCACCAGCAGCATCGCCGTCACCGACAACGCGATGCGGATCCGCAGACCGCCCGGCAGCCAGCGCCGCCCGCCCCGGCGCGCGCCGCCCTCAGCGGCTGACGAGCTTGTAGCCGATTCCATGGACATTCACCACCTCGATGTGAGCGTCGTCGCCGAGGCCCCGACGCAGGGTGTGGAGCACGCTGCGCAGGTTGTCGCTGCTGTCCTGCTCGTGGCCCCATACGGCGATTTCCAGTTCGCGCCGGGAGAACAGGCGCTCGGGCTGCGCGAGCAGCTCGGCGACCAGGCGCAAGGCCTTTGGCGGCAGCGCGAGGAGGCGGTCGTGCAGGCGCAGCTCCTGCGTGGCGGCGTTGAACCTGAGCGCGCCGTACTGCAGCAGCGGGCCGGCCGGCCTGTTGGCGCTGCGCCGCGCCAGGGCCAGCAGGCGGACCTCGAGTTCCTGCAGCGCAAAGGGCTTTACCAGGTAGTCGTCGCCGCCGGCTTCGAAGCCGAGCAGCTTGTCTTCCAGCGTGTCGCGCGCGGTGAGCACCAGGATGGGCGTCGCCCGGCCCTCGGTGCGCAGCCGACGTGCGAGCGCGAGGCCGTCGCCGTCGGGCAGGTTGCGGTCGAGGACGAGGGCGTCGAACGCGGTGCGCGCGAGCAGGGCCGAGGCCGACGCGATCGAGTCGGCGTAGTCGCACTGATGGCCGCGCGCCTCCAGATACTCGTAGAGGTTCTCGGCGATGGTGCGGTCGTCTTCGACGATGAGCAGGTGCATCGTGGCTCGATGGATCTCGTTCGCTGCCGTGGGTGAAGCTCAGGATGGGTGCGCTTGCGTGCCTGGCGAGATGGTCGGCGGTATCGGCTCGAGGCGGGTCGCGAGGCGGGTGCCGGTGCGCTCCAGCACGATGCGTTCGAGCGCGTCGGCCACGGCGTGGGCTTCGGCCACGGTCCAGTCGCCGGGAACGCAGAGCTCGACGTGGGCGAAGTGCATCGCACCCGCGGCACGTGTGGTGAGCTTGCCGTGGAAGCAGCCCGGCGGCGAGGCCTCCCCGAGGGTGCGCTCGATCGCGGCGACTTCGACGCCGGACAGCGCGCGGTCCATCAGGCCGTCGATCGAACGCCGCATCAGCTCCCAGCCCTCGCGCAGGATGTTGAGCGCGACCGCGCCGGCGACGACGGGGTCGAGCCAGCCCCAGCCGGTGACGACGGCCAGGCCGACGCCGCAGACGACGCCGGCGGTGGTCCACACGTCGGCCATCAGATGGCGCGCATCGGCCTCGAGCGCCACCGAGCGGTGCGCGCGGCCGACCTGCAGCAGCACGCGCGCGACCAGGAAGTTGATCAGGCTCGCGCCGACGGACAGCAGCGTGCCGACACCGAGATCGCCGATCGGCTGTGGATTGAGCAGCCGCTCGCCCGCGGTGATCAGGATGATCAGCGCGGCGATGAAGATCAGCCCGCCCTCGAAGGCGGCGGAGAAGTATTCGGCCTTGCCGTGGCCGTACTGATGAGCCTCGTCGGCGGGCCTTTGCGCGTAGGACACCATCCACAGCGCAAAGCCGGCGCCGGCCACATTGACCACCGATTCGAGCGCGTCGGACAGATAGCCGATCGAGCCGGTGAGCCACCAGGCTCCGGTCTTCATCACGATGGTGCTCAGCGCTGCGGCGAGCGAGAGCAGCAGCGCCTGGCGCGGGGTGAGGGATTTCATCGGTTCAAGAGTCGGTCGGCCTGTTCGTGGAACATCCAAGGGACTTCAGCAGCACATCGTAGAGATGACGATCATCCCCGAGGCTGCGCATCGAGCGCACTACGTGGCGGAGTCGGCGCAAAGCATGGCGCCGCCATCCTGAATCGGCGCTGAACCGCCGACCTGCACTGGCGCCGCGGCCCGATCGAGCGCTTGTTTGCCCTATGACAAGTCGGACCGGCGATGTTTCGAGGATACTCCACCAGTAACGGTCCGATGACGTGCCTGCCCGGGCGATCTCGGCGGGCGCGGGACTTGAATCGAGCGGAGTGGACGATGAAGCGCATACAGTTCGCGTACGCAGGACTCCTGCTGCTGCTCAGCCTGCTGTGGTGGCTGGCCGACCCGCTGCTGCCGGACGGCTACGAGTACTTCGCCCTGCGCACGGTGGCGATCAACTACACCGGGGTGATCGGCATCGGCGTGATGAGCGTGGGCATGATGCTGGCGCTGCGCCCCGTGCGGATCGAGCCCCTGCTCGACGGACTGGACAAGACCTATCGACTGCACAAGTGGCTGGGGATCACCGGCCTGGTGTTCTCGGTGATTCACTGGCTGTGGGCGCAGGGCACCAAGTGGGCAGTGGGCTGGGGCTGGCTGGTCAGGCCGGAACGCGGGCCGAGGCCGACGCTCACCGACCCCGTGGAGATCTTCTTCCGCGAGCAGCGCGGCCTGGCGGAGTCGGTCGGCGAGTGGGCCTTCTATGCCGCGGTGGCGCTGATCGTGATCGCGCTGGTCAAGCGTTTTCCCTACCGGCTCTTCTTCAAGACCCACCGCCTGCTGGCCCTGGCCTACCTGGCGCTGGTCTTCCACTCGGTGCTGCTGACGCCCTTTGGCTACTGGTCGCAGCCGATCGGCATCGTGCTCGCGCTGCTGATGGCCGGGGGCAGCGTCGCCGGCGTGATATCGCTGTCCGGCCGCGTCGGCCGGCGGCGCAAGGCGGTGGGCGAGATCGAGGAGCTGGTGAGCTTCCCCGCCAACCGCGTGCTCAAGGTGGCGATCCGCTTCAGGGACCGCTGGCCCGGGCACGAAACAGGCCAGTTCGCCTTCGTGACCTTCTCGACCGACGAAGGCGCGCACCCGTTCACCATCTCGTCCGGCTGGGCCGGCGACGGACGGCTGTTCTTCCTCATCAAGGGCATCGGCGACTACACCGCCCGCCTGCCCGAATTGTTGCGCGTCGGCGACCTCGTCACCGTCGAAGGGCCGTATGGCCGCTTCGATTTCGCGAACGTCGGCGCCAGCGGCAAGCGCCGGCAGATCTGGGTCGGCGGCGGCATCGGCATCACGCCCTTCGTCGCCCGCATGAAGGCGCTCGCCGTGAAGCCCGACGGCCGTGCGGTCGATCTCTTCTACAGCACCGCCGAACCCGACGAAGAGTTCATCGCCCGGCTGCAGCGCGATGCGCAGGCGGCGGGCGTGAAGCTGCATGTGCTGGTCAGCGCGCGCGACGGCCGCCTCGACGTGGCACGCATCTGCGACACGGTGCCGGGCTGGGCCGAGGCGGACGTCTGGTTCTGCGGCCCCGGCGGTTTCGGCCAGGCCCTGCGCGAAGGCTTCGTCGCCAGGGGCTTGCCGGCGGCCGACTTCCATCAGGAGCTGTTCGACATGCGCTGAGCAGCGCGCAGGCGGCATGGGCGCGCGCGCCGCCGTTCCCGCTCGGCATCGCTGAACGCTCTGCTCGCGTTCAGGTTCGTTTCAGTCGCGCACTTGCACACTGGGCACCAGGTTCCGGACGAATGGCATTCGAAATGCCCGTCCGGTCCAGTCTTCCGCCCGGATCAAGGAACGAACCATGAACAGCAAATTCCGCACGCTCGCGCTGCTGTGCTGCCTCGGCGCAAGCGCGGGGGTGCTCGCCGCCCCGCCTGCCGACCCAACCGCCCCCCTCCTCGACCGCTACGCCGCGCAGGCGCGCGCCGCCGACCCCGCCTTCGCGGGCTTTTCCGCCGCACGCGGCGAGACCCTGCACCGCACCCGCTACGGCCTCGGCAAGCCCGATACGCCCGCCTGCACCTCGTGCCACGGGGATGACCCCCGCGCGGCCGGCAAGACGCGCACCGGCAAGGCCATCGAGCCGATGGCGGTGTCGGTGGTGGGCACGCGCTACGGTGACCCCGCCAAGGTCGAAAAATGGTTCAAGCGCAACTGCAACGAGGTCCTCGGCCGCGAGTGCAGCGCGCGCGAGAAGGGCGACTGGCT
>NZ_MBFM01000003.1:490770-504186 GCF_001696715.1 Thauera phenolivorans | reverse complement strand
CGCTGAACGCTCTGCTCGCGTTCAGGTTCGTTTCAGTCGCGCACTTGCACACTGGGCACCAGGTTCCGGACGAATGGCATTCGAAATGCCCGTCCGGTCCAGTCTTCCGCCCGGATCAAGGAACGAACCATGAACAGCAAATTCCGCACGCTCGCGCTGCTGTGCTGCCTCGGCGCAAGCGCGGGGGTGCTCGCCGCCCCGCCTGCCGACCCAACCGCCCCCCTCCTCGACCGCTACGCCGCGCAGGCGCGCGCCGCCGACCCCGCCTTCGCGGGCTTTTCCGCCGCACGCGGCGAGACCCTGCACCGCACCCGCTACGGCCTCGGCAAGCCCGATACGCCCGCCTGCACCTCGTGCCACGGGGATGACCCCCGCGCGGCCGGCAAGACGCGCACCGGCAAGGCCATCGAGCCGATGGCGGTGTCGGTGGTGGGCACGCGCTACGGTGACCCCGCCAAGGTCGAAAAATGGTTCAAGCGCAACTGCAACGAGGTCCTCGGCCGCGAGTGCAGCGCGCGCGAGAAGGGCGACTGGCTCGTCTGGATGACCAGTCAGTAAACGACGAACCCGGAGCCGGATCATGAAAACCACCCCCCTTCGCCCGCTCGCCCTCGGCCTCGCCGCGCTCGCCGTGACCGCGCTGCTCCTCGGCCGCGCGCAGGCCGGCGACGACGATTATTGCCCGCCGGTGACCGACGCGCGCACGCTGCAGGAGTGCGCGAGCTGCCACATCGCCTTTCCGCCTTCGATGCTGCCCGCCGCATCCTGGAAACGCATGATGGGCGAGCTCGAAGACCACTTCGGCGACGACGCCAGCATCGATGCCGAAACCACCGCCGCGATCACCCGTTACCTGGTCGATCACGCGGGCGATGCCCCCGGACAGGCGAGCAAGCTGCTGCGCGGCCTGCGGCCGGGTGCGGCCCCGCTGCGCATCACCGAATTGCCGAAGTGGGTGCGCGAGCACGACGAAGTGCCGCAGTCCGACTGGACGAGCAAGGACGTCGCCAGCAAGGCGAACTGCGTCGCCTGTCACATCGACGCAGAAAAGGGCTACTTCGAGGACGACTGAGAAACGCGATCATGAAACGCTTTCTGACCGCCTTCATCGCGCTGGTGACGCTGGCCTGGGCGGCACAAGCGCTCTCGACGTCTGCCGTCGCTGCCGGCGTGCTCGCCAACCCATGGGCGGTGCGCGAACACGCGCTCACCTTGACCGGCCTGTGGTCGTTCGCCTTGATGTCGCTGACGATGGTGCTCGGCACCCGGCCAGCGTGGCTGGAGGGCCCCTTCGGCGGCATGGACCGGATCTACCGTATTCACAAGTGGGCAGGCATCCTGGCGACCGGCTTCGCGGCGCTGCACTGGCTGATCGAAATGTCGGACGCCATCATCAGGGCGCTGTGGGGACGCGCGGGGCGTCTGCCCCGGGATCACGGCGGCGGCGCCCTCGAAGCCATGCGCGACGTCGCCGAGGAACTCGGCGAGTTCGCGATCTACGCCCTGCTGGCGATGCTGGTGCTGTCGCTGTGGAAGCGCTTTCCGTTCAGGATCTGGCGCTACCTGCACAAGCTGATGCCGGCGCTGTACCTGGCCCTCGCTTTCCATGCCGCCTTCCTCGCGCCGCTCGACTACTGGACGCAGCCGGTCGGCCTGCTGCTGGCGGTGCTGATCGCTGCCGGCGCGATCGCAAGCGTGTGGGCGCTGGCCGGTCGCATCGGTCACCACCGTCGCGTCGGTGGGGTGGTGGAGTCGGTGCGCACGCCGGGCGCGGGCATCACCGAGGTCGGCTGCCGGCTGGACGGCGGCTGGCGCGGGCATCGTCCCGGCCAGTTCGCCTTTGTCACCTTCGACCGTGTGGAGGGCGCCCATCCGTTCACGATCGCCAGCGCCGATCGCGGAGACCGCCGCATCACCTTCGAGATCAAGGCCCTGGGCGACTACACCCGGGGCCTCGCGCAGCGACTCCAACCCGGACAGGCGGTGCAGATCGAAGGCCCCTACGGTCGCTTCGACCTGCCGACCGGACGCGGACAACGGGATCAGGTATGGATCGCCGGCGGCATCGGCGTGACACCGTTCATCGCGTGGCTGGAAGCCCTGCAGACGACGCCCGACCAGGCGCCCGACGCGGATCTCTACTACTGCGTGCGCGACCGCGATTCGGATCCTTTCGTCGCCCGCCTCGAAGCCTTGTGCGCGCAGCTTCCCGCACTGCGACTGCAGGTGATCAGCAGCGCGCGCGATGAGAGCCTGAGCGCCGCCACCCTGAGCGATCGCGCAGGGACGGACGCAGTCACCGAGGTGTGGTACTGCGGGCCGCAGGGCCTGGCCGACAAGCTGCGCAAAGGGCTCCGCCAGATGGGCGCTGCTCGTTTCCGCTTTCATCAGGAGGCGTTCGAGATGCGATGAACGAGCGGCAGCGGCGACTCACGCTCTCGCTCGCTGGCCACCACGGACGAACTCGATGTGTCGACCGCCCGGCACGCGTCGGCACGGAGAAGGCGCTTCAGCGGCCCCCTTCCGGCTTGTCGGTGACGGCGCCTTCGGACGCGCTGGAGACCAGCCTCGCGTACTTGGCCAGCACGCCTCGCGTGTAGCGCGGTTGCGGCTGCGTCCAGCACGCGCGGCGCTCGGCAAGCACCGCATCCGGCACGCCCAGGGTGATCTCGCGGTTCTCCGCATCGATGGTAATGGGGTCGCCGTCCTCGACCAGTGCGATCGGCCCGCCCTCGAAGGCTTCCGGCGTGATGTGACCCACCACGAAGCCGTGCGAACCGCCGGAGAAGCGGCCGTCGGTGATGAGCGCGACCTCCTTGCCGAGCCCCTTGCCCATGACGGCCGAGGTCGGCGACAGCATTTCGCGCATGCCCGGACCGCCCTTCGGACCCTCGTAGCGGATCACGATGACATCGCCGGCGACCACCTCGCCGTCGAGGATGCCGGACAGCGCGGCTTCCTCGCCCTGATAGACGCGCGCGCGGCCCGCGAAGCGCAGGCCTTCCTTGCCGGTGATCTTGGCGACCGCGCCGGTCGGCGCCAGGTTGCCGTGCAGGATGACCAGGTGCGAGTCCTTCTTGATCGGGTCGTCGAAGGGACGAATGATGCCCTGACCCGCCGGATAGTCGGCGACATCGGCGAGGTTTTCCGCCAGCGTCCTGCCGGTCACCGTGAGCACGTCGCCGTGCAGCAGGCCGGCGTCGAGCATGCGCTTCATCAGCGGCTGGATGCCGCCGATGGCGACCAGTTCGGACATCATGTACTTGCCGCTCGGGCGCAGGTCGGCGAGCACCGGCGTGGACTTGCCGATCTCGATGAAGTCGTCCAGCGTCAGCCTCACCTCCACCGCGTGCGCCATGGCGAGCAAGTGCAGCACGCCGTTGGTGGAACCGCCCAGCGCGATGATCACGCGGATCGCGTTCTCGAAGGCCTTGCGGGTCATGATGTCGCGCGGCTTGATGTCCCGGGCCAGCAGTTCCAGCACCTGCCGGCCGGCACGGAAGCAGTCCGAGGCCTTCGCGGCCGAAATCGCGTCCTGCGCCGAGGAACCCGGCAACGACATCCCCATCGCCTCGATCGCCGAGGCCATGGTATTGGCGGTGTACATGCCACCGCAGGCACCCGGGCCCGGAATTGCGGTGCCTTCGATCTGCTTCACCTGCGCCAGGCTGAGTTCGCCTGCGGCGTGCCGGCCGACGGCCTCGAACACCGAGATGATGTCGGTGTGGCCGGCGCCGGGCCGGATGGTGCCGCCATAGACGAAGATCGAGGGGCGGTTCAGGCGCGCCATGCCGATGAGGCAGCCGGGCATGTTCTTGTCGCAGCCGCCCACCGCGACCAGGCCGTCGAAGCCTTCGCAGCCGGCCACGGTCTCGATCGAGTCGGCGATGACCTCACGCGACACTAGCGAATACTTCATGCCCTCGGTGCCGTTGGCGATGCCGTCGGAGATGGTGATGGTGTTGAAGATGACGGCCTTGCCACCGGCCGCGTCAGCGCCCTTCGCGGCCTCTTCCGCGAGCTTGTCGATGTGCATGTTGCAGGGCGTGACATTGGCCCAGGTCGAGGCGATCCCGATCTGCGGCTTGCTGAAATCCTCGTCGGTGAAGCCGACCGCGCGCAACATGGCACGCGCCGGGGTGGCCTCGATGCCATCCACCACCTGGGAGGAATACTTGCGCATGTCGTCAGTGATGTCGGTCATCGCGAAATCCCGTGAAGTGGCTTGTGCGAGCGCGCTGTCAGGCCGTGTTGGGAAAAAAAGGACCATGTTCGTCCATTTATAGGTCTTGTCGACGCCCGCGTCAGCAGCAGACGTTCCACGTCCCCGCTCAGCGCCCCGCCGCTTGCGGTGCGCACGCTGCAGAGCGTCGCCGCGCATCCGCCTTTTGCAACACCCAGACTCGTTCCCCAAGCGGCCAGCGGCCGCCATCCAACGACCTGCGACCCGGATGACTCGGGCAGTGCTCCCCTAACGCCCGGACCTGCCATCCAGCGCCACGCCGATACCCGAGCGCGCCTCGAGCGCGGGAGACCGAACGGCGACCCTCCCGCTTCACGATGGGTGCTGCTTCGACCGCGAGACGATGTCCCCGCGCCAGAGCCAGAGCGAAGAGCTCGCCAGCAAGAGGGTTGCCGTCGCACTCGCCCAGCCGAGCGCATCCCATCCGGCAATGTGCGTATTGCCGATGAGTCGCACGAGCAGCGGACCGGCGATCTGGCCCGCTGCGAAACCAGCGGTCATGCGAGCGAGCAGCGGCGTCGGATTCCCGGGCATGCGCTCACGCGCCAACTGGAGGCCCGCCATCGTGGTGACCATGAAGGTCCCGCCGACCAGGACCGCCGAGGCCGCCAGCGTCCACAAGGCCTGATGCAGTAGTGGAAGAACGGTGCCGACCGCCATGACGCCCTGCGCGATCGCCCAGACCCTCCTGCGCGCCCAGCCGTGCAACCAGCGCGCGGCAAAAGCAACGGAGAGCGCTGCGGCGGTGCCGAAGATGGGCCAGGTGAGCCCGAACACGAGCGGGTCGGCGACCAGCTCCCGGGCCATCGTGGGCAGGAAGGTGGCGGGAACGATGTAGCCGAAGCCGAACGCGCTGTAGCACAGCACCACGCCCACATTTCCGGGCGCGACTTTCGGCGCCGCCGATCGTGGCGCAGCGGCGGTGCCAAGCGGCGCCGCTGCGACGGATGGCTCGGGAAGCCGCCACAGCACATAGGCAGCGCCGACGACGGCGAGCAGTCCGAGTTCCAGCCAGAGCGTCATGGCGGCCTGCCCGCCGCCCAGCCAGGTCAGGAGGCCCGTCCCCGCGATACCCAGGCCGACCCCCGTATAGATCCAGGCGCCGAGCGCGGTGGCGTGGCCTCGGGCCAGTTCGGGCAGGCACCAGCTACTGGCGCAGATCAGCACCCAAGCGCTGAAGACGCCTGCGCTGGCGCGAAGCGCCATGCCGAGCCAGGGAAACGCAACGTCCCCCAGCGCCATCCCGAGGGTCGTCACGGCGACGCCGATCAGCCCGACCTGAAGGCCCCGGCGAGGCATGCCTGCAAACCACGCGGCGCTCAGCGCGCCGAGCAGGTACCCGAGGTAGTTGGCGGTCGCCCATTCCGTGCCGGTGACGGCATCCAGGCTGCCATCGCGTAGCATCAGCGGCATCATCGGCGTGAACGCGAACCGACCGATGCCCATTGCGATGGCCAAGGCGACAAGACCGATCACGACGACTGCCCTGGGTGAAAGGGACGATGAGGGGTGCGCATCCATGGCAGAGCAGGCTCCGGGAAGAATCAAGGAAGACAAACTGCGTGTCGAACAGCGACCTCGCCGAGTGGGCGAAATGAACCCCCGCGCAGGCTGGCTCGGCCTGCGCCGCGCGAAAGGCGCTGCCGACGCGAGTCGAGCGGACTCATCAGTCGTGACGCGTGGGAATACCCGGCCAGTCCTCGAGCGGCAGCGTCGAGCGCACCACGTGCATGCCGGCCTTGGCGAAGTGGCGGAAGGCGGCATCGGCCTCTTCCGTGTAGTCGATCGCGCCCGCCACCACCACCGGCGACGTGCAGTCCTCGAGCAGATAGACCTTCCTCGCCAGCCGCGCGTCCCGCGCCTGCGCCTGGCGCAAGAGGTCGGCGATGGTCCACGCCACGCAGTGGCTCTTGGCCTGGCCGGCGATCACCACCGCGTCGAAGCGCAGCAGCATGTCGACGAACTTCTCGCTCTTGCGCGCCAGGGCAGCGCCGCCCGGCCCCTCGAGCACCTCGGGCCCGATCACCGAGTAGTGCTCGGTGAAGGGGTTGTCACCCTTGATATGGAAGTCCGGCCGGCTGGCGCGCGCCACCCCGTGGAAGAACACCGCCTCCTCCACCGCCGACACCAGCGCATGGCCGATGCCGCCGAGCATCGCGTGATACGGCCACACGGTGAGCGCGTACTTGCCGCTCTGCTCCAGGGTCTCGGCGTAGTGCAGCAGTTGTCGCTGCGCCTCCTCGACGGGGATGCCGAGCGCCGGGGCGAGCGCCGGGTTGAAGCGCCATTGGCCGCTGCGCACGCTGTCGGCCGACACCAGGGTGTAGGGCGGCGGATGCCCGCCCGCGGGGTCGAGGAGGTAGAGCGGGTGGAATATCTGCATCGCGTGATGGGTGTCCATCGTCGGGCAGATCTCGGTGATGCGCCCGAGGTTGCGATAGATGAATGCGCACAGCCGGCGGTTGTCATCGACCGCGCCGCTGCCCGAACGCCCACCCACATAGAGTTCGAAGCCGGGAATGCAGAAGGTGTTCTGCACGTCCACCGCCACCAGGCAGAGGCGGAACGGATCCTCGACCGCTGGCCGGATGCCGTGGCGGCGCGCCCACGCGGGCGCCTCTTCGGCACGCGTCTGGTAAGGGACGCGCCAGACCTCGCCGACCCGCGCGGGATCGAAATGCGGCGGAAGGGGCAACTGGGGGGACGCATTCATCGGACTGCCTCCTGGACGAGGGGTCGGAATTTCATTCTACGCCCGGCGCCTGCGGACCACGCCCTCCCGGTCGCCGCAGCGTAGCGCACGTCACCACCGTCGATCGCGGGTCCCGGCGCACCGTATCCGGGCAAGCGGCGCGAATACCGCCTACATTTACTTCGACAAGGACGAAGCCGGGCGCGCGGTGGGAGCCGTGCTCGCGCTGCGGGCGATGCCCGGCTGACGCACGCGGGAGACCGGAACCGATGCAGGATCACTACACAGCCACCGCCAAAACACTGCACTGGGTGATCGCGGCGATGATCTTCGGCCTGCTCGGCCTCGGCTTCTACATGCAGGACCTGCCGCTGACGCCGAGGAAACTGCAGCTGTATTCGTGGCACAAGTGGGCCGGGGTGACGGTGTTCGCCCTCGCCGTGCTGCGACTGGCCTGGCGCGCGGGCCATCGTCCGCCCGCGCTGCCCGCCCACATGGGCAGGCTCGAGCGCCTCGCGGCCCGCGCCGGCCACCGCCTGCTCTACCTGCTGGGGCTCGCGGTTCCGCTCAGCGGCTGGCTGATGAGCTCTGCCAAGGGTGTACAGACAGTGTGGTACGGCGTCCTGCCGCTGCCCGACCTGCTGGACAAGGACAAGGCGCTCGGCGACCTGCTGCAGACGACCCATCTCGGCCTGAACCTTTTCCTGCTCGCATTGGTCGTCGTTCACGTTGGCGCAGCACTGAAGCACCACCTGATCGACCGCGACGACGTGCTGACCCGCATGCTGCCGGGGCGCGGCCGGCGCCGAACTCGATTCGTCCCACCACCCGCAGGAGGACCACGCGCATGACCCGACTCGCAAAGCTCACCGCCGTCGGCCTGATCTCAGCCCTCGCCGTGCCCGCGCTGGCCGCACCCGAAACCTACACGGTCGACCCCACCCACACCTTTCCGCGCTTCTCCTACAGCCACTTCGGCATGTCGACCCAGCTCAGCCGTTTCAACAAGTCCAGCGGCACGGTGACGCTCGATCGCGAGGCGAGGACCGGCGCGGTCGACATCACCATCGACATGACCTCGGTCGACACCGGCTACGACACCTTCGACGAGCACATCCAGGGCGAGGACTTCCTCGACACCGCCAGGCACCCCACCGCCACTTTCAAGTCGACCAAGGTCAACTTCGAAGGCGACATGCCGACCACGATCGAGGGCGAGCTGACGATCAAGGGCATCACCAGGCCGGTCACGCTCGAGGTGAGCAGCTTCAAGGCCATGCCCCACCCGATGCTCAACAAGCCTGCGATCGGCGCCGACGCCTCCACCGTGATCCGGCGCACCGAGTTCGGTGCCGGCAAATACGCGCCCAATGTCGGCGACGAGGTGACGATCACCGTCTCGCTGGAGGCGATCCGGGAATGAACGCGGCCGTGAGGTAAGCGCTGCGCCCCGCTCAGCCGGCGATGCCGTCCCACAACAGCTTCGCGCCCGACAGCGCGAGCGCCACGGTGGCGAACAGGAAGAACGGGCGCTCCGGAATCCGCGCCAGCAGCCGCATCCCGAGCCACACGCCCACCGGCACCAGCGGCATCAGCAGCGCCGACATCACCAGGGTTTCGCGACCGAACAGGTC
Organism: Thauera phenolivorans; assembly: GCF_001696715.1. Lineage (GTDB taxonomy): Bacteria > Pseudomonadota > Gammaproteobacteria > Burkholderiales > Rhodocyclaceae > Thauera > Thauera phenolivorans. The sequence goes on along the minus strand of NZ_MBFM01000003.1, from coordinate 495,617 downwards.
GAGGCCGACATAGAAGGGCAGCTTGGCGAGGTTGAGGACGGCGAAGAAGAACACCGAAGTGGCGACGAAAGTGTGCCGCGGCAGGCCGCGCCCGAGCAGGTAGATCATCACCGGCGGGCCGCCCGCGTGCGCCAGCGTGCTGGTGAAGCCGGCACCGGCGCCGCACAGCCAGGCGAGCGGGCGACGCAGGGGCCGCTCGCCGCCCGCACCGCCCTTCGGCCGGCGCAGCAGGCGGTCGAGCGCGAAGCCGACCGCGATCAGGCCGATCGCGATCCTCACCGTGCGCTCCGACATCAGGCCGAAGGCGAGCGTGCCTGCGAGCACGCCGAGCATCGCCGCCGGTAGCAGCTGGCGCAGGTCGGCCCCGCTCGCCTTGCCTCGCCAGGCGCGGATACCGAACAGGTCGATCGCGATCAGCACCGGGAGCATCACCGCCACCGCCTGCTGCGGCGCCATCGACATCGACATGAAGGGCACCGCGAGCGCGCCGAGCGCACCGCCGAGGCCGGACTTGGAGATGCCGGTGAGCAGGATCGCGATCGCGGTGACGACCCAGCCGGTCGGGCTCATTTCCATTGGGGGGCGCTGCTCCTTCGCGGGACGGCATGACGGGCCGCCATTCTAGACCCCTCGCCCGCCCCGCCCGCCTGCAAAGCAGCCATCCATGCGCTGCATGGCCGCGCGCTGCCGCACCGCGCAAACCCGCCATGTCCACAAGACCGGAGCAGACGATGGGAACAGGCAGGCAGACGCGCAAGCGCCGGCCGCGAAGCCTTCCAGGAGATCGACTACCGCCAGTTCTTCGGCAGCGTCGCAAAATGGGTGACCGAGGTCGACCGCCTCGAGCGGATTCCCGAGGTCGTGGCGCGCGCGCCGCGGCTGCGGGCGTGCCGGCGCTGATCGAGCTGTGCGTCGCCCCGCGCCAGATCACCCCCCAGACCCGGCTGGACTGACGCCCGCCGAGCGGATATCGCCCGTCGGCGCTGCCGTTCAGCGCCGTGCGGCCGGCGCTACCAGGGCAGCGTCTCGCCGCGGTAGTCCACGAATCGGCACGCCTGGTCGCCGGCCGAGGCCTCGATCACCTCCACCAGGCCGACGACGCTGTCCTCCACCGTCAGCGGAGCCTGCGCGCCACCCATGTCGGTCTGCACCCAACCCGGATGCAGCGCGAGCAGGCTGAAGCGGCGGCTGTCACCGAGTTCGGCCGACCAGCTCAGCAGAAGGCTGTTGAGCGCCGCCTTGCTTGCCGAATAGAGTGGCATCTCGCCGCCGACGTTGAGTTGGAGGCTGGCCATGACCGAGCTGGTGCAGGCCATCACGCCGCCATCGCGCAGCCGCGGCCGCAGCGCCCGCGCCAGCCGCAGCGGGGCGATCGCGTTGGTGACGAAGAGCGCGGCGACCTCGGCGTCGGTGACCGTGTTCACGTCCTGCGCGCGCGGACCGGGGATGCCTGCATTGAGCAGAACGCGGTCGAGCTGCGCTTCGCCGAGCGCGCCGAGGATGCGATCGGCCGCGTCCGGCAAATTCAGATCGCAGGCGATGCAGCGCAGCCGCTCGCCATGTCGCGCCGCGAGCGCCGACAGGCCGGCCGAGGATGACGGATCGCGCGCCACCGCATGAACGGTGGCACCGCGTTCGAGATACTTGCCGACCAGACCCAATCCAATGCCGCGCGAGGCGCCGGCGATCACCACTTGAAGCATGCGAGGCTCCCGGAATCGAATGAAAGCCACAGCTTATCCGGCGGGCGCCGGGCCGTCACGCCGCGGCGCCCCGCAGCGGGTCGCGACGATCAGTGCAGGCCGCGGACCTCGGCGAACTTGTGCTCCATATCGCGCCGCATCGCGCGCCGCAATTCGGCCGCAGCAAAGCGACGGCGTTCGTCGGGCGTCTGCGGATTCAGCGGCGGCACCTTGGTGGGACGCCCATCGTCATCGACCGCGATCATGGTGAAGAAGCAGCTGTTGACATGCCTCACCACCCTGGCGCGGATGTCCTCCGCGATGACCTTGATGCCGATCTCCATCGACGAGTTGCCGGTGTGGTTCACCGAGGCGAGGAAGGTGACCAGCTCGCCGACCAGGATCGGCTGCCGGAACATCACCTGGTCCACGCTCAGCGTGACCAGGTAGCGGCCCGCATAGCGACTGGCGCAGGCGTAGGCCGCCTGGTCGAGCAGCTTGAGGATGGCGCCGCCGTGCACCTTGCCCGAAAAGTTCGCGGTATCGGGTGTCATCAGGACGGTCATGGTGAGTTGGTGCTCGGGCAGGTCCATCGATGTATCTCGCAGAGGAATGGAAAGCGTGCGCGGCGGCGTACGAATAGGCTGGGCCAATGACCCTCATTGCATCCGCTACGACGCAACAATGCTAGTCTTTTGTTGCACACGGATGGGTGGCGACAAGAAATCGTCCCCGCAGCGCGACAAGGCTGCACGAAGGCTTTTCCATCGATCACGCTGTTCGCGAACCTCGGCCAATCACAAGGAGTTGAACATGAGCGAAAACGACATGAACACGGGCGGCAAGTGTCCGGTGATGCACGGTGGCAACACGGCTGCGGGCAGCTCGGTGATGGCCTGGTGGCCGAATGCGCTCAACCTCGAGATCCTGCACCAGCACGACAGCAAGACGAATCCGATGGGGCCGGGCTTCGACTACCGTGAAGCGCTGAAGAAGCTCGACGTGGCGGCGCTCAAGAAGGATCTGACCGCGCTGATGACCGACAGCCAGGACTGGTGGCCGGCCGACTGGGGGCACTACGGCGGCCTGATGATCCGCATGGCCTGGCATGCCGCGGGCAGCTACCGCATCGCCGACGGCCGGGGCGGCGCCAGCTCGGGCAACCAGCGCTTCGCGCCGCTCAACTCGTGGCCCGACAACGCCAACCTCGACAAGGCGCGCCGCCTGCTGTGGCCGATCAAGCGGAAATACGGCAACAGGATCAGCTGGGCCGACCTCATCGTCCTCGCCGGCAACGTGGCCTACGAGTCGATGGGCTTCAAGACCTTCGGCTTCGCCTTCGGCCGCGAGGACGTCTGGCATCCGGAAATGGACACCTACTGGGGCTCGGAGAAGGAATGGCTCGCCCCGAGCGGCAGTGAAGGCTCGCGCTACTCGGGCGAGCGCGACCTGGAGAACCCGCTCGCCGCGGTGATGATGGGCCTGATCTACGTCAATCCGGAAGGCGTGGACGGCAAGCCCGACCCGCTCAAGACCGCCCACGACATGCGCGTTACCTTCGCCCGCATGGCGATGAACGACGAGGAAACGGTCGCGCTCACCGCCGGCGGCCACACCGTCGGCAAGTGCCACGGCAATGGCGACGCGGCCAATCTCGGCGCCGCACCGGAGGGCGCCGACGTCGAGGAGCAGGGTTGCGGGTGGATGAACCACAAGACCCGCGGCATCGGCCGCGACACCGTGACCAGCGGCATCGAGGGCGCGTGGACCGCCCACCCCACGCAGTGGGACAACGGCTACTTCGAGATGCTCTTCAAGCACGACTGGTGGCTTCAGAAGTCGCCGGCGGGAGCCTGGCAGTGGGAGCCGGTCAATATCAAGGAAGAGGACATGCCGGTGGATGTGGAGGATCCCTCGATCCGCCGCAAGCCGATCATGACCGACGCCGACATGGCGCTGAAGTTCGACCCCGAGTACCGCAAGATCGCCGAGCGCTTCCGCAACGACCAAGCTTACTTCGAGAAGGTCTTCGCGCGCGCCTGGTTCAAGCTGACCCATCGCGACCTCGGCCCGAAGTCGTGCTACTTCGGTCCCGAAGTACCGGTCGAGGACCTGATCTGGCAGGACCCGATCCCGGCCGGCCGCAAGGACTACGACATCGCCGCGGTGAAGGCGCAGATCGCCGCCAGCGGCCTGTCGATCGCCGAACTGGTGAGCACCGCGTGGGACAGCGCGCGCACCTTCCGCGGCTCGGACAAGCGCGGTGGTGCGAACGGCGCACGCATCCGCCTCGCCCCGCAGAAGGACTGGGAAGGCAACGAACCGGCGCGCCTGGCGAAGGTGCTCGAGGTCTATGGGAAGATCGCGGCCGACACCCGCGCCAGCGTGGCCGACGTCATCGTGCTGGGCGGCAACGTCGGCATCGAGCAGGCCGCGAAGGCGGCCGGCGTCGACATCGAGGTGCCGTTCGCTCCGGGACGCGGCGACGCCACGCTGGAAATGACGGACGTCGAATCCTTCGATGTGCTCGAACCGCTCGCCGATGGCTTCCGCAACTGGCTGAAGAAGGACTACGTGGTCCAGCCCGAGGAGATGCTGCTCGACCGCGCCCAGTTGCTTGGCCTCACCGCCCCCGAGATGACCGTCCTCGTCGGTGGCATGCGGGTGCTCGGCACCAACCACGGCGGTAGCCAGCACGGCGTGTTCACCGACCGCGCCGGCACGCTGACGAACGACTTCTTCGTCAATCTCACCGACATGGCCTACAGCTGGAAGCCGACCGGGCGCAACAGCTACGCGATCGTCGACCGGAAGACCGGCGCCACCCGGTGGACCGCGAGCCGGGTGGATCTGGTGTTCGGCTCCAACTCGATCCTGCGTGCCTATGCCGAGGTCTACGCCCAGGACGACAGCAAGGAGAAGTTCGTGCGTGACTTCGTCGCCGCGTGGACCAAGGTGATGAACGCCGACCGCTTCGACCTCGCCTGAGGCCGGACCGCACTGCCGGCGTCGCGCATGCGTGCGGCGCCGGCAGTATTCCGTTCACGCGGCGTCTGTCGCGCCGGGCGGCGACGCCCCGATCGGTTGCAGCGCGCCGAAGAAACCGACGATGCGCCGGATGTGGCCGTGCGAATCCAGTTCGCCGAAGTCGACGCCCTCGAGCGA
>NZ_MBFM01000003.1:397387-490760 GCF_001696715.1 Thauera phenolivorans | reverse complement strand
GACCGTCCTCGTCGGTGGCATGCGGGTGCTCGGCACCAACCACGGCGGTAGCCAGCACGGCGTGTTCACCGACCGCGCCGGCACGCTGACGAACGACTTCTTCGTCAATCTCACCGACATGGCCTACAGCTGGAAGCCGACCGGGCGCAACAGCTACGCGATCGTCGACCGGAAGACCGGCGCCACCCGGTGGACCGCGAGCCGGGTGGATCTGGTGTTCGGCTCCAACTCGATCCTGCGTGCCTATGCCGAGGTCTACGCCCAGGACGACAGCAAGGAGAAGTTCGTGCGTGACTTCGTCGCCGCGTGGACCAAGGTGATGAACGCCGACCGCTTCGACCTCGCCTGAGGCCGGACCGCACTGCCGGCGTCGCGCATGCGTGCGGCGCCGGCAGTATTCCGTTCACGCGGCGTCTGTCGCGCCGGGCGGCGACGCCCCGATCGGTTGCAGCGCGCCGAAGAAACCGACGATGCGCCGGATGTGGCCGTGCGAATCCAGTTCGCCGAAGTCGACGCCCTCGAGCGACACCGAACCGTCGGGCAGCACCGACTTCCAGGCGAAGCGGAACTCGTCGTGATGCGCGTCGGCATGGCTCGCCGGCACGATGCGCGCGCCCGCCGGCAGGGATTCGGCGAGGACCTTGCCGATGTGCGCCGACAGATGCGGCCGGCCCTCGACGTGACCGTTGGGGTCGGTGTAGATGCCGTCGGGCGACCACACCTGGTGCAGTATCTCCAGTCGCCTGTCGGCATCGGGTTCGCTCCACGCCGCGCAATAGTCGCGGATCAGCGTCTCCAGTCGTTCGTTCGGAAGTTGTGCGCCGGTCATGATCGCCTCCTTGCCCGGTGGATGCCCGGGGTCGTGCACCGAATGCGGTAATTCATTCCTAGCACAGGAGCCGGCCTCCCGCCCCCTACTCGAACTCCACCACCACCTGCCCGGCCTGCACGTTGTCGCCCTGCGCCACGCGCAGTGCGGCGACGCGGCCGGCGATCGGCGCGGTGATGTTGGTTTCCATCTTCATCGCCTCGAGCACCATCAGCGGGTCGCCCACCTGCAGGCTCTGGCCGGGCTGGGCGATCAGGCGCATGACGATGCCCGACACCGGGCTGCGACAGACCTTCTCCTCGTCCACCGCCGCGCCGGCCGCATCCGCGGGCGGCGCCGTCATCGTGCCTGACGCCGGCGGGGCGCCGGCGAAGCTGCCGGCGAGCGCCGCCGAGCCGACCGGATAGGCCGGCGGCAGGGTGGCGTGGTCGGCCTCGGCGACCTCCACGTCCACCTCGAAGGTCTTGTCGTTGATCTGAATGCGGAGTTTCACGCGCTTTCCCTCAATGGACGTGGTGCGAGGCCTGAATGTTGACCCGGCCGACCTGGGCCCAGGTCGCCGAGCGCACCAACCTCACCTGGCGGATTTTCGCGCGGCAGCCGAGGAAGGCGGCGATCGCGGCGGAAATCGCGAGCAGCTCCTCCTCGGTCGGCCCCTCCCCGGCCACGCCGGCGGCGGCGGGCGAGCGCGCATTCGGGGCGGCGACGAGCTGCGTCTCGAGGCCGGCGACGCGCTCGCCGAGGCTGCGCACCTCCGCGCGCAGCGCCTCGATCACCGTGAGCAGGCGTTCAGTGTCGTTCATCGCGTCCTCCTCACAGCGGCATCAGGCCGTGCTTCTTCTGCGGCCGCAGTTCGCGCTTGTTGCGCAGGTACTCCAGCGCCTGGGCGACGTGACGGCGCGTCAGCGCCGGCTCGATCACCGCATCCACCAGCCGGCGTGCGGCGGCCACGTATGGGTTCGAGAAGGTCTCGCGGTAATCGTCGATCAGCTCGCGGCGCTTCTGCTCCGGCTGCGCAGCCTCGTCGATCTCCTTGCGAAACACGATCTCGGCGGCGCCCTCCGCGCCCATCACCGCGATCTCGGCGGTCGGCCAGGCGAACACCCGGTCGGCGCCGAGATCCTTGCTGCACATGGCCACGTAGGCGCCGCCATACGCCTTGCGCAGGATTACGGTGATCTTGGGCACGGTCGCCGAGGCGTAGGCGAACAGCAGCTTGGCGCCGTGGCGGATGATGCCGGCGTGCTCCTGGCGCACTCCGGGCAGGAAGCCCGGGACGTCGACGAAGGTGAGCAGCGGGATGTTGAACGCATTGCAGAAGCGGATGAAGCGCGCCGCCTTGTCCGAGGCGTCGATGTCGAGCACGCCGGCCTGCACCAGGGCCTGGTTGGCGACTACGCCGACCGTGCAGCCGCCGATGCGGGCGAAACCGACCACGATGTTGGGCGCGAAGCCGGCCTGCACCTCGAGGAAGTCGGCGAAATCCACTACTGCGGCGATCACCCGGCGCACGTCGTAGGCCTGGCGCGCCTGCGCCGGCACCAGGGTCTCGAGCAGCGGGTTCGGCTCCACCGCGGGGTCGCCGGCGACCTGCGGCGGGTCCTCGAGGTTGTTCGCGGGCAGGAAGCTCAGCAGCTTGCGGCACAGCAGCACCGCGTGGCGGTCGTCCTCGGCGATGAAGTGGATCACGCCCGACAGGCGCATGTGGGCGTCGGGGCCGCCGAGCTGCTCCGCGCTCACCTTCTCGCCGGTGACCTGGCGGATGACCTGCGGCCCGGTGATGAAGAGCTGGGACTGGCGGGTCTGGATGATGAAGTCGGTGAGCGCCGGGCTGTAGGCCGCGCCGCCCGCGCACGGGCCGCACACCAGCGCCACCTGCGGCACCACGCCCGACAGCAGCACATTCGCGTGGAAGACCTTGCCGTAGCCCGACAGCGAGTCGATGCCTTCCTGCACCCGCGCGCCGCCCGAGTCGTTGATGAAGACGAAGGGCGAACCGGTCTTCAGCGCCATGTGCATGATCTCGGCGACCTTGGTCGAATGCACCTCGCCCGCCGAGCCGCCGGCGACGGTGAAGTCCTGGCTCGCCAGATGCACCAGGCGGCCGTCGACCGCCGCGGCGCCGGTGATCACGCCATCGGCCGGCAGCACCTTGTCCGCCATGCCGAACAGGGTCGCGCGGTGGGTGGCGAACAGGCCCGCCTCGTCGAAGCTGTCGGCGTCGACCAGCGCGGCGACCCGCTCGCGCGCGGTGAGCTTGCCCGCCTCGCGCTGCCTGGCTTGGCGCTCGGTGCCGCCGCCGGCTTCTGCCTCGGCGCGCCGGCGCTGCAGATCGGCGATCTTGTCCTGCATGCTGTTCATGCGACCCTCTTCCTTCGTATTGCGTGGGATGTCGTGCGCGGCGCGCGCCGCACTCAGCCGACCGGTGTCACCGAGACGCGATGGGAGCGGCCATTGACGCTGACGTCGTAGGTGATCGGCGCCCGCACCGGCCCGCTGCCTGCGCTGCCGGCGGCAGGCGCGGCGCCTCCTGCGGCCGCGGCGGAGTCCGCCGGCGCCTTGCCGAGGTTCTTCGGGCCCTCGGCGCGGCTGGCGAAGAACTTGGGCGCGACCTGCGGGAACATCGCGTGGGTCAGCACGTCCTCGTCGCTGCCGTCGCTGCCGGGCAACGCGATCGCCGCCTCGCGCAGCGCCTGCCATTCGGGCTCGAGAAGGTCGGCGGGCCGGCACTCGATCGGCGGCTTCTTCGCCTGCGCCTCGGCGAGCGCGACCACCTCGGGATCGCGCTCGCCAGGCGCCGCCCCGTAGTAGCCGAGCATGAGGTCGGCGAACTCGCCCGAGACCGCCTTGTAGCGGCCCATCATGACGTTGAACACCGCCTGGGTGCCGACGATCTGGCTCGACGGCGTCACCAGCGGCGGGAAGCCCGCGTCCTCGCGCACCCGCGGCACCTCGATCAGCACTTCCTTGAGCCGGTGGGCGGCCTTCTGCTGCTTCAACTGGCTCTCCATGTTGGAGATCATGCCGCCCGGAATCTGGCTGTCGAAGATGTCGGTGTCGACGCCATGGATGTTGGACATGAATTCCGCATAGCGCGGGCGCACCGCGGCGAAGTGGTCGCGGATGCGCTTGAGCGCGCACTTGTCGAGGCGGGCCTCGAAGCCCGTGCCTTCGAGCATCTCGACCAGGCTCTCGGTAGGGTTGTGGCCCGGGCCCATGCTCAGCGAGCTGATCGCGGTGTCGACGCAGTCGGCGCCGGCCTCGATCGCCTTCATCAGGCTCACCAGGGTGACGCCGGTGGTGGCGTGGGTGTGCACATGCACCCGCACGTCCTCGCCGCAGGCCTGCTTGATGCCGCGCACGATGTCGTAGGCGGGCTGGGGCTTGAGCAGCGCCGCCATGTCCTTCAGGCAGATCGAGTCGCACCCCATTTCGACCAGGCGCTGCGCCATGTCGACGAAGCCCTGCACCGTGTGCAGCGGGCTCACCGTGTAGCAGATCGTGCCCTGGGCGTGCTTGCCGGTGCGGCGCACCGCGGCGATCGCGCGCTGCAGGTTGCGGATGTCGTTGAGCGCATCGAACACCCGGAACACGTCCATGCCGTTCTCGGCCGCCTTGTCCACGAAGCGGTCGACCACCGTGTCCTCGTAATGGCGGTAGCCGAGCAGGTTCTGCCCGCGCAGCAGCATCTGCAGGCGCGAATTCGGCAGCAGGCGGCGGAAGGTGCGCAGGCGCTCCCAGGGGTCCTCGTTGAGGAAGCGGATGCAGGCGTCGAAGGTGGCGCCGCCCCAGCATTCCACCGACCAGTAGCCTGCGCGGTCGATGTCGGCGCAGGCCGGGATCATGTCCTCGAGCGCCATGCGGGTGGCGAGCAGGCTCTGGTGCGCGTCGCGCAGCGCGAGCTCGGTGATGTCGATGATGCGGGTCACGTCGGGTCCTCGGCGACTGGCCGCATGCGCCGGGGTGCCCGGCGGGCGGCGGGAATGCACGAATTTTGTTGTGCGCTGCACACTATAAACCGGGCCCGCGCGCCGGACATGATCTGGATCAAGCCTGCGGCGGCCGATGCGTCGTCCCGACGCGGGCCAATCTATACGCCGTTTTTACACCGGCTTTGTCAGAATCGTTCGCAGATCCGGAGCGCGCGCCGACCGCTCCGGGAGGATCGCCCCATGCCGATTGCCAAGCCTGCTGCCGAACGCTTCAACCGCCCCCAGCGCATGGTGCTGGGGGCGCTCGCCTGCGCGGCTACCGCGCTCATCGCGGCGCCGCTGAGCGGCACGCTCGACCTCGCCAACATGGTGATGCCCTTCCTGCTCACCGTGCTGCTGGTGGCGGTCGGTCTCGGCCGGGAAGCGGGCATCGTCGCCGCGGTGCTCGCCGTCGTGCTGTTCGACGTCTTCTTCGTGCCGCCGCGCTTCTCGCTCGCGGTCAGCAACCTGCAGTACCTGATCACCTTCGCGGTGATGCTCGCCACCGCGCTGCTCACCGCCCACCTCGCCGCCGGGCTCAAGCGGCAGGCCGAGGTCGCCGGTGCGCGCGAGCGGCGCAGCCGCGCGCTGTACGAGGTCGCACGCCGGCTCGCGGGCGCGCTCGCACCCGGGCAGGTCGACGAGGCGGTGCGCGCCTTCGTCGCGGACGAGCTCGGCGGCGAGAGCCGGCTGCGGGTCGACGCCCTGCCCGCGCCCGGCGCGGCCCTCGCGTGGTTCGATGAAGCGGCCGCCGCGCGCGCGCGCGAAACGGGGCAGACCCTCCGCCCCCCGGCCGCGCCCGGAACCGTGTACCTGCCGCTCGCCGCGCCGATGGCGGTGCGCGGCGTGCTCGCGCTTCGACTCCCGCCGTTCGCCGCGGGGCACGACGACGAGCCCGCCTTGCTCGAGGCGCTCGCCTCGCTCGCCGCGATCGCGATCGAGCGCCTGCACTACGTCGAGGTCGCGCAGCGCAGCGAGCTGGAGACGGCGACCGAGCGTCTGCGCAGCTCGGTGCTGTCGGCGCTCTCGCACGATCTGCGCACGCCGCTGACGGTGCTCGTCGGCCTCGCCGATTCCCTGACCCTGGTGAAGCCGCCGCTGCCCGCGCCGGCGCTCGAGACCGCCGCCGCGCTGCGCGACCAGGCCGCGCGCCTCGCCGAGCGGGTGACCAAGCTGCTCGACATGGCCCGCCTCTCGGCCGGGCCGATTCGCCTGCGCAAGGAATGGCAGCCGCTCGAGGAGGTCGTCGGCAGCAGCCTGAAGCTGCTGCAGGATGCGCTCGCCGGTCACCCCGTGCGGGTCGAACTGCCGGCGCAACTGCCGCTGCTGGCGTTCGACGCGGTGCTGATCGAGCGGGTGCTGTGCAACCTGCTCGACAACGCGGCCAAGTATTCGCCGCCCGCCTCCGGGATCGCGATCACCGCCGCCATCGCCGACGGCACGGTCGAGGTAGCGGTGTGCGACCGTGGCCCCGGCTTCCCGCCCGGGGACGACGGCCACGTGTTCGGCATGTTCGTCCGCGGCCCGCTCGCCGCGAACACGCCCGGCACCGGGCTCGGCCTGGCGATCTGCCGCGCGATCGTCGACGCCCACGGCGGCACAATCCGCACCGAAACGCGCAGCGGGGGCGGCGCCTGCGTCGTCTTCGGCCTGCCCCGGGGCGAACCGCCGCGGCTGGAACTGGAGGTCTCATGAACGAGCCCGTGCCGCGCGTGCTGCTGGTGGAGGACGAGGCGCAGATCCGCCGCTTCGTGCGCCTCGCGCTCGAGGAAGAGGGCTGCGCCGTGCTCGAGGCGGGCACGCTCGCCGCCGCCCTCGCCGGGGCCGCGAGTGCTCCGCCCGAACTCGCGATCGTCGACCTCGGCCTGCCCGACGGCAGCGGCGTCGATTTCATCCGCCGCCTGCGCGGCTGGTCGCAGGCGCCGGTGCTGGTGCTGTCCGCGCGCACCGAGGAGCACGACAAGATCAATGCGCTCGACGCCGGCGCCGACGACTACCTCACCAAGCCTTTCGGCGTCGGCGAGCTGCGCGCCCGCGTGCGCGCCCTGCTCCGCCGCCAGCCGGCGGCGGCGGCGCAGCCGCCGCAGCTCGCCTTCGGCCGGGTGAAGGTGGATCTGACGCAAAGGCGGGTGGAGCGCGACGGCGAGCCGGTTCACCTGACGCCGACCGAGTACCGCCTGCTCGTGATCCTGCTCGGCCATCCCGGCCAGGTGCTGACCCAGCGCAGGCTGTTGCGCGAGGTCTGGGGCGCCTCGGGCGGGGACAACAGCCACTACCTGCGCATCTACATCAGCCACCTGCGCCAGAAGCTGGAGGACGACCCGGCCCAGCCGCGCCACATCCTGACCGAAACCGGGGTCGGCTACCGGTTCGTGACCTGAGGCCCCGCGGTGAACCGCTTCGCCCCCGTCCTGCGCGCCCTCGGCATGATCGTGATGCTGTTCGGGCTCAGCTTCCTGCCGCCGCTGCTGCTCTCCTATGCCGTCGGCGACGGCGCCCACGCCGCCTACGACGAAGCCTTCGGCCTCACCATGCTGTGCGGCCTGCTGCTGTGGGCGCGCTACCGCAGGGCCAGCCGCGAGATGAGCGTGCGCGACGGCTTCCTCATGGTGGTGCTGGTGTGGACCGTGCTGCCCGCCTTCGCCACCCTGCCGCTGATGCTGGAGCTCGGCCTCGGCTTCACCGACGCCTACTTCGAGACGATGTCGGGCCTGACGACGACCGGCGCCTCCGTGCTGTCCGGACTTGACCATCTGCCGATGTCGATCAACCTGTGGCGGCACCAGCTGGTGTGGCTGGGCGGCATGGGCCTGATCGTGCTCGCGATCGCGATCCTGCCGCTGCTCGGCATCGGCGGGCGGCAGATGTTCCAGGCCGAGACGCCCGGACCGATGAAGGATGCCAAGCTCACCCCGCGCATCTCGGAGACCGCGAAGGGCCTCTACGTCGTCTATCTCGGCACCAGCCTGCTATGCCTGCTGGCCTACCGGCTCGCCGGCATGGGCTGGTTCGACGCGGTCTGCCACTCCTTCTCGACCATGGGCCTGGGCGGCTTCTCGACCCACGACGCGAGCTTCGGTCACTTCGACTCGCCGGCGCTCGAGGCGGTGGCGGTCGCCTTCATGCTGATCGCCGGCATGAACTTCGGCACCCTCTTCCTCGCGGTGCACGGGCGCTCGCTGCGGCCCTACGTGAACGACCCGGAGGCGCGCTGGTTCATCGCGGTCAGCCTGTTCTCGATCCTCGCGGTCGCCTTCTTCATCCGCGCCAACGACGTCTATCCCGACTGGGCGAGCGCGCTGCGCCATGCGGCCTTCAACGTCGTATCGATCGCCACCACCACCGGCTATGCCAGCGTCGACTACGCCCAGTGGCCGATCTTCGCCCCGCTGTGGATGCTGTTCCTGTGCAGCTTCGCGACCAGCGCCGGCTCGACCGGCGGCGGCATCAAGATGGCGCGCGCCCTGCTGCTGTACAAGCAGGTCTATCGCGAGATCGTGCGCGCGATGCATCCGAACGCGGTGCACAGCGTGCGCATCGGCGGCCGGGTGGCACCGCAGAACATCCTCTTCGCGGTGCTCGCCTTCGCCTTCGTCTACATGGTGTGCATCGTCGTACTGACCCTGCTGCTCGCCCTCACCGGCCTCGACGCGATCACCGCCTTCAGCGCGGTCGTCGCCTGCATCAACAACACCGGTCCGGGGCTGGGCGCGGTTGGCCCGGCGACCACCTACGCGGTGCTCGACGACTTCCAGACCTGGGTGTGCATCTTCGCGATGCTGCTCGGCCGGCTCGAGATCTTTACCCTGCTGGTGGTGCTGACACCGGCTTTCTGGCGTCCCTGAACGCGGGAGACGAAGCATGAACATCCTGATTCTCGGTGCCGGCCAGGTCGGTGCCAGCGTGGCCGAGGCCCTGGCCTCGGAGCGCAACGACATCACCCTCGTCGACCAGGACGGCGCCCGCCTCGCCCAACTGCAGGCCCGGCTCGACGTGCGCACCGTCACCGGCAACGCGGCCACGCCCTCGGTGCTGCGCGAGGCCGGCGCGGACAACGCCGACCTCGTGATCGCGGTCACCCAGAGCGACCAGGCCAACCTCGTCGCGTGCAAGCTGGCCCAGCACCGCTTCAACGTGCCGACGCGCATCGCCCGGCTGCGCTCGCGCGACTTCCTCGAGGACCCCGAGCTGCTGTCGAAGGCCAATTTTGCGGTCGATTTCGCGCTCTGCCCGGAACAGGTCATCACCGACTACATCCAGCGCCTGATCCAATTCCCCGAAGCGCTCCAGGTACTGGGCTTCGCCGGCGAGCGGGTCAGCATGGTGGCGGTGCGCGCCCATGGCGGCGGGGTGATGGCCGGCAAGCCGGTGAGCTACCTGCGCGAAGTGCTGCCGCCCGAGCTGGACGCGCGCGTCGCGGCGATCTTCCGCGGCGACCGGCCGGTGGTCCCCGACGGCGACACCCTGATCGAGCCCGGCGACGAGGTCTTCCTGCTCGCCGCCGCCGAGCACATCCGCCCGGTGCTGAACGGGCTCGGTCGCATGACCGAACCGGTGCGATGGATCATGATCGCCGGTGGCGGCAACATCGGCGCCCGCGTGGCGCGCAAGCTCGAGCGGCGCTACGAGGTGAAGCTCATCGAGGGGCGCGCCGAGCGGGCCGAGCAGCTCGCCGCCGAGCTCGGCCACACCCTGGTGCTGCACGGCACCGGCACCGACGAGGACCTGCTCGAGCAGGAGAACATCGCGCAGATGGACCTGTTCGTCGCGCTGACCAACGACGAGGAGGACAACATCATGGCCGGCAGCCTCGCCAAGCGGCTCGGCTGCAAGCGGGTGGTGGCGCTGATCAACCGCCGCGCCTACGCCGAGATGATCGAGGGCGGACCGATCGACATCGGTCTGTCGCCGGCGCAGGTGTCGATCGGCTCGCTGCTCGCCTACGTGCGCCACGGCGACGTCGCCGAAGTGCACTCGCTGCGCCGCGGGGCGGCCGAGGCGCTCGAGATCGTCGCCCACGGCGATGTGCGCACTTCGCGCGTGGTCGGCCGCCGCATCGACGAAATCGGCTGGCCGCGCGGGGTGACGGTCGCGGCGATCGTCCGTCGCATCGGCGAGCCCGTCGTCGTCGGCCCGTCCGACGACTGGACCTCGGTGACGCGCTACGGCGAGGTGATCATCGCCCACCACGACACGGTGATCGAGCCGGACGACCACGTGATCGTCTTCTGCACCGCCAAGCGCCTGGTGAAGAAGGCCGAACGCCTGTTCCAGGTCGGCCTGCACTTCATGTAAGGCGGGGCACGGCACGATCCCGGGGCCGTGGCCACACATGGCGTCGCCGGAACTAGACGACCGGTCTATTCGGGCGTAAGCTGGCCGGCATGAGCACACGCCACGCCGACACCCGCCAGCACATTCTCGACACCGGCCACCGCATCATCGCGGCGAAGGGCTTTTCCGGCGTCGGCCTGAGCGAGCTGCTGCAGGCCTCCGGGGTGCCGAAGGGCTCCTTCTACCACTACTTCAAGTCGAAGGAACTGTTCGGCCAGGCCCTGCTCGAGGACTATTTCGACCACTATCTGCGCCAGCTCGACACCCTCCTGGCCACCCCCGACCTGCCGGCGCGCGAGCGACTGCTGCACTACTTCCGCGAGTGGCGCGAGACGCAGGCCGAAGACTGCCCCGAGCAGAAGTGCCTCGTGGTCAAGCTCGCCGCCGAGGTCGCCGACCTCTCCGAGGCGATGCGCCTGACCCTGCGCGAAGGCACGGGGCAGGTCATCGCCCGCCTCGCCGCCTGCATCGCCGCCGGCGTGGAGGACGGCTCGCTGCCCGCGCGCGCCGCCCCCGCGCAAAC
Source organism: Thauera phenolivorans (assembly GCF_001696715.1). GTDB lineage: Bacteria > Pseudomonadota > Gammaproteobacteria > Burkholderiales > Rhodocyclaceae > Thauera > Thauera phenolivorans. The sequence goes on along the minus strand of NZ_MBFM01000003.1, from coordinate 480,103 downwards.
GGCGACGACGCTGTACCAGCTCTGGCTGGGCGCGAGCCTGCTCGCCAAGCTGCAGCGCACCGCCGAGCCGCTCGACCAGGCCTGGGAAGCCAGCCTGCAGATCCTCTCGAACTGAAGATTTCCCGCCCGTCGGCCGGCCCCCCGGTCTGCCCGACGCCGAACACGGTCCACATCCCGCAAAGGACGCAAGATGCTCAATTTCGACTACTACAACCCCACCCGCATCGTCTTCGGCGAGGGCAGCATCGCCCGCCTGGACGAACTCGTCCCCGCCGACGCCCGCGTGCTGGTGCTCTACGGCGGCGGCAGCGCCGAACGCAACGGCACCCTCGCCGAGGTCGAGGCGGCCCTCGCCGGCCGCAGCGTGCAGCGCTTCGGCGGCATCGAGCCGAATCCGGCCTACGAGACGCTGATGGAGGCGGTCGCCCTGGTGCGTCGCGAGAAGCTCGACTTCCTCCTCGCGGTGGGCGGCGGCTCGGTGATCGACGGCACCAAGTTCGTCGCCGCCGCGGTGGGCTACGACGGCGAGCCGTGGAACATCCTCGAGACCTACGGCAAGCACATCGCACAGGCGGTGCCCATGGGCTGCGTGCTGACCCTGCCCGCGACCGGCTCGGAGATGAACTGCTTCTCGGTGATCACCCGCAAGTCGCTGCAGGCCAAGCTCGGCTTCGCCAGCCCGCTCGTGTTCCCGCGCTTCTCGGTGCTCGACCCGGTCAAGACCTACAGCCTGCCGCCGCGCCAGATCGCCAACGGCGCGGTCGACGCCTTCGTGCACGTGATGGAGCAGTACATGACCCGCCCGGCCGCCGCGCCGGTGCAGGACCGCTACGCCGAAGGCCTGTTGCAGACGCTGATCGAGGTCGGCCCGCAGGCCCTCGCCGAGCCCGGGAACTACGAGGTGCGCGCGAACCTGATGTGGGCGGCGACCCAGGCGCTCAACGGCCTCATCGGTGCCGGCGTGCCGCAGGACTGGGCGACCCACATGATCGGCCACGAGATCACCGCACTGCACGGCCTCGACCATGCGCAGACCCTGGCCGTGGTGCAGCCCTCGCTGCTCGCGCTGCGCCGCGAGGTCAAGCGCGACAAGCTGCTGCAGTACGCCGCCCGCGTGTGGAACATCCACTCCGGCAGCGCCGACGAGCGCATCGAGCGCGCGATCGCACAGACGCGCGACTTCTTCGAGTCGCTCGGCGTGAAGACCCGGCTGCGCGACTACGGCATCGGCGCCGAGGCGATCGACCTCATCATCGCCCGGCTCGAGGCGCACGGCATGACCGCGCTCGGCGAGGACCGCGCGATCGATCCCGCCCTCGCCCGGCGCATCCTCCAGGCCAGCCTCTGAGCCGCCCCGCTCACCGCCCCCCCGAACCCATCGAACACATCTGAAAGGACCCGCCCATGTCGGCGCTTTTCCAGCCCTTCAAGCTCAAGGACGTCACCCTGCGCAACCGCATCGCCATCCCGCCGATGTGCCAGTACATGGCCACCGACGGCGTGGTCAATGACTGGCACCGGGTGCACTACCCCGCCCTCGCCCGCGGCGGCGCGGGCCTGGTCGTGGTCGAGGCCACCGCGGTCTCGCCGGAGGGCCGCATCACCCCGGCCTGTCTTGGCCTGTGGAACGACGCCCAGGCCGACGCCCTGGCACCGATCGCGGCCTCGATCAAGGCCGCCGGCGCGGTGCCGGGCATCCAGATCGGCCACGCCGGCCGCAAGGCCAGCGCCAACCGGCCATGGGAAGGCGACGACCATCTCGCCGCGGACGACGCGCGCGGCTGGGAGACCCTGTCGCCCTCGGCGATCGCCTTCGGCGCCAACCTGCCGCGCGTGCCGCGCGAGATGACGCTCGAGGACATCGCCCGCGTGCGCGCGGATTTCGTCGCCGCGGCGAGGCGCGCGCGCGATGCCGGCTTCGAGTGGCTCGAGCTGCACTTCGCCCACGGCTATCTCGGCCAGAGCTTCTTCTCGGTGTACGCCAACCGGCGCGAGGACGCCTACGGCGGCAGCCTCGAGAATCGCAGCCGCTTCCTGCTCGAGACCCTGGCTGCGGTGCGCGAGGTGTGGCCGGAGAACCTGCCGCTGACCGCCCGCTTCGGCGTGATCGAGTACGACGGCCGCGACGAGGAAACGCTCGCGGAGTCGATCGAACTCACGCGCAAGCTCAAGCGCGAGGGCCTCGACCTGCTCAGCGTCAGCGTCGGCTTCTCGACCCCGGAGGCGAACATCCCCTGGGCGCCCGCCTTCCTCGTGCCGATCGCCGGACAGGTCCGCCGCGGGGCCGCGCTGCCGGTCGCCTCGGCCTGGGGCATCGACAAGCCGTCGATTGCCGAAGCCAGCGTGCGCGACGGCCGGCTCGACCTGGTGATGGTCGGCCGCGCCCACCTCGCCAATCCGCACTGGCCGCTGCAGGCCGCGCGCGCGGTCGGCGTCGAGCGCCCCACCTGGGTGCTGCCCGCGCCCTACGCGCACTGGCTGGAGCGTTACCGGGTCGAGTGACTCAGCCGAGTCGCTTCCACACCGTCAGCTCGGACAGGGTGTGCTGGTGCTTGCGGCGCGTCTCGCGGATCACGAAGGGCACCGCCTGCGGCCCCTGCACCAGCTCGAAGTCGCCGGCGAGCACGTCCTTGAGGCCGTCGAGCGTGGTGTACGACTCGCCATCCTTCTTGAAGCCGCCGATCCACTCCTCGCGCCGGGTGTGCTCCTCCAGCCAGGTGTAGGGCGAGGCCAGCACCAGCAGGCCGCCCGGCACGAGGCGGTGCGCCACGTCGGCGAGGAAGCGGCGCGGGCTGTAGAGGCGATCGATCAGGTTGGCGGCGAGGATCAGGTCGAAGCCGGCGAACACCGCCTTCAGGTTGCAGGCGTCGCCCTGCCAGAAGGCGACGCGGCCGGCCGTCTCGGCCAGGCCCAGGACATCGAGCCGGCGCTCGTGATAACTCACCAGCTCGCCCTCGTCGGGCAGGGTGTAGCGCAGCACGCCGGTCTCGGCGAACCTCGCCCCGGCCTGGATGAAGCGCGCCGAGAAGTCGATGCCGATCACCTCGTCGAAGGCGCGCGCGAGTTCGAAGCTCGCCCGCCCGGTGGCGCAGCCGAGATCGAGCGCGCGCGCGAAGCGGCGGTTGCCCAAGCGGCGGTGGGCGTCGATCGCGATCTCCGCCACCGCCTTCGGGAAGTTCGGCACGCCGAAGGCCTCGTCGCCGTAGTGGAACTCGGCGTACTGCGAGAGCAGCGCATCTGTCTCGTACGACGAAGCGGGATGGATCGCCGGCGCCTCGCTGACGATGTAGCGAAAGCCCGCGTGCTGGAAGAAGTGGCGACGGAAGGCGTAACGCGAGGCGTGGCGCGATTCGTTGCCGGTCGAGATCCAGCTGCCGCCCTTGATGATGTTGTGGCGGCCGTCGAAGGTCGGCGTGGTGAAGTCGTCGTAGATCGGATGCACCTCGAAGCCGTCGAAGGGATAGGTCGGCGTCTCGCACCACTGCCAGACGTTGCCGACCACGTCGAACAGTTCGCCGTGGGCGAAGCGGTTCACCGGGCAGCTCGAGGCCCAGTGGTCGAGGTGCAGGTTGGCGCTGGCGGGCGCGTCGTGCGGCACGTCGGCGAGGCCGGCGTGGTCGTACAGCCGGTGCCACTCGTCCTCGGTCGGCAGCCGCACCGGCAGCCCGCTCTCGCGCGCCTTCCAGCGGCAGAAGGCCTGGGCCTCGAGGCAGTTCACCTCCACTGGCCAGTCCCACGGCATCGGCACCTCCTCGGCGAGCAGGCGCAGCCGCCAGCCGCCGCCCGCCGGTACCCAGAAGCCCGGATGTTCGGCGCGGGCGAAGCGGCGCCAGCCCAGGCCTTCCTCGTCCCACAGGCCGTCGTCGCCATAGCCGCCGGCCTCGACGAAGGCGAGGAACTCGCGGTTGCTGACCAGGTAGCGGGCGGCGCGAAAGGCGGGCAGCCCGGCCTCGTGGTAGCCGTACTCGTTGTCCCAGCCGTAGATCGGCTCGTCGAAGTTGCGTCCCAGCCTCACCCGGCCGGCGGGGATGTCGACCAGCGCGTTGGCGGGCGCCTCGCCGCTTTCGCGGCACGGCGCCCACGCGGGATGCGGCTTCACGTAGTGGAGCGCATGCTGGCGGATCAGCACCGAGGAGGTCTCGAGGTGGATGCGCTCGTGCTCGATGCCCATCAACACCGCCCACATCGGGTCCTTCCAGCCGATCGGCAGGACGAAGGCCGTGTCGCGGATCACGCGCTCGACCACCGCCCTGACCTTGTCGCGATAGTCGGCGACCTCGGCCACCGTCGGCCACGCGTAGCGCGCCTCGTCGAGGTCGTCCCAGCTCATCTCGTCGACACCGACCGCGAACATGGATTCCAGCCGCGGGTCGATGCGCTGCTCGATCAGGCCGGCGAGGATGAACTTGTTGATGAAGAAGGTCGCGGTGTGGCCGAAGTAGAAGATCAGCGGATGACGCAGGGCGATCGGTTTGCGGTAATAGGCCTCGTCGCCGGCGAGGATTCCGAAGAGGGACTCGTAGCGGTCGAAGGTCTGGTGGAAGTAGCTCAGCAGCTCGGCGCGCATGGCCTCGACATCGGTGCCGGCCAGCAGCGGGGTGCGGGGGAAAAGCGGTTTCATCGTCGTGGTGGGGCTTGCCGTGATGGTCTACGGTGAACCTTGCGCCAAGGCCGCGGCGCGGGCAAGCGCCCCGAAGGCGCGGCGAACGCCGCGGCTGTCACCCTTCGTTCATGCCGGAGAAACCGCCATGCCTCAAGCCGACTTCCACGACCGTGCCGCCGGCGCCCTGATGGGCGCCTTCATCGGCGACGCCCTCGCCCTCGGCCCGCACTGGTACTACGACCTCGACGAGCTGCACGCCGAGTTCGGCGACTGGATCACCGACTACACCGCGCCCCGGCCCGGCCGCTACCATGCCGGCATGAAGGCGGGGCAGTCCTCGCAGGCCGGCATCCTGCTGCACCTGACCGCCGAATCCCTGGTCGCCTGCGACGGCTACGACGAAGCCGACTTCTGCCGCCGCCTCGACGACTTCTTCACCCTGCTCGATGGCCAGCCGATGAGCGGGCCGGGCGGCTACACCAGCCAGTCGATCCGCGAGGCCTGGCGCAAGCGCGTCGGCGAACGCCTGCCCTGGGACGGGGTCGGCGGCAATGCCGACACCACCGAGGCCGCCGAGCGCACGCTGGCGATCGCGATCCGTCTCGCGCGACGGCCCGCCGCGCTCGCGGCCGCGGTCGGCGCCAACACCGTGCTGACCCAGACCGACGGCACCGTGGTGGCGATGACGGTCGCCTTCGGCGCGATCCTCGGCATGCTGGTCGAGGGCGAGCCGCTCGATGGCACGCTGTCGAACAAGCTGATGGCGCGGGTGAAGACCGGCGAACTGCCCTTCCACAGCGTCACCGCCAATGACCTGCAGGCGCCGCGCGCGGACGAGGCCGAGGCGCCGGTCGCCGGCCGCTTCCCCTCACCCGACGCCCTGCTCGGCGTGTCCTCGATCGCCCGCGCGGCACGCGACCCCGACATCCGCATCGAGCCGGCGTGGAAGGTGTCGCTGCTGTACGGCATGCCGTGTGCGGTCTATCACCAGTTCCCCGCCGCCTACTATCTCGCCGCACGCTTCGCCGGCGACTTCGAGTCGGCGGTGCTGCACGCGGTCAACGGCGGCGGCCAGAACCAGGCGCGCGCGATCCTCGCCGGCGCGCTGGCGGGCGCCCAGGTCGGCATCCGCGCCATCCCGCGCCGCTTCATCGACGGCCTCGAGCACGGCGGGGCGCTGATGGCGCTCGCCTCGCGGCTGGCCGAGCAGGCCGAGGCGGACGGCTGAGCCGCGTGCGGCGAGGCGGCCGGAAGCGGGGACCGGCTTGCCGCTTTGACTGTATTTTTGTACAGTCAAAGCGTGACTCCCGATTACGCCGAACTCCACTGCCTGTCCAACTTCAGCTTCCAGCGCGGCGCCTCCCACCCCGAGGAACTGGTCGCGCGGGCGGCGGAGTACGGCTATGCCGCGCTGGCGATCACCGACGAGTGCTCACTCGCCGGCGTGGTGCGCGCCCATAGCGCGCTGCGCGCGCATCCCGGCGGCCCCCGGCTGATCGTCGGCAGCGAGATCCGCCTCGAGGACGGCCCCTGCCTGGTGCTGCTCGCTGCGGACCGCGCCGGCTACGGCCGCCTCTCGCGCCTGATCACCGACGCCCGGCGCGCCGCCGCCAAGGGCCGCTACCGGCTCGACCGCCGCGGCCTGGCCGCCGCCGGGCTCGACGGCCTGCTCGCCCTGCTCGTGCCGCCGGCGGGCATCCTGCCCGAGGCGGTCGCCGCGCCCGACGGCGTCGGCGCGCCGGACGAAGCCTGGCCCGCGACCGACGAGGCCCCCGCCCCGGACCCGACCCCCTCCCCGGCGCAGGCCCTGCTCGCCGACGCGCGCTGGCTCGCGGCGCTGTTCCCCGGCCGCGCCTGGCTGGCGGCGAGCTGCGTGCTCGACGGCTTCGACCGTCGCCGCATCGCGATGCTGCAGCGGATCGCCAGCGCCGCCGGCATCCCCGCGCTCGCCGCCAGCGGGGCGCTGATGCACGACGCCGCCCGCCGCCCGCTGGCCGACGTGCTGACCGCGATCCGCTTGCACTGCACGGTTGCCGAAGCCGGCCTGCGGCTCGCCCCGAACGCCGAGCGCCGCCTGCACGAGCGCGCCACCCTCGCCCGCCGCTATCCGCCGGCGCTGCTCGCCGAAACGCTCGAGGTCGCCGCGCGCTGCCGCTTCAGCCTCGCCGAGCTGCGCTACGAGTATCCCGACGAGCTGGTGCCCGCCGGCCACACGCCCCCCGCCTGGCTGCGCCGCCTGGTCGAGGGCGGGCTGGCCTGGCGCTACCGGCGCGACGGCACCCACGCCGCGGTCGCCCTGCCCGCCGCCACCGCGCAGCCGCCGGCGCCGGCCGCGGACCCCGCCCCGCCCGCGGTACGCAGCCAGGTCGAGCACGAACTCGCGCTCATCGCCGAGCTCGGCTACGAGCCCTATTTCCTCACGGTGCACGACATCGTGCGCTTCGCCCGCGGCGCCGGCATCCTGTGCCAGGGCCGCGGCTCGGCCGCCAACTCGGTGGTGTGCTGGGCGCTCGGCATCACCGAGGTCGACCCGCAGCTCGGCATCATGCTGGTCGAGCGCTTCATCTCGCGCGAGCGCGACGAGCCGCCCGACATCGACGTCGATTTCGAGCACGAGCGCCGCGAGGAGGTGATCCAGTACCTCTATGCGAAGTACGGCCGCGAGCGCGCCGCGCTCGCCGCCACCGTCATCAGCTATCGGCCGCGCAGCGCGCTGCGCGACGTCGGCCGCGCGCTCGGGCTGGGCGACGACCAGCTCGACCGGCTGTCGCGCGGCCACGTGTGGTCCGACGGCCGCCGGCTGCTGCCCGAGCGCATCGCGGAGGCCGGCCTCGACCCCGACAGCCCGCCGGTGCGCCGGCTGCGCGCGCTCACCGAGGAGCTGATCGGCTTTCCGCGCCATCTGTCGCAGCACGTCGGCGGCTTCGTCATCGCCCGCGGCCGGCTCGACGAGCTGGTGCCGGTGGAGAACGCGGCGATGGCCGAGCGCACCGTGATCCAGTGGGACAAGGACGATCTCGACGCGCTCGGCCTGCTCAAGGTGGACGTGCTCGCGCTCGGCATGCTGTCGGCGCTGCGCCGCGGTCTCGCGCTCGCCTCCGCCTGGCGCGGCCGCGCGCTCAGCCTCGCCGCCATCCCGCGCGAGGCGCCCGAGGTCTACGACATGCTGTCGCGCGCCGACACGATCGGGGTGTTCCAGGTCGAGTCGCGCGCCCAGCTCACCATGCTGCCGCGGCTGCGGCCGCGCCGCTTCTACGATCTCGTGGTGGAGGTGGCGATCGTGCGCCCCGGCCCGATCCAGGGCGGCATGGTCCATCCCTACCTGCAGGCGCGCGAGCGCGTCCTCAGCCTCGGTATCGACGCGGTGCTCGCCGAGCTCCGCCCCGAGATCCGCGCGGTGCTCGCCCGCACGCTGGGGGTACCGATCTTCCAGGAGCAGGTCATGCAGCTCGCGGTGGTGGCAGCCGGCTTCAGTGGCGGCGAGGCCGACCAGTTGCGGCGCGCGATGGGTGCCTGGCGGCGCAAGGGCGAGCTCGAGCGCTATCGCCGGAAGCTGCTCGAGGGCATGGCCGAGCGTGACTTCGAGGCCGGGTTCGCCGAACGCCTGTGCCGCCAGATCGAGGGCTTCGGCAGCTACGGCTTTCCCGAATCTCACGCCGCCAGCTTCGCCCTGCTGGTGTATGCCTCGGCGTGGCTCAAGTGCTTCGAGCCGGCGGCCTTCCTCGCCGCCCTGCTCAACAGCCAGCCGATGGGCTTCTACTCGCCCTCGCAGCTGATCCAGGACGCCCGCCGCCATCGCATCGAGGTGCGCCCGCCCGACGTCGCCACGAGCGACTGGGACTGCACGCTGGAGGCGGCGGCCGTGCCCGCCGAGGCCCCGACATCCGGGCCACCCTCGTCCGCCCCGCTCTCCGCCAGCGAGCCACCACCCCCTGACGCCGCCGGCGCGACCTGCCCGATGACGCCCCAGCCGGCGGTCCGCCTCGGCCTGTGCATGGTGCGCGGCCTCGCCAGCGAAGCGGCCGCGCGCATCGTCGCCGCGCGCGCCACCGGGCGCTTCGCCGGCGTCGAGGACCTCGCCCGCCGCGCGGTGCTGGACGCCGGCACCCTGCGCACGCTGGCCGCCGGCGGCGCGCTGGCGAGCCTCGCCGGCCACCGCCACCAGGCCTTGTGGCAGGCCGCCGGCGGCACGCCGCTGCCCGGCCTGCTCGCCGACGCGCCCGGCGCCGACGTCGCCGCCACGCTGGCGCCGCCGACCGAGGCGCGCGAACTGCTCGCCGACTACGCGCGGCTCGGCTTCAGCCTCGGCCGCCATCCGCTCGCCCTGCTGCGCGCGCGCCTGCAGCGGCTGCGCTTCCTGCCCGCGAGTGCGATCGCCGAGGCCGCCGACCGCATGCTCGCCCGCAGCGCCGGCCTCGTCACCTGCCGCCAGCGTCCCGGCACCGCGAAGGGGACGATGTTCGTCACCCTGGAGGACGAGACCGGGCTGATCAACGTCATCGTGCGCAGGGAGCTGTTCGAGCGCGAGCGCGCGATCGTGCTCGGTGCCCGACTGCTCGGCGTCTACGGCCAGGTCAGCCGCCAGGGCAGCGTGGTGCATCTGGTCGCCGGACGGCTGGTCGACCACAGCGCGATGCTCGGCGCGCTCGACGCGCGCAGCCGGGATTTCCACTGAGGCGGGCAGCAGCGCGGCGGCCATCCTTGCTACATTGGTGGCTGTGGTGGCCCGTGGGCTACGACGCTGCCCTCGCCGTTTTCGCCTTCGCCCCTCCAGGCCTCCCGCACCCACCCGCCCTCGCCACGCCATGCCCTCCGTGCCCGATTCGCCCACCCCGCCCGCCGCCGGCGCCACCTTCGCCCTCTTCGACGACAATCTCGCCGGCAGTGGCGACCTGTGGCTCGAAGCGCCGTGCGACAAGCTCGTCTGCGCGCATGCCGACACGCTCGACGCCACCCTGGCCTCGATCGAGGCCGCACGCGCCGCCGGCCGCTGGGTGGCGATCGCCGCCGCCTACGAGCTCGGCTACCTGCTCGAACCCCGCCTCACGCCGCTGCTGCCACCCGCCGCCGGCCCGCTGCTGCAGGCCTGGGTGTTCGAGCACGGCCGCTGGCGAAGCCCCGCCGACACCGAGGCGCGGCTCGCACGCGCCGTCGCCGCGCTGGACGAACACCAGCGCCTCGCCGGCATTGCCGCGCTGCGGCCGGCGATCGGGCGCGAGGCCTACCTCGCCGCGGTGGCCGAAATCCACCGCCTGATCGAGGCCGGCGACTGCTACCAGGTGAATTTCACCTGGCCGCTCGAAGGCGAGGCCTGGGGCGCCCCGCTCGCGCTCTACCAGCGCCTGCGGGCCGCGCAGCCGGTGCGCCACGGCGCCTGCATCCTCGACCCCGGGATCGCCCTGCTGTCGCGCTCGCCCGAACTCTTCGTGCGCCGCGAGGGCGAGCGGCTGCACTGCCGGCCGATGAAGGGCACTGCCGCGCGCAGCGACGACCCGCAGACGCTGCGCGACTCGGAGAAGAACCGCGCGGAGAACCTGATGATCGTGGATCTGATCCGCAACGACCTCGGCCGGCTCGCGCCGCCCGGCGGCGTGCGCGTCGATGCGCTGTTCGACATTGAGGGCTTTTCCACCGTGTGGCAGATGAGCTCGGCGATCAGCGCGTCGCCGGTGGCCGCCGGACTCGCGACGGTGTTGCGCGCGCTCTTCCCCTGCGGTTCGGTGACCGGCGCACCCAGGATCCGTGCGATGGAGGTCATCCGCGCTCTCGAGAACGCACCGCGCGGCGTCTACTGCGGCGCGATCGGCTGGCTCGCACCGGACGGCGACTTCTGCTTCAACGTGCCGATCCGTACCCTCGAGATCGCCGCCGGCGGCCGCGCGCGGCTCGGCCTGGGCAGCGGCATCGTCGCCGATTCGGACCCCGCCGCCGAGTGGGAGGAATGCCTGCTGAAGGGTCGCTTCCTCACCGGGTTGCCACCGCCCTTCGGCCTCATCGAGACCCTGCGCTGCACGCCCGGCGGCGACATGCCGTATCCGCTCCTCGAATTGCACCTCGCGCGGCTGGCGGCTTCGGCCGCGCATTTCGGCATGCCCTGCGCGCCCGAAAGACTGCGCGACGCGCTGCTCGCCCATGCGCGCGGGCTCGCCGGCCCGCACCGGGTACGGCTCGAACTGTCGCCCGCCGGCGAGGCGCGGATCACCGCGACACCGCTCGCCCCGCTGCCGCCCGGCCCGCTCCGGCTCGGCCTCGCCCGCGCGCGGCTGCGCGCCGACGATCCGCTGCTGCGCCACAAGACGAGCGCGCGGGCGCTCTACGATGCCACGCTGCGGACGGCGGACGCGGCCGGCTGCTTCGACGCGCTCTTCCTCAACGAGCGCGGCGAGGTCGCCGAAGGCGCGCGCAGCACGATCTTCCTCGACACCGGCGAGGGCGTGCTGCTGACCCCACCGCTCAAAAGCGGCGCGCTCGACGGCGTGCTGCGCCGCAGCCTGCTGGAAAAGGGCGAGGCCCGTGAAGCCGTGCTGCGTCTCGGGGACCTCGCCGGTGCGCGCCGGCTCCATGCGGGCAACGCGCTGCGCGGGCTGGTCGCGGTCGAGTTCGCCCCCGACCGCGTGTGCGGCTGAACCCGCCCTACTTCTTGCCCTTCCCCTTCGGCACCACCGCCAGCGACTCCACCAGCAGCGCGAGTTCGTCGCCGGTGCGTTCCGCGAGCAGGACCAGGCCGGCGCGCAGCACCTCGGACTTGCTCGCCAGCCGCCCCGAGGTTGCCAGCCGCGTGCGCAGCGTCTTGATCAGGGCGTGTTCGCGCTTGGGCAGGGAGAAGGAATCGCGCACCACCTTCTCGCGCTTGTCCTTGCGCGCCGCCTCGAGCTCGGCCTTCGCAGCCGCCGCCTCGGCGACGACGGCCTCGATGACCGGCACGGCGGCCTTGGGCGCAGCGCGGCGGCGAGCCGGCTTCGCCGCCGGCGCACCGGCCGCCCCGTCTTTGGCGGGCGCCGCCTTCGCCACCTCGGCCTTCTCCGCCGCTGCGGCAGCCGGCCGCGCTTCGACCGGCTTCGCCTTCGTCGCCGCGGCCCGCTTCGCTGCCGGCTTGCGCGCCGGGCTTGCATTCGCCTCGGGTGCCGGTGCGCCTCCCTGCGCGACTTCCGGCAGGCGCTCTGCCACCGCGGCGTCTTCCTGCTGGAGCCCGGCGCGGAGCGCGCTGCGGGTCTTGTTGTTGCTCATCCTTGCTCTCCCATGATTCGCGGACGGCCGGACCGGCCGCCCCCATGCGCTTGCCCGACGGGCACCTGCCATGTTGATCCCGCGCACGCCCGGGGGCAACACCAGGCGCGAAAGCGGCACGCGGGGAACCCGCCTTCCGGCCGCCGATGCGCAGTCGCTATACTCCCGAGTTCGACCGAACAGGGGAGACCCCGCGCATGAAACTCGAAACGATCGCCGTCCATGGCGGCTACTCGCCCGATCCGACCACCAAGGCGGTGGCGGTGCCGATCTACCAGACGACCTCCTACGCCTTCGACGACACCCAGCACGGCGCCGACCTCTTCGATCTCAAGGTGCAGGGCAACATCTACACCCGCATCATGAACCCGACTACCGCGGTGCTCGAGCAGCGGGTGGCAGCACTGGAAGGCGGCATCGGCGCGCTCGCGGTGGCCTCGGGCATGTCGGCGATCACCTATGCGATCCAGACCATCGCCGAGGCCGGCGACAACATCATCTCCGCATCGACGCTGTACGGCGGCACCTACAACCTGTTCGCCCACACCCTGCCGCAACTCGGCATCGAGGTGCGCTTCGCGGACTACCGGGACCCGGAGGCCTTCGCCGCCCTCATCGACGAGCGCACCAAGGCGATCTTCTGCGAGTCGGTGGGCAACCCGCTGGGCAACGTCACCGACTTCGAGCGCCTCGCCGAGGTCGCCCACCGGGCCGGCGTGCCGCTGATCGTCGACAACACCGTGCCCTCGCCCTACCTGTGCCGGCCGATCGAGCACGGAGCCGACATCGTCGTCCATGCGCTGACCAAGTACCTCGGCGGCCACGGCAACTCGATCGGCGGGGCCATCGTCGACTCCGGCAAGTTCCCCTGGGCCGAGCACAAGACGCGCTTCCGCCGCCTCAACGAACCCGACGTGTCCTATCACGGCGTGGTGTATACCGAGGCGATCGGCGCCGCCGCCTTCATCGCGCGCGCCCGCGTCGTGCCGCTGCGCAACACCGGTGCGGCGATCTCGCCCTTCAACTCCTTCCTCATCCTGCAGGGCATCGAGACGCTCGCACTGCGCATGGACCGCATCTGCGAGAACACCCTGAAGGTGGCCGAGTTCCTCAGCAGGCATCCGAAGGTGGCCTGGGTGAACTACGCCGGTCTGCCCGACCACCGCGATCACGCGCTGGTGCAGAAGTACATGGGCGGCCGCGCCTCGGGCATCCTGTCCTTCGGCGTGGCGGGCGGCTTCGAGGGCGGCGGCCGCTTCCAGGACGCGCTCAAGCTGGTGACCCGGCTGGTCAACATCGGCGACGCCAAGTCGCTCGCCTGCCACCCCGCATCGACCACCCACCGCCAGCTCTCGCCCGAGGAACTCGCCCGCGCCGGCGTGTCGCCCGACATGGTGCGGCTGTCGATCGGCATCGAGCACATCGACGACATCATCGCCGACCTCGAGCAGGCGCTCGACGCGGCCTGAACGCGGTGCGCGGGCGCCGGTCCGCCACAACCGGAACGCCACCCGCGGGTGGCGTTTTTCCTGCGTGGCGGGGTCTACTACACTGAGGGAGCAGGGTCGCCCCGCGGCCCGTCTCCGATCGGGTTTTCCACGACCATGTCCTTCATCCCCGCTTCCGGCGGCGCGCCGCGCTGGCCGGACGTTCCCGCCTGCTACGGCTGGCTCTCGCTCGATCGTCGCGGCAACTGGGCGCTGCGCGGTGAACGCGTCGAGCACGCCGGCCTGATCCGCTTCCTCAACCAGCACTATCGGCGCGACGAAGCCGGCAACTGGCTGGTCGACAACGGCCCGCAGAAGGTCTACGTGGCGCTCGAATACACGCCGTGGGTGCTCCGCCTCGACACCGACGGCAGCCCGAGCACGCACACCGGGTCCCCGGCGGGCGAGGTCCGCGCGGCGCTGCTCGACGACGAGGGCAACGCGCTGCTCGATACCAGAGCCGGCATCGGCCTGGTCGATGATCGCGACCTCGCCGTCTTCCTCTCCGACTGCCGTACGTCGAGCGGCGAGACCGCCGAGGAGGACGCGCTGATGGCAGTGATGGCCGGCGCCGGCGACGTCTGGTGGAACGGGCTGCCGCTGCGATACGTGGCGCGTGCCGAGATGCCCTCGCGCTTCGGCTACGTGCCGGCGCCCGCGGCCTGACGGGGGTGCGCCGATGGGCGCGAGCGCGCACTTTCGCTTCTACGCGGAGCTCAACGATTTCCTCCCGCCGCCGCGCCGTCGGGTCGCGTTCACGGCGGCCTGCGCCGACAAGGCCACGGTCAAGCACGCGATCGAAGCGCTTGGCGTGCCGCACACCGAGGTCGAGCTGGTGCTGGTCAATGGCGAGTCGGTCGACTTCGACCGCCTGGTGCAAGACGGCGATCGCGTTTCGGTGTATCCGCGCTTCGAGGCCTTCGACATCGCCCCCCTGCTGCGGGTGCGCCCGCAGCCGCTGCGGCTGACCCGGTTCGTCGCTGACGCCCACCTCGGCGGACTGGCCCGCCTGCTGCGCATGACCGGCTTCGACACCCTTTACGACAACGGCTTCGCCGACCGCGAGATCGCGGCGATCGCCGAGCGCGAAGGCCGCATCGTGCTCAGCCGCGACCGCGAGCTGCTCAAGCATCGCGCCATCACGCACGGCTGCTACGTCCATGCGCTCAAGCCACGGTTGCAACTCGCCGAGCTGTTCGATCGACTCCAGCTCGCGCGCAGCGCCCGCCCCTTCAGCCGCTGCATGCGCTGCAACGGCCTGCTGCACGCGGTCGACAAGGCGGCGGTGGAAGCGCGACTGCCACCCCGCGTGCGTGCCGCGCACACGCGCTTCAGTCGCTGCGAGCACTGCGACCGGGTCTATTGGGAGGGCTCGCACTGGCGCCGCATGCGCGCGCTGGTCGACACCCTGATGTCATCTTCCTGAGCGAGAATCGGCGCCGCTGCGCGCGCTCGGCGCCCGCAGCCCACTGCGCTGCAACGCCGGTGACATTGCGCCGGAGTTCCGGCATCATCGGAACCGTATCGACTCAAGAAGGTGTCTGACGGGATCGCACCCGTTGCCATGGACAGCAGTTCCCTCACTCTCGGCGCCAGCGTCCCGCCCGCCGCCGACGCCGGTCCGCCCGAGCCGGAGCCAGAATCTTCCGCGCGATCTAGCGCCGCCAGCCATCGCGCAGCCCTGCACGGGAACGTCCCGTTCATGCGCGCGTTCCACCGCACGTCCACGCGGCCCTACGGCTCGCGCCTGCCCATTCGCCACACCCTCTCCCACGCATTCCACATGGCCGCGGCCAGGCGGTCCCACGACCGCGTTTCGTCGCAGCCCCGAGGCTCATGGAAATCTTCGTTCTGATCGCTCTCATCCTGCTCAACGGCGTGTTCGCAATGTCCGAGATCGCGCTCGTCACCGCCCGTCGGGCACGGCTCGCCCGCCTTGCCGAGGATGGCGACGGCGGCGCCACCCTGGCGATCAGGCTCGGCGAGGAACCGACGCGCTTCCTGTCGACGATCCAGATCGGCATCACCTCGATCGGCATCCTCAACGGCATCGTCGGCGAGGCCGCACTCGCCGCACCGCTCGCCACCTGGCTGCAGACGCTCGGCCTGGAGCAGCGCGGCAGCGAGATCGGCGCCACCGCGCTGGTCGTGATCGTGATCACCTACGTGTCGATCGTCATCGGCGAACTGGTCCCCAAGCGCATCGCCCAGATCAACCCGGAAGGCATCGCCCGCCTCGTGTCACGGCCGATGAACGCGCTCGCGATCGCTTCCCGCCCCTTCGTCCATCTGCTGAGCTGGTCCACCACCTTCCTGCTGCGCATCCTGGGCAAGCGCGACGAGGCCTCGCCCAGCGTCACCGAGGAAGAGATCCACGCCATGCTCGAGGAAGGCTCGGTGGCCGGCATCATCGAGAAGAGCGAGCACGAGATGGTGCGCAACGTGTTCCGCCTCGACGACCGCCTGATCGGCTCGCTGATGGTGCCGCGTGCCGACATCGTATGGCTCGACGTCAATCGCCCGCTCGACGAAAACCTCGTGCGCATGGCGGAGTCCGAGCACTCGCGCTTCCCGGTGTGCCGAGGCGGCCTGGAGGAGGTTCTCGGCATCGTCACCTCGAAGCAGCTGTTCAACCAGACCCTCAAGGGCGGCACCCCCACCCTCACCCGCAACCTGCAGCCGGCGGTCTACGTGCCCGAATCGCTGACCGGCATGGAGCTGCTCGACCAATTCCGCGCCTCGAGCACGCACATGGTCTTCGTCATCGACGAATACGGTGAGGTACTCGGCATGGTCACGCTGTACGACGTGCTCGAATCGGTGACCGGAGAGTTCCATCCTCACGGCCTTGACGAGGCCTGGGCGGTGCAGCGCGAGGACGGTTCCTGGCTGCTCGACGGCCTGATCCCGATCCTCGAGCTCAAGGACCGCCTCGGACTGAAGAACGTACCGGAGGAAGAAAAGGGCCGCTACCACACCCTCAGCGGGATGCTGATGTGGCTGCTCGGCCGCCTCGCCCAGACCGGCGACATCGTGACCTGGGAGCAGTGGCGGCTGGAGGTGATCGACCTCGACGGCAAGCGCATCGACAAGGTGCTCGCCACCCGGGCTCCCGAGCCGCCGCCGACGAACGGCGCGGAGACCGATGTGGACCGCCCGGAGGGCTGATGGACGACGCGGGCGTACCGGGGACGAGCACGGCGTCGGCAGAACGGCGGGAGTGGCACGCGCTGTCGGTAGGCAGCGCCGCGCGCGGCCTCGGAGTGGATCCGGCGCGCGGGCTGAGTGCCGCCGAGGCGGGCGCACGGTTCGAACGCCACGGCCCCAACCGTCTGGCGGCGACGCCGCCGCGCCCCGCGTGGCTGAAATTCCTCGACCAGTTCCGCAGCCTCCTGATCCTCGTGCTGATCGGCGCCGCGGTGCTTGCCGGTGCCGTCGGCGAGATTCGTGACGCGCTCGTGATCGGCGCGGTGGTGCTGATCAACGCCGCGCTCGGCTTCGTTCAGGAGCATCGCGCCGAAGCCGCGCTCGCAGCGCTGAGCAACATGCTCGCGCCGGTGGCGCGTGTCCGGCGCGACGGTCGCACGGTCGAGCTGCCCGCGGACAAGCTCGTGCCGGGAGACGTCCTGCTGCTCGAGGCGGGCGATCGCGTCCCGGCGGACGGACGGGTGATCGTGGCCCATGGGGCGGAGGTCGCCGAGGCTGCGCTCACCGGGGAGTCGCACCCGGTGGCGAAGCGGCATGACGAGATCGATCGCGGCGCCGCGCTCGCCGAACGCAGCAATCTCGTGTTCATGAACACCGTCCTTACCCGCGGGCGGCTCGAGGCGATGGTCACCGACACCGGCATGCGCACCGAGATGGGCCGGCTCGCGGGCATGCTCGCCGAGGAGGCGGAATCCGCGACCCCGCTGCAGCAGCAACTCGACCGTCTCGGCAAGCGCCTGGCGGCGATCGCCGGGGTGGTGGTCGGGCTCATGTTCGCGGTCGGCGTCGCGCGCGGGGAGGACCTGATGCAGACCGCGATGACCGCGATCGCGCTCGCGGTGGCGGCGATCCCGGAAGGCCTGCCGGCCGTGGTGACGGTGACGCTGGCGCTCGGCATGCGCCGCATGGCCGGGCGCAACGCAATCGTCAAGAAGCTCGCCGCGGTCGAGACCCTCGGCTGCACCACGGTGATCTGCTCCGACAAGACCGGCACCCTGACCCTCAACCAGATGACCGCGCGCGGCCTGTTCTTCCAGGACCGTCGCTTCAGCGTGGAGGGTGAGGGCTACGACGGCGAGGGTCGCATCGCTGCCGACGACGGCGAGGCTACACCCGACCTTGTGCCCCTCCTGATGCCGGCAGCCCTGTGCGCCGATGCCCGCATCAATGGGGGCACACTGATCGGCGACCCTACCGAGGGCGCCCTCCTCGCCCTGGTGAGCCGCGCAGGCGCCGACGCCGAAGGACTCGCCGACGCCATGCCGCGCTTCGCCGAGATCCCCTTCGACGCCGAACACAAGTTCATGGCCACCTTTCACCGCGACGACGAGCGGGTGCGGATGTGGCTCAAGGGTGCGCCCGACGTCGTGCTGGCGCGTGCCACCCACTATCTTTCCGCCAACGGCCCGATGCCGCTCGACGCTGCCGCGCGGAAGCGCTTCCGTGCCGAGAACGCCCGCTTCGCCGGCGAGTCGATGCGCGTGCTCGCCCTCGCCGGCCGCGACATCCCCGTCGACGCCTTCGACCCCGCCGTCGACCTGATGCCGTGGACGCAGGAACTGGTGGTCGTCGGCCTGGTCGGCATCGTCGATCCGGCACGCCCGGAAGCCGCGGAGGCGATCCGCGTCTGCCACCGGGCGGGCATCGCGGTGAAGATGATCACCGGCGACCACCGCGCCACCGCAGCCGCGATCGCAACGGCGCTTGGCCTCGAGGGCGAGGCGCACGAGGGGCACGAGATCGAGGGCCTCGAGCCCCTCGAGCTGCGTGCCCTGGTCGAACGCACCGCCGTATTCGCCCGCGTCGCACCCGAGCACAAGATGCGCATCGTGAAGGCGCTCAAGGATGCCGGCCATGTGGTGGCGATGACCGGCGACGGCGTCAACGATGCACCGGCGCTGAAGGCGGCCGACATCGGCGTGGCGATGGGAATCACCGGCACCGAGGTGACCAAGGAAGCGGCCTCGATGGTGCTCACCGACGACAACTTCGCCACCATCGTCAAGGCGGTACGCGAAGGCCGCGCGATCTACGACAACATCGTCAAGTTCGTGCGCTTCCAGCTATCGACCAACATCGGCGCGATCCTCACGGTGCTGGCGGCGCCGCTGTTCGGCCTGCCGACGCCGTTCACCGCGGTGCAGATCCTTTGGGTCAACATCATCATGGACGGCCCGCCGGCGATGACGCTCGGCCTCGAGCCGGCCCGCCCCGGCGCGATGTCGGCGCCGCCGCGGGCGCTCGATGCGGCGATCCTGACCGGTCCTCGCCTCGCCCGCCTGCTGATGTATGGCGTGACGATGGCTGCGGGCACGCTCGGCGCCTACGCCTGGGGCGAGCACCAGGGCGGGCACGCCTACGCGCTCACCCTCGCCTTCACCACCTTCGTGCTGTTCCAGTTCTTCAACACCTTCAACGCCCGCGCCGAATTCGGCAGCGCCTTCAACCGCCATTTCTTCCGTAACGGCAAGCTTTGGGTGGCAATCCTGAGCGTGCTGGCACTGCAGATCGTAGTGGTTCATTGGCCGCCGGCTCAGGCGGTGTTTCATACCGTGCCGCTGAGCCTCGCCGACTGGGGCCGGGCCGCAGCCGTGGGGTCCTCGGTGCTGCTGCTCGACGAGGCGCGCAAGCTGGCACTGCGGTTGTTTGGCGGAGGCCGGCCGAATCGACGCGGCCCCGCAGCCGACTAGGTCGGCCGGCGAGGCTTGCAGACTAGGGCTTGAGCCCCTGAACCAGCAGCCCGAGCAGCAGGCCGAGCTTCATCTTCTGTCTGCACTCGGCATCGGCCCTGCAGTTAGCCGCCGACGGTACCACCGCCTTGACCGCGGCGGGCGCGACGGCTGCCGCCTGGATGGCTGCGGTCGGCTGGACGAGCCGGCTGGCCGCGGAAAGTGGCACGGGTTCTGCGCTGGCCGGAAGCACCGCCAGGCTGAGGGAGACAAGCACGGCACTCGATGCGATCGACGGGGCTTTCATGGCGCTCTCCGGTTGTTCGTTCTCGACCCGGCGGGCAGAGGCGCCTGCGTGCCGGCTGGACATGCATGTTGCCTCATCATAGACGGGTTACCCCGGGACGCAAGCGCGCATTCGTCCCCCCGCATGCCCCCCACATGATCCGTGAGCGCGGCCTGGACCAGGACGTCAATCCTTCCTTCCCCCCGCTGGCGGATGTACTAGCTTGAAAAGTCGTCACACGGAGGAGCAGGTCATGTGGCAGACCCACGAGGTGTTCAACCAGGCGCCGCCGCTGCGCGGCTGGAATCCCTTTGCGAGCGATGCCGCCCTGCAGGCCGCGATCGCGCGCGAAGGGGCCGCCTGGCATGCCGAGGCGCTCGCGCGCCAGGGCGGCATCCTCGGCAGCGCGGAGACCAGCGAGCTCGCCGCGAGCGCCGAGCGCCGGCCGCCAGTGCTCATCAGCCACGATGCCAGCGGCCAGCGCATCGACCGCGTCGTCTTCGATCCGGCGTGGACCGCGCTGTTGCGCCTGCTCTACCGCGCCGGCGTGCACGCCTCCGCCTGGCTCGAACCCCGGCCCGGCGCCCACGTGGCGCGCGCGGCCGCCTTCTTCCTGCACGGTCAGATCGAGGCCGGCTCGCTGTGCCCGGTCACCATGACCTTCGCCTCCATCCCGATCCTGCAGCGCGAGCGCGCGCTGTTCGCCACCCTCGCCGATCGCCTGCGCGGGCGCGAGTACGACGCGCGCGAACTGCCGCTGTCGGCGAAGCGCTCGGCGATGATCGGGATGGGCATGACGGAAAAGCAGGGCGGCTCCGATCTGCGCAGCATCACCACCAGCGCGCGCCCGCTCGGCGCCGGCGGCCGTGGCGGGCACTACGCGCTGGTCGGGCACAAATGGTTCTTCTCCGCCCCGGGCTGCGACGCCCACCTCGTGCTCGCGCGCACCGACGAGGGGCCGAGCTGCTTCTTCCTGCCGCACTGGCTTCCCGACGGCCGCCGCAATCACGTCCGCATCCAGCGCCTCAAGGACAAGCTCGGCAACCGCTCCAACGCCTCGGCCGAAGTCGAGTTCGAGGATGCGTTCGGCGTACTCGTCGGCGAGGCAGGACGCGGCATCGCGACGATCATGGAGATGGCCGCGCAGACCCGGCTCGACTGCGTGCTCGGCAGCGCCGCGCTGATGCGCCGCGCGCTGGTCGAGGCGATCCACCATGCCCGCCACCGCAGCGCCTTCGGCCGAGCGCTGGCGACGCAGCCGCTGATGCGCAACCTGCTGGCCGAACTCGCGCTCGAGAGCGAGGCCGCCACCGCGCTCGCCATCCGCCTGGCCAGCGCGGTGGCGTCGCCCGAGGACCCGCTGGCGCGCGCCTGGCGCAGGATCGTCACCCCTGCGGCGAAGTTCTGGATCTGCAAGCGCGCGATCGCCTTCATCGCCGAGTGCATGGAGGTATGGGGCGGCAACGGCTACGTGGAGGATGGTCCGATGCCGCGCCTGTACCGCGAGGCGCCCGTCAATTCGATCTGGGAGGGTTCGGGCAACGTGATCTGTCTTGACGTGCTGCGCGCACTCGGCCGCGAACCTGAGGCGCTCGAGGCCCTGCTCGCCGAGTTCGCCGACGCGGCCGCGGGCGAGCCGGCGATGCAGCGCGCCCTCGCCGGCCTCGCGTCGCAGCTGCACGCGCCAGCGGACGCGCAGTGGCATGCGCGCCGCACCGCGATGCAGCTCGTGCTGCTGGCGCAGGCGGCGCTGCTGCGGCGCCACGCGCCGACCGTCGTCGCGGAGACCTTCATCGCCGCCCGCCTCGCCACGACGGGCGGCCAGGTCGGCGGCCTGCTCGCCACGCCCGCGGCGGCGCAGGGCCTGCTCGCGCGGGCGTGGCCAGGCTGAGCCCGTTTCACGGCGACGCGACGCGCGCCGCTGCCCGTCAGGGCTTCTCGCCGGGCTCGCCCTCGTGCCCCTCCGCGCGCTCGACGCCCTCGTCCCCGCCCTTCGGCTTGAGCGCGACCGTCTGCAGCGTGGCCTGCTTGCCGTCGATGCTGCGGATATGCACGTCCATCTGGGCAAACGAGATCTCGATCCCATGCTCCGCGAACAGAGCATCGATGCGTCGATTGATCTCGTCGGTGGCGGAGACGCGGTCGCCGAGCTCGCGCACGTGCACCCGCAGCTCGTGGTCGAGCGTGCTCGCGCCGAAGTTGAGGAACACCACCAGTGGGGCCGGGTCCCTGAGCACGCGCGGGTTCTCCTGCGCGGCCTGCAACAGCAGCCTGCGCACCAGCTCGAGATCGCTGCCGTAGGCGACGCCGATGGTGATCGTCACCCGGGTCACGGTGTCCGACAACGACCAGTTGATCAGCTGGCTGGTGACGAAGGTCTTGTTGGGGACGATGATCTCCTTGCGGTCGAAGTCGGTGATCGTGGTCGCGCGGATGCGGATGCGGCTGACCGTGCCGGACAGGTCGCCCACGGTCACCGTGTCGCCGATCCGCATCGGTCGTTCGAACAGGATGATCAGGCCGGAAACGAAGTTGGCGAAGATCTCCTGCAGGCCGAAGCCTAGGCCCACCGAGAGCGCCGCCACCAGCCATTGCAGCTTGTCCCAGCTCACCCCGAGCGTACCGAGCATCGAGACGAAGCCGACGCCGACGATGATGTAGGAGAGCAGCGTGGTGATCGCGTAGGCGCTGCCCTGCGCGAGCTGCAGCCGGGACAGCACGCTGACCTCGAGCAGGCCGGGCAGGTTGCCCGCCAGCAGCAGCGCGACGACGATGATGAAGAGCGCGCCGAGCGCGTCGGCGAGACTGATCGGCACCATGTCCGCCGCCTCGCCGCCAGCGCTGGCGAATTCGTAGAGGACCACGTTGTCGAGGTAGGAGAACACCGAGATAAGGTCGGCCCACACCCAGTACAGCGCGACCACGAGCCCGATCAGCAGGCCGAGACGGACCAGGCGCAGCGACTGCTGGTTGACCTTGTCGAGATCGAGCGCCGGCTCCTCGATCTGCTCGCCGTCCGCGCCCTCCCGTCCCGCCGCCTCGCGCCGGTTGAGGGCGCGCTGGTAGGCGAGGCGGTGCGCAGCCACCGACAGCGCCCGCACGGACACGCCAGACAGCAGGCGCCAGAGAATCAGCAGCGACAAGGTGTCGAGCAGTCGGCCGGTGAGCTTGATCGCGGTGTAGTAGTAACCGGCGAGGATGGCGACGATCATCGCGAGCGGCATCAGGGCAAGCAGCAGGCCGACGAACATCCGCCACGGCTCGGTGCGCTCGCTGCCCTCGCCGCTGTCACGGCTGTCGCCGGTATGCAGCAGGCCACCCATCAGCCAGGTCATGAACCCGTAGCAGACGAGCACGATCACCATGCCGAGAACATCATCGCCGAGCAGCGCCGGCTCGCTCTCGGCGACGCTGACGACGCCGACCACCGCCACCACCACCGTGCCGAGGCTGCGCACCTTCCGCCGCAGCATGGCGACCTCCTCGGCCGGCCAGCGGAAGTGCCGCTCGGCCACGCCCCCGGGGGCGAGGATGCGGTAGGCGGTATGAAAGACCATCCAGCCCTGCGCCATGGCGATCAGTGCGTTGCCCAGCGCGAGATTCTGGCCGCGCCCGTCGAGCTGCAGCGCCAGCCCGCACAGTCCGAGGAAGAGCGGGCCGGGCAGCACCAGCAGCGCATTGAGCAAGACCGCGAGCGGGGTATGCAGCTGCGAGTCGACCCGCACCCTGTTGATCTCGCCATGCAGCCGCGCGAGCCGGTCTGCGAGCCAGCGCCTGCGCCAGAGCAGAGCCGCCATCAGCAGCAGCGCGGGCAGAAAGACGAAGGGGCGCTCCTGCAATCCCGCCCACAGCTCGGCCAGGCCAGCCCCCCACGGAATCGCGTCGGCCTGCGCCTTCAACCGGGCGGGGGCGGCGGCGAGCCAGTCGAGTTCGACCGCTCGGTTGCTCGGTACCCAGAAGAGCTGTTCGTCGAGCGTTTCGCGCAGCCGCGCGCCGACTGTCTCCAGCTGGCCCTGGTTGAGCTGTAGCGTGATCGCCTCGTTGAGCACCCCATTCAGCTCGCGGTTCAAGCGTTCGAGCAGCAGGCTGCGAGTTTCGAGCAGCCCGATCAGCTCCGCCCGATCCGCCGCCTCCACCCCGCCGGCGGGCGTCTGCGCCAGCATCTGGACCGCCTGCGCTTCTGGCGATTCGAGCCGACTGCGCTGCTGGTTGATCTCGAACTGATACAGCCGCAGGTCCGCGATCTCGTCGGCGAGCTTCGGTTCGAGCTGCAGCGTGGGGAGCGAGGCCCGCTGCTCGGCGAGGACGCGTGAGAGCAGCGGGCTGTCGTGGAGCACGCCGATCTGCTCCTCGAGCGCGGCCTCCATCTGGGCGAGGCCGTCGAGTTGCCGGCGCACCGCGAGATTGCGTTCGGTGAGCAGATTGAGTCGCTCGGTGGCCTGCAGCAGCCGGTCCGACAGCGCGGCATTGCTGGCATGTTCACGTGCCAGCAGGCCGACCTCCCCGCTTTCGCCCGGCTTCTGCGCGAGTTCGGCGACCGCCTGTTGTGACGCCTCGCTGCGGCGTTGCGCGATCAGCGCCTGCAGGCCCTCCATCTCCCGCTCGAGCGCGGCGGTGCGCAGGGTCAGCAGGTCGCGGCGGGCCTGGGCGAGATCGAGCAGCACGTTGTTGCCCGCCAGCTGCTCGCGGCGCAGCTCGATCGCGAGTTCAAGCGCCTGCCATTCCGCGGCGAGTGCGTCCCGGCGCTCGGCGTCGAGCGGGCGGTTTTCGTCGCGGCCGCTCGCCAATGCGAGCTCGATCTGCTGCATGCGATCCTGGTCGGCGGCGATGTCGACCTGCGCCCGCTCGGGGCGGGTCTGCGCGGCGATGATCTCGGCATTGGCCCTGGCGAGCGCTTCCTGCGATTCGGCGAGGCGCGCACCCTCCTGCTCGAAGGCCTTCTCGAGCGCGGTGAGCGCCATGCCGTCGTAGCGGCTCATCGACGCTTCGGATGCGAGCTTGAGCCTTTCGCTCTCCTGCCGCGCCTCGGCGGTGAGCTGGGGTGCGTCGCGCAGCTGGATGCGCAATGCCTGCAACTGCGCTCGACGCTCGGCCGCCCGCTCCAGCTGCGCCAGGGCCTGTTCGAGCTGCTGCTGCACCGCCCGCTGCTCGGACTCGGACAGCCCGCGCTCGGCGAGCGTGTCGAGTCGGGCCTGCACCCCCTCACGCATCGGCGCCGGGGCCGGCTGGGCGAAAAGCAGCGCGGCGTGCACGCAGCACAGCACGAGGAACAGGAGCTGCCGACGAAGACGCATGATCTCGGACCTTCAGGACTTGCGGGGATGTCGGCACGGCGCCGCGATCAGGGCCGTGCCAGTCCGGAGTCTAGCGCGCGCCAGTCAGCATGTTCGTCGTCGACCAGCGACAGCTGCGGAAGAAACCGCGCGGAGCGACACCCGGAGGACGAAAGCGGGCGGTACAAATGACGATGGGGACCGAAGTCCCCACCGGCTGTCTTGGGTTACAAGGCTTCAGCGGCCCCGGCAATCAGCTTATGCAGCGATTGCGAAACGCTCATCGTTGGCGTTTAAGGATTTGCGCGGATTACGTCCGTCGCCTCTCGGGTTGCCTGCTTACCTTTGCCCGCCCTGTCGAAACCGGTACACCCCCACCGAAACGCACTCCCGAATACGCTTGGGTGGAGGTGAGGGGAATCGAACCCCTGTCCAGAACGCCTCCAGTTCGCCGGAATTACAACCATGTCCGCATTGTGGGGGCAAGGCCCCGGGATTTCAAGCACCTGGGCGGCGGCCCGGCCCTCGCGAGGCTGAATCTTTGTAAGTGGATGCGTAGGCCCGCCGCCGCTCAAGCCTGCGCACCCGTCGCCTGGGCCGCGGTGTCGATGAAGCGCGCCAGGCGAAGGTCAAGCTCGCTCAGTCCCCCGACGTCGTGAGTGCTGAGCACGATCTCGACCCGGTTGTAGACATTCGACCATTCGGGATGGTGATCCATCTTCTCGGCCTGCAGCGCGACCCGGCTCATGAAGCCGAAGGCGGCATTGAAATCGGCGAAGCACAGGCTGCGCCGGATCGCGTCACGGCCCTCGACCTCGGTCCAGCCGGCCAGTTCGGCGAGCGCCTCGCGGCGTGCCTGGGCATCGAGTTTCTGCGTCATCGTCTCCTCCCCGTTTCGTCGACCCGCCTTCAGCGCAGCGAGAACACCACCTGGCCCTGCTCGCCGCTCGGCTCCACCTTGGGCTCGAGCACGAAGATGCGCTCGGCGGGCACACCGCCCTCGGCGATCAGCCAGTCCTTCACCGCCTGCGCACGGCGCTGCGCGAGAAGGCGAAAGTCCTCCTCGCCGACCTTGCTGTTGGCGATCATCAGCGCCTCCATTTCGGCCACCGGAATGTCCTTCATCATGCCGATCAGGTTGCGTGGCTTCTTGAAGTCGGCGGCGCGATAGGCCTTCTTGAGCAGCTCCGGGTACTCCTCGGCGCCGATCTCGATCTCATCGACGGGCGGTGCGTCCTGCCCGGCGGCCATCATCGCCTTCAGCTTCTCGGCCTGCACCTGGCGGTCGAGCATCGCGCGCTTCAGTCCCTCGCCGTCCACCGCGGGGTCGGCGCGCCCGGTGACGTCCAGCCGCAGCGCCGGCCGGTCGACAAGGGCGTCGCCGAGCGCGGCAAGCTTCTTCGTCTGCGCCTCGGCGGGGAGCACGGCGCCGGGGGCGAGGTCGAGCTGCGAGAGCTCCTCGCCCCCGCCGAGCGCCGCCGCGAGCAGGGAGAACGGGGCGGTGATCGCCTTGCCGACCAGGTTGAAGAGCGCCCTCACCACCAGCCCGAACACGCTGAACTGGGGGTCGTCGAGTGTGCCGCTGATCGGCAGGTGAAGATCGATCTCGCCGTCGCGGTTCTTCAGCAGCGACACCGCGAGCCGCACCGGCAAATTCACCGCGTCGGGGCTGTCGACCTTGTCGCCGAACTCGAGCTGGTCGAGGAAGATCTGGTTGGTGGCGGTGAGCTTGCGGTCCTCGACCTTGTACTTGACCTCGGCCGACAGCTGGCCGCGCGCGATGCCGTAGCCCACATACTTGCCAGAATAGCTCGACAGGCCGGTCAGCTCGAAGCCCTTCACCGTGCCGGTGATGTCCAGGTGACTGTCCTGGCGGAAGGGGTTGAGCTCGCCGATCACCGTCACCGGCGCGGTGTTGTCGACCTTGCCGGCGAGATCGAGCGTGGCGATCGTGGACGGATCCGAGGACACCCCGAGCAGCGTGCCGGTCATACCGGTCAGGTTGACGTCGTAGTTCGGCCGGATGAAGCGATCGCTGAAGGCGATGTTGCCGCGCCTGAACTCGATCCGCCCGACGCTGATCGGCGGCGGCGGCGAGGCCTGCGCCGGCAGGTCGGCGCTGCGCTTGCCGGCCGCCTCGCGTGCGCCGCCTCCCGGGAGCTCGACCACGCCGCCGACGAAGGGATCCTGCTCGGTGGCGACCGCGGTCCGCGTGGTCGCGGGCTCGTCCCCGCCGCCCGCACCGCCCTGGATCTCGCGCAGGTTCAGCCGCCCCTCTTCATCGAGAATCAGGCGGGTGTAGAAATCGTCGAGCGCGATGCGGCCGATCGCGAGGCGGAAGGGCTCGAGCCTCGAATCGATCTTCTCGACGCGCAGCTTGCCCCAGCGCACGAATTCGGTCGAATTGTTGCGATCGATGGAGGCGAAGCGATTGACGCCGATGTCCCCGCGATAGGTGCCGAGCAGTCGGCCGTCAGGCGCGGTGCGCAGATTGACCAGGCCCCAGGCGTCCAGGCTGCCGCGCGAGATCGCGATGCGGGTCTTCTCCAGCACGTAGGGCTGCAGCGGCAGCAGGTTGATCACCCGCAGGTCGACCCTGAGGTCGGCCTTCAGCGGCGACAGCGTGAGGTCGCCGCTCGCCAGCGCGCGCCCGCTGCGGTTGATCCGCGAGTCGAGCTCGAGCTTGGTGGTGACGTCCTTCAGGGTGCTGACGTTGTCGAGGGTGAGGCCGATGCCGTCGATCGCGAGCACGACCGGCTTGGACACGCTGCGATCCTCGAGCCGCACCGCGGCGCCCTCGAGCGCGAGCCTGGCGACCGTGACCGCCCACTCCGGCTCGGCCGCCTTGCCGCGCGCCTGCTTCGACGCCGCCTTGGCGGCCGGCTTGCCGAACAGGCCCATGAGGTCGATATCGCCGTTCTTCAGCCGTACCGCGGACACATTCGCGCCCTTGAGCCCGAGTTCGGCCACCTTCACGCTGCGCGCATCGAGGTCGATCTCGGCCCGACGCAGGTCGAGCTGCGGCACGCTGAGCGCGGCATCCTTCCGGCCGCTCAGCGCGAGGGCGAAATCCTTCAGTGCGAGGGTTTCGACGATCGCGCCCGCTTCGGTCCTGCCCCCTTCGACCGCGGCCAGCCGGTAGCTCAGGTTCGCCCCGAGCTCGCCGCTGCGCAGATCGCCGCCGGGCAGTCCGAGCGCCGCGTAGGGGGCGTAGCGAGCAAGCTTGACACCTTCGAGCGCGACCGTGCCTTCGAGCTCGAAGGGCACGAGCCGCAGCCGCGCTTCGTGCACCGCCTTCTCGCCGCCGTCGGTAGCGTGCTCGAAGCGGATGTCCGCCGGCAGCTCGCCGGTGTTGGCGAGGTCGCGCATGTCGAGGTTGAGCGCCTCGATCCGGGTCGCGAAGGGTTGCGCCAGGCTACGATCCTCGAAGCTCACCACGCCGTCGCGGATGCGCGCATCGGACAGCAGGAAGTCGATCGGCGCCCGCGATTCCGCCATGGCGCCCGCCTTCTCCGCCGTAGGCCCCTTCTCCGCCTTCGCCGCCTTGGCATCGGCCTCGCCAGCCGGCGGCATCAGGCCCATGAGGTTGAGCTCGCCGTTCTTCAGCCGCACCAGATTGAGCTCGGGCGCCATCAGGCGCAGGCGGGTGAAATGCCACCGCCCCGCCATCGGCTCGACGTCGGCGAGCTCGAAGCCGAACTCGGACATCTTCAGCACCGGCTCGCCCGCCTTGTCCTGAATCTCGAGCTGATCGACCTGCACCGGCCCGCGCAGCGACAGCGTGGGCCGATCCCCGGGCTGCTGGGCGAAGCTGATCTCCACCTTTGTCGTCAGCAGACCCGACGGCAGCCTGAAGCCGGTGTCGGTCGGCAGGTAGGCCATCCAGGGCGCGAGATCGAAGGCCTTCAGCTCGACCTCGAGAATCGTGTCGCGGCTGTCGATGAAGGGCTTGGCCTTGGCGCTCAGCGCGAGCGGGTTGCCGTCGAGGGTCGCCGACAGCACGGGCTCGACGAAGACGTCGACCTCCACCGGCAGATTGGAGATGAACGGCAGGCCGAGCTCGATCGCATCGACGTCGTGGCGCAGGCCGCGCACGCGGTCGTCGACCACGACCTTGCCGCCGGTGATGCGGATGTTGCCCACCGAGAACAGCGTCTCGCCCGCCTCGTCCTCGCGCGTCCGTGCCGCCGCGAAGTGTTCGAACACGTCCGACCAGTTGTGCCGCCCCTCACCCTCGAGCACCACGTTCAGCCGCGGTCCGACGAGCGCGAGCTCGTGCAGCACGGCACCGCCGCGCACCAGCGATTCGAGTTCGAGGTTGACGCGCAGCACGTCGAAGGCGAGCGCCTCGCCGACGCCGTCGGCCTCCATCACCTTCACCCCATGCGCCTCGGCGGTGAGCGTCAGCGGATTGAAGCGCATGCGCTCGATCGAGACCTCACGGCCGAGCGTCTCGGCCAGGATCTGCGTGCCGTAGTGCCGGGCGAGCGGGGGCAGGCCGAAATGGAGCGCGCTAGCGAGTACCGCCAGCACGCCCAGGGTCCATAAGGCGGGGCGCAGCAGCCGGTGCCCGCGACCGCGACCGGCGGCTTCCCGCGCTTGCGCAGGCGCTTCGCTCATCCGGTTTGCATCCATTTCTGACATCTCGATCTTCTTGTGATTTGCCGCATTGCGGTACAGCGCGTATTCTGCCCCGCTTTTCAGCGATCAGGGGCGCGCGTGCCAGACGCCGATTCCAGCATCCGCAGTTTCGACCTCATCGTCATCGGCGCGGGTGCCGCCGGCATGATGTGTGCGGCGACGGCCGGCCAGCGCGGGCGCCGGGTGCTGTTGCTCGACCATGCGACGAAACTCGCCGAAAAGATCCGCATCTCCGGCGGTGGCCGGTGCAATTTCACCAACCGGCGCGTGGGCCCCGAGCACTACCTCGGCCGCAACCGGCATTTCGCCCGCTCGGCGCTGTCGCGCTATACGGCGCAGGATTTTATCGCTCTCGTCCAGCGTCATGGCATCCGCTTCCATGAAAGGGATTGGGGCCAGCTGTTCTGCGACGACTCCGCGCAGCAGATCATCGACATGCTGCGCGCCGAGTGCGAGGACGGCGCCGTGTCGTGGGCGATGCCGGCCGAGGTACGCGAGATCCAGCGTGGCGACGACGGCGCCGAGCGCTTCATCGTCGATACCAGCCGCGGCCGCTTCGCCGCGCACAGCCTGGTGATCGCCACCGGAGGCCTGTCGATTCCGAAGATCGGCGCGAGCCCGTTCGGCTACCGCATCGCCGAGCAGTTCGGTCTGCCCATGGTGGCGCCGCGTCCCGCCCTGGTGCCGCTCACGCTCGACCCCGACACGCTCGCCCGCCTCGCGCCGCTGGCCGGCGCCTCGATCGAGGTCGAGGCGCGCTGCAACGGCGGCAGTTTCCGCGAGGCGGTTCTGATCACCCACCGCGGCCTGTCCGGACCCGCGATCCTGCAGGTGTCGAGCTACTGGCAGGCCCAGGCCTACGAGAAGGCCGGCTGGTCGCCGGTCGCGCTCGACCTGCTGCCCGGCGTGGACGCCGAAGACTGGTTGCTCGGCCATGCCGGCGACCGCACCCTGCTCGCCAACCTGCTCGCCGAACGACTGCCGCGCCGCTTCGCCCACGCCTGGTGTGAGCTGCACGGCTGGGAGCGGCCACTGAACGAATTCCGCCATGTCCAGCTGCGCGAGATCGCGCGCACGCTGTCGGCGTGGCAGCTCACCCCCTCGGGGACCCAGGGCTATGCGAAGGCCGAGGTCACGCTCGGCGGCGTGGACACGCGCGCGCTGTCGTCGAAGACGATGGAGTCACGCCACTGCCCGGGCCTCTACTTCGTCGGCGAGGTGATGGACGTCACCGGCCACCTCGGCGGCTACAACTTCCAGTGGGCCTGGTCCTCGGGTTACGCCGCCGGGCTCGCAGCCTGAGGCCGACAGCGCCTCAGCACGGGCAGGATCGCCAGCACCTGCAGCAGCAACAGGCCGCCGAAGGCGAATCCGAGAGCACTCGGGAGCGTGTGTCCGCGCGCTTGCAGCAGGTCGAGCGCGACCCCCATGCCCCACTGCACCAGGAAGGCGCCAGCGAAGGCCATCAGGTTGACCGCCGTGCTCACCCGGCCGAAGAGCGCGCGCGGAAAGGCCTGCGCGGTGGCGAGATAGCTCTGCGAATTCACCGCGGACAGGAAGCCGAGCGCGAACCAGAGCATGGCCGGCGACCCGAACTGGAGCAGGATCGCCAGCTGCACGAACAGCAGCAGCCCGTAGCCCATACGCATCAGGTCGAGCGGTCGTAGCCCGCGACGCGCGAGACGCATGCCGAGGAAGCCGATCGACAGCTGGCCGCACAGCATCCCCAGGTTCAGGATCACCAACAGGCGGGCCGAGGCGGCGAGGTCGAAGCCATTGACGTTCATCAGCCAGGGCACCGCCCACAGGCTCTGCAGTGCCATGAAACCGCCGATGAAGAAGCTCGCCGATGCGGCGTAGCGCAAAAAAGCGGGCGAAGCGTAGATGCGTGCCACCGAGCGCAGCGCCTCGCCGAGGCTCTCCTGAGAGGCATGTCCCGCCTCGTCCGGCAGGGAGCGGAACACTGTCACCGAAATCGTCAGCGCCACCACGGCGATCAGCCAGAAGGCGCCGCGCCAGCCGACATGAGGGAGGGCGAGCTCGAGGGGAACGCTCGCGGTGAGCGCGCCGAGCGCGCCGGCGGCCATGATGAAGCCGGTCATCGAACTCTGGCGCTCGACCGGATACCACATGGCGAAGCCCTTCAGCGCCGCCATCAGGCAGGCCGACACGCCGAGCCCGATCATCGCCCGGCCGAGGCCGAGGGCGGGGAGCGAGTCGCCCACAGCGAAGACGACCGCGCCTGCCGCTGTGACGAGCAGCAGCGCGCCCTCCACCCGCCGCGGGCCGAAGCGGTCGAGCGCGATGCCGACCGGGATCTGCGCGAGGCCGAAGGCGAGGAAGTACGTGCTGGTAAGCAGGCCGAGGCTGCCCGCATCGAGCCCGAGCTCGGCACTCAGCGCGGGCGAGATCACCGCATTGACGGTGCGGAGCATGTAGGAGAGGTAGTAGCCGAGCGCGAAGGGCAGGAAGATCCTGCTCCAGCCGCCCGCGCCGAGCGCTTTGCTCATGCGTGTCCCGGGCCGAAAGTTGGCAAAACCGACATTCTGCCCGCGAAACCCGACACCGCCAAAGCCGCCGTCCGCGAGCACCCGGACCGAATTGACTCTCATCAATGCCGGGCCGACTCCGCTGCGGAGAATGGCGTGCACCCACCCCGGAGCACGACATGAGCACGATCGCCGAACTGATGACCCATGACCACCGCGAATGCGACCACCTCTTCGCCAGCGCCGAGACCCACGCCGCCAAGGGCGAATGGGAAGCGGCAGCGCAGGCGATGGACGCCTTCTCACGCGCCCTCCAGGCGCACTTCGACGCCGAGGAGCAGCAGCTCTTTCCCCGCTTCGAAGCGGTCACCGGCATGACCGGCGGCCCGACCCAGGTCATGCGCGGCGAGCACGCCGACATGCGCGAGACCCTCGCCGCGATGCAGGATGCGCTCGTGCGCCGCGACGCCGCGGACTTCGCCGGCGAGGCCGACACCCTGATGGTGATGCTGCAACAGCACAACATGAAGGAAGAGAACATCCTCTACCCGATGTGCGACGCCCGCCTCGCCGACGAGCGCACCGAACTGGCGGCCGGCCTCGCCCGTCGCCTCGGCGCGAGGGCGGAGGCATGAACACGATCGTCGTCGATACCCGCGGCCTCGAGCCGCCCGAGCCCTTCGAACGCGCGATGGAGGCGCTGGTGGATCTGAAGCCGGGCGAGAGCATGCGCCTGCTGCTCGACCGCATGCCGCATCCACTGCTGCGCATGCTCGATCGCGACGGCTACCGCCACGCGGCAGAGGTCCGGGAGGACGCGGTGGAAATCCTGATCACACGTCCATGAGCGCAAACCCGGGCCTGGCCTATCAGGACACGCCCCCCTTCTCCGCCCCCCTCCGCTTCTTCCTCACCGCCCCGCTGTTCGGCGTCGTCGCCGGCCTGGTACTGCTGTTCGCGCCCGGCGTGCTCGAGTCGCGCTGGACTCCGCCGGCACTCGCCCTGGTCCATCTGTTCGCCGCCGGCTTCATGCTGCAGGTGATGCTCGGCGCCCTGCTGCAGGTGCTGCCAGTGGTCGCCGGCGCCGCGATGCCGGCCCCGGCGCGGGTAGCGGGCGCCTCCCACCTCGTGCTCGCCGGCGGCACCCTGGCGCTCGCCTGGGGCCTCGGACGCATCGCGCCCGAGGCGATCCTGGCCGGGGCGGGCCTGCTCGCGGCCGGCCTGCTGATCTTCCTCGCCGCGGCGGTCCGGGCCCTGCTCGACGCGCCGGCCACGGCCGGCGCCAGCCGCACGCCACGCGATCTGCGCTACGCGCTCGCCGGCCTCGCGGTCACCGCCGCGCTCGGGGTGCTCCTCGCGCTCGTCCTCTCGCGCGGGCTCGCCCTGCCGGTGCCGCTGCCGATGCTGGTCGATCTCCATGCCGGCTGGGGCTGGCTCGGCTGGGGCGGACTGCTGCTGGCGGCGACGAGCTGGGTGGTGGTGCCGATGTTCCAGATCACCCCCGCCTACCCCGCGCGACTGACCCGACACTGGGCGCCGACGGTGCTCGTCGCGCTCCTGGCGTGGAGCGCCGCCACCCTCGGTGGCCACGCACTGCCCGCCACCGCCACCGGACTGGCGCTGCTCGCGCTCGCCGCCCTGTTCGCGATCGCCACCGTCCGGCTGCAGTCGCGTTCGCGCCGCAGCACACCCGATGCCTCCTTCCGCGCCTTCCGGCTGGCGATGTTCGCCGCGCTCGGGGGCCTCGTCGCGTTGCTCGGCACCATGCTGACCGACATCGAGCGTCTGCCGGTCGTAGCCGGCGTGCTCGTGATGCACGGTGCCTTCGGCGGCGCGATCAGCGCGATGCTCTACAAGATCGTGCCCTTCCTCACCTGGCTGCACCTGACCCAGGCCGGCATCAAGGCACCCAACATGAAGAAGCTGCTGCCCGACGCACCCATGCGCCGGCAGCTGCAGGCCCACGCGGCCACTCTGGCTGTCCTGCTCGCGGCCGCCGTGCTGCCCGTGCTGGCACCGCTGGCCGGGCTGCTGCTGATGGTGGAGTTCGGCTGGCTGTTCGGCAACCTGCTGCGCGCGGTGCGCGCCGGCCGACGGGCTCGCGGCTAGGCGCCTCGGAGAGCGGACCCGCACGAAAGACGGCGCAGGGAATCGCAGGCATGAAAAAAACCGCCCCCGGGCGGTTTTTTCATCATCCGGCGCCTCACGCATCCTATGCGCGGGCGACCTTCTGTTTAGTGGGGCGACATACCGGTTTCGAACCGGTGACCTTTGGAGCCACAATCCAACGCTCTACCAACTGAGCTAATGCCGCCACTATCAGGACCTCGGCAAGGCCGAAACCCTTGAAACCTGTCTTTCCTGGCCTGCCCGGCAGGAATCGAACCTGCAACCCCCGGCTTAGAAGGCCGGTGCTCTATCCGGTTGAGCTACGGGCAGAGTCCCGCGGGCAATCCGGGGTGAGCTGGTCGGGGTGGAGGGATTCGAACCCCCGACATCTTGCTCCCAAAGCAAGCGCGCTACCGGACTGCGCTACACCCCGAGAGCCGCGAACTATACAGATGCCTAACGTCGCCGTCAAATGTCTTTCGGCATTTTTCAACGATTGTCGAATCCGGCGCCGTTACCGGGCGGCGCGGCCCTGCTCGCTTGCCGCTGCATGACATTTCTGCTATTAAGTCCGCCTCGAGCAAACAACCTGTGGAAGTCGAAGTCATGCCTGAAGAAAACCTGCACAAGCAATTCGCGCCGTACGACCCCGCCGCAGGCGAGGAGTACATGAGCGAGAAGCAGACGGCTCACTTCCGCGAGATCCTCAGCTCGCTGAAAGCGGAACTGGTCGGCGACATCGAACGCACCGTGCATACGATGCAGGACGAGGCGACGGTGTTCGCCGACCCCAACGACCGTGCGAGCCAGGAATCCGACATCGCGCTCGAGCTGCGCAACCGCGACCGCGAACGTAAGCTCATCAAGAAGATAGACGAGGCCCTCCAGCGCCTCGAGGAGGGCGAATACGGCTACTGCGACAGCTGCGGTGTCGAGATCGGTCTCAAGCGCCTGGAGGCACGGCCCACGGCGACGCTGTGCATCGACTGCAAGACGCTGGAAGAGATGCGCGAGCGCCAGATGGCCAAGTGAGCTCCGAGCCGGAGTCGGGCAGTCGCCGACCCCGCGGCAAGGATCGGGATAGGGGCGGTCAGGTTACCTGACCGATCCCCTCCCACACCACCCGGCATGCGGGTCCGCACCGGGCGGTTCGAGCAGTTGAGGTCATGAGAGCCGAGGCACGCCAAGCCGGTCGAAGTAGGCGATGGGCATCGCTCGGTTCAGCGCCATGCGGCTGTTACGCCACCAGCACCGACTGTTCGCGGCCACCCTGCGGGCATCCGCTTGCGAGGCGCCCAGCGCCAACAATTCCCGATACATCGTCGTACCCCGACGCCAGTGCTTGAGCTGCACGGCACGCAGCCGGTGTCGGATCCACTCGTCGAGTTCGCGGAACACCTTGGGTGTCTGCGCAAGCTGGAAGTACGCCTTCCAGCCCGGCATGTAGGCCCGCAGTCGTTCGGCGACCTCCGGCAGGCTGCGCCCGCCCGAGCGACGCGTCATTTCCCGGATGCGTTGTTTGAAGGTCTCCAACGCCTTGTAGGCGACCGCGCATTTGATCCGGTCGCCCGCACTGCGCCACAGTTCGTAGCCCAGAAGCTTGCGACCGGTCGCCGACGCCACCGCCGTCTTGGCCTCGTTGATCTTCAGATGGAGTCGGTCGTAGAGCTTGCGCAACCCTTCCAGCACCCGTTCACCTGCGCGGCGACTGCACACATACACGTTGCAGTCGTCGGCGTAGCGCACGAAGCGGTGGCCACGTCGCTCCAGTTCCCGATCCACCTCGTCGAGCAGCACATTGGCCAACAGCGGCGAGAGCGGCCCGCCTTGCGGCGTGCCCTCGTACCGCTCGATGAGCACCCCGCCATCCAGAATCCCGGCCACGAGGTAACGACGAACCAGCCGCAGCACGGCTTTATCGTCGATTCGCCTCGCCAACCGTTCCATCAGGATGTCGTGATTGACCCGGTCGAAGAACTTCTCCAGATCCACATCGACCACTACCCGGTAGCCGTCCTGCACGTAGCGCTGTGCATCGAGCACCGCGTCGTGCGCACGGCGTCCCGGCCGGAAGCCATAGCTGTGTTCGGAGAACGTCGGATCAATGATGGGCTGCAAGACTTGCAGCAGGGCTTGCTGGATCAGCCGATCCGTCACCGTCGGAATCCCCAGTTCGCGCACCCCGCCATCGGCCTTCGGAATCTGGACGCAGCGCACCGGCACGGGCCGGTAGCTGCCATCGAGCAAGGATTCCCGAATCCGGGGCCAGTGCATTCTCAGGTACTCCGCCGTCTCGGCAATCGACAACCCATCCGCCCCAGCACTGCCGCGATTAGCTTTGACGCGTTTCCACGCCAGAACCATATTCGCGCTCGCGAGCGCCTGCGCAAGCAGGCCATCTCGCCCCGGGCTTCCAGTTGCGCGCCGCGCCGTTCGTGCTTCATCACGCACCGCTTCGAGCTCGGCTTCACCTCGCTCTCCCGCATTGCGCCCCGGCTCGCCGGGCTTCTGATGCACTGCACGTCCGAGCGACACGGCCTTCGGCCCTCCTACTCGTTCGGCCCTTCGCCCCAAACCAGCGGCTACTACGGCCTCGGCTGACTCCTCGCTCCGGTGTGGCACCGTCGCCCTTTCAGGCACAAGGCGAGATCTCCCCAGGTAAGAACGCACTCCTTCGCTGCACAACCGCCGGATCTACGCCACTTCGCCTTGATCACGAGAGCTTCGCGGTTTCTGGCCCGCTCGCCCTGCTCGGCAGCGCCTTCTATCCGATTCTTGTTCATCGGCTCGCAGCTTACGCTCCACGCTTCCTCCCCACGCTCGGTCACCCTCGCGCAGTTGCGCTTAGCTTCGTTCGCTGTGATCAACTTACGGCGGGACTTGCACCCGCAGGAGTGCGCCCATGCTGGGCGCACCAGAAAAAAGGGACGCCACGGCGTCCCTTTTTTGGTGCATCGGAAAGGCGCTTTCGCGCCTCCCCTCTCCCGTCGGCCTCAGCCGGCGTTCTCGCTGAGCAGCGCCTTCATGCTCAGGCGGATCTTGCCGCGCTCGTCCGTCTCGAGCACCTTGACGCGCACGGCCTGGCCTTCCTTGACGTAGTCCGACACGTTGTTGACCCGCTCGTTGGCGATCTGCGAGACGTGCAGCAGGCCGTCGCGACCCGGCATGATGTTCACGATCGCGCCGAAATCGAGCAGGCGGACCACGGTACCGTCATACACCTTGCCGACCTCGACCTCGGCGGTGATCGCCTCGATCCTGGCCTTCGCAGCCTGGGCACCCTCGGCGCTGACCGAGGAGATGGTCACCGCGCCGTCGTCCTGGATCTCGATCACGGTGCCGGTCTCTTCCTGCAGCGCGCGGATCACCGCACCGCCCTTGCCGATCACGTCGCGGATCTTCTCGGGGTTGATCTTGATGTTGATCATGCGCGGGGCGTAAGCCGAGACTTCGCCGCGCGACTCGCCGATCGACTGCTTCATCAGCTCGAGGATGTGCAGGCGGCCGGTCTTGGCCTGGTCGAGCGCGACCTGCATGATCTCCTTGGTGATGCCCTGGATCTTGATGTCCATCTGCAGGCCGGTGATGCCGTTCTCGGTACCCGCGACCTTGAAGTCCATGTCGCCGAGGTGATCCTCGTCGCCCAGGATGTCGGTCAGCACCGCGAAGCGGTTGCCGTCCTTGATCAGGCCCATCGCGATGCCCGCTACGTGGTCCTTGAGCGGCACGCCGGCGTCCATCATCGCCAGCGAGCCACCGCACACCGAAGCCATCGAGCTCGAGCCGTTCGACTCGGTGATCTCGGAGACGACGCGGATCGTGTAGGAGAAATCCGCGGCCTTGGGCAGCATCGCCACCAGCGAGCGCTTGGCCAGTCGGCCATGGCCGACTTCGCGGCGCTTGGTGATGCCGAAGCGGCCGGTCTCGCCGGTGCAGAACGGCGGGAAGTTGTAGTGGAGCAGGAAGCGCTCCTTGTACTCGCCGGCGATCGCGTCGATGATCTGCTCGTCACGGCCGGTGCCGAGGGTGGCGACGACCAGGGCCTGGGTCTCGCCGCGGGTGAACAGCGCCGAGCCGTGGGTGCGCGGCAGCACGCCGGTGCGGATCTCGATCGGGCGCACGGTGCGGGTGTCCCGACCGTCGATGCGCGGCTCGCCGTTTAGGATGCGGCTGCGCACCACGCCGGCTTCGAGCGTGAACAGGATGTCCTTGATCTCGTTGGCCGAGGGCGGGTTGTCGACGCCTTCGCTCAGCGTCGCGATGACGCCCTTGCGGATCTCGCCGAGACGCGCAGTGCGGGCCTGCTTGCTGGTGATGCGGAACGCTTCTTCGAGCTCCTTGCCGGCCAGTTCGGTGACGCGCGCGATCAGCGCCTCGTTCGCTGCGGGCGGCTGCCAGTCCCACTCGGGCTTGCCGGCCACCTCGACCAGCTCGTTGATCGCCTTGATCGCCACCTGCATCTGCTCGTGGCCGAACACCACCGCGCCGAGCATGACCTGCTCGGACAGTTCGCTCGCCTCGGATTCGACCATCAGCACCGCGGCCTGGGTGCCGGCGACGACCAGATTCATCGCGCTGTCCTGCAGCTGACCGGTGGTCGGGTTGAGGATGTATTCGCCGTCGGCGTAACCGACGCGGGCGGCGCCGATCGGGCCATCGAAGGGGATGCCGGAGATCGCGAGCGCGGCCGAGGCGCCGATCAGCGCGGGGATGTCGGGATCGACTTCCGGGTTCAGCGACAGCACGGTGACGATGACCTGGACTTCGTTCAGGAAGCCCTCGGGGAACAGCGGACGGATCGGGCGATCGATCAGGCGCGAGGTCAGGATTTCCTTCTCCGACGGACGGCCTTCGCGCTTGAAGAAGCCGCCAGGGATGCGGCCCGCGGCATAGAACTTCTCGACGTAGTCGACCGTGAGCGGGAAGAAGTCCTGCCCGGCACGGGCTTCCTTGGCGGCGACGACGGTGGCGAGCACCACGGTGTCGTCCATGTCCACGATCACGGCGCCGCCGGCCTGGCGGGCGACTTCGCCGGTCTTCAGGGTGACGGTGTGGGCGCCGTAGGCGAAGGATTTTTTGATGGCGTTAGGCAAGTTCGTTCCTCATTTCGGTAAGGGCAGCAAACTACAACTGCTGCGGGCCTCGGGCCCGCGGGGGCATCGTGCCGGGCGCCACTACACGGGGGACGGAAACGACAAAGCCGGCACGGCCCGCGAGGGCTCGCACCGGCTTTGCTGATTCAGGTTGCCCCGATCGGCGCTTTAAGGCTCGTCACGGGCTGCAAATTACTTGCGCAGGCCGAGACGCTCGATCAGGTTTCGATAGCTCTCGGCGTTGCGGCCCTTCAGGTAGTCGAGCAGCTTGCGGCGCTGGCTGACCATCTTGAGCAGGCCACGACGCGAGTGGTGGTCCTTGCCGTGCTCCTTGAAGTGGCCGGTAAGTCCGTTGATGCGAGTGGTGAGCAGCGCGACCTGAACTTCGGGGGAGCCGGTGTCGCCTTGGGCGCGCTGGAAATCGGCGACGACTTTCGCCTTGGTTGCGTTATCGAGAGCCATGTGTCTTTTACTCGTGAATTCTGCCAATCGGAAGCGGGGGATTATACTCACACCCCCGCCGGAAACTCAAACATTATCATGCGCCCGCGAGGGCGCTCCACCCTATCCGGTGGCGGTGGCGATCAGGCGCCGGGGCGCAAGCCCGCCATCCTCCTGCCATACGGCCAGTCCGAGGAAACCGTGCGGACCATAAACCCGCACCAGCGTTCCGCCCGCATCCGCCGCCCCGGGGCGGACCACCCGCCCCTGCAACAGCGCCGCTGCCACGCCCGCATCGAGCGTGATCGCGCCGAGATGGCGCACCAGCGCATCGGCCGGTGCCAGCAGCCGGTCGCGCCCCGTCTCGTCGGCCGATTCCAGCCGCTCCAGCGTCACCGCTTCGGCGACCTCGAAGGGTCCGATGCCGGTCCGGCGCAGCGCGCTCAGGTGAGCACCGCAGCCGAGCGCGGCACCGATGTCCATCGCGAGGCTCCGCACATAGGTACCCTTGCTGCAGCCGACGCGTATCCGGAAGCGCTCGCCGTCGAAGTCGAGCAGCTCGAGCACATGAATGGTCACGCGGCGCGAGGGCCGCTCGAGCTCGATGCCGGCGCGCGCGTATTCGTACAGCGGCTTGCCGTCGCGCTTGAGCGCCGAGTACATCGGCGGAATCTGCTCGATCTCGCCGCGAAAACGGCTCAGCACCGCCTCCAGCGCGGCCCGCTCCACCGCCACCGGTCGGGTGGCGAGGACCGTCCCTTCGGCATCGCCCGTGTCGGTGTCGACGCCGAGCCGCACCTCCGCCTCGTAGGTTTTGTCGGCGTCGAGCAGCATCTGCGAAAACTTGGTCGCCTCGCCGAAGGTCAGCGGCAGCAGGCCGGTCGCCATCGGGTCGAGGGTCCCGGTATGGCCCGCCTTGGCCGCGTTGAACAGTCGCCGCGCGGTCTGCAGCGCGGTATTCGAACTCAGGCCCTGAGGCTTGTCCAGCAGCAGCACCCCATCGACCTGCCGCCGCGGCGGCCGCCGGAACTGACCGCGCAGGCGCGCTGCCGGCGCGTCCTCAGCTACCGGACTTTTCGTCGTCATCGTCGTGATGGCGCGCCTCGTCCTCGCGCACGACATCGTCGATCAGCTTCGAAAGGCGGCTGCCCTCCTCCACCGAACGGTCGTACACGAAATGCAGCTCGGGCGTGGTGTGGATGCGCACCCTGCGGCCGAGTTCGCGGCGCAGGAAGCCGCTCGCCCGACGCAGTCCCTGCATGATCTCGGGCACGTCCGCCTCGCCCGTCATCGAGGTGAAGAACACCTTGGCGTGGGCATAATCGGGCGTGATCTCGACATCGGTCAGGGTGATGAAGCCGACGCGCGGATCCTTCACCTCGAGGCGGATGAGCTCGGCCAGTTCGCGGCGGATCTGCTCCACCACGCGCTGGCTGCGGGAATACTCCTTGGGCATGGCTTACAGGGTCCTCGCCACTTCCTTGATCTCGAAGATCTCGAGCTGGTCGCCGAGCTGGATGTCGTTGTAGTTGCGAAGCTGCAGGCCGCACTCGTAGCCGGCCTTGACTTCCTTGACGTCATCCTTGAAGCGCTTGAGCGACTCGAGCTCCCCGGTCCAGACCACCGTGTGGTTGCGCAGCAGGCGAACATG
This sequence comes from Thauera phenolivorans, assembly GCF_001696715.1. Classification (GTDB taxonomy): domain Bacteria; phylum Pseudomonadota; class Gammaproteobacteria; order Burkholderiales; family Rhodocyclaceae; genus Thauera; species Thauera phenolivorans. The sequence continues at coordinate 438,927 of NZ_MBFM01000003.1, read as the reverse complement.
CGAGCCGCGCTTGACCTGCCCCTCGAGCACGTAGCAGCCGGCGATCGAGCCGACCCGCGAAACGGTGAACACCTGCCGGATCTCGACCAGGCCGATGACCTCCTCGCGCTTCTCCGGCGCGAGCATGCCCGACAGCGCCGCCTTCACCTCATCGACCGCATCGTAGATGATGTTGTAGTAGCGGATATCGACACCGAAGGACTCTGCGAGCTTGCGGGCGCCCGCATCGGCACGGGTGTTGAAGCCGATGATGACCGCACCCGAGGCCTGCGCGAGGTTGACGTCGGACTCGCTGATCGCGCCTACCGCACCATGGATGACGTTGACCCGGACTTCGTCGGTGGAGAGCTTCTGCAGCGACTGCGCCAGTGCTTCCTGCGAGCCCTGAACGTCGGCCTTGATGATCAGCGGCAGGGCCTTCACCTCGCCCTCGGTCATCTGCTCCATCATTGTTTCGAGCTTGGCCGCCTGCTGCTTGGCCAGCTTGACGTCGCGGAACTTGCCCTGGCGGAAGAGCGCGATCTCGCGCGCCTTCTTCTCGTCGGCCAGCGCAATCGCCTCGTCGCCGGCGGCCGGGACCTCGGACAGGCCGAGGATCTCGACCGGAATCGAGGGACCGGCCTGGTCGATCTGCTTGCCGTTCTCGTCCAGCATCGCGCGGATGCGACCGAAAGTGGCACCGGCGAGCAGCACGTCACCCTTGCGCAGGGTGCCGGACTGAACCAGCAGCGAGGCCACCGGACCGCGCCCCTTGTCGAGGCGGGCCTCGATGATCAGGCCCTTCGCCGGCGCATCCACCGGCGCCGTCAGTTCCAGCACCTCGGCCTGCAGCAGCACCGCCTCGAGCAGCTCGTCGACGCCCGTGCCCTTCTTCGCCGAAACCGGGACGAACATCACGTCGCCACCGTACTCTTCCGGGATCACGCCTTCGGCGACCAGCTCCTGCTTGACGCGGTCGGGCTGGGCTTCGGGCTTGTCGATCTTGTTGATCGCCACCACCAGCGGCACGCCGGCCGCCTTCGCGTGGTGGATCGCCTCACGCGTCTGCGGCATCACGCCGTCGTCGGCAGCGACCACCAGGATCACCAGGTCCGTGGCCTTGGCGCCGCGAGCGCGCATGGCGGTGAAGGCCTCGTGACCCGGGGTGTCGAGGAAGGTCACCATGCCGCGATCGGTCTTCACGTGATACGCGCCGATATGCTGCGTGATGCCGCCGAACTCGCCGGAGGCGACCTTGGCGCGACGGATGTAGTCGAGCAGCGAGGTCTTGCCGTGGTCGACGTGACCCATGACGGTGACCACCGGCGCGCGCGCCAGCACTTCGACGTCCTTCTGCGCCTCGGCCTCTTCGAGGAAGGCATCGGGGTCGTCGAGCTTCGCGGCGAAGGCCTTGTGGCCCATCTCCTCGACGAGGATCATCGCGGTTTCCTGATCGAGCACCTGGTTGATGGTGACCATCGTCCCCATCTTCATCAGGACCTTGATGAGCTCGCCCGCCTTCACCGCCATCTTGTGGGCGAGATCGCCCACGGTGATGGTCTCCGGCACGTGCACCTCGCGCACCACCGGCTCGATCGGCGCCTGGAAGGTCTGGCGATCGTCGTCGTGACGGCCACCCCGACGCGAGCCGCCCTTGGCGCCGCGCCAGCCGGTACCGCCACCGACGTCACCACGGGTCTTGAGCCCGCCACGGCGCTTGCTGGCGTCGGCTTCGCGCGCCGGCGCCCCACGCTTGGTGTCCTTGGCAGCCTTGTCCGCCGGCTTGGCCGGACGGTGCAGGGTGCCGCTGGCGGGCTTGGCCGCCTCGGTCTTCGCAGGTGCGGGCTTTGCGGCCTCGGCCTTCTTTTCCTCTTCGGCACGCAGGCGTGCCTCTTCTTCGGCGCGTCGCGCGTCGGCCGCGGCACGCGAGGCAGCCTGGCGCTCCTGGCGGGCACGCAGGTCGGCCGCCTGGCGCTCGAGCAGCGCGCGCTGGCGCGCTGCCTCGCGTTCGCGGGAGGCGAGTTCTTCCTCGCTCAGCAGCTCGGTGATCGACACCGGGCGCGGCGCGGCCTTGGGGATGGGCGCCGCCGCTGGCGCCTGATCGGGCTTCGTCTCGGGCTCGGGCTCGGGTGTCGTCTCGGGCTCGGGCGACGGCGCCGATTCGGGCTCAGGCTCAGGTTCGGGCACAGGTGCCGGTTCGGGCTCCGGGGCCGGCTCGGGTTCGACCACCGGCGCGGGCTCGGCGATCGCCTCGGGCGCCGATGCGACCTCGGGCGTGGCCGGCTCGAGCGCGGCCTGCGCCAGCACCTGTGCCTCGGCCGCTTCGGCCGCCTCGGCATCGATGTGGGCCTGCGCTTCCGCAGCCATCGAGCTGTCGCCCGCGGCAATGTCGGCGAGCAGATCGTCGCGCTTGACGAAGGTGCGCTTCTTGCGCACCTCGACCTGCACCGTGCGGGCGCGGCCGGTGGAGTCGGTGGCGCGGATCTCGCTCGTCTGCTTGCGCGTCAGGGTGATCTTGCCCTTCGGCTCGCTGTCGCCGTGCGCGCGGCGCAGGTATTCGAGCAGCCGCGCCTTGTCCTGTTCGGAGAGCAAGTCGTCCGCACCCGCCTTTTCCACGCCGGCACGCCTCAACTGCTCGAGCAGCGCCGCGGCCGGCATCTTCAGTTCGCCGGCAAACTGGGTCACGCTCATCTGGTCCATTGTTGACCTCCCGTCATTCTTCGAACCAGTGGGCGCGTGCGACCGAAATCAGCGCCTTGGCTCGTTCTTCGTCCATCCCGACCATCTCGACCAGCTCATCGACCGCAAGGTCGGCCAGTTCGTCCCGGGTGCGAATGCCCTTCTGCGCCAGCGCCGCGGCAAGGGACTTTTCCATGCCGTCGAGTTCGAGCAGGTCCTCGGACACGTTCTCGAGCTGCTCCTCGGTGACGATGGCCTCGGTGAGCAGCACGTTGCGCGCGCGGTTGCGCAGCTCATTCACCGTTTCCTCGTCGAAGGCCTCGATTTCCAGCATTTCGGCCAGCGGCACGTAGGCGATTTCCTCGAGCGAGGAGAAGCCCTCTTCGATCAGGATGTCCGCCACTTCTTCGTCGACGTCGAGCTTGGCCATGAACAGGCTGCGCAGCGCCTGCTGCTCATGCTCGGCGCGCTCGGCCGACTCCTGCTCGCTCATCAGGTTGATCGACCACCCGGTGAGTTCGGTGGCCAGCTTGACGTTCTGGCCGTTGCGCCCGATCGCGATCGCGAGGTTGTTCTCGTCGACGACCACGTCCATCGCGTGCGCCTCCTCGTCCACCACGATCGACACCACCTCGGCAGGCTGCAGGGCCGCGATCACGAACTGCGCGGGATCGGCCGCCCACACGATGATGTCGATCTGCTCGCCGCCGACCTCGTTGCGCACCGCGGTCACGCGCGAGCCGCGCAGACCGACGCAGGTCCCGATCGGGTCGATGCGCGGGTCGTTCGACTTGACCGCGATCTTCGCGCGCATGCCGGGGTCGCGGGCACAGGCCTTGATCTCGAGCAGACCGTCCTCGATCTCGGGGACTTCCAGCTCGAACAGCTTCATCAGGAACTCGGGTGCGGTGCGCGACAGGATCAGCTGCGGGCCGCGCGCGCCGCGATCGATCTTCAGCAGATAGGCCTTGACGCGGTCGCCCACACGCAGGTTCTCGCGCGGGATCTGATGATCGCGTGGCAGCACCGCCTCCATGCGGCCGACCTCGATGATCGCGCTGCCGCGCTCCATGCGCTTGATCGAGCCCGAGACGAGGAATTCCTTGCGCTCGAGGAAATCGTTGAGGATCTGCTCGCGCTCGGCGTCGCGGATCTTCTGCAGGATGACCTGCTTGGCGGCCTGGGCGCCGATGCGACCGAAGTCGATCGGCTCGAGCTCTTCCTCGATGTAGTCGCCGAGCTCGATCTTGGGGTCGAGCTCGCGCGCATCGATGATGCCCATCTCGGCCTCGTCGTTGCTCACTTCCTCGTCGGGCATCACCAGCCAGCGGCGACGGGAGTCGTAGTCGCCCGTCTCGCGATCGATATTGACCACCACGTCGGCATCGTCGTGGATACGCTTCTTGGTGGCGGAGGCCAGCGCGGATTCGAGCGCGGCAAACACGATGTCCTTGGCGACGTTCTTCTCACGCGCCAAAGCATCAACAAGCAGCAGGATCTCGCGGCTCATTTCAGGAAAACCTCCACTCCGGATTCTCAGAATTTGGGAACAAGACGTGCCTTTTCGATATCTTCGAAGGGGAAAGACAGCTCCCCTTTCTCGGTCGTCAGCGTCACCGCGCCGTCACGGACCCCTTGCAGCACGCCAAGGAAATTGCGCTGATTGTCCACCGGCAGGCTCAGCCGCAGCTGGATCTCGTGACCGGCGAAGCGCTCGAAGTCGGCGAGCTTCTTCAAAGGCCGGTCGAGGCCGGGCGAGGACACCTCGAGGCGGTCGTAATCGACGTTCTCGACCTCGAACACGCGCTGCAGCTGATTGCTGACGGTGGCGCAGTCGTCGACCGTGATCCCGCGTTCGATGTCGATGAACACGCGCAGCAGCCGAGCCCTCGGCGAGAGCTCGAAATCCACCAGCTCGTAGCCGAGTCCGGTCACTACCTGTTCGATCAGTTCAACGATGCCTGCGCGCATGCTCGCCACCCAAGGACACAAATAAAAAATGGGCGAAACGCCCATTCCAGATCATTCAAGATCAACTTCAAACGGATGCAGGACGATTCTCGCCGGGCGCATCTGCACCGCCCTGCCGAAACGTCTCTATCAAAGCCGCCGGAGTATAGCGCAAGAACCGACAGCCGGGCAAATCAGCAATTGCACTGATCCGGCCCGGCATCTGCGCAGACTTCGCGCCCGCGTCCGACTCAACCCGCCCTGGGCGTGGTCCGATGCAGCTTGGCCGGCTTCTTGTCGCGCGGCGTCTGCTGCCGCTGCGGCGCCGGCAGGCCGGCGAGCGCGCACACCTCGGCCTCGGGCAGCTCCATCCACATGCCACGCTTGAGGCGTGCCGGCAGCTCGACGGTGCCATACCGCACCCGCATCAGGCGGCTGACGGTGAGGCCGACCGCCTCGAACATGCGCCGCACCTCGCGGTTACGGCCTTCGGTGATGGTCACCCGGTACCAGTGGTTCGCGCCCTCACCCCCGGCGTCGAGCAGGTGATTGAAGCGCGCCACACCGTCCTCGAGCTGGATGCCGTCGACCAGCGACTTCGCCTGCGCCTCGTCGAGCTGGCCGAGCACGCGCACCGCATACTCGCGCTCGAGCTCGTAGCGCGGGTGCATCAGCCGGTTGGCGAGCCCGCCGTCGTTGGTGAACAGGAGCAGACCGGAGGTATTGAAGTCGAGCCGGCCCACCGCCAGCCAGCGCCCCTTGTTGATCAGCGGCAGGCGCTCGAACACGGTCGGACGGCCTTCGGGGTCCTCGCGCGAGACGATCTCGCCTTCCGGCTTGTGGTAGATCAGCACACGCGGCGTGCGCTGGGCGAAATGGAGCGTAATCAGCTTGCCGTTGAGCTTGACGCGGTCGCCCGGGCCGATCTTCTGTCCGAGCGAGGCCGGCTCGCCATTGACCGAGATCCGCCCGGCGAGGACCAGCTCCTCGACCTCCCGCCGCGACGCGATCCCCGCCTGGGCGAGCACCTTCTGCAGCCGCTCCGGCTCGGTAAGGGTCTGCGTCTGCGCCCGGCCGCGACCGCCGGCGCGCGGGCGTCGCCCCTGCTCGCCGGACGCCGGGCGGCCGAGCGCCGATTGATGTGCATCGGGCCGCCTCAGCGGTTCGTCCTCGCGGCGCTCGCGCGCACCCGATCCGCGCGGCGCGGCGCTGCGCTCGTCGCGCGCCCCGGACTCACTCCTGTTCTGGGGCGGACGGAGCGGACGCTTCGATTTGTGTGGTGTCGACAAGATCCATGATCCTTTCAATTTCGGTCAGCGCAGGCAGCTCGGTGAGGCTGCGCAAGCCCATGTCGTCGAGGAAGCGCCGGGTGGTCGCGAACAGCGCCGGCCGCCCCGGGGTGTCACGGTGGCCGACGACGTCGATCCAGCCGCGCGCTTCGAGTGTCTTCAGAATGTTCGGCGATACCGCCACGCCGCGGATGTCCTCGATGTCGCCGCGCGTCACCGGCTGGCGGTAGGCGATGATCGCCAGCGTCTCCATTACCGCGCGCGAATAGCGCGGCGACCTCTCCTCCTTGAGCCGGTCCAGATAGACCTGATACTCGGGCCGGGTCTGGAAGCGCCAGCCGCTCGCCAACTGCACGAGCTCGACGCCGCGCCCCGCCGTCTGCCACTCGGCGCGCAGCTCATCCAGCAGGCGGCGCACCAGGTCGGGCCCCGGATCCTCGTCGAACAGCCGGCGCAGTTGCGTCACCGGCAGCGGCACTGGCGCCGCCAGCAGCGCCGCCTCGAGGATGCGCTGGAAGTGCAGCGGGGTGCCGGCCTCAGCCATCGTCCCGCCCCCCATCGGCGAGCTTCACGTAGATCGGCGCAAAAGCCTCGTTCTGGGTCACATCGGCCAGCCGTTCCTTGACCAGTTCGAGCACCGCGAGAAAGCTCACCACCAGTCCGGGCGGGCCGAGCTCCACTTCGAACAGCGCGTCGAAGGCGACGAAGCCTCCGTCCGACAGCTTGCGCAGGATGGACGTCATGTGCTCGCGTACTGACAGCTGCTCGCGACCGACGCGGTGGCTCTGGTTGAGCCTCGCCTTCTTCATGATCCGCAGCCAGGCCAGCTGCAGGTCGTGCAGGCTCACCTCGGGCAGGCGCTCCACCAGCTTCTCGGCGACGAACACGCTCACCCATTCGAAGTCGCGCTCGGCGCGCGGCAGGCCATCGAGCTGGGCCGCGGCGAGTTTGGTCTGCTCGTACTCGAGCAAGCGTCGCACCAGCTCGGCGCGCGGGTCCTCCTCTTCGGCGGACTCCCGCGGAGGCCGCGGCAGCAGCATGCGCGACTTGATCTCGAGCAGCATCGCCGCCATCAGCAGATACTCGGCCGCCAGTTCGAGGTTGCTCGCCCGCATCGCTTCGACGTACTCGAGGTACTGCGCGGTGAGCGGCGCCATCGGGATGTCGAGGACGTTGAGGTTGGCCTTGCGGATCAGGTACAGCAGCAGGTCGAGTGGCCCCTCGAAGGCCTCGAGGATGACCTGCAGCGCGTCCGGCGGAATATACAGGTCTTTCGGCATCTCGAGCATCGGCTCGCCGTACAGGCGCGCGACGGCGTCGGCGAGGGCCGGCGGCTCGGCCGGCGCGAGTTCGATCTGTTCGCTCATCAGCGTGTCACCGCTCGACGCCGGGATCGCTGCACGTCCATGCCGGATCAGAAGCCGAACAGCGTCGACAGCAGGAAGCGAAAGCCTGCGATGAGCGGCCACAGGATCGCGCCGAGCAGGCCGGTGAACAGCAGCACCAACAGGATCGGGAAACCGTAGGGTTCGATCTGGGCGAAGCGCCACGCGAGCCGGTTCGGCAGCAGGCTCACCGCGATGCGGCCGCCATCGAGCGGCGGCAGTGGCAACAGGTTCAGGATCATCAGCACCGCGTTGATCTGCATGCCGGCGTCGGCCATCCTGAGCATCGGCACGGTGAAGTCGCCCGGTTGCAGCGCCACCGCCAACTTGAACACGATCGCCCAGCCGATTGCCATCACCAGGTTGGTGAACGGGCCGGCGGCAGCCACCCACAGCATGTCGGCCTTCGGATTGCGCAGCCGGGAAAAGTTCACCGGCACCGGCTTGGCCCACCCGAACAGGATGCCGCCGCCGCCGAACAGCGAACTCAGCGCGAGGATGCCCGCCGGCACCAGCACGGTGCCGACCGGATCGATGTGGCGCAGCGGATTGAGCGTGATGCGGCCGGCGAGGTGGGCGGTGGGATCGCCGAAATGCCTCGCCACGTAGCCGTGCGCCGCTTCGTGCAGGGTGATGGCGAGCAGTACCGGCAGGGCCCAGATGGCCAGGGTGGGGATCAGCGAGTCCATGTCAGCGTCTGAGGATAACGCGCCATTCTAGCAGACCGCGACGTGCTCACTCCGCCTCCAGACCGAAGGGCGACAGGTCGCCGCGCCCGGCGCGCACCAGCACGGGCGATCCGCCGGTGAGGTCGATCACGGTCGTCGCCTCCGGCCCGCAGAAACCGGCCTCGATCACCAGATCCACCTGCTTCTCGAGCCGCTCGCGGATCTCCTCCGGATCGGTGAGCGGCAGGTCCTCGCCCGGCAGCAGCAGGGTCGAGGTCAGCATCGGCTCGTCCAGCTCGGCAAGCAGCGCCGACACCACCGCGTGCTGCGGCACGCGCAGGCCGATCGTCTTGCGCTTCGGATGCAGCAGCCGGCGCGGCAACTCCTTGGTGCCCTCCAGGATGAAGGTGTAGGGGCCGGGAGTGGTCGCCTTGAGCAGGCGGTACTGGGTATTGTCGACCCGCGCATAGGTGGCGATCTCCGACAGGTCGCGACACACCAGGGTGAAATGGTGGCGCGCATCGACCTGGCGGATGCGCCGTATGCGCTCGAGCACGTCGGCGTCGCCCATGGTGCACGCGAGCGCGTAGGCGGAGTCGGTCGGCAGCGCGACGAGGCCGCCGTTGCGCATGATCTGCGCAGCCTGTGCGATCAGTCGCGGTTGCGGCTGCTCGGGATGAACGGAAAAGAACTGGGCCATTTTCGGGTTCTTGATGGATGAGGATTGGCGTTAAGGACCTTGGCGACCGACATTGGTGAAGGCGGACGGTCTCAGACGAAGCGCGACCACACCGGAACGAGGTCGGGCGGCAGCGGGTTGCAACGCCCGATGTCGACCGGACTCTCCTGCTCGCCATGAAAATCCGAGGCCTGCGAGGCGAGCAGGCCGCGCTGGCGTGCGACCGTGGCGAAGCGGCGCATTTCCGCTTCGGAATGCGCGCCCGACACCACCTCCACCGCCTCCCCGCCCGCGGCGACGAAGCGCTCGAACAGCCTCGACATGTCGGCACCCGACAGGCGGTAACGCGCCGGGTGGGCGACCACTGCCACGCCGCCGGCGCCGCGGATCCAACCCACCGCATCTTCAAGGCTCGCCCACTCGTGCGGCACGAAACCCGGCTTGCCGCGCGCGAGATAGCGATCGAACACGGTGCGTACATCGGGCATCAGCCCGCTCGCCACCAGGAAGCGGGCGAAGTGGGCACGCCCGACCATCGCGGGATTGCCGGCCAACGCGCGCGCGCCCTCGAAGGCGCCGACGATGCCCACCTTCTCCAGCGCCTCGCTCATCCGCTGCGCACGCGCCTCGCGTCCGGCGCGCACCGACTGCAGGCCCGCCACCAGACCGGGCTCGGTTCGATCCACGCCGAGGCCGACGATATGGATCGTCTCGCCGACGAAGCTCACCGAGACCTCGACCCCGGGCACGAAGCCGATGCCGCAGACCGCCGCCTCGGCCGCGGCGGCATCGATACCGCCGAGCTCGTCGTGATCGGTCAGCGCCATCAGATCGACGCCGTTCGCGTGCGCGCGACGCACCAGCGCTTCGGGCGTGAGCCAGCCGTCGGAGACGGTGGAGTGGCTGTGCAGGTCGACATTCATGCTTGGATACTCGCGAGAGCCCCGCTTTCATTCGACAGCAGGAAGCGCTCGATGATCCCGGCGATCACCGCGGGCTGGTCATGGTGCAGATTGTGCCCGGCGTCGGCGACCTCCTCCACCTCCAACCGGGCAAAGCACGCCCTCGCCGCATCGTGGGCCGCGTCCGACACGCCGAGGCGGCGGCGCAGCGCGCCCTGCTCGGGCTCGATCCACAGCACCGGCGCCAGGATCCGCCGCCAGCAGGCCTCCGCCTCGGCGCGCCGGTAAAGCACCGGGTTGACCCGCCGATGGGCCGGATCACCTGCAATACGGAAGCCCTCCGCCGTCTGCACGCCGAGGTTCTCCGCCAACCAGGCAGCACGCCCCGCATCCAGTCGCGGGTTGTCGCGCTGCAATCGAGCGGCCAGCGCGGCGGGGTCGGCATGAGCGCGGAACACCGCCGGCGCAGCCAGTTCGTCGAGCCACTGGGCATAGCGTGCAGGCGCCTGCTCGGCCGCGCGGTCGGCCAGGCCGAAGGCGTCGAGCGAGACCGCTGCAGCCACCCGCGTCGGACGGACGCCGGCGTAAAGCAGAGCGACGTTTCCCCCCATGCTGTGGCCGATAAGGCGCGCCGGCACCGCGGGCGATTCGGCGGTGAGGATCGCATCGAGGTCGGCCAGGTAGTCCGGAAACCAGTAGCAGTCGCCACGCCACTCGCTGCGGCCGAAGCCGCGCCAGTCGGGCGCGATCACATGCCAGTCGCGGGCGAACGCATCGACCATGAACTGAAAGGACGGCGAGGCGTCCATCCAGCCGTGGAGCAGGAAGAGCCGGTCGGCCCCCGGCTCGCCCCACTCGCGCAGGTGATATCGCAGGCCGCGCACGTCGAGGAAGCGTGATCGCGAATTCTTCATGCCGATGATGATAGCAAAGGGTCCTCCTGCGGCAGCGGGATCCGGGCCTCGCGCGCGGCTGGCGGTGTCGCTATGATCGGCCTGATCACACCGCCTTCGATCAGTGCGCCCGGTCCGATCCGGCATTCGCGGCGCGCCTTCGCCCACTCCCTCACGTGTCGCCGATGAGCAGTCCATCCACCTTCGAGCTCGCCGAACTGCGCCGCTGCCCGAGCTGCGAGCGCTGGGGCGGAGCGCGTCGGCTGGGCGCCGACGGCGTCGCGATCGAGCTCGATCCGGCGAACGACCGCGGCCGCTGCAACGAAGGCCCCTGGCACGGCTCGCTGCGCGGGCCGCGCAACGCGTGCGGGCAGTGGAAGCCCTGGATCGAGATCGCACCTGCGGTCGAGGGCCGCTGAGACCATCGAAACCGCTGAACGCGGGCGGTCGACAGCGGACTCGAGCCTCGACGCGCCGAGGCTCACGCCTCCTCGTCGTCGATCGCCTGATCGGATTCGGGCTCGCCGGCGGCACTGGCCGCCCGTGCGGCGGCGATCATCGCGGCCCGCGTCTCCGGCGTCTCGAGGCTGATCCGGCCGAGCGCGCCGCTCCGGTAGTCCACCAGCAGGATCAACGCCGCCTTCTCCAGGTCGAGACCGCCGCCCTTGAGAAGGCAACCGCGCCGCCGTGCGACCGCGTCGAGCAGCGCCGGGCCGTCGAGCCCCGCGGGGTCGAGCCGGTAGCGTGCGGCGAGCAGGGCCGGGTAGCGTTCGAGCAGGATGGCGCCGAGAAAGGCCGCGACCTCTTCGTCGATCACCGCGTTGCGGCCGATCGCATGGCTGGCGGCGAGCATGTAGCCGTCGGCGTCGTAGGCGATCTTGGGCCACATCATGCCCGGAGTGTCGGTCAGCGTCATGCCCGGCCCGAGATCCAGCGTCTGCTGGTGCTTGGTCACGGCCGGCTCGTCGCCCACCTTCGCCACCTTGCGCTTGAGCAGCGCATTCATCAGCGTCGATTTTCCGACGTTGGGGATGCCCATGATCATCATCCGCAGCGGCTTGACACCGTCGTCCCGATGCGGCGCGAGCTGGCGGCACAGGACCGGGACGCGGGCGACCTCCGCCGCGTTCTTGGCGGTGATCGCGACCGCCCTGACCCCGGGCTGTCGGTTGTAGTGATCCATCCAGGCGCGGGTCACCGCCGGGTCGGCGAGGTCGGCCTTGTTCAACAGCTTGAGACAGGGGCGGTTACGGAAGCGGCGCAGCTCGTCGATCATCGGGTTGCTGCTCGCCTCCGGCAGACGCGCGTCGGTCACTTCGATGACGACGTCGATCGCTGCGAGCGCCTCGGCGGCCTTCTTGCGCGCGGAGGCCATGTGGCCGGGAAACCACTGAATGGGCATATGCGTTCCAGTACTCGATGAGGGCTCGCATTATCCCATCAAATAAATTTCCACTATGTAGCAGAACCGTGTATCGTGCGCCTGCAGTCGATTCAAGCAGTGGTTGTCCTGGTGGTTTGCCAGAGCGCTTCCGTACCACGGTGGCGTGCCGGTGTTATTCCCCTGATTACGTTTCTTGATCGTTCCTGCACCCCGGGCCCAGGCCCAATTTTCTTATACACGGAACGCACAAATGAGCACTCAAACCGGTACTGTCAAGTGGTTCAACGACGCCAAGGGCTTCGGCTTCATCACCCCGGAAAACGGCGGTGACGACCTGTTCGCCCACTTCTCGGAAATCCAGGGCAAGGGCTTCCGCAGCCTGGCCGAAAACCAGCGCGTGGAATTCGAAGTCAAGAACGGCCCGAAGGGCCTGCAGGCGGCCAACATCCGCCCGCTCTGATTCTCAGCCCAAGCTGAATCGAACAACGCGGCCTTCGGGCCGCGTTTTTTCATTTCGCGGCCCCTGTGCCGCGTTTTCTTTTTCCGGCGCCGTATCATTGGCGCATTCGCCCATCTGCCGGACCCCGAAATGACCGAACCCACTGCCAGCTTCGCCGATCTCGGCCTGCCCGACACCCTGCTCTCCGCGCTCGCCGCCGTCGGCTACGAAACCCCTTCGCCGATCCAGGCCGCCTGCATCCCGCACCTGCTCGCCGGCCGCGACCTGCTCGGCGAAGCCCAGACCGGCACCGGCAAGACGGCGGCCTTCGCCCTGCCGATGCTCGCGCGGCTCGACCTCGCCGACCGCAACCCGCAAGTGCTGGTCTTGACTCCGACGCGCGAACTGGCGATCCAGGTCGCCGAGGCGTTCACCAAGTACGCTCACAACCTGCAGGGCTTCAACGTCCTGCCGGTGTACGGTGGCCAGAGCATGGTGGTGCAGTTGCGCCAGCTGTCGCGCGGGGCGCAGGTCGTGGTCGGCACGCCGGGGCGGATCATGGATCACCTCGAGCGCGGCAGCCTCAAGCTCGACGGCCTGCGCAGTCTGGTGCTGGACGAGGCCGACGAGATGCTGCGCATGGGCTTCATCGACGACGTCGAGTGGATCCTCGAGCACACGCCGGAGAACCGCCAGACCGCGCTTTTCTCGGCGACGTTGCCGGGCGTGATTCGCGAGGTCGCCCGTCGCCACCTGCGCGAACCCGAGGAGATCAAGATCCGCGCCGCGACCGCGACCGTCGCCAAGATCAGCCAGCGCTACTGGCTGGTGCGCGGGGTGGACAAGCTCGACGCGCTCACCCGCATCCTCGACGCCGAGGAGAACTTCGACGCCGCGCTCGTCTTCGTGCGCACCAAGCTCGCCACCGACGAGATCGCCGACAAGCTCAGCGCACGCGGCTATGCCGCCGCCGCGCTCAACGGCGACATGACGCAGGGCCTGCGCGAGCGCGTCATCGAGCAATTGAAAAACGGCGCGCTCGACATCGTCGTCGCCACCGACGTCGCGGCACGCGGGATCGACGTGCCGCGCGTGTCGCACGTCATCAACTACGACATCCCCTACGACACCGAGGCCTATGTGCACCGCATCGGCCGCACCGGCCGGGCCGGCCGCGAGGGAGCGGCGATCCTGTTCGTCGCGCCGCGCGAGACGCGCATGCTGAAGATGATCGAGCGCGCGACCCGCCAGCCGATCACGCCGATCGCGCTGCCGAGCACCGAGGAAGTCACCAACCTGCGTGTGGCCCAGTTCAAGCGCCTCGTGGTGGAAACCGCCGCCAGCGAGGAGCTCGGCTTCTACATGGGCGTGGTCAACAACCTGCTCGAGGAGAACGAGCTCGATGTGCACGAAGTCGCCGCCGCGCTGGCCTATCTGGCGCAGCGCGAGCGTCCGCTGCAGATCGAGGAATCCGGCCGTGGCTGGGACATCGCCACCGCGCCGACGATCAGCGGCGGCCGCCCGCCGCGACCCGAGCACTTCACCAGCGGCGCCGCGCCACGCGAGCGCGCCCCCCGCCCCAATCGCGACGAGATCCTGCAGCGCCGCCGCGCCTTCGCCGATGGCGCGCTAGTTCGCTACCGGATCGAGGTCGGCCGCGACCAAGGCGCGAGCCCGAAGGAGATCGTCGGCGCGATCGCCAACGAGGGTGGCATCGAGGGCAAGTTCATCGGCCAGATCCATCTTTTCAACGATTTCAGCACCGTCGAACTGCCCGCCGACCTGCCCGATGACCTGCTGGCGACGCTGCGCCGCACCCGCGTGCGCCAGTGCCAGCTCAACATCCGTCCGCTGAGCGAGGCCGAGGCGGCGACCATGCCCGAGCGCCGCCCGCGCCGCGAAGGCGGAGAGCCGACTGGCGACTCCCGTCGCGAGCAGGACCGGGAACGGCGCGGTCCGCGCAGTCATGGCGAGCGGCCGGCCTGGAGTGACAAGCCTGCCGGCGGCCAGGGCAAGTGGGGCAGCGGCGCCGACAAGCCGCGCGGCTTCGGCAAACCGGCCGGCGGCTACGGCAGGCCTGCAGCCGGCCCGGACAGGGCGGGCGGCGATCAACGCCGTAGCGAGCGAGCGCCCTACTCGGCCGACAAGCCGAAGAAGCGCTGGGAAGGCTGAGCCGGGTGAGCGCCTCCAGGCCGTCCGAGACGCCTTTCGCCGGCCTGACCCCCGACCGCATCCTCGATGCGCTCGAGCACGCGGGCCAGCGGCCCGACGGACGCCTGCTCGCGCTCAACAGTTACGAGAACCGGGTCTACCAGTTCGGCGTCGAGGACGGCCCGATGCGGGTGGTGAAGTTCTACCGCCCCGTGCGCTGGAGCGACCGCCAGATCCGCGAGGAGCATGCCTTCGTCGCCGAACTGGCGGACGAGGAGATCCCGGTCGCCGCGCCGCTCGTGATCGGAGGCGCCCCCCTGCTGAAGTTCGACGGGCTGCGCTACGCGATCACGCCCCGACTGGGTGGTCGAGCCCCGGAGCTCGAGTCACCCGGCACCCTGGAGCGGCTCGGTCGCTTCATCGGCCGCATCCACGCGGTCGGCAGGCGTCGCCGCTTCGAAACGCGACCGACGCTCGGCGTCGCCGAGTTCGGCGAGGCCTCGCGCGACTGGCTGCTCGCGCACGACTTCATCCCCGCCGAGCTCCTGCCCGCCTGGCGCAGCGTGGCCGACCTCGCGCTCACCGGCGTGCGCCATGCCTTCGAGCGCGCGGGCGACTTCACCATGCTGCGTCTGCACGGCGACTGCCACCTCGGCAACGTCCTCTGGCTGCCGGACGACGACGGCGGCGGCGGGCCCCAGTTCGTGGACTTCGACGACGCCCGCAGCGGCCCGGCGGTCCAGGACCTGTGGATGCTGCTCTCGGGTGAGCGCCACGAGCAGGCGGCGCAGCTGGCCGAGGTGCTCGCCGGCTACGAGGATTTCATGGACTTCCCGGCGCGCGAGCTGCATCTGGTCGAGGCCTTGCGCACGCTGCGCCTGATCCACTACAGCGCCTGGATCGCCCGTCGCTGGCACGACCCCGCTTTCCCCGCCGCCTTCCCCTGGTTCGGCACTATGCACTACTGGCAGGATCGGGTGCTCGAGCTGCGCGAACAGATTGCTGCGATGGAGGAGCCGCCGCTGTGGCCGCTCTGAATCCCCCCCCCTGAGGACCTCGCCCGGATCGGTCGCGGGGCTCAGCCTCCCCGGCTGCCGTCGCGCGACGCCCGCACCGAGGCCGCGAAATGCTCGGCCTCGGGCAGGAAGACGAGGAAGTCGGCCTCGAAGCCGGCATAGTCACGTTCGAGCTCCTCGCCGGCGCCCGCGAGCGGATTGGGCCGGCGCAGGCGATGGACCGCCATGCGGTCGAGCGCGTCGGCGACCCGCGCGGCGTCGCGATAGCCGGCCAGCCAGTCATCGGCCGCCATGCGCTCGAATACCGGCAGGAAGGAGGGTGGCAGGGCGTGCGCGCCGGCGAGGATCTCGCGGTAGAGCGCGGTGGTGAAGTCTGCGAGCGGCTCGGCGCTGAAACGATCCCAGTGGCGGGCAAGAAAATGGTCGTAGAACATGTCGACCATGATGCCGCCCACCCGTCGCCGCACACTGCTCACCCGCGTCCGGCTGCGCAGGAAGGCGGGATGACGGTCGGCGAAGCTGTCGATCAGGCGGTGCAGCATCACGCCGTCGGCGAGTTCAGGCGTCAGGCCCGCCGGCAGCGGCGCGAGCCTGCCCTTGACGAAGTCGCCGACCATGCCGCCGACGCGGTCGGCGGCATGCGGCCCGGCGAGCCAGGCGTGAGCGAGGAAGTTCATTGCCCCGCCTCGCCCGCCGGCTCAGCGCCCGGCCGGCGCCATCAGCCGCTGCGGCTCGATGGCGACGCTGTGGCTACCGTCGGTGACGAAGACGTGACCATCCTGGATGGTGAACTGCAGCCGCATGTTGCGTCCGGTCAGGCGCGCGAGCTCGGGCGCCGCCTCGGGCGCGATGTTGAGCACGACGAGGTTGTTCTGGCGCGCGAGCTTGTCGCGCACCCCGCTCCACCACACCCCGGCGGCGCGACCGTAGCTCAGCACCACCACCTCGTCGGCGCGACCGCAGGCCTTGCGCACCCATTTCTCGTCGGGCTGGCCGACGTCGATCCAGCGCTCGATCGCGCCAGTGAGATCGCGCTGCCACAGATCGGGCTCGTCGTCGACGCACAGCCCCTTGGCCGAGGCGAGCGCGGGATCGGCGTAGAGCGCGAACGCGAGCAGACGCACCATCATGCGCTCGTCGGTCTCCGACGGATGGCGGGCGATGGTCAGCGAATAGTCGCCGTAGTGGCTGCGATCCATGTCCGCGACCTGGATCGACGCCTTGTAGATGGTGGCCTTGAGCGCCATTTCGACCCCTCAGTGCACCGTCGGCTGCGGCCGGCTGGCCTGCTGCCAGGCGAGCACGGCGCGCGTCGCGTGCGCCATCACCTGGTCGCGCGTCTCGGCCGGCAGCTCGCGCGCGAGGCTGGCGAAAAGTGCCTGGGTGGCCTCGCGGCCGACGCCGTCCGCGGCGAGTCCGTCGGCGAGGCAGCGGATCTGGATGAAGGCGAGCGCATCGGCAACCAGGCGCCAGCCGGCGACCGGCATCTCGCGCACCAGCGCGAGCAGCAGGCTGCCGAGTTCGCCGGCCAGCCGTAGGGCCTCGTCACCCGACTCGCTGACGATCGACGAGTGCCACAGGGCGAGGTGGATCGCACGGCGCAGCTCGACCTTGAAGTCGATCGCGTTCTGCTCGGCCGCGGACAGAGCTTCGAACTGCGCCAGGAAGCGCGCCTCGGCCCGCGGATCGAGGCCGGTGCGCAGCGCGCCGATCAGCTCGCTCAGGCCGGGGATCGCGACCAGGCCGAAAGCGCGGCTCCACGCGAGCCCCCACTGGTCCATGCCCGCCAGCAGCAGTGCGAGGCGCAACGCCCGCGCCTGTTCGTCTGCGCCGGCCTGCGCCCAGTTAGCGAGCACTGCGCGCAGTTCCTCGACACCGGCCAGCCGCCCGCCCTCCTCGTCACCGACGCTGAGCCTGAATACGCGCGCAAAAGCGTCCTGCGCCATGCGGGCGGCCTGGCGCTGGACGTCGGCGGACGCGAGCGCAAGCATCGGGTCGGCGGGCAGGACGGAATCGGAACTCGGGGTCATCGGCAGGGGCCATGCAGGAATCGGGCGCTCATTGTGCCGACCGGCACGACGCGGAGCAAATCGACGACGCGGCCGAGCGCGCTCAGCCCCATAGCGAGACAAGGTGCGAGCTCGGGCTCAGCGGGGCGCTGCCGCGCAGGACGCTCAGCATCCGGCGCAGGGCCTCGGCATCCTCATCGGTGAAACCGCGCTTGAAATCGGTCAGCACCAGGCGCGACCGGGTCGGCCAGTTGCCGGGCGCATCATCGAGCGCGCACCAGGCGGGCTGCTGGGCGCTTTGAGCATTGTGCGCCAGCCAGGCCATCGCCTCACGCTCGCGCAGGCCCTGGAGTTCGCCGTCACGGCCGGGCATCAGGTGCGGCGTGACACCCGCGATCCGCAGGCGGATGTCTTCCGAGAAGCGCCGCTTGAGCCGGGGCAGCGAGAACAGCATGCGCCAGTCGGAAGCGATGACCACGCGCACCTCCTCGTAGTCCCGCAGCACCGACTCGATCAGCGGCAGCGAACGGAAGTCCTCGACCCCGCCCCAGGGGTGGGTCACGCCGTCGAAATCCATGAACAGATAGGTGTGAGCGGTCATCGTCGAAGCATTCCGAAAGGCGCCCGCGAAATGCGGCGCGAAGTTTTGTTGCATTGCGCAATATAATCCAGAAAGGTCGGCATCGGCATCCCGCGAGCGGCCAATTCGCAACACATGGCGGGCAAGGCACGACCATGCTCGCTCTTCCGCATTGCAGCATCACAATCCACGAGAACGGAGCACGCATGAACCCCATCTTCAGCCTGGAAGGCAAGGTCGGACTGATCACCGGCATCGCCAACGAAAAATCGATTTCGACCGGCGTCGCCGAAGCCTGTATCGACGCCGGCGCCAAACTGGTCGTCACCTACCAGAACGAGAAGACCCTCGCCTTCATCGAGCCGGTGGTGCGCCGCCTCGGCGTCGAGGACGTGCTGTTGATGGACGTAACCCGCCCCGAGACGATGGATGCGGTGTTCGCCGCGATCGAGGCCCGCCATGGCAAGCTCGATTTCGCGGTGCACAGTATGGCCTTCGCCAAGCGCGACGACCTCCACGGGCGCGTGGTCGACAGCTCGCCCGACGGCTTCGCGATGGCGATGGACATCTCCACCCACTCCTTCGTGCGCCTGGCGAAGAAGGCCGAGCCCCTGCTCGAGAAGGCCGGTGGCGGCACGCTGCTGACGATGACCTATCTCGGCTCGGAGAAGGTGATCCCGCACTACGGCGTGATGGGTCTGTGCAAGGCCGCGCTCGAGGCGGCGACCCGCTACCTCGCCGCCGAGCTGGGCGAGAAGAACATTCGCGTCAACGCCGTGTCGCCCGGCCCGCTGATGACGCGCGCCGCGTCCGGCATCGCCGGCTTCGATCACCTGATGGCCGCCGCGGTGGAACGTTCGCCGATGCACAGCCTGGTGACGCCGGAGGACGTCGGCGCGCTCGCCGCCTTCCTCGTTTCCGACGCCGGCCGCCTGATCAGCGGCGGGGTGCATTTCGTCGATGCGGGCTACAATATCATGGCCTGATTTTTCGCCGGAGGCCTCGCCATGATCGGCATCGCCCAGATGCGTACACGATTCGGTCGCGAGGCCGCGGTATTGCCCGATCCGGTCCCCGCCCATCCGCTGCTCGACGGCAGGCGCGAGATCGGTCGCGGCGAGTATTCTGTCGTCATCGACAAGGGCGACGGCGAGCGCGTTTACAAGATCGCCAGCTCGCCCGCCGACTACTTCCTCTACACCGCCGACGACCGTCCGCGCGGCAGGCATTTTCCGCGCATCTACCGCGATCACGGCATCATCGGCCGCGCCCGCTCGGGCTACCCCCTGCACCTGATCGAGATGGAGCGGCTCTACCCGCTGGCCGAGGGCTCGTCGGCGGCCGAGATCGCGGCGCGACTGGCGGCCTTCTACTGGTCAGCGTGCGAGCAATGGACCCAGCTCGGCGCGGACATGGGGCGCATCGCGCTCTTCCACCTGACCCTCAACCCGCTCGGCGTGGGCGAGAGTATCGAGCACGCGCTGCGGGCGCTGGCGGACTTCGTCGAGGCCTATCAGGTCATGCCCGACATCCTCAACCCCGACAACCTGATGATGCGCAAGGACGGCACCCTGGTGTTCTCGGACCCGGTCTTCCTCGGCTGAGGGCGAAACGGCCCCGCCCCGCTGGGACGCGCCGGACGGCGTATCATCGAGCGTTTTCCTGCCCGAGCAAGCGCATGAATTCCGATCACCCGCAGGACCACGACCATCCGCCGCCCACCTCTTCCGACGCCATCGGCATCCCCCGCAGCGGCAGTTTCGACGCGCCGGCCTTCGAGCGCGCGGTGGGCGATCTCCTGCGTGCCTGCGGCATCGCCCCCGACAACGCCCACACCGCGCGCACTGCGTTGCGGGTACGCGAGCTCTGGCAGAAGCGCCTGCTCGGCGGCTACGAGCGGGACCCCGCCGAAGCCCTCGGCGAGGGCTTCGAGGATCCGCGCCGTGACATGGTGGTGGTGCGCGGAATCGCGGTGCACGGTGTGTGTCCCCACCACCTGGTGCCCTTCCGCGGCGTCGCCCACGTCGGCTACCTCCCCGGCGGCCGGCTGCATGGATTCGGACGCATCGGCCGCCTGGTCGACGCGGTCGGCCACCGTTTCACCTACCAGGAGTGGATGACGCGCGACATCGTCGATGTGCTCGTGCGCAATGGTCAGGCGGCGGGTGCGGCCTGCGTGATCGAGGCCGAGCAGCTGTGCCTGCTTCTCGGCGAGGACAGGCGCGGCGACGAGCGCGTCATCACCCAGGCCTTCGCGGGGAGCTTCGAGTCCTCGCCGCAGCTGCGCAGCGAATTCCTGCGCGCGATCGACAGCCGCGGCGTCTGAAGACAAGGCCTGCGTCGCCCCGGCGCGGATCCTGCGCACGAGCGAGCGGTGCCGTGCATCAGGACGAAGCCACGGCCGGCGCCGCTGCGGCCGGAAAAAATGCCG
This sequence comes from Thauera phenolivorans, assembly GCF_001696715.1. Taxonomy (GTDB): domain Bacteria; phylum Pseudomonadota; class Gammaproteobacteria; order Burkholderiales; family Rhodocyclaceae; genus Thauera; species Thauera phenolivorans. The sequence goes on along the minus strand of NZ_MBFM01000003.1, from coordinate 418,493 downwards.
CTCAGCCGGCGCGATGCGCGGCGAGATCGACCAGCACGACCTCGCGTCCGCGCAGCACCACCGAGCCCCGATAGCGATCGTACCCGCTGCGCGAATAATCGAAGTCGTAAGCGCGCTCGAGGGTGACGCGCCCGTCGTCGTCGCGAGCGGGGCGGACCGAGCGCCCTGCCACCGTTTCGTCGAGCAGTTGCAGCCCTTCGCGCTCGCACGCCGATCGCGCCGCGCGCACGCCGGCCTCGCGTGCCTTGAGGCTGTCGAGCCAGAACCACAGCGCGAGGCCGAGGGCGAGCAGCAGCGCGAGTTCGCCGAAGCGCATCGGGTCGCCGGCTTCAGGGCAGCATCATGCCGCGGATGGTGAAGAACAGCAGCGCCGCCATCAGCGCCGACGCGGGCACGGTGATCACCCAGGCGGCGGCGATGCGCAGCAGCTGCGAGCGCTTGACCAGTTCCTTGCGATAGACCTTGCGCAGCTTCTTGCGCTCATCCTTGGAAAAGCGCGCAGGGTCTTCCGCCTTCTTCGCACGCTCCTTCAGGTCGCGGAGCAGCTCGCCCTTCTGCTCCACCGAGGCCTTCTCGAAACGCGCGATGAAGGCCTCGATTGCGGCCAGGTCGTCGGAGGGATGGTGGGCCTTGATCTGCTCGATCATGCGCGCATAGTTGCTCTTGAGGTACTCGCGCAGGAAGCCGACGCCGAACACACCGCCGACGGCGATATGGGTCGAGCTGACCGGCAGGCCGAGCTGGCTGGCGACGATCACCGTCAGGGTCGCCGCCATCGCGATGCAGTAGGCGCGCATCTGGTCGAGCTCGGTGATCTCGGAGCCGACCGTGCGGATCACCTTGGGGCCGAACAGCGCCAGCCCGAACACGATGCCGAGTGCGCCCACCATCATCACCCAGATCGGAATCGCCGCCTTGCCGCCGATCTCGCCACCGTGCGCGAGGACGTCGACGATCGCCGACAGCGGGCCGACCGCGTTGGCGACGTCGTTCGAGCCGTGGGCGAAGCTCAGCAGCGCGGCGGCGAAGATCAGCGGCACGGTGAACAGCTGGTTCACACCCTGCTTCGTGTTGGCGAGCAGCGCCATCTTCGCCAGCCGCGCCCGCACGAGCAGGTAGATGAGCATGGCGGCGACCGCGCCGACGAGCGCCGCGCCGCCGAAGCCTATCGACACCATACGGCTCAGGCCCTTCAGGATCAGGTAGGTGGTGAAGGTCCACGCCATCGCCGCCACCAGCAAGGGCACCACCCGCCGCGCAGCCGCCGCCATGTCGGCCTTGTAGGTGATGCTGCGCTTGACGACGTAAAGGAAGGCCGCCGCGAAGACGCCACCGAGTACTGGCGAGATCACCCAGCTCGCAGCGATGCGGCCCATCGTGCCCCAATTGACGATGTCGGCGCCGGCTGCGGCCATTCCGGCGCCGAGCACCGCGCCGACGATCGAATGGGTGGTCGACACCGGCGCACCGACCGCGGTGGCGATGTTCAGCCACAGCGCGCCCGCGAGCAGCGCCGCCATCATCAGCCAGACGAAGGTGGCCGTGTCGCCGATGAGCCCGGGATCGATGATGCCGTTGCTGATCGTGCTGACCACCTCGCCGCCTGCGATCAGCGCCCCGGCGGCCTCGAAGATCGCCGCGATGACCAGCGCGCCGCCGAGCGTCAAGGCCTTCGATCCGACCGCGGGGCCGACGTTGTTGGCCACGTCGTTGGCACCGATGTTCAGCGCCATGTAGCCCCCGAGCATCGCCGCCATGACGAACAAGATGCCGCCCTGGCCGCCGCTACTGAGGACGGAGTAGAACATCACGCCGACGATGAAGAGGAGCGCGAGGCCGAATCGGAAGAGCTCGCTGCGACCGGGCTCGGTGGCCTTCTCGATTCCGCTGATGTGTTTCAGTTCCACGGGGGAAATCCTGGAAAGCGAACGCGGTATTGTTTCAGAAAAATTACCGGCCCCCAATGAGCCGGATCAAGACCGATGCGCGCGCCCCATTGCGCCCCGCGCCTGCGCGAGGCGGTGAGGCGCTCCCCCTGTGCGGATCACAGACGATCGTACTTTTCGGCGCGGCCACGCGCACGCTCCGCCGGATAGCGTACGGCATTGATCGCCATCTTGCGTACCGCCGCCGCGCCGAGATCGATCTCCAGCACATCCGCCAGCCGGACCAGATAGAGCAGCACGTCGGCGAGCTCGAGCGCGACCTCCTCGCGCCGCGCGGGGTCGAGCGCGGCCGACTGCTCGGCAGTGAGCCACTGGAAGTGCTCGATCACCTCACCGGCCTCGCCCGCGAGCGCCATCGCAAGGTTCTTCGGGGTGTGGAAGGGCTCCCATTCGCGTTCGGCGGCGAAGCCGCGCAGGGCCATCCGGAGTGCCTCGAGGCGGTCCGCGCTCATTCGATGCGGTGCTCCAGGTCGAAGCCGGCGTCCTCGTCCTCGCCGAGCAGGCGCACCAGCTGCGGCAGGCAGGCTTCGAGCCGCTCGGGCAGCACCCAAGGCGGGTTGATCACGAACATCCCGCTGCCGAACATGCCGAAACCGTCCCGCGCCGGCTTTTTCACCACGAGGCGCACGTCGAGCCAGCTGTCGGCACCGAGTTCGGCCAGCCGCGCCGGCAACTGCCTCGCCTCGGGCCGGTTCAGCAGCGGATACCACACCGCATAGGTACCGCCGGGGAAGCGCTTCATCGCGTCGCGCAGGGTATCGACGACCCGGCGGTAGTCCTGCTTCACCTCGTAGGGCGGGTCGATCAGCACCACCGCGCGACGCGAGGGCGGCGGCAGCAGGCCGCGAAGGGCATCGAAGCCGTCGGCCTTGCGCACCTGAACCCGCTCCGCCTCGCCGGAGAAGGTCTCCTGCAGGGCATCGAAGTCGGCCGGATGCAGTTCGAACAAGCGCAGTCGGTCCTGGGCACGCGCGCAGGTCATCGCCAGCGCCGGCGAGCCGGGGTAGAACAACAGCCCGCCATGCGGGTTGAACTGGCGCACCGCCCCGACATAGCTGGCGAGCGGCGCGGCGAGATCGCTCCGCTCCCACAGGCGTCCGATCCCACCCACGAACTCCGCAGTCGTGCTCGCCTGGCCGCCCTCGAGCGCGTAGCAGCCAGCCCCTGCATGGGTGTCGATGAACCACCACGGCTTGTCCTTGCGGCCGTAGTAGTCGAGCAGTTCGAGCAACAGGGTGTGCTTGAGGACATCGGCATGATTGCCGGCATGGAAGGCGTGACGATAGCTCAGCATTTGAGGACGCGGGAAGGGTGGGAGCGGCGATGCTACCATCAGCGCCCGCGCGTGCCGTACCCACGAGCGCCCCCGCGCTTGTTATCATGCGCGCCCGGACGGCGCCCTCACAAGCGTCCGCCTGAACACCACGAGAGAGAAAATGAGTATTTACGCCCTGGGCGACAAGGTCCCCCGCTTCGGCGAGGGAAGCTGGATCGCCCACAACGCGACCGTGATCGGCGCGGTGGAGGCCGGCCGCAACGTCAGCATCTGGTTCAATGCGGTGCTGCGCGGCGACAACGACCCGATCTCGATCGGGGACGGCACCAACATCCAGGATGGCGCGATCCTGCACAACGACGACGGCGTGCCGCTGACGATCGGCGCCAACGTCACCATCGGCCACATGGTGATGCTGCACGGCTGCACCATCGGCGACGGCAGCCTGATCGGCATCAACGCCGTCGTGCTGAACAAGGCCGTGATCGGCAAGAACTGCATCATCGGGGCCAATGCGCTGATTCCGGAAGGCAAGGTGATTCCCGACCGCTCACTGGTGGTCGGCTCGCCGGGGCGCGTCATCCGCGAGCTCAGCGAGAAGGATGTCGAGCACCTGAAATGGAACGCCTCGCATTACGTCGATAACGCCCGGCTGTATGAAGCGGAGTTGCGCGCGATCGACCCCGCCGGCGTGATCGCCCCGCAAGATTGAGCGACCGCGGGGTGCCGTCGAGGGACATTCCTGTTACAAACCGACCGGGCGACCCTTGTTGCGATGCGGTATAAATCCGCCATCCGGACCGAGAACGGACGCCTCCCCGCCTTGCGGCCCGCGATCATCCCCGACAGGAACCGCACGATGAAGCTGCCCGCCCGACTCTTCGCCTCCACCCTGCTCGCTTCCGCTGTGGTCGCGCTCCCTGCCGTCGCAGGCGATGGCTTCCGCTCCGCGCTGCCGGTGGTCGACCTCTCCGCCGAAGCCAGTCTGCCGGCGGCCAACGATCTTTTCGTCGCTTCGCTTTATCTGGAACGCGATGGACGTGATCCGGCCGCGCTCGCCGACGAGGTGAACCGCGAGATCGCCGCCGCCCTTGCGACCGCGCGCGAGCGAAAGTCGGTCAAGGTCCAGTCCGACGGCACCCAGACCTGGCCGATCCACGGCAAGGAAGACCGCCGGATCGAGGGCTGGCGCATGCGCTCGACGATACGCCTCGAGAGCCGTGACGCCGGCGCGATGTCGGAGCTTGTCGGCGTACTGCAGAGCCGCCTCGCGGTGGGTCAGATCGGCATGCAGCCTGCCCCTGAGACCCGACGCGCAGTCGCCGACGAAGCCATGGTGGCCGCGATCCGCAACTTCGAAGCCCGCGCCGGGGTGATCGCCGGCGCCCTCGGCAAGCGTTACCGTCTGCGCCAGCTGTCAATGTCCGAAGCCGGCGGCGTGCCCGTCTACGCGCGCATGCGCAGCGCCCCGGCGATGATGGCCGAAGCCTCGCCCGCGCCGATCGAAGCGGGCGAAACCCTCGTCAACGTCAGTGTCAGCGGCAGTATCGAGCTGATCGACTGAGTCCTTCCACCTGCACACACCGCCATGATTGCCAAGCACATTCGCCTCCCCGCCCTGATCCTTCTTCTCGCCGCGACGACGGTCGCGAACGTGACCCGCGCCGGCGACGCGGGGGAGACGACCGACTACGCCTGCGCCCACGGCGAACGCTTCACGGTCGAGACCCGCACCGGCCACCTCCGCCTGCGCGACGGCTCGGGCGTGTTCGCGCTGTCGAGCGCGCCCGCCGAGCGCGGCGAGCGCTACACGGACGGCAACACGGTGTTCTGGGACCTCGGCGAGGAGGCGATCCTGGAGCGCCGCGGCCGATCTGCGATCACCGGCTGCAAGCCGCGCCTCGTCAACCTCTGATCCTTCGCCCGGCCGGGTGGACAAGACGGTCCGACCGGGCCTATCCTGCGGCGGCATGAGTCCGCTCGCCGCCCTCCTCGCCCCCTGCGGCCGCCGTCGTCTCGGCGCCTGCCTGCTGCTCGGCTTAGGCATGCTCGTCGCCGGCTGCGGCAGCACCCCGCCCGCTCCCCGCAAACCCGCCCCATCCGCGAGCGCACCGCCGACGCAAACCTATTTCGCCCTGCCCGACGATGTGCCGACGCAGGAATTGGTGTTCTACGCCCTCGGCCTGCTCGACACCGGCTATCGTTTCGGCGGCCGCAATCCCGAGGCGGGTCTCGACTGCAGCGGCATGATCGCCTACATCGTCGAGCAGGTCAGCGGCCAGCGCCTGCCGCACAACGCGGCGCAGATCGCCGCGCGCACCCGGCCGATCCGGGTCGGCGAACTGAAGCCGGGCGACCTGGTGTTCTTCAATACGCTCAAGCGCCGGCATTCACACATGGGGATCTACATCGGCGACGGCAGATTCGTGCATGCCCCCTCGAGCCGCGGCCGGGTCCGGATCGAGCGGCTCGACAACCGCTACTTCGCGCCGCGCATCGACGGCGCGCGCACCCTGCTCGCGGCAAACTGATCCCGCCCCGCGCCGAAAAAGGCAAAAGCCCCTCGCGGGGCTTTCGTGTGCCTGGAAACGACGCTCAAGGCCGCTGTGGCACCTGCACGTAGACCTCGCCCGGACGAGTGAGGCCGAGCTCGAAACGCGCCCGCTCCTCAATCGCCTCGTTGCCGGACTTGAGGTCGCGGACCTCGGCGTCGAGGCTGGCGTTGCGTTGTTCGAGGCGAAGATTCTCGGCCCGCTGCGAATGCAGCTGCCGGTCCACCTCCCACACTCTCAGCCATCCGCCCTTGCCCAGCCACAGCGGATACTGCAGGAGGACCAGGAGGGCGGCCAGGATGAGCACTGGCCAGCGCATGGCGCGAGCGGGTCCGCTCAGCGCTTGCGCAGGTTGTAGAAGGCGCGGGTGCCGGGGTAGGTGGCGGTGTCGCCGAGATCTTCCTCGATGCGCAGCAGCTGGTTGTACTTCGAGATGCGGTCGGAACGGCTGAGCGAGCCGGTCTTGATCTGCATCGCGTTCAGGCCCACCGCGATGTCGGCGATGGTCGAATCGTCGGTCTCGCCCGAACGGTGCGAGATCACCGCGGTGTAACCCGCGCGCTTGGCCATCTCGACCGCGGCGAAGGTCTCGGTGAGGGTGCCGATCTGGTTGATCTTGATCAGGATCGAGTTCGCCACGCCCTGCTCGATACCCTGCTCGAGGATCCGGGTGTTGGTGACGAAGAGGTCGTCGCCCACCAGCTGGACCTTCTTGCCGAGGCGGTCGGTGAGCAGCTTCCAGCCTTCCCAGTCGCCCTCGGCCATGCCGTCCTCGATCGAGACGATCGGGTGCTTGTCGGCCAGGGTGGCGAGATAGTCGACGAACTCGGCGGCGCTCAGGCTCAGGCCCTCGCCCTTGAGCTCGTACCTGCCCTCCTTGTAGAACTCGGAGGCGGCGCAGTCGAGCGCGAGCAGCACGTCGCGGCCCGGCTCGTAGCCTGCGGCGATGATCGCCTCCTGGATCAGCGCCAGCGCCTCGTCGGTGCCCGAGACGTTGGGGGCGAAGCCGCCCTCGTCGCCGACCGTGGTCGGGAAGCCCTTGCTGTCGGTGATCTTCTTCAGGTGGTGGAAGATCTCGGCGCCGCAGCGCAGCGCCTCGCGGAAGCTCTTCATGCTCACCGGCATGATCATGCATTCCTGGATGTCGAGGCTGTTGTTGGCGTGCTCGCCGCCGTTGATGACGTTCATCATCGGCACCGGCATGCTCATGCCGGCCGAGCCGCCAAAATAGCGGTAGAGCGGCAGGCCGGCCTCTTCCGACGCCGCCTTGGCGACTGCCATCGACACCGCCAGCAGCGCGTTGGCGCCGAGGCGACCCTTGTTCTCGGTGCCGTCGAGCTCGATCAGGGTGTGGTCGATGAAGGCCTGCTCCTCGGCGTCGAGGCCGATGATCGCTTCGGCGATCTCGGTGTTCACATTCTCGACCGCGCGCAGCACGCCCTTGCCGAGATAGCGGGCGGCGTCGCCGTCGCGCAGCTCGATCGCCTCGCGCGAGCCGGTGGAAGCGCCCGAGGGCACGGCCGCACGGCCCATCACGCCGGACTCGAGCAGCACGTCGACTTCGACGGTGGGATTGCCGCGGGAGTCGAGGATCTCGCGGGCGATCACATCAACGATTGCACTCATGGGTTTTCCTGTCTTGGATAGTGGGTAATCGGTGGGCCGGCGCGATTCAGTCGGCCCGCTCGAGGAAGCCGTGGCGCTTGACCAGGGCGTCGATGTCCTTGAGTGTTGCGAGCAGCGCCTTCATCTTCTGCAGCGGCCAGGCGTTGGGGCCGTCGGACAGCGCCTTCGCCGGATCGGGATGAGTTTCCATGAACAGCCCGGCGATGCCCACCGCGGTGGCGGCGCGGGCCAGTACCGGCACGAACTCGCGCTGGCCGCCCGAGGCCGTGCCCTGACCGCCCGGCAGCTGCACCGAATGGGTGGCGTCGAACACCACCGGGCAGCCGGTGTCGCGCATGATCGCGAGCGAGCGCATGTCGGACACCAGGTTGTTGTAGCCGAAGGAGGCGCCGCGTTCGCAGACCATGATGGTGTCTGCGCCGCCATTGGCCTCCTTCGCCTTGTCGACCACGTTCTTCATGTCGGCCGGAGCGAGGAACTGGCCCTTCTTGATGTTGACCGGCTTGCCGCTCGCCGCCACTGCGTGGATGAAATCGGTCTGGCGACACAGGAAGGCCGGCGTCTGCAGCACGTCGACCACTGCGGCCACGGTCGGGATCTCCTCGACGGTATGCACGTCGGTCAGCACCGGCAGGCCGAGCTGCTTCTTGACCGCCTCCAGCATCTTGAGGCCGCCGTCGAGGCCGAAGCCGCGGAAGCTCTTTCCCGAGCTGCGGTTCGCCTTGTCGTAGGAGGCCTTGAAGATGTAGGGGATGCCCAGCTCGCCGCAGATCTCCTTCATCTGGCCGGCGATGTCGAGGCACATCTGCTCGGACTCGGCGACGCAGGGTCCGGCGATGAGAAAGAAGGGCTGGTCGAGGCCGACCTCGAAATCACACAGTTTCATTACGCACTCCTTCGGCCTGGGCCGCCTTGCGCGCCAGCGCCGCCTTCACGTAGGCGGTGAACAGGGGATGACCCTTGCGCGGATTGGAGGTGAATTCGGGATGGAACTGGCAGCCGACGAACCAGGGATGGACCTCGGCCGGCAGCTCGACCATTTCGCACAGGTCGGTGACCGGGGCGCGCCCGGAGACCACCAGGCCCTTGCCCTCGAGCTTGGAGAGCAGGGAATTGTTCACTTCGTAGCGATGCCGATGACGCTCGGTGATCTCGGCCGCGCCGTAGACCTCGCGAGCGAGCGAGCCCTCCTTGAGCAGGCAGAGCTGACCGCCGAGCCGCATCGTGCCCCCGAGGTCGGATTCGGCGCTGCGCTTCTCGAGCCTGCCGCTGCGGTCCTTCCATTCGGTGATCAGGCCGATCACCGGGTAGGCGGTGTCGCGCTCGAACTCGGTCGAGTGCGCACCGTCCATGCCGGCGACGTCGCGGGCGAACTCGACCACCGCCAGCTGCATGCCGAGGCAGATGCCGAGGTAGGGCACCTTGTTCTCGCGCGCGAAGCGGATCGCGGCGATCTTGCCCTCGGTGCCGCGCTTGCCGAAGCCGCCCGGCACCAGGATCGCGTCCATCTTCGCGAGCACGCCGCAACCGTCGCGCTCGATGTCCTCGGAGTCGATGTAGTGGATGTTCACCTTCGACTCGGTGTGCATCCCGGCATGGTTGAGCGCTTCGATCAGCGACTTGTACGACTCGGTGAGGTCAACATACTTGCCGACAAAGGCGACGTCGACCGCTGCCTTCGGGTTCTCGAGGGCGCGGATCAGCTTCTCCCACACCGACAGGTCGGCCGCTCGCGCGAGGATGTCGAGCTTGTGGCAGACGATCTGGTCGAGCATCTGGTCGTGCAGCATGCCGGGGATCTTGTAGATCGAGTCGGCGTCGAGTACCTCGATGACCGCCTCCGGCATCACGTTGCAGAACAGCGCGATCTTGCGCCGCTCGTCCACCGGGATCGAGCGGTCGGCACGGCACAGCAGGATGTCGGGCTGGATGCCGATCTCGCGCAGCTCCTTCACCGAATGCTGGGTAGGCTTGGTCTTGAGCTCGCCCGCGGTGGGGATGTAGGGCAGCAGCGTGAGGTGGATGAAGCAGGTGCTCGAGCGGCCCTCCTCGATGCCCATCTGGCGGATCGCCTCGAGGAAGGGCAGCGATTCGATGTCGCCCACCGTGCCGCCGACCTCGACGATCGCCACGTCGGCGCCTTCGGCCCCGCGCTTGACGTAGGTCTTGATCTCGTCAGTGATGTGCGGGATCACCTGCACCGTCTTGCCGAGGTACTCGCCGCGCCGCTCCTTCTTGATCACCGACTCGTAGATCTGGCCGGTGGTGAAGTTGTTGCGCTTGCTCATCTTGGCGCTGGTGAAGCGCTCGTAATGGCCGAGGTCGAGGTCGGTTTCCGCACCGTCTTCGGTGACGAAGACCTCGCCGTGCTGGAACGGGCTCATCGTGCCCGGATCGACGTTGATGTACGGATCGAGCTTGAGGTGCGTGACCTTGATGCCGCGCGACTCGAGGATGGCGCCCAGAGAGGCCGCCGAGATGCCCTTGCCCAGGGAGGACACGACACCGCCGGTAACGAAGACGTATTTGGTCATGGGAATCATGCTGCGGGAAAGCGCGATGATAACCGATCGACCCCGCGGCCGGAAGCATGGGCACGGCCGCCGCCGCCCTGCCTCCGGCCGCGTCCGGACTCAGCGGATGAAGTCGCGGTTCACCGCACGGAAGAGCTCGGTGCCGCCGCGCTCGAGCCACTCGAAGGCAACCATCTCGCCCGACACGATCTCGATGCCGTGGCTTCGCATGCGGGCGAAGGCCAGCTCGCGGTTGGCCGGATCGCGCGAGCCGGCGGCGTCGGCGACGACGAACACCTCCTTGCCCGCCCATCGAAGGTCGAGCGCGGTCTGCTGCACGCAGACGTGCGCCTCGGTGCCGCACACGATCACCTGCCGGCGCGCGTCGACCTCGGTATCGACGAGGCAACCGTCGGCCTGCGCCGAGAAGCACTGCTTGGTCACGTAGCGCGCGTCCGCGGTAGCGGATTTGACCACTTCCACCGTGCCACCGATCTTCTCCGGAAAATGCTCGGTGACCACCACCGGCACGCCGACCCGGTGGGCCACCCCGGCGAGCCAGGCGCAATTGGCGGCAACCCGTTCGCCCTCGTGGATCGACGGCGCGAGCCGCTCCTGCACGTCCACGATCAGCAGCACCGATCTGTCTCGATTCATCAGCATCGTCATTTCTCCTCAGCCGGCCAGCTCGGGGCGGTCGCGGTAGAGCTCGAGTGCCTCCGGATTGGCGAGCGCCTCCTGATTCTTCACCGGGCGGCCGTGCACCACGTTACGCACCGCCAGTTCGACAATCTTGCCGCTCTTCGTACGCGGGATGTCCATCACCTGTACCACCTTGGCCGGCACGTGCCGCGGCGTGGTGTTGTCGCGAATGGTCTTGCGGATGCGTGCGACCAGCTCGTCGTCGAGCCTGAGGCCCTCGCGCAGCTTCACGAACAGCACCACGCGCACGTCGGTCGGATTCTGCGGCGGCCAGTCCTGGCCGATCACCAGCGACTCCACGACCTCAGGCAGGCGCTCGACCTGGCGGTAGATCTCGGCGGTGCCGATGCGCACCCCGCCCGGATTCAGCGTGGCGTCCGAGCGGCCATAGATCACCAGGCCACCGTGCGCGGTGATCTCGCAGAAATCGCCGTGGCACCAGACGTCGGGGAAGCGATCGAAGTAGGCGGCGTGGTACCTGCTGCCGTCGGTGTCGTTCCAGAAGCCGAGCGGCATCACCGGGAAGGGCCTGGCACACACCAGCTCACCCTTTTCGCCGCGCAGAGGCCGGCCCTCGTCGTCCCAGACGTCGACCGCCATGCCGAGCCCGCGGCACTGGATCTCGCCGCGCCACACCGGCAGCACCGGGCTGCCGAGCACGAAGCAGGAGATGATGTCGGTACCGCCCGAGATCGAGGACAGCTGCAGGTCGGCCTTGATGTCGCGATAGACATATTCGAAGCCTTCGGCCACCAGCGGGCTGCCGGTGCTGAACATCGCGCGCACGGTGTCGAGGCGGTGCGTCTCGCGCGGCTTGAGGCCGAACTTGGCGGCGGCGTCGAGGAACTTCGCCGAGGTGCCGAAGTGAGTCATGCGCTCGGCATCGGCGTAATCGAACAGGATGCGGTTGTCGCCGGCGAAGGGCGACCCGTCGTAGAGCAGCAGGGTCGCTCCCGCGGCAAGGCCGGACACCAGCCAGTTCCACATCATCCAGCCGCAGGTGGTGAAGTAGAACACGCGGTCGCCCGGCTTCACGTCGCCGTGCAGGCGATGCTCCTTCAGGTGCTGCAGCAGCGCGCCGCCGGCGCAGTGCACGATGCACTTGGGAACGCCGGTGGTGCCCGAGGAATACATGATGTAGAGCGGATGATCGAAGGGCAGCTGGGCGAACTCGATCTCGCTCTCGAAGTGGAAGGGTTCGACGAAATCCTCGTACATGCGGGCATGCGGGATGCCGCTCAGGTCGTGCTCCGCATGCACGTAGCGCACCACCACCACTCGCTTCAGCGAGGGCAGCGCGCGCACGATCTCGCCCAGTTTGCCCAGGCAGTCGACCACCTTGCCGCCGTAGTAGTAGCCGTCGCAGGCGATCAGCACCTTGGGCTCGGTCTGACCGAAGCGGTCGAGCACGCCCTGCACGCCGAAGTCGGGCGAGGCCGAGGTGAAGATGGCGCCGATGCTCGTCGCCGCCAGCATCGCCACGAGGGTCTCGGGCAGGTTCGGCATGTAGGCGGCGACACGGTCGCCGGCGACCACGCCCTGCTCGCGCAACGCCGCCGCCAGATGCGCCACTGCACGGTAGAGCTCGCCATGGCTCATGCGGTTCTGCACCTTGTCCTCGCCCCAGAACACCACCGCATCGTGGTCGTCGCGCGAGCGCAGCAGGTTCTCCGCGAAATTGAGCCGCGCCTGCGGGAACCACTTCGCGCCCGGCATGCGCTCGCCATCGACCAGCACCGCCTCGCCACGCTCGCCGATGACGCCACCGTCCTCCCACACGCTGACCCAGAACGACTCAGGCTGCGTCACCGACCACTCGTACAGCGCGTCGTAGTCGGGCAAGGACACGCCCCAGCGTTTTTCGGCGGTGAGGCGGAAGGCAGTCACGTTGGCGCCGGCAATGCGCTCCGCCGAGGGTTCCCACAAGGGGCGATCGTTGAGTTGCGTCATCTTCTTTCTCTCCTCTCCTCTTCTTTTATCCCATCTTCCGGTGTGCGCCGCTTCTTCGGTCGGCGCGCCTTCAGTCGAACAGCGCGCGCACCGAGTCGGGCAGCGGGACCGACTTGTTGGTCACCATGTCGATCCACACCGTCTTCGCGCCACCCTCGGCGAAGAGCCCTTCCTCGCCCTCGACGAAGAGTTCGTACCAGGTCATCACGCTGCTGCGACCCGGCTCGCCGCCGTACATCTTGATGACCACGGTCGACGGGTAATTGACCGAGCGCAGGAAGGTGCAGCTGGCGTTGACGATCACCGGCCCCACCGGCTCCTCGGGGCGTACCTTGCCGCCGAACGCCTCGATCCATTCGACCCGGGTCTGCTCGAAGTAGCGGAAATAGACGGTATTGTTGACGTGGCCATAGGCATCCATGTCTCCCCAGCGCACCGGCATGCGGCTCACATGAAGTAGCTTGCGTATCGAGTTTTCCATCTCGTTTTCCCTGTTATGGATCGGCGCGCTACTGTAGCATACGCGTCCGTATGTTTTAGGTGCCTCGAAACGGACGGGATGGCACGTGCCGCGCTACACTGACGACGACGAAGCACACACGACCACGGCCAGATATTGAAGGAGTACAGCATGGAACGCGAATCCATGGAGTTTGACGTCCTGATCGTTGGCGGCGGCCCTGCCGGCCTCGCCGCTGCGATCCGGCTGAAGCAGCTTGCGGAAAAGAAGGGTGAAGAAATCTCGGTATGCCTGATCGAGAAAGGCGCGGAGATCGGCGCCCACATCCTGTCGGGCGCAGTCCTCGACCCCAAGGCGCTCAACGAACTCCTCCCCGACTGGAAGGAACGCGGCGCGCCGGTGACCACCGCCGTCACCGAAGATCGTATCGTCCTGCTGACCGAAAAGAAGGCATTTTCCGCGCCGGTCGCGATGGTGCCGGACTGCTTTCACAATGAAGGCAACTACGTCGTGCGCCTCGGCCACTTCGTGAAGTGGCTGGGCGAACAGGCCGAGGCGATGGGCGTCGAGGTCTATCCGGGCTTCGCCGGCGCCGAGATCCTTTACGACGAGAAGGGCGCGGTGAAGGGCGTCGCCACCGGCGACATGGGCGTCACCAAGAGCGGCGAACATGGCCCGCACTACCAGCCCGGCATGGAACTGCACGCCAAGTACACCTTCTTTGCCGAAGGTGTGCGCGGCCATCTCGGCAAGCAGCTCGAGGCGAAGTTCAGCCTGCGCGAAGGCGCCGATCCCCAAACCTACGGCATCGGCATCAAGGAGCTGTGGGAAGTGCCGGCGGCCAATTACCGTCCCGGGCTGGTGATGCACACCACCGGCTGGCCGCTGAAGCCCGACACCTATGGTGGCAGCTTCATGTATCACCTCGACGACAATCTGGTGCAGATCGGCTTCGTCGTCGGCCTCAACTACAGCAATCCGCACCTGTCGCCGTTCGAGGAGATGCAGCGCTTCAAGACGCACCCCGAGATCCGCAAATATCTCGAGGGCGGCAAGCGACTCCAGTACGGCGCGCGAGCGATCGGCACGGGCGGCCTGCAGAGCCTGCCGCGCCTGGTCTTCCCCGGCGGTGCGCTGATCGGCTGCGACGCCGGCTTCCTCGTCACCGCCCGCATCAAGGGCGCGCACACCGCGATGAAGTCGGGCATGCTCGCCGCCGAGGCCGCCTTCGAGGCGATCGGCGCCGGCCGCGCCGCCGACGCGCTGACCGCCTACCCCGCCGCGTTCCGCGAATCCTGGATGTATCCGGAGCTCCACAAGACCCGCAACTTCAAGCCCTACATGAAGCGCGGTCTGTGGCTCGGCTCGCTGATGTTCGGCGCCGAGCAGAAGCTGTTCGGCGGCAAGGTGCCCTGGACGCTGCACAACAGCGCCGACCACACCCAGCTCAAGCCGGCGGCTGAATGCGAAAAGATCGACTATCCGAAGCCGGACGGCGTGCTGACCTTCGACCGCCTGTCCTCGGTGTTCCTGTCGAACGTCAACCACGAGGAAGACCAGCCCTGCCACCTGCAGCTGAAGGACCCGTCGGTGGCGATCAACGTGAACCTGGCGAAATACGACGCCCCCGAGCAGCGCTACTGTCCGGCCGGCGTGTACGAGATCGTGCGCGAGGGTAGCGAAGCCCCCCGGCTGCAGATCAACGCCGCCAACTGCGTGCACTGCAAGACTTGCGACATCAAGGACCCGACCCAGAATATCAACTGGGTCGTGCCGCAGGGCGGGGAAGGCCCGCTGTACCAGGGCATGTAAGTCCACGCGGGCGCGTCGGCCGGTGAGGCCTCAAAACGAAAGCCCCGCATCGCGGGGCTTTCGTCTTTCCGGGCGGCGCCGGCCGGAACGCGCCGGCACCGTCCGGCAAGGCCGCTCAGTCGAGCGCGAGCTGCGCCTTGACCCAGAAGGTGCGGCCGGGTTCGTTGATGCGCTCGTCGGTGACGGCGGCGCCCGCGAAGTCCCACCCGCCCTTGCCGAGATGCTCGCTGTAGGTGCGGTCGAAAACGTTATCGACGCCAACGGTCAGCAGGGTGGCCTTGTTCGGGCGCCATCCGGCATTGAGCGCGAGCGTCGCGAAACCGCCAGTGGGACCGAGATCCTGCCCGTTGGCGACGATGCTGCCCGAGCCGATGTCGTAGCGGTCCTGTTTGGCGACCATGCGCAGCAGCGCCCCGTAAGAGAACACGCGGTTGTCGTACTCGACACCGAGCTTCCCCTCGAGCGGCGGCTGCTGGGCGAGCGCCTTGTCGCCGGTGTCGTTCGTACCGCGCACCCAGGCCACGGTACCGTAGGCCTGCCAGTTCGGTGCGAAACGCCAGCTCAAATCGCCTTCGAGGCCGTACACCGTTGCATCGATGTTGCGCACATTAGCGGCCTTGTCGGACACCCAGCGCAGCAGGATGTAGTCATCCACCTTGCTGTAGAAACCCGACACCGAGGCCGACCACGGGCCCTGCGTCCAGTTCGCGCCAATGTCGAGCTGCGTGGTCTTTTCCGGATCGAGGGTGGCGAAGCTACGCGCGTCCTGCACCTTGATCATGTTGCCGGTGCGCATGTACTCCCAGTAATCGGGGAAACGCTCGACATGCCCGAGGCCCGCATACCAGGTCCCCGCGCCGCTGCCATAGTCGTTCTCGAAACGCAGGAAGCCACTCGGGAGCGTCTCGCCCTCGGTGATGCCGCCCATCTTGTCGTTGGTCACCTCGTAATCGTCGACGCGCAGGCCCCCGATGACCCGGCGGACGTCGTCGAGCGCGTAGGTCGCTTCGCCGAACACGCCGTAACGATCGAAACTCAGATCGGCCTCCCTGGGCTGGTTGCGGTAGTCCGTCCCGTTGCGCAAGGTGTGCTCGTCCGTCTTCATGTCGGCGCCGAGCACCAGCTGAAGCGGATCGTTCGGCGTGAGCGTCACCGCCACGCGCGCGCCCTTCGTCTCGCGGTCGGGGTTGTTCAGTGCATATTTGGTCGGGTCCTTCGGCGGCTTTCGCAGGCTGTAGTTGTCCATCACGTGGTCGACATAGCTGTAGTAGGCGAGGGCCTCGACCTTGGCCACCAGAGGCGAGATGTTCCGCTTCTCGAACTTCAGGGCGGCGTTCTCGCGCTCGAACTTCGTGCCGTCCATCGCGCGATCGGCATAGGCCGCCTCGCCGTCGGACCGACCGAGGCTCAGTTCCAGCAGCGTGTTGTCGTCCGGCGTCCACCCCAGGGCGGCGCTGGTGCTCCAGCGGGTGTAGAAGGAATGCACCTCCTCGCCGTCGCCGTCCTCGTAGTTGTCGCTGTCCGAGCGCGTTGCGTTGATGCGGGCGTAGAAGTCGGGGTTGCCGCCACGCGCCTCGAGATACTGGTCGTTGCGGCCCCAGCTGCCGAAGGTGAGGCTGCCGTCCGCGCTCCAGCCGGGCTCGGTCATCCGCTTGAAGTCACGCTCGAAGAGCACGACGCCAGCCGAGCTGCCGGGCACGTAGAGCACCGTCTGCGGCCCCTTCAGCACGGTGACCCGATCGTAGGACTCGGGGTAGATATAGGCGGTGGGCGGATCCATACGGCCACCGCAGCCGCCGTGGATTTCCTGGCCATCGAGCAGGATGCCGAGGCGCGAGCCCGACATGCCGCGGAACACCGGATCGCCGTCGGTGCCGCCCTTGCGGATCACCGAAAAGCCCGGAATGCTCTTCAGCAGGTCGGCGCCGTCATGCGCGGGCAGCGGCTGGCGCGGAGCCTTGGGGTCGGTGGTGACGGTCAGCGGCGCCTCGGTGGCGGGGGCGGTCACCACCACCGTGCCGAGGGTCGTTTCGTTCTCGGCGGCGATCGCCGGCAGGGCGAGCGAGATCGCGATCGCGAGAGGCAGCTTGCGGAGGTTCTTGTTCATCGATTTCATCATCCATCAAACGGGGGACGGGCCGGTCGGCGTGAATCGCTTGCGTCAACGGCCCGGGCTCAAGCCATCATTGGCCGTGCTTCATCTGCATGCCGCCGGCGGGTGCGTTGAGCGGTCGCGCGGGCGCGACGATGCTCACCGTCTCCTGCTCGCCGTCCTTGCCCTCGATCACGAGCGTGATCGGTACCTCGTCGCCCTCCTTCACCTGGGCCTTGAGGTCCATCAGCATGATGTGGAAGCTGCCCGGCTTGAGCTCGACGGTGTCGCCGGCGGGCAGCTCGACTGCCTCGACCTGACGCATCTTCATCACGTTGTCGACGACCGCCATCTCATGCACCTCGACGACGTTGGCAACCGGCGAACTGGCCGACACGAGGCGGGCGTCGGCGTCCGAACTCAGCCGCATGAAGGCGCCGGTCGCTTTTTGCGCGGGAACGGTGGCGCGCACCCAGGGCTCGGCGACGGTGGTTTCCGCCAATGCCGGCAGGGCGACGGCGGCGAGCAGCGAGGCGATGAACAGTTTCTTCACGATGTAACTCCTTCGGAAATCGGTGAACGCGAACGCTTCGGTCCGCTTCGGCGGGTTGCACGAACGGAGCGATGGCGAAGGTCACGTACCTGCCGAGCGCCTGCGAGCGGCGGATCGGCAGCGGGATTCGGTGATGCTTGGGGGGGATGCGAGCGGGTACGGGTCCGGGAGCCGATTTCAGCGGTCCGGCCGCACCGGTTCAGGAAGCCGACGGCGGTGCGCGCGGGCTGGCCGCGGTCCACGCGAACAGCGGCTGAGGGGCGCGATAGAACAGCAGGGGAAAATGTTCGGCGGGACGGGGCAGCGCCAGCGTGATGGCAGACGGCGGCAATCCGACCAAGCCGGCATGGGCCAGGCAGTAGGGACAGGCCTCGAGGCCGCTTTCGTTCCGGCCGGAATCGTCCTGCGAACCGGGCTCGGCATACGCAGCATAAGTTGCCGCGTCGAGCAGGACACGATGAGTGCCGGCCGCGGAACAGAGTTCGACCCAGCCGCCGCCATCGCTCGTCATCGCCTGGCTGACGGCAGGCGCCAGCGCACCCAGCATCATCGCGAATGCGGCGAGCCAGGCGAACAGGCGTTGGCGAAGGCGAAAGGGATGCATCGTGGTTCCGGCGCCGGGTTTCTTCTAAAAGGACCTGCTGATGAGGCGCATTTTAGCCGATGTCGCGCGACGCGAATTGATCGAGCTCAGTTCGCCGAAGATCGGCTGCAGGGAGCCGGCGACCATGGCCGCCGGCATCCCTCTCAGCCCAGCCAGACGCGCGCGTTGCGGAACATGCGCAGCCAGGGCGAGGCGTCCGGGCTCTTGTCGACCAGCCATTGGGGCGCCCACGACATCTGCAGCGTACGGGCGGTGCGCTCCGGATGCGGCATCATGATCGTGAAGCGGCCGTCGGCGGTGGTGAAGCCGGTGACGCCGTCGGGCGATCCGTTCGGGTTCTTCGGATACGCCTCCGCGGGCCGGCCGTAGTTGTCGACATAGCGCACCGCCAGCAAGGCCTTGGCCTGGTCGGCGGGATCGCGGAACACCGCCCTGCCCTCGCCGTGGCTGACCACGATCGGCATCCGGCTGCCGGCCATGCCGGCGAACAGGATCGACGGGCTCTCGGCGACCTCGACCATCGCGAAGCGCGCCTCGAACTGCTCGCTGCGGTTGCGCTGGAAGGTCGGCCAGGCCTCGGCGCCGGGGATGATCGGGGCGAGATGAGCCATCATCTGGCAGCCATTGCATACGCCGAGCGCGAAGGTGTCGTCGCGGCGGAAGAAGGCCTCGAACTCGCCGCGCAGTCGGCTGTTGAACAGGATGGACTTCGCCCAGCCCTGGCCGGCGCCGAGCACGTCACCGTAGGAGAAGCCGCCGCAGGCCGCCAGGCCGTGGAAGTCGGCGAGGTCGATGCGGCCGGCCTGAAGATCGGACATATGCACGTCGACCGGGGTGAAGCCGGCGCGCTCGAAAGCCGCCGCCATCTCGAACTGGGAGTTGACGCCCTGCTCGCGCAGCACGACGACCTTGGGCCGGACGCCGCTGGCGATGAAGGGGGCGGCGACGTTTTCGGTCACGTCGAAGGACAGGCTCACCGACAGCCCGGGATCCTGGGCGTCGGCGAGGCCGGCGAACTCCTGCTCCACCGAAGCGGCGTCGTCGCGCAGCCTGGCGATCCGGTAACTGGTCTCTGACCAGGCCTGCAGCAGCTCGGCCCGGCTGGCCGAGAACACCAGCTTGGCGTTGCGGCGCACCCGGATCTCGTCCTTGTCGTTCGGTTCGCCGATGAAGTGGTAGGCCAGCCCGGCAGCACGCAACTGTTCGGTGACGCGCGCGCGCTGCTCGCGCCGGATCTGGATGACCGCGCCCAGCTCCTCGGCGAACAGGCCGGCGAACAGGCGGTCGGCGAAACGGCCCTTGAGGGTATCGGGCTTCTTCTCCAGGCCATCGACATCCACCATGTAGGGGTCGTAGCAGACGGTGTCGAGGATCAGCGACAGGCCGCACTTCGCGGCGAAGGCCATCTCGCAAACGGTTGCGAACAGGCCGCCGTCCGAGCGATCGTGGTAGGCCAGCAGCAGCCCGTCGCGGCGCAGCTGCTGCACGGCATCGAAGAAGGCCCTGAGTTGGCGCGGATCGACATCGGGCGCGTGCTCGCCGACCGAACCGTAGGCCTGGGCGAGCACCGAGCCACCGAGGCGATTGCTGCCGTTGCCGAGGTCGATCAGCAGCAGCTCGGTCTCCACGCCTTCGGGCAGCCGGAGCTGCGGCGTGAGGGTGTTGCGGATGTCCTGCACCGGCGCGAAGGCGGTGGCGACCAGCGACAGCGGCGAGACGACCTGTTTGTCCACCCCCTCATCCTGCCAGGCGGTGCGCATCGACAGCGAATCCTTGCCGACCGGAATCGACAGACCGGCCGTCACGCAAAAGTCGGACACAGCCTGCACCGTGTCGTAGAGCCGGGCGTCCTCGCCGCGGTGGCCGGCGGCGGCCATCCAGTTGGCCGACAGCTTGACGTCGCCGAGCGAGGCGATGTCGGCGGCAGCGATGTTGGTGATCGCCTCGCCGATCGCCATGCGGCCGGAGGCCGGGGCATCGACGCAGGCAAGGGGCGTGCGCTCGCCGAGCGCGAAGGCCTCGCCGCGGTAGCCCTGGAAACTCATCGCCGTGACCGCGACGTCGGCCACCGGCACCTGCCACGGGCCGACGAACTGGTCGCGCGCGGTGAGGCCACCCACCGAGCGGTCGCCGATCGTGATCAGGAAGCTCTTGCTCGCCACCGCCGGCATGCGGAGCACGCGCATCCCGGCTTCCTGGAGGTCGAAATCGGTGGTATCGAAAGGCGGCAAGTGCACTGCGCGGCGCGACACGTTGCGCGTCATCTTCGGCGGCTTGCCGAGCAGCACCTTCATGTCCATATCCACCGGCTTGTTGCCGAAGTGGCGGTCGGACACGGTGAGGTGGCCATCGGCGGTGGCGGTGCCGAGCACCGCGAACGGGCAGCGCTCGCGCTCGCAGAAGGCTTGGAACGTCGGCAGGCTCTCGGGCGCGATCGCCAGCACGTAGCGCTCCTGCGATTCGTTCGACCAGATCTCGCGCGGGCTCATGCCCGGCTCCTCGATGTGCACCTCGCGCAGCTCGAAGTGCGCGCCCAGGCCGGCGTGGTCGGCGAGCTCCGGCATCGCGTTCGACAGGCCACCGGCGCCGACGTCGTGGATGGCGATGATCGGGTTCCTGTCGCCCTGCTGCCAGCAGGCGTCGATGACCTCCTGGCAGCGGCGCTGGATCTCGGGGTTGCCGCGCTGCACCGAGGCGAAGTCGAGATCGGCAGTATTGCTGCCGGTGGCCATCGACGAGGCCGCGCCGCCGCCGAGACCGATCAGCATGCCCGGGCCGCCGAGCTGGATCAGCAGCGTGCCCGGCGGGAAGGTCGGCTTCTCGGACTGCTGGGCCTGAATGCTGCCGAGGCCGCCGGCGATCATGATCGGCTTGTGGTAGCCGCGCACCTCGCCCTGCACCGCCTGCTCGAAGGTGCGGAAGTAGCCGGCGAGGTTGGGACGGCCGAACTCGTTGTTGAAGGCGGCGGCGCCGATCGGGCCCTCGATCATGATGTCGAGCGCCGAGGCGATGCGCTCGGG
>NZ_MBFM01000003.1:353584-397377 GCF_001696715.1 Thauera phenolivorans | reverse complement strand
GCGATGTTGGTGATCGCCTCGCCGATCGCCATGCGGCCGGAGGCCGGGGCATCGACGCAGGCAAGGGGCGTGCGCTCGCCGAGCGCGAAGGCCTCGCCGCGGTAGCCCTGGAAACTCATCGCCGTGACCGCGACGTCGGCCACCGGCACCTGCCACGGGCCGACGAACTGGTCGCGCGCGGTGAGGCCACCCACCGAGCGGTCGCCGATCGTGATCAGGAAGCTCTTGCTCGCCACCGCCGGCATGCGGAGCACGCGCATCCCGGCTTCCTGGAGGTCGAAATCGGTGGTATCGAAAGGCGGCAAGTGCACTGCGCGGCGCGACACGTTGCGCGTCATCTTCGGCGGCTTGCCGAGCAGCACCTTCATGTCCATATCCACCGGCTTGTTGCCGAAGTGGCGGTCGGACACGGTGAGGTGGCCATCGGCGGTGGCGGTGCCGAGCACCGCGAACGGGCAGCGCTCGCGCTCGCAGAAGGCTTGGAACGTCGGCAGGCTCTCGGGCGCGATCGCCAGCACGTAGCGCTCCTGCGATTCGTTCGACCAGATCTCGCGCGGGCTCATGCCCGGCTCCTCGATGTGCACCTCGCGCAGCTCGAAGTGCGCGCCCAGGCCGGCGTGGTCGGCGAGCTCCGGCATCGCGTTCGACAGGCCACCGGCGCCGACGTCGTGGATGGCGATGATCGGGTTCCTGTCGCCCTGCTGCCAGCAGGCGTCGATGACCTCCTGGCAGCGGCGCTGGATCTCGGGGTTGCCGCGCTGCACCGAGGCGAAGTCGAGATCGGCAGTATTGCTGCCGGTGGCCATCGACGAGGCCGCGCCGCCGCCGAGACCGATCAGCATGCCCGGGCCGCCGAGCTGGATCAGCAGCGTGCCCGGCGGGAAGGTCGGCTTCTCGGACTGCTGGGCCTGAATGCTGCCGAGGCCGCCGGCGATCATGATCGGCTTGTGGTAGCCGCGCACCTCGCCCTGCACCGCCTGCTCGAAGGTGCGGAAGTAGCCGGCGAGGTTGGGACGGCCGAACTCGTTGTTGAAGGCGGCGGCGCCGATCGGGCCCTCGATCATGATGTCGAGCGCCGAGGCGATGCGCTCGGGCTTGCCGTAGGGCTTCTCCCAGGGCTGACCGAAGTCGGGGATGTTGAGGTTGGAGACGGTGAAGCCCGCCAGGCCCGCCTTGGGCCGCGAGCCGCGGCCGGTCGCACCCTCGTCGCGGATCTCACCGCCCGCGCCGGTGGCCGCGCCGGGGAAGGGCGAGATCGCGGTCGGGTGGTTGTGGGTCTCGACCTTGGCGAGAATGTGGGTGTCCTCGTCGTGGTAGCGGAAGGCGCCGTCGGCGTCCGGGTACAGGCGGGCGATGCGCGCGCCCTCGATCACCGAGGCGTTGTCCGAATACGCCACCACCGTGCCTTCGGGGTGGGCCTTGTGGGTGTCCCTGATCATGCCGAACAGGGACTTCTCCATCGGTCGCGCGTCGATCACCCAGTCGGCGTTGAAGATCTTGTGGCGGCAGTGCTCGGAGTTGGCCTGAGCGAACATCATCAGCTCGACGTCGGTCGGATTGCGCCCCATACGGCCGAAGTTCTCGACCAGGTAGTCCACCTCGTCCTCGGACAGGGCAAGGCCGAGCTCGCCATTGGCCTGCTCGAGCGCGGCGCGGCCGCCGCCGAGGATGTCGACGGTGGTCAGCGGCTGCGGCTCGTAATGGTGGAACAAGGCCTCGGCCCCATCGACACTATCGAGCACCGACTCGGTCATGCGGTCGTGGAGTAGCGCGAGCAGCGCGGCATTGCCTTCGACCCCGCGCGCGTCGATCGTGTAGGCGATGCCGTGCTCGATGCGCACGATCTTGTCGAAGCCGCACTGGTGGGCGATGTCGGTGGCCTTGGACGACCACGGCGAGATCGTCCCCAGTCGCGGCACGACCAGCCGCAGCGTGCCTGCGGGCGGCTGGGGGCTCGCCGGATGTGCGCCGAGCAGATCGACCAGACGTGCCTTCTCCTCAGCGGTGAGCGGCGCCTCGAGCTCGACGAAATACCACTGCTCCGCGGCCAGACCGGCAAGCTTGGGCAACACCTCGCCGACGGCGCGGGAAAGGCGTTCCAGGCGGGTGGAGGAAAGCGCCGCAGCGCCGCGCAGCTTGAGGATCGAGGTCATATCGGTCGCAGGCAGAAAGGGGAAGGCGCGCCGCCGCCGGGACCGGCGCGGAACGCCGCGGATTATACCCCGAGCCCGCCCCGCTGACCCGGCGCGGCGGGACGCCCCGGGGCGTTCTAGAATCGGGCCTTCACGCCGATCCACGCCAACAAGGAGCACCATGAACACGATCAACTACCTGTGGACGCCGCCGGCGACCGCCTCACTGCCGGTGCGCGGCACCTCCGCCCGCTACCCGGTCAAGCGCATCTTCCTCGTCGGGCGCAACTACCATGCACATGCGCTCGAGATGGGCGCCCCGGTCGACAAGGCGAGCGCGCGCCCGATGTATTTCACCAAGAGCAACTCGGCCCTGGTGGAATCCGGTGCCACCGTGCCCTACCCGCCCGCGACCGCGGACTACCACTACGAGATGGAACTGGTGGTCGCGCTCGGCGCTCCGGGCTTCCGCGTCGCCCCGGACGCGGCCGGCGCGATGATCTACGGCTACGCCTGCGGGCTCGACATGACGCGCCGCGACCTGCAGGCCGCCGCGCGCGCGAAGGGCCATCCGTGGGACGTGGCGAAGAACGTGGAGCAGTCCGCGGTGATCTCGGAGATCGTCCCGGCGAACGAACTCGGCGTGCTTTCCAGCGGCGCGATCACGCTCGCGCTGAACGGGGAAACCCGCCAGTCGGCCGATCTCTCGGACCTGATCTGGAGCCTGCCCGAGCTCATCGCCGACCTGTCGACCTACTATCACCTGGCGCCCGGCGACCTGATCTACACCGGCACGCCGGAAGGCGTCGGCGAGGTGCGGCCAGGCGATCGCCTGCACGGCCGGATCGCGGGCGTGGGCGAGATCGAGCTCACGATCGGCGCGCCTGAATGACGGCTTGCGGCGGGTAGTCGTCGCGCCTCGAGGGCAGCGACTGCGGCCGCGCCGCTAGCCCTTCTTCGAGGACGCGAGGAAGCCTCGCATCAAGCGGGTGAGACGCGGCATCACGAGCCAGGTCATGGTGATCACGATCAGGCCGGTGAACACCGCAGTGCGCGGCAGGAAGGGCTGCTCGACGAACCCCGGCCACAGCGACACCAGCCACAGATAGAAAGACACCGTGGGGAAGATCCCCAGCCAGGTGACGAAGGCCATCTTCGCCCGCGGCGGATGCATCGAGGCGGGGACCACGGCGGGCGCGAACCAGGCCTCGAGACCGCTCAGGCGGCGATATTCGGGCTCGTTCGCCGCGACCTCGCGCAGCCGGACGTGGAAATCACTGCGCTCGGTGCTATCGTCCCACGCTGCGAGTTCGGCCTCGGAGCCGAAATTGACCACCACCTGGTAATCGCCCCCCTCGCTTTCGGGCGGCAGCAGATCGGCGCCGAGGAAGCCCTTGTGCTTGCGCATCGCACCGAACATCTCGCGGATGGTCGCTTCGTACTCACGCTCGCGGCCCGGCTTCGCCTGGCGGCGAGCGATCCGCGTGACCGGTGCGGGTGCGGGTGCGCCGGCAGCCGAAGGCGTTCCCGAAGCGGGTTGAGGGACTGCACTCATTTCTGGACCTCCCCTGTATGCATGAACGAAAAAGCCGGCGCGGTGCCGCCAGGCACCGCGCCGGCTTCGAATCATGCCGATTACAGCGGCATGATCAGCTTGAGCATGACCTTGTCACCCTCGAAGCGGTTCTCGACGTTGGTCTCGCGGTTCCACTGGCCGGTGAAGTGTACGCCGTTCTTGGTCGTGTAGCTGACCGTGGGGCCGATCGCGAAGACCTGGCCCTTGCGGCCGCGGCTCCAATAGGGGTTCCCGTCGATCGTCCTGCCATCGATCTCGTCGTCGGTCGTCTGCTTCAGGTAATAGCCCGACACGCCGACGCCCCAGGGGCCGAAGCGCTTGCCCACCAGGTAGTCGAAGTGGAATTCGTCACCCGACTGGTAATCCATCTTCGGGCCGCCAGGAGCATCACGGTAATCGCTGTTCTCGGTCTTGATGTTGTACATGAACTTGGCCGAGACCTCCCAGCCGGTGTCGCCCAGGTAGGTGAAGGCGAACAGCGGCTCGAAGCTCCAGTAGTTGGCGCCGATGCTTTCGCGCGGTGCACCTTCCTTGTAGCGACCGGTCGGCAGGTTGATGTCGAGGCCGATCGCCCAGTGCCAGTTCTTCTCGTGCCAGGACACGATGAAGGGGTTGATCGTGATGTCGCCGAGGCCGTTGACTGAGTCATCGCCTCCGAGGAGTTCGATCTTCTGGTGCACCACCGGCACGATCACGTGCCAGCCGTAGTTGCCGCCGAGGATCTTGTGCTCGGTGGTCTGCACGAAGCGGAAGGCGTTGAACCAGGCGTCGACTTCGCCATCCGGCGCATCCTTGCCGTCACCGTTCTGCAGGTCGCCACCGTAGTAGCCGAAATAGTTGATGAAATAGTTGCCCGGGGGCGGCACCGCGCCGGCGAGCCAGGTTTCGGCGCCGTTCGGGTACTGGTCGCCGCCTTCCTTGGCACTGGCACTGCCGATGGCCGCGCTGGCAAGCACGACGGCGGCAAACAGCTTGCTGAACTTCATGGACTTCTCCTCCTGATTGATCCTGCTGTATCTGCTCTGGTTTTCTTCTGTTGTGGAACGGAACCCCGGCCTCTTGCGGGCCGTGGGCAGTCGGGTCGCCGGCGGCAGAACCTAGCGACCGAGATCCTTCGCCGAAACACCGCCGATGCCCCAGTTGGTCTTGGGCACTTCGCGGATGACGACACGGACCGTCTGGATCGGAGCGCCGACCGCCTCGACCAGCGCCTGCGTGACCTTCTCGATCACCGCGCGCTTCTGGTCCTCGGTACGGCCTTCCATCATCGTGATTTCTGCCAGGGGCATGCTCGCTTCCTCCTCGTCATTGAAAAGCGGGGCCGGCCCTGCCGGCACCGACCCCGTTGTGTGCTTCGTGCGTCCGGCGCGCTCAGGCCGCCTGCTGCCTGGCCTTCGCGAGCGTGATCGCGGTGTCCTCGATCATGTCTTCCTGACCCCCCACCATGCCGCGGCGGCCCATCTCGACCAGGATCTCGCGCGCGGGCACGCCGTACTTCTTCTCCGCGCGCTTGGCGAACAGCAGGAAGGAACCATACACGCCGGCATAGCCGAGCGTGAGCGCGTCGCGGTCGCAGCGGATCGGGAAGTCCATGATCGGCACCACCAGGTCCTCCGCGACGTCCTGGATCTTGAACACGTCGACCCCGGTCTCGATGCCCATCAGGTCGGCCACCGCGATCAGCACCTCCATCGGGGTGTTGCCGGCGCCCGCGCCGAGGCCGGCGGCGGCGGCGTCGATCCGGGTGGCGCCCACTTCGATCGCCGCGATCGAGTTGGCGACGCCCATCGCCAGGTTGTGGTGGC
The DNA here is from genome assembly GCF_001696715.1 of Thauera phenolivorans. Lineage (GTDB taxonomy): Bacteria > Pseudomonadota > Gammaproteobacteria > Burkholderiales > Rhodocyclaceae > Thauera > Thauera phenolivorans. The sequence goes on along the minus strand of NZ_MBFM01000003.1, from coordinate 391,864 downwards.
CGTGGAAGCCGAGCTCGGTCTCAGGCTTGAGCGCGTCGCGCACCGCGCCGAGCTTGGCCTTGACGTCGTCGGGCAGCATGTGGCCGGCGGAGTCGGTGACGTAGATGCAGTTGGCGCCGTAGCTCTCCATCAGCTTCGCCTGGCCGATCAGGCCTTCGGCGCTGTTCATGTGGCTCATCATCAGGAAGCCGACGGTGTCCATGTCGAGCTTGCGCGCCAGCGTGATGTGCTGCTCGGAGACGTCGGCCTCGGTGCAGTGGGTGGCGACGCGGATCGTGTGAACGCCGAGATCCTTCGCCATCTGCAGGTGGTCGACCGTGCCGATGCCCGGCAGCAGCAGGGCCGAGACCTTGGCCTGCTTCATCAGCGGGATCACGGTGCCGAGGTATTCCTCGTCGCTGTGGGCGGGGAAACCGTAGTTGACCGAAGCGCCGCCGAGGCCGTCACCGTGGGTGACCTCGATCAGCGGCACGCCCGCCTCGTCCAGACCGACGGCGATGGTCTTCATCTGCTCGAGCGTCATCAGATGACGCTTGGGATGCATGCCGTCGCGCAGGGTCATGTCGTGGACGGTGATTTTCTTGCCGCGAAGATCCATGGTGTTCTCCTTGCTCACGCGACCATCACGGCGCGGTTGGGTTCGAGACGAAGACGGCCGGCGAGGATCTCCTCGGCGAACATCTCGGCGGTGCGCGCACCGGCGGCGGTCATGATGTCGAGGTTGCCGGCGTACTTGGGCAGGTAGTCGCCCAGGCCTTCGACCTCGAGGTACACGGAGACGCGGTTGCCGTCGAACACCGGGCCGTTGACGAGCTTGTAACCCGGCACGTACTTCTGCACTTCGGCGATCATGGCGTGGATCGACTCGGTGATCTTCGCCTGGTCGGGTTCGGTCTCGGTCAGGCAATGCACGGTGTCGCGCATGATCAGCGGGGGATCGGCCGGGTTGAGGATGATGATCGCCTTGCCCTTCTTCGCGCCGCCCACCTTCTCCACCGCGTCCGAGGTGGTGCGGGTGAACTCGTCGATGTTCTTGCGCGTGCCCGGACCGGCCGACTTGGACGACACGGTGGCGACGATCTCGCCGTAGGCCACCGGCTGCACGCGGGACACCGCCGCGACCATCGGGATCGTGGCCTGGCCGCCGCAGGTGACCATGTTCACGTTCATCTCGCCCTTGCCGACGTGCTCGACGAGGTTGACCGGCGGCACGCAGAAGGGGCCGATCGCGGCCGGGGTGAGGTCGATCATCAGCACGCCGAGCTCGTTGAGCTTGCGGCTGTTCTCGGCGTGGACGTAGGCACTGGTGGCGTCGAAGGCGATCTGCACGCCGTCGGCTTCGATGTGAGGCAGCAGGCCATCGACGCCGTCGGCGGTGGTCTTGAGGCCGAGCTCACGCGCACGGGCCAGGCCCTCGGAGGTGGCGTCGATGCCGACCATCCAGACCGGCTCGAGCACCGGGCTGCGCTTGAGTTTGTACAGCAGATCGGTGCCGATGTTGCCGGGGCCGATCAGGGCACACTTGATCTTGTTGCTCATCAGTCGTCGTTCCTTCTGTGTTGTGGCCTGCGTCCGGAGCGGGTCGCGGTCGCCTGGTCCATGAATGCCGGTGGGGTTGGGGCGCGGGTCGCTGCCGGCAGCGGAAATCGGTGCAGTGCCTCAGCTCGCACCGCGATGGGATGGCAGGATGCGCGACGAAAACGGAAATCCCCCGCCGCGCGCCTGCGATCGCAACTCAGCTTTGGAGCGGGCGCGGCTCATCCTGCCCCGCCTCGGCGAGGAAGTCGCCGACCAGCTTCGCGAAGCGCCCGGCATGCTCGATCTGTGTCCAGTGGCCGCATTGGCCATAAACGTGCAACTGCACGCGCGCGATCCAGTCGGCGAGCGTCAGCGAATTCGACAGCGGGATCACCTTGTCCTCGCGACCGTGGATCACCAGGGTCTCGTGCGGGATCGCGCGGATCTCGGCCTCGGTACTGGTCATCGCGTCGACCCAGCGCTGGCGCGGTGCGGGGAACATCGCCGAGAAGGACTCCTGGAAGCCCGGGCGGATGCTCGCCTCGTAGCGCAGGCGCGCGAGCTCCTCGTTGACGAGGGCGCGATCCCACGCGAAGAAGTCGAGCAGTTCGAGCATCGACTCGAAGGACGGCTGATAGCCCCATACCTTGTCCAGCCCCTCGGTGATCTCGAAGGGAACGCCGACGCTGCCCATCAGCACCAGGCGGCGGACACGCTGCGGATGACGGACCGCCATCGCGATCGCGAGCGCGCCGCCGAAGGAGTTGCCGACCAGGTCGGCCTGCTCCAGGCCGAGCGCGTCGAGCAGGCCGACCGCCTGCTCCACCCACACGTCCATGTCGTAGCGCTGACCCTCGGGACGGTCGGTGAAGCCGAAGCCCACCATGTCGGGCGCGATCACGCGCGCCCGCCTCGCCAGTTCGGGCATTACCAGTCGCCAGTTGGCCCAGGCCGAGACGCCCGGCCCCGAGCCGTGGATCATCAGGACCGGAAAGCCTTCACCGAGGTCGTGGTAGTTGGTGCGGATGCCTGCGGCGACGATGCTGCGGGCGATCTCCGGGCTGGCTGCGCTCATGCTGGGATCCTCCGAAGGTTCAGGCTGCGACTTCGTCGGCGCCGATCGCGCGCAGGCCGGCGAGCGCGCACTCGGCGTCCTGCTCCTCGGAGGCACCGGACACGCCGATACCGCCGACGAGCTGGCCATCGACACGGATCGGCAGACCGCCGCCGAACACGATCAGGCGCGGCTGGGCCGAAAAACCGAGTTTCATGCCCTCGTTGTCGCCGAAGACCGACATCCACTGCGAGGTGGGGAAACCGAAGCCACCGGCGGTGTAGGCCTTGTCGATCGCGAACTGGATCGACTGCGGGAAAGCGCCCGGCATGCGCAGGAAGGCGATCAGGTTGCCGCCGACGTCGGTCACGCCGACGTTGATGAGCACACCCAGAGACTCGGCATGGCGAACCGCGGCCTCGACCGCGGCATGGGCGGCTTGCCAGGAAACGGTCGCTTGCGGGACGGCAATGTTCATATCGGCTCTCCTCGGCGCCTTGCGCGCCTTGCGTGGGTCTTATAGATGACTCGAAGTTCGGGCGAAGATAGACCTCTTGAATCTCGTCGTCAATAACAATTCTCGAGATTTCGGGAAACTCCCTATTCTTCAACGCTCGGCTATACTTCGACTGCTTACAATCCGCCGTACATCTTCCACCCCATGAACGACATCGCCAGCGCAACAGAAACGAGTGCCCCCTACGAGCCCAAGACCCTGGTCGAGGCGGCCTACAAGCGACTGCGGCGCGACATCATCGAGGGCGTGCATCCGCCGGGTGAGAAGCTCCGCGTGGAACACCTCAAGGATCAGTACGAAGTCGGTGCCGGCACCTTGCGCGAGGCCTTGCAGTTGCTCGTGACCGACGCGCTGGTGGTGGCGCAGGGCCAGCGCGGCTTTCGCGTCGCACCCATCTCGATTGCCGACTTCGAGGATATCACCCGCACCCGCGTCCTGCTCGAAACCGAGGCCCTGCGCCAGTCGCTCGCGCGCGGGGACGACGCTTGGGAGGCCGCGCTGGTTGCCTCCTTCCACCGCCTGTCGCGGGCGGAGCAGAAACTTTCCGAGGGTGATCTGGACACCACCGAGGAGTGGGAGCGGCGCAACCGCGCCTTTCACGAAACCCTGATCGCTGCCTGCCCCTCCCGCTGGATCCGTCACTTCCAGAACATCCTGTACCAGCAGTCGGAGCGCTACCGCCGCCTCAGCCTGTTCCGCCAGCCGGTCGCTCGCGATGTCCATGCCGAACACCAGGCCTTGTTCGAGGCTGCGCTGGCGCGCGACGTCACCCGTGCCACCTCGATCCTCTCCGAGCACATCCTGCGCACCCTCGACGCCGTCAAGCGCATGCCGATCGACGTCCTCAACGGCAAGCCCGCCACGCACTGAGATCGCACCGGCAGCGCGAAGCGAAAAAAAGCGGTGCCTCGCGGCACCGCCTTTCATTTGCCTGCCTCAGGACACGACGCTGAGGAAACGCTCGTTCAGCGCACGGTCGTGATAGAAGATGCCGGCGCCGACTTCGTCCCAGGTCCACTTGATCGGCTTGCCGTCCGGGTAGCAGTCGTAGCCGCCGCAGAAGGTCTCGAAGCGGTTGCCCGAAGGGTCGAAGGCGTAGATCGTGGTGCCGCGGGTGACGCCATGACGGGTCGGGCCGATGTCGATCGACACCCGGTTCATCGACATGAGGTCGGCCGCGCGCAGCACCTTCTCCCAGCTGTCGAGCTTGAACGCGACGTGGTGCAGCTTGTTCGGCTCGGGGTGGCGCACGAAAGCGATGTCGTGGGCCTTGATCGAGCACGACAGCCAGATCGCCAGGTCGGTCTTGCCATCCTCCATCACCACATGCTCGACGAGGAAGAAGCCCAGCACCTTCTCGAAGATCTCCTGCACCTTCTCGATGTCCGGGCCGTACAGCAGGCAGTGGTCCATGCGCGTGGGCGCAATTCCACGCTCGGCATCGGGGACCCACGGATCGGGGTTCACATAGGGCTGGCCGTTGCCGACGTCGGTCTTCTCGGCGTAGAGCTCGATGTAGTGGCCCGACGGAACCTGGAAGCGCACGCGCTCGCCGGTCTCGAGCATTTCGCCCGCGGGGATGCGCTCGGTGGTGAGACCGAAGGCCTTCAGGTCTGCATCGAGTTTCTCGAGGGTGGCCTTGTCGGCGACCTTGAAGGCGAAGAAGTCGATACCGGCGTCCTCCGCCTCACGGATCAGCACGCTGTTGTGGTCACGCTCGTCCCAGGCCTTGAAGTAGACGCGGCCCTGGTTGTCGCGGCCGGTCTCGACCAGCCCGAGCACGTTCTTGTAATGGTTGATGCCCTGCTCGAGGTCGAGGACACGCAGCGAGATATGCCCGGGACGCAGAACGCCAGTCATTGCCATGTTTGATCTCCTCCAGATGGTGGCTCCGCCGGCCTCCAGGCCGGTCGGAAAGAATTGGATCGAAGGTTCAGTTCGAAGCCGCAAGAATCATAGCCATGCCCGTTCGACCCCGTTCGAGAATCTCGATATTTGTTGACCCAGCTCAAATATTCCTGAACAGGGGGCTGCGTACCTGCTGCACGTCGGCGGCGGAGAAGAACTTCTCCATGAAGATGTCGCGCTCGAACAGCCGGCCCTGCATCAGGGTGGTGATACAGGCGTCGATCATCAGCGGAGGTCCGCACAGGTAGGCCTTGTTGCCGCGGAAGTCGTTGTCGAAGTGGGCCTTGGCCGCTTCATGCACGAAACCGCGGAAGCCGTTCCAGTCCGATTCGGCGGGCTCGTCCGACAGCGCCGGGACGTAGCTGAAGTTCGGGTACTTCTCGGCAAGCGCGAGGAATTCGTCGTGGTAGTACAGCTCGGCGCGGCTGCGCTGACCGTAGACCAGCGTGATCTTCCTCGTCTCGCCCTGCTCGAGCAGGTCGATGATCATCGAGCGCGGGCTCGACAAGCCGGAGCCGCCGGCCATGAAGATCATGTTCTCGGGCGCCGACTTGCGCACGAAGAAACGGCCGTAGGGGCCTGCAAGCTTCACACGGTCGCCCGCCTTCTGGTTCTCGTGCACCCAGGTCGTGCCCTTGCCGCCCGGCACGATGCGGATGTTGAGCTCGATCTCGCGGCCGGTCGAAGGCGGGTTGGCGAGCGAGAAGGCGCGGCTGTAGGCGCCGCCCTCGATGCCGAAATCGACGTACTGGCCCGCCTGGAAATGGATCGGCTCGTCGAGTTCGATGAAGATGCCCTTGATCGTCGGCGTCAGGTCCTCCACCCGGGTGACCGTGCCTTCGAAGTCGCGCACCGGGATCGATTCGGCGTCGGGCTCTTCCTCGATCTCGGCCTCGATCGTGACGTCGCTCTGCAGCGTGGCGCAGCAGGCGAGCGTCTTGCCCTCGTCGCGTTCGAAATCCATCAGGGCGAAACTGGAGGCCTCGCCGTGATCGACTTCGCCGTCGACCACGACGACCTTGCAGGTCGCGCACAGCCCGTGGCAGCACGCATGGGGCAACCAGATGCCGGCACGCAGCGCCGCGTCGAGGATGGTCTGGTCGTCTTCCACTTCGATCGTCTGGCCGATCGGTTCGATGGTCAGTTCATAGCTCATGCTTGTTGTCCGTTGTCTCGGTTCTCGGTCGGGCCGTTTGCGGCGACCGGCTTGCACCGGCCGCCGTCGGTAGAGACCCTCAGTTGCACGAATCCTTGATGCCGTGCAGGCCCGGCGTGTGGAAGCGGATCACGTCCTTGTGCTTGAGGCCGTTGTCCGCCAGCGACTTGTCGAAGTCGGGCGTCCAGGGCTTGCCCGACTTGAACCAGTAGGCCTCGCTCCAGTCGATCTTGGCGAAATCGGGGTGGTAGCCGAAGGCGCCCGGCAGCACGTTGTCGATGATGTCGCCGAAACGCATCGTCGGCGGGAAGGGGAAGGCGAAGGGCGCGCAGAACAGCAGGTGGTCCTCCCAGCCGATGTACAGCAGCTGGTTACCGTGGAAATTCTCGAGCTTGTCCTTCGGTTCGAATTCGTATTTGGTGACGGCGGCAACTGCCATGTCATGTCTCCTTGCTAGCTTGAGGTGGCCGCGGGCGCGGCGGGCGCCCGCGGCGAGCAGATCAGATGTTCTTGGTCGCCTGACCACGCCACTCGGCGAAGTTCTTCTGGTCTTCCGAGCCCTCGAAGTCGAGGTTGTCGCGACCATTCTCGAGGTGGTAGTACTTCAGCACCGCGGCGAGCGGATCGAAGCCTTCCACGGTCGGATCGGTGCCTTCGGGGAAGCAGTTGCCCTGGTAGATCTGGTGCACCGGCAGCCAGGCCTGGACGTACTTCTCCGGCTCGTACTCGAAGATCTCCTTGCAGTGGTCGGAACAGAAGTGATATTTGTCGCCCTTGTAGTCCACTTCGCGGTAGCAGATCTTGGTCGGATCGCCCGGCTCGGTGAAGATCATCGGGATCTGGCAGGTCTGGCACAGCATGGGCAGCGTCTTGTTGTAGAAGCGGTTGCCCTTCGCGGCCTGCTCGCGCCAGAACTCGTAACGCGGACGGTAGTGCTTGTCGAAGCTGTTCGGATACTTGGACGCCAGCCAGTCCATCTCGTCCTCGTCCGGCATCCAGGTGTGGAAGTTCGACGCGGCAGCGTAGTTGTAGAAGGTGCTCCAGGCCTGGTGCGACAGGTGATCCTTCTCGAGGGCGATGTGCTCGGCGCACTTGGGCATCGTGATGCCGTAGCGGGCGAGGTCCTTGAACAGCGCGCCGCCGTTCTCCTCGAAGTAGATCTCCCACGACTCCTTCCAACTCATCGTGCGCTTCGGCAGCATGTAGTCCATCATCATCGCGACCAGGGTCAGCACGCGATAGCCGCGCCAGGTCCACTTGTTGATCCAGCGCTGCACGATCGGCACGTTGTCCGGATCCTGCTCGAGGATGAACTTGATGACTTCCAGGCCGAGGGTCATGTGACGGGCTTCGTCGGACTGCGCCGAGAAGCCGAAGGTCATCGCGGCCATGTCGCCGTTGTAGGCCGCGCCCGAGACGAAGGGCACGAACAGCAGGTTGGTCAGCACGTACTCGAACGAGAAGCCGATCGAGACCATGAACTCGAACGGACCAGCGGTGATGGCGTCGTCGAAGAACGACTTCGGCACCGACAGGAACCACACGCGGTCGTGCGCATGGTGGAAGTCGTGCATCCCGTTGTAGTACTTGTTGTAGTTCGAGACGGCGTGCACCTGGGTCTGCGCGTGACGGATCTCGTCGACCGACTGCATCAGGCAGGCGACGCGCGGGCCGGGGCCGGGGAACTGACGGCCGGCGTGGGCGAAGCCGCGATGCGCCACATATTCCAGCGGGCTGATGCCGCTCAGGAACAGCTTGACGGTATTGAGGTAGCGCGCGTCGGTCACGTTGAGGTGGCCGTTACCCTGGGTGTAGGCGTCGAGCACCGAGTACAGCTTGCGCTCCTTCTCCGCCTGATACTTCCAGTAGGCGTCCATGGTCAGGCGGAAGGGATCCTCCCACTTGTCCCAGTCGTGGATCTTGATGCCCTCGTAAGCGATGTAGGGATAGATGTCCTCCATCTTCTGGTACGACGGCGTCCAGTCCAGACCGCGCGTCATCACCGCATAGCGTTCCTTCAGACCGAGCTTCTTCTTCGCAACTTGCATATCCATGATTTCGTCTCCTCGAGGAATCAGTTTTTCCAGAACAGGATCATTTCGTCGTCGGTCTGATCGAGGTTGCCCGACATGGTGATCATGTTGACCTGCAGCTCCTGCAGGTCGTAGTCACGGCCGAGCAGCTCCTCGATCGTCTCGCGCCGCACGACGAGCTTGCCCTCGGCGTTGATCTTCACCATCGCCGGCTGCTCGTCACAGACCGCGTGCGGGTTGTCCTGCAGGATCGCCTCGATGATCGGGCGAGTGTCTTCGTTGGTTTGCAGCGCGAGGAAAACGGTCGACATCCGGATGTCTCCTTAGATGGCCACGCCGGCTTTCGCCATGCGGGCATTGAATTGCTGGACGACTTCGCCCATGACTTCGTCGGTCCGGTCGCCGAGGGCGATGCGGGCCACCGGCAGCAGCGCGGCAGCAGCGCGATCACGCCAGTCGGTCAGCCACTTGCCCAGGATCGCCTTGTTCTCGGCCGATTCGGCCGCCGCGATCTTCACCGTGGCATCGGCCCACTTCTTGGTCTCGGTGAACCAGTCGGTCATGAACTGGGTGAGCATCGCCACCGGCGTCCCGCCCTGGCTCGAGAGCACGTCATCGATGATGGTTTCGTACACCAGCGGGTAAAGCAGGCCGTCGAGGACGACGTTCTGCACCACGAACAGCTCGAACGGGTCCTGGAGTACGAAGGAATCCTCGACGAAGCGCCGCAGGCCCTGCCAGGCGTCGTCTTCCATCCATGCGCGCTTGCCTTCGTCCAGGGTCTGGACATCGCCCAGCAGCAGGCCGACGCGGGTGATGTACTGGGCGATGCCCAGCTGGTCCATCGAGTGATAGATGTGCGGCTGCGAGAAGCCGGTGCCATAGCTGTAGGCACAGACGCTCGCGTTGTTCATGTTCGAGCCCCAGGCCACGTGGCGCAGCGGCACCAGCAGCTTCAGCACGGTGTCGCGCACCGACTCCGGCAGCGTCCCCGCCAGGCCACGGTTCTCGACGAAGTCGAAGTTCGCCTCGGCGGTCTCCTGCTGCTTGGCACGCGCCAGGCAGTAGGCGCCGTAGTAGAACTGGCGCGGATCCTTGAACGCATACCAGTCGGCCATCTTGATCGCGGTACGGGACGCGTCATAGATGTCGTATTCCGGCGCCCAGGTCGGCCGGTAGTGGAAGTTGGCCGTCTGCTGCATGTCCAGCGTGCCTTCCTGATAGCGCGAGGCCGGCTTGTCGGCGCCGATGCGGCGCGCGACGTTATCGAAGGTGTGCCGGAGCGGCTTGATGGACACGGTACGCAAATCGATTTGCATGAGTTCTCCTCCTCGTCTGCAGGGTCTTGCTGTCAGCGGAATCGCTGGTGGGTTGCCTGGTGCAGGTTCCAGTCGAGACCGGAACCGTCGTCTTCCGCGGACTCGTCGCGGGGTTCGAGATAAATCACTTCGTTTGTCTGGCAGAACGCCTCGTAGGCGTCGGCCGGCAGCAGCATCTCGGCGTAGAGCTCCGGCTCGCCGATCGCGAACTCGAACTCCACGAAGCCGTCCGGGCGACGCTCGATGAGCCGCACGAACTTGCGGCTGGTGTCGAGAGCGGGCTTTTCATTCTCCATTTGCAGAACTCCATCCATTTGGTTCAGCGAAGTCTGTCGCCGCGTCTTATAAAGCGAGTCGCGTGCCAGTTCCGATAAGGTGCTGTTAAATCGCAAATTCTCAATTTCTATCGAGATTTATCAGCAGTCTTATAGATTCATAAGGTCACCAAATGATCAATTGGCAAGTTGAGCTGATCATTTGATCACTCCAGTTTATTGCGCCGCAACAACCCGCACCCCCTGGCCAAGACGAAAAAAAGCCGCCCCGGTCTCCCGGAAGCGGCCCTTTCGGCAGGCTGGAGGCGGCGCTCAAGCGGCGACGTTGTTCACCGCCTTGCACATCTTGCCGATCACCCTCAGCGTGACGTCGCTGTCGGGGAAGGCCTTGCAGGCGAGGACGATGCCTTCCGCCTCCTCCTCCACCGACAGGCAGGACCGGCTCATGCGCTGGGTGTGATACTCGCCGCTGAGGATGTGCACCTTGCACACCCCGCAACCGCCGCCACGGCAGCCCACGGGAATCCCCCTGCGGCCGAGTACCTCCATGCCGCGCAGCAGATTCTGGTTGCTGCCACAGTTGAATCTTTCCCCTGTGTTCTCGATCAGGACGGAAAACCGCTTATCCATGTGCCTCGTTCTCGTGGTTTTGGCCGCTCCCCCGCGGGTGGCCCGTCAGCCGATGACTGTGCCGCGGTCCCGAAGGAGAATCAAGCAAGATTGAACTATCGATTAAAAATCTCGATATTATTGCGATCCGGCAGGGTTCGCCACAAGCTCGTGCCGGTCGGTAGGATGCGGGAGTCGCACGCGCGTCATCGGTTCGCGTACGTCCGCATCCAGACACCCTGACAACCCGCACATAGACGGGATACGGAGGAGATCGGTCTTGAGCAGCATTCACTATCCGCCGAGTACGGACCTGCGCGAGATGCTGCGCTTCTCTCCCGACGACGGCTTGATCTGGCTCGGGGAACAGCGCATGGTGCTGCTCCACACCGCCGCGCTGTCGGCGCTGCGCAAGGAGCTGATCGAATCGGTCGGCATGGAGCAGGCGCGCCGCATCCTCACCCGCATGGGCTTCGCCTCGGGCCAGCGCGATGCCGAACTCGCGCGCAAGCTGCGCGGCGACGCTACCACGATCGAGTCCTTCCTCGTCGGCCCCCAGCTGCACACCCTCGAGGGCTGCGTACACACCGACCCGGTTCGGCTCGAGGTCGACGTCGAGAAGGGCCACTTCTACGGGGAATTCCGCTGGAGCCACGCGTGGGAGGCCGAAGTCCACCTGAAGGAGTTCGGCCAGGCCGAACATCCGGTGTGCTGGATGCAGGTCGGCTACGCGTCGGGCTTCACCAGCTACTTCATGGGCCGCTTCATCCCCTTCCGCGAGGTCGAGTGCGCCGCCGCCGGCGCGGAGCGCTGCCGGATCGTCGGCAAGCCGGTCGAGGAATGGCCCGACGCCCAGGAGTTCACCCCCTACTTCGAGGCCGACTCGATCGTCGGCCGCCTGCTCGAGTTGCGCGAGCAGGTCGAAGCGATGCGCCAGAGCCTCGCCTGCCGGCGCCGCATTCCCGACCTGATCGGCAGCTCCACCGGCTTCCAGCACGCCTACGACCTGGTGGTGAAAGCCGCGACGACCAAGGTGACCGTGCTGCTGCTCGGCGAGACGGGGGTGGGCAAGGAGCGTTTCGCCCATGCGCTGCACGACCTCAGCCCGCGCCGCGACGCGCCCTTCGTCGCGGTCAATTGCGCGGCCCTGCCCGACGAGCTGATCGAGTCGGAGCTGTTCGGCGTCGAAAAGGGCGCGTTCACCGGCGCCCACGCCGCGCGCGCGGGCAAGTTCGAGCGCGCTGACGGCGGCACGCTCTTCCTCGACGAAGTTGGCGAACTCCCGCTGTCGGCCCAGGCCAAGCTGCTGCGGGTGCTGCAGGAGGGCGAGATCGAGCGCCTCGGCAGCGAACAGACGCGCAAGATCAACGTGCGCCTGGTCGCGGCGACCAATGTGAATCTGCACGATGCGGTCGAGGAAGGCCGCTTCCGCCGCGACCTCTTCTACCGCCTGAACGTCTATCCGGTCACGATCCCCCCGCTGCGCGAGCGCATCGCCGACATCCCCGCCCTCGTCGACGGCATGATCGCGCGCTTCTGCAGCCTGCACGACAAGCGCGTCGCCGGCATCACCGACAAGGCGATGAACGCGCTCAAGGCCCAGCACTGGCCAGGCAACGTGCGCGAACTGCAGAACGTGCTCGAACGCGGCGTGATCCTCGCGCCGGGCAACGGCTGGATCGAGGTGGAACACCTCTTCATCGGCGGCGCGCCAGTCATGCCCCCGCAGGCCGGTGTCGGCGCCGACGGCAAGCTTCGGGAGCCGCAGGCCCGGCTACCCACCGTCGCTGCCGAAGGCGATGTGCACGACGCCCTGCTCGACGCCGGCATCCCGCTCGAAGACTTCGAGCAGAGCCTGCTGCGCCGCGCGGTCGAACGCGCCAACGGCAATCTGGCCGCTGCCGCCCGCCTGCTCGGCATGACCCGGCCGCAGTTGAACTACCGCCTAAAGAAGCACGACGGCGAGCGCTGAAGACCGACGCGAAATCGCCCCCGCTCGCCGGGCGGCGACGGCGGGGGCGACAGGTCGCAGCGGTTGGCGATCGAGGCTGCGGCGGCCTCAGCTGCCCGCACGCTTCACTCGCTCGGAGACGACTCGTCGACCATGTGGACGACACGCGCCACCGCATCGGCAAAGCTCTCCGCCGAGCGGTCAGCCGCGTCCACCGCCAGGTCGAAGGCCTCGAGTGCCGCCTCGCCCTCGCGCGGCACCCAATGCTGCAGCTGGCCGAGCGCGTCATGCGTGCTGCGATGCGCCAAGTGCAGTTGCGACTCCGCGAGCTGGACCAGCTGCGCGTAGTGATGGGTCAGCAGGCTCACCGATTCCTGGACCAGGCTGCCAAGCTGGGCGTTCCCGGCGGGAACCTCGAAGCGTCCCGTGGCGAGCGCGCTGGACCAGGCCCGTGCGGCCTGCGCCTGGCTGCGCATCGCGCGCAGGGACAGATCGGAGGCGGCCCGGATCGACTCGAGGGTCAGTTGGCCGACCTGCTCCAGATTGCTCAACGAATCGACGTGGTGCTGGTTGATGATGCGATGTGAATACACGATGTTCTCCCTGTGAAGCGGTCCGGGATCATGCCCGGTGTTCGTAAAATATCGCAGATCAATGATGGATTTCGCGCGAAAAAGTCATGGAAAAACGCAATCGGAGCATTTGCGCGCTGACGCCGCCCACCCGCACCCGCCGACCGTAGCGCAGGCAGGAACAGCTCGCCTGCTTCGACCGCCCCGCGCTCACATTGTTGCATCAATCGACGAATTCTAGCCGCTTTCCGCTCCCCCCGCCTGCGCTCATCCGCCTTCGGTGACGACGACCGCCTGGCGCTCGGCGTCCGCGTAGAGCACCAGCTCGCCCGGCGCCACATCGGCGACATGAACCAGCTCCGCCCACCGCTCGGAATCGGGCACCAGTTCGGCCAGCCGGTTAGGCCGCCGCAGCAGCGCCGCCTCGTCGAGCAGGTTGTCCTCCCGGTTGGGGAAAAGGGCGAAGTACAGCGTGTCGGCTTCGATCAGCTCGTTGATGAAATGCGTGCCGAGCGAAACGTCCGGCGTCAGGTTCTCGTGCATCGCGACCACCTCGCACAGCGCAGCGACGTGGTTGATCTCGGCGAAGGCGACCGGGATGCCGAGCCAGGGATCGCTCGAGCCCCAGCGCCCGGGACCGAGGGCGAGCAGCACGCGGTCGCCGCTGACGCGGTTGATGCGGCCGACCAGCCGCGTGACGGCGAGCCGGCCGGGCTGGCCGAGCCGGCCGTAGCCTGCGGTGCGCACCAGGATGACGCGGTCGGGGCGGATGACGCGGCTCGGTCCGATCACCGCGCCGCGAGCTGCCAGCAGGCGCGCCGCGCCCGCCGGCGGTGCGGTGACTGCCGCGCCGTCGGCGTTGCGCACCTGCATCGGCCGGCACTGCAGCAGGTTGATCCGGTAGCTGTCGTCAGCACGAAGGTTGAGTGCGAATTCGATCTCCACCGGATGGCGGTAGGCCGTGTGCAGGCTGGCCAGCAATGCGCGCATGTCCGCCGCGAAGGGCGTGCGCTCGAGCAGGCCGTCGAACGTCAGGAAGACGGGGCCGCCGTCCTGCTCGCGCGAGGTGAACAGCGCCAGCGGGAAATCGTCATCATCCGCCACGAACTCGCGGAAGGGGCCGCTGACGACGTGGTCCTGTTCGAGATCGAGGGTGTCCATCCGGCGCTGCGAATGACGCGCGATTGCACCGAAATTGTGCTCGGGCCGCAGCTCGGGCGCATTGAGCGCGACCAGCCGGGTGTAGTCGTCGTCGGCGCGGTCCACCGCCCGCGTGCCGAGACCGGCGACCAGTCGCACGACGCCGGCGCGCATGTCTATCCTCGGGTTCCACGGGTAGGGATTGAAGGACAGCCCCACGCCTGCCGCGTGAGGGTTGAAATAGCGCCGGCCGGCGGTTCCCGACACCCGCATGATCAGCAGCGCCATTTGCTCGTTGTGGCCGAGCAGGCCGCGCCGCTCGCGGTAGCGCAGCGCCTGCGCGCCGAGCGTGCTGGCGTACACCCTGCGCACCGCGTCGAGCAACTCGGCGCGACGCTTCTCGCGCGTGCCCTGGTTCATGCAGAACACACTGTCGTACTGGCCGGCGAAGGCGTTGCCGTAGCGGTCCTCCAGTCGTGAGCTCGAGCGCACGATGTAGGGCCACTCGCCGAAGTAGTCGAGCATGCCTTCGAACTGGCGCAGGATCGAGCCGGAGAAGCTGCCGTTCATGATGCGCTCGTGGGCCTCGTCCAGCCCCTGCAGGAAAGTCGCCGGCTCGCGCTGCTGGCGGCGGAGCCACCACAAGCCGTTATGGACGAAGAAGGTGTCGAAGACCTCGGTGCCGACGTAGAAGGAATCGTGCGCTTCCAGGCGCGCATGCACTGCGGGCAGCTCGCGGCGCAGGATCGCGCGCGCCACCAGCATGCCGAGCGCCTTGCCGCCGATGGTGCCGACGCCGATCATGCGGTCGCGCACCGCCAGCAGGTCGCCGAGCTCGAGGTACTCGCGGACCAGGCGGGTCATGCCCGCATCGTCGGGAAAAAGCATCGCCGCGAGCCGCCCGAAGGCGGCGGCGCGTGCCGCGGGGTCGCCGCTCGCACGCGCCCGCCGCGCTGCCGCGAAATGACGCTTCCAGTGGTCGACGATCAGGGCGTCCTCGAGCCCGGGCCAGCCGGAGCCCGCCAGGATCTCGGACACGGTGCCGCTGTCGGCGACCGGTCGGAAGTGGTCGCCCGCCTCCCAGGCATGGATCAGGTTCATCGACGCCGCCGACCGGTGCTGCACCTTGACCGGCCGCAGGTAGAGCTGACCGCGACAGCGGAAGACGTCGAGCAGGAACTGCGTGGTCGCGGTGATCACTTCCATCCCTGCGCGCGCGTGGCGCTTCCGGAACACGCCGAAGTAGGTCACCGTGTCGAGGTCGAACAGGCGCGGGCAGGTGAGGCGGAAGAAGTTGCCCATCATGCGGTCGGACTGCCAGGCCTCGGCGAGCTCCGACAGGCAGTCGAACACGTACATCGCCTCGCGCCCGGTGGCGTCGATCACCGAATGCACCTGGTCGACGAAGGCGTCGAAGCCGTCCGCCGGCCGCGGATGGTGGATCTCGACGCCGGCATCGTCGGCGAGCAGCGGGCGGTGCGAGGCGAAGCGGAAGTAGATCAGCCGGCGCCCGGCGCGGCGCGCCGCCTCGGCGTAGGGCGTGACGAGCGCCTCGTACTCGTCGAGCGCCTGAATCTGCCACACGATGTTGTCGCCGCGCTGAACCCCGCTCAGCACCGCATCGAGCCCGGGCAGGCCGGTGGTGGGGGCGAAGGGTGCGTCGGCGGCGACAGACTCGGTGTTCATGGCGTTATCCCCGGCGGTCGATTCCCGTTTCTTATACACCACGGGCCAGCCGCGGTAGAGCGGAACGACGCGCGTGCCGGCGCTAGGCGCTCGCCAGTTCCCGCCCGTGCCGGCGACAGAAGTCGCGCATCAGCCAGTGCGCGATGGTGAAGCGCCCGGGCAGGTTCGCCGGCAGGCGATCGACATGGAAGAACGCGGCGTCCTCGATCTCGTCGGCGGCGCACACGAGCTCGCCGCCCGCGTATTCCGCCTGGTAGCCGAGCATCAGCGAATGCGGGAAGGGCCAGGGCTGGCTGGCGAAGTAGCGCAGCTCGCGCACCCGCAGCGCGACCTCCTCGAACACCTCGCGGTGCACCGCCTCCTCCGCGGTCTCCCCGGCGTCCACGAAGCCGGCGAGCACACTGTAGAAGCCGGGCGGGAAGTGGGGCGAGCGCCCGAGCAGGATCTCCTCGCCGCGCTCGACCGCGACGATGACCACCGGCGACACCCGCGGGTAATGCTCGTGCCCGCATTCGGGATTGGAGCAGATGCGCACCTTGCGCGCGTCCGGCTGCGCGGTTGGCGCGCCGCAAACGCCACAGAACCGGTGAGTGCGATCCCACTCGACGAGCTCGAGCGCGCGGTTCGCCAGCGCCGCGGTGGCCGGCGGCAGGCGGCCGTAGAGCCGCTTGAAGTCGTGGAATCCGCTGCCCGGGGGCGGGAGCGCGTCGTGCGCCAGTTCGGCACCGTAGCAGGGCTGGCCATCGAGGTCGCCGAGAAACTGCACGCCGCGCGGCAGCCCGCCGAGCGCCTGCAGCGCGGCCCCGAAAGGCAGCGCGCCGTCTTCGCCCAGCAGCAGCTCGCGTCCGCGGAAGGCGAGCCACAGCCCGACCGGTGTCGCAGCGCGGGAAAGTGAATCGGTCATCGGCAGCACCCCGCAAAAGCCGCCAGTCTAGCCGCTCGCCAGCGTCGCACGCAGCCCCCGCCCGAGGTCCTCGCCGCGTACCCAGCCCGCCTCTGCGAAGACCGCCACCAGCCAGTCGATGAACACCCGCACCCGCAGCGAAGGCTGGCGATGCGGCGGATAGAGCACCGCCAGCGGCAGGTCGCGTGGTCGGCAGTCGGCGAGCACCTCGACCAGGCTGCCGGCCGCGAGCTGGCTGCGAACGTGGTAGAGCGGGATCTGGATCAGGCCGAGCCCGGCCTCGCAGGCGCTGACATAGGCCGCGGCGTTGCTGACCGCCACCTGCGAGGGCAGGCTGCGGGACCGCAGTTCGCCGCCGCAGCTGAACTCGAGATCGAAGCGCCGCCCGGACAGCGCGGAAAAGTAGCTGACCGCGCGGTGACCCTCGAGCGCTTCGATGCTCGAGGGCGTGCCGAAGCGGGCAAGATAGGCCGGACTGGCGCAGCTTACCTGCGGCAGCGGCGGCAGCGGTCGCGCTGCGAGCCGGGCGTCGTGGAACGCGCCGGCGCGCAGCACGCAATCCACCCCTTCGCGCACCAGGTCCACCGGACGGTCGCTGGTGCCGATTTCCAGCTCGAGGCGGGGATAGCGGGCGCAAAAGGCGGGCAGCGCCGGAATCACCACGAGGCGTGCGAGCGAACCGGGCAGCTCCACGCGCAACAGGCCGGTCGGGCTGTGGCGCGCCTCCGACACCGAGGACTCGGCCTCCTCGAGGTCGGCGAGGAGGCGCACGCTGCGCTCGTAGAAAGCCTCGCCGTCCGGCGTCGGGCTCACCTGGCGGGTCGTGCGCTGGAGGAGCTGCACCCCGAGGTGGGCCTCTAGCTGCTTGATCACCGTCGTCACCGAGGCGCGCGGCAAGCCGAGGTTGTCGGCCGCCTTGCCGAAGCCGCCGAGCTCGACGATCCGGTTGAACACCTGCATGGCGTGAAAGCGGTCCACGACCTGCTCCGTCATTCGCGAAAGCTGAACAATTTAGGCCAGGGCGGCACGTTTGTCCAAACAGCGCCCAGGGGCCAGCCCGCGAACGGGCGGTGAGGAATCCCCCCGATTTCCCGGCACGGCCGCACCAGGGCCGCACGCGAAAGACGGAACTTCCGCGCTGGCGCTCGTTCTTAAAGAGGACTATATTGGTACTCATTGAGACGAGCCCGGAGTTTCACCATGTTGCGCATCAGCAAGCTGACCGACTACGGCACCCTGGTCCTCACCCACATGGCCAGCGAGCCCGGCCGGGTGTTCAGCGTGGCCGACCTGTCGGCCACGCTCGGGCTCGGCGCCCCGACCGTAAGCAAGGTGCTGAAGTCGCTCGGGCGCCACGCCCTCGTTACCAGCACCCGCGGCGCGCATGGCGGCTACGCGCTGAGCCGCGCGGCGGCGCAGATCAGCGTCGCCGACATCGTGGACGCGCTCGAGGAGCAGCGCTTCGGCCTCACCGAGTGCAGCGCCAACAGCGGGGTGTGCGAACTGGAGGACGACTGCCGCATCCGTGAGCGCTGGATCGGCATCAACACCGTGGTGCGCGACGCACTGCAGGCGGTGAGCCTCGCCGACATGCTCGGTCCGTCGCACCCGCCACAAGGGTCGCCGAGGCCCACGCAACCGATCGAACTGCACGCCCGCCGCGCGCGGTCCGCCACCGAACCGCAGGACAGATGAAGGAGCAAGCGATGAGCACCGCCACCCGACCGATCGACGCCTTTCTCGAACAGGAGTACACCGCCGGCTTCGTCACCGAGATGGAAAGCGACACGGTACCGAAGGGCCTCTCGGAGGACATCATCCGCATGATCTCGGCGCGCAAGAACGAGCCCGAGTTCATGCTCGAATGGCGGCTCGCGGCCTATCGCCGCTGGCTGACGATGAGGCCGCCGACCTGGGCTCACCTGCGCTTCGACCCGATCGACTTCCAGGACATCGTCTATTACTCGGCGCCCAAGTCGAAGAAGGACGGCCCGCAGAGCCTCGACGAGGTCGATCCCGAGCTGCTGCGCACCTTCGACAAGCTCGGCGTGCCGCTGCACGAGCGCGCCCGCCTCGCCGGCGTGGCGGTCGACGCCGTGTTCGATTCGGTCTCGGTGGCGACCACCTTCAAGAAGGAGCTCGGCGAGCACGGCATCATCTTCTGTGCCTTCTCCGAGGCGGTGCACAACCACCCCGAGCTGGTGCGCAAGTACCTCGGCACCGTGGTGCCGCCGGGCGACAACTACTATGCCGCGCTCAATTCCGCGGTGTTTTCCGACGGCTCCTTCGTGTTCGTGCCGAAGGGGGTGAAGTGCCCGATGGAGCTCTCGACCTATTTCCGGATCAATGCACGCGACACCGGCCAGTTCGAGCGCACCCTGATCATCGCCGAGGAAGGTGCCTCCGTCAGCTATCTGGAAGGCTGCACGGCGCCGATGCGCGACGAGAACCAGCTGCACGCCGCGGTGGTGGAGCTGATCGCGCTCGACGACGCCAAGATCAAGTATTCGACGGTGCAGAACTGGTACCCGGGCGACAAGGACGGCATCGGCGGCATCTACAACTTCGTCACCAAGCGTGGCGACTGCCGCGGCGCCCGTTCGCACATCTCCTGGACCCAGGTCGAGACCGGCTCGGCGATCACCTGGAAGTACCCGAGCGTGATCCTGCGCGGCGACGATTCGGTGGGCGACTTCCACTCGGTCGCGCTCTCCAACCACCGCCAGCAGGCCGACACCGGCACCAAGATGATCCACATGGGGCGCAACACGAAAAGCACCATCCTCTCCAAGGGCATCTCGGCCGGCCGCGGCAGCAATACCTTCCGCGGCCTGGTGAAGGTCACGCCGCGGGCCGAGGGCGCGCGCAACTACACCCAGTGCGACTCGCTGCTGATCGGCGACCGCTGCGCCGCGCACACCTTCCCCACGATCGAGGTGAGACACCCCTCGGCGCGCGTCGAGCACGAGGCGACCACCTCGCGCATCGGCGAGGACCAGCTTTTCTATGCGATGCAGCGCGGCATCAGCGCCGAGGACGCCGTATCGATGATCGTCAATGGCTTCTGCCGCGAGGTGTTCAAGGAACTGCCGATGGAGTTCGCGGTGGAAGCGCAGAAGCTGCTCGGCGTGAGCCTCGAAGGCAGCGTCGGCTGAACGGAAAGGGAGACCACCACATGATCAAGATTCACAACCTGCACGCCACGGTAGACGGCAAGGCGATCCTCAACGGCCTCGACCTCGAGGTGGCCGACGGCGAGGTGCATGCCATCATGGGCCCCAACGGCTCGGGCAAGAGCACGCTCGCGCAGGTGCTCGCCGGGCGCGAGACCTTCGAGGTCACCGAAGGCAGCGTCGACTGGGACGGCACCGACCTGCTCGCCCTGCCCGCCGAGGAGCGCGCCCGCGCCGGCCTCTTCCTTGCCTTCCAGTACCCGGTGGAGATCCCCGGGGTGTCCAACGCCTACTTCCTGAAGGCGGCGGTCAACGCCATCCGCCGCCACCGCGGCCTGCCGGAATACGATGCGATGGACTTCCTCGCGCGTGTGAAGACCGAGATGAAGGCGGTCGACATGAAAGAGGAGTTCCTCTACCGATCGGTGAATGAAGGCTTCTCGGGCGGCGAGAAGAAGCGCAACGAGGTGCTGCAGATGGCGCTGCTCGAACCGAAACTCGCGGTGCTCGACGAGACCGACTCGGGCCTGGACATCGACGCGCTGAAGGTCGTCGCCGAGGGCGTCAATCGCCTGCGCTCGCCCGAGCGCTCGATGATCGTCATCACCCACTACCAGCGCCTGCTCGACTACATCGTGCCCGACAAGGTGCACGTGCTGTCGCAGGGCCGCATCGTGCGCTCGGGCGGACGCGAGCTGGCGCTGGAGCTGGAAGAACATGGCTACGGCTGGATCGAGACCCAGCCCGCGGCGCCGGCGGCGCAGGGAGGCCGGCCATGAGCGCGCTCGATCTCTGGCGCGAGCGCCACCGCGCGCTCGCGCCGCAGCTGCCCGGCGCCGGACTGCCCTGGCTCGCCCGTTTGCGCGCACGTGCGCTCGAGCGCTTCGCCGACGAGGGCTGGCCCACCAGTCGCCAGGAGGACTGGCGCCACACCTCGCTCGCCTTCCTCGAGCAGAGCGAACTCGTCGCCGCGAACGCGGGCGACGCCGCCGCCGCGGTCGAGCGCCTGCGCGCAGCCTCGCCCGACGGGCACTGGCTGGTGTTCGTCGGCGATCGCTTCGCCCCCGCGCTGTCCGCCATCGGCGCGCTGCCCGCCGGCGTCACACTGATGCCGCTCGCCGACGCGCTCGCGACCGAGGCCGACACGGTGGAGGCCGCCTTCGGCCGCGCCGAGGACGGCGACAGCCCGCAGGCGCTCAATGCCGCCTTCTTCACCGACGGCGCGCTGCTCAGGCTGACGCGAGGCGTCGCGCTCGAGGCGCCGGTCCATCTCGTCTTCCTGCCCGGCGGCGAGGCCCACGGTCGCCACCTGCGCAACCTGATCGTCGCCGACGCGGGCGCCGCCGCCACCGTGGTCGAGCACTACCTGCCCGGCGCCGACGGCAGCACGCTGACCACCGCGATCACCCGCATCGAGGCCGGCCCCGACGCCCGGATCGACCACCTCAAGCTGCAGGAGGAGGCCGAGGGCGCGATCCACCTCGCCGGCATCGAGGCCCGCCAGGCGCGCGGCGCGCGCTTCGCCTCGCATTCGTTGTCCTTCGGCGCGAAGCTCGCGCGCAACGACATCCGTACCCGCTTCGACGGCGAGGGCTGCGAGGCCTTGCTCAACGGCCTCTACCATGTCGACGGTCGGCGCCATGTCGACCACCACACCCTGATCGAACACGCCAGCCCGCGCGGCACCAGCCACGAGTTCTACCGCGGCCTGCTCGATGGCGCCGGCCGCGGCGTCTTCCGCGGCCGCATCATCGTCGCCCAGGACGCCCAGCGCAGCGACGCCATGCAGCGCTGCGACAACCTGCTGCTGTCGCGTCAGGCCGAGGCCGACGCCCGCCCCGAGCTCGAGATCTACGCCGACGACGTGAAGTGCGCGCACGGCGCCACCGTCGGCCAGCTCGACGAGGACAGTCTGTTCTACCTGCGCGCGCGCGGCCTCGACGAGCCCCATGCCCGCCAGCTGCTGACCTACGCCTTCGCCGCCGAGGCGCTCGCCCGCATCGGCCTCGAGCCATTGCGTGCCCGCGCCCGCAGCGCCCTGCTCGCGCGCCTGCCGGGCGGAGAACTGCTGGAGGCGCTCGCATGAACGCACGCACCGACGCCCGGCAGCTGGCGCTCGCCGGCGATTTCCCCATCCTCGCCCGCCCCATCCATGGCCGCCGCCTCGCCTATCTCGACAACGGCGCCACCACGCAGAAGCCCGATGCGGTGATCGAGGCCGAACGCCGCTTCTACCGCGAGTCGAACGCCAACATCCATCGCGGCGTGCACCGCCTGTCGCAGGAGGCCACCGAGCTCTACGACGTCGCCCGCGAGTCGGTCCGGCGCCTGCTCAACGCGCGCGCGGCCGAAGAGATCGTGTTCACCCGCGGCACCACCGAGGCGATCAACCTGGTCGCCGCGAGCTGGGGCCGGGCGAACCTGAAGGCGGGCGACGAGATCCTGCTCACCGCGCTCGAGCACCACTCCAACATCGTGCCCTGGCAGCTGCTGTGCGAGCAGACGGGGGCGACCATCAGGGTGGTGCCGGTGAGCGACGCCGGCGAACTCGAGCTCGCGGCCTTCGAGCAACTGCTCGGCGAGCGCACCCGGCTGCTCGCGATCACCCAGGTCTCCAACGCCCTCGGCACGATCAACCCGGTCGCCGAACTCACCGCGAAGGCGCACGCCGCAGGCGCGATCGTGCTGATCGACGGCGCCCAGGCGGTGGCCCACCAGACGGTCGATGTGCAGGCGATCGGCTGCGACTTCTACGCCTTTTCCGGCCACAAGCTGTACGGTCCGACCGGCATCGGCGCGCTCTACGGCCGCGCCGAGCTGCTCGCCGCGATGCCGCCCTGGCAGGGCGGCGGCGACATGATCCGCACCGTCGCCTTCGAGGGCAGCAGCTTCGCCGAGCCGCCGCAGCGCTTCGAGGCCGGCACGCCGAACATCGCCGGCGCGGTCGGCCTCGCCGCGGCGATCGACTACGTGCAGGCGATCGGCCTCGAGCGCATCGCCGCCCACGAGCACGCCCTGCTCGAACGCGCCACCGCCGCGGTGGGCGACATCCCGGGCGTGCGCCTGATCGGCACCGCGCGCCACAAGGCGAGCATCCTGTCCTTCCTGGTCGATCGCATCCATCCGCACGACCTGGGCACCATCCTCGACGCCGAGGGGGTGGCGATCCGCGCCGGCCATCATTGCGCGATGCCGCTGATGACCCGCTTCGGCATCCCGGGCACCGCGCGCGCCTCGTTCGCGCTCTACAACGACGAAGCCGACGTCGACGCCCTGGTGGCGGCGATCCACAAGGGCCAGGACCTGTTCGGCACGAGGGGGACGACCCGATGAGCGACATCCACGACAACCTGCGCGAGCTCTACCAGGAAGTGATCTTCGACCACAACCGCAAGCCACGGAACTTCCACCCCATGCCCGAGGCCGACCACCAGGCCGACGGCCACAATCCGCTGTGCGGCGACCAACTCACCGTGTTCCTGCGCATCGAGGACGGGGTGATCACCGACGTCAGCTTCGTCGGCCACGGCTGCGCGATCTCCACCGCCTCCGCCTCACTGATGACCGAGGCGGTGAAGGGTCGGCCGGTGGAAGAGGTCGAGGCGCTGTTCGCCGACGTCCACGCGATGCTCACCGACACCCACCCCGAGCGCGACCTCGGCAAGCTCGAGGTGCTCGGCGGCGTGCGCGAATTCCCTGCCCGGGTGAAGTGCGCGACGCTCGCCTGGCACACCCTGCACAACGCGATCGTCGGCGCGCGCGACCCCGCGCGCACCGAATGAGGAGACCACCATGGGAGAACGCTACGGCGAAACCGACACCCGCGTGCTGAGCCGCGAGCTCGCTGCGGTCAGTGTGCCCTGGGGCAGGCCCGAGACCCTGGAGGAGGGCAGCCACGTGCTCGTCACCCAGCGCCTGGGCGGCTCGATCACCGTGATGTGCGGCGGCAACCTGTACCGGGTGGACGAGCGCAACGCCGACGCCCTCGGCCTTGAGCCGCAGCCCGAGGCGCTGGCGATGCCGGCGGTCGGCGAGGCCGCGGAGACCGCCGAGGAGATCGAGAAGATGGCCTGGGCCCAGCTCGCCACCTGCTTCGACCCCGAGATCCCGATCGACATCGTCAACCTCGGTCTGGTCTACGCCTGCACCGCCGAGCCGCTGCCCGAAGGCGGTTTCCGGCTCGCGGTGAAGATGACGCTGACCGCCCCCGGCTGCGGCATGGGCACGCTGATTGCGGACGAGGCGCGCGACAAGCTGCTGAAGATCCCGGGTGTCGAGGCGGCGACCGTGGACCTGGTGTGGGACCCGCCCTGGAGCCGCGAGATGATGAGCGAGGCCGCGCGGCTCGAGATGGGCCTGCTGTAGCGACTGCGAAAGCCGCGTCACCGGTCCGATCGCGTCGATCGCCGCGCCTACCCGCACCCCGTAGCAGCGGCGACCGCCGCGACGCCGAAGCCCTGTATCATCGCCGCTTCACGCCTACTCCGCGCCCTGCATGGACCCCGCCGCCGCTCCGCCGCTGCCCCGCCTCACCGGCTGGTTGCCGCTGTTCCTGCTGTTCTGCCTGATGCTGCCGGTCACCGGGATGGTGCCGGTGCTGCCCGAGCTCACCCTCGGCCGCTTCGCCGCACTCGGCGAGTTCCAGAGTCACCTGTTCATGTCGGTCAACATGCTCGGCGCGCTGATCGGCGCCCCGCTCGCCGGCCTGCTCTCCGACCGCCTCGGCCGACGCAAGCCGCTCGCAGTGGTGGCGCTCGCCGCCAACGGCCTCGCCCTGCTCGCGATCGCCCACGCGCTCGAAGCCGCGGACGCCTACGGCGGCGTGCTCGCGCTGCGCATGCTCGAGGGCTTCTGCCACATGGCCTCGCTGTCGCTGCTGATGGCGCTCGGCGCCGACCAGGCCGCCCACCACCAGCTCGGTGCGAAGATGGGCGCGGTGGGGGCGGCGATCAGCCTCGGCGTCGCCGCGGGCGCGCCGCTCGGCGGCTGGCTCGGCGGCATCGACCCCTTGTGGGTGCCGCGCGCCGGCGGCGTGCTGTCGCTGTCGATGGCCGCGCTCGCCCTGTTCGGCCTGCGCGACGGCGACCAGCGTCGCGCCCGCCTGCCGGCCGGCGAGATCGTGCGCACCCTGCGCAGCCGCCGCGGGCTGGCGATCCCGCTCGCCTTCTCCTTCGTCGATCGCCTCACCGTGGGCTTCATCATCTCCACCCTGGTGCTCTACCTCGGCAGCGTGCTCGGCTTCGACGCGCGCGCAATCGGCGCCGCGATGGCCGCCTTCCTCGTGCCCTTCTCGCTGCTGACCTGGCCCGCCGGCCACCTTTGCCGGCGGATCGACCCGCTGGCGATGATGGTCGCGGGCAGCATCCTGTACGGCGTCTTCCTCGCCACGCTCGGCTTCGTGCCGCCCGAGCGCTTCGTCCTCGTGATGGCCGGCGGCGGGGTGATCGCGGCGCTGATGTACGCGCCCTCGCTGTTGCTCGCCGCTCAGTACGGCGGCGCCGACTGCCGCGCGAGCGCGCTCGCCGCCTTCAACATGGCGGGCTCCCTCGGTTTCGCCGCCGGCCCGCTGCTCAGCGGCGCGCTGCTCGCCCTCTTCCAGCGCTTCTCCGAGGCGCCCTACAAACCGGTGTTCATCCTCGTCGGCGCGCTCGAGGCGGGCCTCGCCGTGCTGGTGTGGATGATCGTACGGCGTGGGCATTTCGGGCTGGCGCCCGCCGCCCCCGAGGCGCGATGAAGTTCGCCCGCCTGTGGCAGCCGCGCAACCCCGCCTTCTGGCTGATGGTGGCGCTGAACC
Source organism: Thauera phenolivorans (assembly GCF_001696715.1). Classification (GTDB taxonomy): domain Bacteria; phylum Pseudomonadota; class Gammaproteobacteria; order Burkholderiales; family Rhodocyclaceae; genus Thauera; species Thauera phenolivorans. The sequence continues at coordinate 366,255 of NZ_MBFM01000003.1, read as the reverse complement.
TGCTCTCCTCGGTGCTCGCCTGGGTGCTGCGCAGCTACCCGTTGTTGCCGCTGGCCGCGCTCGTGGTCGCTGGCTTCGCCCTCGCCAACGCGGTGATCGGCATCCGCCTCGCGCTCGCGCTGATGCGCGACGACGGCGTCGACCCCGGGCACTGAGCGGCCGCACGCAGCCGCGGACCGGATCACGTTCAGCGACCGGCGAGTTCCTCGACCGCTACGCTCGCAGGCAACTCCTCGACCGGCGCAGGCAAGGCCTGGACCTCGTCGCGCGCCGTCCGCCCGCCGGCCCTCACCCCCCACTGCACGACCTCGATGCGCCCGTCGAAATGCTCGACGATCGCGCTGCAGGAATCGACCCAGTCGCCGCAGTTGAGATAACGCACGTCGCCGATGCGGCGGTCGGTCGCCCAGTGGATGTGACCGCAGATCACGCCGTCGAGCCCGCGCTGGCGGGTGGCGCGGGCGACCGCATCTTCGAAATCGAAGATGAAGCTGACCGCCTTCTTCACCTTCTGCTTGGCATAGCCGGCGAGCGACCAGTAGCCCGGCCGGCGCAGCCGCCGGCGGATCCAGGACAGCACCAGGTTGATGCGCACGAGGAAGTTGTATGCGGCGTCGCCGAGCACCGCGACCCAGCGGTGATGGCGCGTCACCTGGTCGTATCCGTCGCCGTGGATCAGCCAGTAGCGGCGGCCGTCCACCCCGCGATGCACCCACTCCTTCTCCACCCGGATGTCGCCGAAGGCATGGCCGACGTACTCGCGCAGCGCCTCGTCGTGGTTGCCCGGGATGAAGAACACCTTGTCGCCCTGGCGCGCGCGCCGCAACACTTTCTGAACCACGGTGTTGTGCGCCGGCGCCCACTGGATGCTGCGGCTCATCGCCCAGAAATCGACGATGTCGCCCAGCATGTACAGGTACTCGGAGGGATGCTCGCGCAGGAAGTCGAGCAGGCGCTCGGCCTGGCTCGCGCGGGTGCCGAGGTGGACGTCGGAAATGAAGACCGCGCGCACCCGATTCATCGGCCGCTCCCGGCGCGCTTCGGTCCCGCCGCCGGGATGGTGGCGAAGGCGTTGCTCCCGCTCCACACGCGGATCAGCGCGGCGGCGAACTGGTCGTTGATGGTCTCCCAGTCGAGCCCCTCGGCGCTGACGCGGGCGCGCGCGCCGAGCCGGCGGCGCAGGCCGTCATCGCCGGCTGCGCGCAGCGCCTTGTCGATGAAGGTCGCCTCGTTACCACAGGGCGCGCTCAGGCCGTTGTCGCCATCGACGATGACCTCGGCCGCAGCCGCATAGTCGTAGGCGACCGGACACACGCCGCTCGCCATGGCCTCGAGGGTGACGTTGCCGAAGGTCTCGCTGAGGCTGGGAAAGAGGAAGAGATCGGCCGACGCGTAGTGCGCTGCGAGGTCCTCGCCGCCGCGCATGCCGGCGAGGACCACCGCGGGATGCTCGCGCGCAATCTGCTCGCGCAGCGGCCCGTCACCCACCATCACCAGGCGCGCGTCGGGGCGGCGCGCACGGATCGCGTCAAACGCCCGCAGCGTCAGCGGCAGGTTCTTCTCCGGCGCCAGCCTGCCGACGCTGACCACCGCGAGGCCGCCTTCCTCGAGGCCCCAGCTGCGGCGCAGCGCTCCGCTGCGCCGCGCGGGCGAATACAGCGCGGTATCGACCCCGCGCGCGATCACCTCCAGCTTGCGGTAGCCCTGGGCGGCGAGTGCCGCGGCCATCTCGCGCGTCGGCACATAGGTCTCGGCGGTGCGGTTGTGGAAACGGCGCAGGTAGGCGCTGACCGGCTGCCGCAGCCAGCCGACGCCGTAGTGGGCGCTGTAGTGGTCGAAATTGGTGTGGAAGTCCGAGGTCACCGGCAGGCGCAGCTTCACCGCGGCCGAAACCGCAGTCCAGCCGAGCGGCCCCTCGGTGGCGACGTGGACCAGATCCGGGCGCTGCCGCGTCCATGCGCGCACCAGCGCGGAACGTGCGGGCAGGCCGAAGCGCAGGCCGTCGTAGCGCGGCAGCTTCCATCCCTGCGACAGCAGTTCCTCGAGTTCGCCGCCGTGCAGCGCCTGCTCGTTGGCGGCCTGGCGCGGCCGTATCAGCTGCACCCGGTGGCCGCGGCGGATGAGGCCGTCGACCATCCGCCTGAGCGTCATGGCCACGCCGTTGACTTCCGGCGCCCAGGTTTCGGTGACCAGCGCGATGCGCAGGCGCGGCTCGAGACACAGCTCTTCGGTGGTGAAGTCGATCGCTCTCATGGCGCCGCAGCTTAGGCCGCGAAAGCGACATCCCGGTTACACCCGCATGTCCGCCGGATGACGCCACCTCACGCGGCGCGCATCGCAGCGGCGACCGACGCCCCCTCTGTAAGAGCCCTGCCCCCAGGGCGATCGCGGCCGCCCCGCCGGCACGACCGACGCGATCGCGCAGGGGCTGCAGATCTACATGGCGGCCTGGATCGGGTCCAGCCGCAGCAGGCTGCCCTCGCTTTCCTCGAGCAACCAGAGGTGGCCGTCCGGTCCCTGGCGCACGTCGCGAATGCGCCTGCCGAAGTCGGTAAGCAGGCGCTCCTCGTGCACCACCTTGCCGTCCTCCAGGACGAGGCGGGCGAGCAGGCGAAACTTCAGCGCGCCGACGAAGAGGTTGCCCTGCCACTGCGGGAAGGCCTCGCCGGTGTAGAAGGCCATGCCCGAGGGCGCGATCGACGGCGTCCATTGCATGACCGGCGGCTCGACATCGGCGCGCTCGGTGCCCTCGCCGATGCGGGTGCCGACGACGTACTCGCGGCCGTGGGTGATCACCGGCCAGCCGTAGTTACGCCCGGCCAGCGCCCGGTTAACCTCGTCCCCGCCCTGCGGGCCGTGCTCGTGCGCCCACAGCTCGCCGCTGGCCGGATGCAGGGTCGCGCCCTGCACGTTGCGGTGGCCGTAGGACCAGATCTCGGGCAGCGCGCCGGCGCGATTCACTAGGGGATTGTCGTCCGGCACGCTGCCATCGGGCCGGATGCGCACGATCTTGCCGAGGTGGCTGTCCAGATCCTGCGCGCGGTCACGATGGTGGAAGCGGTCGCCGAGGGTCACGAACAGGTTGCCGTCGCGCCCGAACACCAGCCGCGAGCCCCAGTGGTGGCTGCCCGGGGGCGAATCCTTCTGGGCGAAGATCACCTCCACCTCGTCGAGCCGCAGCGCCTCGGCATCGAGCCGCGCGCGGGCCACCGCGGTACGCGCGCCGCCGCCGGCCGGCTGCGCGTACGAGAGGAAGACCGTCCGGTCGCTGGCGAACGTGGGGCTGAGCACCACGTCGAGCAGGCCCCCCTGCCCGCGCGCATGCACCTCGGGTACGCCGGACACCGGCGCCGACACGCGGCCGTCGGGCGAGACGATGCGCAGGCGCCCGGGGCGCTCGGTCACCAGCATCCGCCCGTCGGGCAGGAAGGCGAGTGACCAGGGGTTTTCGAGGCCGCGCGCGACCTCGGTGATTTTGACCGCGCCGGCCTCGGTGCGCACAATGCGGTCCGCGGCACGCGCCGACGGCAGCCCGGCGCCAAGGATCAGCGACGCGGCGACCAGGAGCGTGGCCCAGCGCAGACGAACGGACGATTTCATCGGAACCTCCCTTGGTGGATCTTTCGTTTCCGGCGTCATTGCCGCTTACCTCGGTGACTCGTACCTCGGAGACAATCGTCTCACGCCGCGGTTCATCGCCGCGCCACGCCCGTCCCGCAGGGCAACCCTGGCGGCGGGGGGCGCATGCCGCCGCCAATCACCCTGCCGAACCACGACACCGACATGCCCAAGCGCACAGCCTCCTTCTCCTTCCGCCCCCTGCTCCGCCTCGCCTTCCTGCTCGCGCTCGCCGCCGCCTTCTGGCTGGCGTTGATGCCGGTGCCCGAGATGGTGCGTCTGCTCGACTGGCAGGACAAGATCGAACACGCCCTGCTCTTCGCCGCCCTCGCCCTGCTCGGGCTGGCGGCCTGGCCCGCGCAGCCGCTGCGGGTCGCCGGCGGGCTGCTGCTCTACGGCGTGACGATGGAGCTCGCGCAGTCGATGACCGCTTACCGCTACGGCGATCCGCTCGACTGGCTGGCCGACGCCGTCGGCGTCGCGGCGGTCACCGCCTTCGTGCTGCTGCGACGCCGCAAGCGCCGCTGAAGCGCTATCATTGCGCCCTTTCCGATCAAGCGCTTGCGCCACTTCCACCCCATGAGCCACGGCCGTCATTATCTCGAACTCCTCGCCCCCGCCAAGAGCGCCGACATCGGCATCGAGGCGATCAACCATGGCGCGGACGCCGTTTATCTCGGCGGCCCCGGCTTCGGCGCGCGCGCGGCGGCGGAGAACGCCGTCGCCGACATCGCCCGCCTCGCTGCCCACGCCCACCGCTATCACGCCAAGGTTTTCGTCGCCCTCAACACCATCCTGCACGACCACGAGCTCGACGCCGCCCGGCGCCTCGCGTGGGACGTCTACGAGGCCGGCGCCGACGCGCTGATCGTGCAGGACATGGGCCTGCTCGAGCTCGACCTGCCGCCGATCCAGCTCCACGCCAGCACCCAGACCGACATCCGCGACGCGAGCAAGGCCCGCTTCCTGCAGGACGTGGGCTTCTCGCAGATCGTGCTGGCGCGCGAGCTGAGCCTGCAGCAGGTAAGGGAGATCGCGCAGGCCACCGACTGCAATCTCGAATATTTCGTGCACGGCGCGCTGTGCGTGGCCTTTTCGGGCCAGTGCTACATCAGCCATGCACACACCGGGCGCAGCGCGAACCGCGGCGAATGCTCCCAGGCCTGCCGCCTGCCCTACGACCTCAAGGACAAGGACGGCAACACCGTCGCCGGCAACCAGCACATGCTGTCGATGAAGGACAACAATCAGAGCGCCAACCTGCGCGCGCTGGCCGCCGCGGGGGTGAGTTCGTTCAAGATCGAGGGCCGCTACAAGGACATGGCCTACGTCAAGAACATCACCGCCCACTACCGGGGCCTGCTCGACGAGATCATCGAGTTCCCCGATGCCGAGGGCCCGCGCTATCGCCGCGCCTCGAGCGGGCGCACCACCTTCCTATTCACCCCGCAGGCGGAGAAGACCTTCAACCGCGGCTACACCGACTACTTCGCCAACGAGCGCCAGCACGGCATCGAGGCATTCGAGTCGCCCAAGTTCGTCGGCGAGGCGATCGGCCGGGTAACGAGGATAGACACCACGGGGCGCAGGTTCTTCGACATCGAGCGCACCAGCCCGATCCACAATGGCGACGGCCTCACCTGGTACGGCCCCAGGGGCGAACTCACCGGCCTGCGGGTCAACCGCGCCGAGCCCGACGGCGGCGGCGAGGGCATCGACCGCGTGTTCCCCGCCGAGCCACTGCCTGTCGACCTCGTGCCCGGCACCTCGGTGTTCCGCAACCACGACCACGCGTTCGAGCGCGCGCTCGAGAAGAAGTCGGCCGAGCGCCGCGTGCGGGTCGACGCCCGCTTCCTCGCCACCGGGGACGGCTTCGCGCTCAGCCTCCGCGACGAGGACGGCGTCAGCGCGAGCGCGCGCCTGGTCGTGCCCTTCGAGCCCGCGCAGCACGCCGAGCGCGCGCTGGCGTCGATCCGCGAGCAGCTCGCCAAGCTCGGCAACACCATGTTCGCGCCGGGCGAGATCGTCCTCGAGCTGCCGGCCGCGCCCTTCCTGCCGGCCGCCCAGCTCAACGCGCTGCGCCGCGAGGCCGTGGAAAGCCTCGAGGCCGCGCGGCGCGCGGCGCACCCGCGACCGCCGCGCGCCGTCGCCGTGGAGCCGCCCGTGCCCTACCCGCAGGACGCGCTGAGCTACCTCGCCAACGTGCTCAACGGCAGGGCACGCGCCTTCTACACGAAGCACGGCGTCAAGCTCATCGACGCCGCCTACGAGGAGAACCTGGAGACCGACGAGGTCTCGCTGATGATCACCAAGCACTGCCTGCGCTACAGCTTCAACCTCTGCCCCAAGGAAGTGAAGGGCATCCGCCCCGACCCGATGCAACTCGTCAATGGCGGCGAGACGCTGACCCTGCGCTTCGACTGCAAGCGCTGCGAGATGCACGTGGTGGGCGCGATGCGGCCGCACATCGCGAAGATGCGCGAGGCGGTGGTGGCGCAGAAGGTGAGCTTCTTTTCCAAGCGGACGGGCGAGGCGGCCAGCCCTGCCGCTATGCGCTGAACGGGGGCGACCGGCCATGGCCCTCCTGATTCCCGCCACCGACCTGCCCGGGCATGAGCGCCTCGCGAGCGCGCCGCTCGTCGTGCTCGCCCTGTGCGCCGACTGGTGCGGCACCTGCCGCGACTTCCGACCGGTGCTCGAGCGCATCGCCGCCAGCCGGCCGGGTGCCCTGTTCGCCTGGGCGGACATCGAGGACGACGCCGGGCTGGTGGGCGACATCGACGTCGAGGACTTCCCCTGCCTGGCGGTGTACCGCAAGGGCGCGGCGCTGCATTTCGGCAGCGCACTGCCTCACGAGGGTGTGGTGGCACGGCTGCTCGAAGCACTGATGGAACGCTCCGACCCCGCCTCGGGCATCCCCGAGGCAGTACGCGAACTCGGCACCCGGCTCGCGCGCTGAGCCCGCGCAGGCGGATCGGCGCCGCCGCAATTGGCGCGCGTCAAGGCGCCGCGCGTCCCGGCGGGCTAGGCTGGAAAAATCCCGACACGGAGCCCACCATCCTGCCATGCCGCCTACCGCCATTCTTCCCGCCCCACCGCTGCCCGCCCGGCGCTCACCGCCGCCGGCGAGCGGCCGCATCCCGGGCAACAAGGCGATGTGGGTCGGCATCTTCTGCGAGGTCACCGAGTTCGCGCTGATGTTCGCGGTGTATTTCGTCGCCCGCGCGCATCACCCGGAGGCCTTCGCCGAAGGGCCGGCGCGGCTGTCGCTGCTCGCCGGCACCGGCTACACCCTGATGCTGCTGACCAGCGGCTGGTGCGTCGCGCATGCGCTGCACGCGATGCGGCAGGGCGCGTCGCGACGCAGCCTGCGCTGGCTGTTCGGCGCCTTCGCCTTCGGGCTCGCATATCCGGTGATCAAGCTCTTCGAGGTGCGCTGGAACCTCGCCAACGGGCTGAACGGCGACGCCGGGGTGTTCATCGTCACCTACTACTACCTGAGCTTCAACCACCTGATCCACGTCTTCTGGGGCCTGCTCGGCATGCTCTGGGTGATGCTGCGCACCGCCACCGGCGCCTACGACGCGGGCGAGCATTCCGGCCTCGAGGCCTTCGCCTGCTACTGGCACGCGACCGACATCATCTGGCTGATGATCTTCCCGCTGTTCTACCTGCTGGGCTGAGGAGGACGGGATGAAGCCGACACGAAAGCTCGACCTCACCTGGCTGCTGCTGGTGGCACTGACACTCGCAAGCGCGGCGCTGGCCGGCCGCGGCGAAACGGAACTCGCCCTCGCCACCGCAGTGGCGGCGGTGATGGCGCTCAAGCTGCGCCTGGTGTGCGACCATTTCCTCGAGTTGCGCGAGGCGCATCCGCGCATCCGCCTGGCGATCTCGCTGTTCTGCTACGGCATGCCGGTCCTGCTGGTGCTGAGCACCGCGTTCGGGCCGGTACTCGCGCGCCTCACCAGCCTGCTGGTCGCATAAGCGACCTACCAGTGCGGCGGGATCTCGTCCTCCGGCCGCAGCGGCGTGCCCGGCTGCACGCTCTTCAGCTGTTCCGCAAGCAGCCGCACGTGCTGGCGCAGCAGATCGATCTCCTGCTGCTGGCGCCAGACGACGCGGTTGAGTTCATCGAGCTGGTCCTCGGCCGACATCACTTTCAGTTCGAGCTTTTCGAGACGTTGTTCCATCGTCGCATTCCGCGGACAGGGGCGCGAATTCTAGCCCGAACGCGACACGGCCCGGCTGCGCGTGCGGCGCGGGCCGATCACCGGGGGCCGGCATGGCGATCACGCGCCCACGCCACGTGCTCGCGCACCAGCGCGCTGTCGTCGTCGGCGCGGGCGGCGAGTGCGGCGAGCACCGCGGGCGAGGACGGTGCGTTGCCGAGCGCAACGGCGATGTTGCGCAGCCAGCGCTCGTGGCCGATGCGATGGATCGGGCTGCCGGCGGTGCGCGCGGCGAACTCGGCGGCCGACCAGGCGAAGAGCTCTACCAGCGTCGCCTCGTCGAGCCGGTGCCGGGGCGCGAAGTCGGGCTCGCGCGTCAGGCGCGCGAAGCGATTCCACGGGCAGGCGAGCTGGCAGTCGTCGCAACCGTAGATGCGGTTGCCGAGCAGCGGGCGCAGCGACTCCGGGATCGCTCCCTGCAGCTCGATCGTGAGGTAGGAGATGCAGCGCCGGGCGTCGACCCGGTAAGGGGCGACGATCGCCCCGGTCGGGCAGGCGTCGATGCAGGCGGTGCAGCGGCCGCAATGGGGTGCGACCGGGGGATCGACCGGCAGCGGCAGGTCGGTGAATATCTCGCCGAGAAAAAAGTACGAACCGGCATTGCGCTCGAGCAGGAGCGTGTGCTTGCCGCGCCAGCCGAGTCCGTTGCGGCTGCCGAGCTCGACCTCGAGCACCGGCGCCGAGTCGGTGAACACGCGGTAGCTGTGGGGGACCTCGGCGGCGATGCGATCGGCCAGCTTCTGCAGCCGGGCACGCAGGACCTTGTGGTAGTCGCGCCCGAGTGCATAGCGCGACACGAAGGCACGCTCGCCGCCGGCCAGCGTCGCCTGGGGGTCGGCGGCCTCGGGCCAGTAGTCGAGCCGGCAACTGATCACCCGCAAGGTGCCGGGCAGCAGTTCGGCCGGGCGGGCACGCTTCATGCCATGGCGCGCCATATAATCCATTTCGCCGTGATATCCGGCCTCCAGCCAGGCGGCCAGCCCCGCCTCCGCGTCGCCGAGTCCGACGTCGGCGACGCCCACCGCACCGAAGCCGAACTCGCCCGCCCACTGCCTTATGCGCGCCAGCAGGGCGGCACCGTCTTCGAGCGCATTCATCGAGAGCCCGCCATGATCGAAATTCTCCATTCCGCCAATGATAGCGACGGCACCCTGCGCGTGCAGTTGCCGGCCGAGGCCGATACCGAGGCACTCGGCGCCGCGCTCGCCAAGATCCTGATTCCCGGACTGAAAATCTGGCTGCAGGGGGATCTCGGGAGCGGCAAGACGACGCTCACCCGCGGCCTGCTGCGTGAACTTGGTCACGAAGGCAAGGTGAAAAGTCCGACCTACACCTTGATTGAACCTTACGTACTTTCTAGATTAGACTTATATCACTTTGATTTTTATCGTTTCAATTCGCCGGAAGAGTACCCGGAAGCAGGCTTGGACGAGTACTTCGCCGGGGACGGTGTGTGCGTGGTGGAGTGGCCCGACAAGGCCGCACCCTACCTGACGCAGCCCGACCTGGAAGTGCGCCTGAGCACCGCGGGGGGGGGACGCCGTGCAGAAATTTTCGGACATACGGAAGCGGGGCTGAGATGCGCGAACGAAATGAACAAGGCATTGGAGGGCGCCCCGCGGGCGTCCGCTCCGGAGTGAACCGGCGCGACCTGCTGAAGTTCGGCGGCGCCTCACTCGCGTTGCTGCTGAGCCCGGTCGGGCACGCCATCGCGCCCAGCCTCCTCGCAGTGCGGGTGTGGCCCTCCGAGGAATACACCCGGATCACGCTGGAAGGCTCGGCGCGGCTGCGCTTCAGTCACGAACTGGTGCCCGATCCCGACCGCCTCGTGCTCGACCTCGAGGGCGTGCGCCTCGACAGCGTGCTGCAGTCGCTGTCCACACGCGTACTGCCTTCCGATCCCTTCATCCAGGGCATCCGCGCGGGTCAGAACCGGCCCGGCGTGGTGCGGGTGGTGGTGGACCTGAAGAACCGCATCGAGCCCCAGGTCTTCACGCTCGACCCCTTCGCCGGCTACGGTCATCGCCTGGTGGTCGACCTCTACCCGACCGAGCCGATCGACCCCTTGCTTGCGCTGATCCGCAAGAGTTCGCCGCTCGAGGCGGCAGCAGGCAACGCCGGCGGGACCCAGCTCGCGAGCACCAACCCCTCGCCCCGCCCCCGTCCGCAGAACCACGCCCCGGGCGTGAACCGCCTGTTCACCGTGGTGCTCGATCCCGGCCACGGCGGCGAGGACCCGGGCGCGATCGGTGCCTCCGGCAGCTACGAGAAGAACGTGACGCTGTCGATCGCACGCCGCCTCAAGCGCCAGATCGACGCCCAACCCAACATGCGCGCGGTGCTGACGCGCGACGGCGACTACTTCGTGCCGCTCGGCCAGCGCGTCCGGAAGGCGCGCCAGGTGCGCGCCGACCTCTTCGTATCGATCCACGCCGACGCCTTCGTGCGCCCCGAGGCGCGCGGCAGCTCCGTCTTCGTGCTGTCCGAGCGCGGCGCCTCGAGTTCGGCGGCGCGCTGGCTGGCGCAGAAGGAAAACGACGCCGACCTCGTCGGCGGCGTGAGCCTCGCCCAGCAGGACGGCCACATCGCCCGCACCCTGCTCGACCTGTCGCAGACCGCCACCATCAACGACAGCCTCAAGCTGGGGCGCGCGATGCTGGCGGAGATCGGCGACATCAACCGCCTGCACAAGCCGCAGGTGGAACAGGCCGGCTTCGCGGTGCTGAAAGCGCCGGACATTCCCTCGGTGCTGGTCGAGACCGCCTTCATCAGCAACCCGGACGAGGAGCGCAAGCTCAACAACAACGCCTATCAGGAGAAGATGGCGCGCGCGCTGTTGCGCGGCATCACCCGCTACGCGGAGACCGGCCTGCAGAACGGCAACACCCGCATCGCCCGCCTCGACTAGCACGCCGCATAGCACGCAGCCGCCCCCTTTGACGCTATAATCGCGGCTTTTTCCGGGCGGTCATGCAGGTTTTTCGCGGGATTCCCGAGCAAGCGGACCAGCCTGCGGTGCTCACCATCGGCAACTTCGATGGCGTCCATCGCGGTCACCAGGCGCTCCTCAAGCTGCTCACCGACAAGGCACGGGCCCTCGGTGTGAAGGCGGTCGTCCTGACCTTCGAGCCGCACCCGCGCGAATACTTCGCTCCCGCCGCCGCGCCTGCCCGCCTCGCCTCGCTGCGCGAGAAACTCCTGCTGCTCGCGGCGTCCGGCGTCGACCGCGTTCACGTGTGCCGCTTCGACGCCCGTTTCGCCGCCCAGCCGGCGGCCGACTTCATCGAGCACATCCTGATCCGTGGGCTCGGCGTGCGACATCTGTTCATCGGCGACGACTTCCGCTTCGGCGCCAGACGCGCGGGCGACTTCGCGATGCTGCGCGCCGCAGGCGAACGCCACGGCTTCGCCGTCGAGGCGATGCCCACGCTCGAACTCGACGGCGAGCGGGTGTCGAGCTCGGCGGTGCGCGCGGCGCTCGCGCGCGGCGACCTCGACCACGCCGGACGCCTGCTCGGCCGCCCCTACAGCATCGCGGGCAACGTGGCCCACGGCGACAAGCTCGGCCGCCAGCTCGGCTTCCCGACCGCGAACATCCACATGAAGCACCCGACGCCGCCACTCACCGGCGTGTACGCCGTCGCCGTCGAAGGCCTGGCCGACACGCCGGTTGCCGGCGTGGCCAACATCGGCGTGCGTCCCACCGCATTCGACAGCGGCCGCACGCGCCTCGAAGTGCATCTGCTCGACTGGCAGCGCGACTGCTACGGCGCCCATATCCGGGTCCATTTCCTGCGAAAGCTGCGCGACGAGCGCAAGTTCCCCTCGCTCGACGCGCTCAAGGCGCAGATCGACGCCGACGCCGCGCAGGCACGCGACTGGTTCGCGCAGCATCCCGCACACCATTTCATTCCGAACTCACTCCAAGGCTGAAAGAACCCCCCGCCATGGCCGACTACCGCACGACGCTCAACCTGCCCGACACCCCCTTCCCGATGCGCGGCAACCTGCCCAAGCGCGAGCCGGGCTGGATCGCCGAGTGGCAGCAGCGAAAGCTCTACCAGAAGATCCGCGGCGCCTCGGCGGGCCGGCCCAAGTTCGTGCTCCACGACGGCCCGCCCTACGCCAACGGCAGCCTGCACATCGGCCACGCGCTGAACAAGATCCTCAAGGACATCATCGTGCGCTCGAAGACGCTCGCCGGCTTCGACGCACCCTACGTCCCGGGCTGGGACTGCCACGGCTTGCCGATCGAACACAAGGTCGAGGTCACCCACGGCAAGAACCTGCCCGCCGACAAGGTCCGCGAGCTGTGCCGCGCCTACGCCGCCGAACAGATCGAGATCCAGAAGGCCGACTTCATCCGCCTCGGCGTGCTCGGCGAGTGGGACAACCCCTACCGCACGATGGACTTCGCCAACGAGGCCAACGAAATCCGCGCGCTGGCCGAGATGACGAAGAACGGCTACGTGTTCAAGGGCCTCAAACCGGTGAACTGGTGTTTCGACTGCGGCTCGGCGCTGGCCGAGGCCGAGGTCGAATACGCCGACAAGCAGTCGCCGACGATCGACGTCGCCTTCCCGGTATCGGACGCGCATAGCGGGAAACTCGCCGAGGCCTTCGGCCTGACGAAGCTCGACAAGCCCGCCGCCGCGGTGATCTGGACCACCACCCCGTGGACCATCCCCGCCAACCAGGCGCTGAACGCCCATCCCGAGTTCGACTACGCGCTGGTCGACGTGGGGGATCGACTGCTGATGCTGGCAAAGGAGCTGGTCGAATCCGCGCTCCAGCGTTTCCAGCTCGAGGGCAGGATCGTCG